>JBBQZO010000009.1:0-169236 GCA_038207625.1 Burkholderiales bacterium | reverse complement strand
GTGGTGGAGGCGGCGGGAATCGAACCCGCGTCCGAAAGCACTCTACAGACAGTTCTACATACTTAGCACTGCCATTTAATTTAACCGGTACAACGCGGACGTGCACGCTGTGTACAAGCGAGTTACCTATTATTTAGTGATTCGCTAAGTAACCCAGCAAACCACGAGTCCCTGTAAATGACTCTAGAGCTTTTGACGGCCCACCCCAGGGACGAGGTGTTCTAGAGCTAGCAGCAATTAAGCTGCGAGTGCGTACGAGTTATCGTTTGCAGTTAAGTTTTTCAGGTTGTATTTACGAGGTAGCCCGCCCTCGGTATGCCCTGTTCTGCTTTGCAACCCCCGTCGAAACCAGGTCGCCCCCAACAGAACTCCATTGTAACGCAATCTCTGCGCCGGCGCAGTGCCAGTCGAACGTGCGTCGAGGCCGCGCAATCACCTGGCGCCGTCGGCCGGTTGGTTGCGGGCGTAGCCGCCGAGCAGACCGACCACCGTCTCGCCCTCGCGGCCATTGCCGCTGCCGACCTGCTTGCCGAGCAGCCCGCCCACCACCGCGCTAATGCCGACCCGCACATACTCGGCCTGCTCCGGCTGCGGCGCCGGTAAAGTTGGACGATGATGCTTCTGATGGCTGCTGTTGCGGCCCTCTTCACGGTGGTGATGCACTACGCGCGGCTGCGGCGCTTCGGCAACCGCCAGCGGCGCCGCTGGCGCAACACGCGACACCGGCAGCAAGCCCATGATCATCGCAGCACCCGCCAGGCCCGCGATGACGAGCGACACAGATGCGACCGCCACCAACGGAACAACGCGAGGTGCCGTTTTCTTCCACTTCATTTCTACTCCTGAATTTCAATTGTTGCTTCAGGCGAAGATTAACCGCGCTGCCTTCCCGTGGATAGGCGTCAGTGGTTTCAATTGTTACGAGATGTAAAGACGGGGCCTCAAGCCAGCATGGCCGTTCCGGAGGCAGTCGCCGCGCGCAGCACGTCGAGCAGGTCTTCCGGCGTGTCGAGCAGCAGGTCGGCGTTCCAGCTCGCCGGCTCGACGCTGCCGCAGTAGCCCCAGGCGCACGCAACCGTCAGCATGCCGGCCGCGCGGCCCGCTTCGATGTCGCGCAGGTCGTCGCCCACGTACCAGCAGTGTTCCGGCGCGATGCCGAGGCGGCGCGCGCCTTCCAGCAGCGGCGCGGGATGCGGCTTGGCGTGCGCCACGGTGTCGCCGGAGATGATGCAGCCAGCGTGCGCCAGCCCGATCTGCGGAATCAGCGGATCGGTGAAGCGCGCCGGCTTGTTGGTGACGATGCCCCATGCCATGCCGGCCGCGCTGATGCCGGCCAGTAGCTCGGGCACGCCGCCGAACAGCGTGCTGTGCACCGCCATCGCCGACTGGTAACGGTCGAACCATTGCAGGCGCAATTCTTCGTAGCCATCGTCGGCAGGCGTGAGGCCGAAGGCGGCGCCGATCATGCCGCGCGCGCCGGCCGACGCCGTCGGCCGCAGCACGGAATAGGGCGTCGGCGCCAGCCCGCGCTGCGTGCGCAGGTAATTGACCGCGGCGGCAAGGTCCGGCGCCGTGTCGGCCAGCGTGCCGTCGAGGTCGAACAGGATGGCACGCGGTGCCTGCAGGGAATTGGCAGTCATGAAGTCTTGGGAAAGGAGGGCGTGGTCAGAGCGGGCGGCTGCACGCCACCATGTAGTTGACGCTGGTGTCGTCGTTAAGCGAATACATCTTGGTCAGCGGGTTGTAGCCCAGACCCTTCATCGCCTCGAGCTGCAGGCCAGCCTGGCGAGCGAAATGCGACAGCTCCGCCGGCGTCAGGAATTTGGCGTAGTCGTGGGTGCCCTTGGGCAGCATGCGCAGCAGGTACTCGGCGCCCACCACCGCATACAGGTAGGCCTTCGGATTGCGGTTCAAGGTCGAAAAGAACACGTGCCCGCCGGGCCTGACCAGCGCCGCCGCCGCCCGTACGATCGAGGCCGGATCGGGAACGTGCTCGAGCATCTCCATGCAGGTGACGACGTCGTACTGGCCCGGCTCCCGCGCCGCCATGTCCTCGGCGGCAATGAGCTGGTAGCGCACCTGCACGCCCGACTCGAGGCTGTGCAGGTCGGCCACCTTCAACGCTTTTTGCGACAGGTCGATGCCGGTGACGTCGGCGCCCTTTTTTGCCATCGATTCGGCCAGGATGCCGCCGCCGCAACCGATGTCGATTACCTTGCGGCCAGCAAGCGGCGCGCGCGCGTTGATCCACTCGAGGCGCAGGGGATTGATCTCGTGCAGTGGGCGGAACTCGGACGTGGGATCCCACCAACGGTGGGCAAGGTCACTGAATTTCTGGATTTCGTGGGGGTCGGCGTTCATAGGCGGAATAATAGCGGGAAATTGGGGCAGGGGGCGGACGCGAGCGTAAAAAATGCCGGACGTAAAAAAACCCCGCCGCAGCGGGGTTCTTCTACAGTCGCGCGGCAAGCCGCGCTTCTTTCGCAGTGATTACTTGCTGCGGGTACCGACGACTTCGATCTCGACGCGACGGTTCTTGGCACGGCCAGCGGCGGTCTTGTTGTCAGCAACTGGCTGCTTCTCGCCCTTGCCTTCGGTGTAGATGCGGTTCGCTTCCACGCCCTTCGACTGCAGGTAGGCCTTGACGGCTTCGGCGCGGCGGATCGACAGCTTCTGGTTGTAAGCATCGGTGCCGATCGAGTCGGTGTGGCCGACGGCAATGATGACTTCCAGGTTGATGCCTTGCAGCTTAGAGGTCAGGTCGTCCAGGCTGGCTTTGCCGGCTGGCTTGAGCACTGCCTTGTCGAAGTCGAAGAACGCATCAGCCGAATAGCTGACCTTTTCCGACGTGACGACTGGCGCGGCGACCACTGGTGCTGGCGCTGGCGCTGGTGCCGGAGCCTGTGCCACCACGACCGGTGCCGGTGCGACGCACTTGCCGTTGACCAGGGTTTCAGGCTCTACGCACAGCGGCAGGTCGCAACCTGGCACCGCATCGGCAGGAGTCCAGTACCCGGTACGCCAGCACAGGCCGAACGGGTTGCGGGCGATTACGCCGCGCGCATCTTGCACGTAGGCGCTGTATGGCGAATTTGCCTTGATGTCGGTAGTCACCGGCGAGTACGGAGGCGCGGTTGGCGCGGAGCTTTGCGCAAATGCACTGCCAGCGAACGCTGCGGAGGCTGCGAGAACGAAGGTTGCTAATTTATTCATATTGTGTCTTCCTTTCGGGGGTGATATCCGCAGCAAAAACTGCGCAACTTGACGTGCATGGACAGAATAATAACACTCCATCCTGCTTTGCCCGCTTCCAGATTGCGAAACAAGCAATGACTCTCGATCATTTTGCCACAGCAGAGGAGTTAGCACGACGCTCCGTAAATCAAACGAGGAGCATTATGAAATTGACGTTGTTTTTGTGCAACATATAGACAAGTCAAGTCAGTCGACATTGACGCGTCACAAACGCGCGGTAAATTGCAGCGGCGGCCTCATCGGCCGAATTGCGCTGTTGCTATATCGCGCGTGGTAAAATCGCCCGCTTGTAACATAACCACAGCCTGAGACCAGCCCCCCGCCAATGGATCAATTCGCAAAAGAAACAATCCCAATTTCCCTCGAAGAAGAGATGCGCAAGAGCTATCTCGATTACGCCATGAGCGTGATCGTCGGCCGCGCATTGCCGGATGTGCGCGACGGCCTCAAGCCTGTGCACCGCCGCGTGTTGTTCGCGATGCACGAAATGAACAACGTGTACAACCGCCCGTACGTCAAGTGCGCGCGCGTGGTCGGCGAAACCATGGGTAAGTACCACCCGCACGGCGACGCCTCGATCTATGACACGCTGGTGCGGATGGCGCAGGACTTCTCGCTGCGGTATACATTAGTGGACGGCCAGGGCAACTTCGGCTCGGTCGACGGCGACAGTGCCGCCGCCATGCGTTACACCGAGTGCCGCCTTGACAAGATTGCCAGCGAGATCCTCGCCGACATCGACAAGGACACCGTCGACTTCCAGCCCAACTACGACGGCAAGGAAAAAGAGCCGACGGTGCTGCCGACCAAGATCCCGAACCTCTTGATCAACGGCTCGTCGGGCATCGCGGTCGGCATGGCCACCAACATCCCGCCGCACAACCTGACCGAAATCATCAACGGCGCACTGCACGTGCTGCGCAATCCGGATTGCACCGTCGACGAGCTCATCGAGATCATCCCGGCGCCGGACTTTCCGACCGCCGGCATCATCTACGGCGTCTCGGGCGTGCGCGACGGCTACCGCACCGGGCGCGGGCGCATCGTCATGCGCGCCAAGACCCACTTCGAGGAATACGGCAAGGACGGCGGCCGCATCGCCATCATCGTCGACGAGCTGCCTTACCAGGTCAACAAGAAGTCGCTGCTCGAGCGCATCGCCGAAAACGTGCGCGACAAGAAGCTCGAGGGCATCTCCGACATCCGCGACGAGTCCGACAAGTCGGGCATGCGCGTGGTGATCGAACTGAAACGCGGCGAAGTGCCGGAAGTGGTGCTCAACAATCTGTACAAGCAGACCCAGCTCCAGGACACCTTCGGCATGAACATGGTGGCGCTGGTCAACGGCCAGCCGAAGCTGCTGAACCTCAAGCAGATGCTGTTCTACTTCCTGTCGCACCGCCGCGAAGTGGTCACGCGCCGCACCGTGTTCGAACTGCGCAAGGCGCGCGAACGCGGCCACATGCTCGAAGGCCTGGCCGTCGCGCTGGCCAATATCGACGACTTCATCGCCATCATCAAGGCCGCGCCGACGCCGCCGATCGCCAAGCTCGAGCTGATGGCGCGCGGCTGGGATTCGTCGCTGGTGCGCGAGATGCTGACGCGCACCGCCGAAGGCTCCACCGCCGGCGGCATCGAGGCCTTCCGGCCCGAGCACCTGCCGAAGCACTACGGCATGCAGGCCGACGGCCTCTACAAGCTGTCCGACGAGCAGGCGCAAGAGATCCTGCAGATGCGCCTGCAGCGCCTGACAGGCCTGGAGCAGGACAAGATCGTCAACGAGTACAAAGAAATCATGGACCACATCGCCGACCTGCTGGACATCCTGTCCAAGCCGGAACGCGTGACCGTCATCATCACCGACGAAATGACGGCGATCATGAACGAGTACGGCGCCGGCAACAAGGACGTGCGCCGCTCGACCATCGAGATGAACGCCACCGACCTCGAGACGGAAGATCTGATCACGCCGCAGGACATGGTCGTGACCCTGTCGCACACGGGCTACATGAAGTCGCAGCCGATCGCCGAATACCGCGCGCAAAAGCGCGGCGGGCGCGGCAAGCAGGCGATGGCGACCAAGGAAGAGGACTGGATCGACCAGCTGTTCATCGCCAACACGCACGACTACATGCTGTGCTTCTCCAATCGCGGCCGCATGTACTGGCTGAAGGTGTGGGAAGTGCCGCAAGGCTCGCGCAACTCGCGCGGCAAGCCGATCGTCAACATGTTCCCGCTGCAGGACAACGAGAAGATCACGGTGATCCTGCCGGTGTCGGGCGCGAACCGCAGCTTCCCTGAAGACCGCTACGTATTCATGTCGACCAGCCTCGGTACGGTCAAGAAAACGCCGCTGAGCGACTTCAAAAATCCACGCAAGGCCGGCATCATCGCGGTCGATCTGGACGACGGCGACTTCCTGATCGGCGCCGCGCTGACCGACGGCCAGCACGACGTGATGCTGTTCTCCGACTCCGGCAAAGCGGTGCGCTTCGACGAAAACGATGTGCGTCCGATGGGCCGCACGGCGCGCGGCGTGCGCGGCATGAACCTGGAAGAAGGTCAGCACGTGATCGCGCTGCTGGTGGCCGAGAACGAGCAGCAGTCGGTACTGACGGCCACCGAAAACGGCTACGGCAAGCGTACGCCGATCCTGGAATACACCCGCCATGGCCGCGGCACCAAGGGCATGATCGCGATCCAGACCAGCGAGCGCAACGGCAAAGTCGTGGCCGCTACGCTGGTCGAGGAAAAAGACGAGATCATGCTGATCACGACCGGCGGCGTGCTGATCCGCACCCGCGTGGCCGAGATCCGCGAGATGGGCCGCGCCACGCAGGGCGTGACCTTGATCTCGGTGGAAGACGGCACCAAGCTGTCGGGTCTGCAGCGCATCGTTGAGGCCGACGCCGAAGAAGACGTCGCCGAAGCGCCGGATGCCACGCAAGCACCGGCAGCGCCAGAGGCGACACCGGAGTAAGCTAGTTCCTGACTGCGCGCAGGCGCAGGGCGCGCGCAACTGCGGCGTAGGCAAATGGGGTCAGAGTGTTTTTTCGCGCGGTCTGTGCGCGAAAATTACTCTGACCCCAATTGCCGGACCGAAGCCCGCACCCCATGCCAGCCCACCCCACGGAGGCCTCATGAAAAAATTCGCAGCATCCCTCATCACGTCGATTGCCCTGATCGCCAGCGCGCCCGTGTTCGCCGATGCGCCGGTCGACCCGGCGGCCGTCAAGGCCGTCAATGACCTGCTGGTGGCGATGAAATACAAGCAGTTGGTCAGCACCGTGTTTCAGCAAATGTCGAAGGCGATTCCCGCGATCATCCGCCAGGCCGCCAACGACAAGATCAGCAAGAACCCCAAGCTCACGCCCGAACAACAGAAGTCCTTGATGGCCAGCGCGGAGAAATCGATTCCCGACGCGACCGCCGCGTTGGACGCCTTGCTGGCCGACCCGACCCTGGCCGACGAGATGGGCGCGGCCATCGTTCCCTTGTACGCGCGCCACTTCAGCGTCGGCGAGATCGAACAGATGACGGCCTTCTACCAGAGTCCGGTGGGCGCCAAGATGCTGTCGGTGATGCCGCAGTTGATGGCCGAATCGATGCAGCTGAGCCAAAAAATCATGATGCCGCGCGTGAGCAAACTGATCGACAAGTTCACGCCGGAACCGCCCAAGTAAGTCAACCTTCACCACTTTAGGATCGCACCGTGACGCACATCTACAACTTCTCCGCCGGCCCCGCCGTCCTGCCGAAAGAAGTGCTTGAACAAGCCGCCGCTGAAATGCTCGACTGGCATGGCAGTGGCATGTCGGTCATGGAGATGAGTCACCGCGGTCCTGAATTTATCGCGATTTACCAGGCGGCCGAGCGCGACCTGCGCGAGCTGCTGGCGGTGCCCGACAATTACAAGATCTTGTTCATGCAAGGCGGTGGCCTGGGCCAGAACGCGGTGGTGCCGTTAAATTTGGTGGGGCGCGTGGCGCAACCGGCCACGGTGGACTTCATCCACACCGGTTCGTGGTCGGGCAAGTCGATCGCCGAAGCGGCGCGCTATTGCAACGTGAACGTCGCGGCCTCGTCGCAATCGACCCATTTTGACGGCGTGCCGCCCCAGTCGAGCTGGCAATTGACGCCGGGCGCTGCCTACCTGCACATCTGCACCAATGAAACCATCGACGGCGTCGAGTACGATTTCGCGCCCGAACTGCTTGACTCTACCCCGATCGTAGCCGACATGTCGTCGCACATCCTGTCGCGCGTGATCGACGTGTCCAAGTACGGCGTCATCTTCGGCGGCGCGCAAAAGAACATCGGCCCGGCCGGCCTGACGCTGGCGATCGTGCGCGAGGACCTGCTGGGCCACGCGCTGCCGATCTGCCCATCCGCTTTCAACTGGCAGACCGTGGCCGCGCACGAATCGATGTACAACACTCCGCCCACCTATGCGATCTACATCGCCGGGCTGGTGTTCCAGTGGCTCAAGCGCCAGGGCGGCGTGGCCGCCATGGAGCAGCGCAATATCGAGAAGGCCAAGCTGTTGTATGCTGCCCTCGATATCGACGATTTTTACGAGAACCGGGTTCAACCGGCCTACCGCTCGCGCATGACGATCCCGTTTTATCTGCGCGACGAAACGAAAAACGCACAATTTCTGGCCGGCGCTAAAGAGCGCGGCCTGCTGCAACTGAAGGGCCACAAGTCCGTCGGCGGTATGCGCGCATCGATTTACAACGCGATGCCGATCGAGGGCGTGCAAGCCCTGATCGATTATTTGAACGAGTTCGCCGGCCGCTGATCAACCGCAGCCTGGCGCCAGCAGAATCGCAAACACGCATAGTATTTTCAGACGATGACAGATAAACTCAAACCCTTGCGCGAGCAGATCGACGCAATCGACGCCCAGATTCTTGACCTGTTGTGCCGGCGCGCCCGCCTGGCCCAGGACGTTGGGCATGTGAAGGCCGAAACCATGGCCCCGGTGTTTCGCCCCGAGCGCGAGGCGCAGGTGCTGCGCGGCGTGGCCGAGCGCAACCCCGGTCCGCTCAAGGACAAGGACGTGCAGACCATTTTCCGCGAGATCATGTCGTCCTGCCGCTCGCTGGAAAAGCGCGTCACCGTCGCCTTCCTGGGGCCGGTCGGCACTTACACCGAGCAGGCCGCCTACCAGCAGTTCGGCACCGCCATCGAGGCCATGCCATGCGCCTCGATCGACGAGGTGTTCCGCGCCACCGAAGCGGGCACCGCCGATTTCGGCGTGGTGCCGGTGGAGAACTCGTCCGAGGGCGCGGTCAATCGCACGCTCGACCTGATGCTGGCCACCTCCACCATCATCAGCGGCGAGGTGTCGATCCAGGTGCACCACAGCCTGATGACCAAGACCGGCGCGATGGACGGCGTCAAGGTGATCTGCGCGCATTCGCAGGCGCTGGCTCAGTGCCAGGTGTGGCTCAATCAGCACTACCCCAACATCGAGCGGCGCGCCGTGATGTCCAACGGCGAGGCCGCGCGCATGGCCAGTATGGACCCGACAGTGGCGGCGATCGCCAGTGAGATGGCCGGCGAGCAGTACCAGCTCGGCGTGGTGCAGGCGCACATCCAGGATGATCCGCATAACCGCACGCGCTTCGCCGTGATCGGCAAGCTGCAAACCACCCCGTCCGGTTCGGACCAGACCTCGCTGGTGCTGGCCGTGCCCAACAAGGCAGGCGCGGTCTACAAACTGCTCGCGCCGCTGGCCAAGCACGGTGTGTCGATGACGCGCTTCGAGTCCCGCCCGGCCCGCATGGGCAGCTGGGAATACTATTTCTATGTCGACGTGGAAGGCCACGTGCACGACGCGCCGGTCGCCAAGGCGCTGGCCGAGTTGCAAGACAACGCCGCGTTTTTCAAAGTGCTGGGCTCCTACCCGCTCAGCCTGTAAATCTTCTGTCATTTTTTCGGAAATCTCCATGTCCAAGCAATTCGGTCCAGATTACATTCGCGCCATCGCCCCTTATCAAGCCGGCAAACCCATCGCTGAAGTGGCGCGTGAATTCGGCCTCGACGAGGCCAACATCGTCAAGCTCGCGTCCAACGAAAACCCGTTCGGCGTTCCCGAGTCGGCCAAGTTGGCCATGCAGGCCGCAGCAAGCGATCTGGGACGCTATCCGGACGCGAACGGTTTCGAGCTGAAGGCCGCCATCTCGGCCAAGTACGACGTGCCGGCCGACTGGATCACGCTGGGCAACGGCAGCAACGATATTTTGGAAATCGCCGCGCACGCGTTCGTGCAAAGCGGCCAGTCGGTGGTGTACGCGCAGTACTCGTTTGCCGTGTATGCGCTGGCCACGCAAGGCGTCGGCGCGCGCGCGATCGTCGTGCCCGCCAAGGACTACGGCCACGACCTGCCGGCCATGGCCGCCGCGATCGATGCCGACACGCGCCTGGTGTATATCGCCAACCCGAACAACCCGACCGGCACCTTTGTGCCTGCGGCCGACATCGAGGCCTTCCTCAAGCAAGTGCCGGCCAACGTCATCGTTGTGCTGGATGAGGCGTACAACGAATTTCTCGCCAGCGAGCAGCAATACGAGTCGACCGCGTGGGTCAAGCAGTATCCCAATTTGGTTGTGTCGCGCACCTTCTCGAAGGCGTACGGCCTGGCCGGCCTGCGCGTCGGTTTCGCTATCGCGCAGCCGGCCCAGACCGACCTGATGAATCGCGTGCGTCAGCCGTTCAACGTCAATTCGATGGCCCAGGCAGCGGCCATCGCGGCCTTGAACGATGCCGAGTTTCTGGCCAAGGGCGCGGCCAACAACGCGGCCGGTTATCAGCAGTTCGTCGAAGCGTTCGACGAACTGGGGCTGGAATATGTACCGTCGTTCGGTAACTTCGTGCTCGTCAAAGTCGGCAGCGACGACGGCGCCGGCGCGCGCGTGAACCTGGCTCTTCTCAAGCAGGGTGTGATTGTGCGCCCGGTCGGCAACTACGGTCTGCCGCAATGGCTGCGCATCTCGATCGGTCTGCCGCAGGAAAACGCGATCTTCATCGCAGCACTCAAGAAAGCGCTGGCATAAACGTGCTCAACAAAGTCGTCATTTTTGGTGTCGGCCTGATCGGAGGCTCGTTCGCGCTTGGACTGAAACACGCCGGCATGGTCGGCACCGTGGTGGGCATGGGCAGGTCGCCAGCGCCAATGGCGCGCGCCTTGGCGTTAGGCTTGATCGACTCGATCGGCGGCTCGATGGCCGACGCGCTGCAGGACGCCGATCTGGTGCTGCTGGCCACGCCGGTGGCGCAGACCGAGGCGATTCTGGCGGCGCTGCTGCCGCACCTTGGCGCGCACACCGTCATCACCGACGCGGGCAGCACCAAGGGCGACGTGGTGGCCGCCGCGCGCCGCGCGCTGGGCAGTCGGATCCATCAGTTCGTGCCAGGCCACCCGATCGCCGGACGTGAAACCAATGGACCGGATGCGGCCATCGTCGATCTGTATGTGGGCAAGAAGGCGGTGCTCACGCCGCTGCCGGAAAACGCGCCGGCCGATGTTGAGCGGGTCGCCGATGCCTGGCGCGCGTGCGGCGCGTTGATCCATCGTTTGACGCCGCAAGAACATGACAAGGTGTTTGCCGCCGTCAGTCATTTGCCGCATTTGCTGGCCTACGCGCTGGTCGACGACATCGCCAACAAGCCGCACGCGAGCCAGCTATTTCAATACGCGGCCAGCGGTTTTCGCGATTTCACGCGCATCGCCGGCTCGTCGCCCGAGATGTGGCGCGACATCAGCCTGGCCAATCAGGAGGCGCTGCTCGGTGAGCTCGACGCGTATCTGGCACAATTGACCGGATTGCGCGCCAAGCTGGCCGCCGGTGACGGCGCCGCCATCGAGGCGGTGTACGCCAATGCGCAGCACGCGCGCCAGCAGTGGATCGAGGCGATCGAGGCCGCCGAAGCGCCCCAGCGCACCGACAACGCAGAGCAATAATAACCAGGACGAATTCGCATGACGCAGCAAAAACACTATCCGCATCACCTCGACATCAAACCGGTCATGCATGTTGAAGGCACGGTCAAACTGCCTGGCTCGAAAAGCATTTCCAATCGTACGCTGTTGCTCGCCGCGCTGTGCAAGGGCACCACCACCATCATCGACTTGCTGGCGTCCGACGACACCTTCGTCATGCTGGGCGCCTTGCATTCTCTGGGCGTGAAGTGGGAGCAGATCGACGAGCACACCCATGTGGTGCATGGCGTTGACGGCGTGCTGCCGAACCACGCCGCCGACCTGTTCATGGGTAACGCGGGTACGGCGATTCGCCCGCTGACGGCCGCACTGGCCGTGATTGGCGGCGACTACACGCTGCACGGTGTTTCGCGCATGCACGAGCGCCCGATTGGCGATTTGGTCGACGCGCTCAACGCTGTCGGCACGCAGATCGAATACACGGGCGAGCCGGGTTTTCCGCCGCTGCGCATCCGCCGCGGCCACATCCACGCGCAGCGCCTGAGCGTGGCCGGCAACGTGTCGTCGCAATTCTTGACCGCGATCCTGATGGCGGCGCCGCTGATGGCGCGCGAGCACGCCGTCACCATCGACGTCGTCGGCGAGCTAATCTCGAAACCGTACATTGAAATCACGCTGAACCTGATGCGCCGCTTCGGCGTCACTGTCGTGCAGGATGGCTGGCAGTCGTTTACCATCGAGCCGGGTCAGCACTACATCAGCCCGGGCAGCATCCACGTCGAAGGTGACGCCTCGTCGGCGTCCTATTTTTTGGCGGCCGGCGCGATTTCCGGCGGGCCGGTGCGCGTGGTCGGCGTGGGGCGCAACAGCATCCAGGGCGACGTGCGCTTCGCCGCTTCGCTCGAACAGATGGGCGCCACCATCACCTACGGCGAGAACTGGATCGAGGCCAAGTCGAACGGCGTGCTGAAGGCCATCGATGCGGATTTTAACCACATTCCCGACGCGGCGATGACGATCGCGATTGCCGCGCTGTACGCCGACGGCACCAGCACGCTGCGCAATATCGCCAGCTGGCGCGTCAAGGAAACCGACCGCATCAGCGCGATGGCAACCGAGTTGCGCAAGCTGGGCGCCATTGTGGAGGAGGGCGCGGATTATATTCGCGTCACCCCGCCGGCGGTGGTCCAGGCGGCCACCATCGACACCTACGACGACCACCGCATGGCGATGTGCTTTTCGCTGGCCACGCTGGACGGCGCGGCGCGGCGCGGCAACGCGATGCGCATCAACGACCCGAAGTGCGTCGCCAAGACCTTCCCCGAGTACTTCACTGCGTTCGCCAGCATCGCGCATGAAGAGCTATTCTGAGCGCGACGCCGCCATCAAAGACCTGCGCCGTATCCCTGGCGTCGGTCCCAGCATCGCACAAGATCTGTTCGCGCAGGGCTTTACCCGGGTCGAGCAGCTGAAAGGCTGCGACCCGCAAGCGATGTATCAGCGCCAGTGCGCGCTGCAGGGCTGCCACGTCGACCGCTGCTGGCTGTACGTGGCGCGCGAAGCGGTCTACTTCGCGCAAACGCCCAACCCGGAGCCCGAGAAGTTAAAGTGGTGGAACTGGAAAGACTAGTTCCCCTTACACGAGCGATTACACACAATGACAAGTCACCCAATGCACGCATCCCATCCCCCAGTCATCACCATTGACGGCCCGACCGCGTCCGGCAAGGGCACGGTGGCCCACAAGGTCGCCGACAAACTCGGCTTTCACTACCTCGATTCGGGCGCGCTGTACCGCCTGACGGCGCTGATGGCGATCCGGCGCGACACCGACCTGCACGACGAGCACGCCTTAGCCAAACTGGCCGAGCACCTGCCGTGCAGTTTCGTGGGCGGCGAGATCCTGCTGGCCAACGAGAACGTCACCCAGGCGATCCGCGCCGAGGCCGTTGGCAACATGGCATCAAAGATCGCCGCCTTGCCCGCCGTGCGCCAGGCGCTGTTCGGCCTGCAGCTGCGTTTTAGCAAGGCGCCCGGCCTGGTGGCCGACGGGCGCGACATGGGCTCGGTGATTTTTCCCCATGCCCAGCTCAAGGTGTTCATGACCGCCAGCGTTGAGGCGCGCGCGCAACGCCGATATAAGCAATTGATAGAGAAGGGGATTTCTGCTAATATGGAAGACCTCCTGTCCGATTTGCAGGCGCGCGACGACCGCGATACTCACCGCGCGATCGCCCCGCTGGTTGCGGCAGAAGGGGCGCATATCCTCGATACCTCGCCGATGACAGCCGATCAGGCCGTCGACGAAGTGTTGAAATGGTATGCGCAGATGAAGAACTAAGGCGGCGCTGTTGGCCGTTTGAAGTGGTGCTTGTGCCGGTTGGTGCCGGCGCAAGTGTGTGAAAAACCTAACCCAGTTTAAGTCGCATTGTGCGATCTCTGCTGGATAACATTGTGTACAAACTATGACTACTGTTACATCCACCGAGTCCTCCGGTATGGAAAGTTTTGCCGCGCTCTTCGAAGAGTCGTTGTCGCGTCAAGATATGCGCTCCGGCGAAGTTATTTCCGCTGAAGTCGTGCGCCTCGACCACAATTTCGTGATCGTCAACGCCGGCCTCAAATCTGAAGCATTCATCCCCATCGAAGAATTCAAGAACGACATCGGCGAGCTGGAAGTCCAAGTTGGCGACTTCGTTTCCGTAGCGATTGAGTCGCTGGAAAACGGCTTTGGCGATACCATCCTGTCGCGCGACAAGGCAAAACGCCTGGCATCGTGGCTGGCGCTGGAAAAAGCCATGGAATCGGGCGAAATCGTCGTCGGTACCGTGAACGGCAAAGTCAAGGGCGGCCTGACCGTTCTGACCAACGGCATCCGCGCGTTCCTGCCAGGTTCCCTGGTCGACACCCGTCCTGTCAAAGACACCACCCCGTTCGAAGGCAAGACCCTGGAATTCAAGGTCATCAAGCTCGATCGCAAGCGTAACAACGTGGTTCTGTCCCGCCGCGCCGTCATCGAAGCATCGATGGGCGAAGAGCGTCAGAAACTGATGGAAACGCTCAAAGAAGGCACGGTCGTGACCGGCGTCGTCAAAAACATCACCGACTATGGCGCCTTCGTGGACCTGGGCGGCATCGACGGCCTGTTGCACATCACCGATCTGGCATGGCGTCGTGTGCGTCATCCGTCGGAAGTGCTGACGGTTGGCCAGGAAATCACCGCTAAGGTCCTGAAATACGATCAAGAAAAGAATCGTGTTTCGCTGGGCGTGAAGCAACTGGGCGACGATCCTTGGACCGGTCTGTCCCGTCGTTACCCACAAAGCACCCGTCTGTTCGGTAAAGTCACCAACCTCACCGACTACGGCGCCTTCGTTGAAGTCGAGCAGGGTATCGAAGGTCTGGTCCACGTGTCCGAAATGGATTGGACCAACAAAAACGTCGCTCCAAACAAAGTCGTCCAACTGGGCGATGAAGTTGAAGTGATGGTTCTGGAAATCGACGAAGAGCGTCGTCGTATCTCGCTGGGTATGAAACAGTGCAAAGCCAATCCTTGGGATGACTTTGGCGTGACCCACAAGAAGGGCGATAAAGTCCGCGGCGCGATCAAATCGATCACCGACTTCGGCGTGTTCATCGGCCTGGCCGGTAACATCGACGGTCTGGTTCACCTGTCCGACCTGTCCTGGACCGAAACGGGCGAAGAAGCTGTTCGTCGTTTCAAAAAGGGCGACGAACTGGAAGCCATCGTGCTGGCCATCGACGTCGAGCGCGAGCGCGTTTCCCTGGGTGTCAAGCAACTCGAAGGCGACCCATTCAACAACTTCGCTGCCATGAACGACAAGGGCGCCCTGGTAACAGGCGTGGTCAAGTCGGTCGAGCCTAAAGGCGCAGTGATTCAGTTGTCCGAAGAAGTCGAAGGCTATCTGCGTGCTTCCGAAATCTCGCGCGATCGCGTTGAAGATGCCGGTACCCACCTGAAAGTCGGCGATTCGGTCGAAGCTCTGGTCATCAACATTGACCGTAAAGCTCGCTCGATCCAGCTGTCGATCAAGGCAAAAGACAACGTAGAAACCCAAGAAGCAATGCAGAAGATGGCCGCTACGGACAACAATGCAGCTTCCGGTACTACCAGCCTGGGCGCCTTGCTGAAAGCTAAATTCGACAACAAGAACTAAGTCGTCGGAATCGATCGATGACCAAGTCCGAGTTGATCAACCGCCTCGCTGAGCGTTATTCTCAGCTGGTGGCCAAGGACGCGGAATATGCGGTCAAGACCATCCTCGACGCAATGACCGGTGCACTATCGACCGGTCAGCGCATCGAGATCCGTGGTTTTGGCAGCTTTTCCCTGAACAGCCGGCCACCGCGCATCGGGCGCAATCCGAAGTCGGGTGACAAGGTGATGGTCCCAGAAAAACGGGTGCCGCACTTCAAACCGGGCAAGCAATTGCGCGAACGCGTCGATGCGACGGTCGGGCAACCGATCCTCGAAGACTGACGTCGTCTCACACACAACGGGCCCGCCCGCGGTGTGTGGCGATCACAAAAAACGGCGTCCCTGGATGCCGTTTTTTTTTGATGCAAAGCTTCTCTTGTGCCACACTGGCGCTTTCCGCAATTACACACTGGACCGAGCTGATGAAATTTATCTCCACCATCGTTGGATTTGTTCTGTTTGTGCTGTTCTTTGGCTTCGCCCTGAAAAATACCCAGACCGTCGATCTGCACTTTTTCCTCAATTACGAATTACGCGGTCCCCTGGTGCTGATGCTGCTGGCGTTCTTCATCGCCGGCGCCGCGCTGGGCGTGCTGGCCATGTCGCCGGCCATGTTCCGCCACCGGCGCGAAATGGCCAAGGCCAAGAGCACCATCGAGGCGCTGCACAACGCCGCGCGCAAACCCAAGGGCCAGCCGCAGCCCGACAGCGTCAACACGCAGCAGTAGTCGCGTCCCCACCCACACAATAAAAAAATCGCATGGAATATGAACTCTGGTGGTTGCTGGGCATCCCCGTCTTTTTCGGCCTCGGTTGGATCGCCGCGCGGGTCGATATCCGGCAACTGGTGTCCGAGTCGCGCAGCCTGCCGCGCGGCTACTTCAAGGGCCTCAATTTTCTGCTCAACGATCAGCCCGACAAGGCGATCGACGCCTTCATCGAAATCGTCAAGCTCGATCCCGAAACGGCCGATCTGCACTTCGCGCTCGGTAATCTGTTTCGCCGGCGCGGCGAGACCGAGCGCGCCATTCGCGTCCATCAAAACCTGCTGGCGCGGCCCGATCTGCCGCAGGAACAGCAGCAACACGCGCAGTACGAACTGGGCCAGGATTACCTGAAAGCGGGCCTGTTGGACCGCGCCGAGGAAACCTTCAACCTGTTGCTGGAGACCCAGTACGCGGTGCAGGCGCGCCGCTCGCTGCTGGAGATTTTTCAGCGCGAGAAGGAATGGCCGCGCGCCATCGAGGCGGCCATCGGCTTGCAGGAGTCCGGCGCCGGCGCGCGCCAGAAGGAAATCGCCCAGTTCTATTGCGAACTGGCGCAGGACGCGCTGGTGCATCTGCACCCGGACGACGCGCTGCCGCTGCTCGAGAAGGCGCTGCTGGCCGACCGCAAGAACGTGCGCGCCACGCTGCTGACGGGCGACGCGCAACTGGTCAAGGGCGACGTCGAAGGCGCGCTGCTGACATGGCGGCGGGTCGAGCAGCAAAGTGTGCCGCACGTGGCGCTGGTGGCGCAGCGCCTGATGGACGGCTACCGCAAGGTCGGGCGCCCGCAGGAAGGCGTCAACCTGCTCAAGTCCTATCTGGCCGAGGCGTCCTCGATTGACCTGATCGAAGTCGTGTTCAAGGCCGTCATCGAACTCGATGGCGTGGATGCGGCCAAGCAGCTGGTCAGCGCCGAACTGCGCCGCACGCCAACCCTGCTGGGGCTGGATAAATTGCTGGAAGCGCGCCTGATGGATGCGCCGCCGGCCATCTGGCCCGAGCTGTCGATGGTCAAGAACCTGGTGCACGGTTACACCCAGAAGCTGGCGCGCTACCAATGCAGCCATTGCGGCTTCAAGGCGCGCCAGTTCTACTGGCAGTGCCCCGGCTGCAGCCGTTGGGAAACCTACCCGCCGCGCCGCACCGAAGAACTCAACGTCATGAACTAAGGGGCCGGGTGGCCGCGCGCCGCCCGCCCCGCACACGAGAACAGCATGAAGATAACAATTATTGGCACAGGCTATGTCGGCCTCGTCACCGGCGCCTGCCTCGCCGAAATGGGCAACGATGTGTTCTGCCTGGACCTCGACGCGAAGAAGATTGCCATGCTCAACAGCGGCGGCATTCCGATCCACGAGCCGGGCCTGGAAGAAGTCGTCGCGCGCAACCGCGCGGCCGGCCGTTTGCAGTTCTCCACCGACGTCGCCGCCAGCGTCGCGCACGGTGCGATCCAGTTCATCGCCGTGGGCACCCCGCCCGACGAAGACGGCTCGGCCGACCTGCAATACGTGCTGGCCGCCGCGCGCGCGATCGGGCAGCACATGACGGACTTCAAGGTCATCATCGACAAGTCAACGGTGCCCGTTGGCACCGCCGACCGGGTCGCCAAAGCGGTGCAGGCCGAACTGGACGCGCGCGCGGTGGCGGCCCAGTTTTCGGTCGTCTCCAACCCCGAGTTTCTCAAGGAGGGCGCGGCGGTGGAAGACTTCATGCGCCCCGATCGCATCGTCGTCGGTCACGACAGCACGCCCAATGGCGAGCGCGCGCGCGACCTAGTCAAGAAGCTGTACACGCCGTTCAACCGCAATCATGAACGCACCCACTGGATGGACGTGCGCTCGGCCGAATTTACCAAGTACGCCGCCAACGCGATGCTGGCCACCCGCATTTCGTTCATGAACGAACTGGCCAACCTGGCCGACAAGGTCGGCGCCGACATCGAGGCGGTGCGCCACGGTATCGGTTCCGATCCGCGCATTGGCCACAGCTTCCTGTACGCTGGTTGCGGCTATGGCGGTTCATGCTTTCCAAAAGACGTGCAGGCGCTCGAGCGCACGGCGCGCCAATACGACCAGGACCTGCTGATCCTGCGCGCCGTCGAAGCGGTCAACGACAAGCAGAAGCTGGTGCTCGGTCAGAAGGTGACGAGCCGTTTCGGCATGGACCTGTCCGGTCGCCATTTCGCGATCTGGGGCCTGGCCTTCAAGCCCAATACCGACGACATGCGCGAAGCGCCGGCGCGTGTGCTGCTGGCCGAACTGATCGCGCGCGGCGCCACCGTGGCCGTCTACGATCCGGTTGCGATGGCCGAAGCGAAGCGGGTGCTGGCGCTTGATTTTGATGCCGCGGCGCTGGCACGCATTCGCTTTGCCAGCGCTCCGATGGACGCGTTGACGGACGCGGACGCGTTGATCATCGTGACCGAATGGAAGGCCTTCCGCAGCCCCAATTTCGACCAGATCAAGGCGTGCCTGAAACAGCCCGTCATCTTCGACGGACGCAATCTGTTCGAGCCGGCGCTGCTGGCCGAGAACGGTTTTGAATACCACGGGATCGGTCGCTCGGTCCTGACCCGCACATGAGCGCCGTGACTGAACGCCTGATCACGCCGGCCAGCGCCGCGCCCCGCGTGGCGCCGGCACTCGATAGTGTGCGCATCCTGGTGGTGGGCGACGTGATGCTGGACCGTTACTGGTTCGGCGACGTGAGCCGCATTTCGCCGGAAGCACCGGTGCCGGTGGTGCGCATCGAACGGCGCGAGGAGCGCCTGGGCGGCGCGGCCAACGTGGCGCGCAACGCCGCTGCGCTGGGTGCCCACTGCGGTCTGCTGGGCGTGGTCGGCGCCGACGAGGCGGGCGCACAGGTCGAGCAATTGCTGCACGACTGCGCCATCCACAGCTATCTGAAACGCGACAACGCGATTTCGACCATCATCAAGCTGCGCGTGATCGGGCGCCAGCAGCAGCTGCTGCGCATCGACTTCGAAGACGCGCCCAGCGACATCGTGTTGCGCGACAAGCTGACCCAGTTCAACGCGCTGCTGCCCGACTACGACGTGATCATCCTGTCCGACTACAACAAGGGCAGCCTGGTCAATGTGGCGGAAATGATCAAGACCGCGCGCGCCGCGGGCAAGATCGTCATGGTCGACCCGAAAGGCGAAGACTTTTCGCCCTACGCGGGCGCGACCGTGCTCACGCCGAACAAGTCCGAACTGCGCCGCATCGTTGGCAGCTGGAACAGCGAGGAGCAGTTGACCAACAAGGCGCAGGGTCTGCGCGCCGAGCTGGGCCTGGACGCGCTGCTGGTGACGCGCTCTGAAGAAGGCATGAGCTTGTACACAGAGCAGGGCGTGCTGCACACCAGCGCCGACGCGCGCGAAGTGTTCGACGTCTCCGGCGCCGGCGACACCGTGATCGCGACCATGGCCGCGATGCTGGGAGCGGGCATGTCGATCGGCGACGCCGTGCTGACGGCCAACCGGGCCGGCGGCATCGTCGTCGGCAAGCTGGGCACGGCCACCGTCACGCGCGCCGAGCTGTTCCCCGTATAGGCGTGCCCGTGCCCGGCGCGGGCTTTGTGACATTTTGATGACAAATTGCTACGATTGTCAACCGCTGGCGCTTGAGCTCGTTAATGTCAATACGGGAGGCAAGGGCCGCCCGACACGCGTATCGATAGACCCCACTGGAGAACATGGAAATGATCAAGAAACTGATGCTTGCAGTAGTAACGATGGTTGCCGCGATGGGTTTTGCTTTTGCCCAGGTTGACGTGAACAAGGCCGACGCCGCCGCGCTGGACTCGGTCAAGGGCGTGGGCCCGAAAATGTCGAAGGTGATCATCGATGAGCGCACCAAGGGTGGTGAATTCAAGGACTGGGCTGATCTGGAAAAGCGCGTCAAGGGCATCGGTGCAAAGAGCGCCGCCAAGCTGTCCCAAGCGGGCCTGCAAGTGAATGGCGCGGCATTGAGCGGCGCCGAGCCGAAAGCGAAGGCATCTGCCGACGCCAAGGCGAGCAAGCCATCGGACATGAAAGCATCGGCCGAGATGAAGCCAGCCGCTGACGCCAAGGCCAGCAAGCCGGCGGACGCTGCCAAAGGCAAAAAAGACGAGATGAAAAAAGACGAGATGAAGAAAGACGACGCCAAGAAGTAAGCGTCGCACTGTCGTCTGTTGGGAAGAAAACCCGCGACGCGAATCGCGGGTTTTTTTTCGACCACTGACGATGCTGGTCACACGGTGTCATGTTGCGCGCGGGTTGTTCTGCGTCGGGTTCAGCAAGCGCGTGAATAGCGCCACACGGTGATCATAAATACTTGTAAAATTGACTCTATTAAGCGCAAGTGGTCTGCGCCCAAGCTGGCCCCATGTGGCGTGCGGTTTCTAGCGGCAACGCCGCCTGAATGCGTTGGTGTGCTGCTTGTCGCTCTTGTATCGCGGTGAAATGAAGTCATCGCAGTCGATTCTCTTTTTGGAGGTAATCATGTCTGCTCGCAAACTAGGTGTGGCGGGCGCGCTGTGCGCGCTGCTGTTGATGTGTCTGCCAGCGCTGGCGCAGACGAATGACGTGCTGCAAAAGGACAAGGCGACGCCGCAGGCCTTGCTGGAGGCGCTCACGCCAGCGCCGGCAGCGGCCGCGCCAACGCCCGAAGACGGTACGGCGCCGGTCGCAAAGACGCGCAGTTTCAAGGTAATCAAGAGCGGTGCGAGCCATCAGAGCGCGCCGGCCAAGCCGGCCAGCGCGTCCTTGATGATCACGTTTGAAACGCAGTCGAGCAAGTTGACGGAGGAATCGAAGCGTGTGCTGGCCAATCTGGCGATCGCCTTGAATGCGGCCAGCCTGTCGAAATTTCACTTCAGCATAGAAGGCCATGCTGATCGGCGCGGCAGCAGCGAGAAAAATTTGGCGCTCTCGCAGGAACGCGCAGAGGCGGTGCGACAGCATTTGGTGACCAATTTTCAGATCGATCCTGCGCGTCTGACCGCTGTCGGCAAGGGTGACTCCGAGCAGTTGAATCTGGAAAATCCGGCGGCGCCGGAAAACCGCCGGGTGCGCATCATCACCTTGAGCGAGTAATACCTGGCCGCCGTGCCCGGGCCGTTTAGCGCACTTCCTCGATATTGAAGGCGGCCGTGCCGAAACGCGTCGAACATGCAGCAGCATCGGCGCAGCGCACCTCGCCGGCCAGCAAAGGCGTGTCGGCGCTGCGCGATTGATAGGCCCGCCTGGCCGCGTCAAATGAGAATTCCGACAGCGGGTCGCCCACCTGCAGGCCGGCGGCGGCAAAGTCGCGCGGCTGGTCCGATACCATCACGACAAACTGATCAATGCCGGCCGGGCCTTGCGAGACCAGGCTGACGTCGGCGCTGGGCACTTTCAGGGTCTTGCCGGCGCCGATCGCATTGTGCTTGTCCAGCGCATTGGGAAACATCAGGTACAAGTGGCGCCGCTCGGCGTCGAGCATCAGCACGTACACATAACCGGCCTGCGCGGCGCGTACCGTGAAGCGGAAGTTGTCCTTGCCGATCTGCAGTTGAGTGCGCGACATGGTCACCGTTGCAGCCTGAGCCGACGCGCCAGCGGCGGCCAGTTCAGTGAGCAGGCGAGCAGGCTCGAATGGCGCGCGGGTTGGCGCCGTTGCCACTGGCGGTGCCGCCACGACGGCACTCGCCGCTGGCGCGCCCATCGGCGCACTGGGACTGCTCGAGGGCGTGGCTGTGCCTGTGGCGGAGGTGCTGCCGACAAGCGTGCTGGCAGCCATGCCTGGGTGGCTAGCGACAGGAGTGGAAGGTCCGCTTTGGCTACGCCACAGCCAGCCGACGCCAATGAGTGCGATCAGCGCGGCCGCGCCACCCAGCCAGGCCGCCTTGTTGCGCGGGGGCGCTGCCACTGGCTGGTCGGGAGCGCTTGGCGCTTGGGCGCCGTGCGTCGTTGTATCGTAGGACGGGGAACTGTAGGGCGTCCCCGGCTGGGTCGTGTGCGCCGTATCCGGTCCGGTGTCGCGCTCGAGCAGGGCCTGAAACTGCGCCAGGTCCTGCGGGCGATCCTGCGGGCGCACGGCCAGCGCCGCGTCGATCGCGCACAGAAACGCGTCGCTGTATTGGCCTTGCGCCTGGCGCGCCAGCGGCACATACGGATCCGTGCCGACCAGCCGGTGCACCGCTTGCGGGGGCAGTTTGCCGGTGATCGCGTAGTACAACACCGAGGCGAGTGCATACAGGTCGGTCCACGCGCCCTGGCCGACGTCGCCCGCTTCGCCGTATTGCTCGATTGGCGCGTAGGCCGGCTTGTAGATCACCGTCATCGCCTGCTCGCGTCCTTCGATAACGCGGCGCGCGGCGCCAAAATCGAGCAGCACCGGCCGGTCGCCCGGCAGCATCAGGATGTTGTCGGGTGCGATGTCGCGGTGGAAGCATTGCTTGGCGTGGATGATCGCCAGCGCGTGGCTCAATTGGGACAGGAAGCTGCGCAGCCAGGCCTCGTCAGGCGGCGCGCCCAGCTCGGCCAGGCGGGCCTTCAGTGTCGGGCCCTGGTAGTAGGGCATGACCATGTAGGCGGTGCCGTTAGCCTCCCAAAAACGGTAGACCTTGACCAGCGACGGATGGTCGAACTGGGCCAGCAGCAGCGCTTCATTGACGAAGCTTTTCAGGCCTGCGGCGAAGGTGTCGGCGTACTCGTCGGACAGCACGCACACGGTGATCCGGTCGCTGCGTCTGGCAAACGCCGACGGCATGTATTCTTTCAAGGCGACGGTGCGCTGCAGCGACAGGTCGTTGGCCAGATAGACGATACCGAAGCCGCCCACGCCGATGATGCCGGCGATCTCGAATTCGCCGATGCGCGTGCCGTTGGGAAGCACGTTGTGCATGCCGTAGGCAGGCGCCGGCGGCGTGGCGCTGGCGCCATGTGTGGCGGCGGCATTGATGGATGGGGCATGTTCTGGCGCACCATTCGTCGACGCGCCATTCGTGCGAACAGCGTTCACCGGCACTGACGTCATCGGCGCGACGGTTATCGGCTCGGTGGGCATCGCAGCTGGTGCCACCGGCGCGACCGTGACCGGTTCGGCGCTCGTCGGCGTTGCTGTCATCGACGCGACTGTCACCGGCTCGGCGGACGTCGCAGTTGGTGCCGCCGGGGCGACCGTCGCCGGCGCACCAGCGACGCGCGAGGTCGGCGTGTGCAGCCGGGTCTGCTCGTCGTCAGGGGACGCCGGCAAGGCCTGGGCGTCGTCATCAGGAGGCGAATTAATCATTGCAACATATTAGCAGGAGCTTCAATCCATGCGGCATGCGCAGAGTGAAATTGATGATTTATTGATATTTTCGTGACGTATGCAGAAACGGCGCCAAGCTTGCTTGTGCAAGCCCAGTCGCCGCGTGGCCAGACCCGCAGTGTGGCCGCAACGGCGGACGGCCAATGCCAGCACCACGCGCGACGGCGTCTGGGATTAGAATAGCGTTTTGTCGATTTACAAAACACCACGATGGCATACAAGACTTTAGAAGATACGATCGGCAATACGCCGCTGGTGCGCCTGGTGCGCCTGCCGGGACCGGACAACGACGCGCGTAACAACGTGATCCTGGCCAAGATGGAGGGCGATAACCCGGCCGGTTCGGTCAAGGATCGCGCCGCGCTGTCGATGCTCAAGCGCGCCGAGGAACGCGGCCAGATCAAGCCGGGCGATACCCTGATCGAGGCGACCAGCGGCAATACCGGCATCGCGCTGGCGATGGCGGCGGCGCTGCGTGGCTACAAGATGCTGCTGTTGATGCCCGAATACCTGTCGATCGAGCGGCGCCAGAGCATGGCCGCCTACGGCGCCGACATCATCTTGACCCCCAAGACGGGCGGCATGGAATATGCGCGCGATCTGGCTGAACAAATGCAAAACGACGGCAAGGGTATCATCCTTGACCAGTTCGGCAACCCGGACAATCCCCGTGCCCACTACGAGGGCACGGGGCCGGAGATCTGGCGCGACACCGACGGGCGCGTTACCCACTTCGTCAGCGCGATGGGCACCACCGGTACCATCATGGGGGTGTCGCAGTATCTGAAGGAACAAAATCCGGCCGTGCACATCGTCGGCGCGCAGCCGGAGGATGGCTCGCAGATCCCGGGCATCCGCAAATGGCCGGAAGCCTATTTACCCAAGATTTACGACAAGACGCGGGTCGACCAGATCGAATCGGTCAGCCAGGCGCAGGCCGAACGGATGGCGCGCCGGATGGCTGCTGAAGAGGGAATTTTCTGCGGGATTTCAGCGGCGGGCGCGTGCGAAATCGCCTTGCGCGTAGCGCAAACGGTGGAGAATGCGACGATCGTGTTCATCGTCTGCGATCGCGGAGATCGCTATCTGTCGACAGGCGTGTTTCCCGCCTGACGCAGATAAATGTTACCGCTTCCCGCCAGGCGGCGGGAAGCGCGCTGCAGCAAAGCCGGACTTAAGCTTGTGGCTCGCCGTCTTTTGGCTTGAACTGCTTGTCGCTGATGCGGAACTTGTTGCGGCGGTCGCCCATCAGGTAACGCAGATCGCGGATCGACAGATCGCTCACTTCGTGCATGCGGATCAGCAGCGACGCGCCCACTGGCAAGCGGTGATGGCGGATCTTGCTGATCACCGGTGGCGCCACTTCGAGTGCGCGCGACAGGGCTGCATCGTTTTTCAAACGCAGGTTCTCGATCAGCGTGTCGAGCAATCTGTTTGGGTTGTATTGGAGCAGATCATCGGAGTCCGAATCGCTGTTCATATCAATGCCGACTTGATTTGTCATGATATTAATCATTCCTTATTGTAAGTGGACCCGCAAAGTCAAACGCTCTGAGCATTCTGCTGACACATTCAGTACACACGACTGACAATGAATCACCGTTCAGGACCGATTCTTGGGCGATACGTTTTTAAAAAATATACACAATTGTACAACACATTCTATTCTCATACTCAACGGCAATACTAAAATCAGAATTGTTTTCAGCAGTGTTGTCGAATCGCAACGTAGCCGTAGCGCAATTCTCTCACAAAACCACGATGAGAATGATTGTTTTTTCAGAAAACTTCAGTGTAGTTTAATCATCGAGTCGTTGCCGCACGATATACACTGTTTGCCACATATGAAGATTCGCCGGTGCAAGACCGGTTCCTGTGTAGTTAAACAACATTTTGTTTGCTCGCCGGCCGGGTGCGCCGTATTAGCGTGCGCGCGCCAGTTTCACCGCGCGGCCCAGTTCGATGACTGACATCGCATAGAAATAGCTGCGGTTGTACTGGGTGATGGCAAAAAAATTGTCGCCACCGAGCCAGTATTCGGTCGGTTCGGCGCCATTTTGCAAATCGATCAGGCCGAACAGGGTATTGGGCGGCAGCGCCGCCGTGCTGCTCACCCCGGAAGCTTGCAAGGTGTCGCCGCTGTAACTGGCGACCAGGCCATGGCCGAGGAAGGTTTCCCATTCGCGGCTCGGGGACACGCTGGCAGCATACACGATCGGGCCCGTGGCCTCGCGCCGCCAACCGTGCGCGACCAGGAAATTGGCCACGCTGCCGATCGCGTCCGGCGCCGAGCGGGACAGGTCGACGACGCCGTCGGCATCGAAATCGACGCCGTATTTGAGTATGCTGCCGGGCATGAACTGGGGCAGGCCGACCGCGCCAGCGAACGATCCCTGCAGGGAGAGCGGATCGATGTTCGACTGGCGC
The DNA here is from genome assembly GCA_038207625.1 of Burkholderiales bacterium. Classification (GTDB taxonomy): domain Bacteria; phylum Pseudomonadota; class Gammaproteobacteria; order Burkholderiales; family Burkholderiaceae_D; genus JBBQZO01. The sequence continues at coordinate 143,340 of JBBQZO010000009.1, read as the reverse complement.
GCCAGCAGCAGCGCGTTTTCCAGTTCACCGCGGAAAAACGCCATCCTTGCGGCGCGGGCCGGTGCTTCTGGGTAGGCGAACGCCAGCGTGGCCAGTGCATCGAGCACCCGGAAGCGCCCGGTGTTGCGCCCGTACACGGTTTCCACGCCGATGATGCCGACGATGATTTCAGCGGGCACGCCATACACCGCTTCGGCGCGCGTCAGCGCGTCGGCGTTATCGTTCCAGAACTTGACGCCCGCTTCAATGCGCACCGGTTCGATGAACAGCGCGCTGTACGCTTGCCAGTTTTTCGGCTTGCCGGGCGGCCCCGGTTTGACCAATTGCACGGCCGCGTCGACCAGGCGGATCTGGCCGATCAAGGCGTCCAGTTCGCTGCGCACAAAGCCGTGCCGGCTGACCATCTGGTCGGCGAATTCACTGACTGTTTTCCACGCGCCGAAGTTGACGAATTCGCCCGTGTAGTCGGTGCCGGCCGCTTTCTTGGCCGCGGCCTTGGGTTTGGCTCGGTGCGCGTGCTTGACGGGTTTTTTGCGTGTGTGCGCGGACGCGCTCGCCGCCTGCTCGGGCGGACTGGCGCGAGTCGGTGTCAGCACACAGCAACACAGGGCAAACAGGAGGGAAGCGACGGGGCGCGGCAGGACATGCGAGGTAAAGTTCATCGTGACTCGGTTAACAGCTTTTTCAATGTGGAAATGGTATCGGGATCGGGGCTGGCAGCGTACTTGTAGTTGCTATACAGCGCCAGGAAACGCTGGGCCGCTGCCTGCTGGCCTGGCGCCAGCGCCAGCGCGGCCACCCGCGTGGCAAAGCGCTGTGGGCCTTCGTCGGCGCCGCGCACCAGGCCGCGGCGCGCCAGTTGGGCGCACAGCGTCGCGTACAGCTGGTCGGCCCGATTGCCTTTGCGGCGCGTGCGCAGCATCAGTGCCAGCGCAATCAGACCGGCCAGCGCGCCCAGCGCCGCCGCGACGGGGCCGCGCACCAGCGCCTGCTGTAACGCTTGCAGCACGCCTTCCTGGCGCTGCGGCGTGTAGTTCAGTACGTACTGGTCCCACGCTGTGCCGACGGCGCTGAACTGGAAACGCAGGCGCGCCAGCCACGAATCGCGTTCCAGGCTGAAATTGATCAGGCTGTCGAGGCCGGCGATCCCGAACGGAGCGCGCCGCGCCAGTGCGTGGGCAAGATTTTTCCGGACCCGTTCCGGCGCGACCGCCGCCGTCGGATCGGCCCGCACCCAGCCGCGTCCGGCCAGCCAGACTTCGGCCCAGGCGTGCGCGTCGGACTGGCGTACCGTCATCACGCCATCAACAGGATTGATCTCGCCGCCCTGGTAGCCGGTCACTACACGGGCCGGCACGCCGCTCGCGCGCATCAGGAACACGAAGGCGCCCGCGTAATGTTCGCAAAACCCGGCCCTGCTGCGAAACAGAAACTGGTCGATGCCGTCGCGCCCAAGCCGGGGCGGCTCGAGCGTATACACGTAGTTCTGTTGGTGGAACATGCGCAGCACGCTATCGACGCGTTGTTGCGGCTCGCCCAAGCGGCGCAGCGTCTGCGCGAGCTCGCGCGCCTTCGGGTTGCCATCAGGGGGCAGTTGCAGCCACTGGGTCAAATTGGCCAATTGGCTGCCCGGGTCAATCGCGTGCGTCAAGTAGGCGGCGCTGCGGTAGCGCACGCGCTGGGTGAGTGCGAGGCTGGCAAGCAGTTCCAGCTCGGGCGTCACGGCGCTCGGGTTGCCGTCGATCTGCGGTACGCTGTCGGGCAATTCGAGTGCCGGCAACCAGCGCGTATCGCTCGCTTCGAGCGTCACCTCGTAGCGGGTCGGGGCGCCGCCCAGTCTGATTTGCACCGACTGCGCGGCGCGCCGGTCATGCGCAATGCGCGCCCACCGGCGTCCGTCGAATTGGCCCAGCACGATGGCGCGCCAGTACAGCGCCTGTTGAGGGGGCGCAGCGTCGATGAACCTGGCGCGAAACGCCAGCTCGTCCGATTCGGCCAGATTCGATACATTGCCCGGCTCCATGCTATCGGACAAACCGCTGCGCGCGCCGTTGGCGTCGCTGGGCATGCCCCACAAGGGCCCCTGGATGCGCGGGAACAGCACGAACAGCGCCAGCGCCAGCGGTACGGCGTAAGCGACGATACGCGCGGCCAGGCGAAGCCGGCGCGCGAGCGACGGTTGTGCGCCGCTGTACTGGAACGACAGCTGCGCCGTCAGCAGCGCGATCACGGTGGCCAGCGTCAGCGCGGCGGTCAGCATGCTCTGCGAGTAGAAGAACTCGCTGAGCACCAGGAAGTAGTCCAGGAAAATCACCACCAGCAGGTCGCGCCGCGCATGCATTTCGAGCGTCTTGAAAGCCAGCAGTAATACCAGCATCGCCACCCCGGCGTCGCGCCCGAGCAAGGTGTCAAAGCTGGCATACACGCCGGCCATCGCCGCCAGCGCCACCGGCAGCAGCAGCGCGATCGGCGGCATGCGCAGGCCGCGCAGTGTCAGTGTGGCGCGCCAGGCCAGCGTCGCGCCGCTGACCAGCGTGCACCACAGCGGCAGATGGGCCGCGTGGGGCGCCAGCGCCAGCAGCGATGCCAGCAGCAGCACGGTGGTGTCGGCTTTGTCGCGCGGCAGCGCGCGCGCCATGCGGCGCAATTGCGCGATCATCGGGTTGGCACCGGCAGGCCATACAGGGCCAGCGCCTGCAGGCAGGCGGCCTGATGGGCCGCGCCGACCGAGGCGGCAAAGTGCTGCGTGCCAAGCCGGAACGCATACGGCAGGCCGCGCTGTTCGGCGTCAAGCACCCAGCGCGTCATGCGCGACAGGCGCAGTTCCAGATCCAGGCGCACACCCAGCGCATCGAAGTCGAGCACCAGCGCGCTGACGGCGCCGCCCTCGAAATGTTTGGTCACCAGTTGGCCGCCCAGCGCCGGGTCGAGCCGGGCGATCTGGCGCCAGGCCAGGTGGCGCATCGGATCGCCCGCCTGATAGCTGCGGATGCCGGCGAAATCGTCATGGCCGGCGCGTGCGTTGCCTTCGCTGCCGGGCAAATCGCCCAGCGGCAGCGGCGGCGCCTGCGGCTCGGGAAACGGATACACCAGCACGCACAGGTCCGGTTGCCAATAGCTCCAGGCGCGGAACAGACCCAGCGGAAAACGCGTCTGCAGGCGTACGCGCGGCGCGCGCAGCGGGCCGCGCGCGCTGCTGGGGGTCGTCAGGTTGACGTCGGTCTTGCCGGCCGGGCCCACATCGAGCGTGTGGCGCGGCGCGCCGATGGCCAGGAAGTCGATCCAGATGGCGAAGCGCTCGCGCTTGCCGCGATTGTCCAGCTGCAGCGCGAACTGCGCCTCCTCGCCGGCGAACACGGGCGCCGCGCGCAGCGGCACCAGGTACAGGTGGGCCAGATTCTGAAACGTCAATCCCATATCGACGATGGCGCAGCAGGCGCACAGAAACGTCAGCGCATAACCGAGCCCCAGGTTGTAATTGATCGAGCCGATCAGCAGCACCAGTAGCAGCGCGCCGAAGGCCAGCCCGGCCCCGCTGGGGACGATGAACACCCGGCGCTGGTTCAGAAACACCTCGCCCGGCTCGGCGTCGCGCAGCTGGAACAGCCAGCGCTCGGTGCGCCGGTTCAGCCATTGACGCGCAGCCGTTTGCATCGTGTTACAGCGCCACCGACTGCTGCAACTGCAGCACCAGGTCGCGGCTGGCCAGCGCGATGCCGTGACTGGACTTGAGCGGGCGTAGCCGGTGCGCGCACACCGGCACCAGCATCGCCTGCACGTCCTCGGGAATCACATGGTTGCGTCCCTCCAGCGCGGCCCAGGCGCGCGCCGCCTGCAGCAGCGCGATCGCCGCGCGCGGCGACAGGCCTTCGGCAAACATGCCGTTCTGGCGCGAGGCCTGGGCCAGCGCCTGCACGTAGTCGACCAGCGCGGCCGAGGTGTGAATCTGGCGCAGCGCCAGCTGGGCCTCGGACAGCTCGGCCGGCGTCATCGCCGCAGTGAGTGCCTTGAGCATGCTGCGCCGGTCCTCGCCCATCAATAGCGCGCGCTCGGCCTGCGCGTCCGGGTAGCCCAGCGAGAGGCACATCAGGAAGCGGTCGAGCTGCGACTCGGGCAGCGGAAACGTGCCCACCTGGTGGTTTGGATTCTGGGTGGCGATGACAAAAAACGGTTGCGGCAGCGCGCGCGTGACGCCGTCGGCGGTGACCTGGCGTTCTTCCATCGCCTCCAGCAGGCCGGACTGGGTCTTCGGGGTGGCGCGGTTGATCTCGTCGGCCAGCAGTACCTGCGTGAAGATCGGGCCGGGATGGAACACGAAGCCATTCTGCTCGCGCTCGTAGATCGAGATGCCGGCCACGTCGGCCGGCAGCAAGTCGCTGGTGAACTGCACGCGGTTGAACTGCAGGCCCAGCGAGATGGCCAGCGCATGCGCCAGCGTGGTCTTGCCCACGCCAGGCACGTCTTCGATCAGCAGGTGGCCGCCGGCCAGCAGGCACGTCAGCGCCTGGCGCACCTGGATCTGCTTGCCGACCACGATCTGGTCGACCTGGCGTGCCACTGCGTGAATTTTATTGAACATGTTTGCGCTCTTTGCTGGGGTCGAAATGGGCTGGGCCGCGCACCGCGTTGGCGCATTCGCAGCACTGGTTTGGTGCGGCGTGGTAGATTAGCATTATCGGCACATTTTTTTGTCGGTCCGATCCGAGCCCCGATTCTATGCGAGAACCGGGGCTGCGGTGAAGGATAGATGACAGCAGTTTTGAATCGAGTCACATGAGCACAGCAATTTACAGCCATCCGGACTGCCAGCGCCACGATATGGGCGACTGGCACCCCGAGTCGCCGGCGCGTTTGCAGGCGATCGACGACCAACTGATTCTGGCGCGCCTGGACGGCCTGCTCGAGCGCCGCACGGCGCCGCTGGTGGCCCTGAGCGCGCTCGAGCGCAACCACACGGGCGGGTCGATCGCGCTGGTGCGCGACAACCTGCCCGGCGAGGACGGCGAGCACTATCCGCTGGACCCGGATACCTTGCTCAATCGCTGGAGCTGGCAGGCGGCCCAGCGCGCTGCCGGCGCGGCCGTGGCCGCCACCGATGCCGTCCTTAACGGCGAATTGAGCAACGCCTTCTGCGCGATCCGCCCGCCCGGCCACCACGCGCGCCCGTCCGAGCCGATGGGGTTTTGCCTGTTCAATAATGTCGCCGTAGCGGTGCACCACGCACTGGCGGTGCACGGGCTGCAGCGGGTGGCGATCGTCGACTTCGACGTCCACCACGGAAATGGCACGGTCGAGTCGTTCGCCCACGATCCGCGTGTGCTGATGGTGAGCTTCTACCAGCATCCGCTGTATCCGTTCACGCCGGCCGATCCGATCACGGCCCACCAGGTCAACATCCCGGTGCCGGCGCGCAGTGGCGGCGACGTGGTGCGCCAGTTGATCAGCGAGCACTGGCTGCCGGCGCTGCACGCGCATCAGCCTGAGATGATTTTCATCTCGGCCGGCTTCGACGCCCATCGCGACGACGACATGGGTGGCATGGGCCTGGTCGAGGCCGACTACGCATGGATCACCCAGCAGGTGATGGCGGTGGCCCGGCAACATGCCAAAGGGCGCATCGTCAGCTGCCTTGAAGGGGGCTACAACTTGCCGGCGCTGGCGCGCAGTGTCGTCGCACATCTGCGCGTGCTGGCCGAGCTCGATTAGGCGCGCGCACCGCGGGGACCACACAAATCGGCCATCGGGCGCGCGAGTTGCGTAAAATAGCGCCCTGATTGAACGAATTTGAAAGCACAGCATGTCGATACAATGGTACCCAGGCCACATGAACGCCGCCCGCAAGAAGGCGGCCGAGTCGATGGAAAACATCGATCTGGTCATCGAGGTGCTCGACGCGCGCCTGCCCGAAGCGTCCTGCAACCCGATGGTCGAGGAGCTGCGCCTGTTCCGCCAGCGTCCCTGTCTGAAGATCCTCAACAAGATCGACCTGGCCGACCCGGCCGCCACCGCCGCCTGGAGCGCCTACTACAACGCGCAAGAAGGCGTGACCGCCTACGCGATGACGACCAAGAAGCCGGCCGACGTGGCGCGCATCCCCGACCTGTGCCAGGCGCTGGCGCCACACCGGGGCGTGCCGACCAAGCCGCTGCGCATCATGATCATGGGCATCCCGAACGTGGGCAAGTCGACGCTGATGAACGCGCTGCTGAAGAAAAAAGTAGCCAAGGTGGGCGATGAGCCGGCCGTCACCAAGATGCAGCAAAAGCTCTACCTGGGCAAGAACATCATCCTGGTCGACACCCCCGGCATGTTGTGGCCGAAAATCGCGCTCGCCAGCGACGGCCTGATGCTCGCCGCCAGCCATGCGATCGGCTCGAACGCGCTGATCGAGGAGGAGGTGGCGGTGTTCCTGGCCGACGTGCTGCTCGAGCGCTATCCGCAACTGCTGACAACGCGCTACGGTTTCAACACCGAGGGCATGGACGGCATCGCCGTCGTCGAAGGGGTGGCGGCGCGGCGCGGTTACCGCCAGAAGGGCGGCGACCTCGACTTCGAAAAGGCCTCGCACACACTGCTGCAGGACTACCGCAGCGGCATCATCGGGCGCATCTCGATGGAGACGCCCGAGTCGCGTGCGCTGCGGCTGGCCGCGCATGCGGCCGAGATGGCTGCCAAGGCCGAAAAGGCGGCCGCACTGGCGGCCGCCAAGGCCGAGGCGAACGCGCGCGGCAAGCGCGGCACCTAGCGCGCCCGGGCGCAGGCCGGGCCCGCTTCCGCTTTTCCCGATGGGGCCGCTGCGATGCGGCCCCGGTCGTTTGCGCGCAGGTGTGCGTGCAAACGAGCGCCCCGCACGCTTGGATGTGCGTACAAACGACAGTCGTGGACGGGCCGCAGGGGCGCAGATGCGGCGAGCTGATCCAGTCGGCCAAGTTGGCGGAAAACTAATGCAATTTTTATATTTCTCATGCTAATATTGCTTCATGTGATTTTGTTGACGTTCGTGACAAGTTACTGTCTGGCGAGTTGGCCCACGCGGGTGTTGCGCCCGATCTTCGATGGCTCGCATATTGTCTGATGTTCATTTTGAAGGAGTGAAAATGTCATTTGCACACACGATTGCCCGTACAACGATTCCTACCATCATCGCCGCGCTGACCCTGGGCGTCGCTGCCAGTGCGTCGGCCGCCACGCTGACCGAAGGCTTCGACACGATGACCCCGGCCGGTTGGACGGTGGTCAATAACAGCGTGCCGCTGGGCACCAACAACTGGTTTCAAGGCAACCCGGCCGTCTTCAGTTCGCAGGCGGGCGCGGCCAACGCCTACGCCGGGGCCAACTTTCACAGCGGCGCCGGCGTGGCCGACCTGAGCGACTGGCTGATCACGCCGACCATGAGTTTCAACAATGGCGACGTGCTCAGCTTCTATACCCGCACTGTCGATGCGCCGGCTTTTCCGGACGGCCTTGAGGTTCGCTTTAGCAACGTCGGCGGCACCAACGTGGGCAGCGGCGCGGCCAGCGTGGGCACCTTTGGCCAGCTGCTGGTGGCGGTCAATTCCGACCTGATGGTGGACGGTTATCCGAGCGAGTGGACCCAGTACAGCTATACCTTCACCGGCCTGGCCGGCGCCACCAACGGTGCCATCGGCTTTCGCTACTTCGTGCCCAATGGCGGCCCGTTGGGTGACAATTCGGACTACATCGGTCTGGACACGGTGAGTATCACGGGGGCGGTGCCGGAACCGTCGACATGGATGATGCTGGCCGTCGGCCTGGGCGGGCTGGGTGCGCTGCGCGCACGCGCCAAACGCAGCTAAGTACTGCTAAATACAGCGACGCGTAGTGCCAGCCCGGTTTTCGACCGGGCTTTTTTACGTCCGTGACGCGCCCGGCTAGGCTTGGGCGCCGGCACCGAAGCGAAAGCTCGACACGGCCAGGCTGCCGAAGAAATCGTCCTCGTGGTAGACGCAGCTGGCCGGCTCCAGTTCAGCCGCGCCCAGCGCCACCATCAGCGGCAGCAGGTGCTCCTCGCGCGGATGCGCCAGACGCGCCGCCGGCGCCGCTTCCCAGTCAATCAAGCGTGCGCTGCGTTCTTCCGGCGCGCACGCGAGCAGACTTTGCTGCAGCCACGCGTCGAACGCGTGCGAGGCGGGGCCGCCGGCCGGCCCGAACTGGCGCAGATTGTGATAACTGAGCCCGCTGCCCAGGATCAGCACGCCCTCGCGGCGCAGCGGCGCCAGTGCCCGCCCGATCTCGAGGTGGGTGCGCGGATCAAGACCCTGGCGCAGCGACAGCTGCACCACCGGCATGTCGGCCGCCGGATAGATCGGTGCCAGCATCGAGTAGGTGCCGTGGTCGTAACCGCGCTGCGCATCGAGCACGGCGGCGTGGCCGCTCGCCGTGATCAGCGCGCGGGCCCGCTCGGCCAGCGCGGGCGAGCCTGGTGCCGGATAGCTGATTTGGTAGGTCTGGGGCGGAAAGCCGCCGAAATCGTAGATCATCGGCGGGGCGGCCGACGAGGACAGCGTGAACTGCGCCGCTTCCCAGTGCGCCGTGACCACCAGCACTGCCTTCGGACGCACGCCGAGCTGGCCCACGATGTCGGCCAGCGACGCTTCGAGCTTGTCGTAGGTGCTGCCGGTCTGCTGTTTCATGAACGGCCAGGGGCCGCCGCCGTGCGACAGGAAATAGGTGGGCAGCGCTGGCTGGGTCATGGGGAAAACTCCGAAGGGGCGATGAGGTGTTCTCCATATGGGCGCCGCCAGGCGAATTTTCAAGTCGCCAGGCGACGCCGCGCACTTGGGCGCGCGCTCGGCGAGCGGGCAGCGGCTGCGCGTGCGGCGTCCGTTGGCGCACGACGCCTTGTGCGCCGCGCGTGTCGATGGCGCCAACAGCGTGCTGGCGTGCCGGGGTAAGCGCATGCTTTTCCCGTCATGTTGGATGGCTGCGGCTGGTCCGGTAATCCGGCTGCGGCGAGCGCGGGATGCGTGTTTCGGTTTGCATCGCGTCATTGGCAGGCGCGCGCCGTTGCGCGATGACCACATCGGCCGGGCGCTGGCGTGCGTGCTCTATAATGGCGCTGTTTTGGTGCCCGCCCGCGTGATCACGCGGGCAGTTAAACGGGAAACACGACGCTGCTGCTGCCGCTTTGGCGCAGACCATGCAGCCAACGTGTGCTGCCCCCGCAACGGTCAACAAGCGGCGTCGCCCTGTGCGACGCCAGGCTGTCCCAAATGACCACCGTGCCCCGGCATGGGAAGGTGAGACAGTCCGACTTGCTAGCCCGGATACCGGCCAGGACAGGTGGAGGCGCACGTGCGCGACGCTCGGTTTGCACCGGCGCCGCCGGCGCCTCCGTTGAATCCGGCTTGCGGGGACGCAGGCGGGATGCATTTTTTCGAAAACGATATCATGACTGTTTCAGCTGTACTGCGGCGCGCCCCGGCGATGACGCCGCGCGCGCTCACTTGCGCCATTTCCCTGTGTTTTTCCGCCGCGACTCCGGCGCCGGTCTTCGCCGCCGATCCGGCGCCCACCAGCGTGACCATCAGCGGCGCGCGTTTCGCGGCCGACCCGGGCATGCTGCCGATCGGCGCGAGTGTGATCAACTTCGACGACATCCGGCGCGCCGGCGCCACCGACGTCAACGAAGCGATCCGCAAGATCGGCGGCGTGTATGGCCGCCAGAGCCTGGACGGCTCGCCCGACTTCGGACTGGATCTGCGCGGCTTCGGCACCAACAGCAGCCAGAACCTGGTGGTGGTGCTCGATGGCGTGCGTTTGTCCGAAAACGAATTGAGCGGCGCGGTGCTGTCGGCCATTCCGATCGACTCGGTCGAGCGCATCGAGATCCTGCGCGGCGGCGCCAGCGTGCTGTACGGCGACGGCGCCACGGGCGGTGTGATCCGCATCGTCACCAAGCGTCCCAGTCAGGGCAGCGTCAGCGGCAATGTGCGCGCCGAGGTGGGGCAGTTTGGCGCGCGCGCCGTCAGCGGCTCGGCCGCGCAGCGCTTGGACGGTGTGGCGCTCGACGCCACCGTGGGCGAGCAGCGCACCGACAACTACCGCGCCAACAACGGCTTCAAGCAGGTCAACCTGGGCGCAGGCGCGCAGTGGTTCACCCGTGGCGGACGGTTTGGCGTGCGCCTCGACAGCGCGCGTCAGCAGTCGCGCTTTGCCGGCTCGCTCAGCGAGGCGCAGTTCCTGGCCAATCCGCGCCAGACGACGACGCCCAACGATTTCGGTTCGCTCGATTATGACCGCGTCACCGCCTTCGCCGAGCAGCGCGTGGGCGAGCTTGAGTTGGCCGCCGAGCTGGCCCAACGCCGCAAGACGGTCAAGGCCACCTATGTCGGCAGCTACGGCACCTCGGCCTACGATTACGAGGGCCGCCAGACCCAGTTTTCGCCGCGTGCGCGCTACCTGAGCCGGATGGACGGCATGCTCAATGAGCTGGTCGGCGGGATCGATCTGATCCGCTGGGAGCGCAGCACCACCAGCGACTATTCGCAGGCGCAGGTGAGCCAGCACTCGCGCGCCATCTATCTGCGCGACGAGATCAAGTGGGATCTGGTGCACGACGGCCGGCTCGCGCTGGGGGCGCGCCACGAAGTGTTCGACAAGGATGCGAGCGACCCCTTGAGCGGCCCGAGCGCCAGCGTCAGCACTTCCCAGGCGCAGAACGCCTGGGAAGTGCAGGGCAGTTACCGCGTCGTGCCGTTGGTGAACCTGTACGCCAAGGCCGGCCAGAGCTACCGGGTGGCCAACGCGGACGAAAATGCGCTGACGGTGCTGTTCAACGTGCCGCTCAAGGGGCAGAGTTCGCATGATCTGGAACTGGGCGCCAGTGTCGGCGATGCCTCGCGCATGCTGACGGCGCGCCTGTTCCGTCATCAGCTGAGCAACGAGATTTTCTACGATCCGACGGCCGGCAAGTACGGCGACAACGTCAACCTCGATCCGACCCGTCGCCAGGGCCTGGAACTCGATGGCACGCTCGACCTGGCGCACGCGCTGCGCCTGTCGGCGCACCTGCAACACGTCGCCGCCAGTTTTACGGCCGGTCCAAACGCGGGCAAGCAGATGGTGCTGGTGCCGGCCAATATCCTGTCGGCCCGCCTGTCGTGGGTGCCCACCGATGGCCAAAGCGCCGACGTGGGCGTACAGTGGGTCGGCAGTCAGCGCGACGGCGGCGATTTCGACAATAGCTGCGCGGCCAAGATGGCCTCGTATGCTACCGTCGACGCCCGCTATGCGCGCAAGTTCGGCGCATGGGAAGTGGCCGTGGCCGGCTTGAACCTGACCGACAAACAGTACACCAGCCAGGCATTCGGCTGCCAGTCCGGTATCTATCCGAACGATGGACGCCAGCTGAAAGTATCGGCGCGTTACGACTTCTAAGATCGTGACAGGGCGCGTTTGGCATGCCGGACGCGCCCGCCCTCATTTACCAAGGAACCGCGTGACCGAACTCACCGCCGCCGCACCACCGCCCGTACGCTATCGCCTGATCTTGATGGCGCTGGCGCTGTTGGCCTTGTGCGTGCTACTTGCAGCGTGCATGCTTGGCTCGGTGCCGTTGCCGGTGCAAGAGCTGCCGTCCGCGTTCAAAGAATTCTTTGCCACTGGCGACAGTGGCCTGAACGCCACCTTGCTGGGACTGCGCCTGACGCGCGCCGGCAACGCCTTCGTGACCGGCGCCGCGCTGGCGCTGGCTGGCGTGATGATGCAGGCGCTGCTGCGTAATCCGCTGGCCGACCCTTACGTGCTGGGGATCTCCAGCGGCGCCGCCGTGGGCGCGCTAGCTGCGCTGCTGTTCATGGGCGCCGTGTGGGTGGTCGACCTGGGCGCGCTGGGTGGCGCCATCACCATCTCGCTGTTGCTGTACCTGCTGGCGCGGCGCGACCTGGGCGGCCAGCGCCAGAGCGGCATCGGTGGCGACAGCGCGACCTTGCTGCTAACGGGCGTGATCCTCGCTTCGGCCTGCATGGCGATGGTCACCCTGATGCTGTCGATCGCGCCCGAATCGCGCCTGCGCGGTATGGTGTTCTGGATGATCGGCGACCTGGCCGGCGCGCCCGCGCGGGTGTTGCCGTGGCTGGTGCTGCTGGGCGCGCTGTGGTTCGCGCGCCGCCAGGCGCGTGCGCTGAACGTGATGGCGCTGCACGCTGACGCGGCCGCGACGCTGGGCGTCGACGTCGGCGCGCTGCGGCGCAATCTGTTCATCTGCTCGGGCCTGCTGACGGCCAGCGCCGTGACCACCGCCGGCGCGATCGGCTTCGTCGGCCTGATCGTGCCGCACGCCTGCCGCTACGCCTTCGGGCCCGATCACCGGCTGCTACTGCCCGCCGCCACGCTGGCCGGCGGCACTTTCCTGGTGCTGGCCGACACGCTGGCGCGCACTGTGCTGGCGCCCCAGCAACTGCCGGTCGGCGTGCTGACATCGCTGATCGGCGTGCCGATCTTCCTGCTGCAGCTGCACCAGTTGCACCTGCGCCGCCCATGAGCGCGGTATCGATGATTGCCACCAGCGCGCTCAGTTTGCGGGTCGGTGCGCGCATGCTGCTCGACGACTTGAACTGGCGCGTCGAAGCGGGCCAGTGCTGGTGCGTTATCGGGCGCAATGGCGCCGGCAAGAGCACCTTGCTGCGCACGCTGGCCGGCCTGCGCCCGCCCGACGGCGGCACTGTCGCGCTGGCCGGACGCGCGCTGACAAACTGGCCGCTCGCTGCGCTGGCACGTCAGCGCGCGTTCCTGGCGCAAGCGCGCAGCGACGCGTTCGCCTACCGGGTGATCGAAACGGTGCTGATGGCGCGCCACCCGTATCACGCCCAGCGCTACTGGGAAGGCAGCGACGACCACATCGCGGCCGAAGCGGCGTTGCGCGCGCTCGACGTGTTCGACCTGGCCCAGCGCGACGTACGCACACTATCGGGCGGCGAACGCCAGCGCGTGGCGATCGCCGCGCTGCTGGCGCAGGATACGCCGCTGCTGTTGCTCGACGAACCGGCCAACGCGCTCGACCTGGCACACCAGGTGGCCGTGATGCGCCTGCTGGCGCGCCTGTGTGGCGAGCAGCGCAAGAGCGTCGTCATGGTCGGTCACGATTTGAATCTGGCGCACAGCGTCGCCACCCATGCGCTGCTGCTGATGGGCGACGGCCACTGGCAAGCCGGCCCGGTCGACGCCGTGATGCAGCCGGCGATCCTGTCGCACTGCCTGGGCCACCCGATCGACACGCTGCGCGTTGGCGCGCGCACCATATTTATTCCCAGCGAAGAATCATGAAAGTGCCCACCATGTTGACACCCCTGCAGCGCGCCAGCGTGATCGTCCTGTCTGTGCTGACCGGCAGCTGCTGCGCCGCGATCACCGTGCGCGACGATGCCGGGCACAGCATCACGCTGGCCCGGCCGGCCCAGCGCGTCATTTCGATGTCGCCGCACGTGACCGAACTGCTGTTTGCCGCCGGCGGCGGCGAGCGCATCGTGGGCGCGATGAACTTCAGCGACTATCCCGAAGCGGCCAAAAAAATCCCCGTCATTGGCGACAACAGCCAGGTCGACATCGAGCGTGTGCTTGCCCTGAAACCGGAACTGCTGATCGTCTGGCAGACCGGCAACACCGCGCGCCAGCTCGAGCAGCTTGGCCGGCTGGGCATTCCGATCTTCTACAGCGAACCGCACAAGCTCGACGAGATTGCCGATAGCTTGCTGCGCTTCGGGCGCCTGCTGGGTACCGACCAGATGGCCGAACGTACGGCCGCTGCGTTTCGCGAGAAGATCGCGTCGCTTGCTCGCCGATACGCGCAGCGCCCGCCAGTGCGGGTGTTCTACCAGATCTGGGACAAGCCCCTGTACACGCTCAACGGGCAGCACATCGTCAGCGACGCGCTACGCGTGTGCGGCGGCACCAACATCTTTGCACGGCTGACGGTGACGGCCCCCGCAGTGGGGATCGAGGCGGTGCTGCAAGAGAACCCCGAAGTGATTCTCGGCGGCGACCAACACGACCCGCAAGACGCCGGCATCAACCTCTGGAAACCCTACAAAGGCCTGCTGGCGGTCCAGCGCGGGAACCTGTTCACGCTGGACGGCGAACTGCTCACGCGGGCCGGCCCGCGCATGGCCGACGGCACGGCGGCGCTGTGCGAGAAGCTCGAACTAGCGCGCCAGCGTCGCAAAAGCAATTAGGGTCAGAGTCGAATTAATTTGAAATATTTCACTCCAGTTAGAAAATAATGAGGGTCAGAGTCACATTGTTTGGAAAGTTTTCCACTGATCACGCAAAGACGCAGCCACCAGGAAGGTTTCATATCGACGCAGCAAGTACCGTGACGTTGACGATGCTTTTCATGTACCGGTGCGAAATATTTCTAATTAATTCTACTCTGACCCTATTTACTATTTTTGTCCTGCTACATTGTTTCAATTAATTCGACTCTGACCCTATTTATAGGGGCATGAAAAGTGGTAATCTCGCGACCGTCAGTTCAACCATTTGTGGAGGATGTGTATGCGTTTTCTGAGCCTTGCCCTTGTGTGCGCCAGCCTGTTCGCCGGCACCGTCAGCGCCGCGCCGGTCGATATCAAGGATGGCGTCGATTTCCAGACGCTGGCCGCGCCCCAGCCGGTCCAGGCGGCCGAGAAGAAGGTCGAAGTCATCGAATTTTTTATGTATCACTGTCACTTCTGTAATGCGCTCGAGCCGCAACTGGCGGCCTGGGTCAAGCAGCAGGGCGAGCGCATCGTGTTCAAGCGCATCCATTTTCCGTACAGCGGTGCCAACGATCCTGAGGCGCATCTGTATCTGACGCTCGAAGCGATGGGGCAGGTCGACGCGATGCATGCGAAGGTGTTTCATGCGGTGCATGACGAACATATCCGACTTAATACGGACGAGAAAATCGCCGACTGGGTTGGCAAGAACGGGATCGATCGCGTGAAGTATCTGGAAGTGTTCAACTCGTTTTTTGTGCAGAGTAAATTGCGCCGTTTGAGCCAGTCGGTGGCCAATTACAAGGTCGACTCGGCGCCTACGCTGGTGGTCGATGGACGTTATTTGACGTCGCCGTCGATCGTCGGTGCGTCCCGGCGCGAGCTGGGCGAGGAGGCACTGCACAAACAAACCATCGACGTGCTCGATGCGCTGGTAACGCGCGCGCAGAAAGAAAACGCGGCCAAGCCAGCCGTCAGTGCGGCCAAGTAGTTGGCACCGTCACGCAGCAGCGTTGCCGTCTGGCCGGTGTCAATTGCAATAGTTGTTACCATGCGCGCATGGAGACTGAAATAAATGGTAATCTCGCGCTGGTTCGTTCATTCAAAATATTGAGGAAATTTATGCGTCTCCTGACCCTTGCCCTGGCCGCAGCTAGCCTGATCGCCAGTACTGCCTTCGCTTCCCCGACCGCCCCGAAAAACGGGGTCGAGTACCAGACGCTGGCCGCGCCGCAACCTGTTCAGGCCGCCGGCAAGAAGGTCGAGGTCATCGAGTTTTTCATGTATCACTGCCCGCATTGCAATGGGCTGGAACCGTTGATCGCAGAATGGGTCAAAAAAGCAGGCGACAAGGTGGCGTTCCGGCGCGTGCATATTCCGTATTCGGGTCCCAATGATCCGGAAGCGCATTTGTATCTGACGCTCGAAGCGATGGGCAACCTGAATGTCATGCATGACAAAGTCTTTCACGCGTGGCATGTCGAGCATCTGCGCTTGAATAAGGATGACGTGATCATCGACTGGGTCGCCAAAAATGGTGTCGACAAAGCGAAATTCATCGAGTTTTATAATTCGTTTGGGGTGCTGACCAAGCTCAAGCGGTTGCAGCAGATCACCGCCACGTACAAGATTGAATCGGCGCCGATGTTCGTCATTGACGGGCGTTTCGTGACCTCGCCGTCAATCATCGACGGCGGCACCCATAAATTCGACGAGGTGGCCGGACAAAAGGCGACAATCGAGGTGATCGATGCGCTGGTTACCCAAGTGATGAAAAGCAAGGGCGTTGAGCCGGCGTCCAAGGGAGGCAAATGAACGAGAGGGAAAAGGCGGTGATTGCCATGTACGACAAGGCGATCCCGTCCACCGACGATCTGTTTGAAACGAGCAATGTCAATCAGCTGGCCTGGACTTTGCTCGTGTTGGCCGTCGGGCTGGCCATCTGGCTGGCGATCGCGCTCGTCAACGCCGAGAATCAGCGCTATGCGATGGCTTCCAGACTGTGTCCGGATGCACTGTTCAAGGGCGAGGTCGATGCGAAATGCATGAAGTCCGTACACTCGCGCGAATACTGGTGGGAGCATATCGGGTATGCGCTGACGCACCTGCGTCCTTGAGGACCAGCAGCAGACGTAAAAAAATCCGCCTCGGCGGATTTTTTTACGTGCAAAACAGCTGGCCGATTAAGCGAAGTTGCTAGCGACGAAGTCCCAGTTGACCAGGCCCCAGAACGTTTCGACGTACTTGGCGCGCAGGTTGCGGTAGTCGATGTAGTAAGCGTGTTCCCACACATCGCAGGTGAGCAGCGGCTTGTCGCCGGTGGTCAAAGGGCAGCCGGCATTCGAGGTGTTGACGATGTCGAGCGAGCCGTCGGCTTTTTGCACCAGCCAGGTCCAGCCGGAACCGAAATTGCCGATGCACGATTTGGTGAATTCGGCCTTGAAGGCATCGAACGACGCCCATTTTGCATTGATCGCATCAGCGACCGGGCCGCTCGGGGCACCGCCACCGTTGGGCTTCATGCCGTTCCAGTAGAAGGTGTGGTTCCACACTTGGGCGGCGTTGTTGAAAATGCCGCCGCTCGATTTTTTGATGATTTCTTCGAGCGATGCGTTCTCGTGCTCGGTACCTTTGATCAGGTTGTTCAAATTGGTGACATATGCCTGGTGATGCTTGGCGTAGTGGTATTCGAGCGTCTCTTTGGAGATGTGCGGAGCGAGGGCGTCCATCGCGTACGGCAGTGCTGGCAGGGTATGTTCCATGTTGTTGTCCTTGGTAGGTGAGAGGGAGGGCGATAATTTTTACCGAAACGAGCACCATTGTAAAGCGGATGGGCCAAGCTTGCTCTGATCTGCATGTCAAGTGCGCAACGCGCCGTCAGTGACGCGCGGCAGGCCGCCATGTGGTATTGAACGAAGGGCTGGGCCTGGCGTGCCGCCAGTGACGCGCGGCAGGCCGCTAGCGCAGGCGCCGGGTCGATTCGCGTACCACCAGTTCGAGCGGCGGTATGCAAGCGCGCGCCGTCTCGCCATTGATCAGGCCCAGCAGCGTCTGGGTGGCGATCAGGCCGATGTCGTACAGTGGCTGGCGGATCGTCGTCAGCGGCGGCGTCGTGTAGCTCGAACCGGGCAAATCATCGAAACCGACCAGCGACACGTCGTCGGGCACGCGCACCCCCTTGCGGTACAGGCACAGGCGCACGCCGTAGGCGCTCTGGTCGTTGGCGGCGAACACGGCCGTGAAATGCTGCTGGGTGTCGAACAGGTGATTGATCGCCAGCAAGCCGCCGGCCTCGAGGAAGTTGCCGCAGGCGACAAGATTGGCATCGAACTCAATGCCGGCCTCGTGCAGCGCGCGGGTATAGCCGGCCAGTCGTTCGCTCGCGTCGGTGTTGTTGACGGGGCCGGAAATGAAGGCGATCTGCCGATGGCCCAGCTCGATTAAGTGGCGCACCGCCAGGTGGGCGCCAAATTCATTGTCGAGCCGAAAGCCGACGGTGGTGCGCGTGTCGAGCGCGCGCCCGGTCGAGACGATGGGGCGCTGGCGCGACAGCTGCAGCACCTCCTCGTCGGCCAGTCGACCCGACAGCAAGATGATGCCATCGACCTTGCGCGCCAGCAGCAAGCCGATGCGCTCGATCTCTTCATCGGCGTTCCAGTGGCCGCTGACGATCACCGAGGCGTAACCGGTGCCCTTGAGGCCGTCGTCCACGCCGCGCAAGCTCTCATCGAAGAAGGGGCTGGAAATATCCTGCACGACGATGCCGATCGTCATCGAACGGCCTTTCTTCAAGCCTTGCGCCATCTGGTTGGGCGCGAACTTCATCTGGGCAATGGTGGCCATGACGGCCGCGCGCTTGTCGTCCGACACCTTGGCCGTACCGTTGAGGATGCGCGACACCGTGCTGGGCGACACGCCCGCCTGGCGTGCGACGTCGAGCAAGGTGGATGGCTGAACGGCAGTATGTTCTTGTTTCAAGGCAAACTTTCTCACTATGGATAGCCGGCCAGGGCACAGGCGAGGTCGGGATAGATTTTTTCAGATGCAGCGTATCACAACTAGTCTATGAAATCGTTATCAAAGCGCTCCTTTCATTGCCATTTCCAGTATTTTTTTGTTGACTTGGCATCCAATGCAGTGTCCAATGCTGATAACTTATGAAAACGATTTCATGAAAAATGAAACGAAGGAGACCTGCCAGTGAAGTACCGCCTTTTTTCCGTCAGCATGCTGTGGTGCGCATGCGTACATGCCGCGCCGGCCCTGGATGACTGGCCGCGCATCGCCAGTCCGATACGCGCCGACGCAGTCCTCGAGGCGCGCGTCGGGCAGATCGTCGCCAGCATGAGTCTGGCGCAAAAGATCGGCCAGATGACCCAGCCGGAAATCAAGAGCATCACGCCCGATCAAGTGCGTCGCTACTACATCGGTTCGGTGCTCAACGGCGGCGGCACCTGGCCCAACGCCGACAAACACGCCAGCGCCGCCGATTGGGTCGCGCTGGCCGATCGCTACTATGACGCCTCGATGGCCACCGACATGGTCCACAAGGTGCCCGTCATCTGGGGCATCGACGCGGTGCACGGCAACAACAATGTGTATGGTGCCACGCTGTTTCCGCACAATATAGGTTTGGGCGCGGCCCACGATGCCAAACTGATCGGCCGCATCGGCGCCGCGGTCGGTCAGGCGGTGCGCGCCACCGGCATCAGCTGGGTGTTTGCGCCCACGCTGGCGGTGGTGCAGGACGCGCGCTGGGGACGCACCTATGAAAGTTTTTCCGACGATGGACAACTGGTGCGCGCGTATGCAAGCGCCTATGTCACTGGTTTGCAAGGGCGCTTTGGCGACGCGGCCAACGTCGTGGCGACGGCCAAGCATTTCATCGGCGACGGCGGCACCGACCAGGGGCGCGATCGCGGCGAGAACCAGGCGGGCGCGGACCAGATGATCGCGCTGCACGCGCAGGGCTATGTGGGCGCCTTGGGCGCCGGCGTGCAGACCGTCATGGCGTCGTACAACAGCTGGAACGATCTCGGCGCCGGCGTCAACTACGGCAAGATGCACGGCAGCCGCGTGATGCTCACCGACGTGCTGAAAACACGCATGGGTTTCGACGGCTTCGTCGTGTCGGACTGGAACGCCATCGCTGAAGTGCCGGGCTGCCGCAACGACAGTTGCGCCCAGGCGATCAACGCCGGCATCGATATGGTGATGGTGCCGGAAGACTGGCAGGCGTTTATTGCCAACACCATCGTCCAGGTGCAACAAGGGCAGATTGCCATGGCGCGCATCGACGACGCCGTCAGCCGCATCGTGCGCGTCAAGCTGCGCGCTGGCCTGTTTGGCAACAAGCCGTCGCACAATCCGTATGCGGGCAAGCAGCAAAGCTTGCAGGCGCGCGAACTGGCCCGCCAGGCCGTGCGTCAGTCGCTGGTGTTGCTCAAGAACCAGGCTGGCGTGTTGCCGCTGGCGCGTGCCAGCCGGGTGCTGGTGGTGGGGGCCAGCGCCGACAGCATGGCGCGCCAGAGTGGCGGCTGGTCGCTCACGTGGCAGGCGCAGGGCCTGGCCAATGCCGACTTCCCCCATGGCGATACGATACTGGCGGGCATCGAGCAGGCGCTGGGCCAAGCCCATGTCAGCTACAGCATCGATGCGGCCGGCGTCGACCTGGCCCGTTTCGACGCCATCATCGCGGTCATCGGCGAGACGCCTTACGCGGAAGGCAAGGGCGACATCGCCCCGTCCGACACGCTGCGCCACAGTAGCGGCTATCCGCAGGACTTGACGCTGTTGCAGGCGGTGTCCGGCAAGGGCAAGCCGGTGGTGACGGTGCTGGTGGCCGGCCGCCCCCTGTATGTGAATGACTTGCTGGCGCTGTCGGACAGTTTCGTGGCGGCCTGGCTGCCCGGCACCGAAGGCGCCGGTGTCGCCGATCTGCTGTTTCGCGGCGTCGACGGCGCCGTGGCGCATGATTTTTCCGGCACGCTGTCGTTTGGCTGGCCCGGTTCGCCCTGTCCGGCGCCGCGTGCACCAGCCTTGTTCGGGCGCGGCTACGGCCTGCGTTACGCACAGCCACAGCACAGCGATACGCTCGCCGTCGACGCGCATACCAGTGCATGCGGCGCGGGCGCGCCAGTCAGATAAATTCGCCGCGCGGCAGCTAGAATTGTTCCACCCAGTGAGTTACTCAACCGAAAACGGAAAGCCGACATGCAAGCGTCCACCAAGATCAAGTCTCCGCTGTTATGGGTACCCAGCGGCTATTTCACGATGGCATTGACGTACATGATGCTCACCAGTGTCAGCGCCATCATGTTCAAGAACATGGGCATGGACAACGGCAAGGCGGCCGAATATGCCAGCTACCTGATCCTGGCCTACACGATCAAGCCGCTGTTTGCGCCCTTTGTGGAAATGTACCGCACCAAGAAATTTTTCGTGCTGTGCGCGCAACTGATCATTGGCGTCGGCTTCGCTTGCGTGGCGCTGGCGATGGCCTTGCCCAATTACATGCTGTTGTTGATGATTCTGTTCGGCGCCTTGTCGTTCGTCGGCGCCACCCAGGATATCGCCGCCGATGGCGTCTACGTGACGTCGCTCGATACCAAGACCCAGTCGCTGTATTGCGGAGTGCAAAGTCTGAGCTGGAATCTCGGTCCAATCATCGCCTCCGGCGCACTGGTCTACCTGAGCGGGCGCCTGCACACCGAACTGTTTCACCATGACGCAGGCGTGTTCGGGGCCGACTGGGTCGATGCATGGCGCGTCATCTTCTTCATCGTTGCCGGCGTCGTCGCACTGATGGCGCTGTGGCACCTGAAGGTGATGCCCGATGGCGCGCGGGCCGAGAACGCACCGTCAACGTTGGCCGGCGCATGGGCCATCCTGTGGGAGTCGTTCGCCACATTTTTTCAGAAGAAGGACGTGTGGTTGATGGTCGCCTTCGCCTTCTTGTTTCGCCTGAGCATAGGCTTTCTGGAAAAAATCGGCCCTTTCTTCATGGTCGACCCGCTCGCCAAGGGCGGTCTGGGCCTGTCCAACGAATTGCTGGGCATCATTTACGGCACCTATGGCCTGATCGCCGTGCTGGCCGGCTCCTTGCTCGGGGGCATGTTCGTGGCCCGGCGCGGCTTGCGGCCGACACTGTTCCTGCTGTGCTGCGCGGTCAATATACCGAATGTGACGTTTCTGTTGATGAGCATGTACCAGCCGAGCAATTTGATCGTCATCGCCCTCGGTGTCGCCACTGAAAAATTCTTTTTTGGCTTCGGTTCGGTCGGCTTCATGATCTACCTGATGCAGCAACTTGCGCCGGGAAAATTTACCACCACCCACTACGCGTTCGGCACCGGTTTGATGGGCCTGTGCATGATGCTGACCGGGGTAGTTAGTGGTCACTTGCAGCAAGCGCTGGGCTATACCGCATATTTTGGTTTTGTGATGGTCGCCACGATTCCGTCGTTCATTGTGTGCTGGCTGGCGCCATTTCACCACAAGGACGACGCGTCGCCGACGACACTGCCGCCGGCAGACGCTGTGCCGCTGCGCAGCTGACCACGAAGGGCGGAGCGGGACGTGACGAAGGCGGCGGTGGCGCGCATGGCGCCGCGCGGCCGTGTCGCGCGCTGCTGCGCCCGTCTCACACATGATAACGGTTTCAAATTGACGATTTTCGCGCGCCACAGGCATTTTTTGATCGCAAAATGCCATTTTTCGCTCTGTGTTGCGATATCGATACACAAAAATAACAAGTTTTAGCTTGATTTTGTTACCGCAATACGATTAAATTAGCTTGCGTTGAAAACGATTTCATAAAGTGAAAACGATTTCAAGATGATGCCTGGATTACCCAAAGCCAGCGCGAACACACGCAAGACGATTAACCCCTACGGACTGACCGACACTCGCACATGAAGCAATTGACCACGCCAGCGTTTCCCGCCACCTTCACCTGGGGCGTCGCCACCAGCGCATTTCAGATCGAGGGCGCCGCTCTTGAGGACGGCCGCGGCCCGTCCATCTGGGATACCTTCAGCCACACCGATGGCAAAATTATCGACGCCAGCAACGGCGACGTCGCGTGCGACCACTACCACCGCTACGTCGACGATGTGGCGATGATCGCCGCGCTGAACGTGGGCGCCTACCGTTTTTCGATGTCCTGGTCGCGCGTCCAGCCGACCGGATCGGGCGCCTGGAACGAGGCCGGCTTCGACTTCTACTCACGCTTGCTCGATCAGCTGGAGGCGGCCAATCTGGCCGCCCACCTGACGCTGTATCACTGGGACCTGCCGCAGGCGCTGGAAGACCAGGGCGGCTGGCTCAACCGTGACACCGCCTACCGCTTCGCCGACTACGCGGGGGAAGTGGTGCGCCGCTTCGGTGCGCGGCTGGCCAGCATCGCCACCCACAACGAGCCATGGTGCACCGCCAATCTCGGCTACGGCACGGGCCAGTTTGCCCCCGGCATCGCCGACCCGGTGGCGGCGCTGCAAGTGTCGCACCATCTGCTGCTTTCGCACGGCCTGGCGATGCTGGCCATGCGCGCAGTGGGCTGTCGCGCGCAGCTGGGCATCGTGCTCAATCAGTGGACCGCGACACCGGCCACCGACTCGCCGCAAGACCGCGCCGCCGCCGACTTCGAATACGCCAGATCGGTGCAATGGTTTATGGACCCGCTGTTCAAGGGGCATTACCCGGAGCAGGTACTGGCACAGATAGACCGCTCTCGTTTGCACATCGATGAAAACGATTTCATGATTATCCGGCAGCCGCTCGACTTCCTCGGCGTGAACTATTACACGCGCGCCTACTGCAGTACCGAGGTGCCCCCGCGCAAGCCGGAAGGCAAGCTCGGCTTCAATGACATGGGCTGGGAAACTTATCCGCAGGGACTCACCGAGTTGTTGGTCGGCTTGCATCAGGCGTACCGCTTGCCGCCCGTCTACATCACCGAAAACGGCATGGCCGTGGCTGACCGTCTGGTCGACGGCAAGGTTGATGACGCCGTGCGCACTGAGTTTCTGCGCATGCACCTGCGCGCACTGGCCGATGCCATGGCCGAGGGCGTGGATGTGCGCGGCTATTTCTACTGGAGCTTGCTGGACAACTTCGAATGGAATTCCGGCTACCTCAAACGTTTTGGCCTGATCCACGTCGACTACGCGACCCAGCGTCGCACGCTCAAGGACAGCGCCTTGTGGTACCGCGCCTTTGTGGCGGCCCAGCGCGCCGGCACGGCAACGGCACGCGATTGGGAGGGCCAATGACTTGACACTGACGGCGCGGTACAGCGCGCCAAACAATTAGTACCAGTGGCCACAGAGCCATGCATTAACATTTAACCGACGACTAGAGGAAGACAAATGAAACAATTTAAAAAAACATCGATCGCCCTGAGCCTGGCCCAGATTGCGATCTTCTCCAGCGGCACGGCGATGGCGCAAAGCGCCGCCCCGGCAGCGCCCGTGGCCAACGGCGACATGGAGCGCGTGATGGTCACCGCGACCCGGCGCGACACACTGCTGCAGGACACCCCGCTGGCCATCAGCGCCTACACCCAGGACACGCTGGCCAACAACCAGGTCAAGGATCTGGCGTCGCTCACCACGCTGGTGCCCAGCCTGGTGGTCGAACAGCACGGCGACTCGGGCGGCGTGCACGTCTATCTGCGCGGCGTCGGCTCGGCCAACCACACCGAGCTGGGCGATCCGGCGGTGGCGTTCTACGTTGACGGCATCTACCTGCCGCGTCCGCAAGGGGCCACCGCGCTGATGTACGACCTCAATCACGTCGAGGTGGCGCGCGGACCGCAAGGCACGCTCAATGGACGTAACTCGACCGCCGGCGCGGTGAGCCTGGTGTCGAGCGCGCCCAGCACCTCGAAGGTGTTCGGCGCCGGCAGTGTCACGCTGGGCGACTACAATCATGTGCAGACGCAGGCGATGATCAACCTGCCGATCGGCGAGACGATGGCGCTGCGCCTGGCCGCGATCAAGGATACCCACGACGGTTACGTCGACTTCCGGCCCGGTTCGGCCGTGTTGCCCGGCACGCAAAAATACGGCGCCGGCAACCAGAGCGGCGCGCGCGCCTCGTTGCTGTGGAACTTGACGCCCGAGCTGAAAGTCAATCTGATCGCCGATTACTTCCGCGACACCGGTGCGGGCAACATCGCGCTGTCGGCCGAGCCGCAGGCCGGCCAGAACCTGCGTTCGGCCCTGATCGACACCCCCGGCACAATGGACCAGTCGATCATGGCGTACAAGGCCAAGGTGCAGTACAAGCCGACCGAGTCGACCCAGCTGCAATATCTGGGCAGCTGGTCGCGTTACAAGCGCCAGAACGCCAACGACGCCGACGCCGGCCAGCTGCCCGGCTTCAAGGCCGAAAACCGCACCGAATGGTCGCAGTTCGACAGCAATTCGAACGAATTCCAGTTCCGTTCGGACGACGACAAGCCGACCCAGTGGATTCTGGGCGCCTTCCTGTTCAACGAGAACAACAAGATCCGCTTCGACATCGACCGCAGCGAGATTTCATCGAGCACGCTGGCCCAGGACATCGCCAGTGGCGGCGTGATCTACGTGCAGCCGACGGTGGGGCAATACGCGTCGTCGATGTCGTTCATCCAGCCGGACCGCGAACTGCATTCGAAGGCCGTGTTCGCGCAACTGAGCCAGGACGTGACAGACAAGATCAAGCTGACCGCCGGTCTGCGCTATACCAAGGACGACAAGTCCGACGTCGGCGGGCGCAACTGGGCCTGCCCTGACTGGCCCAATCCGGGCGTGTACGGCAGCCCGACGGCGTCCAATCAACTGGTGACACCGGGCGGTGGTTTGCTCAACACCCACAACATCGGCGCCGGCGGCGCGGCGCCGAACGCGTCCACCTGCGGCGACAAAGGTCCCAATGACGCCACGCTGTCGTACTCCAAGTCGACCTTCCTGGCGCGCGGCGAATACCGCCTCGACAAGGACAGCCTGCTGTTCGCGTCGGTGACCACCGGCTTCCACTCGCCGGCCATGGGCGACGGTGGCGCCACCACCAAACCGGAAACGCTGACCAGCTACGAGTTGGGCTACAAGGCCGACCTGGCCAACCACCTGCTGTCGCTGAACCTGGACGCGTTCGTGATGAAGTACAAGGACAAGCTCGAGTCGCAAGTGGTCAACAACGTGCTGGCCAACTTCAACGCCGCCGGCGCCACCGTCAAGGGACTCGAGTCCGAGTTCACCGTGCGTCCGACCTCGGCCGATCGGATCAGCGGCAACGCCACCTGGTTGTCGGCCCATTACGACAGCTTCGTCTCCTGCGACACCGACGCGGCGCGTGCCAACGGCCAGTCCTGCGGCAGCACGGCGCCCAACGTCGATGTCGGCGGCAGCACCATGAAGCACGCGCCGACCTTCGCCGCCACCGTGCAGTACGAGCACGACATCGCGCTGTCCGGCGGCAAGCTGACCCCGCGTGCATCGCTGCACTATGAAGGCCTGTCGCAAGTCGGTTCCGGCGCGTTCAACACCGACGTACCCGGCCACCCTGGCGTGAAACAGCAGGAGGCTTACTCGACGCTGGACCTGAGCTTGCGCTTTGTGCCCAACAACAAGGCCTACACGATCGAAGCGTTCGTCAACAATGCCACCGACAAGGCCGTCAAGTACGACGTGTGGGATGTCTGCGGCGACTTGGCCTGCACCGCCAAGCAGCAGTTGTTCATCGCGTTCTACAACGCTCCGCGCACGATGGGTGCACGGATCTCGTACAAGTTTTAAGCACTTGTACGGCGCGGACCGCTGACACGGTCCGCGTGGCGCGACGCCCGCGTGGCGTCGTGCCTTGTCGCTACGGTCACCACCAGGATTTACCCATGAATATCCAACATTCTCGCAGCGCGGCGGGCGGCGCCGACGCGTCGGCCGCCAGCGCGCTACGCGATGGCGCGCGCCAACCGGCGCTGCACCACCCGCAGGTGCGCCTGCTGGCCGACATCGGCGGCACCAACGCCCGCTTCGCGCTCGAGACCGGCCCCGGCCAGGTCGGCGCGATCTGGATCACGCCTTGCGCCGCCCATGCCACGCTGGCCGGCGCGATTGCCAATTATTTGCAGCAGCCAGCGACCGTGGCCGCCGGCGCAGCGCAGCTTGCAATGGGCGGGATCGCCATCGCCAACCCCGTCGACGGCGACGCGGTGCGCATGACGAACCACCACTGGTCGTTTTCGATCGCCGGCCTGCAGGCCGAGCTGGGTCTGCGCCATCTGCTGGTGGTCAACGACTTCAAGGCGCTGGCATGCGCGCTGCCGCTGCTGCAGCCTGCCCACCTATGTCAGGTCGGTGGCGGACGCCCCCGCGCGGACATGGCGATCGGGCTGGTCGGCGCCGGCACGGGCCTGGGCGTGTCCGGGCTGGTGCCGCAGGGCGAGCGCTGGATCGCGCTCGACAGTGAGGGCGGTCACAGCAGTTTTGCGCCGGCCAATGAGCGCGAGATCGACATTTTGCGTTTTGCGCAGCGCCACCACGGGCATGTCTCCAACGAGCGCCTGGTGTCGGGCAGCGGCATGGTGCTGGTGTATCAGGCGCTGGCCGAACGCGCGCGCTGTGCTGCCGAGTCGCTCACCCCGCCCGATATCCTAAAGCGCGGCCTGAGCGGCAGTTGCGCCGTGTGCCGCGAAACGCTGGAGGTGTTTTGCGAGATGCTGGGCACCATCGCCGCCGACATCGCCATCACCTTGGGCGCCAAAGGCGGCATGTACATCGGCGGTGGCATCGTGCCGCGCCTGGGCGCGTTCTTCGCCGCCTCGGGGTTTCGGCGCCGTTTCGAGCGCAAAGGACGCTTCTCGGACTATCTGGCGCACATTCCCACCTATGTCATCACCGAACAATTCCCTGCGCTGATCGGCATGTCGGCCATGCTGGCCGAACTGGTGCCGCTGGCCGACTGATAGGCATGGACGTGACCCTCGCAATGGCGGCGCTGAGCCGGCGCGTGTCCGAACTGATCGGTTAATCCGTATCGCGTGAGGTCGGGCAGGTCGACGCGGGATGGCGCGCCTGCCCGCTGCCCGACAACGGCTGCCCGCGAACCGCTGACGATGGCAACGATCGCGGTAGCGTCGTTGTCGACTAATCGAGCAGCGGCTGGACGCTGGCGATGCCCACTTGCGCGCTGCCTTCGGCCAGCCGCACGGTGATGCTCTGGCGTGGCTGAAGGCGATCGGGCGAACGCAGGATCGCGCCCTTGGCGTCGGTCACGATCGCATAACCGCGTTCGAGCGTGCGCTGCGGGTTGAGCAGCTCCAGTTGCGCCGCCAGTGCCGTGAGCGCATCGCGCCGCTGCGCCTGGGCGCTGACAGCGCGCGCGGCGCTGCGATGCGCCAGCGCGTGCAATTGCCTGCGCAGCGCGCCCACCTCGGGACGGCGCGCTGACCAGCGCATGCCCAGCCGGTCGAGCGCGCTGCGCGCGCGCAGCAGCGGCGCGCGGTTGGCATGCGTGAGCGCGGTCGACAAGGCCAACAGCTTCAGGCGCTGGTGCCCAATCTGGGCGGTCGGGCTTTGCAGGCGGCGCGTGGCGTTGTCCAGGTTCTGCATCGCCTCGGTGAGCGTGCGCCGCATCGCGCGGCGCAGGTCGGTGGCGTCGGCGCGCAGCGATCCCAGCCAGTCTTCGCGCGCGGTGGCGGCCATTTCGGCGGCAGCCGTCGGCGTCGGCGCGCGCAGGTCGGCGGCAAAGTCGGCGATCGTGAAGTCCGTTTCGTGGCCGACGCCGGAGATCACGGGCATGCTGCAGTTGGCGATCGCCTGCGCGACGCCTTCGTCGTTGAACGACCACAGATCCTCGATGCTGCCACCGCCGCGACACACCAGCAGCACGTCCACCTCGGCGCGCCGCGAAGCGCTGCGGATTGCCTCGGCGATCTTTTCGGCCGCCAGTTGGCCCTGCACCGGGGTCGGGTACAAAATGATCTGCACGTGCGGCGCGCGGCGCGCCAGCGTGCTCAGGATGTCGCGCAGCGCCGCAGCCTGGGGGCTGGTGACGATGCCGACGGTCTTGGCGAACAGCGGCACGGCGCGTTTGCGCTCGGGATCGAATAAACCCATCGCGCCCAGCTTTTCCTTCAGACGCAAGAACGCCTCGTACAGTGCGCCCACGCCGGCGCGCCGGATCGCCTCGACATTGATCTGGTAGTCGCCGCGCGCGCCGTACAGCGTGACGAGCGCGCGCACTTCGACCTTGTCGCCTTCGCGCGGGATGAAGCCGGCGTACTGTGCCCGTCCGCGAAACATCACCGCGCGCACCTGCGCCGCGTCGTCTTTGAGCGTGAAGTACCAGTGGCCCGAGGTGGCGCGCGTGAAATTGGAGATTTCGCCAGCGATCCAGCTCAGCGGAAACGAGCGCTCGAGCAGGCGCGCCACTGCGGCATTGAGGGCGCTGACAGTCAGTACAGGGGCGGCGCTGGCGCCGGAATCGGTCGAATTGCTGATATCCATAGTATTTTCAAAGGGGAGCTATCCACAGGCAGGCGTGGCCGTCATGCTTATGTCACAAAACCAAAAAATCGACAAGGTATTTTTGTAACTTGCTGATTTTAAAAGAGTAAACAACAATGCCTCATTTCCGCGCAATACCAAAAACTCCTTACAGATCAAGCACTTTGGTGCATGTCTTCAGACTTGCGCACAAAGTTATCCACAGAATCTGTGTGGAACTTCCAAAACCTAATAGTGATTGACTATCTGCCACCTGCATTGGCAGGCAGGCGGCACGGCGCGCACACATCGTACACGCCGCGCGTGCCAGCTGGTGTGCCGGTTGGCATGGAGGGCCAGGCTTGCCTCGCTGTGCTCTGCACAAGTGCAATAAAATTACGCATGGCAAAGATAGCGATATAAATCAATACCTTACGACCTAGTCCTGGGGATTGCTAACAAACTTATCCACAGAATGTGTGCAAAACCTCATGCTTGCCCAGCCGATTTAGGGGGGCTGATGGGCGAATACAGGCGTCGGTTGACGCTGCAATTTTTTTACGCACATCGAAAATACCTATATAAATCAAAGTACTTAGGCAGTGTTGAGGGGCTTGCTAACAACATTATCCACAGAAGATGTGCGCAAGTGCCGAACTTATCAACATTGACGTGAATTGCCGTTCAAATGAGTAAATAGGCACGGCAATCGGGGGCGCGCATGGCCCATTTGCCCACTGTGCACAATATTTGCGCAGCAATCATATTGCTATATAGATCAATGAGTTAGTGCGGTGTTGAGCGGCTTGCTCACAATCTTATCCACAATTTATGTGCAAAAGATTCGTTGTTGAGCGGGTTTTGGCGCAGTGATCGATCTGCCACTTTTTTGGGCGTAAAGAAAATATCGTTAATAATCAATGACTTTGCATAGTGTCACCGAGCTTGCTCACAATCTTATCCACAGAAAGTGTTCAGAAGTCGATCATTTCTGTGGACAAGTGCTGTGGAGAAGTTTGCACAGCTTGTGCAGCGATGCCTCGGAAAAGCTGCCATATTTTTACGCACGGATACTTTTCCCTTTGAAATCAAGGGCTTTGTCGACAGTCGCCGACATTGCTCACAATCTTATCCACAGAAAATGTTTGCAACTTCGCCGGGACGGGGGCTCGGGCGGCCAGCACGGTGCGGCAGAATGCAGCGAATTTTCGCTTTTCCAGCGCAACACACGCGCTGCCTCGTTTTTATGCATGGCAAGAAAACCCTTATGAATCAAGGATCTTGTGTCCCCGCGCGGACGTTGCGCACAATCTTATCCACAGAAGGTGTGCAGAACTTTTGGGGTGCGCCAGGCACGCGCTATAAAGCGCCGTTAAAACGCCCCTTGCCGATCCTCGTGCAACACGTTACATTGCCGCATCCGGCGCGCGCGGCTGCGCGCGCTACCCAGTTCATTCTTTAGGAGTTCCTTTTGCTCGCCATTTTTCAAGCTGCCGGCTGGCCTATCTGGCTGTTACTGATCGCCTCGATCGTCGCCGTGAGTCTCATCGTCGAGCGCCTGCTGTATCTGCGTCGCTCCAAGATCCTGCCACCGCAATTGTTTGACGAAGTGGTGCGTGTGTATCACAACGGTAAAGTGACCGCCGAAATCATCGACAAGCTCGAGCAGACGTCGCCATTGGGCACGGTACTGGCCGCCGCGCTGCGCAACCTCGATGCGCCGCGCGACGTGATGAAGGAATCGATCGAGGAGGCCGGGCGCGGCGTGGCCCACGTGCTCGAACGCTTCCTGACGACGCTGGGCACGATCGCCTCGCTGGCGCCGCTGATGGGACTGTTTGGCACCGTGGTCGGCATGATCGAGATCTTCGGCGCGCAAAACGCGACCGGCACTAACCCGGCCCAGCTGGCGCACGGCATTTCCACCGCGCTGTACAACACCGGTTTTGGCCTGGCCATCGCCATGCCGGCGCTGGTGTTCTACCGCCACTTCCGCGCCCTGGTCGACAGCTTCATCATCGACATGGAGCAAAATGCGGTCAAATTCGTCGACATCGTCCACGGCACCCGCAAATGAATTTTCGCAAGGGCAAGGGGAGGGAAGACCCCGAAATCAACCTCATTCCGTTCATCGACGTGCTGCTGGTGATCGTCATCTTTTTGATGGTCACCACCACGTACAGCAAGTTCACCGAACTGCAGATCACCTTGCCGACCGCTGACGCCGAGAAGGCCGTCGAGCGGCCGGCCGAGATCAACGTCACCGTCGACGCCAAGGGCAACTACACGATCAACAACGTGGCCGTGTCGTTCCATGACGTGGCCGGCCTGGCCGAGGACTTGAAGAACGCGGCCAAGGGGGGCAAGGATGCCGCACCGGCCAAGTCGCCGGTGGTGATCATCAACGCCGACCAGTTCGCGATGCACCAGATGGTGATCAATGTGATGGAAGCGGCCCGTCTGGGTGGCTTCGACAAGCTCACCTTCGCGGCCCAGACGGCCAACAAGCAGTGAGTTGCGCAGGCGTCGTTGCAGGTAGTGCCGCCAGCGTGCGGCGACGCCCCTGACGCATGCCTGCCGTGTCCACCCCAAGCCAAATTGAACGCGCGTCCCGGCTCGAAGCCGTGTTGACGCGCGCCTGGCGCCGCCGTGGCGCGCTCGCTTGCGCACTGGCGCCGCTGGCGCTGCTGTTCGCCGGCCTGTCGGCGCTGCGCCGCGCGCTGTACCGGATCGGTGTGCTCAAATCGACCCGCCTGCCGGTACCGGTGATTGTCGTCGGCAATGTCTACCTCGGCGGCACCGGCAAGACGCCGCTGACGATCTGGCTGGTCGAGGCGCTGCGCGCGGCCGGCTACACGCCCGGCGTGATCTCGCGCGGCCACGGCAGCGCCGACCGCCTGCCGCGCGCCGTGACGGACACCTCGACGGCGCAGCAGGTGGGCGACGAGCCGCTGTTGATCGCCCAGCGCGCCGCCTGTCCGGTGATGGTGGGACGCGACCGCGCCAGCGCCGGCGTGGCGCTGCTGGCTGCCCACCCGCAGGTGGACGTGCTGGTCAGCGACGACGGCTTGCAGCATTACGCGCTGCGGCGCGACATCGAAATCATGCTGTTCGACGGGCGCGGCAGCGGCAATGGCTGGCTGTTGCCGGCCGGTCCCCTGCGCGAATCGCGCCGGCGCCGGCGCGACTTCACCGTCATCAATGCGCCCGAGTTGAGCGATGCCTTGCTGGCCGACGTGGGCGGCGCGCCGGTGCAGATGCGCCTGGTGGGCGAGCGCGCCGAGCCGCTGATGCGCCGTTCAAGCGGTGTGCCGCTGCGTGAGCTGGCCGGGCAGGGCAAGCGCATCGTGGCCGCCGCCGGCATCGGCAATCCGGGGCGCTTCTTTGCGATGCTGCGCGGCGCCGGCCTGGCGGTGACGGAGCTGGCGCTGCCCGACCATCACGATTTTCTGGACCAGCCGTTTGCGCACATCAGTGCCGATCTGATCCTGATCACGGAGAAGGATGCAGTAAAATGTACGCGAATTGAAAATCTCAACAACGACCCGAGACTGTGGGTCGTTCCAGTGACGGCGCAGATCGCGCCCGCGCTGGCCGAACAAATTGTGGAGAAATGTCGTGGATGCTCGACTGCTTGATATCCTGGTCTGCCCCTTGTGCAAGGGCCCGCTCGAATACGATAAAAAGGCGCAGGAACTGATCTGCCGCCCGGACCGCCTGGCGTTTCCGATCCGCGATGGGATTCCCATCATGTGGGCCGACGAGGCGCGCAAGGTCGAGCCGGTGTAAGGGCGATGACTTTCACCGTCATCATCCCGGCGCGCCTGGCGTCGACGCGCCTGCCCAATAAACCGCTGGCCGACCTGGGCGGCAAGCCGATGGTGGTGCGGGTGGCCGAACGGGCGGCCCTGTCGGGCGCGGTGCGCATCGTCGTCGCCACCGACCACCTCGACATCGCCAGCGCGTGCGCGGCGCACGACGTCGAAGTATTCATGACGCGCGACGACCATCCGTCCGGCACCGATCGCATCGCCGAAGTGGCGCGCGCGCTCAATCTGGCCGACGACGCGGTGGTGGTCAATCTGCAGGGCGACGAACCGTTGATCGACCCGCTGCTGCTCGACGCGGTGGCCGCACGCATCAACGCCGGCGTGCCAATGGCCACCTGCGCCCATCCGCTGCATGAAGCGGCGGACGCGTTCAACCCGAACGTGGTCAAGGTGGTGCTCGACAAGGCCGGACGCGCGCTGTATTTCTCGCGCGCCTTGATTCCGTGGCACCGCGACGGCCTGGCCCAGTCGCGCGACACGCTGCCGGGCGGCTACGTGCCGCTGCGCCACATCGGCCTGTACGCCTACAGCAACGCCTTCCTGCAGCTCTATCCTGGCCTGAGCGAATCGCCGCTGGAGCACATTGAGGCGCTTGAACAGCTGCGCGTGCTGTGGCACGGCTACCCGATCGCCGTGCACGTGACCGAGTCCGCGCCGGCCGCTGGCGTCGATACCCCCGACGATCTGGCGCGCGTGCGCCTGCACTATCCGCGCTGATCCGCTGCTGCGCCGGCGCAAGGATGGTGTCAGCAAGTTGGGCGAAACTGATGGCGGAACTGCGTCAACGCAAGTTTGCAGCGTCAAATGATCTGCAAATTGGCGTTTTCATGTAGTTTTGTGTTAAGTTTCGTACGAAGATAATCAGATATGCATCAACCAGCATTGTTGGTAAAACATAATAACCAGTCCCCCAATCTGTCTTAGGAATTTTTCATGCGTCTCATTCTGTTAGGAGCACCCGGTGCCGGCAAGGGCACCCAAGCGAACTTCATCAAGGAAAAATACAACATCCCGCAAATCTCCACCGGCGACATGCTGCGCGCGGCCATCAAGGCTGGCACGGAGATGGGCATGGCGGCCAAGAAGGTGATGGACGCCGGTGGTCTGGTGTCGGACGACATCATGATCGGCCTTGTCAAGGATCGCCTGCAAGACGCCGATTGCGCCAACGGCTACCTGTTCGACGGCTTCCCGCGCACCATCGCGCAAGCTGACGCGATGAAGGATGCCGGCATCAATGTCGACTACGTGCTGGAAATCGATGTGCCGGACGAATCGATCGTCGAGCGCATGAGCGGGCGTCGTTCCCATCCGGGTTCGGGGCGCGTGTATCACGTCAAATTCAATCCGCCAAAAGTGGAAAACATCGACGATGTGACGGGCGAAGCGCTGATCCAGCGCGACGACGACACCGCCGAGACGGTCATGAAGCGTCTGTCGGTCTACCATAACCAGACCGAAGTACTGCTGGGCTACTACAACAACTGGGCGCAATCGGGCCAGCCGGGTGCGCCGAAATACCGCCGCATCGCCGGCGTCGGACCGGTCGAGCAAATCCGCGACGCCGCTTTCGCTGCGCTGGCGGAGTAAACAGAGCGGACCTGCGGGTCCGTTTTTTTACGCCCGGATGCTGCCCGCATCATCCCTTTTACGTGTTTTTCGATTTGCCACCCGCCGCACAGCGGGCGCTACAAAGTGTTGCAGTACGCAGTAAGGTTGGCGCTTCTCCCACAGGGAAGCTTCCATTCGACGTGTCGTAGATGTATTACTTGGTCAAAATAACAAAGGGGATGATATGGCATCAGCTTTAGCATTGGAATTTGCAGTCGCATGCGGCATCATCGCAGTGGTATACGGTCTCTGGTCACGCAGCTGGATCTTGCGTCAGGATGCCGGGAATGACAGGATGCAAGCGATTGCCCTGGCCATTCAGGAAGGGGCAGCGGCCTATCTGGCGCGCCAGTATCGCACCATCGCCATCGTCGGCGTGGTGCTACTTATCGCGATTTATTTATTGCTGGGCATGCAAACGGCGCTCGGCTTTCTGATCGGCTCGGTGCTCTCGGGCGGCTGCGGCTTCATCGGCATGAACGTGTCGGTGCGCGCCAATGTGCGCACCGCGCAGGCGGCCACCAAGGGCATGAACGAGGCGCTCGACGTGGCCTTCAAGGGCGGCGCGATCACCGGCATGCTGGTGGTCGGTCTGGGTCTGTTGGGCGTGACGCTGTTTTACTGGATGCTGACCGTGTCGGCCGCCGGGGGCACGCTGTCCCAGCACGATGTGATCAAACCCTTGATCGGACTAGCCTTCGGTGCGTCCCTGATCTCGATCTTCGCGCGGCTCGGTGGCGGCATTTTCACCAAGGGCGCCGACGTGGGCGCCGACCTGGTGGGCAAGGTTGAAGCGGGCATCCCCGAGGACGATCCGCGCAATCCTGCGGTGATCGCCGATAACGTGGGCGACAACGTGGGCGACTGCGCCGGCATGGCCGCCGACCTGTTCGAGACTTATGTGGTGACCTTGATCGCCACCATGCTGCTCGGTGCGCTGCTCATCACCAGCGCCACCAGTGAAGCGATCATCTATCCGCTGCTGCTGGGCGCGGTGTCGATCATCGGCTCCATCGTCGGCTGCTCGATGGTCAAGGCGAAGCCGGGCAAGAACGTGATGTCGGCGCTGTACACCGGCCTGTGGTGGGCCGCCGGCCTGTCGCTGATCGGTTTCGCCGGCGTCACGTGGCAGATCTGGACCGACCCGACAATGCGCATCGAGATGATGGGTTCGACCGTGGTGGGCATCGTGCTGACCGGCCTGATGGTCTACATCACCGAATACTATACCGGCACCGACTTCAAGCCGGTGCGCCATATCGCCGAAGCGTCGACGACCGGGCACGGCACCAACATCATCGCCGGCCTGGGCGTGTCGATGAAGTCGACCGCCTATCCTGTGCTGGCGGTGTGCGCCGCGATTCTGGTGGCGTACCAGCTGCATGGTCTGTATGGCATCGCGATCGCCGCCACCTCGATGCTGTCGATGGCCGGCATCATCGTCGCACTCGACGCCTACGGCCCGATCACCGATAACGCCGGCGGCATCGCCGAAATGGCCGGCATGCCCGAATCGGTGCGCGCCATCACCGATCCGCTGGACGCGGTGGGTAACACCACCAAGGCCGTCACCAAAGGTTACGCGATCGGTTCGGCCGGCCTGGCCGCGCTGGTGCTGTTTGCCGATTACACCCACGCGCTCGAATCGACCGGCAAGCACATCACGTTCGACCTGTCGAATCCGATGGTGATTGTCGGCCTGTTCATCGGCGGCCTGATTCCCTACCTGTTCGGCGCGATGGCGATGGAAGCGGTGGGGCGCGCGGCCGGCGCCGTGGTCGTGGAAGTGCGTCGCCAGTTCCGCGATATCAAGGGCATCATGGATGGCAGCGGCAAGCCGGAATACGACAAGGCGGTCGACATGCTGACCGCGTCGGCAATCCGTGAAATGATCTTGCCGTCGCTGCTGCCGGTGGTGGTACCGGTGGTGGTGGGCATGCTGCTCGGACCCGCCGCGCTGGGGGGGCTGCTGATGGGGACCATCGTCACCGGCCTGTTCGTGGCCATTTCGATGACCACCGGCGGCGGCGCCTGGGACAACGCCAAGAAGTACATCGAGGACGGCAACTTCGGCGGCAAGGGCTCGGACGCCCACAAGGCGGCCGTCACCGGCGACACGGTGGGCGACCCGTACAAGGATACGGCCGGTCCGGCCGTCAATCCCTTGATCAAGATTATCAACATCGTCGCCTTGCTGCTGGTACCTTTGTTGCCAGCGACGGGCTGGATCGCCGTCTCGGCGCCAGTCGCGGCGCAGGCGGTGCCGGCGACGAGCTTGCCGAACGCGGCGCCAACGGTGTTGCCTGCGGCAACGGCGGCAGCGCCTGCAGCGGCCTACTAAGTCAGTGCGGTTGATTCAACAACGGCCCCGGCGTTAGCGTCGGGGCCGTTCGCTTTTGGCGCACCGGCAGCGCGACCCGTCGCGCGCCGCAGCCCCCTCTGGGTCGCCGCCTTTGCGGTGCGCACAAGAAATATGAATTAGTTCCTGGAATCTAATTTCATATTTGATAATTTTCAAGATGCGCTGTCGGGTCCCCTTCTACGATGCATCAACGGTGCCATCCGGCCCGTTCATCGACGCCAGCCCAAGCGCGCGCACCGCTGCCGCGCAGACGCGCTTGCCTGGCGAGCGGAACGCACGATTTTGCCTTGAGGATCAAACAATGAAAACCACACTCCACGCGCTGTCCGGCGCGGCGCTGCTGTTGACCATGCTGGCGGCGGGGAGCGCCGCCGCGCAAAGTCGCGCCAGCGCCGACATCAGCCATGTCAGCTACACCTTGATCGACCTCGATCCGAACGACGGCATCGCGCCGGCGATCTCGTTTAATGGCCCGGACCCGGCCCTGACGTCGCTGGTGCGCGGCTTTCTCACCGATGCCGGGGTGGCCGTCAGCGACCAGAACCAGCACGGGGCAGGGCTGTACGACCCGGTCTCTCAGTATGTCGGCAATGCGTCCGGCGGCGCCAGCATGGCCGTGCAAAGCGCCGGTCAATGGGCCGGTTCGGGCGCGTCCTCCTTCAGCAGCATGCGCGGCAATGGCGTGAGCCTGCAGCAGGTAGTGGCCTACGCATCGCTGGAGAATGCCCAATTCACGCTGACGCCGATGACGGCGCTGCAATTGTCGGCCGATACGCACGTGAGCGCGTCGACCGAGACCGGTTATGCGGGCACGTCGGGCGAAGGCGCAATCGGCGTGAGCGGGATGTCGTTCTGGTTTCAGGCCGGCGGCCGTTCGAGCGCGGATTCGGCCCAGCGCTCGGCGCGGGCATACACGCTGTGGGACGCGTCCAGGCAAGCCTACGATTTTGTCGGCCAGGCCAGCGATGACGCAACGCCATTCAAGCTTTACTTGAACAACCTGACCCATGCCTCAGGTAGCGGTTACGTGTCGTTCTCGGTCTCCACGTCAGCCCGCGCACTGACGCTGTCCGACAGCGCGCTCATTTCGGCGGTCCCCGAACCGGGCAGCTGGATCATGCTGCTCGCTGGGCTGTTGCTGATGATGCCGGCGCGCCGCGCATTGGCTGAGTAGCGCGGGCGCCGGATGGCCGGCCGAGCGCCGACGCTTGCGGGCCTGCGCGGTGCCCGCTGCCCCCCGGCGTCGGGGCACCGGAATTCGCACCGGTGCACTCAAACGCGGTTGTCGCGGTGAGCCAATGGCGACGCCGGCCGGGCCGCTCAAATGCCGGCCCACCACTCGTAGCCTTCGTCCTCCCAGTAGCCGCCTTTGCCGCCGCGCACCTTGTCGAAATTGCTCACCAGCTCGATCTTCATCAGGTACTTGGCCTGCTTGTAGCCGAGCTGGCGCTCCACGCGCAGGCGCAGCGGCGCGCCGTTGGTGATCGGCAGGCTCTGGCCGTTGAGGTCATAGGCGAGCATGGTTTGCGGGTGCAGCGCATCGTCCATGTCGATGCTTTCGTAGTAGGTGCTGTCGACGGCGCCGGGCGCGCCGCTGGCGTCGTCCTCGTCCTCCTCGCCCATCGGGTCGGCGCAGCGAAACAGCACGTAACGGGCCTCGCCAGTCGGCTTGACCAGCGCCAGCAGGTGATGCAGCGGCACCCCGGTCCACTTGCCGATCGCGCTCCAGCCTTCGACGCAGTCGTGGCGCGTGATCTGGGTGCGCGACGGCAGTGCGCGCAACGCCGCCAGGCTGAACTGCATCGGATGTTCCACCAGGCCGCCCACCTGCAGCGACCATTGGCCGAACTGGCCCTCGGCCAGTTCCCGGTAATGCGTGCTGTTGGGCTCGGTTGTGCCGTTGCCGCGAAAGCTGGGCGACACGTCCGCTTCGGTAAATTCTTGCGCCATCGCGCGCCGGCCGGCCACCAGTTTCTGGGCTGCGCGCGAGATGTTTTGCGCGCCCTTGATGACCTCGACGACGCTGTCGTTGCGGGTGATGCGGTCGCAGGCGCTGAGCATGGCGGCGGCGACCGAAGCGAGGCCGATGTGAA
Source organism: Burkholderiales bacterium (assembly GCA_038207625.1). GTDB lineage: Bacteria > Pseudomonadota > Gammaproteobacteria > Burkholderiales > Burkholderiaceae_D > JBBQZO01. Next base: position 104,757 of record JBBQZO010000009.1, on the reverse strand, counting down.
AGAAGCGCCGGCGCGCCGGCCGGTCCTTGCGTCGGATCAGTTTCATGGCGCGCTATCCTTGTCGTGAGGGGCATGCTCGGGCGGCACGCGGTAGTAGCCGGTGATCATCGAGCGCAGGTTGTTCCACAGGCCGGTGATGAGCACTTCGAACAGGTGCACCAGCAGGAAGGCAAGCAGGCTGAAGGCGGCGATGAAGTGCAGCGTGCGGGCCGACTGGCGCCCGCCCAGCAGTTCAATCCAGCCGCCGTTGAACATGGCGTCCAGGCGCGGCGACATCGCGCAGCCGGCCACCACGATCAGCGGCAGCAGGGCGAAGATGACCACCAGATAGGCCAGGTTCTGCAGCACGTTGTAGCGCTTGGCCGCTTCGCCCGTCGGATGGCGCAGGCACACATGGTCAAGCAGCGAGCGCCCGATGCCGCGCAGTTCGGCGACGGTGGGCAGCATGTCGCGGCGCAGGTGGCCGCTGGCGATCGCGTAGCCGATGTAGGCCAGGCCGTTGAGCACGAAGATCCAGGCGAATGCGAAGTGCCAGTTGCGCGCGTAGGCCAGCGACTGGCGCCCCGGTATCGTGGCCCACGACGGGAAGGCGCGCTCGGTTGGCGTGATGTCGTTCTTGACCCTCGACGCACCCAGCACGCCGTCGGTGTCGAACACATGTTCGCCAATGGTGGTGCGCCCGTGTGGCAGGCCGTCCGGGCCGTCCTCGGCGTCGATCGACAGCAAGGGCGTGTCGAAGTGCGAGGCCTGGCCCCAGTACAGATGGGGATGGGCATTAAAGATCGCCAGTCCCGTCATCAGCATCATGATGAAGCTGATGGCGTTGGTCCAATGCATGATGCGTACCGGCAGCCGGTGCCGGTAGAACATGGTCGGCGCTGCGTGCGTGGCGTCGTTTGGCAAGATGTGTCCCCGGTGGGTGGGCGGCGTGCGTACTGCACCGCCTTGCCAGTATATCAGTGTCGTTTGGACGTAACATGAAAATAACATTGTGCCAGATCGCCCCCTTTATCTGTCCTGGCGCTGGCTTTTCGGCAGCAAACCTCGTTACAATTGTCCTGCTTGACGTTTACGTAAACGTCACAAGGAACTTTCCGAGGAAACCATGCAAATTCAAGACAACGTATTCATCATCACCGGTGGCGCATCCGGTCTGGGCGCTGCAACGGCACGCATGATCACGGCAGCCGGCGGCAAGGTCGTGTTGGCCGACGTGCAGGTCGACGCTGGCACCGCGCTGGCGGCCGAATTGGGCGGACAGTTCGTCAAATGCGACGTGACGTCCGAAGCGGATGGCCTGGCGGTGGTCGCCGCGGCGACGGCGCTGGGCACGTTGCGCGGCCTGGTCAACTGCGCCGGCGTGGCGCCAGCGGTCAAGACGGTTGGGCGCGACGGTCCGCACCCGCTTGAGCAATTCCAGCGCGCGATCAACATCAATCTGGTGGGCACCTTCAACATGGCGCGCCTGGCCGCCGATGCGATGGGCAAAACCGAAGCGGGCGAGCATGGCGAGCGCGGCATCATCATCAACACGGCCTCGGTGGCGGCCTACGATGGCCAGATCGGCCAAGCTGCTTACGGTTCCTCAAAAGCGGGCGTGGTTGGGCTGACGCTGCCGATGGCGCGCGACCTGGCGCGCAGCGGCATCCGCGTGATGACGATCGCGCCGGGCATTTTCGAAACGCCGATGTTGCTCGGTATGCCGGCCGAGGTGCAGGATGCACTGGGCAAGATGGTGCCGTTCCCGCCGCGCCTTGGCAAACCGTCCGAGTACGCCCATCTGGCCAAAGCGATCATCGAAAACGTCATGCTCAACGGTGAGACGATCCGCCTCGATGGCGCGATCCGCATGGGTCCCAAGTAAGCGAACGATTCGGCGTGGCGCGAGCCTGGGCCGATTTCGGGTAGCATGCAATAGTATCGGGCGCGCGGCTTTGGTCGCGCGCTCTTTTTTTTGGGAGAATCGATGAGTAATTTGAAGCTGCTGGCGCTCGTTGGCGCACTGTTCTGCGCGTTTGCCGGACAACCCTTGCAAGCGCGCGAGGCGCTCCCGCAGGCGCCGGAAATGGCCACCGGCTACGCCGCCAAGCCGGGCTGGGTGGCGCACAAATACATGGTGGTGGCGGCCAATCCGCTCGCTGCCGACGCCGGCTATCAAATGCTCAAGCGGGGCGGCGCGGCAATCGACGCGGCCATCGCCACCCAGATGGTGTTGACGCTGGTTGAGCCGCAATCGTCGGGCATCGGCGGGGGGGCCTTCCTGCTGCATTTCGACGGCGCCCAGGTGCAGGCCTTCGACGGACGCGAGACGGCGCCGGCCGGCGCCACCGAAAAGCTGTTCCAGAACGCCGACGGCACGCCATTGTCGTTCATGAGCGCGCTGATCGGCGGGCGTGCGGTGGGCGCGCCCGGTGTCGTGCGCATGCTGGGTATGGCGCACCACCAGCACGGAAAACTGGCGTGGAAGCTGCTGTTCGCGCCCGCCATCGCGCTGGCCGAACACGGTTTTGCGGTCAGCCCGCGTTTGCACGCGTTGGTGGCCAAGGATCGTTATCTGCGCCAGGACCCGGTCGCGGCCAATTACTTTTATGATCGCGCCGGCCAGGCCTGGCCGGTCGGCCACGTGCTGAAAAATCCGGCACTGGCGCGCACGCTGCGCGACATCGCCGAGCACGGCGCAGACGCGTTCTACCAGGGCCGCATCGCGCACGACATCGCCGCCAAGGTGGCCGCCCATCCGACGAATCCCGGCGGGCTGACAGTGGCCGATCTGGGCGGCTACCAGGCCAAAGCGCGCGCGCCGGTGTGCAGCGACTACAAGCGCTGGACCGTGTGCGGCATGCCGCCGCCATCGAGCGGCGGGATCGCCATCGCGCAGATGCTGGGCATGCTGGAGCGGCGCGACATGGGCGCGCTGGCGCCGCTTGACGGCGTCGTCGGCGCCGAGGCGATCCACTTGTTTTCCGAGGCGGGCCGGCTGGCGTATGCCGATCGCGACCGCTACGTGGCCGACACCGACTTCGTGCCCTTGCCGGGCAGGGGCGTGGCCAGCCTGATCGATCCGGACTATCTGGCCCAGCGTGCCGCGTTGATCGGCGCGCGCTCGATGGGGCGCGCGCCGGCCGGTGTACCCAAGGACTTCAAGCTTGCCTGGGGTATGGACACGGCGCCCGAGCGCCCGTCCACCTCGCACTTGGTGGTGGTCGACGCCAGCGGCGCGGGCCTGTCGATGACGACCTCGGTGGAAGACGCCTTCGGCGCACGCCAGATGGTCGACGGCTTCATGCTCAACAATCAGCTGACCGATTTTTCGTTTGCCTCGGCGGACGCCGACGGCCCGATCGGCAACCGGGTCCAGCCGGGCAAGCGCCCGCGCAGCGCGATGTCGCCCACGTTGGTGTTCGACAAGGGCACCAAACAGCTGGTGATGGCGATCGGCTCGCCGGGCGGCTCGAGCATCATCAACTACGTCAGCAAGGTGCTGGTGGCCAGCATGGACTGGGGCCTGAACATCCAGCAGGCGATCGATTTGCCCAATTTTGGCAGCCGCAACGGTCCCACTGAGCTGGAAGCCGGGCGCGTCCAGAGCGGACTGGTCGAGGCGCTGCAGGCCAAGGGACACGCGGTGCGCGTGATCGACCAGAACTCCGGCCTGCATGGCATCATGCGCCTGGAGGTGCACGGTGCGCCGCTGTGGTTCGGCGGTGCCGATCCACGCCGCGAAGGTGTGGCGCGCGGCGACTGAAAGGTGTCCGGCAGCCAGGCCGGCGCCACGTTTTTCCCGCAAGAAGGGCAGACCCTGCTAATCTTGCCGTATGGGACTACACAAGAAAACAGGCTTGATACTCACCGGTGGCGGCGCGCGCGCCGCCTATCAGGTTGGCGTGCTGCAGGCGATCTCGCAGATCCTGTGGGAGGCGGGCTGGCCGCCGGCGCGCAATCCCTTCGATATCATCTGCGGCACCTCGGCCGGCGCGATGAACGCCACCGCGCTCGCTTGTCGCGCCGATAACTTCGGCGAGGGCGTGCAAAAGCTGCTCGACGTGTGGCAAAACTTCGAAGTCGAGCAGGTGTACCGCGCCGATTCGCTGGGCGTGCTGCGCTCGGGCGCGCGCTGGCTGTCGCTGCTGTCGTTTGGCTGGCTGCTGCGCAAGTGGCGCGCGGCGCCGCCGGTGTCGCTGCTCAACAACACGCCGCTGGTGGGCCTGCTGCACCGCATGCTCGATTTGCCGCGCCTGGACATGGTGTTGTCGGACGGCCTGCTGCACGCGCTGGCCGTGACCGCGTCATCCTACACGGCCGGCAACCACATCACGTTTTACCAGACCGCCGCCGAGATCGCACCGTGGGTACGCATGCAGCGCATCGCCTTGCAGGACCAGATCGGGGTCGAGCATCTGCTCGCTTCGTCGGCGATCCCGTTCATTTTTCCGGCCGTGCCTTTGTTTCTGGGCGGGCACCGCGAGTACTGCGGCGACGGCTCGATGCGCCAGTTGGCGCCGATCTCGCCGGCCATCCACCTGGGCGCGACCAAGGTGTTGGTGGTGGGCGCGGGGCGCCTGACCGAGCCGGCGCGCGACGCCTCCGAGTCGGCCCGCTATCCGAGCCTGGCGCAAATTGCCGGCCACGCGATGTCGTCGATCTTCCTTGACAGCCTGGCGGTCGACATCGAGCGCCTGAACCGGATCAACCTGACGCTGTCGGTGCTGCCCAAGGAATATCTGGAGAAGACCCCGCTGAAACCGGTCGAGCTGCTGGTGATCGCCCCGTCCGAGCGCTTGGACGACATCGCCAGCCGCCACGTGTCGAGTTTGCCGGCGCCGATCCGCACCATGTTGTCGGGTATCGGCGCGACCGAGACGCGCGGATCGGCGCTTGCTTCGTATTTATTGTTCGAATCGTCGTACACTTGCGAGTTGATTCAATTGGGCCAGCGCGATACTCAGGCGCGCAAGGCCGACGTGTTGGCGTTTTTTGGCTCCTGACGTGGACCGCTGGGCGGTCCCGACGGGCGCTGGCAGGATTATTTTGTATATCGGAGAATGACAATGAAGGCGTTGGTTGTTGACGACGATGTGGTTTCGCGCATGGCGCTGATGGACCTGCTGGCCGGTTTCGGCATGTTTGACCTGATCGAGGCCGACGACGGCGAGGCCGCCTGGGATTTGCTGGAGGCGGGGCTGCGCCCGGTGATCTGCTTTTGCGACGTGCGCATGCCGCGCCTGTCGGGTATCGATCTGCTGCAGCGCCTGCGCACGCTGCCGGCCTTAGCCGAGATGCCGTTCGTGCTGGTGTCGTCGGCGTCCGACCGCGACACCGTGCTGGCCGCCGTCAAGCTGGGCGCGATCGGCTATATCGTCAAGCCGTTCCAGGCCGCCGAGGCGCGCGTCCAGCTGGGCAAGATCTTCAAGGTCACGCTCGACAAGCTGGCCGAGGATCCGGGCACAACGCTGAAACGCCTGAACATCAACCCGGACCGGCTGCAAGCCTACCTGGCCGCGTTCCAGGGCCAGCTCGAGGCCGGCGTGCACGAAGTGGCGCAACTGATGGCTGGCGGCGACGCGCCCACTGCGCGCCTGCGCATCGACAGCCTGCACACGGGCTGCGTGACGCTGGGACTGTGGCGTGCCGCCGCTCAGCTCGATCTGGCGCGCGCCGGCGCGCTGAATGCGCCGGCGGTCAACGCCGCGCTGGGCGAGGCGGTCGTCGCCGTGCTGCGCCAGGTCAGTCGGGTGCGCGCCAGTGTGGCGCTGGCCGACGCCGGAGCACGCGCATAGCGCTGCCATGTTCAGCGCGCTAACCTGGTCCGGTCGGCGCCTCGCTGCGACGCTGCGCGCCGGGTGCGCGCTGCTGTGCTGTGTGTGCTGCGTGCTGGCCCAGGCGGCGCCGGCGCGCACATTGCGCTTTGACCAGCTCAACGTTGAGCAGGGACTGGCGCAGGAGTCCGTGCTGGCGATCGCTCAGGACGCACAGGGCTTCATGTGGTTCGGCAGCCAGGCCGGCTTGTCGCGCTACGACGGTTATCGGGTGATCTCCTACAAGAATTCGGCCACCGATGCACACAGCCTGGCCGACAACTGGGTGCGCGTGCTGCATGTGGACCGCGCCGGCTACCTGTGGATAGGCACCGACGGCGGGCTCGACCGCTTCGATCCCGCCACCCGCAGTTTCACCCATTTCGTGCCCGACGAGGCGGGCAAGCGCGGCAACGGCAACCGCCATGTGCGCGCCATTGTCGAGGACGGCAAACAGGGCCTGTGGATAGGCACCGGCGACGGCCTGCAGCATCTTGACACCGTCACCGGTCGCTATACCATCTGGCACCACACAGCGCAGGACCCGAGCAGCCTGGGTGACGACGAAATCCGCGCACTGGCGCGCGACGCGAAAGGGCGCCTGTGGATCGGCACCGGCACCGGACTTGACAGCATGGCCGACGGCGCCACGCGCTTCGAGCACCAGCCGCGCGGCGCTGGCAGCGACCCGAAGAACAAGGCCGTACTCAGTTTGCTGGTGGATCAGTCACAGTCGCTGTGGATAGGTACCTTGGCCGGCATCGAACTGTGGCCGCTGGCTGACCCGTCCCAGCCACGCCGCCATTTGGGGGCGCGCGAAGGGCTGGCCGGCGGTCAGATCAACGCGCTGTACCAGGACGTCGACGCCAACGTGTGGGTCGGCAGTCATACCGACGGCCTGTACCGCTGGCTGGCCCTGAGCGGGCGGTTCGCCCACTATCCGCACCAGATCAGCGACAGCCACAGCGTGGCCGACAGCCAGATTTCGTCGCTGTTTCGCGACCGCGCCGGCACCTTCTGGGTGGGCACCTGGTATGCCGGCGTGAGCCGGGTCGACCTGGCCAGTGGCGGTTTCGCGCGCTTTGCCCGGGTCAGCGACAATCCGCGCGCGCTGTCCGATAACAAGGTGCGCGCGATCATCGACGACGGGGCCGGTCAGCTCTGGCTGGGCACCAACAACGGCCTGCATCATTTTGATCCGGCCACCGGGCAGGCCAGTGCGCTGGCCGGTGTGCGCGCGCAACCAGAACAGCTAAATTCGGTTGAGCGCAGTGCGCTGGCGCGCGACCGCGCCGGCCGGCTGTGGATCGGCAGCAGCGCCGGCATCGACCGCTACGATCCGGCCGACGCCAGCGTGCAGCACATCTCGTTCGCCGATGGCGACCCGGACCGCGACTATGTGCGCGGGATTCTGATCGAGCGCGCCGGCGCGATCTGGGTCGCCTCGCGCGGCGGCCTGCATCGCTACGACCCCGTCACGGCCGCCTCGCGCACTTTCCGGCACGCCCCGGCCGATCCGTCCAGCCTGGCCGACAACATGGTGCGTCCGATGCTGGAAGACCGTCACGGCCAGTTCTGGGTCGGCACCTTCAACGGACTCGACCTGCTCGACCGCGCCACCGGCCAGTTCCGCCATCTGCGCCACGATGCGCACGACGAACACAGTCTCAGTCACGATGAGGTGCATTTCCTGTTTGAAGACCATGCTGGCACGCTGTGGGTCGGCACCGCCGCCGGGCTCAATAAAATGGAACGGGGGGCCGACGGGCGCATCCAGTTTCGCCGGTATACGGTCAAGGATGGCCTGGCCGACGAATCGATCGCCGCCATCCTGGAGGACGGCGCCGGCCAGCTGTGGCTCAGCTCGAACAGCGGCATCGCCCGGCTCGATCCGGCCAGCGGGCGGATCCGCAACTACAGCGCCGGCGACGGCACCATCGAAGGCGCCTACTTCGACGGCTCGGCGCTGCGCGGGCCCGACGGCACCTTGTATTTCGGCGGTTTCAACGGCTTCACCGCGTTCACGCCGCCAGCGGTGCGCGACAACCGCGTGGCGCCGCACGCGGTGATTACCGATTTCCTGATTTTCAATAGCTCGGTGCAAACCAGCCGCCCGGGCTTGCTCAAGGGCGCCATCGAGTCGGCGCGCGCGATCACGCTGGAGGCGGGCGACTCGGTGTTCTCGCTCGAATTCGCCGGCCTGCACTACGCCGCGCCGCAGCGCAATCACTATGCCTACCAGTTGCAAGGCTTCGACGAAAACTGGGTCAGCACCGACGCCAACAAACGCTTTGCCACCTACACCAATCTCGATCCGGGCACTTATGTGTTTCGCGTCAAGGCGGCCAACAAGGACGGTGTGTGGGGTGACAACGGCAGCGAGCTGGCGATCACGGTGCTGCCGCCATACTGGAAAAGTTGGTGGTTTCGTGCGCTGGTGCTGCTGCTGGTGCTGGGCAGCGCCTACTTTGCGTACCGGGTGCGCATGGATGCGCTGCGCCGCCAGAAAGCGCTGCTCGAGCAGCAGGTGAGCGCGCGCACGGCCGAGGTGGAGCAGAAGAATTCCCTGCTCGAATTGCAGAAGGACGAACTGGAGCGGCAACGACTGGACGCCGAACAGCGTCGCTCGGAGGCTGAACGCCAGCGCCGCGAGGTCGAACTGCAAAAAGAAAACGTCGAACTGGCGCACCGCAACATCTCGGTGCTCTCCGAAATCGGGCGTGAAATGACCGCCACGCTGGATCTGGAGACGATTATGCTGACCGTCTACCGGCATGTGCATCAGTTGATGGACGCGCGCATCTTCGGGATCGGCTTCTACCGCGAAGAAACCCACGAGATCGAGTTTCCGTTCGCGATGGAACAGGGTGTACGCATCCTGCCGTACAGCCGCAGTGCGGACGATCCGAACCAGTTCGCGGTATGGTGCTTGAAGCACCGGCGTGAGGTCTTCATCAACGACCTGTACGCCGAATACGACAGCTACGTCAGCGATGCGGCGATCGCCTCGCTGAATGTGGCGCCGCTGGAAGACGGCACCGACAGCGCGTTGCCATTGTCGATGATGTACGCGCCGCTGATCGTCAAGGAGCGCGTGCTGGGCCTGTTGTGCGTGCAAAGCGTGGAGAAAAATGCCTACCGGCGCGTGCACATGGACATGCTGCAGACGCTCGCCGCGCACGCCGCGGTGGCGCTCGACAACGCCGGTGCCTACCGCCAGCTCGAGGAGACCCAGGCCCAGTTGCTGGAGCAGGAAAAGCAGGTGCGCCTACAAACGGACGAGCTGGCGCTGGCCAACCGCACGCTGCAAGACAACGATGAGGGACTGCGGCTGGCCAAGCAGAAGGCCGAGGACGCGACGCGCCAGAAATCGGAATTCCTGGCCAATATGAGCCACGAGATGCGCACCCCGTTAGCCGGGGTGATCGGCATGCTCGGCTTCGCGCTGCGCGACGCGCTGCTGCAAACGAATACGCGCGAGCAGATCCTGCGCGGCCAGGCCAACGCCCAGTCGCTGCTCACGCTGATCAACGACCTGCTCGATTTTTCCAAGATCGAGGCCGGCAAGCTGACCATCGAAAATATCGACTTCAGCTTGACCACCTCGCTCGAGAGCGTGGCCAGCCTGTTCGAGGAGCAGGCGGCCGCGCACAGCGTCGATTTCGGCATCGAACTGGCCGACGACCTGCCGCAGTTCGTGTTGGGCGACCCAACCCGGCTGCGCCAGGTGCTGGTCAACCTGGTGGGCAACGCCTTCAAGTTCACCGACAGCGGCTCGGTCAAGGTCGCGGTGGCGCGGGTGGCCGGCGCGGGCGACCCGGATGGCGTGAACCGGATCGCCTTCTCGGTGCGCGACAGCGGGATCGGCATCGCGCCCGAGGCGCTGGCGCGCTTGTTCCAGAAATTCGAGCAGGCCGACAGCACCACCACACGGCGCTACGGCGGCACGGGGCTGGGGCTGGCGATCTGCCGCCAACTGGTCGGGTTGATGGGCGGCGAGATCAGCGTCGACAGCGTCGAAGGGCAGGGCAGCACCTTCTCGTTCGTGCTGCCGCTGGCCGATGGGGTGGCCCCGCCGGTCGTCGAGCAGGTGGCGCTGGCGCCGCACAGCCACCGCCTGAAGGTGCTGTGCGCGGAGGACTTCCCGACCAATCAGATCATTATCCGCATGATGCTCGAGGATCTGGGACACCAGGTCGAGATCGCCGAGAACGGCGTGCTGGCGGTGGCCGCCTGCGCGCGCACCCGCTTCGATGTGATCCTGATGGACGGGCGCATGCCGGAGATGGACGGCGCCACGGCGACGCGCCTGATCCGCGCCGGTGGTCCGCCCGAGGCGCCGGTGCGCGACCAGAGCCTGATGATCATCGCGCTCACGGCCAATGCCAGCGAGGAGGACCGGCACCGTTACCTGGCCGCCGGGATGGACGATTTCCTGACCAAACCGATCGACGAGACGGCGCTGCACCAGCATCTGAGCCGGGCCATCGAGCGCCAGCTGGCGCGCGGCGTGGAGCTGCCAAGAATGGCCGAGCCGGTGCAGGGCACGGCCCCCAGCAAGATCGAGCTGGACGCGATGTTCGGCGTGCACAGCGCGCCGCTGGCGCCGCTGGCCGGGGTCAACGCGGGGCGCCGCTCGACGGACCTGAAGGCGCGCATGCGCAGCGCATTCGGTGCCGACGTGGCGGCCCGGCTGGCCGAGTTGAACAAGGCCATCATCGAGGTCGATCACGAGAACGCCGGACGTCTGCTGCACGGCATCAAAGGCAGCGCCGCCTACCTCGACGAGACCGAGCTGCACCTGCTGTGCAGCGAAATGGAAAGCGCGGCCGACCACCAGCGCTGGCCGCTGATCGACGCCGCCATGCCGCGCCTGCGGCTGATACTGAACGGCTTCGTCACGCCGCCGGCCTAAGCGCGCAGGCGCGCTTGTTATAATGGCGCGCTGTTTTCCATGATGTCATGGACAACGTTGGCATGTGTCAGGTCAGGTCGGCGCGGCTAGTGCGCCTGCCTGTCGCATGCTCGGCGCATGGTGCGTATGGAGAGTGGTATGAAAGTGTTGATAGTCGACGACGATGTCGTCTCGCGCATGGTGCTGATGCATTTGATCGACGGCTGTGGTCCGTTCGACGTCATCGAGGCCGAGGACGGCCTCGATGCATGGGAGCAGCTGCAACAGGGGCTGCGCCCGGACATGTGTTTTTGCGACCTGCGTATGCCACGCCTGTCGGGCATGGACTTGCTGGCGCGCGTCAAAGGCGATCCCGCGCTGCAGACCACGCCGTTCGTGCTGGTCTCGTCGGCCACCGACCAGCACACGCTTGAAAAGGCCAGCGCGCTGGGCGCGGCCGGCTATATCGTCAAACCGTTTCAGACCGAGCAGGTGCGCTTGCAGCTGTCCGGCCTGGTCGCGCCGCAGGGGGCGCAACGGCTGGCGGCCGAGTCCGCGCAAGCGACCTTGCAGCGGCTGGGCATCAACCACACGCGCCTGCTGGTCTACCTGGGCGGCTTCCAGTCGCAGCTGACCGGCGCCGGCGGCGACATCACCGCGATGCTGGCGCGCGCCGACCTGGTCCAGGCGCAGCTGCGGCTGGACCGGCTGCGTGCCGGCTGCGTCACGCTGGGCCTGACGGGCGCGGGCGACGCGCTCGCTGCGCTGACCCCAAGCGGGCTGTCCAGCGAAACGCTGCATGACGTGCTCACCGACGCGGTGTGCGCGGTGCAGCAGCAGATGGCGTTGGTGCAAGCCCTGGCCGAGGCGAACTGACGTTCGCACAGCGTTCTTGCTCACTGCGCTAGCGCAGCATTGGTCGCGATGCCGTTCGCTCGCTTGGCGGCGCGTCGCCGCAGCGGACGGTTGGCCGTTGGCGAAGCTTCACGGTCGCCAGCAGTGACGCAATGTTGCCGTCATGTGCGTGGCCGAGCAAGGACGCGTGTATCGACGCGACAGCGCAGCAAGTCGTGCGCCGGCCTCTACCGGCGTCAAGCTGGCGTGACGTCGGGGGGGGGCGGGTGCATCGATATCGCATGTATAGATGACGCCGATGCCTTCGTCGCAGTGGTTATTGTGATAATATTTCGCCGAGTTGAGCGTGTCGCTCGCTCTGCCAACGCTAAACCATGACGTTCTGTCGATCCCGTTGCGATCCTGCCAGCTCGGAATTTCAATGGCCTAGGCTGGTGATCGAGTATTTTTTCGCGTGATATCGCGTCTCGCTTCAACCTGAAATTTTGCCACCGTCTGCTGATCGGGGAGCTCGAATAGAATGGCCAAATACCTACCATGAACAAATTGAAACTTACCACTTTGTTCTTTCTTGCTGCCAACTTACACATGGCGCAAGCGCAAGACGGCAGCGACGCAAATGCAATCAGTCGGGTTGCGGTCTCCAATCCCAAAGACCCGGAGCTACGATCGTACGCACAAATGTTGAAAGGAATGAAGGCCTACAATGAAAAACAGCAGTTTGCCCCCGATTCTGAACTCTATTTCATCTTAATTCCCAAATTAAAGAGCATCAACGTGCAAGACGTCACGATGCGACTGGCAAGTGACGACGCGTCGATCAACATCGCCATCGATTCGGCGGGGAAGTTCACGTTACCGTTCATTGAACAAAACAAGGACGATGAGTATGACCTGATCTTAAATATACCAAAAGGTCGCTTCCTGATCCGTCCTTATGTGAAAAGCGTCAAATTGCCAGACGATGTGAAGCGCTTGGGCGATCTCAGATTGGAGTGTGAGGTCAGGTGGGCGATCGAAAAACAAGACGTGTCGCTGGTATTTCGTACCTATGTGAATTTGTTGTCATCTGGAAATCCGTGCACCTCGCGGTATGTCAGGGTAGGGTTTTACGCACAACCAGGTGTTGACTCCATCACGCTCGATACGCCAAAGGAAAAATTCTCATTCAAAGTGAGTGCTGCTCAAACTTATTCATTTCCACTGTGGGACACGGAATTGAGCGATGACGGATTGATTCGATACGGGCGCACCGCAACGGTAGCGCGCAAGCAGGAAGACTAACTCGAACGGCGTTGGCGCACTGTACGGGCGGCGTTTGTCCGTCCTGTGCGCAATGCAAACATGAGCGCTGCGACCATGTTGTGGCGGCGATGCGCCAGTCAGCTGGCGTGGCCGGGCCAGCTCCGGCAGTTTGATGGTTGACTGCAGTTTGATGTTGACGCGACCATCGGCCCAGCGTCGCTGGTCCACCGTCGGCCTATGGCGTGACGTCGCCGGCCACACTGGCGCGCGCGTTGGGGGCATGGCAGGACGGCGCTGGTCCCCCCGACTGGAATCGAACCACCCCCAATAATGCGGCTTTTAGCCGCTCTTGGGGTATTCATGGGGAGTGCCGTCAATTCGCGTCCTTGAAACGCTTGGCCCATGCGATGACCTCTCCCGCATTATACAGAGGGTGCGGCGGGCGCTTCACCGCTTGCCCAGGGATGCGAATCGCCTTCGGAAAGGACGGCAGGCAGGCCATGTATTTGCGCACGTCGTGGACGTTTCTGCGGACGTGCGCGGCCACTTCGGTGGTGGTCCAAAGTTGGTGCTCGAGCGGTACGGCAGGTGCTGTTGGTACGCGCAGCGCGACCGCTTCTGCAAGTTGCTCGATGAATTTTGCGTCAAACATTGTGTTTTCCCTCGGTCCAAACGCCCGGCTGCATTAGCAAGCGCTGTTTCTTTATTTTGACGATCGGCAGGCCGGTGTCGGCGGGTGCCTCTGCTGCCTTTGGCTTGAGGCGAATCGTTCCGCGCTGGACGGCGTCGAGTTCGTTGGCTCCGGGAAGTTCTGGGGCGGTATTCGGTGCCGCAGCCAATTCCGGACTCTCGTCCTCCGGCGCGATTCCTTGCGACCTGGCCATAACGTGAATTGCCGCCTTGCCGAAGCTGTCGTCGCTGCCTTTCATTTCCCACATGGGGGCGCTGAGGTATTCGCCCACAATGAGATCGAGCATAAGCAACTCGACCTGTTCGAATTCGGCGTGATCGATGTATGCGCAGACGCCGGCATCGCTACGATCCTTGAAAGGATAAAGATCGCCAATCAGATCGTCTGGCAATGGCGTGGAGCGCAGTAGGAGCTTCGTCGCTTCGCGCATCATTGTCAGGTTGAGACCGCCTTTAGCGGCCGCGCGCATGGCCTTGTAAAGGCTGACCCGCTTGTCGGTCAGATCTTTAGTCCTACCTTCTACTGTTAGCTCGGTTTCCACCTCGGCAGCATCGGGCGTTTCCTGCTGCAAGTCTTTCATCCCCGTTGCCCCTGCTGCCCGCGCTTCTTCGGTCTCGCAGATGCCCGCTTGCTCCAGCACGGCTTGCGTGCTGGTTCGGGCGTACAGGCTCTCCATGACGCCGTCGTGGCCACGCGTGTACGCGACAACCGGCGGGCGCTGCGCCGCCTTCAGGCAGCTGCCAACCGTGCCAGCCATGCCGGTATGCGGGGCAACGCGCACGAACGTGTACAGCGGCGTGTCTTCGCTGACGTACTCGCTGCCGGCGCGGTAAATCGCGCTCCAGATTTCCGATGCTTCGGCGCCTTCGCGCACAGGGATTCCTTGCGCCGATGCCAGCGTGAACAGCTTGTCGTGATGCGCCGCGGTCTTCTCCTTGAAGCAATCCGGATCGGTACAGAGGTTCGTCGGTACGCCCTCGAATACTTCTGGCTGGTTTCCGGCGCGCTTGGGGCATTTATTGCAGTTCCCCGCTGCCTTGACGAGCTTGGCATCATCGACCATAAATATGGCCTTGCGCAGGTCCAGCATGTAGTTTTGCTGCAGCCATTCCTTGGCCTTGCGGTAGGACATCGGTTCGTCATTCGGCCAGCCATTCGGGCGCAGGATCTCGTTCATTGCTTTCGTCTGCAGCTTGGCCAAGGGCAGGCGCGCCACCAGCAGCGCGATCGCCGGCGAGAATTTGTCCTCCAGGAACTGCTCGCGTACGTCCAAGGACAGGGCGCACAGCTTGAGGCGACCATAGATGTAGGAGCGGCTCTTGCTGAGCTTCTCGGCCAGCTGGTCGGCGTTGTAGCCGTGGGTCAGCATAAGGCGCTCGTATCCCTCGGCCTCCTCGAGCGCGTGCGGATCGTCGCGCTGAAGGTTCTCCAGAATCTGCAGCTCCAGCGCATCGAGGTCGGACAGGTCGCGGCACATGGCCGGGATGCTGATGCGGCCGGCAATGATCGACGCGCGGAAGCGGCGCTCGCCGGCGACGATCTCGAACGACTGAGGTTCTTCGGCGGTCGGCGTCACCGGGCGGATCAGGATGGGTTGTGCCACGCCCTTGGCCTTGATGCTGTTGGCCAGCTCGTTCAGCTTGGTTTCGCTGAAGCGTTTCCGGTTTGTGCGCGAGATCCGGATGTCGACCAGGTTGAAGTGGCCGAACTTGCCGTCGTCAAGAACTGATTCGGCAGCGACGGTTTGATCTGTCGTGGTCATCGGCGCAGGTGGCGGGAGGATGGCGAGGACGTTGCTCATGCGTTCCCCGCTTGGTGCTGGGTGCCGGCGACATAATCCACGATGCTCTCTGCCAGGTCCAGCGCGTCGCCTACGGTGAGGCAGAACCGAGCGGCGCCGTCGGCCATAGCAAGGCTGATGCCAATCCCAAACTTCGCATCGCCAACGAGAGTGGTGTATCCCCACGCCGCGCGGCAGAACTCCGTAGGTATCCCGGTCGAGTTCGTTTCGAAAATCGGTTGCTCATCGAAAAGTGAACAACGCGCGCACATCGCCTTGATGTTGCGGCTGGCGTCAAGCGTGCGGCGTGCGCGGTCGATCGCGGCGCGTCGTTCGTGGTAGCGGGTCATTCCCTCGCCGGGCACGCCGGCGGCATCCAGTTCGGCATGGACGGCAAATTTTTGGGCTGTCGCCATGTGCTTGAGCGTGGCCAGGATGATTTTCTCGGCGTGGTCCAGCTCCGTGGCGAGGTCGCCAATCAGCGATAGCAGTTGTTGGTTCGGCATATTCATTTTCCTTGTGGTGTGGTCAGTCGTAATCGTTTGCTGCGAGTCGTTTGAGATCGGTGGGTGGCCGGCGCCCGGATTGCCTGCGCACTGCGTTGCGCAGGATGACGCTGAGCGCGCTGTCTTTGAGTGCGTCGTCGAGTGCGCCGACGACCTTCAAGTCGCGGTGCGCGGCGGCAAGCGCGGCGCGGGTGGGTTCGACCTGGCCGGCTTTTCCGACGGGCGTGACGGTGATCGCGCAGAGCGTGTCGCCTTGCGCGTCCGCAGCGGCCGCGTAAGCCGCGAAGCTGGTCGGCGATTGCGTGTTGAACTGGGTGGTGCGTTCTTCGGTGCGGACCCGCACGTTGAACTCGCTCAGCAGGTGGAGATGACAGGCGAGGGCGATTTTCAGGTCATCGGCGGTATCGCCGTGCGCGCCGGCGTTGCCGGTCATGCGCAAGAGGTCAAGCGCGCTTTGCGTGGCGGCAGTCAACTTCGTGCCGGTGGCGTACAGCGCGCTGGCGAAGTCGCTGAGCCGGCCGTGTGCGATGGTCAGCACAGGTTTGTTGTCCGGCGCGGTCATGCTGCACCCGCTACGGTGCTGGCCAGTTCAGTATGTGCAGACGTCTGCACACGTTGAACTGGTTTCGCCAGATTGCGTGCCTGAATGTATGCCTGGCCCTTGAGGCCATCGTAAGGATCTGGTTTGCTCGCACGAATCCGAACTACTGGACTCTCAGCGAGGATTGACTCGATTACACGGTTCGATTTCGATTCGGCGGGGACCATCTCTGCTCCTATCAAGTAGTGATATGAGCAAAAGTATAGATAATCTATTCCTAAAAGTAAAGAAAAACTATACTTTTTGTTTGTCCTTGTTAAAATTCTCTCCAAAAGTAACAACGCTTACGAGTTGGCTTACTTCCGCAGCGAGCGTTGCGGCGAGCCATTTGGCGTCAGATTTAATCGTGTGATCCCACGCTTCAAAGTCACCGGACGTCAACAGATGGTTCAAGGCGCTCAGGTGGGCCGCACGCATCTCCAAATAGTCGATTCCGGCGTCCTTGGTAACGACAATTTGCACGCCTGGGAATACGGAAGCGCTTCCAGTCTGCTCATTTTTGGGTGTTTTAGCGTTGTCAATTTGCACTTAGTGTTTCCAAATATAATTATTCAAGGATGCAATTATAAGTGGATGGCTGCACCGTGTAGCTATCGGGCTTTGCTCGGTTTATCTACACTGCCTCTCCATGAGTAGAGACATTGCCCCTTTTGGCCTGCGTATGCCTGCAGAATTGAAGCAACGCATTGAAAAACACGCGCGCAAGGCCGTACGCTCCATCAATGCGGAGATCGTTCTCAGGCTTTCTGAAAGTGTGGACGCGACTGAGCGACCGTTGTATCGCTACTCGGACGGGGAGCTAATTCGGGAGTTGCTGGATCGCTATGAGCGTGGCGCAATTTCTATACGGATAGGCCACCCGGACGTTGATGGTGGCGACAATCCATAAAGTTACTTTTTACGCATCGGGCACGTGTCGAGCAGCGTGATGATTGTGCTCTGAATGTGGGGCGGTACATCTCGGTCCTTGAGGGCCGCGACGATATGTCCGAAGAAAAACTCGTAGCCAGGTGTGGCGGGCACCTGTTCCCCAATCCCCGCAGCGAAGTCGCCTTCGCCCGCACTCTTCTCTAGGACGGAGGGCGGCAGCGGCTGGCTTGTAATCTTGCTGATGGCCACCAACTGGGTGATACTCGGCTGGTGCTTCCCCAGCTCCCAGTGCGAGATATTTCCCTTGGTGTTGCCGCGCGTGGTCCTCAGCTCCAATGCAAGCTTCACCCCTAGCGTCTCGCCAGAGAGGTTAGCCGCCTTTCGGGCGGTTCGGACCCACGTTGCTATTTCGTCTTTAATTTCCATGTTGTGATCGTATAGCTTTTCTATACCGATTTGGGATAGAAAAACTTGACTTAAAAGTATAGAAAAACTAGACTTGCGCTCTGGCTCACTTTCTATCAATCGAATGAACACTACACCATTAGACGAAGTCATAGCGCTTGTCGGCTCCATGAAGTGTGTCGCGATGCACCTCGGCGTCACAAAGGGCGCCGTGGGGCAGTGGAAGTTGCCTGGTCGCCGCGTCCCAGCTGAACACTGCCCGGCTATCGAAAAGCTGGTCCTGGGCAAGGTCCGGTGCGAGGCTCTGAGACCTGACGTTGACTGGGCATACCTTCGCGGAACCGCCGTAAACACTGCATCACTTCACTGATTGATCGGAGTGTAGGGGCAAACGAAGAATGCCAAAACCATAATTCTTAGGGAACTTGTATGAACGAAGTCAACAAGGTAGGGCCGCTGGGGGAGTATGCGGCGATCGTCGGCGCCGGCGAGTTGCTGGATGGCGACTACCGCAACAGCGCGACGGGCGCGCGTCGGCTACCAGCGATCTATCTGGCGGCCACCTGGCGCAATGTGACGCCGGTCGATGACAACCACCTTGAACTCGGGGTCGGCTTCGACATTGTTGGCGGCGCGACCGTCCGCCTCAGCCTTGGTGTGGGCTGCGCGTGGCACCTCGCCGACGCGATCCTCGCCTACTTGCGTGATCACGATGCGAGGACCCAATCGAGCAGGTCGTCTGGGATGCCCAAGAGGGCGGTGTCCACTCCGGACGAGTGCCATTCAAGGTGCCCGCCGACGATGTCGCCAAGCGCCAGTTCCGGCGAAGCGTAGCTGCCCAGATCCTCGTCGGTGAGATACGCATGATACCGCCCGTTGTATGGGTGCAGGCGGATCGACACCAGGCCGGCCGAGGTCAGATAGCTGTAGAGCAGTTTCATGCGCGTTTCTTTCTTGCAGTTGATGTGTGGGAACTGAAATTGTACTTGACGGCTGCTCACGCGCTCACTGTTTTATTGTTGAAGTAAAAACTTTTTACTATTTGGGAGTCGTATGGATGTTCGTAGTGCAGTCCTCAAAATGATCACCGCCGTCAACGGCTCGTGGTCGGTTGCCGCCGCTTACCTGGGTATGACCGAAAACTCGCTGCGCAATCGCGCATACGAGACGAAGGGGCAGTCGCTGACGACCAGCGACCAGTTGTCGCTGCAGCAGTTGTCGGGCACGACCCTGTTCGCCGAGGCAATCGCCGCTGCCAGTGGTGGCACCTTCGTGAAGCTGCCGGAAAGCGGTGAGATCGAAAACGATTCGATTCAGACGATGTTCAACCAGAACTACGCCGACCTGGGCGCGATGTTCGCCACATTCACCGCCGCGATTGCGGACGGTGAAATTGACGAGAAAGAGCGCGCGCAGTTGCAGGCGCAGGGCGAGCAGCTGCACCGCAAGACCGAAACCTTGCTGGCGTTGATGTTCAGCGTGTACTGCCGCCGCACGAACACGGTCAAGTTGGAAGCGACCGCGCGCGAGGTGGCGTATGGCTAACTTCGATTTGCCCCGCAAGGGCAGCGCGGCCGCGTGCGCGCTCGTGACCATGCATGCGATGGGCGGTACGGTGACTGTGCCGTCGTGGACGCGCGTGATCGGCTGGAAGGGCACGCATTCACACTTTCACCAGAATGTGATCGGGCGCCTTGAGCGCACCGGTCTGATCCGCGTCGACGGCGACCTGTGGATCGTCACGAACGCCGGGCTCAAGTTCCTAGGCGTGGTCGTGAATGACCCAACGGCGGTTCCATCGGCGCCGGCCGGGTCGCGCTACGTGGCGCCGAAGCGTACCTTGGGCGCCGCCACGCACTTTTCGACGCGCGCGGACGCGTTCGAGTATCGCGGTATACCGTCACTGATGGGCGGTCACCGGGTCGAATATCGGCCGGGAGCGGTTGCGCTCGATGCTTGATTTTGATGCTATTCCGCAAGAACTGCGCGGGCGGCCGCAATGGCTTGTCTGGCGCTACGAGGCGAATCCGAACCCGGCGAAGACCAAGCCGCTGAAAGTCCCGTACTGGACCAATGGCCAGAAGCGCCACGGCATCCAAGGCGATGCAAAGGACCGCAGCCACCTGGTGACGCTCGATGTGGCGATACGCGCGTTGAACGCGCGTATGAACAATCCGTACACGGGCGTCGGCTTCGCCTTTCTCCCTGATGATGGTCTGATCGGTGTTGATATCGACAAGTGCATCGACCTGGAGACTGGCGAGATATCGGAAATGGCATCGCGCACGATCGATGGATGCGCGTCGTACACCGAATACTCACCGTCAGGCACCGGTGTGCACATCATTGTCACCGGCACCACCGAGACATTCAAATCGAACCTGATTGGCCTTGAGGTATTTTGCTCAAGCCAGTTTTTTACGTTTACCGCCAAGCCTCTCGCCGGCTCACCGGCTGCTATCAACGCGATCCCAGTGGTCGAGCTGGACCGCCTGCGTATTTTGGTCAAAGGCGCCAGCCCTGCTGCTCCAGCGCGCCCGCGCGCTGCGGTCCCCGCGCCCCCCGGTAGTGGCGACGATCTGGCCCGCCTCGAGGCCGCGCTTTCGTTCATCACCGCCGATTCCTATGACGTGTGGATTCGCGTCGGGATGGGGTTGTATAGCGCCCTAGGCGACACTGGGTTTCGTCTCTGGGACTACTGGTCCTCCAAGTCTGAAAGCTATGGCGGCGACGAAGAGTGTAAGCGGCGATGGACGTCGTTTGGCAAGCGCGGCGTCAACATCACGGCCGCAACTGTTTTCAAGCTGGCTATGGACGGCGGCTGGAAACCGCCGCGATCTATTCTTCCTCCTCCAATCAAGGCCCGTCCTTCGCCTTCCCCCCGCCTCCCCGGCGAAAGCGACGGCTCGACGGTCGCGGCCCCCCGCCCCCCCGGTGGAGGCGTAACTAGCGCGGGGCCGGCCCCGCGAGGCGAGGAAGGAATTCAAGCGGGGGTGAAGACCCCCGTTATGGAAGTTGCAGACGGTGGCGTCGCTGATCCATTCGACGCCGTCGTCGCTGCCGTTATCGCCGACTACAGCTACCCGCTGGCGGTCGATTCGGACGATCACGACCTGGGCGATGCCGTTGGCATGGACGACATCCCGTTCGGTGAGAGCGCCGCGCTTTTCGCCGGGGGGGCGGGGGCGGCCAGTAAATCAAGGAACGATAGACCGAAGAAGGTCTACGACGCGGATCATTGGGACGCGGTGGCTGACGTGCTCGACAACTTCACGCTGATCTACGGCGAGGATCTGGTGTGGGACTGCCGCCAGCGCATGCTGATGAAGCTGTCGGCGATGCGCACCGTCGTGCAAAACAACGACGTCATGAAGTTTTGGGGCGGCGATGCGCGCAAGTGGGTCCTGAAGAAGAACATCGTGTTCGATCCAACAGAGTCGCCCAGTCCAGCTCGCACCGGCCCGACCGCGACCGTCAACCTGTTCAGCGGTTGGCAGATGACGCCGAAGGCTGGCGCGTGTTTACAAATTCAGGCGCTGCTGCTGCACCTGTGCGATGCCAACGACGACCTGTTCATGTGGATCGCGCGCTGGCTGGCGTACCCGCTGCGCAATCCCGGCGCGAAGATGGAGACGTCGATCATCATGCACGGCGACGAAGGCTCCGGTAAGAATTTCTTTTTCGAGAAAGTGGTAAAGGCGATCTATGGTGAGTACGGCTATGTGATCGGCAATCAGCAGCTCGAAGCGCCGTTCAATGATTGGGCCGGAATGAAATTGTTCATGGTCGCGGACGAGGTCGTCACACGCTCTGAACTGAAGCAGATGAAGGGAAAGCTGAAATACTTGGTCTCGGGCGACACGATCATCATCAACCCCAAGGGCCTGCCGGAACACAGCGAGCGCAATCAGATGAATTTCGTCTTCCTGTCCAACGAGCTGCAGCCGCTCGCTCTGGACAAGACTGACCGCCGCTACTTGGTCGTATGGACGCCGCAGGCGCTTGGATCAGCGTTCTACGTCGGCGTGGCCGACGAGATCGCGTCCGGCGGAATCGAGGCGTTCTACTACTACCTGATGCACGAGCTGGACATGGGCGACTTCAATGAGCACACGAAGCCGATCTACAACCAAGCCAAGGACAATCTGATCGAGAAGAGCCTGGCGCCGGCTGAGCGGTTTTACCGCGAGTGGTCGGGCGGGCTGTTACCGCTGCCGTTCGTTACGGTCGGTGTGACGCAGTTGTACGAGGCGTTTCAGACCTGGTGCACGCGGTCCGGCGAGTCGCGCTACACCACGCAGACGATGTTCAGCCCGTCCGTCGAGCGCTACGCGGGAAAGGTGCTCAAGAAGCAGCCGATCAAGTACGAATACGGCGAGGTGGTCAAACAGCGGATCGTCTTCCTGATCGGCGATCACCCTGAAGGCAAGACGCTTCGAGAGTGGGCCGAGTCGGCATGCGCGCTTTTCGAGACCGCATTGAGGTCGTACAAGAGCCGTAATTTTGTTGATGTGGACGGTTAAGCGTCAACATCGAAGCAACCCACCACATCGCAAACCCGCATGGATACAGGGATGTTGGCGGTATTGGCAGTATTGGCGGTTTTGTTCCCGCTCACGCGCACGGGGCCGGGATCGGCGAGAGCAAGTAGCAGTGCCGTAGTGATTTTTTATATCAATTCAAATTTAAGTATCAATACTGTCAATACCCTTAACAAAGCTAGTAAAAATCAGGCTCTCCGATGTGGGGGGTAATGTTGGGGGTGTTGGCGGTTTGAAAAAACGACGTAATCGCGCTGCTCAGGCCGGGGCGCAGATCAAAATGGGAAATAGGATCGTGATGAAAGAGTTCGAAGCGAGAATGGACAACTGGCGGCGCGTGGTGTCAGGGCGCATTGGCGGTGGCAGCGATGCGTGCTGTGCGGCTTGGGCCAAGTGGTATGTGCTGTTGCGTGTGTCGGCCCCGCCGCCGTCCAAGGACGTCCTGGACGAGAAGTTCAAGCCGCTGCGCGGTATCGTCACGGCCGACCAGTTGGACGGCTGGCTGATCGAGGCCGCGTGGCGCCAGCTCGGCGACTACAACGACCGCCAAGCGATCAAGTTCCTCTACATTCACCAGTGGCCAGAGGACAAGATCCGGCGCCAGCTGGTCGGCGTTCGCGGTCCCCACGTGCACCTGGTCGTGGCGCGCGCAAAAAATAACCTTGCGGCCATCTTGAAAAAGCTGGACGCGGCGGATACCATTCGTCTCGTGGTGCTCCAAGCGGCGCTACAGAGTCCCACAATTTGCCTGCCGGGGTGTCCCGTGCCTACCGTCGAATCGACGCTTCCTTGATGGAGGCGTCGGCGCGCCGGTAGACGACAAGAACTAGCCTGCCAACTTGGTGGGCTTTTTTTCGTTTAGACGTCGAGCAAAGCGGCGTTGATGCCAAGCGCCGCCGCAATCTTCTCGCGGCTGGCCTTACGGAGCTTGGCGCCGACTTCCTGTTGGGCGTACGCCGGTTGCGAAACGCCCATGCGTTCGGCGACCTGCTGCTGGGTCAGCCCCAGATGTTCGCGCCAAGCGCGCGCAGGCGTCCAGTCGTTCTTGACCATGAGGCCAACGACTTCGTGCGGCGTGTCGGTGCTGTCCTCCTTGTGGTCGCGGAGATAGTCGTCGTAAGGAATTACGACATAAGCGGGCCGGCCGTCCGGCCCGTTCAGGATTTGGATATTAGTAGGTGCGTTCATCGCGTTTCTTCACTTCCTCAATTTTTACAATTCGTAGGGTGCCGTCGAAATCGAAGAACACTCGGTAATTGCCGATACGCTGGCGGTACTGGTGTTCATGGTTCGTCAACGCTTTGACGTTTCGGCTGCTCGGCATCGTGGTCAATTCGTCCACCGCATCCCAGATAGTGTTCTGGTCAGGCTTGTTCAGCTTACGCAGTTGCTTCAGTGCTTTGTTGGACCAGGTGATTTTGTTCATGGGTTGAATTATAAGTCTATTTATAAGTATTTGCAATAAGTATGATGAAAAGTCTTATATTATTCAACTATGAACGGAAGGGCGCCCATGAGCTTCAAGATCGACGTGCGCGGCAGCATGGACGGCATCATCGCCGACATGGGGCGCGTGAGGCGCGATATCGCAGAGAAGGCCGCGCCGCGCTCGCTGAACAAGGTGATCGACCAGGTCAGGACGGCTGCGGCCCGCGAGATGCGCGAGGCCGGCTACAAGCTCAAGGTATCCGACATAAAAAAGGGCCTAAAGACATACCGGGCCAGCCCCGGCATGCTGACGGCCACGGTCAAGGCGACGGGCCGGCCCATCCCGCTGGTGCAGTACGGCGCGCGGCCAACGGCCAAGGGCGTGTCGGTCGATGTGCTGCATGGCCGCAAGGTCATCCCCGGCGCCTTCATCGCGACGATGGGCGGCGGCCACAAAGGCGTGTACGTCAGAACCGGCAAGACGCACAAGAAGGTAACGAGCGGTGGCCGCGTCATGTGGAGCGGGCTGCCAATCAAAGAGCTGTTTGGCCCAAGCATCCCGGATGGCCTTGCAAACAGCGCGGTGCAGGCGGCGCTACAGCGCCTAGTCGAAGTGAAGTTCCCCGACATCCTGCGTCAGCAGATCAAGTACCTATCGAAGTAACTACCCAAAGGAAGAGCGCATGGACAACCAACACCGCATCATTAAAGGCTACCGCGAGCTGAACGCCGACGAGATCGCGTTGATGAACGAGATCAAGGCAAAGGGCGAGGAACTGCGCGCCCTGGTGGCCAAGGTGGCCGCCGTCCTCAAGGACGTGCCGGAGCCACCAGTTGGCATCGAGCACGAGGCCGACAGCCCGCGCTACTGGCTGCGTTATGCCGAGGGCAGCTTCCGTACCGGCGTCATGTACGCCGTGCGCGCGGTCGCACAGCCAACGACCTACTGAACGCAGTCGGTCAATGCATCCGTACAGACTGGGCCTCGATAAATTCGGCGGGTCCTTGTTCTGCACTCGACAGAGCGGGTGCGAAGACCCCGGGAATCCTCCAGACGTCCGGGTTGGCGTAGGTTAATTGGTGGGGTACGAATGCTAGTCAATCAGCGAGAACTTTCCGATATCACCGGCGTTTCGACGGTCACGTTGACCGAGTGGCAGAAGGCTGGCATGCCGATGGTCGAGCGTGATCAGAACGGTCTGGCCAACGAGTACGAGACGGCGCATGTGATCCGCTGGATGGTGCAGCGCGAACTACTCAAGGTGCAGGCCGAATCGCAGCGGGATCGCCTGACCCGATTGCAGGCCGACGATATGGAACTGACGCTGGCCAGCAAGCGCGGAACGTTGATCGCGGTCGACCAGATCGAACCGGCCTGGCTGGGAATGGTCGCGTCCGCACGCTCTTTCCTTCGTGCCGAGCCCGACCGGCTGGCGCAGATGTTGGAGGTAACCGAAGGCGCTGATGCAAAGCGCGATCTACTGCAGGAAGCCTTCGATGACTTTTTACTCAAGCTCTCCACCTACGACCCCGGCGACGAAGACGACTGATCCGCTGCGCGCGCTGCTGCGCAAGGCGGTCAAGAAATTTGCGCCGCCGCCGAAGATGACTGTGGCCCAGTGGGCCGAGCGCTACCGTGTGCTGTCGGCCGACACGTCGGCGCTGCCGGGCAAATACAGTCTGTCGATCACGCCGTATTTGCGCGGTGTGTTGGAGTGCATCACCGACCGAAGCGTCCGTAAGGTGGTGTGCCAGAAGTCGGCGCAGGTCGGTTGGACCGACGGCGTGATCAACAATTTCGTCGGCTACACCATGCACGTCAATCCGGGGCCGACCGGCATCATGTTTCCGAAGGACGGTAGCGCCAAGGATTACAACGTCGAGAAGTTCATCCCGATGGTCGAGGCCACCCCTGTGCTGGCCGAGATCGTCAACGTCAAGACCCGATCCAACGACAACACGCAGAACCGGAAGAAATTCCCCGGCGGCTTCCTGAAAATGTTCGGGTCGAACTCCACCGGCGGCGTGAAATCGACTCCGATGAAGAACGTCGTGGTCGAGGAACCGGACGATTGCAACCTGAACATCAAAGGCCAGGGCGACTCGATCAAGCTGGCCGAGGAGCGCGTCAAGACCTTCCGCGACCATAAGGTGCTGGTGGGCGGCACGCCATCGATCCGGGGCGTGTCGAGCATTGCGGCCGAGATGGAACTGTCGGACATGCGCTACTTCTACGTGCCCTGCCATGACTGCGATGAGTCGCACGTCCTGGAGTGGGCGAACGTCAAGTTCCGCCACGACGAGACGCGTGCGCACATGATCTACGGCACCGCGTTGCCGGATAGTGCGGCCTACGTCTGTCCGCACTGCGGGTCGGCCTGGAGCGACGCGCAGAAGAATCGGAACGTGCGCAAGGGCGAGTGGCGTGCCACCGCTGAATTTCGCGGCGTCGCCGGCTTCTACCTCAATGAGCTTTACAGCTCGTTCCCCGAGTCGAAGTTGACACGTCTTGTAGAGAAATACCTGAGCGCCGTGCACGAAATGAACCAGGGCGAAGTGGGCGCGATGATCGCGTTCTGGAATTCGTCTCTGGGCTTGGCCTACGAGTACAAGTCGGACACGCCGGACGGCGAGGCGCTCAAGAGTCGCGCTGAGGACTACGCAGAAATGACCGTGCCGTGGGGCGGCCTGGTGCTGTCCGCCGGCGTCGATGTGCAGCACGGCCGCCTGGCCGTGGTGATACGGGCCTGGGGCCGTGGCGAGGAGTCGTGGTTGGTCTACTGGGGCGAGATTCACGGCATCACGGTGATCCCTGAGCAGGGCGCCTGGGTGGATTTGGATGCGCTGCTTACACAGGAGATTCGACACGTCAGCGGCGCCAAACTGGGTATCCGTGCGGTGTCGATCGACTCGTCGGACGGA
This sequence comes from Burkholderiales bacterium, assembly GCA_038207625.1. Lineage (GTDB taxonomy): Bacteria > Pseudomonadota > Gammaproteobacteria > Burkholderiales > Burkholderiaceae_D > JBBQZO01. Next base: position 78,224 of record JBBQZO010000009.1, on the reverse strand, counting down.
ACGACATCGGACGCGGTCTACTCGTATGTGCGGACGCGGCAGTCGCGCGGCTACATGGCGATCAAGGGCGCATCGGAAACCGGCGACGACAAGCGCGAGATTTTCGCCAAGCCGGGCCAGTCGGTGGATGTGGACAAGAAAAGCAAGGCCTGGAAGTACGGCTTGAAACCGTACATCGTCGGCACGACTCGTGCGAAGGACCTGATGATCGAAGGCCGCATGCAACTGACCGGCTCCGGACCTGGCCGCATGCACTGGTACAAAACGGTGCGGCCGGACTATTGGGAGCAGATCACCTCCGAGATCAAGGCGCCGCACCGAACCGCGCGCAATCGCAAAGTCTGGCAGAAGAAGTCGGGCGTTCGCAATGAGGGTACCGATTGTGAAATCTACGCGTTGCACGCGGCCAGGTCGCTCAAATTGAACCTGTTCAAAGAGCATCACTGGGCCGAACTGGAGAACCGGATCAGACAGAAGCAGTTCTTTGAGGACGAGGACGAGGACAAGGCGCCGGCACACGAGGCCGTAGCCGCCGAGGCCGAAACTTTCGCCTCGGCGGAATCGGTCCCTGAACGAACAGTCCCGCCAGCCGAACGGCCGGCGGCCAAGAAACAAAACAAGCCTGCCGCCCGTAGGGCAAGCTATTCCGCGACGAGCTGGTAAATGAACATTCCCCCAACCCTTGCAGCCGGCGATTCAAGCCACTGGAGCGATCCCAGTTTCCGTACCGGCGACGGTCGAAGTATCACATCTGCGGACTACACGCTGTCCTACTCGCTGCGCGGCGCGCTGGCTGGCGTCGATCTGGCCGCAGCCGCAAACGGTGGCGGCTGGGTGACCTCGATCACGACCGCCCAAAGCGCTGCACTGAACACCGCCGCCAGTAACGCAATCTGGTATTGGCAAGCATATGCCACCAAGGCCGGTGAACGCGTACTTGCTGGCGAGGGCACGCTCAACGTCAAGCCGAACTTCGCAGCCCTGACCGGCGTTTTCGATGGACGGACACAGGAGGAGAAGGACCTCGATGCGGTCAAGGCCGAAATCAGCAACCGGGTCACCGGCGGCGCCACGCTGGAATACAGCATCGGCAGCCGCAATCTGAAAAAGGAACCGATAGCGGCACTGGTCGCCTTGCAGGACCGGCTCGGCATGGTTGTCAACCGCCAGAAAGCCGCCCAGCGTATCGCGAACGGGCAAGGCAACCCTGGCAAAGTTCTAGTGAGGTTCCGCTAATGTTTGCAAAGCAACGTACATGGCTGGCCGGCGTGCTGACGCCGCGCGCGATCAGTGTCGACGCGGGACTCGCGCCGGCGCTAGAGGTCGTTCGGGCAGCGCCGGAAGCCGCCCGAACATCCAAGAGGGCATACGCCGGCGCCGCGAATAATCGCCTGACGTCCGACTGGGTGGCAACGAACACGTCGGCCGACTCGGAAATTAGGATGAGTCTGCGCACGCTGCGCAACCGCTCGCGCCAACTAGTCCGTGACAACGACTATGCCAAGAGCGCTATCCGCAATATCCGCAACAACGTGGTGGGCAAGGGGATTGCGTTTCAGGGACAGGTAATGATGCGTCGTGGCAATCGTCTGGACGAAAAGACGAACGATGCCATCGAGAAAGCGTGGGTGCGCTGGGGCCGGAAGAAAACATGCCATACGGCCGGAACGCTCTCAATGAAGGACATTCAGCGGATGGTTATCACTGCCGTGGCTGAGTCCGGCGAGGTGCTTGTCCGTTTCATCTATCAGTCGTTCGGCGGTGGAAAGATTCCCTTTGCCCTGGAGATCATCGAGTCCGACCAACTGGTGGACGAATGGAATGGCCGCGCAGAAAACGGGAACGAAGTTCGCATGGGGGTGGAGGTTGATCAATGGCAGCGCCCGGTGGCGTACTACCTCTACCCCAAGCACCCAGGCGACTATCAGTTCACAGGTGTTCCGCAGTCCAACCGTTACCTTCGCGTGCCGGCCGACGAGGTCCTGCACCTTGGCGTGCCGGAACGCGTCGGACAGACCAGGTATGTGCCGTGGTTCCATACGGCTATCAAGCGTCTCAACAACCTCGGCGGCTACGAGGAGGCGGAAATCATCGCGGCGCGCGCCACGGCGGCGGTGATGGGTTTCATCCAGTCGCCCGAGGGCAATGACGCGATCGGAGACGACGGCGTCGAGGGCGGCGAGCGGGTCTATGACTTCGAACCCGGAACGATTAAGGAATTGCAGGCGGGCGAAACTTTCTCCGGATTCAATCCGACGCGGCCGAATGCACAGATGGACCCGTTCATGCGCCTGATGCTGCGCGGGGTTGCCGCCGGCATCGGACAAAGCTACGAGTCGTTGTCGCGAGACTATTCGCAATCGAACTACTCCAGCTCGCGCTTGGCGTTGCTGGACGACCGTGACAATTGGCGCGTGCTTCAGGAGTGGATGGTCGAGAGTTTTCTGCAAGAGGTCTACGAGAAGTGGCTAGAAATGGCGGTGCTGTGCGGCGCTCTGAATCTACCTGCGTATGAGGTCGCCCCTGAGCTGTACAACGAGGTGCGCTGGATGCCGCGTGGTTGGGAGTCGGTGGACCCGCTCAAGGAGGCCACTGCAAACCGCCTGAACGTGCGCTCGGGATTCACGACGGCCCAAGCGGTAATCAGTGAAGGCGGCGGTGACTACGAGGAAGTGTGCAAGCAACGGCGGCGCGAGCTTGACCTGGCCGCACAGTACGAGCTGGTCATGGAGTCAGACCCGGCGCAGACAGACAACAAGGGTGTCGTTCAAGCCGGCCAGGTCGAAGAAACCGACACAGGCCTCGATAGCGAGGGCGATCCGATTCCTTCGTCGGAGCCCGGAGGGGAGGCGGCCACCACTGCCGAATAAGCAAAATATTTCATCCACTTGAAGCCGCCCGATGCGAATCCGGCGGCTTTTTTTAATGGGGTCTTGAATGACAACAGCAACTGTGCAGACGTCTGCACAAAAAGACGTTCGCAAGCGTTTGGACGACGGCGCCGCTCTGGGGCCGCAGCGACGCTTCCTGTCGATGCGATCCCAAGATTCGCCGGCGCTGGATGTGGAGGCGCGCACGCTGCTCCTGTCCTTCTCCAGCGAGCTGCCCGTCGATCGCTGGTTCGGCAAAGAGATTCTGTCTCATGCACCGGGCGCGGCGGATCTCACACGACTCAATGACGGAGGTCCGCTTCTGTTCAACCACAACCCTGACGATGTGATCGGGGTGGTGGAAACGGCGAACATTGGCGCCGACAAGCGGGGGCACGCGCTGGTGCGGTTCGCAAAGACCGCGCGCGCCGAGGAGGTCATGGGCATGGTGCAAGACGGCATTTTGCGCAATGTCTCCTTCATGTACGACGTCGCGTACTACGTCCATGAAACGGACAACCCAAATGGCTACAGCGACGACGACACCTACACGGCGCCCAGTTGGGAGGCTTACGAAATCTCGCTGGTGTCCATACCGGCCGATCCCACTGTGGGCGTTGGCCGGTCGGCGCCGAGCGACAACACCCGAAGCGTGCGCGTGGAGACGCGCGTTCGCACCACTGAAACCAGCATCACCCCCACGGCATCTGCCGCAATTGTTGAGGAAACCCCCATGAAAAAGAAGCACCTCCTGATGAACCAAGTAGCCGGCGATCTGCCAGCAGCGGGCGGCGGGCCAGCTGCCACGGTGATCCACCTGTCGCAAGAGCAGATGCGTATCGCCGAGCGCGAGCGCCAGACCGCCATTCGCGCGCTGGGCGATAAATGGAAGAACAACGACCTCGCCATGCTGCTGATCGAAGGCGGCACAAACATTGAGGGCGCGCGCTCGGCCTTCCTCGAGGCGCTGGAAAAAGACCCGAGCAAGCAGACCCCGGCCGCCGGCGCCCGCGTCGACATGAACGAAAAGGAACGCCGTAGCTACTCAATGCTGCGCGGCATGCAGGCGCTGCACTCGAAGGAGTGGAAGACCGCCGGTTTCGAGCGCGAGGTATCGAATGAGATTGCTCGCCAGCTGGGGCGCAATCCATCGTCGGAGGGCATCTTCCTTCCTTCCGATCTGCCGTTTGCCCCGGACCAGGCGCATCAGCGCGCGTTCTCGCTCATTTCAGGTCAAAGCCGCATGAACCACCAGATGCGCTCCGCGTTCGCGGTCGGCGCGCCAGCGACCGGCGGCAACCTGGTCGCCACCGAATTGCTTCAGGATAGCTTCATTGAAGTGCTGCGCAACGCAATGGTCACGCCGATGCTGGGCGCCCGTTTCCTGTCGGGCCTCGTCGGCAATATCGACATTCCGCGTCAGATCACGGCATCGCAAACGTCGTGGACTGGCGAGCTGACAGCCGGCGCCGAATCCGAAGCAACGTTCGACAAGGTGCAACTGCGTCCGAAGAACCTGACCAGCTGGGGCATCATCTCCCGCATGATGATGATGCAGGCGACGCCTGCAATCGAAATGCTGGCACGGGTCGATTTGATCGCGCAGATGGCGCTGGCGCTCGACCAGGCCGCACTGTCCGGTACCGGCGTCGCCGGACAGCCGACCGGCATTGTCAACCAGGCCGGTGTGCTGTCGGTGGTTGGCGGCGTCAACGGCAAGAACGTCGATTTCGACGACATCATCAAGTTGTACACGGCGCCACGCGTGGCCAATGCTTCGCAGAACTCGATGGCGTTTGCGATGAACAGCAAGGTGATCGGTTATCTGGCATCGCTGAAAGCCACCACTGGCACCTATCTGTGGGACCCGCAGGGCGGCTTGACGGCCGGCTCGCCGGATCGCATCAAAGGCAAGTCGTACGGAGAGTCGCAGCAGCTGCGCAGCACGCTGACCAAAGGCACTGCAGTGGGCGTCGCGTCCGAGATCATTTATGGCAACTGGCTTGAACTGCTGATCGCCGAATGGGGTGCGATCGAGGTCGCAATTAACCCGTACGACTCGACCCTGTTCAAGTCGGGCGACGTGGTGCTGCGCGCGATTCAGACGGCTGACATCGGCGTGCGTCACGGTGCATCGTTCTCGGTCATGTCCGACGCCCTGACCCCCGGCTTCTGACGCCGGACCAACCTTTCCACAAACCGCGAGCGGCAGTTCTGCCGCTCGCATCAATATCGTTCAGGAGTAAGACATGAAATTCACAGTACGCGAAGGCTTCGTTGTTCACGACCGTAAGGTGGTCGATATCGGAGGCAAGAGCCAGGTGCAGGAATCGAGCTACTACGAAGGCCAGGACGTGGACTTTGACGACACGACCGCATTGCAGCATCTGCATAAACTGGAACCGGCCGATAAAAAGGCAGACGCATTCCTTGCCGCTCGCCACCCCGTGGTGACGGCCCCGGTTTCCGGCGCAGTGATCGATTACGCTTTGCTGGCCCAAGCCATCGTCGCCGCACAAGCGATGTCGGCGGCCAGCGCTGACAAGGCAGCCTGATCATGAAGACCTATGAAATCAAGGCGGGCTTCTCGTTTCTCGTCTCGCCCGGCAAGGTTCTGGCCAGCGGTGAGCTGATCGAGCTGGAGGACGACGTGGCGAAATTGCATTCGGAAAAGATCGAACTGGTCGCGGACGATGTGCTGGTGACCGCCGAGACGGCATAGCGCATGTTCTGCGAAAACCTAGACGTGTTCCTGCAGGAGTTCGGCAAGCCGTGTCTGGTTACCGCCCGACCTGACGTACCGTTCCTTGGCATTCCCGAACAACCGGATGTTGAGGTGAAGGTGGGCGGTTTCAGTACGAAATCCACCATGTACGCAATCATTGTCAAAAGCTCGATCGTTTCGGCGCTGGGAATCAAGTTCGAAACCAAACTGACCGTCGACGGCGTCGCCTTCACCGTGCGCGAAGCTGAGCAGTTGGACGACGGTGCATTCACCCAACTGAACATATCCAAAACATGACAACGCAATCGGTTTGCAACCAGGTGATCAGCCGCATGGTCGCCGCCCTGACCAACACCACGGCTGTTGGCGACCGTGTTTTCGAGTCTCGCGAAGCAGCATTCGCGCGCGACGAAATGCCTTGCATCGTCGTCGCACAGCCCGAAGTTGAGGATGCCAGGGTATTTGCTGACGACGTTGATGAGAACACTACGCTGGTGGCTGTCAGCGTCCTGGTACGGGCCGAGCCGTGGCGTGTTGCGGCCGATTCCATCGCAATCGACGTGCATCGCTTGCTGACCCGCGATGCACAACTCAAAGCGATGGTTGTGGACATGCGACGGCAAGGCCGCAAGTGGGAGGCCGAAGAGGCCGACCAGACGGCCGGCTGCGACACCATCACCTATCGACTGATTTACCTGTCCGCGTCCAACGACCTGACGGTAAGCATTTAACAATTTAAAGGACTAACAATATGGCTCGTCACTTTGGTTCAGGCGTCTTGTGGGCAACCCCCACCCAAGACGCTGTCGGCAACATCATCGCCAATCCCACCCCGTTCCAATTTGGCATCATGCAAGACATCGGCATCGATGCCTCGTTCGATGAAAAATTGCTGTACGGTTCGAGCAGCTTCCCGGTCGATAGCGCCCGTGGCAAAGGCAAGATCGGCCTGAAGGCCAAGTTCGCAAACATCAACGTGCTGCCGCTGACGGCGGCGTTCTTCGGGCAGTCGGCAGTCACTGGCCTGATCACGTCGGTCAATGACCCAGTTGGCCAAGCAGCGACGGCCAGCGTTACGATCGTGCCGCCAGGTGGCGCCACGTTCTTCGCGAACCTCGGCGTGCGCAGCGACGCTTCCGGTACGCCGCTTATTCGTGTCGCATCGGCGCCGACTGCGGGTCAGTACACGACGAACGGCGCCGGCGTCTACGTGTTTGCTGCTGCCGACATCGGCAAGACGGTCTTCATCGACTATCAACACATGGCGGCCGCCGCCGGCCAGATTCTGACCGTGACCAACCTGCCGATGGGCCTGAGCCCGACGTTCAGCCTCGACATGTCGATGGCGCGCAACGGCAAGGTCTTGACGCTCAAGTGGCCGCGCGTGACCAGCTCGAAGCTGGCGATGTCGACCAAGCAGGAAGACTTCATGATTCCCGAGCTGGACATGAGCGCCATCGCCGACGACAACGGTGTGGTCTGGAAGTGGAGTTCGACAGAATGAGCGCCATAAAAATACCAGGCGCGGAAATGACGCTCGGCGGCGTCGCCTATGTGCTGGCACCGCTGAACGCTGCGGCCGTTAAACAGTATCGTGACCAGATCAAGCTGGTCTTCGTCGGCGGCCTGCCCGACATCGAGCTGGTGGCCAAGCTTGCGCACGCGAGCCTGCGCCGCAACTACCCAGACATGACGCTCGACCAGGTCGAAGAATTCATCGACTACAGCAACCTGTTCGACGTATGGGAAAACCTGCTGAACTTGTCGGGTCTGGTCGCGCAGGCGGGAAAGATGATGCGGCGGGTGCAGGGGGAGATGGCGACGGCGGGTTTGACGACCTGATCGCGCACATCGTCGCCAGCACCGGCTGCACGCCGCAGCAAGCATGGTCGGAGTGGGATATCCCCTCGATCGTCGCGCAAAACAAATACTGGCGGCGGCACCCGCCAGTTCACCTTCTAATCGCCGCCCAGGTGGGCTACGAAGCGCCTAGCGCCGACGAGCCTGCCGAGCTGGGCGCCGATGATCTGTTGCAAATGTTTCCAATGTCCATCTGATCCGGTGGACATTTTTTTTGAGGTGGCCTATGTCCGGTTCAGACAAGTCAGTTGAGTATGCGGTTACGGCCGACCCGTCTGGGTTTCTCGACGGGATGGACAAAGCGCAGGCGGCCGCGAAGCAAACTGCCAAGCAAATTCAGTCGAGCTTCCAGATGATCGAAGCTCAGATGAGCCAGATGTCGGGCGCGCTGAAGTCCGTGACGGGCCTGTTCGCCACGCTGACAGCGGTGGCGGCCGGCGGGGCGGCGTTCAAGGAAGTCATCGGCGCGTCTGTCGCATGGACCGGCGAAGCGAAAAAGCTCTCGATGCAGCTCGGTATCACGACCGAGCGCGCCAGCGTCATGATGGTCGCGATGCGCCACATGGGACTCGACTCCGAGGTCGTGACTATGGCGGCCGGCAAGATGTCCAAGCAGATCGCGACCAACAGCCAGGCGTTCGACAAGCTGGGCGTCAGCGTCAAGGACAGCACGAATCATTACCGGCCGACGCTGGACATCATGGGCGAGGTCAACACCAAGCTCAAGGAAATTAAAAATCCAATCGAACAGAATATCGCCGGAACGCAGATCTACGGGAAGTCGTGGAACGAGGTGCGCGGCATTCTGAAATTGACGACCGAGGAGCTGAAGAACTCGGAGCAAAAAACCAAGGATCTCGGCTTGGTCGTGGGCGACGAGGGCGTCGCACAGTCGAAGAAGTACAAGGAATCGCTGTCCGACATGAAGTTGGTCATGACGTCGCTGGAAGTGCAGGCCGGCGCGGCCATGCTGCCGGCGTTTGTCAAAATCGGGAGCTGGTTGAGCGGCGCCGGACCGGCGTCCGGCAAGATCATGGGCGTGGTGATGGAGTCGCTGTCCAGCATCATGGGCATGGTGGGCGAAGTGGTGATGGACCTATGGGGGATGGTTCGTAGCGGCTTCAGCGCAATCGGCGGCATGGTCGATGAGGTGATGGGAACCCAAGGGCCTGATGCGATGGGCATCTTCGTCAACGTGCTTAAACTGGTCGAACTGGCCTTCCAGGCGTTGAAGGTCGCGGTGAAGGCCGTCATCGAGTATGTATCCGGACTCATTGAGGTCTGGGTGTCAAATTTGATGCGCATGGCCGCTGTGGCCGAGCGCACGCTCCACCTGGACTTTGCCGGCGCCAAGCAGGCATGGGCGACCGGCACGGCGATCATCGAGGACATAGCGCGCAAGCACGCCTCCAACCTGGTTAAGATCGCCAGCGATGGCAAAGACAAGGTCGATGAGATCATCATGCGCGGGCCGGCGGCCGGGCCGGCAATCAAGGACAAGAAGCTCAAGAACGACGATCCGACCTATGATTTCGGGAAGGACGCCAAGGAAGGAAAGGAGGCCAAAGACCCATCGCGCGTGGCCACGTGGGAAGCCAAGCTCGCGATCGACAAGGACGGCTTCGAGCGCGCACAGCAACTAGCCGGGACGATGCAGGAGTTCAGCAAGGCGAGCGAACGCGACTACTGGAAGAAGATCCTCGACACCACCAGCATGTCGGTCGACGAGAAAATTCAGGTCAACCGCAAGTACCTGGGGCTGGAACATGACCTGCGCAAAGACGGCTTTGACAGCGAAATTGCGGGCGAGAAGGCCAAGCTGGAGGACTTCAAGTCCAACTTCGGCGAGCGAATCGTTATCGCCACCCGTATCTACGGCGACATGAAGGCGCGGTACGGAGCCGACAGCAAGGAGGCGATCGCGGCGATGGGCGACATCAAGAAGGAAGTACGCAAGCTGGCCGAGCAGACGCTGGCCACCGACAAGATCGTTACCGAGTCGGCCAGAAACAAGGCGATGGCCGAGATTGAGTTCGCGCAGCAGGACGCCGAATTGCAAGTGAACTTAGGCCAGATCACCGCCGCCAAGCTGCTCGAACTGGAGCAAGGCTTCGAGGCGAAGCGCTATCAGATCAAGATGCAAGCGCTACAGGAAGAGCAGGCCATGCTGCAGGCTTCGCCCGATCACAATCCGACCGCGTTGGCCGCGCTGCACGCCCAGCTCGAGGAGGTGGAGCGTCAGCACCAGATGCGGCTCAAGCAGATCAAGGACAAAGCCACAGTCGAGCAAAACAAGAACACGCAAGCCATGTACGGCAGCATTCAGTCGGGCATGCAAGGCGTCATCGCCGGCACGCTGAACGGGACGATGAAGATGCGCGACATCTTCAAAAGCATGTTCGGTGTGGTCGTTTCGGCGGTCGTGGACATGCTCGCGAAAACGGCCGCGGAGTGGGCAATGAACCTGATCGTGGGAAATGGACTGGCATCGGCATCGGCGGCCGGGCAGATCGCCGCCAATGCCGGCGTGGCCGGCGCGGCCGCAACCGCGTCTGCCGCCGCCATCCCTTTGATTGGCTGGACGATCGCTCCGGAGGCCGGTATTGCCGCGTCCGCTGCCGCGATGGCGTTCATGCCGATGGCATCGGCCCGCAACGGCTATGACATCCCGGCCGGCATCAACCCGATCACCCAACTGCATGAGCGCGAAATGGTGTTGCCGGCCGCGCAGGCCGACGCTGTGCGGAGCATGGCAGAGGGTGGCGGCACCAGTGGCCAGACGATCAATTATCACGATCACACCGGACGACTGAGCCCGGCCGACATCCGCAAGAACGTGCGCGTCATCGCGGACGCACTGAAGGACCATGCGAAGAAATCATGAGCGACATTCTTTTTCCAACCCTTCCGGGCCTGACGTGGGACGTCTTGTGGCAGCCGGTGTTTCATACCAAGGTGCAGTCGGCCGTCAGTGGTAAGGAATACCGCGCCTCGCTGATGGCGAACCCGCTCTACAACCTGACGCTCACCTACGAGTTCCTGCGCCACGGCTCAAAACAAGAGCTGCGCCAGCTGGTCGGGTTCTTCCTGGCCCGGCGCGGGTCGTTCGATAATTTCCTGTACCGCCTCGATGAAGATTGCTGTGTGGCCGACCAGCAGATCGCGGTGGCCGATGGTCACACGCGCTCGTTTCAGTTGATGCGAAGCTTCGGGTCCGAGTTCATCGAGCCGGTGCAGAACATTGAAGCGATCACGAACGTCAAGATCGCAGGTGCGGTCAAGATTGCCGGCATCGACTTCACCGTGTCGGCGACCGGCATGGTGACGTTCATGATCGCGCCGGCCGCCGGCGCGATCACGTGGAGTGGGACCTATTTCTACAGAGCCCGGTTTCAATCTGATCATCAAGACTTCCAGCGCTTCATGCATAACCTCTGGAGCGCCAAAACAGTGAACCTAACCGCCAGCCTGGGAACCAGAATATGAGAGACGTGACGCCCCGCCTGGCGACGATACTGGCCAGCCCGATGTTTGTGAAATGCAATCTCTTCACGCTCACGCTGTCCAGCGGCATCGGCTACTACTGGACGGATGCCGACGTTGACATCGTTGCCAACGGCCAGATATACGATAGCACCGGCCCAAGCATTCAAGGAGCGAAATACAACCTAGTGCGTGGCATGCAGGTCAGCACGCTTGAACTGCTGGTCCTGGTGGCGCCGAAAGACCTGATCGCCGGCGTGCCGTGGTTTCTGGCGGCGCGCTCCGGAGCATTGAAGAACGCCGAGGTGGTCATAGAGAAGGCGTTTATGCCCGCCTGGGGACAGGCCGCAGAGACGTTGAATATCTTCCGTGGCTATGTCAACGAGAGCAGCGACGGTGAGCAAGAGGTGACGCTGAGCGTCGTCTCCGATAGCAACCGGTTGAACACGCAGATTCCGCGTTCGATCTTTCAGGCCGGATGCATGCGCACCTTGTTCGATGCCGGCTGCGGGGTCCAGCGCAACGCGTACACGTTCACCTCAACCGCGCAGACGGTGCCGAACCGGCATTCGTTCACGACGGGTCTTGCACAGCCGGATGGATATTTCTCGCTCGGCGAGCTGGTCTTTACCAGTGGGCCGAACTCTGGCGTGCGGCGCGCTGTGAAATCGTACCGGCTCGGCGTTATCGAGCTGTCCTATCCGCTGGTGTTCGACCTGTCGCCTGGTGATGCGTTCCTGGTGCGCGCCGGCTGCGATCGCACACGCGGCGCGAACGGCTGCGGGAAATTTTCCAACGAGGTCAATTTCAAGGGGACGCCGTATATCCCGCCGCCAGAGGTTTCAGTATGACGCCGCAGCAGCGCCAGAACGTGGCGTGTGAGGCGATCTCATGGCAGGGCACGCCGTACCACCACCAAGGCAACCTAAAGGGCATAGGCGTCGATTGCGTCATGTTGATGGTGGAGGTCTACAAGTCGTGCGGCATGATCCCGGGCGAAGTAGACCCGCGCCCGTACCCGCATGACTGGCACATGCACCGCAGCGATGAAATCTACCTTGGCGGCATCGAGGAGCTGGCCGACGAGATCGTCGAGCCGCTGCCCGGTGACATAGCCCTGTTTCAGTTTGGCCGATGCGTGAGCCACGGTGCAATCGTCCTCCAATGGCCGTTGGTCATCCATGCGTATATCGAACACGGCGCGGTGGTGCAATCGGACATCAGCAAAAGCGCAGCGCTGACCAACAGGCTGCGCGGTTTCTATTCGTTAAGGGCCTAAACATGGCTGGTTTATTTTCATCCGACACCGTCAGTAGCACGGCGCCAGTGATCTCGTCCATCCAGTTGCAGACGTCCAGCTTCGGCCGCGCGATCACCTGGGTCTTCGGGCGGCAACGCGTGGCGCCGAACCTGATTCAGTACGACGACTTCGCGGCGGTGCCGCACACCAAGACCCAGCACGTGGGGAAGGGCGGCGGTTCGACAAGTTCGACCGACTACAGCTATACCGTGGCAGCGATCCTGGCGCTGGGCAGTGGCACCCTGGAGAGCATCGGCAAGGTTTGGAAGGACAAAGAGCAGACGACGACCGACGCCCTGAACCTTGACTTCTACAACGGAGATCAGCAGCAGGCGGCGCACCCGTATTTCGTCTCCAAGCATCCGGAGCGCGCGCTCTCGTATCGCGGTATCGCCTATGTCGCGAGCGGTGCGTACGATCTGGGCTCGAACGCGGCGTTCGGCAACCACACGTTCGAAGTTCAAGCGACGGGCAGTATCGCCGCGAACTACGCCGGCGCGCTGATCCCGGACGCCGAGGTGGTCGACGTCGTCAGCGCGCTGCTGACCGATGTCGAGCAGGGCGTCGGGCTAGATCCCGCCACACTGGGCGACCTGTCGAGTTTTCGGAGCTTCTGCTTGGCGAGCGGTCTGTGGGTAAGTCCCGCATATTCCGAGCAGCGCGGGGCGTTCGAATATATCAAGAACCTGCTGACCATCGGTTTCGCCGATTGCGTGTATTCCGGCGGGCAGTTCAAGGTCGTGCCATATTCGGACGTGCCGGCGAGCAGCGCCCTTGCGAACTACGTGCCGACCATCGCGCCGGTGTACGACCTGGGCGAGGACGACTTCATCGCGGACGACAGCACCGACGCGATCAAGGTCTCGCAAAAATCGGCTGAACAATCGTACAACCATGTGAGGGTGAAATTTTCGGACCGGGCGAACGACTACAACGACAATATCGCGGAGAGCAGCGACGGCGCCGACATCGAGCAGCACGGATTGCGCACGATGGACGTGGTCGAACTAAAGGAAATCGCGGACGCGTCGGTTGCCCAAAAGGTCGCCGACTTTATCCTGCACCGCTCGTTGTACATCCTGAACACCTACGAATTCCGGCTGCCGTGGAAATATGTGCGGCTTGAACCGATGGACGTGGTCACGCTGACATATCCGCGCAAGTATTTGGACCACACGCCGGTGCTGGTGGTGGAAGTGAACGAGGACGACGACGGCTTACTGACGATCATCGCCGAGGACTATCCGCTCGGCGCCAACCGCGCGTCGACGCAGCCGGTGCCCGATATCAGCAACACGGCGCCGAACTATGCGATTGTTCCGGGCGCGGCGAACACGCCTTTGTTCTTCGAGCCACCAGGGCGCCTTACCAACAATGATTCGCAACTATGGATGGCGACCTCGGGCGGCGCGAACTGGGGCGGCTGCGTGGTCTGGGTCTCAACCGACGACAGAAGCTATCAGCGCATCGGCACAGTGCGCTCGCAGGGCCAGCACGGCGTGCTTGCGGCACCGCTTCCAATCGGCGGCGGGACCGACACGACAAACGCTCTCTGCGTCGACCTGTCCGCGTCTCGCGGTGCGTTGACCGGCGCCACCGAGGAAAACGCCCGTGACTTGCTGACGGCGTGCTACGTCGATGGCGAGTACATCGCATATGCCCACGAGGCGCTCACCGGGGCCAATGCCTACAGCCTGTCGTACCTGGTGCGCGGCGCATACGGTTCTGCTATCGGCGCGCACGCGACTGGTGCGCCGTTCGCGTTGCTCGACAACGGAATTTTCAAGTATGCCTATCCACGGGGATGGGTCGGAAAAACGATCTGGATCAAGCTGGCCAGCTTCAACCAGTTCGGGAATGGCCTGCAGGACCTGTCGGCGGTGGCCGCGTATCAGCATACGATCGTCGGTGCGCAGGTCGATCAAGTCTCATACCTGGTCGCTCAATCGCAGGTGTTCAGTATCCAGCTTGAATGGGGCCTGCCGGCGTTTGCGGCCGACCATCTGGGATACGCCGAGGTTTGGTATGGCACGTCGTCCGACCGGGCCAACGCCGGAAAGCTGGTCGCATTCGCCAGTCCGCAAAGCACCTATTCAATCACCGGCTTGGCCGCCGGCGCGACGTTTTATTTCTGGGTGCGGCTGGTCGACCAGATGGGCAATGTCGGCGAGTTCTATCCGCCAGGCGCCGGAATCGTCGGCTCGAGCGCGACCGATGCCAAGGTCATACTGGATTGGTTGGCTGGAAAAATCGGTAAGACGCAGCTGTCCAGTGACCTGTCAAAAGCGATCGATCTGATTGGGGGCCTCGATGCGATCCGGGATTCCATCGCCGCCGCGCATCTCACGGGACTCTTGGCTGCAAACAACGCGGTTATCAAGGAGGCGGATCGGCGTACCAGCGCAATTCTGACCGAGGCGACCGCACGAGGGGCTGCGATCACCGTTGTGCAGACGTCTGTACAAACGGCGACAGACTCGCTTTCCAACCGGATAGATACGGTGACCGCCGCGAATGGTACGACTGCTGCGGCCGTGCAAAGCGAGATTACGGCTAGGACAACGGCTACGAACGCGCTCGCATCGCGGGTCGATACTGTCGCGGCAACTACCGACGGGAATACGGCGGCGATCACGTCGGAGCAGACCGCGCGCACGACTGCCGTTGGCGCGCTGGCGACCCGAGTCGATACGGTTGTCGCCACGAGCGCGGCCAACACGGCGGCGATCACATCGGAGCAGACGGCGCGCACGAGTGCAGTTGGGGCGCTGGCGACCCGCGTTGATACGGTCGTGGCAACGAGCGCGGCCAATACTGCGGCGATCACGACAGAGCAGACGGCGTGAACAAGCGCGGTTGGGGCGCTGGCGACTCGCGTTGATACGGTCGTGGCAACGAGCGCGGCCAACACGGCGGCGATTACGACGGAGCAGACGGCGCGCACCGACGCCGTTGGCGCGCTCGCGACCCGCGTTGACACGGTCGCGGCGACGAGCGCGGCCAACGCGGCGGCGATCACGACCGAGCAAACTGCGCGCACGAACGCGGACGGCGCGCTTTCGACCCGAGTTGACACCGTCGCGGCTGCGAGCGCGGCCAACACTGGGGCAATCACGACTGAGCAGACGGCACGCGCGAACGCAGATGGCGCGCTTTCGACCCGGATCGATACAGCGCAAGCTAGTGCGAACGGCGCTTCGGCGGCGGTGCAAGTGACCTCGTCAGCGCTGGCGGGGACGGATGGCAAGCTGGCGGCGCTGCATACGATCAAGACGCAAGTCACGGCAGGCGGGAGGACCTACCTGGCCGGTATCGGTATCGGTGTTGAGGTGAACGGTGCCGCCGTCGAATCGCAAATTCTTCTGTCTGCACAGCGGGTGGCGGTGCTCAACGAGGACAGCGGCGGATTGACAACGCCGTTCGTGATTCAAAACGGTCAAGTGTTTATCAATCAGGCATTCATCGCGGACGCGTCGATAACGAATGCGAAGATCGGGAATGCAGAGGTGACTACGCTCAAGATCGGTGCGAATTCTGTCACCGTTCCCGCATCGATCAGCGGGAGTGGCGGCGCCGGTCCATTCAATGCCGGCAGCATGCAGGCAGTGTCAGGCGGCTCGGTCTCGATCTACCTGGCTGACACGGCCAAAGTTTCCATGTTGGTAACTTGGCAGGCTGTCACTCCCGGCAGCAATGGCGGTAACACCCGCGTGGAACTCCGCATGGATGGTAGCGGCGGGGCGATTTTCGCGGCGGAAGACTCGACTGTTCCAGGCATCTCAACGTCGCACGTCGCATCGTCGGTGGCGACACTTTCGGCTGGCTCGCACACGTTTCAGCTTTGGTTCGGAAACGACTACAGCAGCGGGACATGGAACCTCGGCGCATGGTCGGCCACCATCATTGGAGTAATGCGATGACAGAATTCACAAGATACGACACGAATGGTCGTGTGCTGGTGACCGGTTCGGTTCCGGAGGCAATGATCGAATTGCAGGGCGGATTGATTGTTCACGGAAAGATCGACGGCAGGACGCACTACGTCTTCGAGGGTACTGCGACGCCACGACCGCAGAATCCTGCCACGCTGTCCGGAGCTGACCTGAGCGGCCTTCCAGCGCCATGCCAGATCATCATCAACGGCGTTGTGTACGAATGTGAGGAGGCGACGGCGACGCTGGATTTCACCTATCCGGGAAACTACGACGTTAGGGTGTCGGCGTTCCCGTACTTGGATGCTGTATTTGAGGTGACGACATGATCATCAAACACACCGAAGACGTCGCCGCGTTACGGCGCGCTGCCTATCCGCCGCTGGCCGATTTTGCCGACGCGATGTACTGGCAGGCGCAGGGTGACGAAACAAAATTGTCCGCATACCTTGCTGCCGTCGAGGCAGTGAAATTGCGATTTCCGAAGCTGCCATGAGGCTACATCGGGGCGGCAACCGTCGTAACTAACTTGCAACACAAGAACCGCTTCGGCGGTTTTTTTTATGGTCAAAGGAAACTATGAGCTGGTATAGAACAGGAAGTGTCTCGCTGACGAACGGCAGTGCCGTCGTGGCGGGGGCGGGGACAGACTTCGTCTCGAACGTGCGGCCTGGGTTTGCATTTAACGGGCCGGACGGCGCCGTGTATGAGGTGCAGTCGGTGGCTAGCGCGGGTTCGTTGACGCTGGTGACGCCGTTTCGCGGCGCCACAGTCATTGGCGCCGCTTACTCGGTTGTGCAGACCCAAACGATGATCGCGGAATTGTCCGCTCAAGCGGCCACGCTGCTCAATAGCTTTGAGTCCTCAAAAGCGGACGCGGCCGCGTCGGCAGCTGCTGCAGCCCACAGCGCCGACTTGATCGGCTCCGCAGCGTCCATCCCTACATACGCCGCCGCAGCAGCCTCTTCGGCGTCGGACGCCGCTGCGTCGAGCACTGCCGCAACGGCCTCGAAGACCGCTGCTGCAGCTTCGGCGACGACCGCGACCACGCAAGCGACAAGCGCCACGACGTCGGCGGGCACGGCGACAACAAAGGCGGCGGAGGCAGCAGCATCTGCCGCATCGGTATTGACGGCCGCGACGGTGGCCGGCCAGCAGGCGTCCACGGCCACGACAAAGGCCGCGGAGTCGGCCGCATCTGCGGTCATTGCCACCACGCAAGCGACCGGCGCATCGACAAGCGCAACCAATGCCGCTGCCTCCGAATCGAATGCGCTGGCCAGCAAGAACGCGGCGGGCGCGTCCGCTACCGGCGCGGCCGGATCGGCGACGGCCGCTCATGCCAGCGAAGTGAACGCCGGCACCAGCGTCACGGCTGCCGGCGCCTCAGCGACCGGGGCGGCGGGCTCAGCCACCGCCGCCGCCGGCAGTGCGTCGAGCGCGGCGACGTCGGCGGGAACCGCCACAACCCAAGCGGGGATCGCGACAACGAAGGCTGCGGAAGCCGTCACGTCGGCCGCCACGGCGGCGGGTCAAGCGGCGGCTGTCGCAACCAGCGCGGCGAATGCGGCAACATCCGAGGCGAATGCACTGGCCAGCAAGAACGCGGCCAGCGCATCGGCCACCGCCGCGTCCGGGTCAGCGACGGCGGCGCACACGAGCGAAGTCAACGCCGGCGGCAGTGTCACCGCCGCCGCCGCATCGGCAACAGGCGCGGCGGGGTCCGCCACCGCTGCAGCGGGCAGTGCGACGAGCGCGTCGACGTCGGCGGGCACCGCGACAACCCAAGCCGGGGTCGCGACGACAAAGGCGGCCAATGCTGCAACGTCCGAGGGTAACGCGGCTGCCAGTGCCACAGCGGCCGCGTTATCTGCGCAGCAAGCGTCATCGGGGCAGATTAACTCAGACTGGAATGCGATAAGCGGTGTCGGCAAGATTTTGAACAAGCCGACGATACCTTCCACGCCGGCCGGCGTGGGGCTAGGCAACGTCGAGAACAAGTCGTCGGCGGCCATTCGCGCGGAGATTACGGCGGCGAACGTGACGACAGCCCTGGCGTTCACTCCGCTTGACGCGGCAAAGGTGGGTGCGGCGAGTGGCGCCGCCCCGCTCGACCCGGCTAGCAAAGTTCCAGCAGTGAACCTCCCCAGCACCGATTCCATGTCGGAAGGAGTAACGAATCAGTATTTCACGGCGTCGCGGGCCTTGGCTGCGGCACTTGCCGGTATCTCGCTGGTTACGAATGCGGTGATCTCGGCGGGCGACACTGTGTTGTCGGCCTTGGGGAAGCTGCAAAAGCAGATTACCGACCTGGCCGCAGGTAAGGCAGACAAGGCCAGTCCGGCATTCTCAGGTGTGCCAACGGGGCCGACCGCCGTACAGGGAACCAATACGGCGCAGTTGGCGACTTGCGCGGGCGTCATTGCGGAAATCAATGCAAGGCAGGTGCCTGGAGGCGGTGGCACGGCGACTGGCGGGAATGTCACGCTGGTGGTGTCGTCGCCAGCGGCGATGACGGTAACTCCAACAGCGCCGGGTCAGTATTTGAAGCTGCCTGATGGTACGACCTGTATTAAGGGGGTGACGCTTTTCGCCGTATTCAACGCGGGTGAGGTGGACGAGGGCATCCAAGACGGTGCGGGCAATCAGCTCGGATGGGTGCGCCCGCGAACGGGCGCTGTGTTCGGGCTGTCGGACAACAGCACGGTCGCCGGTACGTGGACGTTGTACGGCGTGGAAAAGCTGGGGATCACCGCTCAGTATTGCCACCCCAATCTTGCCAATATGGGGAACAACGCCCGGCGCGTAGCGATTGACGCCAACCGCACCTGTTTTGTTTTTGGCGGGACCGACTGCTACGCAATCGTCTACGACGCGTCAGCGCAGCAATGGGGGGCGCCGATGCTGGTGCGCAACAATGTCGATCCGGGCGTGTGGCAGGCGATTCTTTCCGCAGCAAATCAGGTGCTCGTCGTCAGCTCAAAGAGTATCTCGATGGAGGCTGTCACGCTGACGATCGCGGGGACGGGAATCACCGTCAACAGCGGAACGAAAGGAGTTGCCACGCCAGCCGGGCAATTGGCGAGCATCGATGCAATCGTTGCTGTTCCCGCTTCCGGTGCCTGGGTTTTCGCATACTCAAGAGTCACTCCTGCACGAGGCGTGCGCGCAATCACCGTCTCCGGTACGACTCCGATTATTGGGGGCGAGGCAACCTTGACGCCGACATCGGCAAGCTTTCAGACGCTACTGTTCGTTGTCGGCAGCGTGGTCCGAACACTGTGCGGTGATGCCACCACCGTGTACGCGAAGCCATTCACGGTCACCGGCAGTTCATTGGCGCCTGGAACTGAGGCAACAACGCCAGCGACGTTGATGATCCAACTGCGGGCATACATCAACGGCAACGGGAATTTGGTAACGCACTTCGTGAATTCGACACACACGGCCGCTATTTTCAAGCTGACCGGCACGGTCGAGTCCGTCAGCGCTGTGAGCTTGGGGAGCGTGCAGCCGCAGAACGTAGTCGGCCAAGCGGATCTGGTGGCCGTCGGCGTTGGTAAAGCGCTGTTCGTGGCGTATCAAGCAAGTTTCGTCACCACCTGGTACTGCAACATCCTTACCGATACTGCGGGCGTTGCATCGGCCGGGGCAGAAATGGCGACCGTGCAGAACGGTGTGATCGGCGCCGTTGCCGGCCTTATCGCCAGCGGGTCCAGTGTTCGAGTCGCCGTTTCTTACTCGGTGGGGCATGCACACGCAACCGTGGACTGCTCTGGATCGAGTCCGATGCTGTTGAGCATGCACACGTCCAACAACACCGGCTCGTCCGTGCCGGTTCCGTCAAACCAGTATGCGGTCAGCGCGCCGGCAATGCTCACGCGAGGCACTTCGGTCTACTGCATCGGCTCCGGTACGGGTAACGACTTGCGGATTGGCACGAGTTCGTACCAGCGCATCAGCGGCCTATCCAATGCCACCAGCCCGGCAACAGGGCTGCGGGGGGGCACAAGCAGCGAGACCTGGAGCATGGGCATCGTTACCAGTACCGGGACATTGGGCTACATCATTCAACGAGTCGAGGCGGTATGAAAACACTTAACACTGACGTCGGAATATTTGGGCCATTCGCCACAGTCGTGACGATGGCGGATCAATACCGCTGTGATGGCGTGGGCTATCAATTCAGCGTGATTGGAAATGCGGCCGTTGTGCAGTATGTGCCGCCAGCGACGGTCGCGGTGCTGCCCACCGTAGCAGAGTACACGACGGCCCTGGAGTCGATGTACGACGCGAAGGCGCGCGAGCGCCGGTATGACAGTCGCATTACCTGCGCGCTTAGGGCCGGCTATGCGGGGCCATTTCAATCCGAGGGGCAGGCCTTTGCAATCTGGATGGACAACTGCAACGCGGCGTCGTACGTGATCATGGGCGCGGTGAACGCGCGTACGCGGACGCAGCCAACGATTGCCGAATTGTTGGCGATGATGCCCGTCCTGGTGTGGCCAGCATGATGCGCGCGCTCGTTGCTCGTATTTCAATGCTGCTCATCTGGGCTCTGTGCGTTGCGGCCGGCGTGGTTGCCGCTGCATGGATGCTTGCCTCCTCGCTCACCGGATCGCCACGCGCGTGGCGTCTGGCGAAGGCATTCGACCGCGCTGCCAACGCGGCCTTCGGTGGAAGCGACCAGGAGACAGTCAGCAGCCGCGCCAACCGTGCGCGCCGCGAAGGGCGGCGTTGGGGGTGCATTTTGTGCCGCCTGCTGGATCGGGTCGAGCCAGATCACTGTCGGCGATCTGATGGAATTTGAATATGCAAACCCGCCGCGAGCGGGTTTTTTAATGACCTCCGCACCACCCACCACACCTATGAACACACCAGACGAAACGGGTATCAATATGGCATTGAAAGCAACACCCCCGATCGGAGTAGCGGGTGCAAACATGTTCGCGCATGTGAGTATCCCCGACCTGGTCAACTGGCTCACCGCGCTTTACCTCGTGCTGCTCATCGCGCACAAGGGTTGGAACATGTACCGGCAATTGCAGTCGGGGAAGGAGCGCGATGAATCCGGCGAATAGAATCGGCATCACTGTCGCGAGCGCCGCGCTGATTGCGGCTGTGTCGCACCTGGAGGGTACGCGTTATGTGCCCTACCAGGACATCGTCAACGTCTGGACCGTGTGCGAGGGCTACGCCGGCAAGGACGTCGTCCGGGGCAAGGTCTACACGCGCGCCGAGTGCGACGCCATCACCAGTTCGGCGCTGGTCGAGCACGGCGCGGCCGTTTTGCGGTGCACAACGGTCCCGCTCAAACAGAACGAGTACGACGCCTACACCTTGTTCACCTACAACGTGGGCGCTGCTGCTTACTGCAACGCATCCCTGCTCAAGAGGCTCAATGCAGGCGACCACGTCGGCGCCTGCAATGGGCTGCTGGCGTGGGACGTTGCCGGCGGCAAGCACGTTCCCGGCCTGTATGCCCGCCGCCAGTATGAGCGGCGCATGTGCCTGGGAGAGTTGAAGTGATCACACAATCGAGGGAGGAGCCATGTTTTCAAAAATCACCGACGTAATCCTGCCGGTCTGGTCCCGCGTTCTGATCGCGGCGCTTGCATTCGGCATCGTGTACGTGCTGGGCATGATGGCCGGCGAGCGGCGCGCCGGCGCACAGCACGTCGCGTTTGTCAGCGCGCAGGCGGCGCAGACCGCGAAGGTCGAACAGGCGCAAACAAAAGTCGTGATTCAAGCGGAAATCAAGTACCGCGATCGCATCCAAAAAATCTACATTAAAGGAAATGAAATTGAAGAACAGGTTCCGCTTCTTGTCACTGCTGCTGATCGCAGCTTCGGCGTCAATGTTGGCTTCGTGCGCAGCTACAACGCCGCCTGGTCAGGTGAAGCTGCCGGATCTCCCGCCGAGCCTGACCGCGAACCCGCCGGCATTCCGCTTGTTGACATCGCCGACGTCGACGCCGGCAACGCCACAGCATGCCGCGCCTGGCGCGAGCAAGCACTCGGACTGAGGGAGTTCTACGAGCAGTTGAAAACGGCGACGAATGGATCGGCGCCGAAAGAAAATTAGACAGAGCGCCCGACCTGATTGCGTTAACAATCAGATCGGGCCTCAATCCACTGATCGTGCCAGTGAACCAAGCAAAGCTCTGCGCCTTCCGGAAGGCGGCGCGAGTCTAGCACAAACAAAAAGGTTTACCTATGGCAATGCCAATTATTCCCTGGATCGGCGGCAAGCGCCGTCTTGCTGATCGACTCATTCCCCAATTCCCAGCGCATAGTTGCTATGTCGAGGTCTTCGCCGGCGGCGCCGCACTTTACTTCATGCGGCCACCGGCCGAAGTCGAAGTGTTGAACGACATCAACGGCGAGCTGGTCAACATGTATCGGGTGGTAAAAAATCACCTCGAGGAGTTCGTCCGCCAGTTCAAATACGCTCTGTCGAGCCGGGACGTGTTCAAGTGGCTGCAGGAAACGCCGCCGCACACGCTGACCGATATCCAGCGCGCGGCCCGATTCTTCTATCTGCAGCAGCAGGCGTTCGGTGGCAAGGTCGATGGCCAGACGTGGGGAACGGCCACCACGGCGCCGCCAATCAACCTGCTCCGGATCGAAGAGAACCTGTCGGCCGCGCACCTGCGCCTCTCGCATGCTTACATCGAGAACCTGGACTGGTTCAAGTGCATGGAGCGTTACGATCGGCCGCACACGCTGTTTTATCTCGATCCACCGTACTGGCAAACGGCTGGCTACGGTGTCGAGTTCGGCATCGACCAATACGAGCGCATGGCGGAACTGATGGCGCGGCTGAAGGGAAAGGCGATCCTGAGCCTGAACGATCACCCGGACATCCGACGCGTGTTCGCCGCGTTCCAGATGGATACCACCGATATCCAGTACACCGTTGGCGGCGGTGGGAGGGCGGTCGACCGCCAGGAGTTGATCATCTACAGCTGGGATCGAAGCTCCGACCCTGTCGGGCTATTCTGATCTTTTGGCAATCAAGGTCCAGTCGGTCTACAGCTTCTCAGCGATATCGGCCGCCGTCGCATTGTAGTAGACCATCAGCTGCTTGATGTCCCGGTGCCCAGTCATGCGCGCCAGGTCCAGTACATCGATCTTGCGCGCCAGCCGGGTGATCGCCTCGTGCCGGCTGTCGTGAAACGTCAAGTCCTCAACAGGCGACTTGTCGCGCGCCTTGCGGAAAATGGCGTCGAGCTGGGAGCTGGTCGAGCCGAAGCATGGGTCGGAATCCTCGCCGCGTGGCAGGCTCTCAAGTAAGGCAGTCGCCCGAGGGGATAGCGGAACATCGCGCCGCGTGCCGTTCTTCGTCATTGGCAGATGCGCCACCTTGCCGGTGATCGCTCCCCACGTCAGCGCGCATATCTCCCCAGCGCGCATCGCCGTCTCGATGGCGAACAGGAATGCGACGGCGACCCGGTCCGACTTGGTGCGCACCAGCCCGGTGTAGCCAAGCGCCAGGGTGACCGCCGATATTTCCGCCTCACTGATGCGCCGATCGCGCGCCGGCGGGTCTTGCGGGCGCCGAACGTCCGTCGTCGGGCTTGCCGCAATCCACTTCCATTCTTTTCGGGCAATCTGGAACACATTCGACAGCAGCGCTAGATCGCGGTTGATCGTCGAGCCGAGGACCGTGCGCGCGCGCATGTCCCTCCACTTGCCGATCATGTCCGCGCTCACCTCGCACAGCTTGATTGAGTCTAGCCGCGCCCCATCGATTTCATGCGCGCCGATGGTGATCAGGCGTTGCTGCTCCCAAGCCTCGCCGCGTTTCGTTGTGGAAACTTCTTTTGAGTACCGGTCGAATGCATCGCCGACCGTCTTGTCGGTGTTGATGCCGGTCGCCACCATGCGGCGCATTTCCGCTTCGCGCTGTGCGGCCCACGCCCTGGCCTCGGCCTGAGTGCTGAACACGGCTGAATCGCGGGTGCCCTTGACGGATATCTGGACGCGCCACCCCTTCGCATGCTTTGCAATTGACGCCACAATTTCTCCTGATTTTATCGTGGGGAGATTGTGGGGGATTTTTGGGGAGTCGCCAACAGAA
Organism: Burkholderiales bacterium; assembly: GCA_038207625.1. GTDB lineage: Bacteria > Pseudomonadota > Gammaproteobacteria > Burkholderiales > Burkholderiaceae_D > JBBQZO01. The sequence continues at coordinate 53,971 of JBBQZO010000009.1, read as the reverse complement.
ATTTACAACAAAGCCCCTCAATTCAAGGCGTGATGCCTAGTGGTGAATTGGTGGGTTTAGCTATGAAAGGTGTTTAGCTGGTCCCCCCGACTGGAATCGAACCAGTATCCCACGCTTAGGAGGCATGTGCACTATCCATTGTGCTACGGGGAGGACGCGGGCGTGCCCCGGGTGAGCGGGGCTGCAGCAGCAGGGCAAGCCTGCAATTCGGCGATCGGCGCGCCGCGTTGGCGCGGCCGGTGTCGTGAATCGAGCGCAATTATAGCCGACAGATCGCCAAGAAATGCGACTTGCGCGCCGACTGTCGGTACAATGCGTGTTTCATTCATCTAATTGGCTGCGTGTCCTGCCCCCAACAGCAGAGCGGCCGAGCACTCTCACGGATTATGGCTGTCATCTCTCTCTCATCGGCGCAATTGGCGTTCGGTCACGTCGCACTCCTCGATCACGCGGAATTTTCCATCGAAACAGCGGAGCGGGTCGGTCTGATCGGCCGCAACGGCACCGGCAAATCGTCGCTGCTGAAGGTCATCTCGGGCACCTTCAAGCTCGACGACGGCCTGCTCGTCATGCAGCAGGGCATCAAGATCGCCTACGTCGAGCAGGAGCCCCAGTTCGACCCGGCCATGTCGGTGTTCGATGCGGTGGCCGCCGGCATGGGCGAACTGCCCGGCCTGCTGGCCGAGTACGAGGCGCTGACGGGCCAGTTCGGCCAGGGCGACGACGACGCGCTGATGGAGCGCATGCACGACATCCAGGTCAAGCTCGACGCGGGCGACGCGTGGAACCTGGCCAACAAGGTCGAGACCACGCTGGACCGGCTGAACCTGGCCGGCGCCTCGCTGATGGGCACGCTGTCGGGCGGGATGCAAAAGCGCGTCGCGCTGGCTGTTGCGCTGGTGTCTGCCCCGGACGTGTTGTTGCTCGATGAGCCGACCAACCATCTCGATTTCACCTCAATTTTGTGGTTAGAAGGCCTGCTGCGCGACTACAAGGGTTCGGTGCTGTTCATCACCCATGATCGTAGCTTCCTCGACAATGTGGCGACCCGCATCATTGAATTGGACCGCGGCCGTCTGCTGTCCTATCCGGGCAATTTCACCGCCTACCAAGTCAGGAAGAGCGAGCAGCTGGAGATCGAGGAAGTCGAGAACGCCAAGTTCGACAAATTCCTCGCGCAAGAGGAGGTCTGGATCCGCAAGGGCGTCAAGGCGCGCCGCGTGCGCGACGAGGGGCGCGTGCGCCGGCTCGAGGCCTTGCGTCTGACGCGCACCGCGCGCCGCGACCAGCAGGGCCAGGTGACGCTGAACGTATCGGCCGGTGAGCGCTCGGGCAAGATCGTGGCCGAGCTGGAAAACGTCTGCAAGAGCTATGGCGAGAAGGTCATCGTCAACGACTTCACCGCCACCATCCTGCGCGGTGACAAGGTCGGCCTGATCGGTGCCAACGGCGCCGGCAAGACCACGCTGCTGAAGATGATCCTGGGCGAGGAAAGTGCCGACAGCGGCAAGGTGCGCCTGGGCACCAAGCTGCAAGTGGCGTATTTCGATCAGATGCGCACCCAGTTGAATGAAGAGGCGAACCTGATGGAAACCATCGCGCCGGGCAGCGACTGGGTCGAGATCAACGGCCAGCGCAAGCACGTGATGACGTACCTGAACGATTTCCTGTTTGCGCCCGAGCGCGCCCGTTCGCCCGTCAAGTCGCTGTCCGGGGGGGAGCGCAACCGTCTGCTGCTGGCGCGTCTGTTCGCCAAGCCGGCCAACTGCCTGGTGCTCGATGAGCCGACCAATGACCTCGACATCGATACGCTCGAATTGCTCGAAGAGCTGCTGGAAGACTACACCGGCACCGTGTTCCTGGTCAGTCATGATCGCACCTTCCTCGACAACGTCGTCACTCAGGTGATCGTGTCCGAAGGCGCGGGACGCTGGCGCGAATTTGTCGGCGGTTACACCGACTGGGAACGCGTGAAGACCATCGCACCGACGCCAGCGCCGGCTGCCAAGTCCGGCGCCAAGGCCGAGGCCGCGCCTGCCGCCAAGCAGAAAAAGCTCAGCTACAAAGAGCAGCGCGAACTCGATGAATTGCCGGTCCTGATCGCCAGTCTGGAAGACGAGCAGGCGACGCTCGCCATCGCACTGGCCGCGCCCGACTTCTACAAGAAAAGTCCGGCCGAAGCGAAGCGCATGAACGCACGCGTGGCCGAGATCGAGCAAGCCTTGCTCGACGCGTTGGAAAAATGGGAGCAGATCGAAGCGCGCTCGAAGGGCTAACTCAGGCACGGCCCGCGCGTGGCCGCGCGGGCCGGCCGTCACGCGGCCACCAACTCACCATTTGCCGGGCGCCATGCCCGACCAGGAATCGCATGTCTGCTTACGCCGTCCGTGCCTACCGTGTTACCGCGTGCCCGCGGCGCGCGCGCCCTAACCATCGGGGGCGCCATGTTTGAACGCGCCGCGTGGGTGCGCATCCTGCCGTTCCTGATCTACATGCTGTTCATCGTGCTGGCCGATCTGCTGGAACGGCTGGGCTGGTCGGGCCAGCAGTTGCGCTGGCTGTACGGCGTCAAGATCGGCGCCGTGCTGGTGGCGCTTGTCGCATTCTGGCGACATTACACGGAACTGCCAGCTGTGCGCCTCAGTCCGGCCGTGCTGCTCACGGCCATCGTCAGCGGCGTGCTGGTGCTGGTGCTGTGGGTCAACCTCGATGCGCCCTGGATGGTGATCGGCAAGGCAGCCGGTTTCGATCCGCGCAGTGCCGGCCAAGTTGACTGGCTGATGGTGGCGGTGCGCATCGCCGGCGCCGCGTTGGTGGTACCCGTGATGGAGGAATTGTTCTGGCGTTCCTTCCTGATGCGTTGGATTGAAGCCTCTGATTTCGAAAAAGTGAGTCCGAGACAAGTAAAAATGAAAAGTCTTGTTGTCACGGTGATATTATTCGGGATTGAACACAATTTGTGGTTCGCGGGAGTGGTCGCGGGCGTCGTCTACAGCGTGCTTTATATGCGTCATCGCACACTCTGGTCGCCCGTGATCGCGCATGCCGTGACGAATGGATTGTTGGGTGCATGGGTCGTTCTTACCGGCAGCTGGACTTACTGGTAAGATCGCCATCTTGAGCTATTTGACTACCGAAAAGACAAACATATGTTGACCTCCTCCCGTACTGCCGCCCGATTCACTCTTGCCATCACGTCGCCTAGCGCGCCGGCGTGCGCCCGGCCCCTGCGGCTGACGCTGCTGATGGCCGCCTTGTGCGGCGCCTCTGTGGGCGCACAGGCTAGCGACGGACTGGTTGACGGTCTGCATCCGTTTGCCTCGGTCGGCTACTCGTACGACGACAATCTGCTGCGCGTGCCCGATGGCGCCGTCGCCTTCGATAACACGCGCGCCGATTCCTCGCGCCAGATCGAAGCGGGCGTGGTGTTTGACAAGGTCTACGGTCGCCAGGAAGTCAATTTGCAGGCGCGCGTGAACAAGGTCAGCTTCAGTCATTTCAGCTCGCTCGATTACGATGGCAAGGATCTGGCCGCCAGCGTGGGCTGGCATCTGGGCAACCATCTCGAGGGTAATGTGGGCGCCAGCTACGACCAGGTACTGGCCCCTTACACCGACTTCAGCTCCAATGAGCGCAATTTGCGTACTCAGCGCCACGAGTTTGTCGATGGTAAATGGCGCTTCCACCCAAGCTGGCAGCTGCGCGCCGGCGTCACCCGTGACGCCTTTAGCTACGACCTGGTGGCGCAACAATTCAACGACCGTACCGAGGACGCCTATCTGGGCGGGATCGATTACCTGGCCAGCACCAACAGCTCGGTGGGCTTGCAATTGAGCAAAACCAAGGGCCGCTACGACAATCAGCGCATCTTCAATAAGATCGTCTATAACGATAACTACACGCAAGACGAGGTCAAGTTGCGGGTTGACTGGGCCGTCAGCCCGACGACGTCGGTGCAGTTTCTCGGTGGTTGGGTACGGCGCGACCTGGAAGTCAATGCTGCGCGCAATGCCAGCGGCACCAATGGACGCGTCTCCGCCTCGTGGGCGCCGGTGGCAAAGCTCAATTTTTCCGGTTCGGTTTGGCGTGAATTTACCTCGATCGAGAGCACCCAGTTCAGCTATGGCCTGAATACGGGCGCGAGCGTCGGTGCAACGTGGGCGCTGGCGCCGAAGGTCAAGTTGCAAGGGCAGTACCGCTATGAGTCGCGCGACTTCAGTGCACTGAGCCCGATCGGCCCGCAAGACATCGGCGACAACTATCGCAATGCCTCGGCCGGCGCAAGCTATCAGCTCTTCGATCATGTGCTGCTGAGCGCGAATGTGTTCCATGAAACCCGCAGTGGCATTGCCGCGCTTGGCAGCGCCGGCTACCACGCTAACGGCGCCTCGCTCAACGCCCGTGCGCAGTTCTGAAGATAAAACATGACGGTTAATGATGTACCTTTGATTTCGTTTTTCCAGCGCGTGCTCGATCCGCTTATCATCATGGGCAGTTTGTATCTGTCCTCGATGCTGTTTTCAGAGCCGTTCACCGGGTACTCGCTGGTATTGATGATCCTGGCATTTTTCATCTCATCGTCTGTGTATCAGCATGTGGACCCCTACCGCACCTGGCGCAGCGGTCGCATGCTGGCGTATGCGCGCGATACCTTCTTCGGTTGGGGTATCACGGTGGTCATCGTGTTGTTCCTCGGCTCGGCCAGCGGCCTGGCGTTCTATTACAATGAGCGCGTCGTGGTGGCGTGGTTCATCGTCACGCCGTTCGCCTTGCTGATCAGCCATATCGCCGCGCGCTTCATCGCGGCCGGGCCGAACAAGAACAGCGAAGTACGCTCGGCCGTGATCATCGGCGCCAACGCCGTCGGGCTGAAATTTGCCGCCGTGTGCGACAAGCATCCCAACCTGTTCATGCAGGTGCACGGTTTCTTTGACGATCGCACCGAGGAGCGCCATCCGGCCGACATGCTGCACCCGATGCTGGGCAAGATGGCCGATATCGCCGGTTACGTGCGCGAGCACAACATCAAAATGATCTACATCAGCCAGCCGATCTCGGCCCAGCCGCGCATCCGCAAGTTGCTCGACGACTTGCAGGACACCACGGCATCGGTCTATTTCCTGCCCGATATCTACATTTTCGATCTGATGCAGGCGCGCTTTGACAATGTCGGCGGGATGCCGGTCATTGCCATCTGCGAAACGCCGTTTACCGGCTTGAACAGCATGGTCAAGCGCACCAGCGACATCGTGCTGGCACTGGTGATCCAGATCATGCTGCTGCCGCTGATGCTGATCATCGCCGTGGCAGTGAAGCTGACGTCGCCCGGACCGGTGATCTTCCGCCAGCGCCGCTACGGCTTGTATGGCGAGGAAATCATCGTCTACAAGTTTCGCTCGATGAGCTCGGTTGATGATGGCGCCACCATCATTCAGGCCCAGAAGAACGATGCGCGGGTGACCCCGATCGGCGCCTTTCTGCGCCGTAGTTCGCTCGATGAATTACCCCAGTTTATCAACGTGCTGCAGGGGCGGATGAGCATCGTCGGGCCGCGCCCGCACGCGGTGGCGCACAACGAGCAGTATCGCAAGCTGATCAAGGGATATATGCTGCGTCACAAGGTCAAGCCGGGCATCACCGGCTGGGCCCAGGTGAACGGCATGCGTGGTGAAACGGACACGCTGGGCAAGATGGAGGCGCGCATCCAGTACGACCTGGACTATCTGCGCAGCTGGTCGCTGTGGCTCGATCTGTGGATCATCTTGAGGACGGTGCTGGTGGTGTTGAAGCGTGACAATGCACACTGACTTAAGGCGCGCTTAAGCGTACGACGGGCGAGCTGAAAAGCTTTTTCAGGCGCCTCGGCGCAATGCTAGAATGCGTTGCGCGGGGCTGCGTGCCGAGTTATACAAATGTATAATATTGACAAGCATTGTTATAGGTCTCATACTACGCACGCGCAATTTGAGTGTTCCTTTTATTGTTTATTTGTTGATACTCTCACCACATTAACGGCGCCCCGGCGCCTGACGGATCGGCCGGGTGGGATGCCCGGTAGACGCAGAACCACCTAAACCTGAGGGAATGAATTTTGAATCACTTTGACCAAGTCGGCACGCTCGAACTCACCAAGCCAGCGTTCAAGCAACGCCTGTTGTGCGCGGCCCTGATCGTCGGCCTTGCCGCCCTGTCAGGTTGCGGCAGCAAAGAGAAGAAGCCGGGCCAGACCCTGGTCAGTGTGAATGGTGAGGAAATCACCGTGCTGCAGCTCAACGAAGAGCTGCAGCGCGCCAATGTGCAAGTGGCCCAGCAAGAGGCGGCCAGCAAGCAATTGCTCGAATCGCTGATCGATCGCCAGTTGCTGCAGATCGAGGCGGCCAAGGAGAAGCTGGACCGCGAACCGAAGATTGTGCAGGCAATCGAACGCGCCAAGGCCCAGATCATTTCGCAAGCGTATCTGCAGAAGAAAGTGGGCGCGCAAGTGCGCCCGACCAAGGTCGAAATCGAAGCCTACTTCAACCAGCATCCGGAATTTTTTACTCAGCGTAAGCAGTTCGACATGAAGGAGCTGGTGCTGTCCACCAAGGACTTGACCGACCAGGCCAAGAGCGCGATCGACGCGGCCAAATCGCTCGATGACGTGGCCACCTGGCTCGAAGCGAACAAGGTCAAGTTTGCCCATGCAAATCTGGCGCGCAGCACCTCGGACTTGCCGCCGGAAATGTCGGCCAAGTTGCAGGCGATGCCCAAGGGACACCTGTTCATCGTCAAGGAAGGCGAGCGCAGCCTGATCATCGCGATCGCTGACATCAAGGACAGTCCGGTGACGCTGGAGACAGCATCGCCACAAATCGACCAGTTCCTGTTCAATAAAAAGAACAAGGACGCGGCCGACGCCGAGCTGGCGCGCTTGCGCGCGGCCGCCAAGATCGAATACCTGAACAAGCCTGCCGCCAAACCGGCCGCTTCGGCAACTGTCGGCGCACCAGTTGCTGCTGCGCCAGTTGCGCCGGCCGCGCCAACGGCGGCCGCCGCGCCGGCTGCATCCGGCAGCGCGCTCGACCGCGGCGCCGCAGGTCTGAAATAAACCAACGACACCATCCACCGACTGCACACACTAGGAATGCGCACATCATGAAACGAATACTACAATGGATGACCGCGCTGGCGCTGGCGGTCACGTTCGCTTCCGCCTCGGCGGCCGACGTGCCGCTGGGTGCGGGCGATGTGCTGAAGGTGTCGGTATACGGCAGTCCCGATCTGGCGCTCGAAACACGGGTGAGCGAAGCGGGCAACATCACCTTCCCGCTGATCGGCCAAGTGGCCGTGGGGGGCTTGGCGGTCGCCGTGGCGGAGAAAAAAATTGGCGGCATGCTGGAGGCCGGCGGTTTTCTGAAAAAAGCCCAGGTCAACATCATCGTCACCGTGGTGCAAAGCCAGCAGGTGTCGGTGTTGGGCCAGGTTAATCGCCCCGGACGTTATCCGCTGGAGGGACGGCGCAGTCTGGTCGATCTGCTGGCTACGGCCGGTGGCATCAGTGCCGACGGCGGCGACACCATCAGCCTGCTGCGCAAGCGCGACGGCAAGACCACACGCGACGTCGTCGATCTGATTCAGATGATCCGTACTGGCGAACTGAACCAGGACTACGACCTGGCCGGCAACGATGTCGTGTATGTCGAGCGCGCTCCGCGTTTCTACATCTACGGCGAAGTGCAGCGTCCCGGCATGTTCCGCCTGGAGCGTGCGATGACCGTTGTCCAGGCGCTCTCGTCGGGCGGCGGTCTGTCGCCCCGCGGCACCGAGCGCGGCATGGTCATCAAACGCCGCGACGCCAATGGCAAAGTGCAAGTCATCGACGCCAAGCAGGACGATTTGATTCAGCCCGACGACGTTGTTCACGTCAAGGAAAGCTTGTTCTGATCGGACCCGATGGCCTGCCACGCAGGCCATCTTGCTGTTCGCCCCGTTACCTCTTGAGAGTCGCACAATGAATTTTTCCCAGTTCCTGCTAATTTTGCGCGCCCGCATCTGGATCTTGCTGTCGATCCTGATCGTCACGGTCAGTGCGACGGTGGCGGTCAGCCTGTGGCTGCCCAACACGTACAAGGCGACCGCGTCGCTGCTGATTAACTACAAGGGCGTCGACCCGGTCAGCGGCATGACCATGCCCAGCCAGCTCATGCCCGGCTACATGGCCACCCAGATCGACATCATCAGCAGCAAGAACGTGGGTTTGCGCGTGGTCGATCGCCTCAAGATGGCACAGAATCCGGCCGTCATCGCGCAATTTAACGCCTCCAACGGCGGGCGTGGTACCGCGCGCGACTGGCTGGCCGACACGCTGCTGACCAAGCTCGAGATCGTGCCCGCGCGCGAGAGCAGCGTCATCGACGTCAGCTTCAAGGGCAGCGATCCGCAGTTTGCGGCCGAGGTGGCCAATGCCTTCGCCGAGGAATACCAAAAAGCCAGTGTCGAACTGAAGGTCGAGCCGATGAAGAAGGCTTCGGTCTACTTCAACGAGCAGATCAAGCAATTGCGCGACAATCTGGAAGTGGTGCAGGGGCGCCTGTCCAAGTATCAGCAGGATAACGGCATCGTCAGCGTCGACAACCGGCTCGACGTTGAATCGACCCGTCTGACTGACCTGTCGCAACAACTGGTCGCCGCGCAGGGGCAACTGATGGAAGCGAACTCGCGCCAGCGCATGGCGCAAGGTAAGGAAGCGAACGAATCGCCGGACGTCGCCAACACGCCGCTGGTGCAAAACCTCAAGCTCGGACTTGGCAATGCGGAATCGAAGCTGGCGGAGATCGACCAGCGCCTGGGCAAGAACCACCCTCAACATGAGGCTGCCAAGGCCGAAGTCGACAAACTGCGCAGCGATCTGAACGATCATATGCGTTCCACCTCTAACAGTGTCGGCAACAATGCGCTGATTCTGCAACAGCGCGAAGGGGCAGTGCGCGCCGCGCTGCTCGAGCAAAAGAACAAGGTCTTGCAGCTCAACCGCACCCGCGATGAAATGGCCATTTTGCAAAAAGACGTGGAGAGTGCGCAACGGGCCTTTGAGGTGACCTCGCAGCGCTTCTCGCAGACCCGCATTGAAGGCCAGTCGGAACAGTCCGACGTCGCCGTGCTCAATCCTGCGGTCGCGCCGACGACGCCGTCTGGTCCGAAGGTGTTGTTAAACTCGATGTTGTCGCTGTTTCTGGGCACCTTACTCGGCGTAGGCTGCGCTTTCCTTGCCGAAATGCTCGATCGCCGCGTGCGTTCGGAGACCGACCTGGGCGACGCACTCAATCTGCAAGTGCTGGGCTCGATCACGTGGCAGCCTCCCCAGCGTTCGCGCTTTGGCCGCATCAAGACAATCGTAACACCTGCGCTTCGCAGCAACTGATGATGGACACGATCATGACCCAAGCCATACAGCCTGTAGTTCCATCGACGTTTGTCCGCGGAGGCGATTCGAGCATCGGCGCGCTGTTGCTCGAGTCGGGCAAAATTTCGCCCGAGAGCGCCGAACGGGTACTGCGCATGCAGAAAGAGTTGGGCATACGCTTCGGTGAGGCGGCCCAAAAGCTCGGTCTCGTCACCGAAGCCGACATCCAGCAGGTGCTGGCGCGTCAATTCGACTATCCCTATCTGCAGCCGGGCGACGGCAAGTTTTCTGAACGCCTGATCGCGGCCTATCAACCTTTTTCCCCGCAGGTGGAAACACTGCGCGCGATCCGCAGCCAGCTGATGCTGCGTTGGTTTGCGCGCGGGCGCAAGGCCTTGGTGGTGGTGGGCATCAGCCCCGGCGACGGTGGCAGTTTGTTCGTGGCCAATCTGGCTGTGGTGTTCTCCCAGTTGGGCGAACACACACTGCTGGTCGACGGTAACTTACGCAACCCGTGCCAACACGAGATTTTCGACCTGAAAGGGCGCCAGGGTTTGTCCGATATGCTGGCAGGGCGCGCCGAGATCGACGCGATCGAGAAGATCGATTCCTTCGTCGATCTGTCCGTACTCAGCGCCGGCACGTTGCCGCCGAATCCGCAAGAGATGCTCAGCCGCTCCAATTTCGCCAGCTTGAACGTTCAGCTCGAATCGAGTTTCGACGTCGTGCTGTACGACGCGACCGCGTTTTCGATCGGATCGGACGCGCTGGCCATCGCTGCCCGCGCTGGTGCGGTGCTGGTGGTAGCGCGTAAGAATCATACCCGGGTTGCCGACATTAATGCGATGACCGAACAGTTGTCGCATAGCGGCGCTGAAGTGATCGGCTCGGTCATGGTTGATTTCTGATGGCTTCCGCGTCCGGTGGGGTAAAGGGGTTCGTCAGCCGGCAAGGCTCTGCGATGCTGCTGGACTGGGCGCCGATCGCGCTCGGTTTTCTGGCCGTCTATATTCCCTCGTTCTACGGCGTGGTCACCACCGTCTGGTCGACGGAGGAGCAGGCGCACGGACCGATCATCCTCGCGCTGGCAATCTGGCTGTTAGTGCGCAAGTGGCCAGATGCGCTGCAAGTTGCCTCCACCTCGGCGGGCAATGCCTTTGGTTGGCCGCCATTCCTGTTCGGCTTGCTGCTGTATGTGTTCGGCATATCCCAGCAAATTCTTGCGTTTGAGATCGGTTCGTTTGTCTGGATCGGGGCCTCGCTGGTGCTGATCAAGATGGGCGCTCGGGCGCTGAAAGTGCTGTGGTTTCCGTTCTTCTTCATGTTGTTCATGGTGCCATTGCCGAGTTCGCTAGTCAGCGCGTTGACCTTGCCGATGAAGATGGCCGTGTCGTACGTGACGGAGACGGTGCTGTTCTGGGCCGGCTTCCCCATTGCGCGCAGCGGCGTCATATTGCAGATAGGGCAATACCAGTTGCTGGTGGCCGATGCCTGCGCCGGCTTGCAAACGTTGCTGACACTGGAGGCGCTGGGATTGTTCTATCTCAACTTGGTGCGGCATAGCTCTGCGTTGCGCAATGTCGGCCTGGCGCTATTGATCATCCCGATCTCGTTTACCGCCAATGTCGTGCGGGTGATGACATTGACCCTGATTACCTATTATTTTGGCGATGCTGCTGGCCAGGGCTTCCTGCATGGATTCGCCGGCATGGTGCTGTTTATCAGCGCACTGACATTGATCATCAGTCTCGATACGCTGCTGCAATGGTTGGCGCGGCTGCAAGAAGCGAAAACAGCGGCAAAAATGAAAGTTTCAACATGAACAAGTCACTCTTGTCCAGTTGCGTGATCGGTACGCTGTTGCTGCTGTCCATCCCGCTGGCCAAATACACCACCCCGACCATCCGGATCGCCGACGCGCGTCCGCAGATTGTTTTAGCGACGGCGGTTCCGGTGCATTTCTCTGGTTGGATGGAAGACACCGCGCAGATTTCTGCGGTGGTCAATCCGACCACCAAGGCTGAAATCGACAAGATTTATGCGCAAACCTTATCGCGCACCTACGTCAATCAGCGCGGCGAACGTATCATGCTGTCGATCGCGTACGGGACCGATCAAAGTGATAATCTGGCAGTGCATTTTCCAGAAGGGTGCTACGGCGGCCAAGGCTTCGCAGTCGGGCAAACCTCGCACGTGAGCATGAATACCGTTGCCGGCGACATCCCGACTTCACGCATGGTGGCCACCTTGAACAACCGCAACGAGCCGATCATGTACTGGGTCGTGGTCGGTGAGCATGCGGTCGATGACGCTTGGGGTTTGAAGAAGGCGAAGTTGCGCTATGCGATGAAAGGCATGATACCCGACGCGACTTTGGTGCGGGTATCGAGCGTCACGGGCGATAATGCCGCCGGCTACAGGCTGGAGCAGGAATTTGTCAACGAGATGTTGGCAGCGATGACGCCCGCACATCGTGCCCATTTCAGTGGAATTGGTCGCTAGCGTCGTGGGCTAGCACGGGCGGATACCGCAAGCGCATCCGCCTGTCGTCAATTGCAAGCCCAGTGGCTTAGCCGGCGCGTCGCGATGTTGGTGCGATCCAACCTGTCTCTTTATGTGCCGTCAACAGCGACGTTTGTAGTGGATATCCAATGGTTACTGAGCGTATGCGAAATGTAGAGTTTATCAATTTTTTACGTCGGATATCTACTCGGCAAAAAGCTGTGGCTGGATTTTCCAGTCCCGCGCCCCAGCGTGCCGGGCAACGTTATTCTCGGGCCAATATCGGCCTGTATATTCTTTCGGCTCTGATCATTGCGCCCTTACTCGGCGCGGTTATTGCGCTCGGTTCGCCCATATTGACCGGCGCCCTCGCTGGCATATTGTTTGTCATCCCGTTTATAGTCTATGTTGAGTCCAAGAGCCTGCTGCCCTTACTGTTCGTATATATATTCCTGATTCAAGGGGTGATCAGTAATTCGTTTCATCTCAAGTTTGCGCTCTGGTTTGGTAGCGGATTTGCGATGCTCTTTCTTTTGCGTACATTGCTCGAGCTAACAATCAACAAGATGAAGCCGAACTGGCAACATCAGTCCTGGCAGGGTACAGGGAAAATCGCGGGCGCCATCTTGGTGTATTTGTTGTTCTTCTTCTTTAGTTTAAGCCAAGGAAGTGCAAGCAAGGGGCAGATTTTCTCCCAACTCCGATTTAGTTTGCCCATGTTTGGTGTTTTTTTGGCGCTGGCAAGTATTCAGTTCACGACCAGAAGAACCCGGCTGCTGTGGACGATTATCCTTTTCGTCGTTGTGGTGCAATTGCCGCTGGTGCTATATCAACACTTTACGCTGAAAGGCTTGGGCGATTGGGACAATGTGGTCGGTACATTTGGGCGCGGTATGAGCCCGGTGTTGGTGATATTTTCGGTCGCTGCGTTTATGTATTGTCTGGCCTGCTGGTCGCGCGGGTTAATGCCACTATGGCTGTTGCTGGCAATCGGAAGCATTGCGATGGCCAATATCTTGCTGGGCGAAGTCAAGGCCGTGGTTTTTTGGCTGCCAGTCGGGGTAATTTACATCCTCAGAGAAAGAATTTTTAGAAATATCAGCAGCCTCATCGCCTATGGCTGCCTGATCGCAGGATTTCTCGTGCTGGTATTCTATGCGTATGAAGTGATGTATTGGAACGCCGACGGTACCTCGCACCGTACCAGCGAACAAGAGGTGGCGCAGGAGGGGGGGTATTTCTTCAATCCCAACCAGATCAATAAGCACACCGGTGAAATCGGGCGGGTTGCAGCCGTTTTTCTCTGGTATCGCGACCCTGGACAAGGACTGCGTGAGCGCTTGATCGGATTTGGGCCCGGCGCGAGTGCAACCAGTACTTCTACCGGTCGTGGCGTTGCCGCTGCCCGCTATCGGCCGCTGCAGATCAACGTCAACACGCTGGCGACGCTATTATGGGACGTGGGAATCTTGGGCGCGCTCAGTTATATCTTCATATTTATTTTCGGAATATACGAGGGATTTCGCTTTGTTGCGCGAGGCACTGCCTCCGCAATCCATCTTGCGATTGTCGATGCCTGCACGACGATGTTGATCATCTTGTCGAGTACGTTGATCTATAACGACACGCTGATGGTGGAAACCGCTAGCCAGCTATTGTTATGCTTCTGTTTGGGCTGTGTGATTCAATACAGCCGATTCGGCAAGGACGAGGGCCAGCTTCTCAAGCGCGACGCCCGAACTGGCGGCGCCGGGTTGGCGATACCTGCGTGAACCTGCTTCCCTCAGTCCCAAGATCGCACACTGGAAGTGAGCAACCTTGGGCGTACCCCCAGAATAGCGCATGAGCGATGCGCGCCGGTGAGTCTGACAATAGTCCACTCGCCGATGGGATCGATTGGTCCGGCGCAACGCCGGCTCCGTCCGGCAGTGAACCTGGCGTGGCCGAACCTCTATAAGAGTTACATTTGATGCAAGCAATTCGATCCAATAAGTTGTTCAAGAATAGCGTATTGTCATTCCTGCTCAATGTGTCAACGGCCGCAATTAGTTTCTTGGCGATTCCAATGACCTTGAAGATCATTGGAATACAGGAGTACGGCAATTTGGTGTTCGTTCAGGCCGTCGCGATGATCGTCTTTTCGTTGGTCACCATCCAGTACTGGCAAGGCATGCTGGTGGAATTTCCCGGGAAAAGCAATTTTGTCGGCGTACTGGAGCAACATGCATTTCGAAGTATGCGTTACGAAATATTCGGCATCCTGGTAGCTGGTATCGTTGTGGCAGCGTTCCTACTATTTGACATCAAGCAGGTGGCCAATTTTTCCTTGACAGGGCTCTTGCTGATCGTCGTATCGACGGTACTCCCCAGCTTTGGATCATTGATCGCATATTTTCGGCTCGCTGAAAAGAACCACGTGCTGTTGATGGTTGGCCTGATTTGCAACCTGTTGCGCCTGGCGTTGCTGTACATTTCCCTGAAATATTCTGCCTCTGTATTTGCGGTGTTATTATCGTATGCGCTTCCAGAGGTCTTGCGTGTCGTCTACCTGAGCGTCTCGATGCATTTTGGGAAGGTACATATCGCCGAAGAAACGGATTCGGGAAGTGTTGACGAAGGAAGAATTCTTTCTACCGGAAAGTGGAGCACGTTCATGGCGATTGCCGATCTTCCGATCGCGCATATCGACAAGATTATCGTTTCCTTTTCCCTGAGTTCGGAAATGTTGGGGGTTTACAACATTCTCAAGCGTATCTATGGAATTCTGGGGATGGCGACTTCACCGGTCTACATCAATTCGATACCGGAATTTGCGCGCAAGATCAACGCGTCGGATCTGGCTGGGGCCGTGGCGTTATGGCGAAAGACTATTCTTCTTTTGGTTCCAATTTCGGCGATAATTGGATTCGCGTGTTATTTTTCCAGTTCCCTTTGGATTCCAATATTGTATCGTGGTCTGGATTCATATAAGAACGAGTTGATCTTGATAATGGTGACGGCAGTTGTGTCAGGCGGATTTATTACCACCCACGCGCTCTATTGGTCGCTTGGGAAGAAACGGCAAACCTCGGTCATCACCGTTATTTCAAATTTGTGCTACCTTATTCTGCTGTATGTATTAAGCGCCAAATTCGGTATCTTTGGAGCAATCGGCGCACTACTTCTGCAGATTATTGGCGTAGTTGCGCTGAAAATAGTTCTGCTGTCCAAGGTGGCGAGGTGAATTTTTTTCGACGCAGCGCCATTGACTTCTGATGATGTTTGCAATGTCCAATTCGAAAGATTCTGCGCAGTCGAACTTGCGTCAGGATGGGGCGTGGACGTACCGAGCGTCATTGGCGGCCACGTCGTCAACGCTGTGATTATTTACATTCTCTGCGAAGACTAATTTGATGATATATTTTTTTCGAGTCTATGCATGGTTATTTCGGCTGCATATCCCCATCCTGCCGCGCGTCATGTATATTATCAATCGCATTGTGTTCTCGATTGCCTTGCCACCATCGGTTCAGGTCGGAAAACGGGTGACATTTGCCTATCAGGGCCTCGGTGTGGTAGTGCATGCTAGAGCGGTTGTCGGTGACGATGTATATATCGGCCCGCAAGTTATCATCGGTGGACGCAGCGGGGAATTGTTGGTTCCGAGAATCCAAAGCGGCGTTTTTATCGGTGCAGGTGCGCGAATTTTGGGGCCGATTGAAATCGGCGCCGGCGCCACGATTGCTGCGGGTGCCGTCGTGCTTTCGAACGTTGGACCCGGTGAGGTTGTCGCGGGCATTCCTGCTCATCCTATTTCCTCCTCCCGACGCGAATCGTCTAGGCAGTAGGAACAAGGCACGCCTGTGATCGCGGGATAGACTCGTCGTTCTAGTGCGCCTTTCGAGATTACGATGCTGTGGTCTGTATCAGATCCGAGTTGATAGTTCTGGGTGTCGGCGGTGTGGTAAGCGTATGGGCAAATCATGCCGCCCCGCCCCAGCCTGTGGATGAGAAGTCACCACGGCTCTCTTCGGGGCGATGGAGACTTTACGCTGATCGAGCCGCGCACGATACACTTTCGATGTGCGTTCGCTTGGTGCAGAGGTGCTTGTCGCTACAGGTTTTCGGGAAGTTGCACGCGCACGGTTCGCTGCTTTTCAGCACGCTGCCATGGGAGCGCCGTTGATTCTGTGATGGGGCGGTATTGACGGACTTCACATCGTCAATCAATAGTTTTCATGGGATAATATCAATTATCATCGAGCGGCGGTTTGCCTCACGATTAATTTTCACTGACGAAAAGTATCAGAAATTATGGCAATAAAGATATTGCAGTTCATTCCAGAGGAAGTCCCCACTTTTCGTCCGGATGTCGCCGCTTTATTTGGGAAATACCTTCCCCGTCATGAAATCTATTGTAATTTGGTTGGCAGCGGATCAACAAGCGAATTGATTGATCAGGGTTTCGCGCTGGTGACACGTGGTGGCTATTTTAAAAACCGCCTGCTCCGCGAGTTTGGCTATTTATATTTGTGTGTCCGTACTTTGTTCCAAGCGTCAAAAGCTAAATTTGATGTTATTCAGGTTCGTGATATGGTTTCCATCGGGCTGATCGCGCTTATCGTCGCGCGCGTCAAAGGAATACCATTTGTGTATTGGGTATCCTATCTGATGTGTGAAGGCAGGATTGAAAATGCACGAAGCAAAATTTCGGCTAAGCCAAGCCTATTTCAATATGCCATCCTTGCAAAAGGATTTGTTGAGCGAGAAATTTTCTACCGTATCCTGTTGCGCAATGCGCACCACGTATTCGTACAAAGTGACGCAATGTTGGCGTTATTAAACACACAAGGTATTCCATCCGAGCGCATGACAGCCGTGCCGATGGGGGTGGATATGGAGCGTCTCAGAAACAGTCACATTCTCGCGCAGCGCCCGCCAGGTTGGGAAGATGTCCCGTTGTTGGCCTATCTGGGGGCATTGGAGAAGTCGCGCAATTTGGAGTATGTCGTTGACGCACTGCACCAAGCTCGAAAAATACGCCCGGACCTTTGCTTGTTGTTGATAGGGGCATCCGCTGATCAGCGCGACGTCGATAATCTACTCAGGTACGCCAAGTCGATTGGTCTGGAGAACGCGGTGAAGGTAACTGGTTGGTTACCGGTCGAAGAGGCCTGGAGTCTGCTAGTTGGCGCGAACGTCGCTATCTCGTATATTCCACGCGGACCGCTTTATGATGTAAGTTCTCCGACAAAACTGCTGGAATATTTAGCGCTTGGAGTTCCTGCAATCGGAAACGATATTCCTGATCAAGTGCATGTTCTTTTGGAGAGCGATGCAGGGGAACTGGCTAGTAGCGCAAACGACGGCTTGGCAATATCGATATTGAATGTCATCGGAGATCGCCCGCAGGCCTTGCTGCGGGCATCGCGCGGCCCGGCCTACATAGAGGCGAGGAGAAGTTACCGGGTGATTTCTGAAAACCTTGCCGAAAAATACCGAGAAATTGCGGTCGCGTAGATGCTGGGGAGGCGTAATCTCGCTAAACGGTGGGATCCCGGTATGTACGCGGACGCGCATCGAGTCGAAACGTAGCAACCTTTGTATCGGTACGATAAAGAACTCGGTCCAGGTGTCGTTGGATTGACTCTTGGTGATCGATATGAGTGGACAAATGACCAGTCACGGTCGTGACCTATTATAGAGTTATATGACATCAACAAAGAGTTTTCATCTCCCATCGCTTGATGGCATACGTGCAATTGCAGTCTTGCTCGTATTCGTCAGTCACGCGGGATGGGGGTACGTTGTCCCCGGTGGATTTGGAGTGACTGTGTTCTTCTTCTTGAGCGGGTTCCTTATTACAACTTTGCTTAGACGAGAATACGATCACAGTGGAAGGATCAATTTTCGAAATTTCTATTTGCGGCGAATTTACCGAATTTTACCGCCCATGTATTTCGTCCTCTTCTCGATTCTCATACTTGGAATCGTGGGTGTTGTGGAAAATAGCGCCAACATTGGAGGCGTGATGGCCCAAATTTTCCAGGTAACTAATTACTATATTATTACCGGACATGAAAGCGGGTGGGTTTTCTCAACTGCAACATTCTGGTCGCTTGCCGTTGAGGAGCATTTCTATATATTATTTCCACTTCTTCTTGTTTTCTGCCTAAAGCGTTGGCGTAACTCAGATATTGCAAAGATTTTTTCATTGATTTGTTTTTTGGAATTGATTTGGCGCTGTGTACTTGTCTTTGGATACAATGTGCCAACCGATCGAACCTACATGGGAACCGACACGCGTTTCGATAGCCTTCTGTTCGGATGTATTATGGGGCTATGGATGAATCCTGTGTTTGACGAGCCAGGGTATTTCAAAGAGAAATGGGCCAAAGCCGGACTATTTCTATTTTCAATCATGATACTTTTAATTACATTTGTTTTTAGAAGTGAATCGTTTCGCGAGACTTTTCGTTATACCCTTCAAGGTGTTGCCTTGTTTCCAATATTCTGGCTGGCTGTGCGGTGCCCTGAATGGCGCTTGTTTAGGATATTAAACACTAGAGTGTTGAGATTTATTGGTGCCATTTCGTATGTTTTTTATTTGTCCCATTTATTTTTTCTGAATATCGCACATTCAATGCCCTGGTTGAACCTCGGTTGGTCTGCCATCGTTGCATTTGCAATGACGGTAGCGTTTTCCTACGCGGTTCAGGTTTCAATTGAACGTCCATTTGCTGATCTGCGCCGGCGCTTACAATCGTAGCGGCTCTTAGTGGCAACTGCAACATTGGCCGAATTTTTTCTATCCTTAATAGGGGTAATATTTGGACGATTGATGAAATTTCGGCGACATTTCATTGCTGACTTGGTTTGAATATCCAAACGAACGTTTGTAATCTGGCGCGTGCGCGTCGGCCAGTGTTTTTTTGTGCTTGCCACCGGTGGCATGATATAAGCCAGACGTCGGCGCGATACGGCTAACGTTCATTATTATTATTTTTGAATTATTGATCGCCGATGCAACGACCAAAATCTGAAAAATTATTCTCTTGAAGGCATGATCGAAGCGTGAAGACTATTTGTTTTTTTGTTATTTCTGACGGCATCGGCGGGGCGGAAAATGTCGTTTTGAAATTAATTTCTGGGATTGATCGTCGGAAATTTAATCCGATTTGCATAGTGAATGATGAGATAGCTGGGCAATTTTCGCCCTTGCAATTAGGTATTCCTGTTTTGAACATCGGTCGACTATATCAGTCCAACCGGCTCGCAAACCGTATATGCCATGCGATCCAGCCCGTGTTTGACATCATTAAGATTAAACTATTCTTAAGAAGGAAGATTGTGCACGGGTTTTTGAGGCTGCATGCGTGCCGCACGATCAACTCCCACTTGATGTACGATCTGTATGTTTGTGATTTACTTACGACGCTCGATCCAGAAATTCGCATCATATATACGATGCATGCTTTGTTGAATTTGGATGGAAATCTTAAGCGCTACGTACATGGGCATAAATATTTCTTAGAGTTAATTTCTCGATGCGCTGCGATTGTGTGTGTGTCCATTCCGATAAGGCGGATGCTCCAACTGAAACTGAGAAATTATTCTGGGGAGGTGCTCTGCATATCTAATGGCGTGGATACCGATTATCTAAAGTCTGTGGGGCTCGAAGCAAGAACGGATGATCGGGTTGTCCTAACATTCTGCGGCGGAGATAAGGAAGTCAAGGGGGGGGATATTCTGCGTGGTGCCTTCGATATACTTTCTTCGAAAGGGCTGATGGGCCGCTTCGTCGTGAATATTCTGGGCCCTGTTTTTCCAAAAAGCGTCTGGTATGACCGCGCTTGTCCGTATGCTGACTCAATCCGCGTGCACGGATTTATGAAGAAAGACGGGTTATATTTCGCCATTAAAAATTCGGATTTGGTTGTCATGCCCTCTCGAACGGAAGGACATCCGATTATCGCGCTGGAAACGTTGTCATTGGGTGTTCCTTTGCTGGGAAGTAATATCGATGCATTTGATGGAATTCTTCCAAGCGCGTTTCGGTTCGCCAACACGCCGCTCGACCTGGCTGTGATGCTTGAGTGCTTCTTAGTCGATGAAGATTTCAGAAGCGCGGCGAAGGATTACGCACAGAATTTTAAATGTGATGACTGGCGCGAGGTATCCCGAAAGTACGATCAAGTGTTTGCGGCCGGTGAGTGAAATTGTTTGACTGAGGTACCTCCGTCATGCCTTCGCCGTGTGACCATAGGCGTAGCCCGCGACGCCATAGAGCTACGATCTGGCCACGCCCCTCCCGAAGCCACGCGCGGTCGCGCGCAAACACTCCGGCCACGAGCCTGACAGTTAGGCGGTCTGCTTTCAGCTGCGTATCTGCTGTCGGCCCACCCCGGGGTGGTCATGGCAGGGTGATAACGACCAATGTGAGCCCGAGCTCGACGCGACGCGGGGTGTTACTTCTGCTCAAACGCTATCGCGCGCCACCATTGCTGGCGTAAAGGGGCCACGAGCGCACCACAAGGACGCGTCAACACGGCCATCGTATCGCTTCGAGCATGCGACCTGGCTGAGCTGGGACGCGCTGATCTGCTCGCCATCGGAAAACTGCTCCCCCTTGGGGGCATGGACTTACGCGCAAGTTCCGGCCGAAAGCATGAATCGATCCGCAGTTCCCTGACTTGAAGCGCATTCTCCCTGCGAAGTTGGACGACCACCAACGGGTTGGATTCTGGCCCATGTCACCATGGAACTTGAGGAAAACGTGTTTGGATGTGCTGCAGACGCGACGACTTAGACTAGCGTGAGCACGTTGTTCTGGCCTGGGGGCGGCCGCGTCGTTGCCTTACTGGTCATCGATTTCGGGTGGTGCTCGCCCGTTGCGTTGCCATCGGCTGCCCTGCATCGTCTAGCGCCGATCCGTGAGTGGCGAGAAACTTCCAGGGCCCAATGCGCGCCATGGTTCTGGTGCAAATCTACAACGGCTATCGTTAAAACATCATCAATATATAACAGATTGGCATTTTCAATTATCAGGATCTTAACATTCTCCATTGTCTGCCCATCCGTGCCTTTAGCTATACGCTTGGTGTGACCTTTGTATGTGGAGTTTCGAAACTTGTTACGCAAAAAGAAATGCTACATCAATAATATCTGTATATAACACTATCATTTTCGCGGAATCAATCCAAATATATTGTTGTGCGTCTACTTTCACGTTTGAAACTCATGATATAGTCTGACAAAATCGGAGCTCGGTATTTCGTGATGTTATTGGTAATGTTCATACTTTTTCATCTGTCGGACGGCTGTCCTGATGATGATTGCATAACTCATTCATTGTGGTTGCGAAATATTGCTAGTGTGTTAAGCGTTAGCTAGAGGATGACGTTATTGCATTAGCGGGATGGGCATCATTGGATGCTGTGCGCTCACTTCCAGATCCTTTGGCGTAACTCGAGTATATAGAATATACCGAAATGCCAGGTCATTTAAGTAATGGAATTTATGATCGGGAGTTTGTTTGTTATTTACCGAATTCCTGATTTGAGAATATTTATTTCATGGTGATTGAATTTGGCATAAAAATGGCCCGCCAAAAACGCGCACATTGATCGCGCGACTTGGCGTGGCGATCGGACACGCACCGAGATGATGTATCAATCAATTTAATTCTCACAGTATTAGCTATACTCTTCAATGGAGTGAATATGTATTTCAAGAACATTCTCTGCGCCGCAGGTTTGGCGTCAATGCTCATGGCGGCATCGACGCCATGTCTGGCCGATTGGGCGCAAGCCAGCGATGTGCGGGTGGTTCGGCCCATGCCCGCATTTTTGAGCGAACAGGCACAGAACCCGCCTTCATTTACCTGGCCACGTTATGGAACAGTACCTGGATACGTTCTTGAGTTGTCACTGCGTGGTGCGGTGGTGGCCACCTACACGACGGTGCGCAATTTCTATCTCCCTTCAGCCACCTTGGCAGCGGGTTCGTATACCTGGCGGGTGCGACCGTCGAATAATCTCGATTGGTCTACACCGCGTAGTTTTGTTATTTTGACCAATGCCAAACCGTTCGTCGTGCCGGAAAGTAGTGTTTTGCTTTCTAGAACGGTTGCTCATGGTCGCTCGCGGCAATTGACAAAACCATTCGTGCCGTACAGCAGCTGGACTGCGAAAATGATCGCCGATAGGGGCGCATCATTCAATTCTCTGGTTTCCGATGTGACTTCGGGAATTGGCGTGTTGCCGGAATTTAGCGATGCGCTTTGGATGAGTCAAATTACCCAAGCATCCGGTGCGTCGTCTATCGAATTTGATATGCGAGCGGTCATAAATCCAAATTCGCACCAGTTGGAAGCGGCGGCGTTGCTGTATCGCTTAACCGGCGAGAAACGCTATTTGGCCGAGGCAATCTACCGTGGTGATATGTTGGCGAGTCTCGATCCTAACGGTCTGACGGGAAACAAAAACAGCGATACCGTCGATCGGACAGTGACGCTGTGTTTGCTCAAGGCGGCTGACTTCCTGTGGGATGATCTTGGCGCAGAGCGCAGAGATCGGTGGCTCGCTTCCGTAACCAGTCGAACCGAGAATTTGTATGCTGATCTGATGGAGTACGACGGTCGGTTGGACGAAGCCCCGTATGATTCGCATGGCGCGATATCCTTGGGATATTTGGCCTTGATCGCCACGTTGACCGTGGGTGACGTTCCAGCAGCCCAGAAATGGTTTGATTTCGCCGTTCGGGATTATATTCACTCAGTCTACATTTGGGGCGGCGCCGAGGGGGGGCACGCCAATGGCACGCCGTACGCCCTATACGATATACATGATTCTCTGCATTTGTGGGGAGTGTTGAAAGAGGCGACGGGTGTAAATCTTTACGATAAACCGTGGGCGATGGGTACAGCTCAGATGTTCATGCATTTTGTCCCGCCCAATGCCCCAGGTTTTGTGTTTGGAGATTCGCATGAGGGCTGGGTTAATACGTCGGTGCTGAAGACATTCGCAGCGCGCGTGAATACCCCGGAGGCAGCTTGGTACGCGAGCAATCTGACTGGCAGCGAAGATCCTTTGATGCAATTGGAGTCGCCATACCCGCTGGTTCCTGTGACGTCGGTCAAGCCGATTCCTCCGGCAAATGCAAAGCTTTATCCAAGCATTGGTTGGGTGGCTATGCACTCTTTGCTGAGCAACACTTTACGCACCTCCACGTATTTCAAGGCTAGCCCTTTTGGATCCTATAATCATGGGCATGGCGATCAGAATTCGATAGTCATTGATAGCGGGGGGCGGCGTCTTCTCACAGAAGCTGGATATAACGATTATTACGGATCGGATTTGTGGAGTAGTTGGTATCGAACGACCAGGGCGCACAATGCCGTGACGTTTGATGGGGGAAATGGCCAGGTCATCGACAGCGTAGCCAATCTTGGATATAACGGAAAAATCACGGCCTTTTCTACCAGTTCAAGTATGGACTACGCCGCCGGTGACGCGACAGCGGCTTATGGCGGGAAATTGACAAGCGCGCTACGAAACGTTTGGTATTTCCGGACGAATAACGCGGTTGTCGTCCTGGATAAGCTGAAATCGATCGATCCGCACCTGTTTGAGTGGAATATGCATGCAGTGGCGCCATTTGTTCTGGAGGGAGTGAATGCCTTGAAAATTACAAATGGAACTGAGTCGCTGTGCATTCGCTCGCTGACTAGCGACGGGTCAAAATTTGCGGCGTGGGATGGTCCGAGCCGCCCTGGTGTCAAGGAGGCGCACGGTGCGTTTGTAACAGCGCAGCCAGTTACCTCTGCTGAATTCTTGGTCCTGCTCGACGTCGGGTGTCGGCGGCCAAACGTTCTGTTAGAGAAGACCTCAACGGGGCGCCGCCTCACTGTCGGTGGACAGGTTGTGACTTTGCCAAATTAGCGTTACCCGAGGTCGATGCAGAGCCGGTGCCGTATCTACGTCGGGTAGTGCGGCGGCCAGCGTGAAGGAAGGTCAGTTTTGTCAGTCGTGTTATTCGGTCACTCAGACCGTCTGGGCGGTTGGACGCGTCGCCTGTCAGGCCGTCGAGGTCGAGGCGGCGCATTGCATTGTGATGATCCACTGATGTGGACGCCGTTCCCTCTGTTGTTGGGCGGCCGTCAATCCCACTTTCCCCATTCAACGTCAATCCGCTCAGCTTTTCCCGCATCTCAGGCCGTGGGTGGCGGCGGTTTTCCCGATTATATGCCCGTGGGCTGAGCGTCTGGACACGTGCCGCGCTGCTGGATGATGCTTTCGCGAGTGTGCTTTCGGACGCCATCGCTGTCGCGGAGGAGCGCGAGACCCACTGTCAAAGGGGGACCTGGTCGCTGCATGGTCGGGGCCGAAGCGCTCCCTGTGGGCAGTCGTGCCGCGGGGTTGTGAACCTGACGCCGCGAGCACGCTGCACGCATCGCGGCGACGCTGCAGCGAGCGATTTTATTGTCGATGCCCCGGGTTTTTCTTGATACACTATCGAATGGTGGGTTGGGGATGCTGGCGCTTCGGCGTCTGGCTGAAGTGTTATTTTTTGCTGCCAGGAGAATCGATCATTGCGGGCATGCACATCCAGGTCTGAACGATCGCTGAAATGATGAGGAAGTCAGTGGTTCGCACGTTTTAGGTCTGACGGTTTAACGGGATATTCGTTGATGACAATGGCGTGTACTGATCGCGCTGCATGTTTAGCATTCTCCGTATAGTTGTGAAAAACACCTTAGGCAGCTGGTCTAGTATGGCGGCCGGACTCGCAGTCTCTGGCGAGCGCTGACCTATTCAACCGGCGCCGGTTTCGCTCGCCGCATAGATCTCAGACAGTAATGGCATGCTCATCACCGTACAGTTGATCATGCAGGAGAGCGTTTCGGACTTCGAAGACACCGCCAAAAACAAGCTGACCCGCTGCGACGGCTCCCTCGTGAAGATCGTCGGCATCACGTCAGCTGGCAACGTGTCCGACGTGCCTCAAGCACCGCGCTGCTGCTCGGCGACGGTGTCATGGCGCTGTGCGATGTGCGCTACCAGGGCATCGAAATACGCGAGGAGAATTGTTGGGAAAGCGTGACCAGGTACGTTGCGTTGAAACCTGCCAAACGCAAGGCGCTGCCCAATAACAAACTGGGCCGCATGGCGGGAAAACGCGAGCACGTGAACGCTCTCGTTCGGGTTGAACTTGTGCATCCGTTCTATGTTGAGAAAAACCGCTTTCGTCATCGGTGGTCGCGCTAATGCGGCCTGGAAAAGAACACTGCGCGTATGTTCCCGTTGTTCGGCTTGGTCAATCTGATGCTGGCTGGCCGAGCATTTACGCTTTTGGAAACCAGCGCTTCGTCCTGACGATCAGAAATGGCAAAGACACGGCCTAAATCAACAAGTATCGCCGGTCCAATAGCATAGAACTGACATTCCGTTTGCCGAGAAAACTCGACGCCGCTGACAGTGCCAGTCGCGCGGAAAGAATTGATTGATCAGCGTTTTCCTGGGACTGCAGTCCTCAGGTCTGTATAATAAAAATTGCAATGGATGAAACACATGACGGTCCGACATTTCGAAGCATTAACTTGGCTACGAGGCTTTGCAGCCTTTTTTGTCGTGGTCTCCCATTCAATTAGATCCATTGAGGCGAGTGTCAATCTGTCGACAAGTGGATTGCAGGTGGTTCGTTTTTTTGATCTTGGTAATTTCGGTGTTTATTTATTTTTTGCACTGAGTGGATGCACGTTATTCCTTAGTAATAGCGCGATAGAATCGCCCGGATCAATTGTGAGATTTTATTTCAAGCGATTTATGCGGATATGGCCGGCATTTTTCTTGTCGTTGGGGATATTTGCAATTTTTGATGTGTTCTACTCGCACTTCGATATAGTCAATAATTGGATTGCCGAAGCGCTCAGGCCGGGAAATTGGAAGATCTTTCTTGTGTATTTGTCGCTCGGATTTAATTTTACTGGGCCAGGTAATTATTTCAATTCCGTGTATTGGTCCGTGCCTATCGAGTTTCAGTATTATTTGTTATTCCCATTGGCCGTACTGATGATGCGCCGCACATCTTTTTTCCTCCCGCCGTTGGTCATGGCTGCGAGTTTGTATTTGATTGGAAAATTTGAACTTATTCCCGTAGCGCGTTATGAATTTTTCACTATGGCATACGCGTTTTTTGGCGGGATGCTGCTGGCGGATTTGCGAAGGAGAAGCGATTTATACTTTAGCCCCTCGGTTGCCTTGCCATTGTTGTTTGTGACGTTGTTTTTTGTTGCCGCAAAACACATGGGGCTGATTGAATTGTTTGACGTTGGAGCGAAGTTCTACGGCTTATTTGCATTGTTGTGCGTTCTGATTGCTATTTCCAGTAAAACGCACGAACCATCGCGCAGCGGGTTGCTGGCATTTCTTTCAAATTACGGCAATGTTTCGTACAGTACCTACCTGTTTCATATGATATTCGTCGGTACCGCGGTCTTGGTGTCGACGGTGTATGGCATAGAAGGCGCGTATCGTGGCTATTTTGTTGTCGTGTTGTCGATATGTGCGAGCTATTTATTTTCACAACTTACATATAAATATGTTGAGCAGTCGTCCATTCGTCTGGGACGCAACCTCATTTTATTGTGGGACGAGTGGCAAAGGGATCGAACGCAATTGTTCGCGGCGCGTTCGGAATGACATCATCCATCCCGTGATGGGGCCCCCGCGCCGGAATTTGTCAGCGCGCGGTTGTTCAGCGCCGCAATGACGATGGGGTAAGCTGAGCGTGTCGAGGGTTTTTGTCCGCTCGTCCGGGGCATGTTCGTCGACACGGGGACAGCCGTCGCTCAGATCGGTATTGGCGATTCGGCGCGCGCGGCGTCAATCGCTGACCTAGCGGGTTCTCGCTGCCGGCCAGGTCCCATCAAATCGGCAATCGTTTTGTTGCCTCATTGGTGAGGTGCGTCCGTTCGGTTCGCGCGACCCGCTCTCGCAATTGTATTGCGTTCGGGAGCGCCCCAGAGCAGTTGACGACTCCGCGTTGCGTTTCGATCCGACATGATCGTGGCGATGCACCCATACTGTGTCCGAGCGCCGTCGGTGCGCGCGACGCCAACGGCGATCTCGGTTGGGTTGCGCGCACACGTCAGTCAGACGACCGACCTTCCGAAAAATAGAGGTGCTTTTTGCCCGCTACGCCAGTTAAAGTGAAAAACCGACTGCGGGGTCGCTTTGTGAGTCATCCGGCCCGATATCGGTGACGTGTGCAACGGCACGCGCTGGCGCGCCAGCGGAGCGGAGATTCGGGAAGGGTTTGAACGGCCAGTTCAGCACATAACGTTTTCCCGGCGCATCGACCAGGGTGGGGGCGTAGTCGTGGGTGATCGTTTCCTTGTCAAATCCTAGCCCGACGAGCAAAGTCGGGAAAATTTGCGCGTGCCAAGCCTGGTCATGATAGTCGATGCTCGATTGCTTCAATTGCGCGCGCCACGCGGTGTCGCCCGTAAAGACCAGCATGGGCACGGAAAATTCGTTGCGGTGTGGCGTAGAGTTGCAATGGGATGAACCTGTGCCATCGAGGCGCTGGCCATGATCGGAGGTGTAGATCAGGAGGACTTTGCCCATGTCGACATCTTTAAAAATGGCGTCAAAGAACCCGGCACTGCTGTAGCGAATAGCCGCGTCGTAGCTTTGCGCGCGGCTCGTGATCGCAGGCTGCATCGACGTCGGGTAGGCACTTTCATAAGAGTAATGGGCGCCACGCTTGACGACGTACAGAAAATCCCGTCCCTTGCTCAGTAGTGTGGCGTTAATCTGGCGTGACATCAGTTTGTCTGTGTCGATGCCGGCGGACAGCGCACGGAAGTCAGCGACCTCGGCGCGTTCCGCGGCTCCCATGAAGTTTTGCGGTTGACCAGTCGATTGGCCGTCGAACAAATGGGTTGTGAAGCCTGCGCGCTGGGCGTACTTCCAGATCTTGGGGTTGGTGCGCGCATCGAACTGCGGGTCTTCGGCGTGTGCTGGCGAATATCCCCACCGCATCATCGCATTGCTCGCTGAACTGCACGGCGCAAGCGACGTTGCATCGCCAAAGTCGATCGCATTCAGTCTGGCCGCTTCCGCACCCATCACCGCTGCGAAGTGGTCATGGCGCATGCTTTCATCGACGATAAGGACGACTTTTTCAAACCGTGGGGATGCCACCACCTGCGTCGGAAGGGCATTTCCGACCACCGCACTGGCCATTTTCGCCACCACCAAGTAGGTCAGCGCCGATGTTTCCATCGGATGGTTGGTGGAGACGATCTTGAACAGGAAACCGTTCCATGCGACCAGGGCGAGGCCGATCACCAGCGGTATGAACTTGCTAAAAAGCATAGCGTGGCCGGCACGCATGGCCGACAGGACGCTGCTCGCCCAGTACGCCAGCAGTATCCCCGTCAATACCGGCAAGGCCGATTTAATAATCTGGACCGGATAACTCTTGACGATATTCAAGGCTTGGTCGCACTCGTCGATCAGCCATTGCATGGTATCGAAGTCGATGGCGTTGTTGGCGAGGATAAAATAACCCAAATTCGAGAATGCTGAAATTCCGAACACGAGCGCATACACGGTGCGCAAACGTCGCCCGCAAAATGTCATGCTGAGCGCAAACAACAACAGCGACGCCAGCATCACGACCGTCATCCGGGACGCGCCGCGGTAGCCATGGCCCGCAAGTTGCGAACCCAAAATCTGCAGCAGAGGGAGGTTCAACAGGCAGTAGCCAAGCACCAGTGCGGCAAGCGCCAGCAGGCTCTTGCGTTCCATGTTCAATATTCGCATTCTGAAACCTAGTTAAAATGTTAAGTATATCATTTGCTGCTGCGTCGGCGCGGGTCTGTCCCCGGATGGCGGTCGTGGACGCGCACGTTCATGCTTCGGGTCGGCGTGACGGTGCGCGGCGCACACGAAATTGCCAAAAATCCATTATACTGCGCGCCTATGACTACTGTAATGTTGCTTGGGCCATCGCTGAGTGCGGTGAGCGGGGTAAGTACCCATTTGAATCAGTTGTTCCAGTCCACGCTGGCGCAACAATTTCATCTCGTACACTTTCAAGTGGGCAGTGAGGGGCGCGCGGAATCGCTCGCGCGCAAACTGCAACGCTTCCTGTGGAGCCCGTTTCAATTCGTCGGCGCGTTGCTGCGCCATCGGCCCGACATTGTTCACCTGAACACGTCGCTGGAGCCCAAGAGTTATTGGCGCGACCTAGCTTACCTGATCATCGCCAAGGCGATGGCGCGCAAAGTCATGTATCAGGTGCATGGCGGTGACTTGCCGGAGAAGTTCTTCGCCAATAAGCCGATGCGCCGCGCTTTGCTCCGGCGCGCACTGCGCATGGCCGATCTGGTCGTCTTGCTCGCTCAGGAGGAATGGCGCGCCTACCGTGCTTTCGATGCGGCACTTGCGTTGTCGGTGATCCCCAACGCGATTGAGTTGGCGGCCGATCCGTTGATAAAACCAGCGGCGTCGGGCGGTCCGCTCGCGCTGGTGTACGTGGGACGGCTGGCTGAGAACAAGGGTATCTTCGATCTGGTCGAAGCGCTCGCCCTGGTGCATCAGGCCGGTGCCGCCAGCACCCTGGTTATCGCCGGCAGCGGCCCGGAGCAGGCGCGCCTGGCTGCGCGCGTGCAATCGTTGGGGCTGACCGGATCGGTGCGCTTTGTCGGCGCCGTGTTTGGCGAACAGAAAAACAAGGTGTGGGACGAGGCCGATCTGTTCGGCTTTCCCACCTACCATCGCGAAGGTTTGCCGTATGCCTTGTTGGAGAGCATGGCCGCGCGCACGGTGCCCTTGATTTGCCCTGTCGGCGCGATTCCCGACGTGATGCAAGATGGCGTGCACGGCTATTTTGTGGCGCCGCACGATGCGCGCGCGCTGGCCGACGCGATCTTGCGCCTGGACGCCGATCGACCATTACTGGCGCGCATGGGGCAGGCTTGCCGCGCGCGCGCCGAGCAACACTACACGGTGGCCCGTCTGGCTGAGGATTTCCGCGCTGCCTATGTGACGCTGACAGCGCCCCAATAATCTCATTCGAAAGGTCGTCATTCATGTGTGGTATCGCCGGTTTTATCGTTCATCATGCGACCCCCAACCCGCACGCCGTGCTCGATGCAATGGGACAGGCGATCGCCCATCGCGGTCCTGACGACACGGGTTTTTTCGAAGCATCCACCAGCGACGGCAACTATCGTGTCGGGCTGGCGCATCGGCGCCTGTCGATCATCGACCTGACCACCGGGCATCAGCCGATCGGCAACGAAGACGGCTCGGTGCAGATCGTCTTCAACGGCGAAGTCTATAATTTCCAGCCGCTGCGCGAGCAGTTGATCGCGCTTGGGCATACCTTCGCCACCGCGTCCGATACGGAAACCATCGTGCATGCCTACGAGCAGTGGGGCGAAGCGTGCGTCGAGCATTTTCGCGGCATGTTCGCGTTCGCCATCTGGGACGCGCCGCGCGAGCGCCTGTTCCTGGCGCGCGACCGCTTCGGCAAGAAGCCGCTGTTTTTTTGCGAGCACGAAGGCAATCTGCTGTTCGGCTCGGAGATCAAGGCCGTGCTGGCCTTTCCCGGCGTGGCAGCGCAGGTCGACCGCGCCGCCGTGTGGGATTATTTTTCCTACCGCTACGTACCGGCCCCGGCCACGCTGTTCAAAGGCATCCACAAGCTGCGCCCCGGCTGCAGCGCCGTGTGGGAAAACGGCAAGTTCAGCGAAACGCGCTATTACACCGCGCCCGACAATGCCGTGCGCGCGACGACGCCATTGCCGGCCGATCCGGTGGCGACCTTCCTCGACAAGCTCGACGAATCGGTGCGCATCCGCATGATTTCGGACGTGCCGTTCGGCGCCTTCCTGTCCGGCGGGCTGGACTCGTCGGCGGTAGTGGGCTTGATGTCGCGTCATTCGTCGATGCCGGTGAAGACGTTCTCGGTCGGTTTCAAGGAGGGCGAATTTAGCGAACTGCGCTATGCCGCCGAGATCGCGCGCCAGTTCAACACCGAGCACCACGAGTTGACCGTGTCGGTCGATGAAATCATCAAGCTGCTGCCCGAGCTGGTGCGCTTTCGCGACGCGCCAGTGGCCGAGCCGTCCGACGTGCCGATTTATCTGCTGGCCAAGGAGGCGCGCAAGACGGTCAAGATGGTGCTCACGGGGGAGGGCGCCGACGAATTTCTGGGCGGCTACCCGAAGCATGTTTATGAAAATTTGACGGCCCCTTACCAGCGCCTGCCCGCCTGGTTGCGCAGCGGCGTGTTCGAGCCGGCCGTGGGCGCCTTGCCGTATAGCTTCCGGCGCGCCAAGACGGCCATCGTCAACCTCGGCTTGGACGCCTTCGAGGAGCGCATGCCGCGCTGGTTCGGCGTGCTGTCGGACAAAGAACGGGCGCAATTGGTCGCCTTCGATCCGCCTGTGCGCCAGCAGCCGGCCGACTTGTACGGCGGCAGTGCGGACAATACGGCGCTGCGGCGCATCCTCAGTTTCGACCAGGCCAGCTGGCTGCCCGACAATCTGCTCGAGCGGGGCGACCGGATGACGATGGCCGCCTCGATCGAGGCGCGCATGCCGTTCATGGACCACGAGCTGGCGGCCTATGTATCGAGCCTGCCCGACGCCTACCGGGTGCGCGGGCGCGCGACCAAGTGGATACTGCGTGAGGCGATGAAGCAGCTGTTGCCAAGCAAGATACTGCAGCGCCCCAAGGTGGGTTTTCGCGTCCCCGTCAATGAGTGGTTCCGCGGGCCGATGCGCGACTATTTGTACGAACACCTGACCGGTCCCGCTTCGCTCACGCGCGACTATTACAAGCGCCCCGCGCTGGAGGCCGTGCTGGCCGACCACGTGGCGGGACGGCAGAACCACGAGAAATTGTTATGGAGCTTGCTCAACCTGGAAATCTGGCATCGGCAGTATCTGTGATGCGGGCGGGCTTGGTGTTTCAGGCAGCGACCCGGGCGCGGACGGCGGGCCGCAAAAGTGCCGGTTTCGCTCGCGTCGCCGGCTCAACAGCGGCGCAACGCTGTGCCGTGCCCGAGGTGGGGGGAGAGTTTTTTTGTGCCGGTTCATGCACAAATTACTCTGACCCCTCCGAGTTGTTGGCAGGCATACCGTGGGGGACGCGGACTTCGGGGCGCGAAATCGGGGGCAGAGTAATTTTCGCCATGAAGCCGGCGAAAAAAAACTCTGACCCCGGTTTCGCTCGCGCCGGTGGCCTGCCGCGAGTGCGACCTCGAACTGCCGACCGGTCTTTGCTGGTGGCGGGGAGCGCACTGTGAATAAGCTGGTGTGGCTGCTCAACCGTTTGCGCGCGATGGGCGCGGCCGAAGTCGCGCAGCGCGTGCGCAGCGCGCTGCACACGCGCATGCAAGGCTGGGGCATCGGGACGGCGCAGCGTCCGCCTGCGCCGGATCTAGGCCGCTTCGGACAGGCGTGGCTGACGCCCTTGCCGCAGATGCCGGCGCCAGACGCCTACCGCGCCGCCGCCGAGCGTATCCTGGCGGGACGGCACGACGTGTTTGCGCTGCACGACGCGCCGCTGGGCATGCCGCCGGCATGGAACCGCGACCCCAAGACCGGTACGCTGGCGCCGCTGCTGTTTGGCAAGCGCCTCAACTATCGCGACGAGGCGGTGGTGGGCGACATCAAATACCTGTGGGAGCCGAACCGCCATCTGGCCATCACCAAGCTGGCCCAGGCTTACCATGTCAGCGGCGAGCAGCGCTATGCCGACGGCGTGCAAACCCTGCTCGAGTCCTGGTTCAGCCAGTGCCCATACCCGCTTGGCCCGAACTGGACCAGCGCGCTGGAATTGGGCATCCGGCTGCTGAACTGGTCGTGCTGCTGGCAGTTGCTGGGCGGCGCAGACGGCGCGCTGTTCCAGTCCGAGTCCGGGCGCGCTTTTCGCCAGCGCTGGCTCGACAGCATCTACCAGCACTGCGATTTCATTGCCGGTTATTTTTCGCGCCATTCGTCGGCCAACAACCACCTGTTCGGCGAACTGATGGGCCTGCACGTGGCGGCGCTGACCTGGCCGTGCTGGCCAGTCAGCGCGCATTGGCTGGCGTTGAGCACGCGCGAACTGGAGTGCGAGGCACTGGCCCAGACCTGGCCGGACGGCGTCAACCGCGAGCAGGCCATCTACTATCAGCATTCGGTGGCCGACATCATGCTGATCTGCTGCCTGCTGGGCCGCGCCAACGGCTTGCCGCGTTCGCCGGCCTTCATGGACCGCTTGGAAAAAATGCTCGAATTCATCGCCGCCCTGATGGATGTGTCGGGCAACATGCCGATGATCGGCGACGCCGACGACGCGCTGCTGGTGCACTGGAGCTGCCAGCCGGACTGGCATCCTTACCGTTCGCTGCTGGCCAGCGGCGCGGTGTTGTTCGGACGCGCCGATTTTAAGGCCAAGGCGGGGGTCTTCGACGACAAGAGCCTGTGGCTGCTGGGCACGGCCGGGCGCGATGCCTTCGACGCGCTCGGCAGCGCCGTCCCGGCAGCGCCGACGCGCAGCTTTCCCGACGGCGGCTATTACGTGCTGGGCGAGCAGTTCGACAGCGCGCGCGAAGTGCGCCTGGTGGCCGACGCGGGTCCGCTGGGTTACCTGTCGATCGCCGCCCACGGCCACGCCGATGCGCTGGCGTTAACGTTGTCGGTGGGCGGCATGCCGATCCTGATCGATCCGGGCACCTACGCCTACCATACCCAGGGCAAGTGGCGCGATTACTTCCGCGGCACCAGCGCGCACAACACGGTGCGGGTGGACGGCCAGGACCAGTCCGAGTCGGGCGGAAACTTCCTCTGGTTGCGCAAAGCCAACACGCGGGTGCTGTCGTGGCACAGCGACGCCGAGCGCGACAGCCTGTGCGCCGAGCACGATGGCTATGTTCGGCTGAGCGACCCGGTGCTACACTGCCGGAAAACAGAATACGACAAACGAAGTGCTACGATTATTGTCGAAGATGCATTATTATGTTGCCAAGAACACGAGTTAGAATGGCATTGGCATTTCAGTCCGGAAAGTGTGCTGTCGCTCGTTGGCAACACATTGCTGGTGACGGCGCCAACTTGCCAGCTGACGGTGACGCTGCCGCCCGGCGCAGAAGGCGCGCGCGTGGTGGCGGGCAGCGACACGCCGCCGCTGGGATGGATCTCGCGCAGTTACGACGCGAAAGTGGCGGCGCCGTGCCTGGTTTGGCGCGAAAACATTGTCGGGACCACGCGACGGACCACCGTATTTCAGATTAAAGTTGGATCGTTCCAGACGACTGACGCAAACACAAGGGAACTGTCATGAAAATTAGTATCTTTGGCCTGGGCTATGTCGGGGCCGTATCGGCCGGTTGCCTCGCCAGCGATGGCCACACGGTGGTCGGCGTCGATCCGAACCAGACCAAGGTGGCCCTGATCAACCAGGGTGTTACGCCGATCATCGAAAAAGACATTGGCGAGATGATCGCCGCCAGCGTCCAGGCCGGCCTGCTGCGCGCCACCGTCGAAGTGCGCGACGCGGTGCTCGACACCGACATCTCGCTGATCTGCGTCGGTACGCCGTCCCAGCTCAACGGTAACCTCGACCTCAGTCATGTACGCAAGGTGTGCGAGGAAATCGGCGCCGCGCTGCGCGACAAGAGCGCTTTTCACGTCGTCGTCGCGCGCAGCACCATGCTGCCCGGCTCGATGCGCAGCGTCGTCATTCCCACCCTCGAAGCGGCGTCCGGCAAGAAGGCCGGGGTCGATTTTGGCGTGTGCAACAACCCCGAATTCCTGCGCGAAGGCACCGCCGTCTACGATTATTACAATCCGCCCAAGACGGTGATCGGTGAAACGGACAGCAAGGCCGGCGAATTGCTGGTCCAGCTGTACGCCAAGATGGATGCGCCGATGGTGCGCACCGACGTCGAGACGGCCGAGATGGTCAAGTACACGGACAACAGCTGGCACGCCGTCAAGGTGGCGTTCGCCAACGAAATCGGCAATCTGTGCAAGGCGGTCGGCATCGACGGTCACAAGGTGATGGACATCTTCTGCAAGGACGTCAAGCTGAACCTGTCGCCGTACTACATGAAACCCGGCTTCGCGTTTGGCGGCTCGTGCCTGCCCAAGGATGTGCGCGCGCTCACCTACAAGGGGCGCAGCCTGGACCTGGAATTGCCGCTGATGAACTCGATCCTGGCGTCGAACCAGAAGCAGGTCGAAAAGGGCATCAAGATGATCACCGACAAGGGCAAACGCAAGGTCGGCATCCTGGGTTTCTCGTTCAAGGCCGGCACCGATGACCTGCGCGAGTCGCCGCTGGTGGACGTGATCGAATACCTGTTGGGCAAGGGTTACCAGCTCAAGCTGTACGACAAGAACGTCAACCTGGCTGCGCTGACTGGCGCCAACCAGGACTACATCTTGAACCATATTCCGCATATCTCGAAGCTGATGGTCGAGAGCATGGATGAGGTGCTGGCGTTCGCCGAGACCATCGTCATCGGCAATGGCGCGCCCGAGTTCAAGAGCGTGCTCGAAAAACTGACGGCGCAGCAAAGCGTCGTCGACCTGGTGCGCATCAGCGCCCAACAAAGCGGAGCGCAATACGATGGCATCTGCTGGTAAGACGCGCCGTGTCCTGATCCTGGTCGAGAACCTGCCGTCGCCGTTCGACCGGCGCGTGTGGCAGGAGGCGACGACCTTGCATGCGCACGGTTATGAAGTGTCGATCATCTGCCCGACTGGCAAAGGCTACGAGGGGCGTTACGAGGTCATCGACGGCATCCACATCCATCGCTACCATCTGCCACTCGAGGCCGAGGGCGCCAAGGGTTACTTGGTCGAGTATTCGCTGGCGCTGTTCCACACCTTCCGGCTGGCCTGGAAGGTGCTGTTCGCACGCGGCTTCGACGCCATCCATGCCTGCAATCCGCCTGACTTGCTGTTTCTGATCGGCGGTTTTTTCAAGCTGACGATGGGCAAAAAATTCCTGTTCGACCATCACGACATCAATCCCGAGCTGTACGAAGCCAAGTTCGGCCGGCGCGATTTTTTCTACAAGCTGATGGTGTTGTTCGAGCGCTGGTCGTTCAAGACGGCCGACGTGTCGATCGCCACCAACGAGTCCTACAAGCGGATCGCGATCGAGCGCGGCGGCATGCCGGCCGACAAGGTGTACGTGGTGCGCAGCGGACCGAAGCTGGACCGCCTGCGCACGCTGGCGCCGACCCCGGCACTCAAACAGGGACGCGCCTTTCTGGTCGGCTATGTCGGCGTGATGGGCGCGCAGGAAGGCATCGACCTGCTGTTGCGGGCGGCGCACCACCTGATCAAGGACATGGGCCGCACCGATGTGCATTTCGGCCTGGTGGGCGGGGGCACCTCGCTCGACCTGATGAAAAAGATGGCGCGCGACATGGGCATCGCCGAGCACGTGACCTTTACCGGCCGGGTGCCGGACGCGGACTTGCTGGCCATGCTCAACACGGCCGACGTGTGCGTCAATCCGGACGTGGCCAACGACATGAACGACAAGTCGACCATGAACAAGATCATGGAATACATGGCGCTGGGCAAACCGATCGTCCAGTTTGACCTCGTCGAGGGCCGGGTGTCGGCCCAGGATGCGTCGCTGTACGCGGCCAAGAACGATCCGGTCGACATGGCGCGCAAGATCGCCCAGTTGCTCGACGATCCGCAACAGCGCGCGCGCATGGGCGAGTTTGGCCGGCACCGGGTGGTCAATGAACTCGAGTGGGAATACGAGGCGCCGAAACTGCTGGCGGCCTATGACCGCCTGTTCGGCGTGCCGGGCGCGGCCCGTCCGGCGCCATCGCCCGAGCCCGATCACGGCGCGCTGCACAGCAATAGCGGCCCGGAGCGCAGCACCTAGCAGAGCGCACAATCAACGTTCCGACGCACGGCGGGCAGGGCAGTCCGGTGTGCCGGGCACGCAGCGGTGGAGGCGGACTTGAAAACTGTCTATCTGGTTGCCGGTGCGCGACCGAACTTCATGAAGATCGCCCCGATCGTGCGCGCCTTGCAGGCGCACGGCGGGCTGGCGTTCAAGATCATCCACACCGGCCAGCACTACGACCGGGCGATGAACGATGTGTTCTTCGAGGAGCTGGGCATTCCCGAGCCAGACCTGTTCATGGCCGCCGGCGGGGGCAGCCATGCCGAGCAGACGGGCAAGATCATGCTGGCCTTCGAGCAACTGTGCCAGCAACAACGGCCCGACGCGGTGCTGGTGGTGGGTGACGTCAATTCCACGCTGGCGTGCGCGATCGTGGCCAAAAAGCTCGATATCCCCGTGGCGCACGTGGAAGCAGGCTTGCGCAGCGGCGATCGTTCGATGCCCGAGGAAATCAACCGGCTCGTCACCGATAGTATTGCCGACTGGTTCTTCGTCACCGAGCATAGCGCGCTGGCGCATCTGCGCAGCGAGGGCAAGCCCGATGCGGCGATCCACTACGTGGGGCACGTGATGGTCGACAACGTGCTGTATCAGGCTGACAAGCTGGCCAACAGCGCGCCGGGCACGTTCGAGACCAGTGCTTACAAGGCGGCCCGGCGGGTCGATGGGGGGCGCTATGGCGTGGTCACCTTGCATCGCCCCAGCAATGTGGACGATGCCGACACGCTGCGCCGGATTGGCACGGCGCTGCGCACGCTGGCCGCCGAGCTGCCGCTGATCTTCCCGCTGCACCCGCGCACCCGCAACAAGCTCGAGCAATTCGGCATCGACCTCGGCCCGGATATCACGCTGGTCGGACCGCAGGGCTATATGGCGTTTCTCGACTTGTGGAAAGACGCCGCCGTGGTGCTCACCGACAGCGGCGGCCTGCAGGAGGAAACCACCGCGCTGGGCGTGCCCTGCGTGACGCTGCGCGCCAACACCGAGCGGCCCGTGACGGTCGAGGAGGGCTCGAACGTGCTGGCCGGCACCGATCCACAGCACATCCTTGCCTGCGCGCGCCAGATCCTGCGCGGCGAAGGCAAGCGCGGTCGCCGCCCCGCATTATGGGACGGCATGGCGGCCCAGCGCATCGTCGCGTTGCTGGCGCACGCACTCGCGCCGGCCTAATGCGTGGTGGCCGGCGCCGCCTTTTGATAGAATGTCGCCGCATGGGTGCGCTCTGTCCATTTCTGCAACGATGATCAAGGATTACCAGGATGAAGATACTGATAACAGGCGGCATGGGCTACATTGGATCGCACACTTGCATCGAGCTGATGGCGCTCGGGCACGACGTGGTGGTGGTCGATAACCTGTGCAACAGTCTGGCGTCGGTCTACGAGCGGGTGTGCCGCATCGCCGGGCGCGCTTACCTGTTTGTCGAGGCAGATGTGCGCGATCGGGCGGCCATGGAGGCGCTGTTCGGGCAGCACCAGATCGACGCGGTCATTCATTTCGCCGGCCTGAAGGCGGTCGGCGAGTCGGTCGAGCAACCGCTGCGCTACTACGACAACAACATCGCCGGCAGCCTGGTGCTGTTCGAGACGATGGCCAAATTCGGCGTCAAGACGCTGGTGTTCAGCTCGTCGGCGACCGTGTATGGCGACCCGGCCACGGTGCCGATCCGCGAGGACTTCCCGCTGTCGGCCACCAATCCCTACGGGCGCAGCAAGCTGATGATCGAGGAGATCTTGCGCGACGTGGCCAAGGCCGACCCGTCCTGGCGCATCGCGCTGCTGCGCTACTTCAATCCGGTGGGCGCGCATGAAAGTGGCCTGATCGGCGAAGACCCGAACGGCATTCCCAACAATCTGCTCCCTTACGTGGCCCAGGTGGCCGACGGGCGGCGCGAGCGCCTGTCGGTGTATGGCGACGACTATCCGACGCCCGATGGCACCGGCATGCGCGACTACATCCACGTGGTCGATCTGGCGCTGGGCCACGTCAAGACGCTCGACAAGCTGGCCGCCGGTCCGGGCGTCGTCACCTATAATCTGGGCACCGGGCGCAGCACCAGTGTGCTGGAAATGGTGCGAGCGTTCGAGCTGGCCTGCGGCAAGCCTATCGCCTACCAGATCGTGGCGCGCCGTCCAGGCGACATCGCCGAGTGCTACGCCGACCCCGCGCTGGCCCAGGCCGAGTTGAGCTGGACGGCCGAGCGCGACGTCGCCAGAATGTGCGCCGACGCCTGGCGTTGGCAATCGACCCCCAAATAGCTGGACGCGCCGGCGTTGCGCGCAGCAGAACATAATAACGATATCAAGTCCAGGAAAGTCTCAATGAAAATCTATCCAGTCATCCTGTCCGGCGGCGCCGGCACCCGCCTGTGGCCCTTGTCGCGCGCGGTGATGCCCAAGCAATTGCTGCCGCTCGTGTCGGACCGCACCATGCTGCAAGACACGGCGCTGCGGGTGGCCGACTGGCCGAACCTGATGGCGCCGCTGGTGGTATGCGGCAACGATCACCGCTTCATGGTGGCCGAACAGATGCGCGAAATCAACGCCAACCCGCTCGGCATCCTGCTCGAGCCGGTCGGGCGCAACACCGCGCCAGCGGTGGCGGCGGCGGCCTATTATCTGATGGCGCTGGACCCCGACGCGACCATGCTGGTGCTGCCGGCCGACCATGTGATCGAGGACCAGGACGCGTTTGCGCAAGCGGTCGCGCGCGCCATGCAGGCAGTCGACAGCGGTGCCTTGGCCACCTTCGGCATCGTGCCGCAGGGCCCCGAGACAGGCTACGGCTACATCCGGCGCGGCAACGCGCTCGATGGCGCCAGCGACTGCTACCGGGTCGAGCGCTTCGTCGAAAAGCCCGACCGCGACACCGCCCAAGGTTTTCTCGATCAGGGCGGTTACTACTGGAACAGCGGCATGTTCCTGTTGCGCGCGGCCGACTATCTGCGTGAGCTGCAACGTTTTCAACCGGCCATCGCCAGCGCCTGCGAAGCGGCGGTGCGGCTCGGTTACCGCGACCTCGATTTTTGCCGGCTCGACGAGGCCTCGTTCGTCAACTGCCCGTCCGATTCGATCGACTACGCGGTGATGGAGCACACCGAACACGCGGTGGTGGTGCCGGCCGATATCGGCTGGAGCGATGTGGGCTCCTGGTCGGCGCTGTGGGAAGTGCAAGCACACGACGCCAACGGCAATGTGCAGCGCGGCGACGTGTATCTGGACGGCGTGCGCAATAGTCTGGTGCGCGCCGAAAGCCGCATCGTGGCCGTGATCGGGGTCGATGATCTGGTGGTGGTGGAGACGCCCGACGCGGTGCTGGTGGCGCACAAGGATCAGGTGCAGCGCGTCAAGCAGGTAGTCGATCACCTCAAGTCCAAGGAACGCACCGAACATTTGCATCACACCAAGGTCTACCGGCCGTGGGGCTATTACGAAGGCATCGATTCGGGCGAGCGTTTTCAGGTCAAGCGCATCACCGTCAAGCCGGGCGAGAAGCTGTCGCTGCAGATGCATCACCACCGCGCCGAACACTGGGTGGTCGTGTCCGGCACGGCGCGCGTGACCTGCGGCGACAAGGTCAGCCTGCTGTCGGAAAACGAGTCGACCTATATCCCGATCGGCATGACGCACCGGCTGGAAAATCCGGGCAAGCTGCCGCTGCACATCATCGAAGTGCAGTCGGGCAGCTATCTGGGCGAAGACGACATCGTGCGCTTCGAAGACATCTACCAGCGTACCTGAGCCACCGGCGGCGCGCGGGCAGCCCAGGCGCGCCCGTTAGCGTCGCCGCAGGGACAATTCAATCGACTTTGATCGGGCTTGCACGTGCGTCTCTCCAGTTTTCTCTTGATGGTCGCCGCGCTGCTCGGGCAGTGCGTTCCCGCGCAGGCCCAGTTCGCCAACCATACGCCCGCATCGCTGCAAGCGTCCCAGCTGGCGATCGTCATCAACGACGACGAGCCCAACAGCGTCACGATCGGCGAGTACTACCGCCAGATGCGCGAGATCCCCGCCAAGAACGTTGTGCACGTGCACATTCCGAACAAGCCACACACGCTCGACGTGGCCAGCTTCAACAAGCTCAAGGCGCACATCGACGCCCAACTGGGACCGGATATCGAGGCCGTGCTGATGATCTGGACCGCACCCTATGCCGTCGAGTGCAACGCCATCACGTCCGCCTTCAGCCTGGGCTTTGATGCGGCCCAGTGTGCGCGCACTTGCGACCCGGGCAAGATGAGTCCCTACTTCAATGCTTTGCCGGGGCGGCCTTACACCGATCATGGCGTGCGCCTGTCAATGCTGCTGCCCACCGAGTCGGTCGAGCATGCCAAGGAGTTGATCGGGCGGGGCGTGGCCAGTGGTTTTCACACGCCGGCCGCGACCGCCTACTACCTGACGACATCGGAGACGCCGCGCAACAGCCGGGCGCGCTTCTTCCCGCCCAACGGCCGCCTGCAGTTGCAGAAATTAAGCGTCAAGCGGGTCAGCGCCGACGTGCTCGACGGCGCGCAAGACATCATGCTGTACCAGACCGGCATGGCGCGCGTGGCGGGACTGGAGAAATTGCACTTTGTGCCAGGCGCGCTGGCCGACCACCTGACGTCGTTCGGCGGCGACCTGTTGGCGGACGGCCAGATGAGCGCCTTGCGCTGGCTCGACGCCGGCGCCACGGCCAGTTACGGCACCGTCACCGAGCCGTGCAACTACTGGCAGAAATTTCCCAACCCCACCGTGCTGATCAAGGCCTACGCGTCCGGCGCCAGCGCCATCGAAGCGTACTGGAAGAGCGTGGCCTGGCCGGCCCAGGGCGTGTTCATCGGCGAGCCGCTGGCAGCGCCGTACCGGCGCTAGCCGCCAGGACGAAGCCGGGGTGCGGCGCCGTCGCGCCCCCGCCCGCTGCAACCGGGTATTTTGGCACACGCCGCCACGGCCCATCCCGCGCTTGCGCGCCAATGCTAGCCAGAACGTGCGGCGGCGCTCCCACGTTGAGCGCTCGTGCAGTCCTGACTGACGCGCCGCGGCATGCCGACAAGGGACACCGGAGTCTGTGTCTTGCAGGCGTTTGCTGCGTTTATTTAGACGAAAAAGCAATCAATCCGAAAAATAAATTGTATTGGTCAAGCACATTTGCTTGATGCATAGTTGGTTCTCAGGAAATGGCAGAACTGCGACTTTGCGGCGGAAAAATCTGCGCCGCCGGTCACGATGGCGTCACATTCTCACCGTAAACTCGTGCCTTAGCAAATTGTCGGCGCGCTCGTTGCAGTGTCCGTGATGCCCGCAAGTGTACTGCCGGGCAGCATTTCCATCTCGATGTCGCCGCACGCGTAGCATTTCCTTAGGATCGTCGCATGTCAGCACACATTCTGGTCGTCGAGACCGAGCCGGCCATCCAGGCCTTGATAGCATTTAATTTACGGCGCGCCGGCCATCAGGTGGTCTGCGCGGCTGACGCCGAAACGGCGCTGGTGATGATCGATGAATGCCTGCCCGATATGTTGCTGGTGGAATGGACCTTGCCGGGCCAGTCGGGTATCTCACTGATCCGGCGCCTGCGCGCCGACCCGCGCACGCGCGAACTGCCGATCATCATGGTGACCCAGCGCGACGGCGAGCAGGACAAGATCCTGGCGCTCGAATCGGGCGCCGACGACTACATGACGAAACCGTTCAGCCCGCGCGAAATGATCGCGCGCATCCATGCGCTGTTGCGTCGGCGCGCACCGCACGCGGGCGCCGGCACGGTGCAGATGGCCGGTCTGCGGCTGGACCCGAGCACGCACCGGGTCACGGCCGGCGTGGCGCAGGTGGCGCTGGGGCGGGTCGAATTTCGTCTCCTCAATTTTCTGATGCACCATCCGGAGCGCGTGCATTCGCGCTCGCAACTGCTCGACAAGGTGTGGGGGCACGATGCCTACCTCGACGAGCGCACCGTGGACGCCCATGTGGGGCGGCTGCGCAATGCGCTGCAGCCGTCTGGCCATCAGGAAAACATCGAAACCGTGCGCGGCAGCGGCTACCGCTTCGTCGCCTGGGATGCGGCCGCGATGCGTGGCTGGCAGGCCGCGCCCGCCTGAGCCGGCTGGACCGGATGGAGCGTCCCGTCATCCTCAGCGCGCGCGAGCAGGAGTATCTGCTGCGCGTGATCGAGGCGGCCCTGCAGGTGCGCGACCTGAATCAATTCTTCCTGTGGACCCAGGGCCAGTTTCAGGCGCTGCTGCCGCATGAGTTCATGCTGTGTCTGCAATTTGGCGCCCACGACGAACTCGCGCACATCGAGTGCGTGCACGGCGCGCCGCTGCACGCGGCGGCGCTGCGTCTGTGGTGCGACCGGCGCCACGGTCTGGCACTGCGCCTGGCACAGGCGTGCCGCGCGGGCGCGTCCCTGCCCGCCATGCTGCCGGCCATCGAGCGCGCCGGCGGCGCCCCTCTGCGCGCCTTCTTGCCCGAACTGGCCGCGCTGGGTTATGAACATATCGTGGTACACGGCACCGAGCGGCTGGCCGGCAGCGCCAGCTTTTTCATCCTGGCCGGGCTGCCGCACAAGCCGGGCACGCGCCAGGCCTACTTCTTCGATCTGTTGCTGCCGTATTTGCACCTGGCCCTGCTGCGCGTAGCCGCGCAGCAGGGCGGCGCTAG
Organism: Burkholderiales bacterium; assembly: GCA_038207625.1. Classification (GTDB taxonomy): domain Bacteria; phylum Pseudomonadota; class Gammaproteobacteria; order Burkholderiales; family Burkholderiaceae_D; genus JBBQZO01. The sequence continues at coordinate 10,520 of JBBQZO010000009.1, read as the reverse complement.
CCTCTGGCCGGCACCAGCCGGCGGTTCGGCGGGCAGCGCCGCACCGATCCAGGCGCGTGCGCTCAGCGTGCGCGAGAGGGAGATCCTGCACTGGGTGCGCGAAGGCAAGAGCAACGACGACATCGGCCAGATCCTGGGCATCAGCGGTCTGACCGTCAAGAACCACCTGCAGCGCGTCTACCGGACGCTGGGCGTGAACAACCGCACCCAGGCGGTGACGCACGCGCCGCTCGGCGTGCCGGAGCGGCGCGGCGCGGCGCGCACATAAAAAAAGGCCGCCAGCGCGAGCTGGCAGCCTTCGAAACAGCCTGGCGCGCCGTACCGGCCGCGCCTTGCCTCAATTACCAGCCGATATCCTTGAGCAGTTCAAACGTCAAGTCGTATGGCGTGAGCGGGGTATGCAGCAGGTCGTCGTTGATCGCCGGTTCCATCAACTGATTGCGGAACGCGGCCGTCGTGTAGTGCGATACCGACGAACCCGGCTCGTACACCACTGGTGTGTACAGCAGGATGTGCCCGGTGCTGTCGGTGCCGGCGAACTGCGTGGACGACTTGCCCAGGCTGGCGATCACGCCGGAGGCGGTGCGGGTACGGCGCTTGAGTGCCGACTTGAGCGTCACGCCATCGGCCTGGGTGATTTCAACGACCGGGATGACCAGCGTCGGGTCCGAACCGCTCGGTCCGAACACGGCTTCAGGACGGTTGTCGGCCAGCACAACGCCGATCGCGCCAGCATTTTGTGCATTCTTGGCCTTGACGGCGAAGGTGCACACGCCGCGATCGATCAGCGCGATGTTGTTTTTCACTGCCAGCGCATTGGCTGCGCTGAAGGTGCCGCAGGCCGTGCCGCTGCCGTCAGGCTGGTCGACGACGGGCATCAGCTGACCGGTGACGGCGGTCGAGCTGAGCGGGGTGCCGAAGGCAGCATCGCCGACCGTGTAATTGCCGGTCACGGCGCCCGCATTGGCACCGCTGATGCCCAATTGCGACATCTTCGACAGTACCGACGGTACGGCGGCGGTGACGCCGGCGCCTACCCACGACAGGCCGGTGCCGCTATTGCCCGACGCCATGCGCTCGGCATCGCTCATGTTGACCCACAGTTTGCCAGTGCGGTTGTTCTGCATGAAGTGATCCCACACGGACGGGATGCCGCCGCCTGGAACGCCGTAGTCTTCCTGGGCACCCGTTTGACCGCTAGTAAACGTTTGGAAGCCAAGACCGTGACCCATTTCGTGCAGCAACACGGTGACGAAGTCGATGCCGGCGCCGTGATTGTTGTCCAGTCCCAGATAGAAGCCAGGGCCCGGCAGGCAGTCGGCAAACAAGCCCAGGCGCGAGTTGAAGCGGGCGCGGATGTTCGGGTCGCCAGGGGCGGACAGGTCGGTGCCGGAGAGTTTGTTGGCCAGGGCGGTCGGATACCAGGTTCCCGCTTTTGGTGCGTTCGGGAAATTGGCGAACACATCCCAGGCGCCTGCGCTGCCCAGCACTGCGCCGGTGGCGGTGCAGGTGAGCGGCTCGAAGGTCGCATTGATGTTGATCGGAACCGCGCTGGTCAGGGTGTTACCCCAGATGTTGGCCGCATAGGTGAACGCGATCAGACGCTGCTCGCCCAGCGTCGTGCCGGTATTGCCGCCCACCGGCGCGGCCGGGGTGGTGTCATTGAAGCCGACGCCTGCTGCGTTGCCGTTGACGATGTTGATGACGACCGCCGCCTGGGCTTGCGCCAGCAGGCCGAAGCTCAAGGCCAGCGCCGCCGCGATTGTTTTTGGGGCAAAACGGTTATTGAACGTCATGCTTGTGCTCCTCGGAATGCGGGGTGGTGGCGTTGTGTGCGGCGGCATCGGCGGCGTCTGCGCCGTTGACACATTGCATGACCATGCTGCCGTCGGCGGCGCGCGTCATGACCGAATAGACGGTCGATTTGTCCGACACGTGCTTTTGCAGCACACCGTCTTCGCGCCGCACCATGCGTGCAGCGCTCATGTCGCGCTCGGCTGGCTTGAGCGCGCTCAGGCGCGATTGCTCGGCGCCATGCAGGACCTTGAACTCGTCCGGCGTTGGTGCGCGCATCAAGCCCGTTTCGGCGTCGCGCACCATGATCATGCCCGGCGCATCGGCCGCGAAGGTGCCCGACGATAATGCGAAGGCGGCGACAGCGGCGCCGATGCGCAGCGTGCGCATCCCGCTTCGACGCAGTGAAATTGTTGTATTCGACATGGTTAGATCTCTTTCAATTGGATACACATCAATTGGCATTTGACGCTGGCGCGCCAAACTGCGCTCAGGCTGCGCGCTGCTTGCGGCGGCGTGCCAGTCCAAGCACGGCCAGGCCCAGGCCCATCATCGCGTAGCTCGCCGGTTCCGGAACAGCGGCGACATCGACGTTGACGCTGTCGATGCCGACATAGTCAGCCTGATTGACATCGGCGACGTTGTAACGGAATGCGAAACGACCGGTGCCAGAGCCATATACATCGACGTCATACTGGGTCCAGCCGTTCATGCCGGCGGCGCCAACGGTGAGCAGGGAAGGACCGAAACCGGCGATGGCGGTGCCGCTGCCGGCGCTGAACGCCACGTCAAGGTTGTCGGCGAATCCGTCGGCGACGCTAGGCGAGTTGGCGTAGAAGCTCAGGTGGGCGTGGCCGTTGAGCGTGAATTCTGGGGTGATCAGCCAGTTGTCGACCATGGTGGCAGCGCCAGCGCTGGCGTAGCTCGAACCGATGAAGGACTCGGGCGTGCCGCTCGCATCATGGATCGCCTCGGCATACCCGGCCGCCCAGCTCTCGCTGCCCGGTGCGCTCTGGTTGCTCATTGCCCAGCCATTGCCGGCCAGCACGCTGAGGTCGCCAAAGCCTTCATTGACGGCGTTCTGCATGACGGGAACGGATACGCTCGACGAGTCGGCGTGTGCGGTGGCGGCCAGCGCGAACGCGGCCACTGCGAACAAGGTCTTGAAAGGTTTCATGGTGTCTGCTTTCATGCTGGAGCCCGGTTGGTGGCCACAGTTGCCCGATGGCATCGTGGTGGGATGCGTCATACGATTCATAAATCTTCCTTTAATTATTTTGGCTTTGATTTACTGCCGTGCTTGGGCCGGTTGCCCGGCCTGTCTCTCCCCTGCGTACAGCAGGAGTCCGATCTACTATAGCAAAATACACAAAATCTGTGAGATCATTTTCAACGTTAAGAATATGGTTATTCATGTCAAAGACAAAATATAATTTGTCATCGTCTATGGCAGCCTCCCATTCGCAGCGTGGGATTGTTGTTGTTGAAATGGTGGACAATCTGGCAAAACTCTTGGTGTGTCAAAATAGCAACGTTCGTTCGCGCTTGAAAACATCGCCTTGATGTATTCTTAATATATTTAATCAAATTAAAGTTTGTCGTGCGCCCCGGCGGCATGGTAGTCTTGCACGCCCCGGCCCCTTGCTTGCCGCACAGGCCGGTGTTACCGTGCGGGCTGGATAGCTACAATCAACGCTGGTCAAATGAGGAGTCGAACGGATGTGTGCAGTAGAGATCAAGCGCGCCAGGTCGCAACGAACGGGGCGCACGCAGCGCGGCTTCACCTTACTTGAATTGCTGGTGGTGATCGTCATCATCGGCTTGTTGGCCGCGTACGTTGGGCCGAAGTATTTTGCCCAGCTGGGCAAATCGGAAGTGACCATCGCCAAGGCCCAGATCGAGGCGTTCGAGAAGTCGCTCGACACCTACCGGCTCGACGTGGGCCGCTACCCCAGCACCGAAGAGGGCCTGGCCGCCTTGCTGGCCGCGCCCAACGCCGGTGCCAGTTCCGGCGCTGGTGCCAGCAAGTGGAACGGTCCTTATCTGAAGAAAGCCGTGCCGCTTGACCCGTGGGGACATCCGTACTTGTATCACGCGCCCGGCGCGAAGGGCGAGTTCGAGATCATTTCGCTCGGACGCGACGGTCAGCCTGGTGGCAGCGGCGAGGACGCCGACATCAGCAATTGAGTGACGGCGCCGGCTTTTCCCTTTTAGCGAGCAACTGAGCATGCAGTTCGATGTCCGAGCCCTGTCACACGACGCCGTGGTGTCGCAATGGACCGTCGACGCGCTCGACGAGGCCGACGCGCGCCGCCAGGTGGAGGCGCGCGGCCTGTTCGTGAGCGTCGTCACGCCGCTGCGCGGCACGCTGCTGGGCGGCGCGCGCAAGGGCGCCGGCGCGATGTCGCTGGTGCTGTTCAGCCAGGAATTGCTGGCGCTGCTGTCGGCCGGACTGGGCGTGGTCGAGGCGCTCGAAGCGCTGATGGAAAAGGAAACGGCGCCGGTCACCGCCAATGTGCTGGCGCGCCTGCTGGCCGGGCTGCGCGAGGGCAAGCGCTTTTCCACCGTACTGGCCGAGCAGAGCGACCGCTTCCCGCCACTGTATATCGGCATCGTCAAGGCGGCCGAGGGCACCAGCGACCTGCCGCAGTCGCTGTCGCGCTATATCGACTACCAGCAGCGCATCGACACGGTGCGCAGCAAGATCGTCAGCGCCGCGATCTATCCGATGATTTTGCTGGCCGTGGGCGGCGGTGTGAGCGGCTTTCTGATCACCTATGTGGTGCCGCGCTTCGCCGAGGTGTACCAGGGCGCCGGGCGCAATCTGCCGTGGATGTCGCAGCTGTTGCTCAGCTGGGGCCAGTTCGCCGCCCAACACACCGCATGGCTGTTGGGCGGCGTGGCGGCGCTGGCCGGCACCGTCGTGTTCACGCTGCGACGCATGATGGCGCAAGGCGGCGTGGTGCGCTTGCTGGCAAAATTGCCCGGCATCGGCGAGCGGGTGCGCATCTATGAATTGTCGCGTTTGTACCTGACGCTGGGCATGCTGGCCGAAGGCGGCATCCCGATCGTGCAGGCGATCGAGACGGTGCAAGGCATGGTCTCGCCGACCGTCAAGGCGGGGCTGCAGCAGGCCCGCATGATGATCGAGTCGGGCCTGCCGCTGTCGCAGGCGTTCGACAGCCACGGCTTGACCACCCCGATTTCGCTGCGCATGCTGCGCGTGGGCGAGCGCACCGGTGACATGGGGCCGATGCTGAGCCAGTCGGCCGCTTTCTACGACGGCGAAATCAGCCGCTGGATCGACCGCTTTACGCGCACCTTTGAACCTTTGTTGATGGCGGCCATCGGACTGATCGTGGGCGCCATCGTTGTATTGCTATACATGCCGATTTTCGATCTGGCAGGAGACATGTCATGACGGCCAATTTGAAAACGGCGCCGCCGCCACACTTCGAGCATGCGCTGCTGGCGCGCGCGCGCGCGCAAAGCGCGCAGTCGCAACGGGCGCTCGTCGAAGAGCTTGAGGCGCTGACCGGTTTGGAGCGGCGCGTGATCGTGCAGGCGCTGGCCGAGCCGTTCGACATGACGGTGCTGGAAACGGTCGACATGCTCGCCTATGTGCCGGCGTTCGACCTGCTGCCGCTGTCGCAGGCGCTGGCGCGCCATTGCGTGCTGCTGCGCGGCGCCGGCGGCGCACTGGTTGGCGTGATCGCCGACCCGTTCGACCTGGACCTGCAAACCTGGCTGGGCGCGCGCGCGCGCGCCGGTGCGCACGCGCCGCTGCACATCTGCCTGGCGCTGGCGTCCGACATTCAGGCCTTCCTGTCCAAGCACGAGGAGTCCGCGCGCGCGGTCGACGGTTTGTCGACTGGCACGAGCGATGTCAAGCGCGACGGCAAGACCGCCGCCGTGCTGTCGTTCGCCTCCGTCAGCGAGGCGGCCAGTCCGGCCGTCAAGCTGGTCAATTCAACCTTGTACGATGCGCTCAAGGCAGGCGCCTCCGACATCCACCTCGAATCGACGTCCGGCGGGCTGGCCGTCAAGTACCGGGTCGACGGCGTGCTCGATCACGCCACCTCGGTGAACGGCATCGACGTGGCCGAGCAGGTCATCTCGCGCCTGAAGGTGCTGGCCGAACTGGACATCTCGGAGCGGCGCGTGCCGCAGGACGGCAGCTTCCGGGTCGAGGCGGGCGGGCGCGAGATCGATTTGCGCGTGTCGATCATGCCCAGCATCCACGGTGAGGATGCGGTGATCCGGATTCTGGACAAGCGCGCCATGATCGAAGCGTATGGTTCGCTGACGCTGGAGGCGCTCGGTTTTGACGCGCCGTCGCTGGCCACCTTGCGCGCACTGGCCCAGGAGGCCTACGGCATGCTGCTGGTGACGGGGCCGACCGGCTCGGGCAAGACCACCACGCTGTACGCGGCGCTGACCGAAATTCACAACGGGCGCGAAAAGATCATCACCATTGAAGATCCGGTCGAGTACCAGCTGCCCGGCATCCTGCAAATTCCCGTCAACGAAAAGAAGGGACTGACGTTTGCCAAGGGCCTGCGCTCGATCCTGCGCCACGATCCGGACAAGATCATGGTGGGCGAGATTCGCGACCGCGAGACGGCCGAAATCGCCGTCCAGTCGGCCCTGACCGGTCACCTGGTGTTGACGACGGTGCACGCCAATAATGTATTCGACGTGTTCGGCCGCTTCACCCACATGGGCATCGATCCGTACGCCTTCGTGTCGGCGTTGAACGGCATCTGGGCGCAGCGCCTGGTGCGCATGAACTGCCCGCACTGCGCCGCGCCGCAGACCCCGTCGGACGCCGAACTGGCGGCGGTGAGCCTGACGCGCGCCGACGTGAGCGACTTTCATTTCATGGAAGGCAAGGGCTGCGGCGACTGTCGCGGCACCGGCTTCAAGGGGCGTCGCTCGATCGCCGAAATCCTGACGCTTAACGACGAGATCCGCGAGCTGATTGTCGACAAGCGTCCGATTCGTCAGATCAAGGCGGCCGCCTACGCCAACGGCACGCGCAGCCTGCGCCTGGCCGCGCTGGAACTGGTCAAGCGTGGCGCCACCACGCTGGCCGAAATTAAACGGGTTACCCTGCATGCTTAATCGTCTCGCTTTTTCGCTGCATCTGGGCGTCGCGCGCGATGCGCTCACACTGGTGCGGGTGGCACGCTGGCGCCGCGCTGCACCGCAGGTGCTGGCCGAGCGCGCGCTGGGCGTGGGTGAGCTGGATTCGCCCGAGCGCTGCGCGCTGGCGCTCACTGAACTATTTGGCGAGCAGCGCGCGTACGCGCGCATGGCGCTGACGATCGTGCTGGCCGACGACCTGCTGCGCCTGTGGCAGGTCACGCCACCCCAGGGCGCGAGCCGGATGGCCGACATCGAGGCGGCCTGCGCGCTGCGTTTTCAGACTTTGTACGGCGAGCCGCCGGCCAGCTGGGCGGTGATGGCCGACTGGGACGCGCGCCGGCCTTTCCTGGCCGCCGCGTTGCCGCGTGCGCTACTCGGTCCGCTTGAGCAGGTGGCGCGCGAACAGCAGCTCACCATCGTTGAGCTGGCGCCGCAATTCGTGCGCGCCTGGAACCGCTGGCGCGGCGCGCTCAAGGCCGGCGCCTGGTTCGCGCTGGTGCATGACAACCTGCTCACGCTGGGGATGATCGACGCCAGGCAGCTGCACACGGTGCGCAGCGTGCCGCTGCCAGCGCAGGCCGACCTGGCCTGGCTAAGCGCCCACCTGACGCGCGAAGCGCTGCGTTGCAACCTGACTGCGCCAGCCCAGTTGCAAGCGTGCGGGCAGGTGCCCTCAAGCTGGCTGGGCGGCGACGCGACGCTGCGCTGCAGCCTGCTCGATCCGGTGCGCCGGCTCGGCGCGGGCGCGTCCAACGGCGCCATGCTGGCCAACACGGGAGCGCGCGCATGAAGCCGATCCGCATCGATTTTGCGCCCGCCAGCGCGGGGCGCACCTTGTATCGCACCAGTGCGGCCAGCTGGTTGCTGGGCGCGCTCGGCCTGGCGCTGTGCGTGAGCGCGGCGCTGGCGATCGTCCAGCTGAAGGCGCAGCAAAGCGCGCGCGAGGCCCAGCTGCAAAAGGCCAACGCCGGGCGCGCCGCCGCCCCCGCGCCGGTTCTCAAGGTGAGTATCCCCGAGGCGCAGGCACTGGCGGTGAACGCCGCCGTAGCCCAACTTAACCTGCCGTGGCGCGACCTGCAGGACGCGCTCGAACAGGCCAGCAGCGCCGACGTGGCCTTGCTGGGACTGGAGCCGGACCCGAAGACGCGCACCTTGCGCATCAACGCCGAGGCGCGCAACAGCGACGCCATGCTCGCTTACGTGGAACAGATCAAGGAGCAGGAATTTTTCGTGGCGGCGCAACTGAGCAAACATGACATCAACGAGCAGGACCCGAACCGGCCGGTGCGTTTCACGCTCGACGTGCAGTGGTCCAGCCACGGAGCGGCGCGATGACGGCGCTCGAATTTTCAACTTTCTCGCTGCAAGCACGCCTGTGGCTGGCGCGGCGCGGCACGCCGGCGCTGCTGGGCGCGCTGCTGTGCGCGGCCGGCGCCGGCGCCTGGCTGTGGCAGGCGCCGCAGGCGCGCGTACAACGCGCGCTGGCGCTGCTGCCGCCGCCGTCCGACAGCAAACCGGTCAGCCTGGTTGCAGCGCCGCCGAGCGCGGACCAGAATCTGGCCGACTTCTATGACACGCTGGGCGAACGGCGCTATGTCGAGCAGCAGCTGAAAACCCTGTTTGCGCTCGCTGGCAAGAACGGCATCACGCTGTCGGCCGGCCAGTACAAGGCGGCGCAGGATCAGGGCGGGCATTTCCACACCTACCAGATCGTGCTGCCGGTGAAGGGCAGCTATCCGGCCGTGTGGCAATTCTGCCTGCAGACGCTGGCGGCGATTCCGTTCGCCGCGCTCGACGAAGTCAGTTTCCGGCGCGACGCGGTGGGCGACGCGACGCTGGACGCGCGCCTGCGTTTCACGCTGTATCTCACTGACGGGGCGGCCACACGATGAAACGCCGTCACATGATACTGGCAGCGGGCGTGCTGCTCGCGGCAGGCCTGGCGCTGTTTGGCGACAAGACTCCCGATAGCGGCGTGGCCGACGCCGTGGCGCGTCCGCGCGCCAGCGCGCCGGCCGCGCCGCTGCGCGCATCCCAGCCGGCGCCGGCCAAACCGGCCGCCGTGCCGATTGCGCGCCTGGTGTCGCGCGCCGATCTGATCGGCGCCGAGTCGGGCGCGGACGCTCTGTTCGCCAGCAAGAACTGGACGCCAGCGCCCAAGCCCGTGGCAGTGCAGGCGCAGGTGGCGCCGCCGCCGCCGATGGCGCCCCCGCTGCCGTTCAGCTATCTCGGCAAGTCGCTCGGTGACGGCCAGTGGGAAGTCTATCTGGCCCGCGGCGAGCGCACGTTCATTGTGCGCGTGGGCGTCGTCATTGATGGCACCTATCGGGTCGATGCGATCACGCCTCCGATGTTGTCAATCACTTATCTGCCTTTGAACCAGGTACAACAGCTCAATATTGGAGTTCTCGACTGATGGCTAGTTTTTGTCACATGGCGCCTGCGCGCCCATTCGCCCGCCTGGCCTTGCGCCTGACGACGCCACTGATGGTGCTGGCGCTTTCCGGTTGTGCGGCGCAGATGGCGTATCGCGACGGCGAGCAGCTGGTCGAAAAGAAGCAGGTCGAGGCCGGCCTGGTGAAATTTCGCGAAGCGATCGAACGCGATCCGGGCAACGCCAAGTATCGCATCGCCTACATGCGCACGCGCGACAGCGCCGCGCGCGGCTACTTGGACGCGGCCGACGCGCAGGCGGCGGCCGGCCAGCATGCCGACGCCGAGGCCAACTGGCAGCGCGTGCTGGCGATCGACCCGACCAATGAGCGGGCCCACGCGGGCCAGCGCGCGCGCGAGTCCGAGCTGCATCTGGAGAAACTGATCGGCGGCGCCGAGGCCTCGATCGACAAGAAAGAATTCGACTCGGCGCGGCGCGCGCTGAACGCGGTGCTGACCGAGCGGCCCGGCGATGCACGTGCCACGGCACTACTGCGCACGCTGCCCGAGAAGGCCGCGGCGGCGCCCGAGGCGCTGTTGGCGGCCAATTTCCGCAAACCGATTTCGATCGAGTTCAAGGACGCGCCGCTGCGCCAGATCTTCGAGGTCATCGCGCGCTCGTCGGGTCTGAACTTCGTGTTCGACAAGGACGTCAAGACCGACCTGAAGGCGACTGTGTTCCTCAAGAACAGCACCGTCGAGGCGGCGCTCTACAATGTGCTGTTGACCAATCAGCTCGAGCAACAGGTGGTCGACGCCAACACGGTGCTGATCTATCCGAATCTGGCGGCCAAACTCAAGGAATACCAGGAGATGGTGATCAAGACCTTCTTCCTGGCCAACGCCGACGCCAAGGTGGTGGCCAATACGCTCAAAACCATCCTCAAGTCGCGCGACGTGGTGGTCGACGAGAAGCTCAACCTGGTGATCCTGCGCGATAATCCCGAAGCGGTGCGGCTGGCCGAAAAACTGGTGGCGCTGCAGGACGTGGCCGAGCCGGAAGTGATGCTCGAAGTGGAGGTGCTCGAAGTCAAACGCAGCCGCCTGACGGCGCTGGGCGTGTCGTGGCCGGCCAGCGTGTCGTTGACGCCACTGTCGACGGCCGGCGGGGTGGGACTGACGTTGGCCGACCTGCGCAATATGAA
>JBBQZO010000008.1:0-188218 GCA_038207625.1 Burkholderiales bacterium | reverse complement strand
CGCCGGATGCCGGCTTCGGCGCGGTCGGGGTCGGTGAAGCAATCCTTGAAGGGGGCGCCGATCAGCTCGTCGCGCGTACAGCCGGTCCGCGCCTCCATCTGCTTGTTGACGTCGGTGATGATGCCGGCGGGGTCGGTCGTCATCAGCGCGTCGATGTTCGATTCGATCAGCGAGCGGGTGTAGAATTGCTGGTCGCGCAGCCGCTGGTCGGATTTCTTCTGCTCCTCCTCGACCAGCTTGCGTGCGGTGTTGTCGGTGCCGATCAACAGATAGCCGATGATCAGCCCGGTCGCGTCGCGCAGCGCGGTGACCGAGACCACCGCCGGCAGGCGCGAACCGTCCTTGCGGACATAGGTCAGCTCGTAAATGTCCTCGATGCCGCGCGACGCCTTGAACACCAGCGCCTCGAAGCCCGGCGTGATGGTGGTGCCCAGCTCGAGACTGAGGGCGGCGGCGCGCGCGATCACTTCCTGCGGGTCCGAGATGCCGGCCGGGGTGATGTTGTCGACGACGTCGGCGGCCGCGTAGCCAAGCATGCGTTCGGCGCCCACGTTGAAAATCTGGATCACGCCCTTGGCGTCCGTTGCGATACTGGAGAAGTTGGCGCTGTTGAAAATCGCATCCTGCAAGGCACCCACTTTCAGCAGCGGCTGGTCCTCCGCGCGCGCGGCCTGATCAAACGCCAGGCGGTCGCGCGCGGCGACCCGCACGCGCAGCCACAACAACATGAAAAACGCCACCAGCAGCGCGCCACAGGCGCCGATCAGCGGGCGCAGCGTCTGCGGCGCGCTGTCCCATGCCAGGGCATCGAGTAGCAGCAGCACCAGCGCCGTCATCCATAGGCCGATTAGCATCAATCGCTTGGGCAGCGTATCTTTTTTTATGTTCATGATTCCGGGAATTGAAAATTGGGCTGAGGGATGCGACGTCGAGACAGTATTGCCTATTGGCATTGCCGTCTGTGTGTTACCGCACATAGCGATTTTCCCAGGAGCAACGGTGTGTCTGGCGCCCCGTTTGCGTCCTCCGGTGCGCGCAATCGGGACCGTGACGCACGCTACGCACCTTGCCAGGGCGCGCCCGAAGCACGCCGGCGGCGCAATGCGTCAGCGCCGATGGTGCACCGGCTGGCATGCGCAGGTCGGCGGTGCCGTTAGTGCGAGCGCATCAGGCGCTTCGCCAGCCGAATGCTGGTCGCCTCGTAGCCCAGGCCCTGGTAGAACGCATGCGCGTCCACCAGCTTGGCGTTGCTGGTAATTTCCAGCAGGCCGCAACCGGCGCCGGCCAGATGCGCCTCGGCCGCCTCGACCAGGGTGCGGCCGATGCCCTGCCCCCGCTCGGCCACGTCGACCACCAGCGCCGTGATCCGGCCGACCGGTTCGGCGCGGTGCAGCACCAGCATCTGGTGCAGGCTTGCCAGCGCCGCCAGCGAGCCGTCGGGACGCGCCGCGACAAGTACAAGATTGCCAGCCGAGGTCCATTGCGACCACAGCTGCTCGACCGACGCGGCCGTCGTCGGGTGACCCAATAAGCTCAGCAGCCGCGCCAGTTCGACGGCGTCATCGAGCGACGCATGGCGTATCGTCAGGTACAGCGCGGCGCTCACGACGCCAACTCCGCGCTGGGCGGCGCCGGCGCATCGAGCGGTCGCAGCTGCTCGGCCAGCGAGCGCGTCTTGGCGGTATTGAGCGTGCCGGTGTGCAGCGTCGACTTGCGCTCGATGAGCATCAGATGGCACGCGTCGTCAGCCACCGGATTGTGGCGCACGCCCTTGGGCACGACGAACATCTCGCCCTCGCCCAGCACCACGGTGCGCTGCTCCATCTCGATGCGCAACTGCCCCTTGAGGACAAAGAACAATTCATCTTCCTCATCGTGACTGTGCCAGGCCAGCGCACCATGCACCTTGGCGACCTTGATATACGCATCATCGACTTCGCCCACGACACGCGGGGACCACAGTTCGGCGAGCGACGCCGCGATGTGTTGGGGTGATACGGGGTGACTCATGAACACTCCTACATCTAAAGAAATGGTGGTGCGTGCGCCACACCGAGCTCCGTCGCGCTGCGGGTAGTGGCGCGCGCGCCGCTGGCGCGGCTTACAGACACCCTTCAATATACGCCACAGAACGTGCCCGGCCAGCGACAATGTAGGCCACCTTGCCTTGGTGGGTGCCAAAGCGGGTTGCGTAACGGCCATCGGCCGACGTCACGGTAAATTCTGGCACGGTCTCGTCATAGGCGTCGTGCCCCTCAATGGCGGCGCCGCCGTAGAGCTGCACCAGTTTGCCGACCGGGTCGCCCACGGCAAGCCCGGCCACGGTCCCGATGCCCGGCTTGACCAGCTCGATGCGGCTCAGCACATCGCCTTCCATCATCAGGTTGACACCGTCCACGCTGCTTGGAAACACGTAGAAACAGCTTCCTTTGGGGTTGTAGATGGTCCGCTCGATCGGCTGCTTCATCGCGATGGGGATGGCCGACAGCGGCATTCCGATCTTCAAGGGCCCCATCTCGGTGTCGGCCAGTGTCCATTCGGCGGCCATGGCCCACAGCGGCGCGCAGCACACGACGCCGATCACCAGAGTACGCACACGCATCATCGTTCGCTCCACATATCTAGCTGTCGGAAACGGCCGCGCAAGGTCACCACCACGCGCCCGGCGAGTAGAAATCATAACGCGAAACCACCTTCCCGGCTGGGCGCGGGTCTGTTCAATGTACGAAATCTCGCAACAATCAGCATACGCCGGACCGCGCAGATGGGTCGTTGACGCGCGCGCATAGGCGCCGTTGCTGGCATTGCGCGGATGTGCCGGCGTGGTATGCGTGGCGTGCTCGCCGATGTCGTGCTGGCCCAGGACACCCGGGCAGCGCACGCAACCGGTGCGCGCCACCAACACAGCGCATGACGATACCCGATCTCATACGGATGCGGCGGGCCAGCCGCGGCGGGCGGCGTGGCGCAAGTTGGACTTGACGATCAAACGGTGAAACGGCGCGATGACGAAGATATACACGCGTCCCAGGCGATTGTGGCAATGCACCGCCGTCGACAGCACCAGCCGGTGTTTGCCGTCGGCGCCCGGGCGCGCCGAACACCGCAACGACAAGCGGAAATCGAGATGCGCGTCGTCTTCGCCCACCACGATCTCATCGGCCGTGATGCCATACACCTTGAAAAAGCCAACCCGGCGCACCGTGTCGCCCGGCTGCGGCGCAGCCAGTTGAACGGTGGTCTTCAGGCCAAAACGCGCCATCAGCGCATCGCGCAATCTGAGCAAGGCGCTGGCCCAGCCAGGAAGCTGAGCAAACACGAAACGCGCCAGAACTTCCGGATCGCGCGTGGCGGCGCTGGGTAGGTCGATCGCATACGCGTCCGCGAAATGGACGGGCGCGACCATGCGCGCGATGCGCGCGTCGTCGGGTAGTGCAACGGGGGTGACGCAGTGATATTGGCTAGTCATCGCAGGTATTCGCTTGGTTGCGCTATTGCTTGTTCGGTTGCTTGATCGGTCACTTGATCAGTCGCTTGCCCGCTTGCTTGCCCGGCTTCTCGATCGGTCGTTTGCTTGCTTGCTCGGCTGCCTGGTTGACGGCCCGCTTGCGCGACACCGGCACGCTGGAATGACACGGGCGGCGCAGCAAGTGAGCGCCTTCGATGCCGGCCATTGCCATCGCGTCCCCGCTGTGCCGGCAACGCACGCTAGGCCGGCCGCGCGTCCACGCCCGGGGCGTCAGCGCACACCGTTCTCAGACGGGACGCGAATCGGTGCGCGGACAAGGAAATCGGCCACCGGTGTCAGAAGAACGGGCGGAAACGTCTGCGCGATGGCATCCAGAAATCGCTGGCGCCCGGCCGTGTCGTCGGAGTTCAAGGTGCGCGCATGTTCCCACGTCGCGCGGTCTGGCCACTGCGCATAACCGATCCAGCTACCATCGTCGGCCCGGTGCAAGCGCGAGCCAAGCCCGCCTTCTTCGCGCAGGATGCGTTCGGTGCTGATCGCCCACTGGCTCTGGAATTGCTCCTCCATTCCCGGGTGCAGGCGCCAGCGGTAGATCACGGTAAAACCGATGTTAGTTGTCATTTAATGCTCCTGACGTGCTGTGATGATCGTGCCGCGCTATCCGATCGCCTGGCAGGCGTGCTTCCTGGCAGAGGGATGGCTCGATTGCGCCCTGTTCGGCGCCGACACTTGCTGAACTGTTTGAATCAGCGTCCGTCGACGCGTGAACCTTGCATTGCGGAAAATCGAGTTTCGACAAACTTACCACGCGCATGTAGAATGTGCTTTGTGGCAATACTGAGTCACGCTGAGCGCATGAATCAATGTCGACAGCGTTCTATTGCGCGCCCAGCTGCGCTGCGCCAGTCGCTTCGTTTGATTGTTTACCGCACCGTCAGGTGCAATTTTTCTCGTGGAGATAAAAATGAGCATGTCTTGGTCCAAATATACACTGCTGATATTGGCTGCATTTTCAGCCGGTTCGGCGCTTGCCGGATCCTGTGAAGAAAATACGTCAAACAAAGAAGATGCCGCAAAATGTAATGATCGATTCCGGGAGGATCGGCGTCGAAGCGACGCTGAGCACGAAAAATTCATGGCAAAAAATGAAAAATTGAATAAAGATATTAAAGACCATGTGATCGACCACAAGGTGGACAAGGACCGAGCACCAACCGTGGACGCACACGCCACGCCCAAATAAGAATGAACAGCTTCACGGCACTGCCGTGGAGCTACCCCACTTCGCCCCGGACGGATTCGCGCCTGCCGCCTGGCATTGAGACACGAAATGCCCTCCCTTCCCGGCCACTCGAAACAATCCCTAGCATCAAACGCCGCACCGGTTAGCTGCGGGACGAATCATGCTGCCGCAATAGAAATCAGACGACTACAATTGCGAGAAGATCGCATATTCTTGCGGACCCTCGACGCCCCATTCCGAGCTCCACCGAGCAGAAAAACGTCACAACGCGCGCTCTGCCAGCGACCATTGCGCGCGAACGGTCACAGTGCAAACTTGAACCGCACCAGGGCCAGCGACAAGGCAAACACATAGCCGTACGAAAAGCGATCGATGCGCAGCACGGGCTGCCCGCGCCGTCGTCGCCATGCGCCCATCAGGGCCATGCAGCCACCGGCCGCAAGCGGCGTCAAGATCAGATTGAACACCCGCCACGGCGGCGCCACCAGATTGGTCGGAAACAGCAGCAGGCTCAAACCGCCGACCAGCAAGCCGAACACGGTGTAGCCCAGCGCAGCTAACCAAGGGTTCGGCGCGCGCCGGAACGGCGCGGCCAAAGTGTGGCATCCGAGTTCCAGCAAAACCTCGCCGGCACCTTGCAGCAAAAATTCTCCGAGTACCTCGATAAGTAGTTCAATCATTGACAGCCTGCGACCTTCCCTGAACCGATTTTGAATGCCTGCGACAAGCCTCGTTGATGCGCGCGGTCGCAACTTGCCCTGATCGTCAGGTGCGCAGCGACAAACCCATGATGTGGTCATCATAATGCTGGCCGCCGACATTGAATTTACGTGCTCCAACGATCCGAAATCCCGCATGTTCGTAAAATCCGATCGCTGCCGCATTGCGCGCGCACACGCCCAGCAATAGGCGCGTGGCCTGCAGCTTGCGCGCATGCCCGATGGCCTCGGCCACTAGCCGCTTGCCCAAGCCGCCGCCATGGAATTTACTCAAAATATAAATGCGTTTAAGTTCGAGATCCGAAGCCGATATGTCGGCCATTGGCAGCTGGGCCGGAGCGACAACCATGAAGCCGATGGGTGCACCACCCGGCGCCACCTCGGCAAGCCATAGCTGATAGCCTGGATCGGCCAACCAGCTTCGGTAGTGCGCCACCGAATGCGCGTTCGCGCAATGATTGATGATGTCGCGCCCTCCCAGAACACCGGCGAAGGTTTCCAGGAACGTCGCCTGACCGACCAGGGCCAGCGCATCGGCGTCGTCCGGCGTGCATAATCGTAGCGAGATATCGATAGTTAAATCCTCCTCGTGTTAAAGATCGATTGCGCGTGATCGAACCTCAGAACAGCGCGGCGCGCCGGAGACGACGTCGATCGCGAAGTCGTTTGCCACCGCCGGTCATGCGGATTTTTGGAAGCCAACGGCAAGATTTATACTTTAACAGCAAACGCAACGGATCGTGTGGTCGGCGGCCGCCACCAAGGCGCGATTCACGATGGACGCGCATCGGCGCCGCACGGGCGTTGACGCTCGTCTTCGCCCTCCATGGGACACGGGAGCTCAGCACAATGCCAGTTCCCCTCATCACGCAGGCCTGAAATATCAATGGGTAGGATGGGTTGACGCGGCGCGCGGGCGCCGCGTCATGCCGGCGCTAGGCGGCCGGCGCGTCGAGCGCGGCGCGGATGCCGGCTACAAACGTTTGCACGGCGGCGACCGCGTGCTCGCGCGGCGTGCTTTCGATCTCGGCGATGATGCGGCTGCCGATCACGACGGCGTCGGCCACTTCGGCCACGGCGCGCGCGGTGGCCGCGTCACGGATGCCAAAGCCGACCCCGATCGGCAGTTTGACGTGCTGGCGGATCGTCGCGAGGCGTTCGGCCACTTCGACGGTGTCGATGTTGCCGGCGCCGGTAACGCCCTTGAGCGACACGTAATAGCTAAAGCCGCTGCCCACGCGCGCCACCTGGGCGATGCGTTCCAGCGTCGACGTGGGCGCCAGCAGGAAAATCAGGTCAAGCTCGTTGGCGCGCATCGCAGCGGCAAACTCTTCGCACTCTTCCGGCGGGTAGTCGACGACGATGGCGCCGTCCGCACCAGCCTGTTTCGAGGCGGCGATGAAGGCGCTGGCGCCGATCCGCTCGATCGGGTTGGCGTACCCCATCAGCACCACTGGCGTGGTCTGGTCGGTCTGGCGAAACTGGCGCACGAACTCGAACACGTCGTGGATGCCCACGCCTTGCGCGAGCGCGCGTTCGCAGGCGCGCTGGATCACCGGGCCTTCGGCCATCGGGTCGGAAAACGGCACCCCCAACTCGAGGATGTCGGCCCCGCCCGCGACCAGCGCGTGCATCAGCGGCACCGTCAACTCGGGACCGGGGTCGCCGGCCGTGATGAAGGTGATCAGGGCGGTTTTATTCTGGCGCTTGAGCGCCGCAAATGTGGGAGCGATTCTGGACATGGTAGCTTTCTATGGTTATCGGTGAGGGGAACAGGCGTTGGCGCTTAGCCAAAGTTCAGTCCCATCCGTTCTGCCACGGTGTGCATGTCCTTGTCGCCCCGGCCCGACAGGTTGGCCAAAATGATTTGATCCTTCGGCAGCGTCGCGGCCAGCTTGGCCGCGTACGCGAGCGCATGCGCCGACTCGAGCGCCGGAATGATGCCTTCGATATGGCAGCAATCGTGGAAGGCGGCCAGCGCTTCGTCGTCGGTAATCGACACGTACTGCGCGCGCCCCAGGTCCTTCAACCACGCGTGTTCCGGCCCGACGCCCGGATAATCGAGGCCGGCCGACACCGAATGGGTCTCGATGATCTGGCCGTTGGCGTCTTGCAGCAGGTAGGTGCGGTTACCGTGCAGCACGCCAGGGAATCCGGCCGTCAGCGAGGCCGAGTGCTTGCCGCTGTCCAAGCCTTCGCCGGCCGCTTCGACGCCGATCAGCTTGACGTTCTTCTCGTCGATATACGGGTAAAAAATCCCCATCGCGTTCGAGCCGCCGCCGATGCAGGCGACGACATAGTCGGGCTGGCGGCCCGTCATCTCGGGCATCTGCACCAGGCATTCCTCGCCGATCACCGCCTGGAAGTCGCGCACCATCATCGGATACGGGTGCGGACCGGCCACGGTGCCGATGATGTAGAAGGTGTCTTCGATGTTGGTGACCCAGTCGCGCATCGCTTCATTGAGCGCGTCCTTGAGCGTTTTCGAGCCCGATTCAACCGGCACCACGGTCGCGCCCAAGAGCTTCATGCGGTACACATTCTGGGCCTGGCGCTTGACGTCCTCGCTGCCCATGTAGACGACACATTCCAGACCGAAGCGCGCGCAGATGGTGGCCGTGGCCACGCCATGCTGGCCGGCGCCGGTTTCGGCGATGATGCGTTTCTTGCCCATGCGGCGCGCCAGCAGCGCCTGGCCGATCACGTTGTTGATCTTGTGCGCGCCAGTGTGGTTCAGGTCTTCGCGCTTGAAGTAAATCTGCGCGCCGCCCATCTGTTCGGACCAGCGCTTGGCGTGGTAGATCGGCGACGGACGGCCGACGAAGTGCTTCAGCTCGTAGCGGTATTCGGCCAGGAATTCAGGGTCGTGGCTGTAACGCTCATAGGCGGCGCTCAGTTCGGCCAGCGCGTGCGTCAGCGTTTCGGCGACGAAGGCGCCGCCGTAGGGACCGAAATGGCCCTTCGCGTCCGGCAGGTGATAGTCTTGGGCGTGGAACAGGGGCGCAGCTGCGCCGTTCTCAGGTACGTCTTTCATGGGATTTTTCTCTTTCAATGGTGGCATCGGCGACCCGGACCGCGGCGACGAAGTCGGCGATCTTGCGGGCGTCTTTGATCCCCTTGGCCGCTTCAACACCACTGCTGATGTCGACGGCATAGGGGCGTACGCGTAGCACAGCGTCAGTCGCGTTGTGTACGCTCAAGCCACCACTTAAAACGACCCGAGGCGCGAGTTCTTTTGGAATGAGAGACCAATCAAAAACCTTTCCTGCTCCGCCGTAGGCGTCCACGAAGGTATCGAGCAGGAGACCCGAGAACAGTGGACTGGCGTTGCGGTATTGCTGTTCGTATTCTAGCAAATCGGCCGCGCTCGTGTTTGGTTTGACGCGAAATACCCGCACGAAGGGGCGCTGCACGGCGCCGGCCAGCTCGGCGCACTGGGCCGGCGTCTCGTCGCCGTGGAACTGCAGCAGCGCCAGCGGGGCCGCCGCCACGCAGGCGACGACGTCGTCGACGCTGGCGTTGACGAACAGGCCGACCGCGACGACAAACGGCGGCATCGCCGCGATCAGCGCGCCGGCCTGGCTTGGCGTCACATAGCGCGGGCTGGGCGGATAGAACACGAAGCCGAGCGCGTCGGCGCCGCCGTCGACTGCCGCCTGGACGTCGTCGGGGCGGGTCAGCCCGCAGATCTTGATACGGGTGCGTTGCATGGTCGGCGTTCCTTGATTACAGCCAGGGCATCGGGACGCTCGCCTCTTGCGGCAAGCCCCACTTGGGATCGTAGTCGATTTTGGCCAGGTACAGGCCGTCGGGCATGAAGGTGGGCGCGGCGTCGGCGCGGTCGCGTCCTTCGAGCACGTCGCCCAGCCAGTTCGGCGTGTGGCGTCCGGTGCCCACGTAGATCAGCGAGCCGATCAGATTGCGCACCATGTGGTGCAGAAAGGCGCTGGCGCGCACGGTGAACACAATCAGTTCGCCGCGTCGCTCGATGCGCACTTCGTGCATCTGCTTGATCGGGGTTTTGGCCTGGCACTGCGAGGAACGAAACGCGCTGAAGTCGTGCGTGCCAATCAGGTGCGCGGCGGCCGCGCGCATGCGCTCGACGTCGAGCGGGCGAAACACCCAGCCGGCGCGACCGACCAGCAGTGGCGAGCGGGTGGTGTTGTTGTAGAGGACGTATTGATAGGTGCGCGAACGGGCCGAAAAGCGCGCGTGGAACTGCTCTTTGGGATCTTCCGGCACTTCATGGGCCCAGCGCACCGCGATCGAGTCGGGCAGGAAGGCGTTCACCCCGCGCAGCCAGGACTGGGTGCTGCGGGTCAGCTCGGTGTCGAAGTGGACCACCTGCTCGATCGCGTGCACCCCGGTGTCGGTGCGCCCGGCACAGGTGGTGCCCAGCTCGACCCGCGCAAATTCGAGCAGGGCGATTTCCAGCTGGTCCTGTACCGTGTGGCGATCGAGTTGTTTCTGGTAGCCGTTCCAGGCCGTGCCGTCGTACTGGAGTCCCAGTGCTATCCGTTTCAATGGGATACCAATGCGTATAGAACCATCGTCAGCGCGCGTCAGGCCAGCAGTGCGCGCATCGTGTTGGCCTTGGCGATTTGCTCGGCATTGCCGTCCTTGAGCACTTCGTCGATCAGCTCGCGGGCACCTTCCTTGTCGCCGATTTCCTGGTAGGCGACGGCCAGATCGAGCTTGGTCTCCATTTCCATGTGCACGGCCGACATCTCGCCAGCCACTTCGGCCGGCGCTTCCTGATGCACTTGCTCGTGCACCGACTCGGTCGCCGCTTGCGGCAGGTCCAGGTTGATGCCCGACAGGTCGAACTCATGCGCTTCAGGAGCGGCTGCCACAGTCGCCGGGCTGACCGGCTCGGGAATGGCGAAGAAATCGTCTACCGACATGTCGCTGGCGGTCGGCTCGGTGGCCGCTGCAGGCGCCGCCTCGGGCAGATGGAAGTCCATCGAATGCAGGTCGTCAGCCGGCGTTGGCGCCGGTGCCGGGGTGGTCGGAATGGCGGCCAGATCGAAATCGCCCAGACCAAAGTCGTCTTCGGCGGCGACCGGCGCCGGCGTTGGCGTGACCGTTGCGGCGGCCGGTGCGTCAAAGCCCATGTCGAAGCTCATGTCGAAGTTCTCTTCGGCAGGCGTCGCGACAGCGGCGATCGTGACCGGCTCGGCGGCAGCAGCAGCCGGCGCTGCCGCAGGCGTGCCCGGCGCGACCGGTTCGAAACTCAGACCGCCCAGGTCAAAGTCGAGCGCGCTGTCAAAGTCGTCCGCTTTCGCTGCCGCAGTCGGCGTGTGCGGCACGGCCGTCGGGGTGGCGTCGGCCGACAAGTCCAGATCCAGATTCATCAGGCTCGACGACGGTGCTGCCTCTTGGGCGGCGGCGTCAAGTTGTTGCGACAGCAGCGCTTGCTGTTCCGCCTCGGCGGCGTGCGGCGCCACCGTGGCCGGCGCGGCTGCGCCAGCGTACAGCGGATTGAGCGGATCGATCGTCAGGCCCATCGCGGCCGCTTGCGCCCATTCATCGCCCTGCCCTTTGGTCATCGCGTACAGCTCGCTGGCCTGGGTTTCGAAGGCACGCGGATCTTTGCGCGTGGCGTAGATCTCAAGCAGTTTCAGACGTACCGGATGACGTTCCGGATGGGTGCGCAGTGCCTCTTTCAGAATCTCTTCCGCTTGCGCGTCGCGGCCGTAGGCGATGTACACGTCCGCTTCGGCGACCGGGTCGACTTCATTGGTGTCGAGCTGGCTGGCCGATGGTGCAAAGCTGGAGTTGAACACGCTGTTGCTGGTGTCCACGCTCTGGCCGCCTGTTTCGGCGAACAGCGACGGGGTCTGGGTGCTGGTGGCGCCCATCAGACTCGTTTCGCTAGGCGACGAGGCGTTTTTCTTGCGACGGGTATAGGCCAGTGCGCCCACGCCGAGCAGCAACGCTGCCAGCGCCGCGCCCAGCGAGGTCATGTTTTCGCGTGCCAGATCGAGCAAGCCCGGTTCAGCTGGCGCAACCACTTTCGGCGCCGGTTTCGGTTTCACGACGAGCGGCTTGGGTGCCGGCGGCACCGCAGCGACGACTGGTGCAGGCGTTGGCGCGGCCACTGGTGCAGCAACGGGCACAGGGACGGGCGCGACGACTGCGGCGGCCGCTTTCTTCTTGTCGGCGGCCAGCTTGGCGTTCAAGGCTGTCAGGCGCTCGAGCTCGGCGGCATTTTTTTCCAGTTCCTTGACGCGGGCGGCCGCTTCGGCCAGTTGCTGCTGCTTGGCGATCATGTCCTCGGCCGAGCCGGTGGCGCCCTTGCCTGCCTTGGCCACAGCCGACGCCGATGGCGCCGCCTTCGACAGTTTCAGCTGATCCTTCGATTCATTGGCCACGGTAGGACGCTCGGCGACCTTGGCGGTGATTTTGCCGGTGGCGCTTTGCGACGCTTCAGGCGCCTTGGTCGGGGTCGACTGGGCAACCTGGTTGGCCAGCTTGTTGCGATAGGCGTTGAAGTCGGCCGTATGGGCCACCACGACACCGCGCGCATCCGCGTCGGCGGTCGCGTGGATCGCCTCGTTGGTCGGCAGGGCCAGAATCTGGCCCGAGCGCAGGCGGTTCATATTGTTGCCAACGAAGGCATCCGGGTTGGC
This sequence comes from Burkholderiales bacterium, assembly GCA_038207625.1. GTDB lineage: Bacteria > Pseudomonadota > Gammaproteobacteria > Burkholderiales > Burkholderiaceae_D > JBBQZO01. The sequence continues at coordinate 176,155 of JBBQZO010000008.1, read as the reverse complement.
GCGGTACAGCGCCACGAGCATCATGTCGAGCGACACGTCGGACGGCTTCAGCTGGGACGCGATGCGCCCGAGCGAATCGCCCGCCTTGACCTTGTAGTCGCCCGAGGTGGCGCCCGCAGGCTGGGCTGCGGCCGGCTCCTTGGCCAGCTTGACCGGCTTTTCAGCCTTCTCGGCCTTCTCAGGCTTGTCGGCTTTCTCAAGCTTCTCAGCCTTCTCGGCCTTTTCACGCTTTGGGGCGGACGGCGCCGCCACGGCCGGCGCCGGCGTGCGTGCGCTGCGCGGCGCGGCGGCCGGCGCATTGACGCCCGCTACATCATTGGGCACCGCCACCTGGGCCGGCTGGGTCTGGCGCAATTCGACCGGATCGAGCAGGAAGGTGTACTCGCGCACCAGACGACCGTTCGACCAGCTCAATTCGAGCAGCATGTCGACGAAAGGCTCATTGACCGGCTGGGTCGACGTGATCTTGATGTACTGGCGACCGTTGCGCTGTTCAACCGTGAAGCGCAGCGACAGCAGGGTCGGATTGAATTCGATATTGGCAAGGCGGAACGCTTCGCCCGGCGCCAGCTTGGCCACCAGGGCGCCGGATTCATCACTGGCAACTGAAGTGAGTTCGATCTCGGCGCGCAAAGGCTGACCAAGCGAGGACAGGACAGTCAGTTTGCCAAGGCCGGCCGCTTGGGCCGAGGCAGACAACAACACTGCGCAAGCGACCGCGCTGGTAAGTGTTTTCAACGCGAACGACACGATCGTGGGGCGAGTGTTTACAAACATAGTTGGCGGCATCTTTAGTTGACAGAGGAGAAGGCAGAATTCCCAAGGGTCTCAACATATCATCATGCACTGGAGCATGCAAGCTTTGCGCACGGTTTCAGCCCTTCATCGGGGCCAATTGGAGGTTTTCGTCCAGTTTTTACGCAGAAGTGGCGTAATCGTGGCGCACGGGTGCGCAGTTGGCAGTGCCGCACGGCATCAAATAGCCGCGCGGCACAGGGGAAAAATCAGGCTTCGAGGACGATGCGCAGCATGCGGCGCAGCGGTTCGGCGGCGCCCCACAGCAGCTGGTCGCCGACCGTGAAGGCGGACAGGTATTCGCCGCCCATGCTCATCTTGCGCACCCGGCCGACCGGAATCGTCAGGCTGCCCGTCACGGCCGCCGGCGACAGGTCGCGCACCGACGCTTCACGGTTGTTCGGCACCAGTTTGACCCACTGGTTGTTCGAGGCGATGATGTCGTTGATCTCGTCCAAAGGCACATCGCGCTTAAACTTGATGGTCAGCGCCTGCGAATGGCAGCGCATCGCGCCGATGCGCACACACAGACCGTCGACGGGAATCTCGCGGCTGCCGAAGGCGGCGCCACGACCGAGGATCTTGTTGGTTTCCGCGCCGGCCTTCCACTCTTCCTTCGACTGGCCGTTGCCCAGATCTTTGTCGATCCACGGGATCAGATTGCCCGCCAGCGGCGCGCCGAACTGTTTCGTTTCGTCAGCCGTCAAGCCGTGTTGGGTGGCCAGCACGGCGCGGTCGATTTCCAGAATCGCCGACGCGGGATTGTCGAGCAGCGGACGCACGGCCGCGTTGATGGTGCCAAACTGGGTCAGCAGCTCGCGCATGTGCTGGGCACCGCCACCGGAGGCGGCCTGGTAGGTCATCGACGTCATCCAGTCGACCAGGTCGTGCTGGAACAAGCCGCCCAGGCCCATCAGCATGCACGACACCGTGCAATTGCCACCCACGTAGTTCTTCACACCCTTGTGCAGCGCGTTTTTGATGACCGACATATTGACCGGGTCAAGCACGATGACGGCGTCGTCTTCCATGCGCAGCGTGGACGCGGCGTCGATCCAGACACCGTCCCAGCCGGCCGCGCGCAGTTGCGGGAACACGGCGCTGGTGTAGTCGCCGCCCTGGCACGAAATGATAATGGCGCACTTGCTCAACTCGGCAATATCGTTCGCGTCTTTCAGCGTGGTTTCGTTTTTCGCCATCGCCGGGGCCGCGCCGCCGGTGTTCGAGGTGGTGAAAAATACCGGTTCGATCAGGGCGAAATCGCCCTCTTCCTGCATGCGCTGCATCAGCACCGAACCGACCATACCGCGCCAACCTACCAAGCCTACTAGTTTCATCATCGTTCCTCAACAATGGACGGGAAAGCCCGTCCGTTAATTATGTAAATCCTGCCTGTTCCATTTTTTTACTGACGATTGTGTCGCGCCTGGGTGGCGCTGGCGATCATGTCGCGCGCGCTGGGTGCCTGCGCGGTGGCGCAGGACTTGTCGTGCCGTGTTTATGCGAGTGCCTTGACGACGGCGTCGCCCATCTCGTCGGTGCCCACGCGGGTGCTGCCCGGCGTGAAAATGTCGGGCGTGCGCAAGCCTTGCGCCAGCACGGCTTTCACCGCGTCTTCGATGCGCTCGGCCTGCTCGCTCAAACCGAGCGAGAAACGCAGCATCATCGCCGCCGACAAAATCGTCGCCAGCGGATTGGCGATGTTCTTGCCCGCGATGTCGGGGGCCGAACCGTGCGAGGGCTCGTACATGCCCTTGTTGTTGGCGTCCAGCGAGGCCGACGGCAGCATGCCGATCGAGCCCGTCAGCATCGCCGCGCAGTCCGACAGGATGTCGCCGAACAGGTTGCCGGTGACGATCACGTCGAATTTTTTCGGCGCGCGCACCAGTTGCATGGCGGCGTTGTCGACATACATGTGCTCCAGTTCGACGTCGGCGTATTCTTTATGCACGTCGATCATGATGTCGCGCCAGAACTGCGACGTTTCCAGCACGTTGGCCTTGTCGACGCTGGTGACGCGCCGGCTGCGCTTGCGCGCCGTCTGGAACGCCACGTGCGCGATGCGACGCACTTCGGTTTCCGCGTAGCGCATCGTGTCGTAGCCTTCGCGCTCGCCCTTGAACGGGCCGTCGGGACATTCGCGCACGCCGCGCGGTTTGCCAAAATAGACGTCGCCGGTGAGCTCGCGGATGATCAGGATATCCAGGCCGGAGACAAATTCCGGCTTCAAGGTCGACGCGCCCGCCAGTTCCGGATACAAGATGGCCGGACGCAGGTTGGCAAACAGGTTCAGCTCCTTGCGCAGACCGAGCAGCGCCTGCTCGGGACGCAGATGGCGCTCGAGCGTGTCGTACTTCCAGTCGCCCACGGCGCCGAACAGGATCGCGTCGGAGGCCTTGGCCAGCGCCAGCGTGGCCGGCGGCAGCGGATGGCCGTGCGCGACGTAACCAGCGCCGCCCACCGGCACCGTTTCCATCTCAAATTGTTCGCCCAGGACGTTAAGGACTTTGACCGCTTGCGCGATGATTTCTGGGCCGATGCCGTCGCCCGGCAGGATTGCGATTTTCATGGTGTGAGTGTGTTTTTAGATGACATTGGCCAGCCAGGGCTGGTTCGCTAAATGACGCTCTTCGAAGGCGCGAATCTGGTCGGCGTGACGCAGTGTCAAACCGATGTCGTCCAGGCCGTTCATCAGGCAGTACTTGCGGAAGGTGTCGATCTCAAACGGGTACGACAGCGTGCCATTACTGGTGGCCACGCACTGTTTTTCCAGGTCCACCACCAGGCGATAGCCGGGGAAGGCCTTGACTTCGTTGAACAGGTGCTCGACCTGGTTCTCCGACAGCACGATCGGCAGCAGGCCGTTCTTGTAGCAGTTGTTGAAAAAGATGTCCGCGAAGCTGGGCGCGATGACGGCGCGAAAGCCAAATTGGTCCAGAGCCCATGGCGCGTGTTCGCGCGAGGAGCCGCAACCGAAGTTCTTGCGTGTGAGCAGAATCGATGCGCCCTGATAGCGTGCCTGGTTGAGCACGAAGTCGGGATTCTTGGGGCGGTTGGTATTGTCCTTGCCCGGTTCGCCGTGGTCCAGATAGCGCCACTCGTCGAACAGGTTGGGGCCGAAGCCGGTACGGTGTATCGACTTGAGGAACTGCTTGGGGATGATCGCGTCGGTATCGACGTTGGCCCGGTCCAGCGGTGCTACCAGTCCTTCGTAAAGCGTAAATTTTTCCATGGCTCTTCTACTCGTTTGCAGGCCGGGGGCCGCAGCCCCCCGCGATGGTTATTTCTTGGCGGCGCTCTCGACTTTTTCGCCCACTTTTTGCACGTCCTTGCCCAGCCCGGACATGGTGTTGCAGCCCACGAGCAGCATGGCCATCAGGCTCAGTGCGATCATTTTTTTCATGGAGTTCTCCGAATGGTCAGTATTGTTGTTTGTTTAGCGCAGCCCGCGCACGTCGACGAAGTGACCGGCGATGCCGGCCGCCGCGGCCATCGCCGGCGACACCAGGTGGGTGCGTCCGCCCTGTCCCTGGCGACCTTCGAAGTTGCGGTTCGATGTCGATGCGCAGCGCTCGCCCGGCTCGAGCCGGTCGGCGTTCATCGCCAGGCACATCGAGCAACCCGGCTCGCGCCATTCGAAGCCGGCGGCCTTGAAGATCACGTCCAGGCCTTCGCGCTCGGCCTGTTCCTTGACCAGGCCCGAGCCCGGCACCACCAGCGCCAGGCGCACGTTGGAGGCGCGCTGCTTGCCGCGCACCACGGCCGCGGCGGCGCGCAGGTCTTCGATGCGCGAGTTGGTGCACGAGCCGATGAACACCTTGTCGATGCGGATGTCGGCAATCGGCATGTTCGGTTTCAGGTCCATATACACCAGCGCTTTTTCGATCGCGTCGCGCCGCACGGCGTCTTTTTCCAGATCCGGATCGGGCACCCGCCCGTCGATCGCCACCACCATCTCGGGCGAGGTGCCCCAAGTGACCTGCGGCTTGATGTCGGCGGCGTTGAGCAGCACCACCAGGTCGAACTGGGCGCCGGCATCGGTGTGCAGCGTGCGCCAGTAATCGACCGCGCGTTCCCAGTGGGGGCCGGCGGGCGCGAACGGGCGGCCCTTGACGTAATTGATGGTGGTCTCGTCGACGCCGATCATGCCGGCGCGCGCACCCGCTTCGATGGCCATATTACAGACCGTCATGCGCCCTTCCATCGACAGCGCGCGAATCGCGGCGCCGCCAAATTCGATCGCGTAACCGGTGCCGCCGGCGGTGCCGATCTTGCCGATCACGGCCAGCACGATGTCTTTCGCCGTCACGCCGGCCGGCATCACGCCGTCGACCTGGACCAGCATGGCTTTCGATTTTTTCGCCAGCAGCGTCTGGGTGGCCAGCACGTGTTCGACTTCCGAAGTGCCGATGCCGTGCGCCAGGCAGCCGAACGCACCGTGCGTCGAAGTGTGCGAGTCGCCGCACACCACCGTCATGCCGGGCAAGGTCGCGCCCTGCTCGGGCCCGATCACGTGCACGATGCCCTGGCGCTTGTCGTTCATGTTGAAGTAGGTCATGCCATACGTCTTGGCATTGTTGTCCAGCGTCTCGACCTGCAGGCGCGAGGTCGGGTCGGCGATGCCGTGGGCGCGGTCGGTGGTGGGCACGTTATGGTCGGCTACGGCCAAGTTGGCCGAAATGCGCCACGGTTGACGCCCCGCTTCGCGCAGGCCGTCGAAGGCTTGCGGGCTGGTCACTTCATGTACCAGATGGCGGTCGATGTAGAGGATGGTCGTGCCGTCTTCGTCGGCGCGCACAATGTGCGATTCCCAGAGTTTGTCGTAGAGCGTCTTTATCATGATTTTCCGTAGAGCGGCAGCATTAGATCAAGTGTTCCATTCGATTATGCCATATTTGTGCAGTGCGTCAGGGGTGGCCCTCGCCTGATGCACAATTCACATGTGATACGTGATTTTTGATATATGTCAGCGCAGCGCATCACCACCCGCGGGGCAAAAAAAAAGCCTGCGGGTCAGCGCAGGCTTTTGGGTTCGCTGCGACGGCAGCGCTAGGCGGCCATGCGCACCGTGCTGCGACAGCCATCCATCAGGAACGACAGGCCCACCACCAGCACCAACTCGCCTTCGGCCGAGCGCGCCGTGCCGGTGATGCCTTCGACCGAAATGGCGGTCATCGGCTTGATCACCAGATCGGCCGTGCCATCGACTGCTTCGACGGCGAGGATGTACGGCTGTGGCGCGGCGACAACGATGCCGACCCGCTCCGAGCCCACTTCGTAGCCCAGCGCGCCGGCCAGCGAGCGCACCGGCAGCGGGCGACCCTGGTCTTTCAGCACCGGGGCGCCGCCCACCATCATGAACTCTTCCGGCAGCTCGACGACCCGCTGCACCACCGCCATCGGCAGCGCCAGCGCGGCGCCCGAGGTCGACACCAGCATGGTCGGCACGATCGACAGCTCGATCGGCAGGCGGATCGCGAACTTGGTGCCCACGCCCAGCGCCGAATCGATGTGGATCGCGCCGCGGTTTTTTTCCACCGCCGTTTTCACCACGTCCATGCCGACCCCGCGCCCGGATACACTGGAGGCCACGTCCTTGGTCGAGAAGCCCGGCAGGAACACCAGCTGGAATGCTTCCTCGTCGGTGGGCGCGCCGTTTTCGCTGATCAGGCCTTTCTCAAAAGCCTTCTTGCGCAGGCGGATCGGGTCCATGCCCTTGCCGTCGTCCTGCAGCACAATCATCACGCTGTTCGCTTCCTGCCAGGCTTTGAGCGAGATGAAGGACTTGGCCGGTTTGCCGGCGGCCAGCCGGTCTTCCGGCGACTCGACGCCATGGTCGAGCGCGTTGCGCAGCATGTGCACCAGCGGATCGTACAGACTGTCGACGACGACCCGGTCGACCTCAGTCTCGGCGCCTTCGATGGTCAGCTCGACGTCCTTGCCCAGGTCCTTGGCCAGCTCGCGCACCAGACGGGGGAATTTCTGGAACAGCCGCCCGACCGGTTGCATGCGCGTGGCCAGTGTGGCCCGTTGCAGCTCGGCCGAATAGCGTGAGGCGCGCTCGAGCGTTTCGGTCAGGGTGGCCATCAGCGTGGCGGCCTGGCCTTCAAACTTGAATTGCGACAGGCGTTCGAGCAGCACGGCGGCCTGATTGGCCGCCTGCACCGATTCGCCGGCCACTTCGAGCAGCGCGTCGAGCTTGACGGCGTCGACCCGGATGCTGTCTTCCTTGACGGGTGCGGCGACCGAGCGGAATTCGCCGGCCTTGTCCTCGCGCCGATCGGGGCCGTCCCAACCCTTGGGTTTGGCGGCGGCGGGCGCGGCGGCCGGGGTTGCCGCGGCGGGCGTTGCGGCGACAGCCGTTGGCGCGGCAGCGGTTGGCGCGGCCGGGGTTGCGGCAGCCGGTGCGGCGGCCGGCGCGGCCACAGCGCCAGCCGGCACGGCGCTGGCGGCAAGCGGGGCGGCCCCGCTGCGCACATAGGTGCCAGCTGGAATGACGGCGATATACATCGCTTCCCAGTCCAGTCCGTCGGCGCCGATGGCGACCGGCGCACTGGCCACGACAGTGGCAACGCTGGCTACCGGTGCGGCCACGGCCGCCGGCGCGGCGACCGGCGCAGGTGGCGGCGCAGGTGGCGCCGCCGCCTCGCCGGCGATGGCGCTATTGAGTATCACTTCCAGCTCGCTGGGCATCGAGCACAACTGCTCGGGCGCGGCGCCGTTGGACAGGTCCGTCAACTGGTCGGCCACGAAGCCGGACGCTTGCAGCGCCGCCTCGATCGCCAGCGGCGTGACCGGCGCGGCGCCGGTGCGCAGCGCGTCGAACAGATTCTCGGTGAGGTGGCAGGCGGTCACCATGGCCGGCAAGTTCATGAAGCCGGCGCCGCCCTTGATCGTGTGGAAGGAGCGAAACACCGCGTTCAGCGTTTCCTTGTTGTTCGGGTCGCGTTCGAGCCGCAGCAAGTGCTCTTCAACGTTGACTGCAAGATCCATCGCCTCGACGACGAAATCCTTGAGCATATCGTCCATTAGAATCCCAGGTCAGCAAGAAGATCGTCAACATTGTCTTGGTCAAGCGCCACGGCCGGCATTGACGGCCCCGACATCAGCGCGGCCGGCTTGGCCAGTTTGTCGCGCAGCGCCGGTGGCGCGTTGTCGCGCAGCAGCTGGGCCAGTTCGTTCTCGACCGTCTTGGTGATCAGCACCACCTTCTTGATCAACTGGCCGGTAATATCCTGGAAGTCCTGCGCCATCATGATTTCGAGCAAGCGCGCTTTTTCTGCCTCGGTGGCCACCGACACGGCCTGGGCGAACTGCTTGGCGTCGCCGGCCAGCGCCTTGAATTCATCGAGGCTGAGCTTGCCGGCGAACAGCGCCGACCAGCGCGTGTCCATTTCCTTGGCCGCCTTGGCCAGCACGTCCTGGGCTGGCATGCCTTCGTCGAGCGTGTTCAGCACTTTATTGGCCGCCTGTTCGGTCAGCGTGGCGACATATTCAAGCCGGTCCTGGGCGTCCACGATCTGGGTCGACGCCTCGCTCAAGGCCTTGTCGTAGCCCAGCTCGCGCAGCGAGTCGTGCAGCAGGCGCACGATGCCGCCGAGTCGCTCGAACATCGGCTTTTCGTGGGCGGCGCCGGCGTCGGCACCCTCGTCCGGGGCGGGTGCGGGTGCCGGCGCGGGCGCCGCCGCTGGTGTGGGCGCAGCGGCCACCGGCGCTGGAGCGGGCGCGGCGGCAACGGGCACCGGATTGGCCGCCGCTACCTGATCGAACAAAGCCTCGAAGTCATCGCCGTCTGGAGCCGGCGGCGCCGCTGCGGGGGCCGGCGCAGGTGCCGCGCTGGTCCGCTGGGCAGACACTTCATCAAATAGTGCGTCGAAATCATCAGCGGCGTTTGTCATAATTCCTGCTTCTCCATAATTGTGAAATGGTCGCTTGCCGCACACAGGCATCGGTCAGAAGCCATGATGCGTGGCAACATCGCCGCGTTTACACGAGTGTAGCAGTCCGGCAGGCGAATGGTAAATCTCTGCGCGCCGGTGTTTGCAGTTTCACGCTCCAATCTTGTGGCATCGACAAGACTAGCAGGCATATGGCTGCGTTTTGACGCAATTACTGTTGTATTTGGAGATACTACCATCGGAAGCGGGGCCTTGGCGGGTCGCCAGCGACAATTCTGCATGCGCATGCAAGGCCCGCCCTAAGCGGGTTTGCACACGCCCGTTTTGCGTCCGATCAATACATCGCGCGGTGCGGCAGCGGCGCCACACGGCAGGCTCCTGCAAACTGAAAACTTCACATTGTTTTGATTAATATCAACAGTGTGCGTTCTAATAAGAGCGGGCACAGCGACTACAATACCAGTGGGGTATGCTGCATTGATGCCGCTGGCGCATCGTGCGTCGGCAGGCGCGGCGCGGCACTTATAAGGAATCGCCATGTACCGGAAGATCCTGATCACCACCGACGGCTCGGCCGTCTCTACCTGTACTGCGCGCGCCGGCGTGCGCTTCGCCCAGCAGATGGGCGCGCAGGTGTTGGCCCTGTATGTGGCGCCCGAATACCAGTATCCGGTCTACGTCGAAATCGTGCCGCCGGCCTACCCGAGCGAGGATGAATACATCGCCGCCATGCAACGGGCCGGCACCGAGCATTTGCAGTCGATCCGGCAAGAAGCCGAGCAATGCGGCCTGCAATGCGAGACCATGACCGCGTTCGCCGACTCGACCGCCCAAAAGATCGTCAGCGTGGCCGAGCAACAGGCGTGCGACCTGATTTTCATGGGCTCGCACGGGCGCAGCGGCTGGGGCCAACTGCTGCTTGGCAGCGTCACCAACAAGGTTCTCTCGCACACCACCAAGCCGGTATTGGTGCATCGACTGATCAAGGAACCGGCCACGCAAGCGCCGACCTGACGCCGCCTGGCAGCGTCATGCCCGCCGGGTGACGCTGCTGTCAGATCACAGTGTGGCGCGCGTCAGTACCGAGTGCGCGCTCCAGCATGGCGCAGCGCATGACACATTGCCGCGCGTCCCCAGACACATTGCACAATGCACCATTTACGTATATTCTCCCGCTCTGTTGTAACCGCCGGTATTGGTATTTCATCTACCAATAGCGCCAGGCTCATGCCCCGCCCTGCCTTCACTTTCCACGAGCGCCACTATGATTCGCATTGTCATTGCCGACGACCACACCATCATGCGCGAAGGACTCAAGCGCATCCTGGATGGTGTGCTCGACATCGATATCGTCGGCGAAGCCACCAACGGCTTTGACGTGATGGGCCATGTCCGCCAGGGCGGCTTCGACCTGCTGCTGCTGGACCTGTCGATGCCGGGACGCAGCGGGGTCGACCTGATCCGCCAGATCCGCGGCGAGGCCCCCAAGCTGGCCATTCTGATACTCACCATGCATGAGGAGGAGCAGTACGCGGTGCGCGCGATCCGCGCCGGCGCCCAGGGTTACCTGACCAAGGAAAGCGCGGGCACCCAGTTGGTGGGCGCGATCCGCAAGGTCGCCTCCGGGCGCCCGTACATCAGCATCGAGGTGGCCGAGCAACTGGCACTGAACATCATGACACCCAACGAGGGATTGCTGCACAAACAGCTGTCGGACCGCGAGTTCGAGGTGTTTTCGCTGCTCGTGGCGGGGCGCTCAATCACCGAAATCGCCAACAACTTGCACCTGTCGGTGAAGACGGTGAGCACCCACAAGACGCGCATCATGCAAAAGATGGGCATGAACTCGCTCTCTGAGATGGTGCAATACGCAGTGGCGCATCGCCTGCTATCACCGTTCAAGACCTGATCGTCACCCGCTGCCAGCCACGGCACGCAGCCCTTACTCGGCCCGATCGACTAGGAGTATTCCTACGACGGTCCGCAGCGTCCTACCCCTAGATTCAGCGATCACCGATATCCTTGCCGAACTCGTGTTGGCATACTGGATCACGTGTCTTGAGTTGCTTGCGATCTAGTTTTTGCCGCCAGTGTCACTGCCCGCATTGATCAATTCCTCCTCGTGACACGACGGCTATGGATTCCCGCAGTCAGGCCAGCCACGTGTGGCCGATGACTTCACCCCCTGAATTTTCCGTCACCTGGAGATGAGCATGCTGTCTACGCAAACGTCCGAGCCACGCCCCGCCACCACAGTGGGCGTCCCTGCATCGCCGATGGAAGCGGGCCGCCAGCGACAAGGCCGGCTCTGGTCGAACCTGAAGGAAGTGTGCGACCTGCTGCACATCGCCACCGCCGTCTCGATCACCAACGAAGAACTGCTGTTCCAGCATGTGCAGTTCAAGACCGGCCAGCGCGTGCACACCATAGGCCAAGCCTTCGACACGCTCTACATCGTCAACTCCGGCTTCCTGAAAACGGTGCTGATCGACGAGTTCGGCAACGAACAGGTACTCAGTTTTCCGATGAAGGGCGACATGCTGGGCGTTGACGGCATCCACACCAAACACTATGCATCCGAAGCGGTGGCCTTGTCCGATTGCGACCTGATACTGCTGCCATTCAAGAAATTGACCGCGCTCGGGCGTATCCACCTGGAACTGGAAAACGTCATGTATGGCGTGATGAGCCGCGAGTTGGTGCGCGAGCAAACCATGATCGGCATGCTCGGTGCGCTCAGTGCCGAGGCGCGCGTGGCACGTTTCCTGATCTCGCTGGCCGATCGCTTCGGCGCGATGGGTTATTCAAGCAAGCTGTTCAATCTGCGCATGACGCGCCACGAAATTGGCAGCTATCTCGGTCTGACGCTGGAAACGGTCAGCCGCACCTTGTCCGCCTTCAATGAGATCGGCCTGATCACGGTCGATCAGCGCACCATCGGCATCAAGGACGCCGACGCGCTGAAAACGCTGCGCCGCCTGCCGCCGTCGCGTTCGCGCGCCAAGCAAGTCGCCGCCGCGCGTTCGCGGGCCGAGTCCGATCAACCGGGTGCCGATTCGGTGCTGGCCGCCATCTAGACGTGTCCGGCGTCCGTCGGCCCGCCCTTGCGCACACCATGCGCAAGGGCGGGCCGATGGCATTTCCGCACACCAGCACTGACGCATACGCACGCAGCGAGGCGCGTGCGTACCGCCAGCGACGCGCGTGACGGGAGGCAAACAGGCGGGAGCACCGAATCCCTCTGTCCAGCGCACCCGGCCCGGTGCCATGCCCTGAGCGCCACCGACCACATCCCCGCCGCGCCGATGCGCGCCGCTGGTGTGCAGTTCCGTCGGGTTTTATGCGACGATTGCCTTACGGACATTGATTTGCAGTAAATCTGGGCGTAAAACGATTAATGTAAGCAAGAGTTTCCCACCCGCCAGACGGGTTTGCAGGCCCACTCTCGCTGCCGACCTTGTCGTTCCAAGTCTGGAGGGCTACCGTGAAACCATTCACATTGGCACTGTTCTGTTTGGCCTTGGCGGCCCCGCAGGTGGCCGCGCAAAGCGCCATCACCGTGTACGGCGTCGTTGATCTGGGCGTCGTCTCCGACAGCAATTCCGGCAAGACGCTCACCAAGATCGACAGCGGACAGCAAACCGCCTCGCGCCTCGGCTTCAAGGGCCAGGAATCGCTGGGCAACGGTCTGAGCGTGAGTTTCGTGCTCGAATCACAAATTGAAGCCGACCAGGGCGTGTCGTCCTACGCGGGACGCATCTTCAGCAGCCAGTCTTGGGTGGCGCTGAACGGCGGCTTTGGCAGCATCACGCTGGGGCGCATGTTCACGCCGTATTTCGGCGCGATCGCCAGCAACGACCCGTTCGACGCCAAGGGGCCGGGCGAATCGACGCGCGTGTTCCAGGATTCAGGGGTACGCATGGATAACACCATCAAGTATTCGCTGCCGGCCGGCCTGCACGGCTTGTACGGCGACCTCGCCTACGGCGCGGGCGAAAGCGCGGCCGGCAATCGGGCCAACCGCCAGCTCAGCATGGACGCCGGCTACGCGGCCGGCCCGCTCAACGTGGTGCTGGCCTGCCACGACAGCAACGACGCGCATGGTGCCAAGCTGGCGCGCAGCCACCTGATCGGCGCCAGCTACGACTTCGGCGTGGCCAAGGCATGGATGGTGCTGGCGCGCTCGCGCAACGATGCCACGCTCGATACCGACGACACGCTGCTGGGCGTGAGCGTGCCGTTCGGGCGCAATATGCTGGCGGCCGACTACGTGCACAAACGCGACCGGTTCAATGCCCGCGCCGACGCCACCCAACTGGCGATCGGCTATTACTACACGCTATCACAGCGCACCAATCTGTACATGATCGGCTCGCGCCTGAGCAATGACGCCAACGCATCCTACCAGGCCACGCTGCCGGGCGGCATCCGGCGCCTGATCTCGAGCGGCATCCGGCACCAGTTCTAGACGCCGCCATGTGCTGAGCGTGCTGCTCGCGCACGCACGCCACCGCTCGCGCGCGCACGCCACCGCTCGCACGCGCACGCCACCGCGCACGAGCGTCGCGCTGGCGCGCGCCGATTCGCAGCGCGCGTCGCACGCTCGCCGCCCCGCTCGCGTCGGGCGCGTCCCTGCATGCGCGTCCATTCCGGCCAGAAAACCATCATTTTGTCACGCGCGCGGCCAATTTGACGCTGTCGTGCAGGCGATCGGCGCTGCATCAGCTCGCATCGGCCCGCCAGGCGGTAAAATGGCGGCGATCAACAACGCCAGGGCCACCAGTTCAACGCTGCAACAGCGACGGCATGCGCGTGCACCAGACCGAAAGAAGAAATGACGACGACACCACAAGAAATCAATCCCAGCGCCATCAAGCACGGCGCGGCCGAAAAAGTGACCCCGATGATGCAGCAATACCTGCGCATCAAGGCCGACTATCCAACCATGCTGGTGTTCTACCGCATGGGCGACTTCTACGAGCTGTTTCATGAGGACGCCGAAAAAGCGGCGCGCATCCTGGGCATCACGCTGACCGCGCGCGGCGCCCAGAGCGGCAACCCGATCAAGATGTGCGGCATCCCCTTCCATTCGCTCGATCCGTATCTGGCCAAGCTGGTCAAGCTGGGCGAGTCGGTGGCGATCTGCGAGCAGATCGGCGATCCGGCCACCAGCAAGGGCCCGGTCGAACGCAAGGTGATGCGGGTGGTCACGCCAGGCACGCTGACGGACGCCGACCTGCTGCCCGAAAAAGCCGAGCGCCCGCTGCTGGCGGTATGCATGATCAGCCAGCGCAAAATGGTCACCACCGGTCTGGCCTGGCTGTCGCTGGCCTCGGGCGCGCTCAAGCTGATGGAGTTTTCCGGCGACGCGCGCACCGTCGGCACCCGTTTGCAGCAGGAGTTGGAGCGCATCGCGCCGGCCGAGATCCTGCGCGGCGATAACGCCGAGCTGTTTCCCGAGGCCGACGTGGGCAACGTCAACCACGTGCCGGACTGGCACTTTGATGTGGTGGGCGGCCACAAGGCGCTGCTCGACCAGCTGGGCGTGGCCACGCTGACCGGCTTTGGCGCCGACGGCCTGGGCGCCGCCTTCGGCGCGGCCGGCGCGCTGCTGCGCTACGCCCATTCGACCCAGGGGCGCGGCTTGCAGCATGTGCGCAGCCTGTCGACCGAAACGGAAAATGAATTCATCGGCCTGGACGCGGCCACCCGGCGCAATCTGGAGCTGACAGAAACGATCCGCGGCCAGGAGTCGCCCACGCTGTTTTCCCTGCTCGACCACTGCCGCACGGCGATGGGGTCGCGCCTCTTGCGCCACTGGCTGCACCACGCGCGGCGCGACCAGAACGTGGCGCGCGCGCGCCACGCGGCGATCGGTGCGCTGGCCGCCAGCGACGCGGCCGGCCCGCTGGCGGTGACGCTGGCGCAGGTGCCCGACATCGAGCGCATCACCACCCGCGTGGCGCTGCTGTCGGCCCGCCCGCGCGACTTGGCCAGCCTGCGCGACGGTTTGCAGCAACTGCCGGCGCTGCGTCAGGGCGTGCTGCACTGCGTGGCCGGCGGACGCGACGACGCGCTGCTGGCGTCGATCCACACCAATCTGGCCACACCGTTCGACTGCCTTGACCTGCTGGTGCGCGCGGTCGCGCCGGAACCGGCCGCGATGGTGCGCGACGGCGGCGTGTTTGCGCGCGGCTTCGACGCCGAACTGGACGAACTGCGCGGCCTGTCGGAAAACGCCGGCCAGTTCCTGGTCGAGCTGGAAACGCGCGAGCGGGCCCGTACCGGCATCGCCAACCTGCGCGTCGAATACAACAAGGTGCATGGCTTTTACATCGAAGTCACACACGGCCAGACCGACAAGGTGCCCGACGACTACCGGCGCCGCCAGACGCTGAAAAACGCCGAGCGCTACATCACGCCCGAGCTGAAGGTGTTCGAAGACAAGGCGCTGTCGGCCCAGGACAAAGCGCTGGTGCGTGAAAAGCTGCTGTACGAGCAGCTGCTGGCGGACCTGGCGCCGCACATCGGCGTGCTGCAGACGATCGCCCAGGCGCTGGCCCAGCTCGACACCTTGACCGCGCTGACCCACCACGCGCTGCACCACAACTGGTGCGCGCCGCAACTGGTGGCAGAACCCTGCCTGGATATCCGCGAAGGGCGCCACCCGGTGGTGGAAAAGCAGATCGAGCGCTTCATCGCCAACGACTGCCAGCTGCAAAACGAACGCCGCCTGCTGCTGATCACGGGCCCGAACATGGGCGGTAAATCGACCTTCATGCGCCAGGTCGCCCTGATCACGCTGCTGGCCTATATCGGCAGCTACGTGCCGGCCACCTCGGCCGTGATCGGCCCGATCGACCGCATCTTCACCCGCATCGGCGCCACCGACGACCTGGCCGGCGGACGCTCGACCTTCATGGTCGAGATGACCGAATCGGCCGCGATCCTGAACGGCGCGAGCGAACATTCGCTGGTGCTGATGGACGAGGTCGGGCGCGGCACGTCGACCTTCGACGGTCTGGCGCTGGCCTGGGCGATCGCGCGCCACCTGATCGACACCAGCCGCAGCTTCACGCTGTTCGCGACCCACTATTTCGAGCTGACCCAGCTGCCCGACAGCCATCCGACGGCGGCCAATGTGCACCTGTCGGCCGTCGAGCACAAGGACAGCATCGTGTTCCTGCACGCGGTGCAGGCCGGTCCGGCCTCGCAAAGCTACGGTTTGCAGGTGGCCCAGCTGGCCGGCGTGCCGCAAAGCGTGATCAAGGCCGCGCGCAAACACCTGGCCCGGCTCGAATCGCAGGCGCTCGACGCTACGCCGCAGCGCGACCTGTTCGCCCAGCCGGCCCAGGATGCGTTCGACGACACACCCGAACAGGTCGCCGACAACGGCGCCTTCAACGCGCTGCACGCGGCCTTGGCCGAGATCGACCCGGATGCGCTCAGCCCGCGCGAAGCGCTCGAGCAGTTGTATCAGTTAAAGCGCCTGCTGGCGGCGCAGGCATGATGCGACGCTACACATGGCGCGCGGCCATCGCGTCGATCGGCGCGCTCGCGCTCAGCCTGGCGCTGACTCAGGCCCGCGCCGCGCCGCCGCGCGCGCAGCACCAGTTTGCCGCGATCGGCCATGTGCTCACTATCGACGCCGACGACACCGTGTTAAGACAGGTATTGCAGGACAACGACGACGCCAGCCTGGCGTTTGTCGTCATCACCGGCGTCAAGGGCACGCGCGAAGCGTGCAGCGACGCCCTGTATCAGCGCCGGCGCGAGCTGCTCGACAACTCGCTGCGTCCCTTGATCGTGTCGCTGGCCGCCAGCGACTGGAGCGAATGCAAGCACCCGAACGGCCGCTCGGCCGCCGTCGATCGTCTGAACCGGGTGCGCGAACTGATGTTTGGCGAACCGAGCTCGCTGGGCGAGCACAAGCTGGCGTTGACGCGCTTGTCGGCCACCGCCAAGTTCCGCAGCTATGCCGAGAACGCGCACTGGGACGTCGACAAGGTGCTGTACGCGACCATCAACCTGCCGTCCGACAACAACCATTACCGCCGCGAGGCGGGGCGCAACAATGAATTCGAGGATCGCCAGGTGGCCAACCGGGCCTGGTTGCACCGCCTGCTGACGCTGGCGCAGCGCAAGAAATCGGACGCGATCGTGCTGTTTTCGGAAGCCGACATCGGCATGCTGGCGGCCCAGCCGGGCAAGAGCGCGCTGGCGGCCGGCTTTAGCGCCGCCCAGGACGGCTTCGCCGACCTGCGCCATCAGATCGCCCTGCTTTCCAAGAAATTTCCCGGCAAAGTGCTGTTGATCGATGCCGACCAGCCGTCCGCGCAGGGCGAAGCGGCGATCGCCTGGCGTGGCAATCTCGGTCATCTGAGTCTGGGAACGCGTGCGCAACAGGTGCTGGTGACGCCGGGCGCTGCCCACCTGTTTACGCTGAAGAAAAAAGCCGCGGACAATCCGGGCTGACGCGCGCCAAGGCGAGCGTCAATGCAGGCGCGCCGGCGAACGCCGCGCGCGCCCGTACGACTTAGTGAATCGGATGGCTGCGGAACTGGTCGCCCGCGTCCGGTTCGTCATCTTCGTCGTCATCATCGTGGTGATGACCATGCGCGCCATGCACATGTTCGTGGGTAATTTCCTCGTCGGTCGCCTCGCGCACGTCGGCCACTTCCAGCTCGAAACGCAGCGCCATGCCGGCCAGCGGGTGATTGCCGTCCAACACCACCTTGTCGTCAGCGATTTCGGTGACGGTGAAAATCATCGCCTCTTCGTCGCCGTCGTTACCATCTGGCATACCTTCGAACTGCATGCCGATTTCCAGCGGTTCCGGCAAGCGGTTGCGCGGTTCAACCTTGACCAGCGCTGGGTCATAGTCGCCGAAAGCATCTTCCGGTTCGACCTGGATCGTGTTGGCATAGCCCACTTCCTTGCCGTCGAGTTCTTCCTCGATTTTTGGCAGGGTGTTCTCGTAGCCGCCGTGCAGATAGACCATCGGCTGACGGCCATCTTCGATCAAGTTGTTCTGGGCGTCCGAGAGCTTGTAGTTGACGGTCACTACAGTGTTCTTGGCGATCTTCATAGTACTTCCTTTCATTGTGTGAGCAGGCAAATTATACCCTCGGGACGGGTGTGGCAGCCGGCTTGCGCGTGGTTATAATGGCGTATGAAAAAATTACCCCTGCTCGGCAACATCACACCGGCCCAGTTTCTGCGCGATTACTGGCACAAAAAACCCCTGCTGATCCGCCAGGCCATCCCCGGCTTCAAGGCTCCCCTCAGCTTCGCGAAGCTCACCGAACTGGCCGGCAACGACCATGTCGAGTCACGCCTGGTGAGTCACTTCGATGGCCAGTGGGCCATGCAAACGGGACCGTTCGAGGCGCTGCCGGAGCGTAGCAAGCCCGACTGGACCATGCTGGTGCAAGGGGCCAACCTGTTCGACGCCGACGCCGACGCGCTGCTGCGCCAGTTCCGTTTCCTGCCGGACGCACGCCTGGACGATTTGATGATCAGCTTTGCCACCGACGGCGGCGGCGTCGGTCCCCATTTCGACTCCTACGACGTGTTCCTGCTGCAGGCGCACGGCCAGCGCCGCTGGAAGATCGGCGCCCAGAAAGATTTGTCGCTGATCGACGGCATGCCACTGAAGATTCTGCGCAACTTCACGCCGGACCAGGAATTCGTGCTCGAACCGGGCGACATGCTGTACCTGCCGCCGCACTGGGCGCATGACGGCGTGGCCATCGGCGAATGCCAGACCTACTCGATCGGCTTTCGCGCGCCCTCGTTCCAGGAACTGGGCGAAGCGTTCCTGCAATTCATGGCCGACTCGATCGACCTGCCCGGCATCTACGCCGACCCGGATCTGGAAGTGTCGAAAAATCCGGCCGAGATTCCCCGCCAGCTGCTTGACCGGGTCGGCATGGAGATGAACAAGGTGCGCTTCACCGACGACGACGTCACCATCTTCCTGGGCGAACACCTGTCCGAACCGAAACACAACGTCGTCTTCAAGGGACCGACCAAGCCGCTGACGGCGGGACGCTTCGCGCAAAGCGTGGCCAAGCGCGGCGTAGCCTTGTCGCGCAAGACCCAGATGCTGTATCGCGCCAAGCATGTGTTCATTAACGGCGAGTCGTTCGAGCTCTCGCGCGCCGACAAGAAGCTGCTCGATGCGCTGGCCAATGCGCGCAGCCTGCCGGGCAGCGCGCTCGAGGGCGCGTCCGACGACGTGATGGAAGCGCTGTACACCTGGTATCAGGACGGCTGGCTCGAACTGGCCTGAAAGGAAAATTGACATGAGCGACGCCGCCACCCAGCATTTTTCCACCCACCGCGAGTTCGAGACACTGCTGCTCGACTGCATCGCCCGTTCGCACCTGCGTTTGCAGATGTTCGATCCGGACTGCGCGGTGTGGCCGCTGGGCAACAGCGAGTTCGACGCCGCGCTGCGCACCTTCCTGGGCGGCGGCGGCAAGATCGAACTGGCCGTGCACGACAGCAGCCATGTGGCGCAGCACTATCCGCGTTTCATGCGTCTGCTCAAGGATTACGGCCACGCGATCGAATGCCGCGTCACCGGCAAGAACCTGCGCCACCTGACTGATTCGTTTTGCGTGGGCGACGGCAAACAGCTGGTGCGGCGCTTCCACAGCGACCATCTGCGCGGCGAGGCAGTATTTGACGATGCACCGTCCGCCCAGCTCAGTCTGGAGCGCTTTGGCGCGATCTGGATCGAGGCCGATCCGGGCCTGCACGCGACAACACTAGGATTATAATAAGATCGGTGTATAATTTATAACACTGCGCCGAATATGCAGGCGCCCATCATGATTTCAAGTGTTGCAAGCCCGGTTTCGGCGAACAAATATTGTGATATCGCAAAATACTTCCACAAATGCATCCCACGGCTATTGCGATGCACCAAAAATCGCTATAATATTCGGTTAGGAAGTTTCCGTTGTCTGGCAGGCACCGTAACAGGTACGAAAAGCCTACGAAGACCCCTAATCGAGCGATAATTACCGGTAATTATTCATCGCAACAATGTTGAAATATTTTTGAATTAATTAAGGAAAACCCATGAAAAAATCTTTGCTGATCATCTCCCTGTTGGCTGTTGCTCTGGCTGCTTGCAGCAAAAAAGAAGAAGCTCCAGTTGCTCCAGTAGCTCCTGTTGCTGCTCCTGAAGCCGCTGCTCCAGCTGCTCCGGCTGCACCAGTTGCTGCTGCCGCTTCGGCTGCTGCTTCGAACGCTGCTGACGCTGCTGTTGCCGCTTCGGCTGCTGGCGCTGCTGCTTCGAACGCTGCTTCGGCTGCTTCGGCTGCTGCTTCGGCTGCTTCGGCTGCTGGCGCTGACGCTGCTAAAGCTGCTTCGGCCGCTGCATCGGCAAAGCACTAATCAGCTTTGATGAAAAAAGCCGACCTTCGGGTCGGTTTTTTTTCGCCTGAAGCTTTGTAGCACCCGGCCAGCGAACTCGCCCCAGCACCGGTACAGCTGCCGCCCGCAGCAACACCCCGACTCCCCGAGCGCCCACCCCTCCCCCAAGACCACACCGGCCAGCCAAGCCCTCACCAGCGGACCAAGCCGACACTGCCCCGCCAGACCACCCGAAATGGCGCAGCCGCGCTGATGCACATTCAGGCGAGCATTGCGCACCCATGCCGGTCACTGCAATCGATTCCTCAGTGTAACAGGGCCGTGATGCCCAATTTGGCACCGGCGATAGTGTGCGCGACCTATTTTTGGTGCGGGCGAAAAAAAACCGACCCGCAGGTCGGCTCTTTTGTGCGTCGCGCCAGCCGGCGCGACCACCTTTACTTCAGTTGCTCGAGCAGCAGCGTGAGGATCTTGTCGCTCGTCACGCTCACCTCGGGCTTGCCGTCGTTGCTCTGCACCGCCACATCGCTGGTGGCGCCAGCCTCGGCCGCCTTGACGGTGATGCGATAGCGCTGCGCTTCCTTGGCCTTGTCCGACGAGCTGGTGATATTCATCAGCTTGGTGAAGAAGCCGTCCGCCTTGGCGGCATCGGCATCGACAAAGCGCACGAAGTAGACGCCCTGAACGCGATCGCGGTCTTCCACCGTGAAGCCCACGCGGTCCAGCCCCAGGCCGACCCGGCGCCAGGCGCGGTCGAAACCCTCGTCCAGTTCCAGATGCTTGCTCGCACCCGTGCCCAACAGCTTGGCGTGCAGCGGCTGCGCCACGGCATCGGCGACGATCGCCTTGGCCTTGACCTGATCGCCGCCCAGGCGTCCCATCAGCTTGGTGAGGAACTGCGCCTCCAGCGTCGGATCATTGGCGCGGTTGGCCCAGATGATCGATTCTTTCTGCGCGCCCGTCAGCACTTCCTCGGTGCCCCGATGGCTGATGTAGACTTCGGTGCTGCCGTCAGGCATGCGCTCAAGACGGGTGCGATATTTGTCGCGCTGACCAGTCGCGTACAGGCCGTCGATGACCTTGCCGATCGAGTTGCGGATGAAGTCTTGCGGAATCTTGGCGCGGTTCTCCGCCCAGTCCGTTTCCATGATGCCCGCCGCAGGCGTATCAACAACGATGGCCAGGCCGTTATCTTCCCAGAACGATTTAAGTACCGGCCACAATTGCTCCGGCGTCTGGCGCACCACCAGCCAGCGCTTGTCGCCCGCGCGTTCGATGTGCATGAACGAATTGGCGGCGGCGCCCACCGGCACCGTGCCGGCGGCAGCACCGGCGGCGGCGTCGGCGCTTTGCGCGCTGTAGCCGGAAGCGGTGGCGGTACCGCGCGCATTGTCGGGCACCGAGTAGCGGTTATCGCGCTGCAACTGGGTCAGGTCGGGCGGCACATCGAGCGTGGCAGCTTTTTTCGACAGCTTGTAATCGACCTTGTCCGCTTCGATGACCGAGCTGAGCATGCCGCAGCCGGTCAGGCTGACCATGAGCGCCGAGAGAACCAGGCCGCGGGTAGCGGCCGATGTGTGAGCCGAGGGTAATGTCTTGCGTATAGTCATGTCGTTACTAGAAAGAGAAGCTAAAAGCAGCTGGTGTCAGAGATGATCCGGACCGTTACGAGTCGGGGCTTAGGCTAACACACCCGATGCGCGCAAGGCGTCACGGACGGTGTCGTGGTATTCGCTAGCAAGCGACACCAGCGGCAGGCGGATGCCGGCCGGAATCAAACCCATTTCCATCATCGCCCACTTGGCCGGGACGGGATTGGGTTCGACGAACAGTTTCTGGTGCAGCGGAATGAGCTTGTTGTTCAGGGCGACGGCAGTGGCGATATCGCCCGCCATGGCCGCCACGCACAATGCGTGCATCGCGCGCGGCGCGACGTTGGCGGTCACCGAGATATTGCCGGCGCCACCGCAGAACATCAGCGCCATCGCGGTCGGATCGTCGCCCGAGTAGACGGCGAACGATGCGGGCACGCGCGCCAGCAGGTCGGTGCCGCGCCCGATGTTGCCGGTCGCGTCTTTCACGCCGACGATGTTCGGGATGGCCGACAGACGCACGATGGTGTCGTTGGACATGTCGGCCACGGTACGTCCGGGCACGTTGTACAAAATGATCGGCAGGTCGACCGCTTCGGCGATCGCCTTGAAGTGCTGGTACATGCCTTCCTGGGTAGGACGGTTGTAGTACGGCACCACCAGCAACGCGGCGTCGGCGCCCACCTCCTTGGCAAAGGTGGTCAGCTTGATCGCCTCGGCGGTCGAGTTGCCGCCGGTACCGGCGATGATCGGGATGCGGCCCTTGGTGTGCTCGACGGCGGCCTTGATCAGCTCGCAATGCTCCTCGACGCTGACGGTGGACGATTCGCCCGTGGTGCCCACGATAACGATGCTGTCGGTGCCTTCGGCGATGTGCCAGTCGATCAGCTTGCGCAGGCCGGGGAAGTCGAGACTGCCGTCCGCGTGCATCGGGGTGACGATTGCTACTATGCTGCCCTTAATCATATTCTTTGGCTATGCTGATAAATAAAACTTCGATTGTAGCGGATCGCCCGAGTCTGTGGTTCATTCTTGGACGTTTTCGGTATTCATATGCTGCCAAGGTGGGCCCGCTCGGGCGGAAAATCGGCGCGCACGGCGCACAGGCGCTGGATCATGGCCGGCTTGGGCAGGTCGACGACACCGTCTTCGAAGGCCACCACGCGCAGCTCACTGGCATGGGCCCAGCCCAGCAATTCGCCCGGCGCCAGCAAAAAATGGGGATTGCTCGGTTTACCGAACTGCGCGTTGCCGTGCGCGAAAGTCTCGTAGATCAGCACGCCACCGGGCGCCAGACTGTGCGCCATGCGCGTCAGGATGGGCCGGTGTAAATAATTGGTCACGACAATGCCCTGAAAGCGGCCCGGCGCAAACGGCCAGTCGGCGCCGTCCGGCTCGCGCTCGACATCGACGGCCAGCGTGACGATGCCCTGCCCGCGCGCCAGCGCCAACGCGTCCTCGTCGCGGTCGGCCGCCAGCACCGGGTGGCCCAGCGCGGCCAGGTAGCGCGCGTGCCGCCCGCCGCCGCAGGCAAGGTCAAGCACTTCGCCCTTTGGGATCAAAGAAGCGAAACGTTGCACCCAGTGCGAAGGAAAATCGAGCGGCAGGCTCATCACGATGTCGGCGCTCACGCGCCGCCTTAAAATATGCAGCTAAACCATGTCGATGAACGGTTTGGCTGAGCGGTTTGGCTGAGCGGTTTCGCTGATCGATTGAGCTGAGCAATTCAGCGCGCCGGGCTGACCAAGCGGTCAGGCCAAGCGCTTGCGCTACGCGGTTCAGCTATACGACAGCCCCATCGCCTCGCGCACATCGCGCATGGTTTCCTGGGCCAGCTTGCGGGCCGTGTCGCAGCCGTCGGCGACGATGGCGCGCACCAAGGACGGGTCGTCCAGATACTGCTGGGCGCGCTCGTGCATCGGTTCCTGTTCCTTGATGATCGCGTCGATCACCGGCTGCTTGCACTCGATGCAGCCGATGCCGGCCGACTTGCACCCCTTGGTGACCCATTCCTTGGTGGGCAGGTCCGAATACACCTCGTGCAGTTGCCAGACCGGGCACTTGGCAGGGTCGCCGGCGTCGGTGCGGCGCACGCGCGCCGGATCGGTCGGCATGGTGCGAATTTTCTTGGTCAGCACGTCCTTGTCTTCACGCAGCGCAATCGAATTGCCGTAGCTCTTGGACATCTTGCGACCGTCCAGACCGGGCAGGCGCGAGGCGACCGTCAGGCGCGCCTGCGGTTCGACCAGGATCAGCTTGCGGCTGCCTTCGAGGTAACCGAACAGGCGTTCGCGGTCGATATTGGACAGGCTCTGCGCATCGTCGAGCATGGCGCGCGCTTGTTCGAGCGCCTCGGCCTTGCCCTGCTGCTGGTAGTCGGTGCGCAGTTCGGCGTACAGCTTGGCGCGCTTGCTACCGAGCTTCTTGACCGCTTCCATGGCTTTTTCTTCGAAGTCTTTTTCCTTGCCGTACAGGTGATTGAAGCGGCGCGCGATCTCGCGCATCATTTCAATGTGCGGCACCTGGTCGTCGCCCACCGGCACCTGGCTGGCACGGTAGATCAGCACGTCGGCCGCCTGCAGCAGCGGGTAGCCCAGAAAGCCGTAGGTGGCCAGGTCCTTGCTCGACAGGTTCTCGATCTGGTCCTTGTAGGTCGGCACGCGTTCGAGCCAGCCGAGCGGCGTGGCCATCGACAGCAGCAGGTGCAATTCGGCGTGCTCGGGCACTTTGGACTGGATGAACAGCGTCGCCTGGGACGGATCGACGCCGGCCGCCAGCCAGTCGATCAGCATCTCCCAGACGCTGCGCTCGATGATGGTGGGATCGTCGTAATGCGTCGTCAAGGCATGCCAGTCGGCCACGAAGAACAGGCAAGGCTGCTCGGACTGCATCTTGATCCAGTTCTTGAGGGCGCCGTGGTAATGGCCAAGGTGCATGGAGCCCGTCGGGCGCATACCGGAAACAACACGATCTGGATACATGGTAGGTCAGTTCAAAAGTAAGGTCAGAGGAGAGGCAATCAGGTTCAGCACAAATTCGGTGAGCATCATCATCGGCACCACCCAGAAATTGAGTATCTTCAGGTAGACCAGCGCCAGCACGATGAAGAAACCGTAGGGCTCGATGCGGGCAAATTTATAGGCCAGCTTATTGGGCAGCAAGCTCGTGAGGATGCGTCCGCCGTCAAGCGGAGGAATCGGCACCAGATTGAAGGCAAATATCAGCACGTTCACCAGCACGCCCGCTTGCGCCACTTTGAGGAAATACACTTCCTCGACGCCGGCCGCCTGCAGCAGCGCCAAGGCAATCAGCCACACGAAGGCCATCACGAAATTGGCGGCCGGACCGGCCAGCGCCACCCAGGCCATTTGTTTTTTCGGATTGCGCAGCGCGCCAAAATTGATCGGCACCGGTTTGGCGTAACCGAACACGAAACCGGTGGTCATGTACATCACGATAGGAATGACGATGGTGCCCAGGGGATCGATGTGCTTGAGCGGGTTCATGCTCATGCGCCCGGCCACATAGGCCGTCGAGTCACCAAAATACTTGGCCGCGTAAGCGTGCGCCGCTTCGTGCAGCGTGATGGCAAACAGGACCGGCAGTGCGTAGACGGCGATGGTTTGGATGATGTCGTTCATGGACGCGATTCTAACAGAGGAGCGGGCGGCAACCGGCCGGCTCGAAGTGGGTGGGCAAGCTCAAAGGCGTGATGTTCGCGCGGACCGACAACTACAGGCCGAACAGGGCGGCGTCACCGCGGCCCTGGCGGATCAGGGTCGGCTCGTCGCCGGACAGGTCGATCACGGTGGTCGGCTCCATGCTGCAGGCGCCGCCGTCGATGATCAGCTCGATCTGCTTTTCCAGACGGTCGCGGATACTGTCGGCGTCGTTGAGCATCTCGTCGTCGCCCGGCAGCAGCAAGGTGGTGCCGATCAAAGGCTGCTGCAATTCTTCCAGCAGCGCGCTGGCGATGGCGTTTTCCGGCACGCGCAGGCCGATGGTCTTGCGCGACGGGTGCGACAGGCGGCGCGGCAGCGACTTGGTCGCCTCCAAAATCACCGTGTACGGCCCCGGCGTGGCCGACTTGAGCAGGCGGAACTGGCGATTGTCCACGCGCGCGTACAGCGCGATTTCGGACAGGTCGCGGCACAACAGCGTCAGGTGGTGCTTGTCGTCCACGCCGCGGATGCGGCGCAGCCGTTCGACGGCATTCTTGTCGTCCAGATGGCACACCAGCGCGTAGCACGAGTCGGTGGGCAGCGCGACGATGCCGCCGGCGTGGATGATCTGGGCGGCCTGCTTGATCAGGCGCGCCTGCGGATTGTCCGGGTGGATCTGGAAAAATTGACTCATGGCGCCGGGTGAAGGGCAAGCGTTGCGTGCCCCGTGATTAAGAATGTCAAGATTGTACGCCACGCAGCGCGGCAATCCGTTCTTCGATGGGCGGATGGGTGGAAAACAGCGCCGACCAGCCGGCGTGGTCGGTGATGCCCGATGCGGCCATCGACTTGGGCAGTTCGCCCGGCTGCATGCCGCCCAAGCGCGCCAGCGCGTTCTGCATCGGCACGCCGCTGCCCAAGAGGCGCGCCGAACCGGCATCGGCGCGGAACTCGCGCTGGCGCGAGAACCAGGCCACGATGACGGAGGCGGCCAGCCCGAAGATGATCTGACAGACAAACACGGTGACCATGTAGCCAATGCCGGGACCGCGGTCGCGCTCGTCATCGCCGCGCAGCAGCACCTTGTCGACGAAGAAACCCACCACGCGCGACAGGAAGATGACGAAGGTGTTCACCACGCCCTGGATCAGCGTCAGCGTGACCATGTCGCCATTGGCGACGTGGGCGATCTCGTGGCCCAGCACCGCTTCGACTTCCTCGCGGTTCATGCTCTCGAGCAGGCCGGTCGACACGGCCACCAGCGCCGAGTTCTTGAACGCGCCGGTGGCGAAGGCGTTCGGCTCGCCGTCGTACACGGCCACTTCGGGCATCGCGATGCCGGCCCGCTCGGCCAGTTTGGCCACGCTCGACAGCAACCACTGCTCGGTCGAGTTCGACGGCTGTTCGATAACGCGCGCGCCGGTCGACCATTTGGCCATCGGTTTGCTGATCAGCAGCGAAAAGATCGAACCGGTAAAACCGACCACCAGGGAAAACGCCAGCAGCGAGCCGACGTCGATGCCGCCCGCGCTCACGCCCCCGCGCCCGATGCCCAGCAAGGACAGCACGATCGACAGCACCAGCATCACGGCCAGATTGGTGGCGATAAATAACACGATACGCTTCATGGAACGGCCTCCCGGCACAAGGTTGCTTGACAGGTTGATCAGATAGGGGTGCGCGCCGAAAAATTCAAGGGGCGCGCGTGCTTAGAACCAGTCGTGCCAGATCGGTTTGACGTTGCAGGGCAGCGCAGGCAGCAGCGAAAAATCAACCCGCGACTCGCCCGGTGCGTGGAAGTCGGTGCCGCGCGAAGCGAGAAAGCCATAGCGGTTGGCCAGTTCGGCGTACTGCTGATACTGGTCCGGCGTGTGGCTGCCGGTGACCACTTCGATGGCCCGCCCGCCCAGGTCCTTGAACTCGTCGAACAGGGCGCCCTGCGCAATGGTGGAAAATTTGTAGCGTCCCGGATGGGCGATCACCGGCACGCCGCCGGCGCCGACGATCCAGCCGACCGCCTGGCTCAGCGTAGCCCAGCGGTGCGGCACATAACCGGGCTTACCCTCGACCAGATATTTGCGAAACACCTCGGGGATGTTGGCGCAGGCGCCGCATTCGACCAGGAAGCGCGCGAAGTGGGTGCGCGACATCAGGTCGGGATTGCCGACAAATTTCAGTGCGCCCTCGTAGGCGCCGGGGATGCCGGCCTTGTCCAGCTGGGCAGCCATCTCGCGCCCGCGCGCGTCGCGCCCGGTGCGGGTGGCGGCCAGGCCGGCCACCAGCGCCTCGTTGCTTTCGTCGAACTGCAGGCCGACGATGTGCACCGTCTCATTGCCCCAGGTAATCGAGATTTCGACCCCGGACACGAAGCGCATGCCGCAGCCGAGCGCAGCGGCGCGCGCCTCGGCCACGCCGCCCACTTCATCATGGTCGGTCAGGGCCCAGACATCGACCCCGGCGCGGCGCGCGTGCTGCGCCACGGCGGTGGGCGTGAGCACGCCGTCGGAAACGTTGGAGTGGCAATGCAAATCTACGTTTAACATACGCGGGAACGCTGCTGATCAGCCGGACAATGTGGAAGTGTTCATTGTACGCTGCCTGACAACAATGCTTTGCGCCGTATCTTATTGTGCGATGAAGTCCTCGATCATTTTCGCCAGCGCTTCCGGCTGATCGTGGTGCAGCATGTGGCCGGCATCGCTCATCATGCGCGTCGTCACTTGCGCCAGGTGACCAAGGCGGCGGTCGATCTCGATGCGCGCCTCGGGCTTGGGTCCCATCCACTGCCACATATTGGTGTCGTCCGCCTCGACCCACAGCACGGGCGCGGTAATCGCGCGCCAGCAGGCCATCACCTCCTCGACCTGATACAGCAGCGGGCCCATCTTCTTGTGCGCCGGATCACCCAGGATTTCCCATTCGCCCGCCGCGTTCTGGCTAGCCCAGTGCTGCGACAGAAATTCGGCGCGCGCGTCCGACAGGCGCGGATTGGTCTTTTGCAAGCGTGCAGCGACCGCCGCGCGGCTCGGATAGCTGCGCAGCACGGCCGGCTCGGGCAATTCGGCCAGCCACTTGGCCATGCGGCGCGGGGCCTGCTCGGGCTTGGTGGCCGGCAAGCCGAAGCCTTCCAGATTGATCAGTTTCTTCACGCGCTCGGGCCGCACACCGGCGTAGATGCCCACCACGTTGCCGCCCATGCTGTGGCCGAGCAGGTTGACCGGTTGATCGGGCGAATAGTGCTGCAGCATCGCGTCCAGGTCCGCCACGTAGTCGGGGAACCAGTAGGTGTCGGCGTGCGCGCGCTCGGTCAGCCCGAAGCCGCGCCAGTCGGGCGCGATCACATGCCAGTCGCCCTGCAAGGCATCGACGACGAACTGGAACGAGGCGCCCACGTCCATCCAGCCATGCACCATGAAGATTTTTGGCGCGCCATCGCGGCCCCAGTGATGCACGTGGGTGCGCAGGCCGCGCACGGTGATAAATTCGGAACGGGTGGGTTTCATATTGCCTGCCTCATAAAAAAGTACGACCGTTCGAATTATACCCTCATTGCAATTTTTTGCCGGGACACCGCGACAGGCTGCCCGCTTGCGCCGCGTCCGCGAGCGATACAATCGCTCCCCGTCCGTGAGCCATCCAATTGTGTGCTGTCCGTGAGTAGTCGAATCATCCCAGGGTGTACCAGAGATCCATTTGCCACCTCGTGCTGGCCCAACTATTCGCCAAATGGCATACACCGGCAATGCATACGCAGCGGCACTCGCAGCCGAACCGGCGACATGGCTCACCGACCTTCCCCATGACAGCGAGCTGCTCACCTCGTCCAAGTGCACGGCCCGCAACTGTCTGGACCGCGCGCTCACTCACACGTGCAGGTCGGCGTGCGCCGATCGTGGGGCCATGCGCAGGCGCGTGTCGCGGCGCGCCCAGTTCGGCCGGCCGGCGCGTCAAATGCGGCGACGTCAACGGTAACCAGCGGCGACAGCGTAAAATAGCGCCATTCCAACGCTTGCCTACCGGACTCCACCATGACCATTTACCAACTGGGCCAGCACGCGCCCGACATCGACGCCAGCGCCTTCGTCGCCGACACCGCCAACGTGATCGGTAAAGTGAGCATCGGCGCCAACGCCTCGGTGTGGTTCGGCGTGACGATACGGGGCGACAACGAGCGCATCAGCATCGGCGAGGGCAGCAACGTGCAGGAAGGCTGCGTGATGCACACCGACATGGGCTTTCCGCTGACGCTGGGTCGCCATGTGACGGTCGGTCACCAGGCCATGCTGCACGGCTGTACGGTCGGTGATGGCGCGCTGATCGGCATCCAGGCGGTGATTCTGAACGGCGCGGTGATCGGCAAGGGTTGCCTGGTCGGGGCCGGCGCACTCGTTACAGAAGGCAAGCAATTTCCCGATTTCTCCCTGATCATCGGCACACCCGCGAAAGCGGTGCGCCAGTTGACGCAGGAAGAGATCACCCGTCTCGCCGGCAACGCCGACAATTACGTCGCGCGCGGCCAGCTGTTCAAGACGGAACTAACACGCATCGGATAAGACATGACAGTCAAAGACACACTCCAAAAATTCATCTTCGACAACGCCGCCGTGCGCGGCGAGCTCGTCGAGATCTCCAGCACCTGGCGCGAAATCCAGGCGCGCCACGATTACCCCGACGCCGTCAAGACGGTGCTCGGTGAAATGGTGGCAGCCGCCGCGCTGCTGACGGCCAACCTGAAATTTAACGGCGCCATCATCATGCAGATCCACGGCGACGGACCGGTGCGCCTGCTGGTCGTCGAGTGCGACTCGGCGCTGCGCATGCGCGCCACCGCCAAGCTGGCGCCGGACGCCACCGTGGCCGACGGCGCCACGCTGACGTCGTTGTTGAACGTGAACGGCAAGGGCCGCTTCGTGATCACGCTCGACCCGGCCGACAAGATGCCGGGCCAGCAAGCCTACCAGGGCATCGTGCCGCTCGATGGCGAGGATATGGCCACCGTGATCGAAAACTACATGCTGCGCTCGGAGCAGCTCGACACCCGCTTGTGGCTGGCGGCCGATGCCGACGTGTCGCGCGGCCTGCTGCTGCAAAAGCTGCCGCGCCACAGCGGCAAGGAAGACCAGATCGCGCAGATGTCGGCCGCCGAGGAACTGGAAACGTGGAATCGCGCGGTGATTCTCGCGTCCACGCTCAAGCAACAGGAACTGCTCGACACCGACATCCAGACACTGATGGAGCGGCTGTTCTGGGAAGAGACGATCCGCGTGTTCGATCCCGTCCACCCGAGCTTTCACTGCAGCTGCACGCGCGAGAAAGTGGGCAATATGCTCAAGATGCTCGGCCACGACGAAATCGACGGCGCGCTCGCCGAGCTGGGCGAACTGGCGATCAACTGCGATTTTTGCGGCCAGCACTACAGCTTCGACAAGGTCGACTGCGCCCAGCTGTTTGCCAGCGCCGCGCCGGTCGAAGCCTTGATCGCGGCCAGCGACGTGAAGCACTGAGCGGGCGCCCCGTTGCCAATTAAATAGGGTCAGAGTCGAATTAATTGGCAACTAGTTTCAAATTAATTAGGGTCAGAGTCGAATTAATTGGCAACTAGTTTCAAATCAATTCGACGCTGCCCCTGATAATTTGACCCTGATTGTTTCGCGCCAGCTGCCAGCGCAAGGCTAGACGGCATTGAACCAGCCGTAGCGCCGGCATCCCCGGCCTTGAATCGCTGGCATGCTGCGCGCGGCCCTTGGCCGGACGCCCTGGCTGGCGCAATGCCGCAAAGGCGCGCGCGCCGACCGGCCCATTGAGCCTGTCAAGGCTGCTGGTGATGGCCCGCGTTCGGGGCTGCCAACACAATCGATAGCGCCCGCACACAGGCGCATGCTGCGATGGTCGACCGATCGAGCGATTGATCGACCGATCGAGCGATTGATCGACCGGTCCCTACTTCATTCACCGCAAGCGCCACACGCAACCGGCAAACGCCAGCGCTGCGTCAGCGCGCGATATTCACGCTATGCGGCGCCTGGTACATCTGGGCCGTCATCAAGTCCACGCCGCAAGGGAGCACTTCGATCCAGTCGAGAAAGCGCTTGACCATCGCGCGCCCTTTGAACGGCGCGCCATGCTGCGGCACGATCCATTCGGGATCGAGCTTGCGCACCATGTCGACCCAAAAACGGCACACCTTGTTCGACACCATGTAGCGCGTGTGAAAGCCGTGCATGTGCGCGATGTGGGCGTCGAAGTCGGTCACCGTGTCCGAGGCCTGGCCGGCCGGCATCATCGATGCGCCCATGTCGCCCGAAAACAGGATGCGGCTGACCGGATCGTAAAACTGCAGATTGCCTTCGGCGTGCAGGAAGTGCGCCGGCAGGATCTGGAACACCGTGTCGCCGAACGGCAGCAAGGTGCCCTCGTCGGGCAAGGCAATGATGCGCCCCTCGGTTTTGCCTTGCGGGCAAAAATGCGGCACAAAGCGCGACCAGATGCGCGAGATCAGCAGCTGCGTGTCCGAGCCGTTCAACCAGCGCGGCAGCGAGGCGATGATGTCCGGATCGGCGTGCGAGGCAAACACATACTTGAGCTGCTTGGGCGGGAAGTATTTGCTCATCGCCAGGAACAGCTCGTTGTAGGTCAGGATGCCGCCCGGATCGAGCAGAATGCCATTGCCGTCCTGGACGATCAGGAACTGGTTCGACTGCACCGAACTGCCTTCATCTTCTTCGACCAGGTCGGAAAACATCAGACAGATGTGGCTCCCATTGTTAAAAAGTTCTATTGCCATTATTGCCTATAGCGTCAGTGAAAAGGCCCGCAAACCAGTTTCAGTCAAACCGGCGCGCGCGGGTACAAGCTTTGGCCGGATACGGCCATTTCCTATGCGCGCATGGCGCCCCTCAGATGGCCTTGGCGACCAGCACGATCAGCGCGGCGGCCGGCACCAGCAGCGCTTGCGCGAGCAGCGTACCGGCCGCGCGGCTGCCCACCAGCCACACCACCGCCTTGCGAAATTGCGATTCGCTCACGCGCCCTTCGGCCACGTCGTCCGTCATGGCCGACATGTGCGGGTCGATGAACACCGCCATCATCACGGTCGCGCCGCCGTTGATGATCGACGACAGCTGGCTTGACGTGACGCGCACTTGCGGATCGAGAAAGCCGGCGTACAGCGCGGCGAACACCCCCACCGTCCACAGCGCGACCGCAGCCACATTGAGCAGCGTGATGCCGACGGCCACCCCGTGATCCTTGCGCAAGGCATCGATGTTGGCAGCCGCCGGCAGGCTGGCGCTGTCGCGGATGAACGAGATGCCGCCCTTGAAAAAACCATGCAGTATCAGCTTGGCGACCGAACGGTGTACCTGGAAATGCAGCACCGCGCGGCTGAACACGCGCTGAAAGGTGGGAATCATGATGGCGCCGACGAGCGTGGCCAGTGTGGCTGACGCGAGCAGCCAGCGAAAGTCCGACAGCAGGCTGTTCGATGCCAAACCAGCCAGGTTCGATTCGACACGTTTCGCCAGAAACGGACCGAGGAAGGAATTGGACGTGCGGGAGACCAGCATCAGGATCGAGAACAGCGCCAGCGAGACGGCGATGCGGCGCGTGCGTACCCCGGCGATGCGCACCGAGTAAGCGAGCGTGCCGATCAGATGGATGATGAAGGTGAGCAGGCAGATGACGAGCAGTTGCCTATCCATGCCTAGTGCGTGCCCGATTCTGGCGCGGCACTGGCCGCGGGCGCGACGGGCTTGGCACCCGGGCCGACGATCTGGACGAAGATTTCGTTTTGCTTGATCATGCCCAGCTCATAACGCGCGCGTTCTTCGACGGCGCCGGTGCCCTCCTTGAGGTCACCCACTTCGGAGTCGAGCTTGGCGTTGCGCGCCTTGAGTTCGTCGATTTTTTTGTGCGCGAGCGCGACCTGCGCGTCCAGATCGGCCACACGCATCCAGCCGCCCTTGCCTAACCACAGAGGAAACTGAATCAGCAGCAGCAAGGCCGCGAGGGAAAGCGTAATCAGACGCATCGT
The DNA here is from genome assembly GCA_038207625.1 of Burkholderiales bacterium. Classification (GTDB taxonomy): domain Bacteria; phylum Pseudomonadota; class Gammaproteobacteria; order Burkholderiales; family Burkholderiaceae_D; genus JBBQZO01. The sequence goes on along the minus strand of JBBQZO010000008.1, from coordinate 142,788 downwards.
GCATACCGGCCGGGTCGCCCCGGCCGGCATCCTGAGGTGCTTACTTCAGGTTGTAGAACGCGGAGCGACCAGGATAGCTGGCGATGTCGCCCAGGTCTTCTTCGATGCGCAGCAGCTGATTGTACTTGGCCATGCGGTCCGAACGCGACATCGAGCCGGTCTTGATCTGCAAGGCGTTGGTGCCAACTGCGATATCGGCGATGGTCGAATCTTCCGTCTCGCCCGAGCGGTGCGAGATGACGGCGGTGTAACCGGCGCGCTTGGCCATTTCAATGGCGGCGAAGGTTTCGGTCAGCGTGCCGATCTGGTTGATCTTGATCAGGATCGAGTTGGCGATGCCCTTGTCGATGCCTTCTTTGAAGATCTTGGTGTTGGTGACATACAGATCGTCGCCCACCAGTTGTACCTTCTTGCCCAGCGCCTTGGTCAAAATCGCCCAGCCGTCCCAGTCGTTTTCCGCCATCGCGTCTTCGATCGAGATGATCGGGTACTTGTCGCACCACGTTTCGAGCAGGTTGGTGAAGTCTTGTGCCGACAGCGACAGGCCTTCGCCGTCCAGGTGGTACTTGCCGTCCTTGTAGAATTCGCTGGCCGCGCAATCCAAGCCCAGCGCGATTTGCGTACCCGGCTCGTAGCCTGCCTGCTCGATCGCCTGGATGATCAGCTTGATCGCTTCTTCATGGTTGGCAACCGACGGGGCGAAACCGCCTTCGTCGCCCACCGAGGTGGCCAGACCTTTGGCGTGCAGGATTTTTTTCAACGTGTGGAACACTTCCGCGCCGTAGCGGATCGCTTCCTTGAAGCTCGGTGCGCCGACCGGGATAATCATGAATTCCTGAATATCGAGGTTGTTGTCGGCGTGCGCGCCGCCGTTGATGACGTTCATCATCGGCACCGGCATTTGCATCGCGCCCGAACCGCCGAAGTAGCGGTACAGTGGCAGGCCGGCTTCTTCAGCGGCGGCCTTTGCCACCGCCATCGACACGGCCAGCATCGCGTTGGCGCCCAGGCGGGCCTTGTTTTCGGTGCCGTCCAGATCGATCAAGGTGCGGTCCAGGAACGCTTGTTCGTTCGCGTCCAGGCCCATGATGGCTTCGGAGATTTCGGTGTTGATGTTCTCGCACGCTTGCAGCACGCCCTTGCCGAAGTAACGCTTCATGTCGCCGTCGCGCAGCTCGATGGCTTCGCGCGAACCGGTCGAGGCGCCCGACGGTACCGACGCGCGGCCCATCACGCCCGACTCGAGCAACACGTCGCATTCGACGGTAGGATTGCCGCGCGAGTCAATGATTTCACGACCGATAATGTCAACGATAGCACTCATGTAAGTCTCCAAAGATAAGGAATAGAAGGTTCAGTCAGTGGTGATAGCTCGGGCCGCAGCGCTTGTGGCGCTCATGCCAGACCGGGGCTATCGAATCAGCTAGGTCGCCGCCGTCCGGGCCAGATCGGGCTCGGGCGCGCCGCCCGCGCGCGCAACCATCATGCGCGCGCAGGGTGTGGTGCGTGCGTGTTTCAGGCGAAGCTGGTTTCCAGGAAACCGGCTTGCTTGATGACCCGATCCAAATCGATCAGGGTCGACAGCAATTCTTTCATGCGGTTCAAAGGCACCGCGTTGGGACCGTCCGACATCGCTTGCGCGGGGTTCGGGTGGGTCTCCATGAACAAGCCGGCGATGCCGACGGCCACGGCAGCACGCGCCAGCACCGGGATGAATTCACGCTGGCCGCCCGAGGAGCTGCCCTGCCCGCCCGGCAACTGCACCGAGTGGGTCGCGTCAAACACCACCGGGCACCCTGTTTCGCGCATGATCGCCAAGGAGCGCATGTCCGACACCAGGTTGTTGTAGCCGAACGAGACACCGCGTTCGCAGGCCATGAAATTGTCTTCCAGCAGACCGGCGTCGCGCGCCGCGGCGCGCGCCTTGTCGATCACGTTGACCATATCGTGCGGGGCCAGGAACTGGCCCTTCTTGATATTGACCGGCTTGCCCGAAGTGGCGCAAGCGTGGATGAAGTCGGTCTGGCGGCACAGGAAGGCCGGCGTTTGCAGCACGTCGACGACGCCCGCCACGGGCGCCACTTCCTCGATCGCGTGGATATCGGTGAGCACATGCACGCCGATTTCGCGCTTCACGTCGGCCAGAATTTCCAGGCCCTTGTCGATCCCAAGACCGCGAAACGAGGTGCCCGACGAACGGTTGGCCTTGTCGAACGAGGACTTGTAGATGAACGGGATGCCCAGCGCGCTGGTGATTTCCTTGAGCGCGCCGGCGGTATCCATCGCCATCTGGCGCGACTCGATCACGCAGGGGCCGGCGATCAGGAACAGCGGCTGGTCAAGGCCGACGTCGAAGCCACACAATTTCATGCCGCGTCTCCCAGCGGGATCACCTCGGCCGGCGCGTGCGCCGCCTTGTGCGCCAATGCGGCGCGGATGAAGGACGTAAACAAAGGATGACCGGTGCGCGGGGTCGACTTGAACTCCGGGTGATACTGCACGCCGACATACCAGGGATGCGCATTCGGGCCGGTGCGCGGCAGTTCCATGATTTCGCACAGGTCTTCGGTCGGGGTGCGCGCCGACACAATCAGGCCGGCCGCTTCGACGCGCGCCAGATAGTGGTTGTTCGCTTCATAGCGGTGACGGTGGCGCTCGGTGACGACGCTGCCATAGATTTCCGACGCCAGCGTGCCCGGGTTGACGGCGCAAGCTTGCGCGCCCAGACGCATGGTGCCGCCCAGATCCGAGTTCTCGTCGCGCAGTTCGACCTTGCCGTCGTGGTTCTGCCACTCGTTGATCAGCGCCACGACCGGCTGGTCGGTAAACGGCGCAAATTCGGTCGAGTTGGCGTTGGTCAGACCGGCCATGTTGCGCGCGTATTCGATCAGCGCCACCTGCATGCCTAAGCAAATGCCCAGGTAAGGGATCTTGTTTTCGCGCGCATAGCGGGCCGCGGCGATCTTGCCTTCCACGCCGCGCTTGCCGAAGCCGCCCGGCACCAGAATGGCGTCATACTTGGCCAGACCGGCGCAGCCGTTCGCTTCGATGTCTTCCGAATCGAGGTACTCGATGTTGACGCGCGATTCGGTGTGAATGCCGGCGTGGCGCAGCGCTTCGGTGAGCGACTTGTAGGACTCGGTCAGATCGACGTACTTGCCGACCATGCCGATCGTCACTTCCGCTTTCGGGTGCTCGAGCGCGTAGACCAGCTTGGTCCACATCGACAGGTCGGCCGGCGCCGGGTCCAGACCGAGCGCTTCGCAAACGATCGCGTCCAGGCCCTGGTCGTGCAGCATCTGCGGCACTTTGTAGATGGTGTCGGCGTCCCACACCGAGATCACGGCCGCTTCTTCGACGTTCGAGAACAGCGAGATCTTGGCGCGCTCGTCGTCCGGAATCGGGCGGTCGGCGCGGCACAGCAGCGCGTTGGGCGAGATGCCGATTTCGCGCAGCTTTTGCACGCTGTGCTGGGTCGGTTTGGTTTTCAGTTCGCCAGCCGAGACCAGGTAAGGCACCAGCGTCAGATGCACAAACGCGGACGACTTGCGTCCGGCGCGCAGCGACAACTGACGGGCCGCTTCCAGAAAAGGCAGCGACTCGATGTCACCCACGGTGCCGCCGATTTCGACCAGCGCCACGTCGTAGCCTTCGGCGCCGCGGTAGATGTAGTCCTGGATTTCGTTGGTGATGTGCGGGATCACCTGCACCGTCTTGCCCAGGTATTCGCCGCGGCGCTCCTTGCGGATCACCGATTCGTAGACCTGGCCGGTGGTGAAGTTGTTGACCTTCTTCATCCGGGTGCTGATAAAGCGCTCGTAGTGACCCAGGTCGAGGTCGGTTTCGGCCCCGTCGTCGGTCACAAACACTTCACCATGTTGGAGTGGACTCATCGTGCCCGGATCGACGTTGATGTACGGGTCGAGTTTGAGCATGGTGACTTTAAGGCCGCGTGATTCTAAGATCGCGGCGAGTGAGGCAGCGGCGATTCCCTTACCCAGGGAAGACACGACGCCGCCAGTGACGAAGACAAATTTGGTCATTGCAGAAGGTGCCGAACGGCACGCGCGGGAAATTGAAATTATACATTAAACCGCCCGATGATTCGCGAACACATGGCAAATATGCGCCAGCATCAGCCAAACCGGGGCCGCACGGCGCTTTGGCGCAACAGCACCGCCCCGCCCTGGGCCGGCGCGGTGCTGCGCCGGGCGCGCTATGCGGGTCGGACCACTCGTTCGAGCGGCACGGCCTTGCGTCGGTATGCCACGGCGCCAAGCAGGCCCAGGCCCAGCGTCATCATCGCGTAGCTGTTCGGCTCGGGCACGGCGGGCGTGTCGGCTGAGGTCAGGTTGATCACCAGGCGGGAATTTTCGTCGAACTCCAGGTCAAAGAAGTCCACCGAAATGGCGCCCGGCGAGAACGCCAGTCTGTTCGCGCTGAACCATTCCCAACTGGTCGACGGGTCGACCGTCGCCGACGTCCACGGCGCCGACAGGTTGCTGGCGAACAGCCCCACTGAGCTAAGCTCGGTGGTATCGTATTTGTTGCGGCCTTGAAAACCGCTGATGATCATTTGCGTGTCGCTCACGACCGCGTTGAAACCGCTCATGTCGAACGTCGTGCCCTGAACGGCAATCGGTTTGGTGCTGCTGGTGCCGCTGGCCCAGCTCGTCGGCTGTCCGGCGAGATCAAGCGCGCGAATTTCCACGTTGACGGTTTGACCGGCGACGCCGGCCATGGCGCTGCCGCTGACGCAGGCGCAGGCGACACCAAGCGCCATCAAACTACGGTGAATATATTGTGTGGCTATCATCTAATTTCCCAAAAGAATATGTGCTTTTAAATTAAACATGCAAAATATTACATATGGAAAGTAGCACGTAAGAATAGAAACTGACAGCGCCACACACACTATTTGACGACACTGTTGCGCGACGCGACGCTGGACCGTCCGCCGCACCCAGCACCATGCCGACCACGCGTCCGTTGTCCCATAGAGGAACTCGCGCTAGCGCGGCCAGCGGGCGAACTCTGTCCCGCACGGCAGACTGGGCCAACGGCCGCGCGCGATGCCGTCCGGATTGCAGATTGCGCCCGGCAGTCGTTGACCCTGCACCTGCCCAGCGATTAAGCGAGGCACTGCAGTTACCATCGCCGGTTCTGCACGCCCACCGTCACGGCAAGACGAATGCCCCGCATGCATCGGGCGATCGTCGATGTACGCGCCGCCGCAATCGATGCCGGCGCGGCGCGCTAACAAAAATTGCGGCTGCCGGTGGACAGCTTGCCCAGCATGGGCGACAGGTCGACCAGCCGCTTGGCCACCAGATGGCGCACCTCGCCTTCGCGCTGCCAGATGCCGTACACGCCCAATAGGGGCGCGCCCAGCACTTCGCGGCGTTGCTGCTCGACCAGACTGGGCCAGATGATGACGTTGATATTGCCCGTCTCGTCCTCCAGCGTCATGAACAGCACACCCTTGGCCGTGGCGGGGCGCTGGCGCACGGTGACGATGCCACAGGCGCGCGCCAGCTGGCCGTTCTTGTAATTGGCCAGCGTGGCGGCCGGCATGAAGCGCCGCTCCAGCAGTTGCGCGCGCAGCAGCGCCAGCGGATGGCGCCCCAGCGTCAGCCCTTGCGAGCGGTAGTCGCCGACGATCTCATCGCCCTCGCTGGGCGCGCGCAATAACGGTGCTTCCTCGACGATGCTGGTGGGGCGCAGCAGGTCCTTGTCGGCCACCGCGCCGACCGCCTCCCACAGCGCCTGACGGCGGTTGCCGGCCAAGGACGCCAGCGCGTTGGCGTCGGCCAGCACCTGCAAATCGTGGCGGTCCAGCGCGGCGCGGCGCGACAGGTCGGCCACGCTGGAAAACGGCTGCACCGCGCGCGCGTCCTCGATGCGCGCGGCCACTTCGCGGCGCATGCCGCGCGCCAGCGACAGGCCCAGCCGCACCGCCGGTGCCGCCCCCGCTGCGCGCCCGGCATCGTCTTCGAGCGCGCAGTCCCAGCCGCTGATGGCGATGTCGAGCGCGCGCACCGCCACGCCATGCCGACGCGCATCCTGCACCAGCTGGGACGGGCTGTAGAAACCCATCGGCTGGCTATTAAGTAACGCGCACAGGAAGGCCTCCGGCTCGTGGCATTTGAGCCAGGCGCTGGCGTAGGCCAGCAGCGCGAAGCTGGCCGCGTGCGACTCGGGAAAACCGTATTCGCCGAAGCCCTGGATCTGGCTGAAGATGGCCTCGGCGAACTCCTGCTCGTAGCCCCGTTCAAGCATGCCGCCGACGATGCGCTGGTAGTATTTCTCCAGTCCGCCCTTGCGCTTCCAGGCCGCCATCGCGCGCCGCAGCTGGTCCGCCTCGCCGGGCGTGAAGCCGGCCGCCAGCATCGCCACCTGCATCACCTGTTCCTGAAAAATCGGCACGCCCAGCGTGCGCTCGAGCGCCAGCTTGATTTCCGGTTTTGGATAATGCACCGGTTCGAGCCCCTGACGCCGGCGCAGATACGGATGCACCATGCCGCCCTGGATCGGGCCGGGACGCACCACCGCCACCTCGATCACCAGATCGTAAAAGGTGCGCGGCAACAGGCGCGGCAACATGCTCATCTGGGCGCGCGACTCGATCTGGAACACGCCAATGGTGTCGGCCGCGCAAATCATGTCGTAGGTGGCAACATCCTCGGGCGGGATGTCCTGCATCTGGAACACTTCGCCGCGCCGCTGCCCGACCAGATCGAGCGTGCGGCGCAGCGCCGACAGCATGCCCAGCGCCAGCACGTCCACCTTCAGCAGGCCCAGCTCCTCCAGGTCGTCCTTGTCCCATTCGATGACACTGCGGTCAAGCATGGCGGCGTTTTCGATCGGCACCAGGCGCGACAGCTTGCCGGCGGCGATCACGAAGCCGCCCGGGTGCTGCGACAGGTGGCGCGGAAAACCGAGCAGTTGCTGGGCCAGTGTAGCCCACTGCTGCGACAGCGCCGCCTGCGGGTCCAGCCCGCTTTCGGCCAGCCGGTTCAGCAAGTCGCTTTTACTGTCGAACCAGTGGTGGGTTTTCACCACTTTCTCGACGATGGCCAGGTCGATGCCCAGCGCGCGCCCGCTGTCGCGCAGCGCGCTTTTGGGACGGTAGCTGATCACCACGGCGGCCAGCGCGGCGCGCGCGCGACCGTATTTTTGGTAAATGTACTGGATCACTTCCTCGCGCCGCTGGTGCTCGAAGTCGACGTCGATGTCGGGCGGCTCGGCGCGTTCCTTGGAAATGAAGCGCTCGAACAGCAGGTTGGCGCGCGCCGGGTCGACCTCGGTCACGCCCAGGCAGTAACACACGGCCGAATTGGCGGCCGAGCCGCGCCCCTGGCACAAAATATCGATCGAGCGGGCGTAGCGCACGATGTCGTAGACGGTCAAAAAATACGGTTCGTATTTCAAGGCGGCGATCAGTTCAAGCTCGTGCTCGATCTGGCCCACCACCTTGGCCGGTATTCCCAGCGGAAAGCGGCGCTGCGCGCCGATATAGGTTTCGCTGCGCAGGTAGGCGGTGGCCGTCTGGCCGGGCGGCACCAGCTCGTCCGGATATTCATAGCGCAATTCATCGAGCGAAAACGTGCACAGGCGCGCGATGCGCAGCGTCTCGGCCAGCGCCGCTGGCGGATAGATATTGGCCAGGCGCAGGCGCGCGCGCAAGTGCTGCTCGGCGTTTTGCGCCAGCTCGTAGCCGCACTCGGCCACCGGTTTGCCCAGACGGATCGCCGACAGCGTGTCCTGCAGCGGTTTGCGCGAGCGCACGTGCATGCACACGTGCCCCACCGCCGTGACGGGCAAGCCGTGCTGACTGGCCACCTCGGCGAGGCTGACGCGGTGCGCCTCGTCGAAGGCGCGGTGCAGCAAATTGAGGCCGATCCACGCGCGCCCGGGAAACGTCGCGCCCATCCAGGCCGCCTGCAGGTGCAGCCGGTCGACGGCGGCGCCGTCCTGCACCGGATAGTGCGGCAGCAGGATCAGCAGGCAGTCCGGCAAGCCTTGCAGGTGCCCATAGGGCGCCCCCGGCGCGGCGATATCGTCCATTTCCAGCCGATACGTGCCCTTGGCGCTGCGGGTGCGCCCAAGCGTGATCAGCTCGGACAGGTTGCCATAGCCGTTGCGGTTTTGCGCCAGCGCGATCAGCGACAGGGCATTGCCACCGTCGGCGCGCTGCAGGTGAAAGTGCGCGCCGATCAGCAGCGGCATGCCGGCTTTTTTGGCCTGCGCATGGGCCCGCACCACGCCCGCCAGCGAACATTCGTCGGTGATCGCCAGCGCCGCATAACCGAGCTGCACGGCGCGTGCGACCAGCTCCTCGGCGTGCGAGGCGCCTTGCAGGAAGGTGAAATTGGACAGGCAAAACAGCTCGGCATAGTCGGGCAGCATGCCCTGGGGCGGCGACGCCGGGACGGACGACATGGGGCGGGTACTCACATTGGGCGAAACCGATAAAATGGTAGAAGGCGCGGCAACTACTGTATAAAAATACAGTATAACCGAGGTGCCGTCCAATTCAAGAAAAATCACTCATTGATGAGACTTCGCGCATGCAGATACACGCACTGAAATGCTTTGGCACCGGCCCAGGTCTGGGCAACCCGGCCCTGGTGGTCGAGGACGACGATTTCGATGACCACCAGCGGCTCGCGTTTGCGCGCGCACGCCAGGTGGCCGCCTGCGCCTTCGTCAGCCGGGCGGGCGATGCGGCGCCCGACTATGACATCGATTTTTATTATCCACACGCGCGCAGCCCGCTATGCCTGCACGCGACGCTGGCCGCCGCCCACGTGCTGTTCGCCCGGGCGCCGCAGGCGAACACGCTGCACCTGCGCACGCGCATGGCCGGCCAGTTGCTGACACTGCGGCGCGAAAGTGACGGCCTGTACATCGGCCTGGCGCCGCAGAGCTGCCCGCAGCCCGACATCGGGCCCGCGCTGGTGGCGGCACTGCTGGGCGACGCGTCCCTGGCACTGGCAGCGCCGCCCGTGATCGCCTCGGTGGGCAGCCCGAAACTGCTGCTCGCCCTGGCCGACGTGGCCAGCCTGCGCGCGCTGCGTCCCGATCTGGCGCGCATCACCGAATGGGGCCGCGCGAACAAAGTGAACGGCTGCTATGTGTACAGCGCGCTGGGTGAAGGGACGTACGAGGGGCGCAATTTTAACCACCTCGATGCGCTGATGGAGGACAGCGCGACGGGCGTGGCGGCCGGCGCACTGACCCATGTATTACAGCACGCGCTGGTGCTCTACCAGGGCGCCGCGCTGGGTCGGCCATGCCGGATCAGCAGCCGCTTCGACGGCGGCACGATCCTGGTCGGTGGCGCCACCGAGTTGGACGCCTGAGGCGGCGGTGGCCGTCTGGCGCCATTACGGCGGCGCCATTTCCTTTTCAAACTTGGTCAGCACGTCCAGTATCTTCTGGGTGTTATACGGCTTGACGATGAAGCCGCGCGCGCCCGCCTCGAGTGCCCCGCGCACGTTATCGAGGTCGCTGTGCCCGCTGACGATGACGCAAAAACAATCCGGGCGCACTTGCTTGGCCTGCTTGAGCACGTCGATCCCGCTCATGCCGGGCATGGTGATGTCGAGGAAGGCGATGTTGATCACGTGGTCCTTCTGGCCCAGCATGCGCAGCGCCTCGGCGCCGTTCGATGCGTGGTGGATGAACAGGAACCCGCAACTGCGCAACACCGAGGCGAGCAGCGCGCGCATCTCGCCCTCGTCGTCGGCGATCAAAATCTCCAGCTTGTCTTTGTTCATTGCGGTTCCTTCGCCGATAGAAAAATCTGTATGTCGTCCAGCGCCAGCAGCTGCTGCAGCGCCTGCAGCGCCGCAGCGGGCGCGCCGGCGCGCACCTGTGTCTCGAGCGCGCGCGCCGCGTCGGTCACGCTGCCGTAGCCAAACGAGCCGGCCGAGCCTTTCAGGCTGTGCGCCAGCTGCTCGGCGCGCGCCCAGTCGCCCGCCTCGACGCTGGCCTTCAGCTGCAACAGGCGTGCGCCCAATGCGCCTTCAAACTCGTTGCGCAGCGCGCGAAATTCGGGCAGCTCACCGACCGCCAGCACCTCGCCCCGGTCCGACTGACCCAGTACCTCGGCCAGCACGCGGGTGAATTCGGCAAAGTCGATCGGCTTGCCGACGCAGGCGTCGCAGCCGGAGGCCAGATAGCGCGCCACGTCGTCTTGCATCACGTTGGCCGTCAGCGCCACGATCGGCCCGCCGTAGCCGGTCGCGCGCAGCATCTTGGTCGCGCTCAGGCCATCCATGACCGGCATCTGCATGTCCATCAGCAGCACATCAAAGTGTACCCGCATCGCCTGTTCGACCGCCAGCGCGCCGTTCTCCACCGTCGCATAAGCGAGTCCCAGCCGCCCCAGATAGGCGCCGATCAGCTTGCGGTTGTCCGGGCCGTCCTCGGCCAGCAGCACGAAGCCGTGCAGGTGCTGCGCCGTCGGCGCCGACGTGGCATTCGGTGCGGGCGGCGCCGGCGCCGCATCCAGCCACGCCGTGTCCGGCGCCGGCGGCGCCGCAACCTCGCTGGTAAACACCGAGCCCTGCCCGGGCACGCTGGCGACCGTCACCGAGCCGTGCATTTTGTCGGCCAGCTGGCGCACCAGATGCAGGCCCAGGCCGGTGCCGCCGTACTTGCGCGTGACGGTCCCGTCGGCCTGCGCAAACGGTTTGAACAGGCCGGCCAACTGCGCCTCGCTCATGCCGATGCCGGTGTCGCGCACGCTGCACACAAGCATGCCGTCGCGGTACGACAGCGTCACGGCCACCCCGCCCTGCTCGGTGAACTTGACGGCGTTGCCGTACAGGTTGAACAGGATCTGCTTCCAGCGGGTCGGGTCGCCGATCACCCGCGCCGGCATCGGATACTGCACCGTGGTGTCGAAGGCGATGCCCTTGCCGCGCGCCTGCGCGCCGATGGTCGAGTCGAGCAGCCAGATCAGCTCGAGTGGCGAGAAGCCGATCTGCTCGATGTGCAGCTGGCCCGCCTCGATCTTGGACAAGTCGAGGATGTCGTTGATCACGTGCAGCAGGTGGCGTCCGTTGCGCAAGATGGCCTGGCCGGCCTCGCCCTTCTCGATGCTGTGCGGCGCGCTCTCCATCAGTTCGGCGAAACCGATGATGGACGTCAACGGCGTGCGGATCTCGTGGCTCATCATGGCCAGGAACTCGGACTTGGCGCGGCTGGCCGCCTCGGCCTGGCGCTGCAACTCCTGGGTCGCGGCCATGTCGCGCTCGCGCCGGCGCAATACGCGCAGCAGCAGCACGAAGCAGAACGCCATCGCCGCGATGCTCGCCGCCGACACCGCGCCGATCACCTTGACGACCCGATACCAGTCGGCCAGGAACAGGTCGCTGGTGATGGTGACGGCGACGATCAGCGGAAAATTGTTGACCAGCCGCGGCGCGCCCATCCGGTACACTTCGCGTCCGTCGTCGGCGAAGCGGGCCGACGACGTCACCAGCACGTCGTCGGTCTTCTTCATGACCTCGATCACCTTGTACGACGTGCCCGAGCGGTTGACCTCGCCCATCAGCGCATCGACATGGGGGAAGCGCGCCAGCAGCGTGAAGTCGCGCCGGTACAGCGTGATGTTGGCGCCGTCGCCCAGGTGCACCTTGCGGTAGAAGTCGGTGAAAAAATCGCACGACACGCCCACCAGCGCCACGCCGATGAACTCGCCGGCGCTGCCGTTCAGGCGCCGGCTCAGGTAAAACGTCCACTTGCCGTTGCCCTTGTTGCGAAACGGCTTGCTGATATGCACACCCAGGTCGGGATTGCGCACATGCTCCTGAAAATAGTCGCGATCGGCCAGGTTGATCGGCGGCGCCGGATAGGAGCGGGTGAAATTGATCATGTCGCCGTTGGCCGCGACGATCGAGGCCACGTCGATCTGGCGCAGGCTGGCGGTACGGTCGCGCATCACGTCGTACACCTCGACGATGGCCATGCGGCTGCGCAGGTCGGCCGCGTTCTGGATGCCCACCGTCTTGATGCCCTCGGTGATCCGGTCGAGCACCATGTAGGTCGCCGCCATTTCCTGCGCCGTCTTCTCGGCGATGATCAGCGACGTGTTGCTCAGCTGGGAGCGCCACTCGTTGATCACTTCGGCGCGCAGCATCAGCGCCGACACCACCGTACCCACGCCGATCGCCGCGATCAGGAACACCCCGATGGCCAGCGTCAGCTGGGTCAGGCGGATCCTGCCACGCCAAGGAGTGCGTGCCATCAGCGACAGCGCCGACGGGTTCATCGGCGCGGCCCGCACACGCGGGCCGGCCCGGCGCGCACGCGCGCAGCCCAGCATGTCGTCCAGCCCACGCGTATCGTCGAAACCACCATGAACTCCTGTGAACGGGCGCCGCCGGCGCAAACGGGCGGCAACGGCGGCCGGCGCACGCAGCACGCGGGCGTTATGTTTCCGTATTGTAAGCCGTCACCAGCGCCCCCACAACCCTGTCGGCACGTCTGCAACAACGGCCGGTCTCAGGCGGGCCGCGCCGCTGCCGCCGCTGCCGGCCCAGCGGGGTCGGGATTTACGCCGTCGCGGCCGCCGCGCGTGGCGCGCCCGGCGCCGCGCCGAGCCGGCCCAGCGAGACGCCATTGCGGCCGAGCGACTTGCGCGCATACAGCGCCTGGTCGGCCGACTCGACCAGCAGCGCCGCCGACAGGCCTGCGAACGGCGCCGCCGCTTGTCCCTGCGAGGCCGGCGCTGGCACGTGGCAGGCCACGCCAATGCTCACCGTCACATGCCCGGCCGCCTGCGAATGCTCGTGCGGCAGCGCCAGCTGGGCCAGCGCGTGGCAGATGCGCTGGCCCAGCTGCTGGGCGTCGCCCGCCTCGGTGCACGGCAACAGGATCGCGAACTCCTCGCCGCCATAGCGCGCGGCCAGGTCGCCGGCGCGCCGCACCGACTCGGCCAGCAACTTGGCCACCGCGCGCAGGCACTGATCGCCCTGCACATGGCCATAGCCGTCATTGAAGTGCTTGAAATAGTCGATGTCGATCATCAGCAGCGACAGCGGCGCCGCGTTGCGCAGCGCGCAGCGCCATTCGCGCTCGAGCGCCAGGTCGAAGGCGCGCCGGTTGGCGATCCCGGTCAGCGCATCGAGCGCCGTCATGTGGCGCAATTCGTCGGCCATCTTGACCAGGTCGCGGTACAGCGCGCTGTTTTCGGCCAGCAGCACCAGCAGCACGAAGTTGGCCGCCAGCAGGCCGTACACCCGGCCCGCATAGAAGCCCAGGTCAAAGCGCGCGTTGTTGAGCAGCGCCGACAAACCGATATCGATCAGCCACGCGCACAGCACTATCATCAACCACAGGTCAAGGATCGAGTATGGGCGCTTGCGGCCCACCGCCAGCATGGCGATCACGCTGAGCGACCAGACGCTGCCGGCGACGAAGATCATCGTCGGCGTGTAGTGGTTATTGCTGATCACGCTGGGCAGCACACCCTGCCCGCCGATCGCGGTGACGGCCAGCACACCGACCAGCGCGGCCGTGGCCGCCGCGCTGGCGACGATCAGGCCCGCCGGCGAGTGGCGCGCGCGACGCACGCGGCGCGCTTCGCGATTGCGCAACAGGCTGTAGCCAATCACGAACAGCGGAAAACCGCCATGCCAGAGCATGTACATCCAGGCGGTGCTCTGCGCGCCGGCGCCCAGCAGCCCGCCCGGCGCGAACAGACCGGGGAAAGTGAGCGCGTGCACGATCGTCATCAAGGCGGTAAACAGATAGCCATTGCCCAGCGCCAGCAAAGCGCCCGAGCGGGTCGCGTTAAACTGGCCCAGCAGCAGCGCCGCAGTGATCAGGTCGCTGATCACCAGCGCCGATTCGTAGCAGGGAATGAACGCCCAGATCGGACGCAAAGGGGTCGTCGCGTACGGCACCAGAATCAGGAAGATGGCCAGCGATGGCAGCACGACCGCCAACGCGAGGCGGCGCGCGCGCGTTCCGGCGGGCACGGTTGACAGATACACCTGATCGCCGACGGGCAAATCGGTCATGGCTTGCCTTCCTACGCAGTGGCGGATGCGCGGCGAACAATTCGCGTATTTTCACAATACAACATTCTATCGAATTGTCCACAACTTGCGCTGGCGCAGCACATCTTTTTTGTCGCTGACGCTGGCGCTGACGCCACATTGACGCCCTCAAGGACGGCAGCGCGCGCATGGGCTGTCCCCGCAGCGGCCGCCCCGCCCCGCTTACTGCGCCGCGCGCGCCGAATTCGGCTGCGGCTGCGGCTGTGCCGGCTGGCGCAACTGGCGGCGCAAAATTTTCCCCAGGTTCGTCTTGGGCAAGGCTTCGTCACGGAACTCGACGATCTTGGGCATTTTATACCCGGTCAGATGCAGCCGGCAATGCTCCAGCAGGCTCGCCTCGGTCAACGCCGGATCGGCTTTGACGACGATGATCTTGACCACTTCGCCGGACTTGTCGTCGTGCGCGCCGATTGCCGCGACCTCGGCCACGCCCGGATGCAGCGCCACGACATCCTCGATCTGGTTCGGGTACACATTAAAGCCCGATACGATGATCAGGTCCTTCTTGCGGTCGGTGATACGGAAATAGCCGCGCTGATCGACATAGCCGAGGTCGCCCGTGCGCAACCAGCCGTCGCTGGTGAACGCCTGCGTCGTTTCAGAGGGCAAGTTCCAGTAGCCGGGCATCACTTGCGGGCCACGCACGCAGATCTCGCCAACCTCGCCGATCGGCAACTCCTGGCCGGCGTCGTCGAGGATGGTGGCCTGGGTCGACGGGATCGGCATGCCGATCGTGCCGTCCCAGACATCGATGCCCAGCGGACTGGCGATCGCCACCGGCGCCGTTTCAGTCAGGCCGTAACCTTCGATGATGGTCCCGCCGGTGCGCCGCTTCCAGCGCTCGGCCACCACGCGCTGCACCGCCATGCCGCCGGCGCTGGTGAGCTTCAGGCTGCGCGTGTCGACGTCGGCAAATTCGGGCGCGTCCAGCAAGGCCCGGTACAAGGTGTTGACGCCGATGATGACGGAGAAGGGATAACGCCGCAGATCGGCAATCATCGCCTTCATGTCGCGCGGATTGGTCACCAGCACCGTGTGCGCGCCCATCTTCATCAGCACCAGCGCCGACGTCAGCGCATACACGTGATACAGCGGCAAGGGGCAGACGAACACCTCGCGCCCTTCGACCAGGTCGCGCGCCAGCCAGGCCGTCATCTGCAGCACATTGGCCACCAGATTGCCGTGCGTGAGCACGGCCCCCTTGGCCACGCCGGTGGTACCGCCCGTATATTGCAGGAAGGCGGTGTCGGCCAGGCTTTGCGCCACCTCCGTCAAGGGCAGCTCGCGCCCCTCGCGCAGGGTCGCGTTGAACTCGCGCGCGCCGGCGATCTCCCAATGGGGTACCAGATGCTTGACGTGCTTGACCACCACATTGGTGAGCAACTCTTTTAGCACCGGCAGCATGTCGCCCACCTCGGTGGTGATCACGCGCAGCGACAGTACCGGGTTCTGTTCGAGCACTTGCTGCACGGTGTGGGCGAAATTTTCCAGCACCACGATCACGCTCGCGCCGCAGTCCTTGAGCTGGTGCGTCAGCTCGGCGGCCGTATATTGCGGATTGACGTTGACGACCACCAGGCCGGCGCGCAGCACACCGAACAGGGCGATCGGATACTGCAGTAAATTGGGCATCATCAAGGCCACCCGCTCGCCCTTGCGCAGCCCCAACGTCTGCTGAAGGTAGGCGGCGAAGGCGCGGCTGGCCCGTTCAAGCTCGGTATAACTGATCGTCGTGCCCAGGTTGCTGTAGGCGGGCGCGTCGCCGAAACGCTGGCAGGTGTTCAGCAGCAGTTGCGTCAGTGAACCATATGCATGCATGTCGATGTCGGCCGGCACACCCGGCGGATAATTTTTCAGCCAGATCGCTTCCATCGCACGCTCCCGTTGATCGCTTGTTATCACTGCCGCTAGCCAGCGCCTGCGCCTGTCATCGAAACCGCAGAGCGTCCCTCATTAAATACGTTCAGCGGCGCGTTACCCTTGATCTACGTCAACGCCCCGCCCACGCAAGCCATCGGTGCTGCGTACGCTGCATGACGCGAACGGTGTCGGTCCGTCCCGGCACACGCACTACCCAGGCAAACCAGCAAAGCTCGCTCGCGCAGGACATGGCTGTGACAGCGTGTGGGCAGGCAGGTAGCCATTGGGCGACGCCGGCACGTGCCAGCCAGGCGGTGCAGGCAAGCTAAGCGCGCCCGGCGGACCGCGTTCCGGCCGCGCATGCATCCCACATGGCACCCGAAAAGCCCGTGCGATCGCTTTGCAATTGGCACAGTGAGTCCCACCAGGCCCCGACATTGACACCAGAAAGCGCTGCCTTCGTCAGTCCGCCTTTCACAACAGTCAATTCCAAACTACGCAACGCCCGCGCGCACCGTTCGTTTGCATGAGCAACTACAATCGATCCGCGCCATTCGCGTCGTGCCCTTGGTCCGTTCGTTCGTGGGCCAGAGCCTGGCGTTGACGATGCCCGGCGTCGCAGCCCATACCATCACCGTCACAGAAAGCCACACCATGTCGTCATCGTCCATCCAATTTCCAGCCTCCGCCGGAGCCATCCCACAGCCGACGTGGCGCGCCACGCATGCACCGGCGCGCCATCTGGTCTTGCTGCTGCTGGCAGGCTCGATTGTATCGCAGGCGAGCGCGCAATCTGCACCCGCGTCGGACGGTAGCCAAGCAGCGCGCACGCTCGCCTTGTTGCCCGTACAGGACGAAATCGAGCTGGCTCTGGGCGCGGCACCGGCCCATTTGCGCGCCGATGCGACAGTCTACACGTTTGGCCCGAATGGCTACGCACAAACCAGGCAGGGTAACAATGGCTTTACCTGCCTGGTCAATCGGGATGGTCAACAGTCCGGAGAAACGACGCTCAGACCGACCTGCTGGGATCGGGAAGGAACGGCCAGTATTGTCCCGGTCATGCTGCGCGTCGGCGCATTGCTGGCGCAGGGGACGACGGCCGACGAGATCAAGCGCGACATCGACCTCGGCTTCACAGAAGGCCGATTGCGCAGCCCCAGCAAGACCGGGATCGCCTACATGCTGTTGGGCGACATCGACTACGCAATCAAGACCAAGGCGATCACGACGCTGTTTCCGCCGCACTACATGGTGTATGCACCCGGTGTCAGCAACGCCGACATTGGCTTGAACAAGGAAGCGGCCAGCAAACACAACGCGCTGCCGTTTGTGTATTCCGGTTATTCGGGTGGCACCCGCACGGCCTACCTGATCATCGTCGCCTCGCCCGACCGGGAAACGCCGAAACACCCAATGTGACGGTGCGCCGGCGCGGCGCACACTCAGCGGGGCGCACGGCGGCGCGCACCTACCGGCGCACGGGGCGGCGCGAACGGGCCAGGCGCGCCGCCTTGATGCCATCGAGCCAGTCGCGCCCGCCGGCCGCCAGCGCGGCGTCGATCACGCTGGACGGCAGTACGTATACCGAGGCCCACGCCGCGCGACCGTCGGCGGTATTGGTGGGGAAATCGCTGCGCTCGATCGGCCAGCCATACTTGCGTGTGAGCGCGCGAATCACGGTGGCCAGCGCCACTTTGCGATGCGCGAAAATGCTTTCCATGCCCGTCATGTCATCGCCCGCCAGCAGCACCGCCAGCACCTCGGCGCGCAGCGTGCCGGGCGTGCTGGGAAAGCGCCCGGGTTTGGACGACGCCGTTGCGGCGCTCATGCCCGGGTCCGTTCAGGCGCAGCGGGGCGCACACGCGGCGCCGCTGACGCGCAGCGCACCGTCACGCTCACGGCAGGGGCGAACCTGATTGCTGGCCAACGCAGGGCGATATGTTCAATATTCAAGTAACGCTTTTCGACAAGGGGTCCATTCGATCCGGCGGCAGCGCGGATCGACACATTCTATCTTTCACGCATTTTATCGCGCATCCGAGCGCCAGCCTACGATACCAGTCATTTGCTCCTTGTCCTGGGCGGCCTGCCCCGGCACGCCGTGTTCCCGCGCCGCATCAGCAGCATCCATCGGCGGCAACCCTGCACCAGCGCGCCGCTGGAACGTCCGTCCTTCGAGATCGCCAAGCGGACCTCCCTGCGCAGCAAACTGGCACGGCGCGCCAATCTGCGCCGTCATCCTGCCGGGCCAGCACGCGCGTCTGGGCGCGCCCAGCAGGCTGGTGAAAGACGCGCACACGGCCGGCCTGCTGGTGCACACTGGCATCGTCCGCCCGGAAAACCGCTACCTGGCGGCGGACTGTCGCGACGCCAACGGCGAGAATGCGCGCAATCCGGCAGACTCTGTGGCGGAAATGAAACGCTACCTGGCGGGCGGCATCGATGGCTTATTCAGCGACGATCCCACTCCGGGGCGACCGGCTGTCGATGGCTGACACGCCGGCCGCACCAGCGCGCCAGCGGCTCGCCGTGCGCGAACGTCAAGCAGACAACGCGCCCATGCGCGCTTGCTGACGGTGATTGCTTGGACAGCCAGTGTCGGCGCGCGCAGCTGCATGCCAGATGATCGGCTCGTTACCTGGTGCAGTCGCCCGCCAAGCCCGCCATCGAGCGCAATGCGGTCAATGCGCCATTGTGGCCCCGAAGGCGCACATTGGATTGCTGGCGATGACGACGCGACGTACGCACGGCGCTGCCGCACACGACTGAGTAACGCAATAGAGGTACAGGTAGCGCTTGTTCAAACCCGCAGCGGCCACCCGCCATGAAGGACCAGCGTTCGACTTCCTGAACCCCAATTTATAACCAAATGTAATTGCCACAATACGAGTTATGGTCTAATCTCAACTCAAGCAAACCCGTTGCCATACGGCACAGTTTTCCTTCGACGTCGCGCAACCCCGCCCCCGTTGCCGTCAGTAACATCGAATTCGACCTGCCTGGATTCGATCTGTCTGATGACGTCGCAACATGTCAAAAGATAGCCGACAAGTGTGTTGCATGCGCTACCCTTTCGGGTCGTAGCGCCGCCATTTCACGGGCTCGCGTTACAGATGCTCTGCCCGATGCCGAACTACTTGGCGGAGCAGTCCGGATCAGCGTGCCAAGTTCGCGTCAACGTTTTCGTTCAGGAGTAAGAAATGAATCTAAGAAACACCAAGATCAGAACCCGCCTTAGTCTCGGATTCGGCGTGGTGCTTGCGCTACTCGTCACCCTCGTCATTGTCGGACTAGACAGCATGGCAGCGATCAATGCCGGGCTGCTGACGGTGGTTGATTCGAACAACGTCAAGCTCGATGCCGTAACCGATATGCGCGATGCGCAACGTCGCGTCTCGATAGCCACGGCAAATATCGTCCTGTTGAGCGATGCCGCCGAGATGGACGTGCAGCGCAACGCCGTCGTCAAGGCGCGCGAGGAGTATGCAGCGGCGTCCGCCATTTTGCATGACATGGTCAAGCACGCGGCCGGCAAAGACATCATGAACCGGATCGACGCGGCACGCGCGCAGACGGTGCCGTTGATGGACAAGGCGATTGCCCTTGGCCTTGAAAACAAGAAGGCGGAGGCAACCCGCCTGTTGACGAACGACGTGAAGGCGGCCGCTGACCAATGGCAAGCAGGACTGAAGGACATGCTCGATCGGCAGGAGATGCTGAGCAAGGGCGAAGAAGCAGCGGCAAAGCAGGCGTATGCCAACGCGCGCTTGTTGATGCTGGCCCTCGGTATGCTGGCCATCTGTTTTGGCGCTGTCAGCGCATGGCTGGTGACGCGCTCGATCACCCGCCCCATCGAGGCGGCGGTGCGAATTGCACAAACGGTCGCGCTGGGCGATCTGACCAGCCGGATCGAGGTCCGTTCGACCGACGAGACCGGGAAATTGTTGCAGGCATTGAAAGATATGAATGACAGCCTGATCAAGATCGTGGGGCAGGTGCGCAGCAGCACCGACACCATCGCCACCGCGTCGAGCCAAATTGCCACCGGCAATCTCGATCTGTCGTCGCGCACCGAACAACAAGCCAGTTCGCTGGAAGAAACCGCATCGTCGATGGAAGAGTTGACCAGCACCGTCAAACAGAACGCCGACAATGCGCGCCAAGCCAATCAGCTGGCCATTTCTGCGTCGCAGGTCGCCAGCCAGGGCGGCACGGTGGTGGCCCAAGTGGTCGAGACGATGGGTGCGATCAACGCCTCGTCGAAGAAGATCGTTGACATCATCAGTGTCATCGACGGGATTGCTTTTCAAACCAATATTCTGGCCTTGAATGCCGCCGTCGAAGCGGCCCGGGCCGGCGAGCAAGGGCGCGGCTTCGCGGTCGTCGCAAGCGAGGTGCGTACCCTGGCACAGCGCTCGGCCGCTGCGGCCAAAGAAATCAAGACCCTGATCGGTGATTCCGTCGAACGCGTGGAGGTGGGCAGCATGCTCGTTGACCAGGCCGGTTCGACCATGCGCGCCATTGTCAGCGGCATTCAGAACGTGGCCGACATCATGGCTGAGATCACCGCGGCGAGCCAGGAGCAGACGTCGGGCATCGACCAGATCAACCAGGCCATCTGCCAAATGGATGAGGTAACACAGCAAAATGCGGCGCTCGTCGAAGAGGCCGCCGCCGCCGCCGGTTCGCTCGAGGATCAGGCCAGCAAGTTGGCGCAAGTGGTCAGTGAGTTCAAGATCGAGGCCGTGCATGGTGCTGCCATTGCGTCATTGTCGGAAGCCAAGGCTCGCCGTTCCGTTGCACCTCAAGCGCGCGCCATTGCTCGCCAAGTGCAGGCAGCGCGCCGTCCGGCGACAATGGGAGCGCAACGCCAGCAAGCGGTAAATGCGCCGGTCAGCGCCGATGCATGGGAAGAGTTCTGACAGCGCCGGGCCGGTGATTGCCCGTCGCAGGCTGCGCAACAGCGCCCGGCGTCGTTCACCGGCGACGCCAACGGCGGCGATACGTGCACTCCGGCGGCTCTGGTGGCTGATATGAAATACTTGCTGGCAATGAGCATCGACGGCTTCTTCAGCGACGATCCGGGCCTGGGCCGGCTCGCCATCGATGACAGAAACGCCAAGCGCAGTGCGCGGCGCTCACAGCGGACACAGCGGAATCGGCATAGGGGCGGCCAGCTTGCTGACCGGTCCCCTGCCACACCACCCTGCACGCGGGTCCGCACCGGGCGGTTCGCGTAGTTGAGGTTATGAGAGTCGAGGCACGCCAACGCCGTCAACGTAGGCGCGTGTCAGCACGCTGTTGAGCGCCATGCGACTGTTGTGCCACCCGCTGACCAACGCTGGTCGTCGACGCCAAGAGCGGCCAACACGTCGCGTTGCGCGCTGTCGTCGAGAAGATCGTCTCTCTCCGCGCTCGCCTCGGGGAGTCAGACGATCAGCACGCCAGGCCTTGCCTTTGCCCGTCAGCCTTGGCTTTGCCCGTCAGCCTTGCCGTCAGGCGCGCGCGGGTCGCGGCAAACACTTCATCATGCGCCCCAAACGCCGCCTCCGGGGCGTTGGCAATTGCTACGCGCTCGGCGATGGTTTGAAGGATGCGCTCGTCATGTGTGCCCACCGCGACCTCCGCGACCTCCGCGATTTCGCGTTCGAGGGCCTCGCCGCTTGGGAGTTCGATGGTTGCGGTCTTCATTGCTTGCACCTTATAGCAATGGCCCGATTGTATCGCTGCCAGTCCACCAGTCAAAAACGCGTTTGCCAACGATTGAGCAATGCGGTCAAGGCCGGCGCCGCCTTCCAGGTTCTCGCGCTTGTATCAGGGCGCCTCGAACCTGCGGATTTCGAACATCGCCTGGTACAGGTTCATCTCGCCAGCTTCAAGTATCTTGGCGACAAGATGTTCGGTCAGCGGCTTGAATTTTTCCAGCACGGCCTTGGTTTCGCCGTACAGGCGCTCACTTTGCGCCTCCATGATGCTGCGCGTTTCCTCGTCGACTTCGCGCCCGCCGCCCTGCCGGTCGCCGGCCAGCGCGCCGAAGTTAAGACGGGTCTTGCGGTACATGCCCATCTCACCGACGGCGTGGTGCAACAGTTCCGTGACGCGGGTGATGTCGTTGTGCGCTCCATTGGTGGTGCCTTGCTCGCCAAAGAATAGTTCTTCGTTGGCCATGCCGCCGAGCAACACGCGAACGTCGTGTTCGATATCACCCTTGGTCTTGAGCAGGTTGGCGCCCTGCTTGTGAAACACGAAGCCCAATGCGTTGGTGCGCGCATTGGCCTTGAGCGAAATCTTGATGGTCTTCATATCGGCCAGGATCTGCTCCCAGTCGCCATTGGCCAACTTGCGTTCGTGCTCGAAGTCCACCAGGAAGTGGCCCCATTCGTGCACGGCAATGATACGGCGGTCGCGCTCGCGCTCCTCGGTGGTATTGGAATTGACGTTGCCCACCAGTACCCGTTCGGCGGCCTGCATCAAGGTGTCGGCGCCGATCATTTCACCCGCTTGCACGGCGCTGATGCCAGCCTGGTTGACGATGGTTTCCAGGTCGGCCGGACTACGCCCCTCGGTCACCGCCACCAGGTGGCGCAGGTCCAGGCCTGGCAGCACCTTGTCGGCGCGCCGCGCCAGATAGTGACCGATGATCGCCAGCCGCTCTTCCCGGTTGGGCATGCGAAAGTCCACCTTCATTTGAAAACGGCGCAGCATCGCCTCGTCCATCTGCATGGTTTCGCTGTTGAAGTTGCTGGCCACGATCCAGATGATCTCGGCTTCATCGCGGCTGCGCACGCCATCGAGCACGGACAACAGCGTGTTGGCCGTGTCATCGTCAAACTTGCGCCGTCCCCCGCGTTTCATGAACAGATCCTGCGCCTCATCGAGAAAGACGATGCAGCGCCGGCGTCGCTTGGCCATGGCCATGATGCTGCTGAGCGTATTCGAGCCGCCGGCCACGAAGCCCGTTTCCAGGTTGGCGGCGGAATGGAACAGGATGGGAAGCTTCAATTCCTTGGCCAGGTAGCTGGCCAGCTTGGTCTTGCCGGTGCCGGCCGGCCCGCTGAACATCACGTTGAAGGGCTTGATGATGCCGTACTCGGCATATGCCGCGCGGCGCTGATACTGATCCTTGATCTGTGCCACCTCGGCCTTGATGTCATCCATGCCGACCAGGTCGTCGATCGAGCCGGACACGCGCGTCGGTTCGACGAACTTGAGCGATTTGAACTGCCCCTTGAACTGGAAGTAGAGAAAGCCCAGCAGGCCGACGGTGAACGCGGCCGACAGCACGCCGCTGACGCCGGCCTTCCAGCCATCCTTCTCGGACTGCGGGCGGGCGCCGGCAAAGCGCTGGTCCAGGCGCTCAAGCAATGCCTGGCCGCTGTCGTTGAGCTCGGCGCGGGGAATAAAGGCCAGCTTGCTGCCCCACGGCGCGCTGACGGCCTTGTCGGTGAATATCTTGGTCTCCATGTCGCTGGGGTAATACGCGAACTGCCTGCCTTGCGATTCGATCAGGATGACGCGCTCCGACACGTTCCACATCAGTGGCGTGTAGATCACCGTGATGCGCGCGACCGGGTTCGTTTCCAGGAAGCTCAACATCGAGCCGCTGCCGAACACCACCGGCAACTTGTCGTTCAGCGTCCACACGCCCTCGCCCGCCTTGCCGGCAACGGTCATGGTCTTGACCTGCTCGGCTACGGCGGCCCGTTTCTGCATCAGCGTGAATGAATAGATGGCGGTGGCCGAGATCAGCACAACCATGCCCAGCACGGCCAGCTTGACAAACACCGACTGAATCACAAACCAGTCCTGCAGGCGGCCGGCGGCCTTCTTGATGGCGCCCCACAGGCCCGTTGCGTCGGGCTCCGTGTCGCCGGGTTTCGAAAAATCTGACATGGCAACCTTTCGTCGCTGGCGCTGCGCGATGTTCCGGATCCGGATCACATCATTCACGACCACGCGTGGCTGAAGCCGCTTGAGGTGGCAACTGGGGAAGTCCAAAAAACGCCAGCCAGGAGTTTTAGTTTGACACACGCATCAGCGTTCCGGTTGAATTTCGCGCTTAAAACCATCTGGCCTTGTGCGCGCTGCCGCACCGAGGGGCACAACCAAGCGATGTAGGCTGAGTTGCATGGGAAGCAGATTGACTGGCACTCGTTTCGATCTCTTCACTCCCGCAACCATCGCGAAAGGGAAAATATCATGAACCGCACAGTCTATATCGTCGGCGCAGTCGTCATCATCATCGCTGTCTTGTCGTTTCTCGGGTTTAGTTAATGAATGGTCCGTAGCAGCCGATCTGTAACAACAGAAACACCGTGCAGGCAATCTCGCGGGACGTCGTCGCGCGAATATACAGCGAGCCGAGTCTCCCTGCTAGAGGACGCGGCGACGGTTCACGCGGGATCATTTCTTGCGCCGGTCTTTCCGGCTGGACAAATACGAGAGTCGTCGCAATGCGGTGACAGTCGCAAAATAAGTACGGGGGCAGGTTTGGCAAACGGACATCGTGATAGAAACGGTGAACTATTTCGCTTGTCAATTGGGGGCGGCGATCCAAATGTCTGTTTGCCCTACCAGTCCATTACTTTTGGAATGGCCAGGCTTGCAGCGAAAGGGATTTAACTGTCCAACCCGAGAAGACTGTTGACAGATTGCTCAAGCATTTCGACCAGCTCACGATCCATGAACTTGTAATCGTCCGGAATGTCCAGAACATGGATTGGCTTGTTGGCGAGCAGTCTGGTGAACTCCGCAACTAGTCTGGACTTATGCTTTTCTTCCATTACGAGGATGACGTTGGCCCATCGAATGTCGTCGACCGACACCTTGTGGCGCGCATTGGGACTGGTCCCGGCCGAGCGCGCCGCAATCCTTGGGTGCTTGCGCCAAATCTGTTCCGCTGTTGGACTACGCCATTGATTTCTGCTGCAGATGAACAGGACATTGAGTTTCTCGTCCAACTGCGAACCTTCCTCGTCGAGTAGTAACTGTCTTTCCGTTGTTCGCGGGTAGTTGATCCCAAGTTGCTGGGCGCGAGCGAGCTTCACCGAACGCGTGTACAGGTTCTTCCACTGCTTTTCTCTCGGAAGATCATCTTTGTTCGACATTCAAAAAACCCGTGACGATGGCATCAACAGTCGTTGTACGGGCACAGCCATGCCGCGCCCGCGCAACGCAAATATTACTTGGTCGGTGCCAGCACGATCGCACCGCTCTTCCACGCCGCCATGACCGGCACGCCGGCCTTGATCGCCTCGTGGTCGTCTTTCGAATACGGCTTCTTGTAGGTGGTGACTGCGCCGACCACTGGCGTGGCCAGGTTCTCGAGCGCGTCCTTGAGCTTGGCGCCGTCGGTGCCCTTGGCCTGCGTCATGGCGGCGGCGATCAGGTAGATCGCGTCATGTCCGCCCGCAGCGGCGGTTGGGTTGACGATGCGCGCGCGCTTGTATTCGTGGTGGTAAGCCGATTCAAATGCCTGCCCGCCCGCGCTGGTGGTGCCTTCGACGAAGGTTTGCGGCGAGACCGCGCCCTCGGCCGATGCGCCGGCGATCGACAGGAAGGACTCCATCGCGTTCGGCCAGGAGCCGATCAGCGGCAGGTTCAGGCCCAGCTTGGTGTTGCCGGCGGCGATC
The DNA here is from genome assembly GCA_038207625.1 of Burkholderiales bacterium. GTDB lineage: Bacteria > Pseudomonadota > Gammaproteobacteria > Burkholderiales > Burkholderiaceae_D > JBBQZO01. Next base: position 117,218 of record JBBQZO010000008.1, on the reverse strand, counting down.
TGTCCCTGCTCGGGGCCGATGCCGTACACCAGCAGCACTTGGGCGCCCGCTTCCTTGGCCTTCAACAACTGGGCCGTCATGTCGGTGTCCTTCAGATTGAAGGTCGCGTCCGACACGGCCTGCATCTTGTGGCTGGTCAGTTGCTGCACCATGTCGCCGTGGCCGCCCACGCCGTACGGGGTCGAGTCCGACAGCAGCGCGATTTTCTTGTAGCCTTTCTTGACCGCGTAGTCGACCATCATCTGCGCTTGCAGCGTGTCATTGGCCTGCACGCGGAAGGTGTAATTGCCTTCCGGCGCGGCGGCGAAAGTCTTGGTCAGCTTGGTGCCAGCCGACGCAGGAATCACGTTCGGAATCTTGGCTGCCTGCAGGTCCTTCTGGTAGGACGCGACAACGCCCGTGTTGACGCCGCACGAGCAGGCCACGATGCCTTTGGAGAGCAGCGATTGCATGTTCTGCGCCGCTTTTTCCGGTTTCGCTTCGTCATCCAGTTCGACCAGTTCCAGTTGGCGGCCCAGCACGCCGCCCTTGGCGTTGATTTCCTTGACGGCCAAACGCTGGCCGTCGCGCGCGGACACGCCCATGTTGGCCGAGCCGCCCGTCAGCGGCAGCAGCGAGCCGATCTTGATGGTGTCGGCGGCGAGCGCGCTGCCGGTGATGCAGACGGTGGCGACGGCGAGGGCAATGATGCTAGGCTTCATGCAATTTCCTTAGTAGGTGTGGCGTTCGGTGTGGCGTTTGGTGTGGCGTTTGGTGTGGCACAGCAGGCGATATCTTAGCGCGTTTCAAGGCGCCTCGTCAGCGCAGATATCAGGACAAATACGAGGCGACCAGGCCGGCGTCGGCCGACAGATCGGCAGAGCTGCCCGACATCACGACGGCGCCGCGCGCAAGCACGTAGCCGAAGTCGGCGATGGCCAGCGCGCGGCGGGCGAACTGCTCGACCAGCACGATGGTCAGGCCGTCGGCGCGCAGCTTTTCAATGATCGCGAACACGTCGTTGACGATGTTGGGCGCCAGCCCCATCGACGGCTCGTCCAGCAGCAGCACGCGCGGGCGCAGCATCAGCGCACGCGCGATCGCCAGCATCTGCTGTTCGCCGCCGGACAAGGTGCCGCCCAACTGGCCGGCGCGCTCGCGCAGACGCGGAAACATGTCGAACATGCGCTCGACGTCGGCGCCGATCTGCTCGTGGTCGGTGCGCGTGAAGGCGCCCAGCATGATGTTTTCACGCACCGTCATCGGGCCGAAAATCTGCCGCCCTTCCGGGCAATGGGCCACGCCGGCGGCAGCGATCTGGTAGCTGGCCTTGCCGACCAGCTCCTGGCCTTCCAGCAGGATCGAGCCGCGCGTGTTGCGGATCTGGCCGCAGATGGCGCGCAGTGTGGACGACTTGCCGGCGCCGTTGGCGCCCAGGATCGCCACGATGCTGCCCGTTGGCACGCTCATGCTGACGTCGTGCAGCACGTGGTTGTCCTGGTAGCTGGCGTTGACGTTCGATAGGACGAGTGCGTTTGTCATGGGAGAGCTTTGCGTATGCGGGATGGGCGTCAGGCGCCGAGGTAGGCTTCTTGCACGGCCAGATTCGATTCGATCTCCGGTCCCGTGCCGCGCGCCAGCACCTGGCCGAAGTTCAGTACCGTGATGCTGTCGGACAGCTCCATCACGACATCCATGTGGTGCTCGATCAGCACCACAGCGATGCCATGCGCCTTGATCGTGCCGATCAGCGTTTTCAGCGCCGTCAGGTCGGCGCCGCGCAGGCCGGCGGCCGGCTCGTCGAGCAGCACCAGCTTGGGATTGGTCGCCAGCGCGCGGGCAATTTCCAGAAACCGCTGCTGGCCATACGACAGATTGCTGGCCAGCGTGTGGGCGCGCTCGGCCAGGCCGACCAGCTCAAGCAGCGCCATTGCGCGGCCCGGCGACTGCTTATTGAGCGTGTGGTGCATGCCGGCCAACACGTTATCCAACACCGACAGGTCACCGAACACCTGCAAATTCTGGAAGGTGCGCGAGATGCCCAGCGTGGCGATGCGCGTGGTGGGAATGTGCGCCAGCGCGTGGCCGTCAAACTGCACGCTGCCGGTGGTGGGTTTGTACAATGCCGTGAGCACGTTCATCATGGTCGATTTGCCGGCGCCGTTGGGCCCGATCAGGCTCATCACGCTGCCCGGTGCGACCGAAAACGACACATCCGACAGCGCCTTGAAGCCGCCGAACGCCATCGTCACATTCTCCACCACCAGCAGCGGATCGGCCGCCTCGGTGACGCGCACGATGCCGCCCGAATCGTCGGCCTTGACCGACTTATGGCCCGGCACAAACTGCGGCAGCAAACCCATGATGCCATTGCCCAAATAGGACACCACCATCAGCACGATCGCGCCATAGATCGCCAGACGGTGTGCGTTCAAGTCTTCCACGCCATAGGCCAGCGCCAGCAGGCCCAGCGCAAACGCCAGCGGCACCAGCATCGCCGTCAGCCCTGCCCGGCCGCTGTTTTTGACCCGCAGCGCGCCGCTGGCCACGATGATCACCAGCGTGGCGATGGCAAATACCTGGAAGTAAGCGTGATTGCCCAGCACGTCGGGGAACACGACGACGAAGGCCGATCCCAGCAAGGGGCCGGTCATCGATTTTTTGCCGCCGAACAGCGCCGCCATCAGGAACATCAAACTCATCTCGAAGCCAAAAGAATCGGGAAACACGATGCCCTGGCTGTACACATACAGGAAACCGGCCAGCCCGCCGAACGCGCCCGACAGCACGAAGGCCAGTTGCTTGTGGCGCGCGGTGCCGATGCCCATGCAGTCGGTGGCGATCGGCGAGTCGCGCAGCGCTTCGAACGCGCGCCCGGTTTTTGAATGGACGATCCAGTGCGCCACGAAGGTGGCCAGCACCAGACAGGCCCAGATCAAGTAGTAGAAATTCCACGACGTGAGCAGGTGGCCGAACACGGGCTGGGCCTCGATCTGCATGCCGCTTTGCCCGCCCGTCACATCGGTCGTCTGGGACAGAAACACGTACACGATGCGCCCGAACGCGAACGTGGTCAGCACCAGAAACGGGCCGCTCACGCGCAGCAGCGGAAACGAGATCAGCCAGGCGGCCAGCGCGCCCACGCCGATTGACAGCGGAAACGTCAGCGCCATTGGCAGGCCGCTGTGCAGCGCGGTCCAGCCGGCGGCATACGCGCCCAGGCCAAACAGCGCCGCATGCCCGACACTGATTTCGCCCGTGTAACCGGTGACCAGGTCCAGACCCTTGAGCGCGATCGCATACATGCCGATCAGCGAGAGCACGGTGACGACGTAGCCGGACGGATTGAGCAAGGGCAGCGTGACGCCGGCCAGGGCCAGCACCAGCACGGTGATGCTGATATCGTAGGGGAAGTTTTTCGGCATCATGGCGGATCAGACTTTCTTGATGGTAGCCGCGCCGAACAGCCCGGTGGGACGGAACGACAGCATCAGCAGCAACAGCACCAGGCCGGGAATTTCCTTGTAACGCGACGAGACGGCGTAGGCGGTGACGGCGTCGAGCACGCCGATGAACAGCCCGCCGATCAGCACCCCGCGCACCGATGTCAACCCGCCCAGCACGGCCACCTGGAACGCTTTCAGACCCAGCACCACGCCCATGCTCGCGCTGGTGGTGGTCAAGGGCGCGATCAGCAGGCCGGCCAAGGTCGCCAGCGCGCCCGACAGCGCGTACGAGCCCGACACCACCAGCGACGAGCGGATGCCCATCAGTTCAGCCGTGTCGCGATTGATCGCCACCGCGGCCACCGCCTTGCCGTAGCGAGTGCGCGTCATGAACAGACCCAGCGCAAGCACGGTGACGCCCACGCAGATCATCGTCAGCAGTTCCATCGGCAGCACGCGGATATCGGCCAGCACGAACGGGGTGTTGGCAAATGGCGCGGCCACGGCCAGGTCGTCATTGCCCCAGATCGCCTCGAAGACGTTTTTCAGCACCAGCGGCCCCAGTGCGATGGTGCCCAGGATCCAGCCCGATTCGGAGCCGCGCTTGAGTGCAGGCGCGACGGCGGCATGATAGGTGAACAGGCCGAGCGCGGCGCCGGCCGCGGCCACCAACGGGATCGCGCCCCAGTAACTGACATATGGCGCCAAAGTGTAGGTGAGCAAGCCGCCGAAAGCGACCGCTTCGCCTTGCCCAAAATTGAGGGTCTTCGATGTACTGTAGGTAGCCTGGTATCCCAACGCGATGACGCTGTAAATGAGCCCGAGTACCATACCGGAAAACACGACCTGCAGGAAATTGCTCATTGACGCCTCGTGGAAAGTGCGCTCACCCTACCATCCGCCTTCCGGCGCTGTCAATCAATCGACGTCGCGCAGCGCCAGTTAGTGGCCGGTGCTGGCGACATCCGGGGCCGCGCCGTTTCGCCCGCCCTGCGGCAAACAAGGACGCGGCCTGTGCGTTGGCGGCGCGCAGTGCGCGGCGGCGCTGTTCAAGTGCCAACATCTGCGATGTGGCCGCGTCATCGAGGCGAACAGTGACGTGGACGTTTCAAGCCGTCGGCCACAGCGCGTACTGGTTACGCCGTCGCCAAGCGCATGCCGATTAATGGGCGGCAGATGGAAAGAACAACTGCTGGCCACCCGGCTTGAAGCTGGCGATCGCCTTCTGGCCGTCGGCGGACGTCAGCCAGTCGATCAGCTGGCGCGCGCCGGTGGCGTTGATGTCCTTGTGGCGCGCAGGATTGACGGCGATGATGCCGTACGGGTTGTACATCTTCGGGTCGCCCTCGACCATGATCGCCAGCCCGGTGCGCGCGTGATACGTCGCGTAGGTGGCGCGGTCGCTCAACGTGTAGGCCTGCAGTTCGGCGGCCATGTTGAGCACCTCGCCCATGCCCAGGCCGGCCGACAGATAGCGGCTGCCGGCGGGGACGATGGCCAGCGCTTTCCAGTAGGCGCGTTCCATTTGATCGGTGCCCGAATTATCGCCGCGCGAGATGAATTTGGCCGGACTGGCGGCGATTTTTCTGAGCGCGTCGAGCACGTTTTTGCCGCCGGCGACACCGGCCGGATCGCTTTGCGGGCCGACGATGACGAAGTCGTTGTACATCACGTCGCGCCGGTCGATGCCATCGCCGTCGGCGACAAACTTGTCCTCGGCCGCGCGCGCGTGCACCAGCGTGACGTCGACGTCGCCGTTGCGCGCCAACTCGAGCGCCTTGCCGGTGCCGACCGATATGACCTTCACCTTGAGCTTGGTCTTCGCTTCAAACTGCGGCAGCAGATAGGCCAGCAGGCCGGAGTTTTCGGTGCTGGTGGTGGTCGACAGGCGCAGCACTTGCTGCGCGAAGGCTAACGGGGATGTCAGCGCGGCGGCGAGCAGCAGCGCAATCAATGGGCGACGTTGCATGGTTTTCCTTGGTGTGAAAGTCAATTTAGCCTTGGGTCGATTGGCAGACGGCGATCGTCTGCCAACCAGTTAATCAATGAACACTAGCGGTGCACCAGCTGGCCGTCGCGCAGTTTCAGGCGCTGTACGCCGGGCAGACCGATCAGGTCGCGGTCGTGACAGGCCATGACGACGCTGCTGCCGGACGACACCAGGCTGGGAATCAGCGCGATGACCTGCTCGCGCGCGGCGCCGTCCAGATTGGCGGTCGGCTCGTCGAGCAGCAGCAGTTTGGGCGAAAGCACCTTGGCGCGCGCCAGCGCCACGCGTTGCGTTTCGCCGCCCGACAGCGTGGCCGGATCGCTGGCGCGCAGGTGCGTGACGCCGGCCCACTCCATCGCCGCTTCGACCAGCGCCGCGGTCGCGCGCTTCGGGGTGCCGCGCGCCAGCAGTCCAAACGCGATGTTGTGCGCGACGCTGGTGGAAAACAGCACCGGATGCTGGTGCACGTAGACCACCTCGCGCCGCAGCGCGTCCGGGTAGGGAGCGAGCCGCATGCTTGCGCCCATGAACGTGACGGCACTCGCCTGCGCGGGTGCCAGTCCGGCCAGCACGCGCAGCAAAGTGGTTTTGCCGGCGCCGTTCACGCCCGTCAGCACGTAGGCGCTGCCGGCCTCCAGCGATAGCTGCGCGATGTCGAACAGCACGCGTTCGCCAACCAGCTTGCGCAGTCCGGCGATGTTCAGCAAGGCGCTCACCGGCGTCCCCCGGCCGCGTGCGCATCGCCTTGCAGCAGCATCAGCGCGCCGTTCATCAGCAGCGCCAGCGTGATCAGCACAATGCCCAGCGCGATCCCCTGAGCGAATTCGCCCTTGCTCGTTTCCAGCGCGATGGCGGTGGTGATGGTGCGCGTGTCGCCGGCGATGTTCCCGCCCACCATCAGCGCGCAACCGACTTCGGAAATGACGCGCCCGAAGCCGCTGATAATGGCCGCCATCACGCCAAAACGCACCTCGTGCAGCACCGTCGTCATCACCCGCCAGCGCGAGGCGCCGTGCGCGATCGCCGTCTCGGCGTAGCGCGGGTCGAGCGCCTGCACCGCCACCAGCGTGAACGCCAGCAGCACCGGCAAGGCGATGAAACACTGGCCGGCCACGATGCCCGGCTGCGAAAACAGCAGGTGCAAATCGCCCAGCGGACCGTGGCGCGACAGCAGCAGGTACAGCAGCAGGCCGATCAGCACCGTCGGCAACGATAGCGCCGCCTGGGACAGCCAGATGACGACGCGCCGACCTGGAAAGCGCGTGCTGGCGATCGCGTAGCCGGCCAGCAGCGCCGGCGGGGTGGCCAGCAGCAGGCCGCAGACGCTGGTCTTGAGCGACACCCAGACGATTTGCCACAGCGCGGCGTCGCCCGAGCACAGCAGGGCGAACGCGGCGCCGGTAGCGTCGAGCAAAGACATCAGGCGTGCGGCGGCGCCGGTTCAAGCAAGTGCGGCTCGAATACCAGCCGCTGTTGCCCCGTCAGCAGCAAGAAATGCTTGCCGGTGCAGCGCGCCAGCAGCGACATGCCGACCCGCCCTGCCACCATGTGTCCCATCTGGGTGGTGCCGGAGCGCGACAGCAGAAATGGGATGCCCATCTGCGCGCCCTTGATCACCATTTCCGACGTGAGCCGCCCGGTGGTGTAGAACACCTTGTCGCCGCCATCCACGCCATCCAACCACATCTTGCCGGCGATCGCATCGACCGCGTTGTGGCGCCCCACGTCTTCAAAAAAATACAGCAACTCGCCGGAATTGGAAAACAGCGCGCAGCCATGCACCGAGCCGGCCTGCTTGTAGATCGACTGCTGGGTGCGGATCGTCTCGACGATCCGGTACACCACTGACTGGCGCAAGCGCGCGTCCACAGGCAACGCGATCTGCTCGATTTCGTCCATCAGGCCGCCGAACACCGAGCCCTGGCCGCAACCGGTGGTCACGACTTTTTTCGCCGTGCGCTGCTCGACGTCGGCGATGCCGTTGCGGGTGACGACGGCGACCGCGTCGACCGCCCAGTCGACCTGCACCGAAACGATCTCGTCGATGCTGCGCACCAGGCGCTGGTTGCGCAGGTAGCCCAGCGTCAGCGCCTCGGGCGCGCCGCCCAATGTCATCAAGGTCACCAGCTCGCGCTTGTCGACATACACGGTCAACGGGCGTTCGGCCGGAATCGCAATCGTGGCATGGCGACCGCGTTCATCCAACACGTCCACATCGTGGGTCAGATCGGCCGCCGCATTGCTCAGCAGCGGCTGGTAACGCGGCACGCCGGGCGGCACACCGCAGGTCGCGCCAGGCGCAGCGTCGGGCAACGCAGCCTGCGCCGCAGCGAGCGGGAAAGCATGCGTTGCCGCCTGCGACAGCGTCGGAGGATGCTTCGTCATGGCGCCTGCATCGCGGCCAGCACCTGCCCGCCACCGTAGCTGCCCTGCTGCTCGACCGCGCCGCCCAGCGCCACCTTGATGGCGCAGTATTTGAACTCGGGGATCTTGCCAAACGGGTCCAGCGCCGCATTGGTGAGCTTGTTGATGGCCGCCTCGTAATAGCAGAACGGCACAAAGATGGCGCCGCGCGGCGAGCTGTCGTCGGCGCGCGCGTACAGCGCCACGCTGCCGCGCCGCGAGGCCAGCGTGATCACGTCGCCCGGCTTGCCTTTCAACGCGGCCAGGTCGAGCGGATGCACCAGCGCGACCGGGTCCGGCTCAAGCGCGTCGAGCACGGCGGTGCGGCGCGTCATGCTGCCGGTGTGCCAGTGTTCCAGCTGGCGTCCGGTGATCAACACCATCGGATACTCGGCGTCCGGGCGTTCATCGGCGGGAATGATGTCGGCCGGGACGAAGCGCGCGCGGCCCGACTCGCGCGGGAAGGTGTCGTGAAACACCACCGACTGGCCGGGATCGCCCTCCTTCAGGCACGGATAGGTCACCGCGTTGTCGCGCTCCAGACGCTCCCACGTGATGCCGCCGATGCTGGGCATGGTGTGGCGCATTTCGTCGAACACTTCCGACACGTGGCCGTAGTTCCAGCTCAGGCCCAGCCGGGTCGCCATCTGCATGATGATCCACAGGTCCTGCTTCGCATCGCCCGGCGGGTCGATCGCCTGGCGGCCGATCTGCACCAGCCGGTCGGTGTTGGTGAAGCTGCCGGTTTTCTCCGGGAAGGCGGAGGCGGGCAAAATCACGTCGGCCAGATAAGCCGTCTCGGTGAGGAAAATATCCTGCACCACCAGGTGTTCCAACGCGGCGAGCGACTCACGCGCGTGGTTCGCATCCGGGTCCGACATGGCCGGGTTCTCGCCCATGATGTACATGCCGCGCACCGAGCCCGCTTTGATCGCGTGCATGACCTCAACCACCGTCAAGCCGGGCTGGTCGTCGAGCACGCCGGGCGCCAGATTCCACGCCTTGGCAAAGCGCGCCTGCGCTTGCGGGTCGGTCACGCGCTGATAGTCGGGGAACATCATCGGGATCAGGCCCGCGTCGGAGGCGCCTTGCACATTGTTCTGCCCGCGCAGCGGATGCAGGCCCGTGCCGGGACGCCCGATCTGGCCCGTCATCAACGCCAGCGCGATCAGGCAGCGCGCGTTGTCGGTGCCGTGGATGTGCTGCGAAATACCCATGCCCCACAGGATCATCGACGCCTTCGAGGTGGCGTACAGGCGCGCCACGTAGCGGATCGCCTCGGCGTCGACGCCGCAGATCGGCGCCATCAGCTCGGGACTGTAGCCGGCCACGTTTTTTTCCAGCTCGTCGTAGCCGATGGTGCGGCTGGCGATGAAATCTTTGTCGACCAGCCCTTCGCTGACGATCACGTGCATCATCGAATTGAGCAGCGCCACGTCGGTGTCGGGTTTGAATTGCAGGAAGCGGTGCGCGGTGCGCGCCAGTTCCGAGCGGCGCGGGTCGCACACCACGAGCTTGGTGCCGTTCTTGACGGCGTTCTTGATCCAGGTCGCCGCGACCGGATGGTTCACCGTCGGGTTGGCGCCGATGATGATCACCACTTCCGCCTTCGTCACGTCCATCACCGGGTTCGACACGGCGGCCGAGCCGATTCCTTCCAACAGCGCGGCCACCGATGAAGCGTGGCACAGGCGCGTGCAATGGTCGACGTTGTTGCTGCCAAAACCGGTGCGCACCAGTTTCTGGAACAGGTAGGCTTCCTCGTTACTGCCTTTGGCCGAGCCGAAACCGGCCAGCGATTTTTTGCCGTGCGTGTCACGGATTTTGGCCAGCGTGCCACCGGCGAACGCCAGCGCCTCTTCCCAGCTCGCTTCGCGAAACACGTCCATGACGCGCTCCGGATCCATCGTGAAGTCGCCCCGTTTGGGCGCATCAAGACGGCGGATCAACGGTGTCGTCAGGCGATGCGGATGGTTCGCGTAGTCGAAACCGTAGCGGCCCTTGACGCACAGGCGCTCATGGTTGGCGGGACCGTCGCGCCCTTCCACGTAGACGATCTTGTTGTCCTTGACGTTATAGGTCAGCTGGCAACCCACGCCGCAATACGGGCACACCGAATCGACCTGTTTGTCCGGTTTGGCCAGCGCCGCCTCGCGCGCCGGCATCAAAGCGCCGGTCGGGCAGGCTTGCACGCATTCGCCGCAACCGACGCAGGTGGAATTGCCCATCGGGTCATCCATGTCGAACACGATCTGCGCGTGCTCGCCGCGAAACGCCAGGCCGATCACGTCGTTGACCTGCTCGTCGCGGCAGGCGCGCACGCAGCGGGTGCACTGGATGCACGCGTCCAGGTTGACCGTGATGGCCGCGTGCGAGGCGTCGCGCTGCGGCTGCTTGCGCGCGGCAAAACGCGGCTTGCCAACGGCCAGCTTGGCGGCCCACTGATCGACTTCATTGTGACGCGTGTAGGCCGTCTCGGGCATGTCCGACAGCAGCAGTTCGAGCACCATCTTTTGCGCGGCGACGGCGCGCGCGCTGTCGGTCGTGACCTTCATGCCCGCGCTCGGGCTGCGGCAGCAGGATGGCGCCAGCACGCGCTCGCCGTCGATTTCGACCATGCAGGAGCGGCAGTTGCCCACCGCTTCCATGCCCACCTTGTAGCACAGGTGGGCAATCTCGACGCCTTCACGCTGGGCGATTTCGATCAGCGTCTCGTGCGCCAGACCGGTCACTTCGCGCCCGTTCAGTTGGAAGCTCACTGCCGGGCCGGCCAATGCCGCCCTGTCGTTGCGGGTAATCGCGTTCATGCTTGCACCAGCTCATGTGGAAAATACTTGACGACGCAGTCGACCGGATTCGGTGCCGCCTGCCCCAGACCGCAGATCGACGCGTCGCGCATCACCTGCGACAATTCGGCCAGCAGGCCCACGTCCCAGTGCGGCTGCGCAATCAGCGCCAGCGTCTTGGCGGTGCCCACGCGGCACGGCGTGCACTGCCCGCACGATTCGTCCTTGAAGAACTTCATCGTGTTGCGCGCCGCGTCCATCGCCGTGTCGTGCTGCGACAGCACCACCACCGCCGCCGAGCCGATGAAGCAGCCGTACGGCTGCAGCGTATCGAAGTCGAGCGGGATCGCGTTCAGCGACGCGGGCAAAATGCCGCCCGAGGCGCCGCCCGGCAGGTAGGCGTACAAGGTATGCCCGTCCTGCATGCCGCCGCAATGCTCGTCGATCAATTCCTGGATCGTGATGCCGGCCGGCGCCAGCTTCACGCCGGGCTGCTTGACGCGGCCCGACACGGAAAACGAGCGCAGTCCCTTGCGCCCGTTGCGTCCGTGGCTGTTGTACCAGTCGGCGCCTTTTTCGACGATCTCGCGCACCCAGTACAGCGTTTCGAAATTGTGTTCCAGCGTGGGGCGGCCGAACAGACCGACCTGGGCCACGTAGGGCGGACGCAGACGCGGCAGGCCGCGCTTGCCCTCGATCGATTCGATCATGGCCGATTCTTCACCGCAGATGTAGGCGCCGGCGCCACGGCGCAGGAAAATTTGCGGCATCAGTGGCAGTGGCGGCTCGGCGCGCAGCTTGGCCAGTTCCGCTTCGAGCAGCGCGCGGCAGCCGTGGTATTCGTCGCGCAGATAGATGTAGATGGCGTCCACGTCGACCGCCCAGGCGGCGATCAGCATGCCTTCCAGGAAGCGGTGCGGATCACGCTCCAGATAGACGCGGTCCTTGAAGGTGCCTGGTTCGCCTTCGTCGATGTTCACCGCCATCAGGCGTGGTCCGTTTTCGGCGCGCACGATGCGCCATTTGCGCCCGGTCGGAAAACCCGCGCCACCCAGACCACGCAGACCGGAATGCTCCATCGTCGCCAGCACCGACTCGAGCGCGCGCGCACCGCCGGCGCATTCGCGCAGCAGCGCATAGCCGCCGTCGGCCCGGTATTGTGCGTAATCGATGTAGGCCTGCGGCACGGGCGCGCTGGCCTGCTCGTTGACGGCCTCAACGACCGCCTCGCAGCTGGCATGCGCCAGCGCGTTGTGCCCGATCACGGCCACCGGCGCCTGCTCGCAGCGCCCCACGCACGGCGCGGCCAGCACGCGCACGTCGCGCCCCAACAGCGCCGGCAGGCGCGCCAGCAAGTCCTTGGCGCCGGCCATCTCGCACGACAGGCCGTCGCACACGCGCACCGTCAGCGCGGCGGGCGCGGCCTCGCCTTCCTTGACGACGTCGAAGTGGTGGTAGAACGTGGCCACTTCATACACCTCGCTCTGGGCCAGCCGCAGTTCCTGCGCCAGCGCCGCCAGATGCGCCGCCGACAGGCAGCCGGTGCGGTCCTGGATCAGGTGCAGATGCTCGATCAGCAGATCGGGCGTGCGCGCGGCGTCGCCCAGCATCGCCTGCAGTTCGGCGAGTGCCTGCGGATCGACCCGGCGCCCTTTCGGCGCTTCGCGTTTGCGCTGCTTGGTGCTGCCCTGCAGCGCAATCGGAATAATTGTTTGGCTCATTGCGTGTCCTGATTCATGCACGGTTATTAACTGTAAGAGGCCGGCAGCAACCCAAGGTGCAGTGCCGGCCGGGGCATTATTGAAACAAAATGATGGCTTTTTGCAGCGTGAGCGCGATCCCGAACGCCATCGGAATCCCAACCGCCGCCCACGCCAGCACGGTCACGGCCGGACCGCCGCCGCTGGTGCCCGGCGCCGCGCCGCCGTTCACGCCGTTGGCGCTGTCGCGCTCATGGGCCAAGCGGCGCTCGTTGGCCAGCTCCGCATCGCTCATGAAGTACTTGGCGGCGATCGGGCGCACCGCCAGATTGCAGCACAGACCGAGCGCGATCATGCCTGCCAGCACATACATCGTCACGTCGTAGGCCTGCGCTTTCGGCACGCCATGCGCGATCTGCGATTCGCGAATATAGGTCACCAACAGCGGGCCGATCACGCCGGCCACCGACCAGGCCGTCAACAGGCGCCCGTGGATCGCGCCCACCATCTGGGTGCCGAACAGGTCGGCCAGATAAGCCGGAATGGTCGCAAACCCGCCGCCGTACATCGACAAGATGATGCAAAAAAATGCGACAAACAAGGCTAGCTGACCACTGTGCGCCACCGTCGGTATCGCCGCGTAAAGTATAAAGCCCAGCACGAAGAATACAAAATAGGTGTGCTTGCGCCCGATGTAGTCGGACAGCGAGGCCCACACGAAGCGCCCGCCGATATTAAACAGCGACAACAGCCCGGTGAAGCCGGCGGCGATTGCCGCAATCTGGCCTTTCTGGGCCAGCGACAAGTCGTTGAAGGCGAGATCAACGCCGATCAATTTGCCGGCAAACACCTCCTGCAACAGTGGCGAGGACATGCCCAGGATGCCGATGCCGGCCGACACGTTCAGGCACAGCACGCCCCACAGCAGCCAAAATTGCGGAATGACCCAGACGCGCTTCGCATGCACATGCTTGTCGGTGATCATCACGTTGCTGGCCTTGGCGGCGGACGCAATCCAGCCGGCCGGTTTCCAGCCCGTCGGTGGCACGCGATAGGCCAGCGCGCCGCCCAGCATGAACACCAGGTAGATCGCCGCCAGCGTCAGGAAGGTTTCCCACACACCCACCGAGACGGGCGTGGCGTAGAACTTCATCAGCTGGTCGGCCAGCGGCGCGCCGATCATCGCGCCACCGCCGAAACCCATGATGGCCATGCCGGTGGCCATGCCGCGCCGGTCGGGAAACCACTTGATCAGCGTCGACACGGGCGAGATGTAACCGAGGCCCAGCCCGATGCCGCCGATCACGCCCGAGCCCAGCCACATCAGCCAGATCTGGTGCAGGTAGATGCCCAGCGCGGACACCACCAGGCCGGCGCACCAGCACAGCGCCGACACCACGCCAGCCTTGCGCGGCCCGGCGTGCTCGAGCCAGCCACCAAACAGCGCCGCGGCCGAACCGAGGAAGACGAAAAACAGCGTGTACATCCAGCTCAGGATCGAAATTTCCCAGTCGCAACTGGTCGACATCAGCTCGGCCCAAAAGCCCATTTCCTTGGCGCAGGCGATGGGCTCCTTGATGCCCAGCGCGCGCGACAGCGGCAGCCAGAACACCGAAAAACCATACGCCATGCCGATACACAGGTGAATCGCCAACGCCGCCGGCGGCACCAGCCAGCGGTTAAAACCGGCACCGGCGACGGTGCCTTCCTTGTCCAGAAAGTCGAATCCAGCCATTCAATTCTCCCAATGAATATTATTTTCATAATATGCTATTAGTCGCATATTGATTTTCACTTTTTGCGCGGGAGATAGGCTACCATATCAGGGTTAATTTGAAATAGGCTATCTACAGCATATGCTAAAAGTTAATATCCGGCCCCACTGGGAAATCAGTTTTCATGGCGAAACGCCGCTCGACACGGGCGCGCTGCTGCGTCTGTTGTTGGCGATCCAGCAAACGGGCTCGATCGCCCAGGCGGCCAAGACCGTCAACCTGTCCTACCGCTACGCCTGGGGTTTGCTGCGCGACGCCGAGCAACTATTTGGCGCGACGCTGCTGCACAGCGGACGCGGGCGCGGTACCCAGTTGACGCCGCTGGCGCAAAAGCTGGTGTGGGCCGACCGCCGCATCGCCGCGCGCCTGTCGCCCACGCTCGAGAGTCTGGCCTCGGAACTGGAAAGCGAGCTGGGCAAGATGGCCGCAGACCGCCTGCGCACCATCCGCATGGACGCCAGCCACGGTTTCGCCGTGGCCGCCTTGATGGCCCATCTCACCGAGATCAAGCTGCCGCTCGAGCTGCGTTACCGCAACAGCGCCGACGCGGTGGCCGCGCTGGCCCGGCGCGAATGCGACCTGGCCGGCTTTCACATTCCCATCGGCCCCTATCAGGCGGCGGCCATGGCCTGGTACGCGCGCTGGCTGGACCCGACCCAGCATTGCCTGATCCACCTGGCCGTGCGCACCCAGGGATTGTTCGTCGCGCCCGGCAATCCGCTCAATATTCGCGGCCTGGCCGACCTTTCCCGGCCCGAGGTGCGCTTCGTCAACCGCCAGATCGGCTCGGGCACGCGCATGTTGCTCGAATTGATGCTCGGCGACGCCGGCGTGGCCTCGGCCGACATCAATGGTTACGCCAGCGCCGAATTCACCCATTCAGCGGTGGCCGCCTACATCGGCAGCGGCATGGCCGACGTCGGCTTTGGCGTGGGCACGGCGGCGCACCGTTTCGGCCTGGACTTTATTCCCCTGGTGAGCGAGCGCTACTTCTTCGCGCTGCCCAGCGCCTCGATCGACGATCCGCTGATCCGTCAGTTGCTGGCCGTGCTGCAGTCGAGCGCCTACCACGGCGTAGTCGATCAGTTGCGCGGCTACGACGCCAGCGACACCGGCACCATCCTGACGCTCGAGCAAGCCTTCGGCGCAGCCGACCATAGCGTGCCAGCAAACCCCACCGAGAGCCCGCAATGAAGCAACCACCCGACCAGCTGCCCATCTATCGTGTACTGACCGGTCCGGACGACGCCAGCTTTTGCCATCGCGTCAGCGCTGCGCTCGCATTGGGCTATCGTCTGCACGGCTCGCCCGCGCTGACCTTCAACGGCCAGAATGTGATCGTGGCCCAGGCCTTGCTTTGGGATGGCGCAGCGGCCCCTTCAGCGCGGGCGGCGCAGGGCCAAGCCGGACCAGTCGGGCCGGCATAAGCGGGCCCGTCGCTGACGGACCGGCCACGCCGCTGAGCGCGCTGCGCCCAGCGTGTCGGCGCAGAGCGACAAATGATGCGGCAACGGCACACTTTTAGGTGCGAAGTTCACATAAATGTGACAATATTACAATTGTGTTGCACCTACTTTTGATCTCACAGTCCATAACGTGTACCATGTCCTTTTTTGCGTCAGGTCCGACCTCAATGAAAATCAAGATCGCCCCCTCCCAACGTAAATCCACAGGTCACCGCTCGCAGCTGCATCACGCAGCTTATCAAGTGATTGCCGGCACCCTGTTTGTGACGTCGCTGCTGGCACTGCCGGCTTGCGCAGATGAGGTCAGCGATGTAACCAAACTGGTACGCAGCGGCAAAGTGGCCGAGGCGCTCAACAAGACCAACGAGTTTCTGGCCAAGCACCCGAGCGATCCGCAGATGCGTTTCATGAAGGGCGTGCTGCTCACCGAGCAGAACAAGACGGCCGAGGCGATCGCCGTGTTCACCAAGCTCACCGAAGAGTTCCGCGACCTGCCCGAGCCGTACAACAACCTGGCCGTGCTGTATGCGTCGACGGGCCAGTACGACAAGGCGCGCATCGCGCTCGAGCAGGCGATCCACACCAATCCCAGCTACCTGACTGCCTACGAAAACCTGGGCGATGTGTACGGCAAGATGGCCAGCCAGGCGTATGACAAGGCGCTCGAACTGGGCACCGCCAGCTCGCCGGCCAAGTCCAAGCTGACGTTGCTGCGCACTTTCTCGAGCAGCACCGGCACGCGCCTGGCGCCGCCCGACGTGGCCGCGCCGGCCCAGGCCGCCAATACCGCGTCCAAGCTGATTTTGCCGAACGCGCCGACCGGCAAGGAAGTGCCGGTGCACCGGATTCCGTCGCTGGCTGCCGCCGTGCCGGCCGCCCCCGTCGCTGCCCCGGCCGCACCAGTGGTGGTTGCCAAGGTCGCACCAGCGCCCGTCGTGGCCAAGCCGGCCCCGGTGCTGGTGGCGGCGCCGGCCAAGCCCGCTCCGGTCACGCTCGCCACCGCCACCGTCAAACCTAGCCCGGCGCCCGTGCTGGTGGCCGCCGCGCCGGCCAAACCGGCGGCGGTACTGCTGGCAGCGAACAAGCCGGCGTCCGCGCCGGTGGCCAGCGTCAAGCCGCCGATCGCACCGCCTGCGCCGATCAGCAAGCCGGCGGCCGACACGGGTGAGCGCGACGACGTGCTCGACCAGGTGCATGGCTGGGCCAAGGCCTGGGCCGCACAGGACGTGGACGGCTATCTGGGCTTTTACAGCGGCGATTTCGAAGCGCCCAAGGGCTTGTCCTACAAGGCCTGGGCTGCTGAACGGCGCAACCGCATCGCCGGCAAGGGCCGCATCCGGGTCGAGGTCAGCGCGCCGCAGGTCACCATCAACGGCAATATCGCCAAGGTCTCGTTCCGCCAGGTCTACCAATCGGATCGTCTGTCGGCCACCAGCCGCAAGACACTGGTGCTGATCAAGAATGCCGGAAAATGGAAGATCAAGCAGGAGACGACGGGTAGCTGATGTTCAATTTGAAATCCACGCCCGGCCGCAAGGCGACGCGTTGGCTCGGCACGCTGTGCGTGCTGGCCTTCGGCGTGCATGCGTCGTTGGCAACTGGGCGTCCGGTGACATTCAAGCCGGCCCCGCCAAAACAGCTCGCGCCGGTACCGGCCGCGGCCCAGGCTGGGCGCCGCCCGGACCCTGAAGTAATGCTGATCGACATTTACGCCGAACTGGCCCAGAACCACCTGCGCGAAGCCCAGGTGAAGGCCGACGCGCTGGTCGAGGCCTATCCCAATTTCCGTCTCGGCCATTTGGTGCGCGGCGACCTGCTGCTGATGCACACCCGTCCGGTCGGGCAATTGGGCGAAGCGGCCACCGGTGCCGACGCGCGCCTGGCCGATTTGCGCAAGGAAGCGGCGATGCGCCTGCAGTCCACGCCAGGGCGCCCGAGCGGCCCGATGCTGCCGCGCGCGCTGCTGCAGATGCGGCGCGACCAGCGCCATGCGCTGATCGTCGACGCCAAGCGCTCGCGCCTGTACCTGTACGAAAACCGCAACGACCAGATCCGCCTGGTGGCCGACTACTACGTCAGCCAGGGCAAGCTGGGTATCAACAAGTCGCGCGAAGGCGATATGCGCACCCCCGTCGGGGTGTACTACCTGGTGCGCCGGCTGGCCGGCTCGAAGCTGCCCGACATGTACGGCAAGGGCGCCCTGCCGACCAATTATCCGAATGAGTGGGACAAGGTCAACGGACGCAGCGGCTCGGGCATCTGGCTGCACGGTACCCCGCCCGACACCTTCAGCCGCGCGCCGCTGGCCACCGACGGCTGCGTCGTCGTCAGCAACGACGACCTCAACAAGCTGAGCCGCTCGATCGAAGTGGGCAAGACCCCGATCCTGATCGGCGACCATGTCGAATTCGTCAGCGAGGCGGTGCGCGACAGCGACCGCGCGCTGGCCGCCGGTCTGGTCGAGAGCTGGCGGCGCGACATCGAACGCAAGGACGACGCGGCCGTGCGCAGCCACTATTCGGCCAGCTTCAAGTCCGGCAGCGACGAAGACGCGCTGACCTGGATCGCCCACCAGCGCCTGCTGGCCGGCGCCAACAACGCCACCATCCGCCTGTCCGAGCCGAGCTTTTTCCGCCAGCCCAGCGCCGAGGAAGTGATCGTCAGCTCGTTTCGCCAGGAGACCGTGGTGGGACGGCGCCACAACAGCGTGCGCAAGCGCCAGTACTGGGCCAGGGAAGGCAAGGAGTGGAAGATCTTCGCCGAGTCGAACCTGTGATGTGAAGCAGCGCGCCAGGCCGGCGCCGCTCAATCCAGATAGTCGTGTTCAATACGCTGCGCGGCGCCGCTTTTACGGATGGCGTCGATCGCCGCATCCATTTTTTCAATGAAATCCGTTTTATACGGCGGATTGTTGGCTGCGCTATAGCCGACGTACGTGTTCTCGCCCGACAACTCGACCGCTTCCAATAATTGCGCGCTGGCCAACTGGCCCGCCAGGTGCAGCCGTTTGGCCGAATGCAGCGCGGCGATGCGATCGCTGGCATAGCAGTCGATACGGTCGCGCGCGAGCTTTTTCAAATTCGCGTCATTGCCGCCAGCCGATTCGAGCCGCAGCAAACCTTGCTTTTGCGCATTCATCAGGCGCGCCGACAACAGGAAGCCGGCATTCACACCCACCGTCAAACCGGCGAAATCATCGGGAAACGTGGTGCGCGGGCGCTTCATCACTGTTCCATTGCAGAACAGCACCACCGTCTCACGGTACAGGGGCCGTGAATAGCGCGAAATATAGCCGCGCTCGGCTTTCAGACCGGGCGGGAACAGCCCGAAGGCGCGTCCATTTTCCATGTCCGCCAAGCCGCGCTTCCACGGCAAAGGCCGCAATTCGACCTTGAACTGCGGCGCCATCGCCTTCGCCGCGAGCGTGAGCATGTCCACATAGATGCCGGTGAAGCGACCGTTGTCGACATACGAATAGGGCGGGTAGTCGCTATCGCCGTAAAGAATCACGGTATCAACGGCTTCGGCAGAGGCCGCAGCGCCGAGGGCAAGCAAGAGCAGCGATCGGCGTAGGAGACGAACGTTCATGGATAGGCGGTGCAGTTCAGGACGGAGCGTAACAAAAAGATAATGTGTGGCACACTCCCCCACTCTAGCAGAGTTTGACCGCGACAACGGCTCACCGCTTGCGCCATCGATCGCGCGGCAGCGCGCCAGCGCGCCAGCGCCGTCCCGCGTCCCGCAAAGAGCGACGGCGACGACGGCGACGGCAACTGCGGCGACGACGGCGACGGCAACTGCGGTGATGGCGACCTGTGCGCTGGCGCGGCCAGCCCTATGCCTGCCGCGCCAGCGCCCAACTGGCGCGCCCGCGCACCCGCTCGGTGCGCCGCGCATGCGGCTAATTGCCCTTGCTGTCGGCCTGCAGCCGGAAGCGCTCGATCAAGCCCTCGCCTTTCATGTCGCGCAGCACCTTGGCCAGCGCCGGCGCCAGCGACGCGTGGCGCTTGTGCAGGAAAGCGTGGAACGCCACGTCGTCCATGTCGCCCACTTTGCGCAAGCCGCTGTCTTTGAATTCGTCCTTCGCCAAATAGCTCTCGACGATGCGGTCGGCGTCGATGAACAGGTCGGTGCGCCCGCGCATCAGTTTGCGCAATCCCAGCGGCACGCTGGCCACCGCCGACAGACGCGCCGGCGCCACCCGTCCCGTGAGCGCCTGTTCGCACAGCGTGACGCCGCTGCGGTATTCGATCTTGTAGGCGGTGCCGGTCAGGCTGCGCCAGCCCGCCAGCGGCGCCATCGGACGCGCCGCGTAGGCCGCGTAGCGCATCGAAAAATGCGACTCGTCAACCCGCAACAGATTTGGATGACGTACGCCGTAATCGGCCACACGCTGAATCTCGCCATCGACCTGGCCCTGGTCGGCCATCGCGCCGGCGCGCTTGGCGGGATAACCCGCGAACACGAAATGGTAACCGAGCCGCTGGAAGGCCTCGGCGTAGATCAGCGTCAGCCAGGCGCCGTAGAACGACTGCTTGGTGTCGTCGGTACCGGCCAGCACGAAGTCGGGCGGCGCGCCCGCCCAAGCTGGCGGCGCCGAGAGCAAGCCGGCCAGCATTGCCAGCGCGAGCGATGAGCGAAATGAGGTACCTTGCATGACAGCAAGCGTAGCACACGGACAGCTGTCCCCGCCATGAACGGGCAGCGCCGACCGTGCCGCGCCGGTGCGCACCGTGTGCAAGCCCTTCCTCCGGGCAATGACGGACGGCTGCGCGGCCCTGTCCAAGCGGCGCGTCCCATTCGACGGCGCCCTCCGTGTGGGGCGCTCGGGCGGCGCCGCTCACGCGGCGATGTATCCGGAAACCAACAGTCAACAACGATTAGTCACTGAATCATGCACGGAGTTTCCGCAAAGGTACACACTGAATACGGGCGCAGGCAGTAGCGGACACCAGGCGCGCCCCGTCGGCAGTGCGCTTGCGCCTATCGGTGTCGCGGCATCCACATGAGGGCGGCAATGAAATATTCCAACTACTCCACACTAGGCACGGCGCTGCTGGCGGCCTTGGCGCTACCGGCCCAGGCGGTCGACGGGCCGGCCATCACCATCAGCGGCTTCGGCACGGCCGCCTTGACGGCCAGCGACACCGACGAGGCCGAATTCATCCGGCCGAATCAGGCGGCAGGCGTGACCAAGAGCCCGCGCGCCGGGGTCGATTCCAATTTCGGCATCCAGGCCACCGCCAAGTTCAGCGACACCATCAGCCTCACCGTGCAAGGTCTGGTGCGCAAGAACGCCACCGACGCGTATGGCGCCGAGATTCCGTGGGCCTTCGTCAAGATCAAGTTGTCGGACGACTGGACCATGCGCATCGGGCGCATGACGGTGCCGATCTATTACATCTCCGACTATCGCTCGGTCGGTTACGCCAACATGATGATCCGCCCGCCCGCCGAGGTGTACCGCCAGATCAACGGCAGTTCGCCCGACGGCTTCGACGTGATGTACCAGCACAGCTTTGGCGACAACGCCGTCACGGTCCAGGGCGCGTATGGCAAAGCGCGCAGCGTCTCCTCGCTGGGCGCGCCCAACGTGGCCTTCCACCCGGTCGTCGATCTGCTGGTGCAGGTTGAGAACGGGCCGTTCACGGTGCGACTGGGGCGCGCTCAGGCGACCTTCGACCTGGTCGACAGCGCCACCCTGCCCGGCCTGATCACGTCGCTGAACCGGGTCGGCGGCCCGTTCGCCGCCGCCGCCGCCCAGATCCCGACCACCGACGTCAAGGGCACCTTCTCCTCGCTCGGCCTGGGCATGGACTGGAACAACGTCGTGATCATGTCCGAGTACGCGATGCGCAGGACCGACACGCGCCTGATCCCCGACACCAACTCGTGGTACGCGATGTTCGGCTATCGCTTCGGCAAGATCATGCCCTACTATTACCATGGCGATATCGCCCAGGTCAGCATCCGCGATTTCCCCGGTTTGCCCACCGCCGGACCGGTGGCGGCGCTGACGGCCGGCGCCAACGGCGCGATCAAGACGGCGCTGCAATCGGCCAACGCGATCGGGGTGCGCTGGGATTTTAATAAGTCGGCCGCGCTGAAAGTACAAGTGGACCGGATCAGCCCCAAAGAGGGGGCGCCGTACAGTTTCCTGCGCCCGGTCGGATCCACTTACACCGGTCCGATGACCGTCTATGCCGCCGGCATCGACTTTGTGTTCTAAGGAAAGCGCGATGAAAACCACCATCGGTATCGTTTTATTGGCGCTGGCGGGCATGGCGAACGCGCCCGCCTGGGCGGGCGAAATTGTCGTCATCGTCAATCCAAAAAATCCGGCCACGAAGATGTTCAGCGAACAGGCCGGCCAGTTTTTCCTCGGAAAATCGACCATGTTCACGCCGGTCGAACACAACGAAAGCGCGGCGATCCGCAACGATTTCGATCAAAAGGTGCTGAACAAGGACGCCTCCCAGGTGAAGGCGATCTGGACCAAGCTGGTGTTTACCGGCAAGGGCAGCCTGCCCAAGGAGTATGGCTCCAGCGCCGAGGTCAAAAAGGCGGTGGCGGCCGACGTGACGGCCATCGGCTACATCGAAAAATCGGCGGTCGACGACACGGTCAAGGTAATCCTGACGGTGCCGTGACAGTCCAGCTGGCGGCCACGCCAGTGCGGCGGCAGGAGGCGCAAACGCGCCGCCCGCCGCCGCTTTTTTTTCGCCTGGCGAATCCGCGCCGCGGGGGCGGCATGTCGTATGCGCGCGACGTGCGACGCGCCCCGGCGGCATGCGCCGGGCGCCGCACTAAGCCTGCCCAGCGCTCGCTGGCGCAAAGCGCACCCGCGCGCGCAAGCCGCCAAGATGTTCGGACTGATCGAGCAGCAGCGTCGCGCCGTGCCGCTCGGCGATCGCCTTGATGATCGCCAGCCCCAGCCCGCTGCCGCCGGCCGCGCTGCCGGCCACCCGGTAGAAGCGGTCGAACACCCGCTCGCGCTCTTCGGCGGCGATGCCCGGTCCGCTGTCCTCGACGCACAGTTCGGCACCGTCCGGCGTGACGGCCACGCTGACGTCGACGCTGCCGCCGGCCGGGGTGTATTTGATCGCGTTGTCGATCAGATTGCGCAGCAAGATCGCCAGCGCATCGGGCTGGCCGTCGATCCGCACCGCCTCGGCCGCCGTCACGCCCAGGTCGATGTGGCGCGCCTGCGCCAGCGGCGCCAGGTCGGCCACCGCGCGACGCGCCAGATCGTCCAGCGCCAGCGGCGCCAGCGCGGTGGCCGCGCCGGCGCTTTCTTCCTGGCGCGCCAGTACCAGCAATTGTTCCACCAGCCGGGTGGCGCGTTCGATGCCGGCGCCCAGCCGTGTCACGGCCAGCGCGCGCGCATCGTTGTCGCCGGCGCGCTCGAGGCTGAGCACCTGCAGCTTCAGCGCGGCCAGCGGCGTGCGCAGCTCGTGCGCCGCGTCGGCCACGAAGTTATGCTGGGCCGCAAACGCGGTGCGCACGCGCCCGAACAGCAGGTTCAGTTCGTGCACCAGCGGACGCACTTCGTCGGGCAGGCCGGCCTCGGACACCGGCGAGAGGTCGTCGGCCTGGCGCGCGGCCAGCTGGTCGCGCACCTGCGCCACCGGTTCGAGCGAGGCCGACACCACCCACCACACCACCAGCATCAGGATCGGCACCATCAGCGCGATCGGCCCCACGGTGCGCAGCGCCAGGTTGCCCGCCATTTGACGGCGCACCGCCATGTCCTGGGCCACCTGCAAGGTCTGGCTGGGCGTTTGCACGGAAAAAATCCGGTATACGGTGCCGTTCGCGGCCACGTTGGAAAAGCCCAGCACGGCGCGCTGCGGCAGGCGCGCGCGCGAGCCGGTGCGAAACACCTGCACCCCGTCCGGGGTCCACACCTGCACCAGCAATTCATTGTTCTCGGCGTCGGCCACGCCGGGTCCGCCCTGGTTGCTCAGCGGCGCGCCCGAACGCAGCGCCAGCGCCATTTGCTGCATGTGGTAATCAAAAATCTGGTCGGCGTCCTGCAAGGCGGTGCGGTAGGCGATCATCGCCTGCGCCAGCGCGGCCAGCGTGATCGCGGCGAGCAGAAACCACAGCAGGCGCGCGCGCAGTGAATGGCCCAGATTCATACTTTGGGCACCATGTAGCCGACCCCGCGCACGTTGACGATCAGCTCGCTGCCGAGCTTCTTGCGCAGGCCGTGGATGTACACTTCGACGGCGTTGCTGCTCACTTCATCGCGCCAGCTGTACAGTTTTTCTTCCAGCTGGGCGCGCGAGAGCACCGCGCCAGGGCGCGCGATCAGCGCTTCGAGCACGGCCCATTCGCGCGCCGACAGCTGCACGCTCGCGCCGTCGACCTGGGCTTCGCGGGTGGCCGGATTGAGCGTGACGTTCTTGTATTCGAACACCGGCTCGGCCCGTCCGACGGCGCGCCGCAGCAGCGCGCGGATGCGCGCGAGCAGCTCGTCAAGTTCGTAGGGTTTCAACACATAGTCGTCGGCGCCGGCATCCAGGCCCGCCACGCGTTGGGCCAGCGCGTCGCGCGCGCTGGCCACCAGCACCGGCGTGCGGTCGTGCCGCGCGCGCATGCCGCGCAGCACCTCCAGACCGTCCTTGCGCGGCAAGCCCAGGTCCAGCAGCACCAGGTCGTAATTGGCCGTCTGCAGCGCGGTGTCGGCCATCTCGCCGTCCTTGACCCAGTCGACGGCGTAGTGCTCGGCCCGCAACAGGTCGAGCACTACTTCGCCGATCATCGTATCGTCTTCCACCAGCAGCAGGCGCATTGTTTCCTCGTTGTGATGGTGAAAGCGGGCCCACTAGCCCAGCCGCACCGGGATGAAGATTTTGTCATTACCGCGCAAAATCAGCAAGGCCACCGACTTGCCGGCATCCTTGACGACGCCGCGCACTTGCTCGACGCTGTTCACGGCGCGCCCGTTCACGGCCAGCAGCACGTCGCCCGCCTGCACGCCGGCGCTGGCGGCGGCCCCGCCCGCGTCCTCGATCAGCAGGCCGTTGGCCACGCCGACCTGGCGGCGCTCCTCAGGCGCGAGCGGACGCAGCGCCAGCCCAAGCCGGGCCGGTTGATCGTCCGACTGCTCGCGCTCGGCGCGCTTGTTACGCTCGGACGCGTCGCCCAGCTTGGCCGTCAGGCTGATCGATTTACCGTCGCGCCACACGTCCAGCACCACCTTCTCGCCCGGCGCGGCGATCCCCACCATCGCGGACAAGTCGTTGGCGGCGACGATGCGCTGGCCGTTGACCTTGCGCACCACGTCGCCCGTCTTCAGGCCCGCCTGGTCGGCCGCGCTGCCCGTCTCGACATTGGCGATCAGCGCCCCTTCGGGCTTGTCGAGCTTGAACGAGTCGGCGAACGCCTGGTTGACCTCCTGAATCGTCACGCCCAAACGCCCGTGCGAGACCTTGCCGGTGGCGACAATCTGCTCGCGCACGTGGTTCGCCACGTCGATCGGAATGGCAAACGACAGCCCCTGATAGCCGCCGCTCTGGCTGTAGATCTGCGAATTGATGCCGACCACTTCGCCGCGCGTGTTGAACAGCGGCCCGCCCGAGTTGCCCGGATTGACCGCCACGTCGGTCTGGATGAAGGGCACGTTGCTGTCGTCAGGCAGCGCGCGTCCCTTGGCGCTGACCACGCCGGCGGTGACGGTGTTATCCAAGCCATACGGCGAGCCGATCGCCAAAACCCACTCGCCCACCTTCAGGTCGTTCGAGCGCCCCAGCGGCACCACCGGCAGATTTTTCGCGTCGATCTTGAGCACCGCCACGTCGGTCTTCGGATCCGAGCCCAGCACCTTGGCCCGGAACTCGCGCCGGTCCGTCAGCTTGACTGTCACCTCGCGCGCGTCGCGCACCACGTGGGCATTGGTGAGGATGATGCCGTCGGCGCTGACGATGAAACCGGAACCGGTGCCGTGGGTGGGCATGTCAGGCATGCCGCGCCCGCCGCGCTGGCCGCGCTGGCCGTTGGGCCCCTGGAAGCGGCGGAAAAATTCAAAGAACGGATCGTCGCCGAATTCATCGGGCTGGGCCGCCTGGCCGCCCTGGCCATGGAAGGCGGTCTTGGTGCTGCCGACGACGCTGACGTTGACCACGGCCGGTCCCATCCGTTCGACGATCTGGGTAAAGTCCGGCAACGCGATGGTCGTCGCGGGCGCCGCGCTGAGCGGCGCATTCGGCGCCACCGGCGCCACTGGTGCCAGCACGCTGACCGGCACGTTTTGCTGCGGCGTGGCGCTGGCATGGTTGACGGCAATCGCGCCGCCGGCGCCGATCAGGCCGACGGCGGCCAGCGTCAGCACCAGCCGCTTGGCGCTCAAAGTAACGTTTTCAGATTGATTTGGCATACGTCCTCCGTGATTGAATGGGGGTGAAACTCGGATTCAATGATGGAACATCAGACTTAGGCACGCCTTAAGCAAATCGCCCGCGCTCAGCGCGCTTCGCCATAGGCGGCGCGGATCGCCTTGAGCACGCCGCGTTTTTCCAGCCGCGCGATGGCGCCGTCGATGCGCGCGCGCTCGGCGGCGCTGGTGCTGGCACTGCTGAACATCAGGTGCACCGGGGCCGAGCGCACCACGTACGGCAGCGCCACCAGCGCCACCCCGGCCTGGGCGGCCAGATGGCGGATGCCGGCCGCGTCGCCCATCAGCAGGTCGGCGCGCCCGACGTCGAACATGCGGATGCCCTGGTCGAGCGTGCCAAACGAGCGCACCCGGTCGTGCGCCTTGAGCTCGCCGACCACGCGCGCGTAGTCGGCGCCGTACCAGCCCACCGAGGGCGCCAGCAGCGTCAGCGTGCTGCGCGCGATGGCATCGAAGTCGGCCAGTTTGGCGTAGTCGGCGCGCTTGCCGGGCGCGCTGAACAAGCCCACCGATTCGTCCCGGTAAGGCCGGCTGAAGGACGCGTAGGCATGTCGCTCGGGTATGTCGGAAGCGGCCAGGATCAAACGGATCTTGCCTTCCTTGAACAGCAGGTCGCGCCGCAGCGACGGGATATGGTCGAGCGTGCGCAAGGTGCAGCCGGCCTCCTTGAAGATGGCGCTCACCAACTCGATGTCCAGGCCGCGCAGCACGCCTTGCGCGTCGTGGTACATATACGGCGGCCAGTCTTCGTAGACGTGTTCCATCTGGCAAGCGCGGGCGGGCCGATCGGCGCACAGCGCCAGCGCCAGCAAGGCGGCGCTCGCAATTTTCATGATGGCCTCCTCCACAGTGTGCCGTTCGATAAGCAGCACTATGCCACACGGCGCGCCGCACCCGCACGGGCGCCATGCGAAGCGGGACAGACGCCGGTGCGTTCGCGTGCGCGACCGACCGGCGGCTGTCCCTGGCGTGCGCCGTACTGGCCGCGCGCGTTGCCAGGCGCCGCACCACCGGAGTGGTGCGGCGCGCACGCGTTTATGCGGCCTGGCGCTCGAGCGTGCCGACTGCCTCATAGCCGTCGATGGCGATCTTGCGCGGCTTCAAAGCTTCCGGCACTTCACGCGCCAGCTCGATCGTCAGCAGGCCGTTGTCGAACGAGGCGCCGGTCACCTTGACGTGGTTGGCCAGCTGGAAGCGCTGCTCGAAATCGCGCGCCGCGATGCCGCGGTGCAGGAAGGTGCGTTCGCCCTCCTGCTTGTGCTTGCGCCCGGCGATGTGCAGCGATTCGCGCTCGGCGGTGATGTCGATTTCGGCGCGCGTGAAACCGGCCAGTGCCATCACGATGCGGTACTTGTCGTCGGCCACCAGCTCGATGTTATACGGTGGGTAGGTCGGTTGGGCGTCGGCGCGCTGGGCTTCCTGGAACAGGTGGGCCAGGCGATCGAAACCGATGGCCGAACGGTACAGGGGGGCGAGGTCGAATGTGCGCATGGTAAAAATCCTTTTAAGTGAAAGCGATCGGTATTGCGGACCTCTGTTTGAGCATCCGCTGAGACAGATGTACGGCCGGGCATCGGGCTTTACAAGGCCTTGAAAATTGCGCCGGCAGTCCCAAAGGCGGAACAATATGTGTAAATATTTTTTTGCCCCAAGGCACTTGCCAGCTCGTGCTACACTCGAAAATCAGTTCGTTCCGCCCCCACTGTGCGGGTCGGGACGCCACTTTACTTTGCCCACTTCGCCCATGACCGCACACCCGCAGCAACGCCCTTCCCTGTCCGCCGCCGCGCGCGCGGCCGCCCTGTTGACCGCGCTGCTGTGCGCAGGCGGCGCCGCCCACGCCGACGTGCCCGCGCCGCAAGACATCGCCTACCCCGGCACCATCGTGCTCAAGGTCGACGCCAGCAATGTCGGCCAGCAGATCTTCCGCATCCACGAAAGCATCCCCGTCAAGCCGGGCCCGATGACACTGCTGTATCCCCAATGGGTGCCGGGCAATCACGGCCCCAGCGGCCCGCTGACCCAGTTGGCCGGACTGACACTGTCGGCCAACGGCAAGCCCGTCGCGTGGACGCGCGACCCGGTCAAGGTGCATGCCTTCCACCTGAACGTGCCGGCCGACGCGAGCACGCTCGAGGTCGAGTTCCAGTACCTGTCGCCGGTCGAGAGCCGCGAAGGGCGCACCACCATGACGGGCGAGATCCTCGGTGTGCAGTGGCATGCGATGACGCTCTACCCGGCCGGCTATTTCAGCCGCCGCATCACGGTCCAGCCCAATTTGGTGCTGCCCAAGGACTGGCAGTTCGGCAGCGCGCTGGAAACGCGCGAACGGGTTGGCGACGCGATCGCGTTCAAGCCGCTCGACCTGGAAACGCTGGTCGATTCGCCGCTGTTTGCCGGCCGCCATTTCAAGCGCATCGACCTCGATCCGGGCGCGCGCGTGCCGGTCATGCTCAACATCGTGGCCGACGACGAGGAAAGCCTGGACGCCAAACCAGACCAGATCGCCATCCACCGCGCCTTGATCAAGCAGGCGGCCAAGCTGTACGGCTCGCACCACTATGACCATTACGATTTCCTGTTTGCCTTGTCCGAGGACTTTGGCGGCATCGGGCGCGAGCATCACCAGTCCAGCGAGAATGGCGTCAAGCTCGGTTACTTCACCGAGTGGGCCAAGAACGAATCGGGACGCGACCTGCTCTCGCACGAGTATGTGCATTCGTGGAACGGCAAGTTCCGCCGCCCGTTCGACCAGGACACGGCCAACTTCAACGAGCCGCTGCAAAACAGCCTGCTGTGGGTGTACGAAGGCCAGACCCAGTACTGGGGCAATGTGCTGGCGGCCCGCTCGGGACTGGTCAGCGCTGCCAGCGCGCGCGACGCGCTGGCAGCCACCGCCGCGCGCGTCGATGGCGTGACGGGGCGTGCTTGGCGCAATGTGCAGGACACCACCAACGACCCGATCATCAACGGACGCGGCGCGCTCGGCTGGGGTAACTGGCAGCGCAGCGAGGACTACTACATGGAAGGCCAGTTGATCTGGCTGGACGTGGACACCAAGCTGCGCGAACTGTCCGGCGAGCACCATTCGCTGGACGACTTCGCGCGCAGCTTCTTTGGCATCAACGATGGGTCGTTCAAGCCGGCCCACTACCGCTTCGAGGACGTGGTGGCCGCGTTGAACGCGATCGTGCCGTTCGACTGGTCGGGCTTCCTGCGCAGCCGGCTCGACGGACACGGCCCTGGTGGACCGCTGGACGGCCTGACCCGGGCCGGCTGGAAAGTGGTGTTTACCGACACCCCCAGCGCCTACATGAAGGCGGCCGCCGAACTGGGCAAGTCGACCGACTTCGGCTATTCGCTGGGCTTCTCGCTCAACAAGGACGCCGGCGTGGAAAACCTGCGCTGGGACGGGGTCGGGTTTCGCGCCGGCCTGTCGGGCAACACCACCGTGGTGGCGGTCAACAACACCGCCTACAAGCCCGAGGTGCTGAAGGCGGCGCTGAAGAAAGCCAAGGATAGCAAGGCGCCGATCACGCTGCTGGTCAAGAAAGGCAGCACCTACCGCACGGTCGAACTGGACTACCACGACGGCTTGCGCTATCCCCATCTGGAGCGCATCGCCGGCACCAAGGACCGGCTCGAAACGATCCTGCAGGCACTGAAATAAGCGCTGCCCACCCGCTGCGCCGGCCGGCGTTGCGGGTGGGCAGTGCGGCTTCGACGAACACTCGAAGTTACATTGACTTAAATACTGCAAGGTCCGTTCATCACGCGTAAGGTGAAATTGACCGATCCAGACCCAGCCTAGGCGCGCCATCATGGATGCACGACTCACATCAGCTGCCGAGCCCGCGACCGTCGACTGCCAGCAACTGGCCGCCGAAAACACCGCGTTGCGCGCGCAACTGACGGCGCTGCGCGAATCGGACCGGATCTACCGGGCCCTGCTCGAGCACGCGCCCATTCTCATTTCCACCAAAGACTTGCACGGCACCGTCACCTCGGCCAACCGCCACTTCGCGGTGCTGGCCGGCTACGATCCGCTCACCTTCGTCGGGCACAATGTGTTCGAGCTGTTTCCCCGTCCGATCGCCGAGGCGCTGTGGGACAACGACCGGCGCGCGCTCGACGAAAACCGCCCGATCCAGCAGGACGAGGAGGTCTACCACCGCGACGGCACGCTGCACACCTACACCACCGTCAAGTTCCCGCTGTACGACGACGCCGGCGCGGCGATCGGCACCTGCGCCGTGTCGACCGACATCACCGACACGAAGATGGCCCAGGCCGATTCGATGACGGACGAACTGACGGGCCTGAAGAACCGGCGCTACTTCAACATGCGCTTCGTCGAAGAACAAAAACGCGCGCACCGCGACGGCCGCCTGCTGACCTTGTTGCTGGCCGACGTCGACCGCTTTAAAGGGTATAACGACCAGTACGGTCACCCGCGCGGCGATGCAGTGTTGGTGGCGGTGGCCGACGCGATCCGCCACACCTTGAACCGGCCGGGCGACCTGGGCTTTCGCATCGGCGGCGACGAATTCGCCTGCCTGTTCGCCACCAGCCACGCCGAAGAGAGCGTCGAACTGGCCAACCAGATTCGCGCCATCGTCGCCGCCCAGTTGATTCCGCACAGCGGCAACCACCCGTACGACATCGTCACGCTGTCGATCGGGCTGAGCTTCGTGTCCCCCGACAGCAGCCCGACCCAGAGCGAAATGTACGAACTGGGCGACCAGGCGCTGTACCGCGCCAAGCATCAGGGCCGCAACCGGGTGGCGCGCTAGCCAGCGCGCCGTGTGCGCGGCACTATCGCTGGCCCATTCGGTTCTGGTATGCTGCGCGCATGACTACCGATACCGACATCCAGCTGAGCGGCCCGTTCAAGGCCAGCGACGCCACCGGCCGTGCCCACGACATCAAAGCGATCCGCATTTTTGACGAGGGTTACGGCATCATCGACGTGTACGTGGACTTTGCGGCCAGCATCGACGCCGGCCTGTACAAGGACAAGACACTGATCAAGCAGATTCTGACCCAGTTGCGCTCAATCGGCTACGTGGGCCCGGACTTCGAACCGACCGATCCGGCCCAGCAGACGCGCAAGCTGATCGTGCTTGAAGCGCCCGAGCAATTTTGCGCCTACGCCAAGACGCGCGGCTGGAAGAATCTGGCCGAAGAGTTCGAAGACGACGAATAAACGCCGCACCCGGCAGTGACGATCATCGGGCGCATCTGCTCAGTGAGCGAATCGGTTCGCCCAGCGTGCCCGCATTGTGTTCGGCCACGCCGGCCCAGCACGTCTGTTGCGGCTCGCGCAGGTAGCAAGCACGGCCGCTGAGCGGGTTGGTCGATCCGATGGCCAGAAGATCCCGTTAGCGTGACAAACGAGCGGCGTGCGCGGCCTTAGCCGAACAGCCCGTGCAGGAACCAGCGCGGCTCGGCCGCCCCTTGCGCGCCGACGATGCGCTCGCGGTACACCCAGTAGTGCGCGTGATCGGCCCCCTCGGCGATGAAATAGTCGCGCGTTTGCGGCCCGTTCCACCAGCCCGCCTCGATGCGCTCCGGCGCCGACACCATCATCAGGGGCGAACCGTAAAACGGGCGGTGCTGGCGCAGCAATAGTGCCAGCGGCGTGGCCAGCAGCCAGCTGGGACGCAGCGGCGCCAGCGCCCCCGGCGCCAGCGCCGCGCGACGCGCCGCGCACGCCTGCAGCGGCAGCCAGGCATTGGCCTGCTCGGGCCGGTAATCGGCCTGCGGGCTGGCCTGCAGCACGTTGTCCGGGCCCAGCCGCGCCGCCAGCAGTTCGAACAGGCGCAGCTGGTCGGCCGCGCTGCCGCCCGGCTCGGGAAACAGCGAGGCGCTGGGCGGCGCCATCGGAACCATTTGCAGCGCCTCCAGGCACAGTGCGATCACCGGCGCGTCCAGCGTCAGCTTGGCCAGGCGCTCGCGCAGCAGGCGCACCAGATGCTCGTCGCGCCAGGTGGGTTCGGCCAAGGCCAGCTCGATCACGGTGGGCGCCAGCGCCACCCGGCCACGTTCGTGCTCCAGCTGCAAGGTGATCCGCTCGACCGCCAGTTGGTGCGCACACAGCCAGCCGGTCAGCTGCAGCAGCAGGCGGCGCGCGCCGTACAGCAGCATGTCGGCGTCGTCGATGCGGTCGAACAGTTCGAGCCGGGCGCGAAAGGTGGTCGGCGCCGCCAGCCAGTCGAACAATTCCGGCAGCAAGCCGTGCGCGGCGTCGTGCATGTCGAGCAGCGCGCGCCCGCAGCGCCGTTGCAGGCCCGCACGGGGCAAGCGGCGCAACTGCCCCAGCGTGGCGCAGCCGATGCCGTCGAGCCAGCTTTGGAACGGACGCGCCGGCGGCAACAGCAGACAGGGCAGACGGTCCAGCCGGCGCACCAGCGTGTCCATTTTCAGCACGCGCGCACCGCCCGCCTGGGCCAGCAGCCAGGCGCCGCGCGCGGTGGGCGCGCAGCTGAGCGCGCCCGTGAAACCGAGTTGCGCGATGCGCGCCTGCACGCTACGGCACAGCGCGCGCACCCCGCCAAACAAGGTCAGGCTGGCGCCAATGTCGATCAGCAGCGTGGCCTGTTCGGCCTGGGCCACCAGCGGCGTGTACTGCAGCAGCGCCAGCGCCACCGCCTGCAAAGCCTCGGCCTCGCGCTCAAGCGTGCGCTGGTGCAACACGGCCTCGGGCGCGAGCATCAGCACGCCGCCGCGCCGCATGCCCGGCTTGATGCCGGCGGCCAGCGCCTGGGGCGACGCGGCCAGCACCTGGTCCTGCTCGAGCACCACGCTGCAACGGTCAGCCGACCAGTTCGGGCAGAATACTTCGAGCGGGAGCCGGGGCAGGTAGAGGCCGATCCAAAGACGCATGACGTTGCAATAAAGAAGAGGTGAGTGGCAGGAACAAGGGCGCATCGCGCTGCGGCCCCCGGCGCTTGACGAAGTCGATCGACAGGCCGCCGGCCACCGGGCGCAGCGCCAGCCGCAGCGGCGCCGGCGACGCGTCCTGCGCCGCCGCCAGCGGACGCAGCATGCAAAACAGGGTTTCGCCCCCTTGCGCGGCCAGGTGCAGGCGGCGCAAGGTGTCGGCGCGCGCATGGTTGTGCCAGAACAACAGCGCGCCGCAACTGCCACTGCGCAACACCTGCTCGGCCGCCCACAGCGCGTCGGCGCTGCTGGCGCTGCGCAGCCACACCAGCTGGGACGGCGCCAGCCCCAGCGCGGCCAGCGCCTGCGCCTGCGGCGGATGGGGGGGCTGCAGCAGCACGATGCGCCGCTGCGCCACCTTGGCCAGCGCCGGCCCCAGCAGGCGCAGCTCGCCGATGCCCTGCTGCTGCAGCAATAATTCGATCAGGCTGCCGCTGGGCCAGCCGCCGCCCGGCAACTGCGCCGACAGGCCCGGCTGGCCCGTGTCGATGCAGCGCGTGACGGCGTGTGCCAGCTGCGAGGCGCGCCACAGCGACGGGTGCAGGGTTTCCGGCGCGGCAAGGGAGGCGAAACAAGTCATGGAGGATGAACGCTAAAGTACTGTATAAATACACAGTACTATTCGCGCCGGCTTTTTGCAAGCCTTAGTTTGCGCGTCCCTGACATCGCGCCGACACACGCGCCGCCGCGTCAATACGCGGTGAAATGCGCATCCTCATTGTCGCTACCGGCGCGCAGCGTCTGGGTGCGCGCCAGCTTGATGGTGCTGTGCCGCGCCGCCCCTCCCTTGGCCATGCCCGCGTGGTGCATGGCCATCGGCGCCTTGGACGCGCCGCGCACGGCGATCTGGAAGAACGCCATGGTGTCCTGCAATTGTTCGGCCTGCGCGCTCATCTCTTCGGAGGTGGCGGCCAGCTGCTCCGAACTGGCCGCGTTGTGCTGGGTGGTGTCGTTTAACTGGACCACCGAGGCGTTGATCTGGGACACGCCCGACGATTGCTCTTCCGACGCGGCCGTGATCTCCTGCACCAGTGCCGAGGTGCGCTTGATGTTGGGCACCATCTCGTCGAGCAGCTGGCCGGCCCGCTCGGCCAACTCGACGCTGTTGATGGCCACCTCGCCGATCTCCTGCGCGGCCACCTGACTGCGTTCGGCCAGCTTGCGCACTTCGGCGGCGACGACGGCGAAGCCCTTGCCGTGTTCGCCGGCGCGCGCCGCCTCGATGGCCGCGTTCAGCGCCAGCAGATTGGTCTGATAGGCGATGTCGTCGATGATGCCGATCTTCTTGGCGATCTGCTTCATCGCCGCCACCGTTGCCTTGACGGCGTCGCCCCCTTCGCTGGCCTCGCGCGCGGCCTTGCTGGCGATCGCGTCGGTGGTCCTGGCGTTGTCGGTGTTTTGCGAGATCGACGCCGTCATCTGTTCGATCGCCGCGCTGGTTTCCTCGACCCCGGCGGCCTGCTCGCTGGACGCCTGCGACAACGATTGCGCGGTGGCGCTGATCTGTTCGGAGGCCGCCGCCAGCGCGATCGCGCCCGCATTGACGTCGGCCACCACTTGCGCCAGCTTCGTCACCGAGCGGTTGACGTACTCGGCCAGCACCCCGAACTGCCCCTCGTAGGCCTTGTCGATCGATTGCGTCAGGTCGCCCTCGCACATCGCGCCCATCACCTTGACGACATCGTCGACGCTGGCGAGGTTGCCGCGCGCGCGCTCGATGGTGTCATTGATGAACGCTTTCTTGCCGGGAAACTTTTCAAGGGGGGCGTCGAAATTGCCCTTGCCGAATTCGGCGATGCAGGCCATCGCCTTGCGTTTGACCGCGATATGCCCGCAGACCATGCCATTGATGCCCTCGGCCATGACGCGGAAATCGCCCTGATACCTGGCGCTGTCGATCAGCACGTCGATGTCGCCGGCATCATGCTCCTTGGACATGTGGTTCATTTCCGCGATCACGCCCTTCAGGTTGCCGCGCACTTGCTCGATGGTGTCGTTGATGAAGGCCTTCTTGCCGGGAAACCGGTCCAACGGCGCATCGAAATTGCCCTTGCCAAATTCGGCGATGCAGGCCATCGCTTTGCGTTTGACCGCGATATGCCCGCCGACCATGCCGTTGATGCCCTCGGCCATGGTGCGGAAATCGCCGTGGTACCTGACGCTGTCGATCTGCACATCAATATCGCCCGCATCGTGTTCGCGCGCCATGCGTCCCATGTCGGCGATCAGGCTCTTCAGGTTGCCGCGCACCAGTTCGATCGTCTCGTTGATGAACGCCTTCTTGCCGGGAAATTGCTCCAGCGGCGCATCGAAATTTCCCCGCCCGAATTCGGCGATGCACGCCATGGCCTTCTTCTTCACGGCGATGTGCCCGGCCACCATCGTGTTGATGCCCTCGGCCATGGCGCGCAAGTCGCCGTGCAATTTATCGACATTGATGACGGCGTCGATGTCGCCCGCATCATGGCCGCGCGACATCCGGTTGAGTTCTTCTTTGACCAGCGTCAGGCGCTCGCCCAGCGTGGTCAGCGTCGTCAACAGCTGGCCGCCCTGGCCGTGCGAGCCATGCTTGCTGCGCACGCTCAGATCGCCATCGACCAGCCCTTGCGCCATCGCCAGCGCCTCGTCCAATTGCCCCGTGATGGCGCGCGCAAGGCTGGCGCCCATGCCGGCCACCAGCGCGCAGGCCACCAGCGCAAGGACGATCACGAGCGTGCCCGACACCAGTTGCATCATGCCCACGACACCAACTAGCAATGCCAGCGCGAGCGTCGCTGCGAAACCGAGTCCAATGCGACTCCCCACTTTCATGTTCTCGAACATAGTGCGTCCTTTGAGGAGAGTATATATATACCGTGATCTTGCAGAAAAAGTCTGACCATGGTCGGGCCGCGCCGCGCGCCCAAGCGGGTGACGGCAAGGCGCGCATCAGACTGGGCCGCAGGACGTATTTGCAGCAACCAAGGCGCGTCATTAGCGTGGCCTCGAATCGATACTAGTCGCGCTGGCGCGCACAATTCTATTCAATTGTCACCACGCCGCAGATTAATGCGGCGCCCCGGCAGGCCAGAGGCGCGCAGTGTCCTCGCCGTTGCCGAAAAACAACAATCACGCTGCGCAACGCCGACGCCAAGCGGTCTGTTCGCGCGCCTGCGGCGCCGACCCGGCATCCAGATGCACATCCTGCGCAAGCGCGCCGCACCGGCATGCCGCGATGCACGGCTCGGCGCCGTTCGCGGCGGCGCCGCGGCCGATCCCGACGCCAGCGCCAGCGCACCAGCGAACTAGCGCCAGCATGCGCGCAGTCTCCCGCTCGGCCCTCCAGCGCCAAGTCAGGCTATCGCTGGCATGTCCATGTATAGGCGCCCTGATGCACCCGGCGCGCGGCCAGCGCGTGAAGCCATAGCTGCGCTTGCAGCACGGGCCGGATAGGGAATCGGCCGGCAAGATGACTGGGCAAGCATGCCTCACACCCCTACATCAATATCCGCGTACAAACAGCGGCGCGTTTCGGCGCGACGAAACAAACATGCCTGCAATGAAAGCTGGCAAGAACGTCACATTCGGACAGCGCCGCCAGCGCGCCGGACCGGTCGCGCTTTGCCTATGCATATTACCAACAGTCACATCGGCGCCCCGTGCGCACCCGAATATTGTCGTTTTACGCACGATGTTTACGCGCGTGCACAGCGGCCAAGAAACCGATCAGAATCGCTTGCCACAGCCACACATGCCGTGACATGATGCACGTCAAGGTATCAATTCTTTGTTACGTGTTTCTCACCGGAGT
Source organism: Burkholderiales bacterium (assembly GCA_038207625.1). GTDB lineage: Bacteria > Pseudomonadota > Gammaproteobacteria > Burkholderiales > Burkholderiaceae_D > JBBQZO01. The sequence goes on along the minus strand of JBBQZO010000008.1, from coordinate 80,542 downwards.
GTCACTGAATGACGTTCTTTCGGCTGCTGCAAGCAGGGAAATGTCGAGCGCGACCGGTAAGCCGCACGCACTGTAATGACCACGCAAAGCTCGCTTCAAAGGTTAGCTTATGAACGATATCCTGCACGGCCGTTCCGGCTGGTTGTTTCCCCTCCTCCTCATTGGCGCCAACGCGATGGCCGTGCTGATCTTCAGCGGCGCCAGCCTGGCCGGCATCGGCTGCGCCATCGTGCTGGCCGGCGCCGCACTGCTGCTGCGGCGCGCCACGGCCGGCGCCCACACCGATCTGGGCGAGCAAGTCGACGCCTACCTGGCCAGCCAGCAGCAACTGGGCAGCGAACTGGTGCCGGTCTGGACGCGCCACATCGAATCGTCGCGCACCCAGATGGAGTCGGCCGTGGCCGCGCTGGCCGAACGCTTTTCCGGCATCGTCGAGCGACTCGACGACGCCGTGCGCGCCTCCAGCATGGCCACCGAATCGGTGGATGACCGCAGCGCCGGCCTGGTGGCGGTGTTCGCCAGCAGCGAACGCGAATTGCAAGCGGTGGTCGGCTCGCTCAAGTCGGCCACCGCCAGCAAGGCGGCCATGCTCGACAAGGTGCAAGGCCTCAGTCAGTTCATCCGCGAACTGCGCGAGATGACGGCCGACGTGGCCAGCATCGCCGCCCAGACCAATCTGCTGGCGCTGAACGCGGCCATCGAGGCGGCCCGGGCCGGCGAGCGGGGACGCGGCTTTGCCGTCGTCGCCAACGAGGTGCGCATGCTGTCGAACAAATCGGCCGAGACGGGCAAACGCATCGCCGACAACGTGGCCCTGATCAGCAGCGCCATCGGCGCCACCTGCCAGGCGGCCGAGACGTCGATGGACAAGGAACAGCAGGCGATGCTGTCGTCCGAGACGGCGATCGAGAATGTGCTCAGCGGTTTTCGCGCCATCACCGACGCGCTGGTGCAGTCGTCGGTGCTGCTCAAGGACGGCAGCGTGGGCATCAAGGCCGAGGTCGGCGAGGCGTTGGTGCAACTGCAGTTCCAGGACCGGGTCAGCCAGATCATGGTGCATGTGCGCCAGAACATCGAACGCCTGCCCGAGCTGATGGCCGACAGCCTGCTGCAGTTCGGCCACGATCAAACGCTGACACCGCTCGACGTGGCCAGTCTGCTGCACGAACTGGAACAAACCTACGCGATGGCCGAGGAGCATGCACTGCACCGCGGCGTCAAGGTGGAAAGCAAACCGCAGGAAGAAGTTACATTTTTTTAAGGAAATTCCATGTCCAAAACCATCATGGTGATCGACGATTCAGCCTCCTTGCGTCAAGTCGTCGGCATCGCATTGAAGAGCGCCGGCTACAGTGTCATCGAAGGTTGCGACGGGCGCGATGCGCTGGCCAAACTGGTCGGCCAGCGCGTGCATCTGATCGTGTGCGACGTGAACATGCCCAATATGGACGGGATCAGCTTCGTGCGCGAACTGAAAACGCTGCCGGCACATAAATTCACCCCGGTGATCATGCTCACCACCGAGTCGCAGGACGCGATGAAACGCGAAGGCCAGGCGGCCGGCGCCAAGGCCTGGGTGACCAAGCCGTTCAAGCCGGAAGTGCTGCTGGGCGCGATCGCCAAGCTGGTTCTGCCGTAAGCGCCGCGCGCCGCGCCGCGCCATGTCCGCAAGGGGAATTGAAGATGACTGCCAACGACAGCAACGCCACCGTCCTGTTCATCGAAGGCGAGATGAATATCTACCGGGCCCACGAACTGAAGGACATCCTGCTGGCCAAGCTGGCGCACGCCAGCACGCTGGAGGTGGACCTGGCCGGTGTGACCGAGATCGACACGGTCGGGCTGCAGGTGCTGATGCTGGCCAAGCGCACGGCCGCCAGCGCGCACCACCAGCTGCGCCTGGTGGCGCACAGCCCGGCCGTGCTGGAACTGTTTGAACTGCTCAATCTGGCCGCCTATTTCGGCGACCCCCTGGTGATGGCGCCGCACGACGCACGCAGCGGCCCCGCCTGACCCACCTACATCCCCGGCGTCACGCCCCCCTCACTCTTGCGGAGAATTCCCGATGGATCTCGATAACGCACTGCAGACGTTCATCACCGAAGCGCGCGAGCTGCTCGAAGACATGGAAAACGCCCTGCTCAATGCCGACCAGGGTGCCGACGGCGAGGCGATCAACGCGATCTTCCGCGCCGCCCACACCATCAAGGGCTCGGCCGGCCTGTTCAGCCTGGACCACATCGTCGCCTTCACCCACGTCGCTGAAAGCGTGCTCGACGAAGTGCGCGCCGGCGCCATCGTGTGGGACGAAACGCTGACGGTGCTGCTGCTGGGCTGCTGCGACCATATCGGCATCATGATCGACGCGCTGGCCGCCGGCCAGCTCGACGAAGACCCCGACACCACCGCCGCCGGTGCGCCCTTGCTGGCCCAGCTGCGCACCTATCTGGCACCGGCCGCCCACCCTGTGGCGGTGGCCGGCGAGCACGCCGACACGCTCGAGCGGATCGACCATGGCGACGGCGGCACCAGCGACTACTGGCACATCTCGTTGCGCTTCGGCCCGGACGTGCTCAGAAACGGCATGGATCCGGTGTCCTTCCTGCGCTACCTGGCCAAGCTGGGGCGCATCGTGGCGATCGCCACCGTGCCCGACGCGCTGCCGGCGCCCGAGGACATGGATCCCGAAACGTGCTATCTGGGCTTTGAAATCGCCTTCGACAGCACGGCCTCGCGCAGCGCCATCGAGGGCGTGTTCGAGTTCGTCGCCGACGACTGCGCGATCCGCATCATCCCGCCGCACAGCAAGGTGTCCGAATACGTCGCGCTGATCCGCGACCTGCCCGGCACGGCCGCGCGCATCGGCGAAATCCTGGTGCAATGCGGCAGCGTCACCGAGCGCGAACTCGAGGCGGCCCTGCACACCCAGTCCGACGCGGTCAACGTGGAGGCTGCCGCCGCACCGCGGCTGGGCTCCATTCTGGTCGGCACCGGCGTTGCGCCGGCCGTCGTCGAGGCCGCGCTGGCCAAGCAAAAACAGGTGACCGACACGGCCGCGCGCGAGAACCGCTCGATCCGGGTCGACGCCGACAAACTCGACCACCTGATCAACCTGGTGGGCGAACTGATCATCGCCGGCGCGCGCACCAACCTGATCGCGCGGCGCGTGCAGAACATCGAACTGCAGGAGGCCACCTCGACCTTGTCGGGGCTGGTCGAGGAAGTGCGCGATTCCGCGCTGCAGCTGCGCATGGTCAAGATCGGCGCCACCTTCAACCGCTTCCAGCGCGTGGTGCACGACGTGGCGCGCGAGATCGGCAAGGACATCGGCCTGCTGGTGTCGGGCGAGGACGCCGAACTGGACAAGACGGTGGTGGAAAAGATCGGCGATCCGCTCACCCATCTGGTGCGCAACGCGATCGACCATGGCATCGAGCCGGCCGCCGTGCGCGCGGCCGCCGGCAAACCGGCCAAGGGCACCGTGCACCTGAACGCCTTCCACGACTCGGGCTCGATCGTCATCGAAGTGTCCGACGACGGCGGCGGCTTGAAGCGCGAACGTATCCTGGCCAAGGCGATCGAACGGGGCTTGATCGAGCCCGAGCGCAAGTTGTCGGACCAGGAAATCTACGGCCTGATCTTCGAACCGGGCTTTTCCACCGCCGAGGCGATCACCAATCTGTCCGGGCGCGGCGTGGGCATGGATGTCGTCAAGCGCAACATCACGGCGCTGCGCGGCAGCGTCTCGGTCGACAGCGCCGAGGGCGTGGGCACCACCGTCACCGTGCGCCTGCCGTTGACGCTGGCCATCATCAACGGCTTCCTGGTGGCGCTGGGCAAATCGGTGTTTGTCATCCCGCTCGACCTGATCGAGGAATGCGTCGAATTTTCCTGCGAGCCGGGACACGACTACACCAATCTGCGCGGCCAGGTGCTGCCCTTCCTGCGCCTGCGCGAACTGTTCGCCGACGGCAGCCCGCCGGTCAAGCGCCAGAGCATCGTCGTCGTCAAGCACGCCGGCCAGCGCGCCGGGCTGGTGGTGGACGCGCTGCTGGGCGAGTTCCAGACCGTCATCAAGCCGCTCAGTCCGATGTTCGCCGGCGTCAAATGCATCAGCGGCTCGACCATCCTGGGCAGCGGCGACGTGGCGCTGATCCTGGACGTGTCGTCGCTGCTGAACCGGATCGGCAGCAAGGAGCCGGCCGCCGCCTAACACAGCGCAGCGTGCGCGCCCGCCGACGCGCATCCCCCCGTTTGTCTCATCGAGCACCTCTTCTGGAGAACACCGTGAAACTGACCGTCGCACAAAGATTGGCCTGCCTCGCCGCCACCGCCCTGATCGGCATCGCCGCACTGACCGGCCTGAGCCAGTATCAGATGGAACAAGTCTACGAGGCGGCCAGTTACTCGACGGTCAACACGGTGCCCAGCCTGATCGTGCTCGACAAGCTGCGCGACAATTTGCTGCGCGCGCGCATCCGCATCAGCCAGCACGTGATGAACACCGACAGCGCGCGCATGGCCGAGATCGACACCACCATCGCCGCCTCGCGCAACGGGGTGCTGGAAGGCTTCAAGAAATACGAACCCTTATTGTCCGACGACAAGGACCGCGACATCCTCAACAAGGAGCAGGCGCTGTGGAAACAGATCAGCCCGGAACTCGATGCGGTGCTGGTCGAATCGCGCGCCAACCGCAACGACAAGGCGGCCGTGTTGCTCGACAAGGCGCGCCACGACCTCAATGAATTCACCAGCCTGGTCGACAGCCACTTTGACTACAACATCGAACTGGGCAAGAAAGGCGCCGACAGCGCCACCTTGATGAAGACCCACGCGGCGCGCCTGTCGATGGCGATCTCGGCGCTGGCGCTGCTGCTGATCGGGGCGATCTGCTACGTCATCGCGCGCACCCTGCTGCGCCAACTGGGCGGCGAGCCGGACTATGCGGCCGAGGTGATGGCGCACATTTCGAACGGCAACCTGGCGCTTGAGGTGCGCACCAAAGCCGGCGACCAGGACAGCATGCTCGCTGCCGTGGCGGCGATGGTCGGCAAACTGCGGCAAGTGATCGAGGACCAGCGCAAGGTCGTCGCGGCGGCCAACGCGGGCGACTTCAGCGCGCGCGCCGAACTGGCAGGCCTGCAGGGCTTTCAGCGCGACATGGCCGACGGCATGAACCAGTTGATGGCCACCACCGGCAGCGCGATCGCCGACGTGCTGGTGGTGATGGGCGCGCTGTCCGAGGGCGACCTGACCAAGAACGTCGACAAGGATTATCAGGGCGACTTTGGCAAGTTGCAGCGTTTTACCAACGACACCGTGACCAAGCTGGCCCAGGTGGTGGCCGACGTCAACAGCGGCGCCGAGGCGCTCGCGGCCGCCTCCGAGGAAGTGAGCGCGACGGCCCAGTCGCTGTCGCAGGCGGCCTCCGAGCAGGCCGCCGGGGTCGAGCAGACCAGCGCCTCGATCGAGCAGATGACCGCCTCGATCGCCCAGAACACGGAAAACGCCAAGGTCACCGACGCGATGGCCAGCAAGGCCTCGGGCGAGGCCTCCGAGGGCGGCGACGCGGTGCGCCAGACGGTGGCGGCGATGAAGCAGATCGCCAAAAAAATCGTCATCATCGACGACATCGCCTACCAGACCAATCTGCTGGCGCTGAACGCGGCCATCGAGGCGGCCCGGGCCGGCGAACACGGCAAGGGCTTCGCCGTCGTCGCCGCCGAAGTGAGGAAGCTGGCCGAACGCAGCCAGATCGCCGCCGCCGAGATCGGCGAAGTGGCCAGCAGCAGCGTCGAACTGGCCGAAAAAGCGGGCCGCCTGCTCGATTCGATGGTGCCCAACATCAAGAAGACCTCCGACCGGGTGCAGGAAATTACCGCCGCGTCCGAGGAGCAGTCGTCCGGTGTGGCGCAGATCAATTCGGCCATCGGCCAGCTCAGCCAGACCACCCAGCAGAACGCGGCCGGTTCGGAAGAACTGGCCTCGACGGCCGAGGAAATGAGCGGTCAGGCCGAGGAATTGCAGCAGACCATGGCCTTTTTCAAGCTGGCCGGTGCCTTGCGCACGGCCACCCGGGCGGTGGCCAGCGCGCGTACGCGTCCCGGCGCACGCGCCATCAGTGCGCGTGCGACCAGCGCGCCTGAACCGGATGAGATGCACTTTACGAAATACTGAACGGTGGGGCGGGCAGTCGCTCCAGGCAGCATGCGCCGTAAGCGCAGTGATCAGCTTTTGACGCCAACCGTGCGCGCCGGTGACGCCGACTCAACCAGGAGGTAATGTGTTCCATTCCATGAAGATCGCCACCAAGCTCGGCCTGTCGTTCGGCGCCGTCGTCGCATTGCTGATTGGCTCGCTTTGGCTGGGGCTGGAACACCTGTCCCGCATCAACGATCTGACCCACAAGGTGGTCGACGACCGCCATCCCAAGGTCGTGCTGGCGTATGAGGTGATGCTCGAGCTGAACGTGAGCGCGCGCGCGATGCGCAATGCCGCGCTCGACAGCGCCCCCGAGGCGATCGCCAAGGAATTGGCGCGCATCACGGCGGCCAATCTGAACATCAAGGAGCGCACCGAAAAACTGGAAAAAGCCATCACCTCGGCCAAGGGCAAGGACTTGCTCAAAGCGCTCAAGGGCAGCGCGCTGGCGTATCACGTGCAGGCCGACAGCTTTCTCAAGCTGCTCGACGGGGGCAAGAAAGCCGAGGCCACGGCGCTGCTGATGAACCAACTGCGCAGCGCGCAAAACGCCTATCTCGACGGGGCCAGCGCCTTGATCACCTACCAGAACGAGTTGATGGAAGAGTCCGGCGCCGAGGCGGGCGCCGAATACATTGACGCGCGCCGCGTGATGCTGGGGGCCAGCGCCGGCGCGGTGCTGCTGGCCACGCTGCTGTCGGTGCTGATCATTCGCACGCTGATGGGCCAGCTGGGCGGCGAACCGGACTACGCGGCCACGCTGATGAAACGCATCGCCGCCGGCGACCTGGCAATCGAGGTCGATACCCGGCGCAACGACACCAGCAGCATGCTGCACGCAGTGGCCAGCATGGTGGCCAAGCTGCGCCAGGTGATCGACGGCCAGCGCAGCGTGATCGCCGCCGCCAACCGGGGCGATTTTGCCGTGCGCGCCGAACTGGCCGGCCTGGACGGCTTCCAGAAGGAAATGGCCGACGGTCTGAACCAGCTGGTGCTCACCACCGGTGCGGCCATCGGCGACGTGGTGCGGGTGATGGGCGCAATGTCCGAAGGCGACCTGTCGAAAAACATCAGCAAGGATTATCAGGGCAGCTACGGCCAGCTCAAGGACTACACCAACCAGATGGTCGACACCACCGGCGCGGCGATCGGCGACGTGGTGCGCGTGATGGGCGCGATGGCCAAGGGCGACCTGACGGAAAACATCAGCCGCGACTACCACGGCGCGTTCGCCGAACTGAAGGAATACACCAACAGCAGCGTCGCCAAGCTGGCCCAGGTGGTGCGCGAAGTCAACAGCGCCGCCGAGGCGCTGGCGGCGGCCTCCGAACAGGTCAGCGCGACGGCCCAGTCGCTGTCCCAGTCGGCCTCCGAGCAGGCCGCCGGCGTCGAGGAAACCAGCGCCTCGGTCGAACAGATGACGGCCTCGATCGCGCAAAACACCGAGAATGCCAGGACTACCGACGCGATGGCCAGCAAGGCCTCGGGCGAGGCCGTCGAAGGTGGCGTCGCGGTGCGCCAGACTGTCGCGGCGATGAAGCAGATCGCCAAGAAGATCGGCATCATCGACGACATCGCCTACCAGACCAATCTGCTGGCGCTGAACGCGGCCATCGAGGCCGCCCGGGCCGGCGAGCACGGCAAGGGTTTTGCCGTCGTCGCCGCCGAGGTCAGGAAGCTGGCCGAGCGCAGCCAGGTGGCCGCCGCCGAGATCGGCGAGGTGGCCACCAACAGCGTCGAACTGGCCGAGCAAGCCGGCCGCTTGCTCGACTCGATGGTACCGAGCATCAAGAAGACCTCCGACCTGGTGCAGGAAATCACGGCCGCGTCCGAGGAGCAAACCTCCGGCGTGTCGCAAATTAATTCGGCGATCGGCCAGCTGAGCCAGACCACCCAGCAAAACGCCGCCGGCTCGGAAGAACTGGCCTCGACGGCCGAGGAGATGAGCGGCCAGGCCGAGGAACTGAAGGACATCATGGCCTTCTTCAAGGTCAGCGGCATGGCCGAGGCGGCCATCCGCCAGGCGGCGCGGCGCGGCCCGCCGCCGGCCCGGCAGTTGGGCGCGCATCCGGCCCGCCCGCCCCAAGGCGGCGCCGACCAGCACCCGGACGAAGCCCACTTTACCCGGTACTAAAGGGCGCGTCCCGGTCGGTTCGCCCTTGCTGCACGTTTGTTCAATGGAGGAGTTGTCATGTTCAGTCAAATTCGCATCGGCACCCGGCTCGGTCTGGCCTTCGGCTTGCTCACGCTGCTGTCGGCCATCCTCGGTCTGATCGCCTTCAACGAGCTGCGCGCCATGAACGCGCAGTGGCAAACTTTCAAGGATGACGCGCTGGCCAAGAACATGGCCACCACGCGCGCCACCGGCGCGCTGGGCGACGGGGTTCACCATTTCAAGAATTTCATCCTGCGCGGGGGCGACTACGACAAGAAATTCGGCGCGGACATGGCGCTGATCGACCACACCGACGACGACTACAAGGCCACCGGCCACATGACGGGCGAGGAAGAAAAACAGCTGGCCACGCTGACCGTGGCCACCCAAGCCTATCGCACCAGCATGGCCACGTTGGTCGCGCTGCGCGCCACCAACAGCAATCCGATCGACCTCGACAAGGCCGTCTCGGGCGCCGACAAGGCGATCGCCAGCGCGCTGGCCGAACTGCGCAAGATTACCGACCAGACCACCCGGCGCGCCGACGCGGCCATGACGGACGTCAGCGCGCGCGCGCTGCAGATCATCCTCAGCGCCGTGGTGGTCATCGTGCTGCTGTCGATCGCCGGCGCGCTCGTCATCACGCGCTCGATCACCCGCCCGCTCGCACAGGCGGTGCGCGCCTCGCACGCGCTGGCGAACGGCGAGCTCGAGCTCGACCTCGCCTCGAACAGTATCGACGAGACGGGCCAGCTGTTGCAGGCAATGCGCGACATGGTGGGCAAGCTGCGCCAGGTGATCGACGGTCAGCGCCAAGTGGTGCAGGCGGCCAACCGGGGCAACTTCAACGAACGCATCGAGCTGGCCGGCCTGCAGGGCTACCAGAAGGACATGGGCGAAGGCCTCAATCAGTTGGTGCTCACCACCGGCGCCGGCATTGACGACATCGTCACCATCATGCAGGCCATCTCCAACGGCGATCTGTCAAAAAAAGTCGACAAACCATATGAAGGCAAGTTCGGCGAACTGAAAGAATATGCCAACAATACCGTCGCCAAGCTCAGCCAGGTGGTCGACGGCCAGCGCCAGGTGGTGGCCGCGGCCAATCAGGGCGACTTCGCCGCGCGCGTCGAGCTGGCCGGCCTGCTGGGCTTCCAGAAGGACATGGGACAAAGCCTGAACCAACTGATGGGCACCACCGGCGCCGCCATCGACGACGTGCTGCGCGTGATGGGCGCGATCTCCGAGGGCGACCTGTCCTGCAGCATCGACAAGCCCTACGAGGGCGCGTTCGGGCAACTCAAGGATTACGCCAACAACACCGTGGCCAAGCTGGCCCAGGTGGTGGCCGACGTCAACAACGGCGCCGAGGCGCTCGCGGCCGCCTCCGAACAGGTCAGCGCAACGGCCCAGTCGCTGTCGCAGGCCGCCTCCGAACAGGCCGCCGGCGTCGAGCAGACCAGCGCCTCGATCGAGCAGATGACGGCCTCGATCGCCCAGAACACGGAGAACTCGAAGATCACCGATGCGATGGCCAGCAAAGCCTCGGGCGAAGCGGCCGAAGGCGGCGACGCGGTGCGCCAGACGGTGGCGGCGATGAAGCAGATCGCCAAGAAGATCGTCATCATCGACGACATCGCTTACCAGACCAATCTGCTGGCCCTGAACGCGGCCATCGAGGCGGCCCGGGCGGGAGATCACGGCAAGGGCTTCGCCGTCGTCGCTGCCGAAGTGAGGAAGCTGGCCGAGCGCAGTCAGCTGGCGGCGGCCGAAATCGGCGAAGTGGCCAGCAGCAGCGTCGAACTGGCCGAAACGGCCGGCCGGCTGCTCGATTCGATGGTGCCAAACATTCGCAAGACGTCCGACCTGGTGCAGGAAATCACCGCCGCCTCCGAAGAACAGTCTTCCGGCGTGGCCCAGATCAATTCGGCGATCGGCCAGTTGAGCCAGACCACCCAGCAGAACGCGGCCGGCTCGGAACAGCTGGCCTCGACGGCCGAGGAGATGAGCGGCCAGGCCGAGGAGTTGCAGCTCACTATGTCGTTCTTCAAGGTGGGCGGCAGCATGCGCCCGCACGCGCGCCGCGCCGCGCCGCGACCAAGCGCGCCGCGCGCACCCGTGCGCAAGAGCGCGATTGCCGAGGAAGAGCACGACGACACCCATTTCACCCGTTTCTGACCACGACGGCCCCGCAATGCCACACGTCGCGCCAGGCCAGTTGGCGCTGTTTCCTTCCTTGCCGGGGATCGGCATAACCTTCATACAGGATAAGTAATGTTCAACAAACTGACCGTGGGAGTACGCCTGGGACTGCTGGTGGCGGTGCTGGCCTTGATTATCGTGCTGGTCGGCCTGGCCGGTCTGCGCGGCATGAGCTTTGCCAACGACAAGCTGAAAACCGTCTACGAGGACCGCACCGTGGCGCTGGTGCAATTGTCGAAGGTGATGGAGGCGAGCTACCGGGTGCGCAACAACACCGAACGCGCCGTGCAGGCGGCCACCCCGGCTGCGCTGGAAGCGGCGCTGGCCCAGCACGCCAAGTTCAGCGAGGTCGAGTCCAAGAACTGGAAAGACTACATGGCGACCTATCTGACGCCGGACGAAAAACTGCTGGCCGAGCAATTTCAGGCCGGCTGGGCCAGCTACTTTGATGCCAGCGCCCAGGCGGTGCGACTGGCCAAGAGCGGCGAGCGCAAGGCGGCCGAGGAAAAATACACGTCCACCGACACGCTATTTAATGTCCCGCGCGACGCCATGGGCAAGCTGCGCGACCTGCAGGAAAACGTCGCCAAGCAGGAGTACGACGAAGCCACCGCGCAGGCCGCCGTCACGCTCAAGCTGAACATCGCACTGATCGTCGGCGGTCTGATCGTGGGCATTGTGCTGGCGCTGCTGCTGATCCGCAGCCTGCTGGCGCAACTGGGCGGCGAGCCGTCCTACGCGGCCCAGATCGTCGAAGCGGTGGCCGGGGGCAATCTGGCGCTGACCATCACGCTCAAACAGGGCGACCAGCGCAGCTTGCTGTACTCGATGCAGCAAATGCTCAGCCGCCTGTCCCAGGTGGTGATGGAAGTCAATACCGGCGCCGAGGCGCTCGCCTCGGCGTCCGAGGAAGTGAGCGCGACGGCCCAGTCGCTGTCGCAGGCCGCTTCCGAACAGGCCGCCGGCGTGGAAGAAACCAGTGCCTCGATCGAGCAGATGACGGCCTCGATCTCGCAAAACACCGACAACGCCAAGGTCACCGACGCGATCGCCAGCCAGGCCTCGACCGAGGCGACCGAGGGCGGCGGGGCCGTCAAGGCCACCGTCAGCGCGATGAAGCAGATCGCCAAGAAGATCAGCATCATCGACGACATCGCCTACCAGACCAATTTGCTGGCGCTGAACGCGGCCATCGAGGCGGCCCGGGCGGGCGAGCACGGCAAGGGCTTCGCCGTCGTCGCCGCCGAGGTCAGAAAGCTGGCCGAGCGCAGCCAGGTGGCGGCCCAGGAGATCGGCGAGATCGCCAGCGACAGCGTGGAACTGGCCGAACAGGCCGGACGCCTGCTCGACAACATGGTGCCCAATATCCGCAAAACGTCCGACCTGGTGCAGGAAATCACCGCCGCCTCCGAGGAGCAGTCCACCGGCGTGGCGCAGATCAATTCGGCGGTCGGCCAGTTGGCCCAGACCACTCAGCAAAACGCCGCCAGCGCCGAGCAACTGGCCGCCACCGCCGAGGAGATGAGCGGCCAGGCCGAACAGCTGCAGGCGTCGATGTCGTTCTTCCAGCTGGGCGCCGACCAGCACACGCCGGCGCCCCGCCCTGCCGCGCGCCGCAAGCCGCAAGGCACGCACCGCGCGGCGCTGCGCCACAGTGACAGCGAACTGCACGAAGCCAATTTCACCAACTATTAATCCGACCGAGGAGAGATCATGATGCATACCCTGGCCCACCCCGCAGGCAAAGGCGAGCGCGCCTTGCTGGCGGCGGAACCGACCCAGTACCTGACGTTCATGCTGGGCAGCGAAGTGTTTGCCATCGGCATTTTGGCGATCAAGGAAATCATCGAATTCGGCGGCCTGACGGCGGTGCCGATGATGCCCGACTGCATACGCGGAGTGATCAATCTGCGCGGCGCCGTGGTGCCGGTGCTGGACCTGGCGGCGCGCTTCGGGCGTCCCACCAGCGAGGCCACCAAGCGCACCTGCATCGTCATCGTCGAGCTCGAAGGATCCGAGCAGCAGCAGGTGATCGGCGTGATGGTCGACGCGGTCAACGCGGTGCTGGAAATCGACCCGGCCGAGATCGAACCGGCGCCCAGCTTCGGCGCCAAGATCCGCAGCGAGTTCATCGCCGGGATCGGCAAGGTCAACGGCAAGTTCGTGATCTTGCTGCATGTCGACGCGGTGCTCTCAAGCGTGGAGATCGGCGCGCTGGCCGGCGCCGTCGAAACGCGCCCGGCCCTGCTGGCCGGCGCCTAGCGCGTCATGACGGTTCAACCGATCACGGACGGCGAATTCGCCCTGTTCCAGCGCTTCATCTTCGATGCGGCCGGCATCACCATGTCGCCGGCCAAGAAGGCGCTGGTCAGCGGACGGCTGGCCAAGCGCCTGGCGCACCACCAACTGGGCAGCTACGGCGCCTATTTCAAGTTGCTCAACAGTGCCGCGGCGCCTGGCGAGACCCAGATCGCGGTCGACCTGCTGACGACCAACGAAACCTATTTTTTCCGCGAAGGCAAGCACTTCGACCTGCTGCGCAAGCTCGCCAGCGAGGCCGCCGCGCGCGGCCAGGCGCTGCGCGTGTGGAGCGCGGCCAGCTCGACGGGCGAAGAGGCGTACAGCATCGCGATGGTGTTAGCCGACGTGCAGGACGGTCTGGCGTGGGAGGTGCTAGGCTCGGACATCAGCGCGCGCGTGCTCGACCAGGCCCGGGCCGGCCACTACCAAAGCGAGCGCACCACCCACCTGCCGGCGGCCTACCTGAAGCGCTTTTGCCTGAAGGGCATCGACCAGCAGGCCGGCACCGTGCTGGTGCAGCGCAGCCTGCGCCAGCGCGTGCAATTTGTGCCCGTCAATCTGACCGCGCCGGCACCCCAATTGGGACAGTTCGACCTGATTTTTCTGCGCAACGTGTTAATCTACTTCAACACCCAGACCAAACGCGATGTCGTTGCCAATGTGCTCACGCGGCTCAAATCGGGCGGCCATTTGTTTGTCGGCCATTCGGAAAGTTTGAACGACGTCGCCACCGGTCTGGTCACGCTGGCCCCTTCAACCTATCGCAAGCCATGAGCCATGCCAGACGCAGCAGCGATCGTCGACGTGTTCCTGTTGCCGGGAGATTATTTCATCGGCGACGCGCGCCATCGCATCCGCACCCTGCTCGGCTCATGCGTGTCGGTAACGCTGTGGCATCCGCGCTGGCGGGTGGGCGCGATGTCGCATTTTTTGCTGGCCAGCCAGGACGCGCGCGGCGCACAGCCCCTCAACGGTCGCTATGGCGACGATGCGATGGCGCTGATGCTCGCTGAACTGCGCCACAGCGGCATCGATCCGCAACACTGCCAGGCCAAAATCTTTGGCGGCGCCGCGATGTTTCCCGGGCGCGAAGGGGCCGATCAGCCCAGCATCGGCCGACGCAACGGCGACGTCGCCGAACGGCTGCTGCAGCAAGTGGGCATTCCCATCGTGTCGTCGTGCCGCTACGGTCTGCGGCACCGTCACATCATTTTCAATGTGCGCACCGGCGACGTGTGGGTGCGCAAAGGCCAGCCGGACGCGCTGGCAGACCGCGCTGCAAAGGAGCCTGCATGAGTCGCATCAAGGTACTGGTGGTGGACGATTCGGCCGTGGTGCGCCAGGTGCTCACGGGCCTGCTCAACAAGGCCGCCGGCATCGAAGTGATCCACGCGGTGGCCGACCCGATCCTGGCGATGGAGCGCATGCGCATGGAGTGGCCCGACGTGATCGTGCTCGACGTGGAGATGCCGCGCATGGACGGCATCACGTTTCTCAAAAAAATCATGTCCGAGCGCCCCACCCCTGTCGTGATCTGCTCGACGCTGACCGAAAAAGGGGCGCAAACGTCGATGGAGGCGCTGGCGGCCGGCGCGGTGACCATCATCACCAAACCCAAGCTGGACTTGAAGCGTTTTCTCAACGATAACAGCGACGACCTGGTGTCGGCCGTGCGGCTGGCCGCGCGCGCCCAGATCAGCCGGCTGGCGCCGCGCGTGGCGGGACTGCGCCCGATTCCGCTCGCGCCCACGGCCAAGTACAACGCCGACGTGATCCTGGCGGCGGGCGACAGCCGCGCGATGGTCCAGACCACCGAGCGCGTGGTGGCGATCGGCACGTCGACCGGCGGCACCCAGGCGCTCGAGGTGGTGCTGACGGCGCTGCCGCGCGTGTCTCCCGGCATCGTCATCGTCCAGCACATGCCGGAAAAATTCACCGCCGCCTTCGCCGCGCGGCTCGACACGCTGTGCCAGATCAGCGTCAAGGAAGCCCAGAACAACGACCGCGTCGTGCCGGGGCGCGCGCTGATCGCACCGGGCGGCAAGCACATGCTGTTGCGCCGCAACGGCGCCCAGTATTTTGTCGAAGTCGTCGACGGCCCGCTGGTGAACCGCCACCGGCCTTCGGTGGACGTGCTGTTTCGCTCGGTGGCCAAGTGCGCAGGCGCCAATGCGCTGGGCGTGATCATGACCGGCATGGGCGACGACGGCGCGGCCGGCCTGCTCGAGATGCGCAACGCCGGCGCGCGTACCGTGGCCCAGGACGAACAAAGCTGCGTGGTGTACGGCATGCCCAAGGAGGCGGTCAAGCGCGGCGCGGTCGAAAAAACCGTCGCGCTGGACCTGATCAACAAGGAAATCGTGCAGCAGTTGAGCGCGTTCGCCGCATGACGCGCGCGACGCAATGGGGGGCGTTGTGCCCGATGCTGTTGGGAGTGAGGGATGAGTGACTGGTTCAATTGCACCGCCTTGGTCGTCGAAGATAGCGCCGTGCAACGCGCGCATCTGGTCGAGCTGGTGCGCCAGAGCGGCTTTGGCACGGTGCTCGAAGCCTGCGACGGCATTGATGCGCTGGCGGTGATCGACAACCGTGGCGGCACGCCGGTGTTTCTGGTGCTGACCGACCTGGACATGCCGGGCATGAACGGCATCGAGCTGATCCGCCACCTGGTGCGCCGCCATCTGACCGAGAACCTGATCGTCACCAGCGCGTGCGACCCGCGCCTGCTGGAAATTGTCGAAAGCATGGGCTCCGAGGACGCCGGCATGTGCTTGCTGGGCACGGTGTTGAAGCCGATGCGCCAGCTCGACCTGGCGCTGATGCTCGCGCGCATCGACAAGATCAAGCCGCCCAACGCGGCGCTGCACGACGCGCGCTCGCTGGACGACATCGAGCAGGGCATGGCGCAAGCGCAGTTTCTGCCCTACTTTCAGCCCAAGGTGTCGATGCAAAGCGGCCTGATCAAAGGCGTCGAGGCGCTGGCGCGCTGGCAGCATCCGGAGCTGGGCATGGTCGCGCCGCTGCATTTCATTCCCACCATCGAAGGCTCGGCGCTGATGGAGCCGTTCACGCTGTCGATCGTCGACCAGGCGCTGACCCAGCTGCGCAGCTGGCGCGAGATGGGGCTGTCGGCGCTGACGGTGTCGATCAACCTGTCGGCCGACACGCTGGCCGACCACGACTTCATCGAGCAGCTGTCCGAGCGCGTCAAGGCGCAAGGGTTGCCGCCGTCCTCCTTGATCTGGGAAGTGACCGAGACGATGGTGATGAGCAATCTGTCGCAATCGCTGTCGAACCTGGCGCACCTGTCGCTGAAGGGCTTCGGGCTGGCGATGGACGACTACGGGATCGGCTATTCGTCGGTGCAGCAGTTGTCGCGCTGCCCGTTCACGGAACTGAAGATCGACCGGGTGTTCGTGCACGAGGCGGCGCAGCGCCCGAACCGGCGGGTGATCCTGGAGAGCTCGATCGAGATGGGGCGCCGGCTGGGCATTTGCACCGTCGCCGAGGGGGTCGAGACGATGGACGACTGGGCCTTGCTGCGCGAACTGCACTGTGAAGTGGCGCAGGGCTATCTGGTGGCGCGCCCGATGGCCGGGGCCGCGCTGGTGAACTGGATCAAGGACAACCGGGCGCGTCTGCGCGCGCTGACACTGCCGGTCAGGGCCTGATGGGCACGCACGCATCCGGGCGTGCGCGGCGCGCGGTCCCCACACTGGCCCAGCCATGCCGATGAGCACGCTCACGCGCAAGCTGGCGGCACTGGCGCTGGTAGCGACGTTGGCGTGCGCCAACGCGCAGGGGCGCGACGAGGTGATCGTGTTCGCCGTCTCCAACGCCAACACCATGCCGCTGGCGCAGTTCGTGCACGGCAATCTCGAAAGCGGCATCCTGAAAGATCTGGGCGAGGCGATCGGCGCCAGAGTGCAGCGCAAGGCGCGCTTCGTGGCGACCCCGCGCAAGCGGCTTGAGCTGGTACTGCATGATGGCACGGTGGACGGGGTGTGCTACATGCGTCCGGCCTGGCTGGCGGGCGATCTGAACTGGAGCGCGCCCTTGATCCCCAATGAAAACCTGCTGGTGGCCGGCGTCAACCTGGACGCGCCGCGCGAGTTGGGCGAGCTGAGCGGCGAAACGCTGGCGCTGGTGTTGGGCTATAGCTATCCGGAACTGGACGCCGCGCTGGGCACCCACTATTTGCGCGACGACGCGCCGACCATGCCGGCGAACATCGACAAGCTGCTGGCCGGCCGGCGCCGCTATGCGGTGCTCGACCACCTCAGTGTGGCGTACCAGGCCAAGTCGCAACCGGCGCTGGCCAAGCTGGCTAGCTTGACCATTTCCAGCTTCACCACCCACTGCGCGTTCTCGCCCGCCAGCAAGATACCGTTCGAGACGGTCGATGCGGCAATCCGCCAGCTGTTGCAGGACGGCAGCGTGCAGCGCATCCTGCTGCGCTACCGCTAGGGGGCGATCGGACAGCTGCGCCCGATCGCCCGCGCGCAGCGCATACGATGCCTGCGCCGTCCCGCCTGCCGGGCCAACGGCGCGGATCGCGATCGGCCTACAACTGCAGCGCGTTCTGTTGCAACACGGCGCGGGTGGCCAGCCGCTCGGCGCCGACCAGCTGGTACAGCTTGCGGTAATGGTCGTGCGACCAGAATGCCAGCACGCGCGCCTCTTCGCGCGCGCCGAGCAGCTCGCGCACGCCATCGAGCTCGAGGCAGATCACCAGCAGATGCTCGTACGACGACTCGAGGTCCGCGGCGCCGTCGGGATAGCCGACCGGCAGCGTCGCATAGCGGCGCTTCAACGCGGCGACGGCGCGCGCCGTCTGCTCGGGGTGGGCCGACAGCCACCAATGCATCTGTTCATGGATGAAGGTGGACAGGAACAGCGCGTCGTCATCGAGGTGGCGCGCATGGAACGTCAGCACCGGATGGCTGTGCGGGATGGTGGTCTCGTCAAACGCGATCCGGCGCGTCTGCACCCACTTGTCAAGCCGATACGTGGCACTGAGGCGCTCCAATTGCTGCTTGGCCGCGCGCTCTTTGGCCGTGCTCGATTGCAAGCTGATGTCGAATTTGAGCGCCTCGGCGTGGGCCGGCAGCGCGCCCAGCAGGCACGTTGCCAGGCCAAGCGCGCGCAACCGTCTTGCGATTTTTTGCATCGTTTGTCGACCTTCAGGTGATTGTGTGTGTCGGCCAGCGCGCCCGCATGCGTTCGCGGCGCCCCTTGTGCGCGCCGGCCGGCTGGCATGCGCGCATGGCGCTATCCTAACATTGACAAACAGTTCATCACACCACCGGCAAGAAATTCCTGCGCCGGGCCGACGCCCTCGCCACGCACGCGCGCACTGTGGCGGACGCGACGTGCCCGGCGTGACGCGTCGGCGCGCCGTCCGGGCGTGACAAGTCGGCGCAGCATGTCGGCGCGCCGTGGCGGCGCTAGACCAGCGGGCGTGGCGCCGGATGGCCGTCGCCGAACACGTCGGCCAGGCGGGCCAATGCCTTGCCATTGAGCAGATGCAGCCGGCCGTTGTCGATCCGGTGCAGCCCCAGCCGTTCGAGCTTGCGCAGCGTCTTGTTGGTATGCACCAGCGACAGCCCCAGGCTGTCGGCCAGGTGCTGCTGAGTCAGCGGAAACGGCACGCCGGACGCGCCGTGGTCGAGCTGCAGCGAGGCGGCGCGCTTGAACAGCACGATCAGCAGCGCGGCGATGCGCTCCTCGGCGTTGCGCCGCCCGACCGACAGCAAGGCGTCGTCGACCGCCGATTCTTCGTGCGCGGTCAGCCAGGTGATATCGAAACCCAGTTTGGGCGAGCGGCGGTGCAATTCCCACAAAGAGTCGCGCTGGAACACGCAAAACAGGGCGTCGGTCAGTGTGGCCACGCCGTGCGCGGCCACGTCGCTCATCTTTTGCTGGACCCCGATGAAGTCGCCCGGGAGCAGAAATCCGAGGATCTGGCGCCGCCCGTCGCTGAGCGTCTTGAAACGAAACGCCCAACCTTCGCGCAGCGTGAACAGGCGTGCATCGTTCTGGCCCTCCTGGATCAGCATCGCACCGGGTCCCAGGCGCATCTCGCGCTGTTTCAAGGACTGCACCACCGCCACGTCGTCGGGCACGCTGCCTAAAAACAGCGGCAACTGGCGCAAGGGACAGGCGCTACAAGCTACTTCGGCCATGCGGTTTTCTCCTCGCGAAGGCGCGTGCCCCGCGCTATGTCTTTCTACACAGAAAATATTGACGGACGCGGTTACACTCCCATCCGCCATCCCGTCGATCGTGACGCGATGTTAATCCCTGCGTGCATTGCGTTCTGTTCGCTGGCGCATACAAGGGGCCAATACGGGCACGCCCGCCCCGCTCGCCTGGCATGCCAAACAGCGGCGGTCGGTCGCCCGCCTGGACCAATACGCAATAAGAAAATACAAAAAGAACAAACAAAATTGAACACTATGTCGCCTTCCTCCCAGCCGTCCGAACCCAGCCGTCATTGCCCTTCCTGCGGAGCGCAACTGGCGCACAGCGGCGCGCGCGCGGACGCCAGCGGCGCCGTGACGGCGCCGGATCCGCGCGAACACGCCTTGATGCGGCGCGAACAGGCGATCGAGGAACGCGAGAACGACTTGCAGCGGCGCGAGAACCTGTTCGCGCTGCGCCACGAACAGGTGTTCGCCCTCAAGGTGCAAGGCATCAACGATGCGCAAATCGCCAAGGCAACACGCGACTATCGCAATGCGCAGATTGTCGAGCCAGCCGCGCCCGCCGGCGAGGTCGGCTAGGCGCGCCGCGCGCTGGCGTCCACTGTCGCTCGCGCCGCTTGGTAGCGCGCACATCGATGCTGCGTCGGTGCGCCACGCAAGCAGTCCAGCGCCGCGCCGTCTGGAGCCGCGCCAAATATTACTCTGGTGTTTTTTTAGTTTCCGTGTAGAATTAAATGAACCGCGAACGACTGCCCGGCGCAGCGCTCGCATCAGCAGACACAGAGGGCAAACTCGTCGAAAGACGGGGACGCAAAGCCACCGGCCTACCGCGCTCTCGCGCCATGGCAGCGGAGTTACCGACCAACTCGCCCGGCCCGCATCCGATACGGCCGACGAGCATCGTCGCAACCAGGCCCTCGCCCTTACCGGAGCAGGCGCCATGCACACACCCGACAACCGTTTCAACCGCACGCTTTACCAGCACGTCCTGTTGAGCGCTGGCGCGCTGGCACTACTCGGCGGCTGCGGCGCGAATGGCGGCACCGATGCGGGCCTGCAAAGCGCCGCGCCAGTAGCCAGCGCCGCGCTGGCCAGCGGCACCAGCACCTTTCAGCTGGCAGCGGACGGCCTGCCGGCCGGCGTTGCCCAGCAAGCGGCGCAGCCATTTTTCCACGTCGCCCCGGTGCTGCTGGACGCCCCCGAGGACGCCGACGCCTTCGCGCCCGACGCGCAGGCGCGCATGGCGCCGCGCCAGCAGCGCGTGCCGGGCGAGTTTGCGCAGATGTCGAGCCGACGCCTGACGGTGCATGCGCTGCGCGCTGCGCGCCAGGCGCGCAGCCTGGCCGCGCTGGCGCCGGACGCGGGCGTCGCGCCGTTGTTCACGCCCAAATTCGTCGCCACCTATTCGCCCAGCCAGATCCGCGCCGCCTACGGCTTGCCGGCCCTGCCGGCGGCCGGCAGCAGCTTGAGCGCCAGCTTGGCCGCGTCGCTGGGCGCCGGCCAGACCATTTACATCGTCGATGCGATGCACGACCCGAACGCCGGCGCCGAGCTGGCCGCGTTCAACCAGAAATTCGCGCTGCCCACCTGCGCCACCAAAGCCATCGCCAGCGGCGCGAGCCTGCCACTGGCGCCGGCCAACGCCAGCGCTTGCGAGTTCTCCGTCGTCTACAACACCAACGCCGGCGCGCTGAGCGCCAACGCGCCGGCGTTTGACGCCGGCTGGGCCACCGAGATCGCGCTTGACGTGCAGTGGGCCCACGCCACCGCGCCGCTGGCGCGCATCGTGCTGATCGAGGCGGCCAGCGCCTCGCTCGACAGCCTGGTGGGCGCCATCAAGCTGGCCAATGCGATGGGGCCGGGCGTGGTGTCGATGAGTTTCGGTTCCGACGAAGGCAGCTGGACCGCCTCGACCGACGCGGCCTTCGGCGCGCCCAACATGAGCTATCTGGCCGCCACGGGCGACAACGGCGCCTCGGTGCAGTGGCCGGCCGTCTCGCCCAAGGTGCTGGCCGTGGGCGGCACCAGTTTGAACTATTCCGGCACCGGCAGCCGCAGCGAAACGGGCTGGTCCGGCACGGGCGGCGGCACCAGCGCCTACACGGCCACGCCGAGCTACCAGAACAATACCGTCCCCGGTCTGGGCAACGTGGCGCATCGCACCGTGGCCGACGTCGCCTTCAACGCCGACCCCAGTACCGGCCAGTATGTGGCCGTGCTCAGCCCCGGCAGCAGCGCCGTCAGCTGGGTCAGCGTGGGCGGCACCAGCCTGTCCACACCGCAATGGGCCGGCATCCTGGCGGTCGCCAACGCCACCCGCGCACTGACCGGCAAGGCCGCGCTGGGCACACCGCATGCGCTGCTGTACGGCCAGATCGCCAGCGTGCCCGGCAAATATGCCAGCAACTTCGCCGACATCACCCAGGGCTCGGACGGCAGCTGCGCCAGTTGCAGTGCCAAGGCCGGCTACGACCAGTTGAGCGGCCTGGGCACACCGAACGTGGCCAGCCTGCTGGGCGCCCTCAACGATGGCACGTCCGCTGCCACGGCGCCGCTGGTCACCCCAGCGAGCATCAGCGGCAAGGTCGGCACGGCACTGTCGTTCACGGTGTCCGTGCAGGCGCCAAATCCGGTCACCTACACGTTGACCGGCGCGCCGGCCGGCATGAGCATCAGCGGCGCCGGCGCGGTCAGCTGGGCGACTCCGCTGGCAGGCAGCTATCCGGTGACCGTCATTGCCAAGGACACGAAAACCGCTCTGAGCGGCCAGGGCGTCTACACTGTCGTCATCAGCGCGCTGGCGCCGCCGGTGCTCACGCCGGGGGCCATCAGCGGCAAGGTCGGCACGGCGCTGTCGTACAACGTGGTGTTCAGTGCGCCGAACCCCGTCAGTTTCACCTTGGGCGGCGCACCAGCCGGCATGACGATTAGCAGCGGCGGCACGTTGAGCTGGGCCACGCCGGTACAGGGCACGTATACGGTGACCGTGACGGCCAAGGACAGCAAGACCGCACTGACCGGCCAGGCCGCGTTCACCATCGCCATTGGCGCCGTGGCCGCGCCGGTGGTGACGCCGGCGACGATCAACGGCAGCGTCGGCAGCGCGCTGGCGTTTACGGTTGCGAGCACGGCGCCCAATCCGGTGGCCTACACACTGAGCGGCGCGCCGACGGGCATGAGCATCAGCGGCGCACTGGTCAGCTGGGCCAGGCCGGTGGCCGGCACGTATGCGGTGACCGTGATCGCGAAAGACAGCAAGACGGGACTGAGCGGCCAGGCCGTACTGACGGTAAAAATCGTTTCCGGCGGTCCCACCATCACGGCCGCGCCCATTAACGGCGTAGCCGGCAAGCCCGTCAGCGGCACCATCAGCGTGGCCAGCGCTGGCGCGGCCGGCATGTCGGTGTCGCTATCGGGCGTGCCGATGGGGATGACCTTCTCGGCCGCCGGCAGCACGCTCACGGCCAACTGGGCCAATCCGGTGCAAGGCAATTACAGCATGAAGGTGATTCTGATCGACTCGTTTGGCCAGAGTGCCCAGACCACGATCCCGATCACCATCGCGGCCCGATAATCAGCGCGCGGGCAAACGGGCCGCCCGAACGCGTGCGGGGCTGCCCGTGCGTCTGTGTTGTGGTCCGTTTGCGCGCGGCGCACTGGGGCATAATCGCCAAGCAGTGCTGTCAGCGCGGGGAAAAGGTGGAATAATGAGCATCCTTTCCCTAGTCTGACCATCATGACTCCTGCACGCACCGCCTTGCTCGCGCTGGCCGCTTTGCCCGCCGCCGCCTTCGCCGCCGATCCGGCCCCCGCCGCCCTGCCGCCCGGCTTCGAGCAGATCCAGACCATCGTCGTCATCTACGGCGAAAACCGCAGCTTCGACAATCTGTACGGGCTGTTCCCCGGCGCAAATGGCGTGGCCCAGGCCCTGCCCGCCAACGGCAGCGTGCAGCGCGACCGCGACGGCAGCGTGCTGGCCGCGCTGCCGCCGGTGTGGAAGAAAGGCGCCACGCCCGATCCGCAATATCCGCTGACACGCCCGAACGCGCCGTTCCGGATCGACGCGGCGCCGATCAATCTGCCTCTGTCAGTCGCCACGCGCGACCTGACGCACCGCTTCTACCAGAACCAGATGCAGATCGACGGCGGCAAGAACGATCTGTTCGTCGCCTACACCGATTCCGGCGCGCTGACCATGGGCCACTACGACGGCGCGCAATTGCCGCTGTGGCGCGTGGCGCGCGAATACACGCTGGCCGACAATTTCTTCATGTCCGCGTTCGGCGGCTCCTACATGAACCACATCTGGCTGGCCTGCGCCTGCACGCCCCAGTTTGCCAATGCGCCGGCGTCGATGTATGCCCAGCTTGACGCCAACGGCCGGCTGCGCACCAAGCCCGCTTCGCCGGCCAAGGCGAAGGACGGCCCACCCCAGTTCCTCGACGGCGCGCTGACCCCGGACGGCTACACGGTCAACACCGTGCAGCCGTCCTACCAGCCCAGCGGCATCGCGCCGCTGGCCGGCGGCGATCCGGCGCTGGCCAATCCGGCTCAATTCCCGCTGCCCCCGCAAACCTTGAAGACCATCGGCGACACACTGTCCGAGCGCCAGGTGAGCTGGAAGTGGTACGCGGGCGGCTTCAACGCGGCGCTGCGCGATCGCAAGCAGATCTACGGCGGCGACGTCGACTTCCAGCCGCATCACCAGCCGTTCAACTACTTCCTGCGCTTTGCGCCCGGCACCAAGGACCGCGCCGAGCATCTGAAAGACGAGACCGACCTGCTGGCCGACATCGACCAGGGCGCGCTGCCACAGGTGACGTTCTACAAGCCGCAAGGCTCGCTCAACGAACACCCCGGTTACTCGAACGTGATGCAAGGCGATATCCATCTGGCCAATCTGGTGGCCAAGCTGCAGGCGTCCAAGCAATGGGCCCACATGGCGATCATCATCACCTATGACGAAAATGGCGGCTTCTGGGATCACGTGGCGCCGCCCAAGGGCGAGCGCTGGGGCCCCGGTACGCGCATTCCGGCGATCATCGTCTCGCCGTTCGCCAAGCGCGGTTTCGTCGACCACACGGTGTACGACACCACGTCGATCCTGCAATTTCTGACCCGCCGCTTCGGCCTTGAGCCGCTGCCCGGCGTACGCACCCAGTTCGGCGACCTGAGCAACGCCTTCGCACTACCGGCCCACTAAGCCGGCCCGGCCCGCGCGGCGGCGCGGGCCACCCCACTTCAGGACAGTCCCACTTGAATACGATACAACTTGTCGGCGCGCTGCTGTTTGGCTGCGCGCTGGTCCACACCTTTGCCGCCAAGTCGCTCGAGCGGCTGGCCCATCGCCACCCGCGCCACGCCGGCCTGTTTCATCTGCTCGGTGAGGTCGAGGTGGTGTTCGGCTTCTGGGCCGTGGTGCTGGTGGTGGCGATGGCGCTGCTGTCGGGTGCCGACGCGGCGATCGACTACGCCGAATCGCGCCAGTACGGCGAGCCGCTGTTCGTGTTCGTGGTGATGGTGATGGCCGCCTCGCGCCCGGTGCTCGACCTGGTGGCGCGCGTGCTGGGCGCGCTGGCCCGGCGTGCACCGCTGCGCAGCGACCTGGCGCTGATCTGGTGCGGCCTGGCGCTGGTGCCTTTGAGCGGCTCCGTCATCACCGAGCCGGCCGCGATGACGCTGGCCGCGCTGACGCTGGCGCCGCTGGTGTTTCTGCGTGCGCTGCCCGAATGGCTCAAGTACGGCGCGCTGGGCGTGTTGTTCGTCAACGTGTCGATCGGCGGCACACTGACCGCGTACGCGGCGCCGCCGGTGCTGATGGTGGCCGCCAGCTGGCACTGGGACAGCGCCTTCATGGCCAGCCAGTTCGGCTGGCGCGCCGCGCTGGCGGTGCTGGTCAACGCGACGGTGCTGGTGTGGCTGCTGCGTCGCCACCTGGGCGAGCCCGAGGCGCCCGTTACCGGCGAAGCGCGCGTGCCGCTGGCGGTGTCGGCGCTGCACCTGGCTTTTCTGGGCGCGGCGGTGGCGCTGGCCCACCATCCGGTGCTGTTCCTGTGGCTGTTTTTATTGTTCCTCGGCTTCACGCAGGCGTATCAGCGCCATCAAAGTCCGCTGATCCTGAAGGAAGGACTGCTGGTGGGCTTCTTCCTGGCCGGCCTGGTGGTGCTGGGTGGGATGCAGCAATGGTGGTTGCAGCCGATCGTGTCCAGCCTCGCGCCGCTGGCCTTGTTCTTCGGCGCGCTGGGCCTGACGGCGATCACCGACAATGCCGCGCTGACCTATCTGGGCTCGCTGATCGTCGGCCTGAGCGACGCGTCGAAATACATGCTGGTGGCCGGCGCGGTGGCCGGCGGCGGCCTGACCATGATCGCCAACGCGCCCAATCCGGCTGGCGCGGCGCTGCTGCGGCGCGGCTTCCAGGACGAATCGATCGGCGCGCTGGGATTGCTGCTGGGCGCGCTGGCGCCGACCTGCGTGGCGACGCTCGCTTTCCTGCTGTAGGCGCTGCTAGAGCCGGTCCTTGATCTGGTGGTACAACATGCCCAGCACCAGCGCCGGCGTGCGCAGCAGCGGCCCGCCGGGAAACCGGTGGTGCTTGAGGCGCGCCAGCAGATCGAAGCGCTCGGCCTGGTTGGCGATCGCCTCGGCGGTCAGCTTGCCGGCCATGCCCGTCAGCGCCAGCCCATGTCCGGAAAACCCCTGCAGATAGTAGATATTCGGATCGAGCCGGCCAAAGTCGGGCGCGCGGTTCATGGTGATGTCGACAAAGCCGCCCCAGGCGTGCGGCACGGCCAGATCGCGCAGCTGCGGGAACACCGCCAGCATCCGCTCGCGCATCACACCCACCATATTGTGCGGCGTCGCCGCGCTATAGCTGACGCCCCCGCCAAACAGCATGCGGTGGTCGGCCGTGGGACGGAAATAGTCGAGCACGAAATTGGTGTCGCACACGGCCGCGCGCTGGCCGATCAGCGCGTCGCAGCGGTCCTTGCCCATCGGTTCGGTGGCGATGATGTAGGTCCCGACAGGCATGATGCGCTTGCCCAGTTCGGGCGCGACGGCGCGCCCGAACTCGTCCAGATAGACGTTGCCGGCCAGGACCACGAAGTCGCAGGCCACTTCGCCCTGCGCCGTTTTGACCAGCGGCCGGGCGCCCCGTTCCAGTTTGACCACCGGCGAATTGTCGTACAGGGCGACGCCGGCCGCGCGCGCGGCAGCGGCCAGCCCGAGGCAGTATTTGAGCGGGTGCAAATGGCCCGAGTACGGGTCGAACACGCCTGAATGAAAGCGCTCACTGGCGATCCATGATCCCACGTCGGCCGGCGCGATGGTCTGCATCTGGTAGCCGTAGCGACGCGCCAGCTGGTCGGTCCAGTCGCGCAATTCGCGGCCCTTCTTGTCGCTGGTGGCCAGGCTCAGGTAGCCGGGCACGAAGTCGCACGCGATCGCGTGGTTGCTGATGCGCTCGCGCAGCAAACTGAGGGCTTCGACCGTCATGTGCCAGGCGCGGCGCGCGTCGGCGCCGTCGAACTGCGCCTCGATCGCCGCGTCGCTGGCGTAGCCGACGATGGCCTGGCCGCCGTTGCGACCGGACGCGCCCCAGCCAGCCGTTTTCGCTTCCAGCAACGCCACCGTGTAGCCGCGCGCGCGCAATTCGAGCGCCGTCGACAGACCGGCGAAACCGGCGCCGACCACGCACACATCGGCCGTCGTGCGCCCCACCAGCGCGGGCGCCGGGGACGGGCGGGCGACGCTCGCTTCGTAGTACGAGTCACGCGTCAATTCGGCTTCTTTGTTAAGCAACATGATATGCAAACCTATTCGTAGAGCGCACCTTCTTGCAGGGGCGGCAGGGATTGTGGTGGACGCGCCATGCAGCGCTCGTCGCACGCCTTCGCGTGCGCCAGCTGGCCGGCATATGACGGCGCGCTAAACGGACATGGACGGGCGATCGGCGATGCGCTGGACGGCAACGGTCGGTGCGACATCGGGTCACCCGGCGCCGCCGACCGGTCGGTCGCTGGCGCCGACGATGCTCGCACCGCCGGCCTTCGGTCTGGCCGCCGGCTTGCTGTCGCGGTGCCGCCATTGCGCTGTGGCAGGCCGCATGGCATCGATCGCCTCCGCGTCCGGCACCGCCGACGTGATGACGTCGTCAGACTCAGGCCCAAGGTTCGTGTCGCTGCCCATGTTTTCCATTGCATCACCTGCTTTCCGTCTTGACGTGATGGACATAAAACGCCAGTATTTACTGGCTTTCTAATTGTCCAACATGACAGCGATGCGGGTCAAGTAAAAACAACAGTATTTGCTGGCGTTTAGCAAAATAGGCGACACGGACAGGCTTGTCTGCGATACCCACTGCCGCGTGGCCGAACGCACACGGCGCGCCGGTCGAGCCGGCCTTTTCGGCCGTGCCTGGCCGGTTGGCACCGCGCGATCCGCGCGTTTTCACCGTCCCGCTCGCCTGCGCGTGCGCCACCGCGCGCCTTCCCACATCCCACCCGCATCGGCGGCCGCAGGATGTGCCCTATCACCGCCAGCGCGCCACCCGCAACCGCGTGACGCCACGCGTGCTTGCCGTCTCTGCCTGTTTGAAACGACTGTTTCCAAAAAATAATATTGTTCTTTCTATACTTTCGTATGTGGTGGGAAAAATAAAAAAACGATAACTTGTCACTCAAGCGAAATCGAATTCAGCGCTGGCGCCCTTACTCAAAAAGAACCTGACCATGTCGATCCCTACCAGCCCATTTGCACCGCCCAAGCGACTGGCGCCGAGCTGGTGTGGCGTGCTCGCTGTGACGCTGCTGCTGTGCACTCGCACCCTGGCGCAGACGCCCGACGCGCACGCAGCCACGCCTGGGCGGCCCGCGCCCACGCCAGCCGAGGTGCTCGAAATGCTCGGCCGGCCGGTGCGCAGCGATACCGACGGCGGCGTGATCGCCAACCAGGTGATCACCGTGGCCGGTCAGGATTTTTACAAGTATTTTGTCGGCGCCTGGCGCGACCTGGACGGCAGCGAGCGCTATGCGCTGGCCGTGCATGAGCGTCCGTCCGCGCGCAAGGGCAGCGAAATCTGGATCGAATACGCGCAGCGTCCGGTGTATCGCACTTTCCTGCCGCCGGCGCGCGCGCTGATCCGGCAGATCGGCGAAGACGCCGCCGATCTGAGCTATCGGGCCGTACAGCAGGCCGACGCACAGCGCCAGCTCAACAACGACAACGATCTCGCGATCGACGAATTTTGACACCATTTACTACTGGAACGACGATGAACAAAGTCTCTCTGTATGCCGCGCTGAGCTGCGCGCTCGCGCTGTGCCAGGCGCATGCCACCGATCTGGTGTATCAGCCCAACAACCCTTCGTTCGGCGGCAACCCCGGCAACGCGTCGGGCTTGATGGCGAGCGCCGCCAGCACCAACAAACACACGGCCACCAGCCCCACCTCATCGCTGCTGAACCAGACGCCGCTGGACCAGTTCAACCAGACGCTTGAACGCACCGTGGTCGGCCAGCTGTCGTCGGCGGCCAGTTCGCGCCTGATCGGCGCCGACGGCAAGCTCACCCCCGGCACGCTGTCCACGGCCAACTTCACCATCAACATCATCGACCTGGGCGGCGGCGCGCTGAAGGTGACCACCACCGACAAAGTCAGCGGCGCGGCCACCACGTTCTCGGTGCAGCAATGACGCGCCGCCTGCTGGCGGTCGCCTGTGCCGTGCTGCTGCTGGGCGGCTGCGCGGCGAGCGCGCCGTCCGAAGTGCGCGGCGAGGCCCAGCTCGCGCCGCTCACGCCGACCACGCGCGACCTGCTCGCCTTTCCCGAACCGAAGGGCAAGGTGACGGTCGCCGTGTACGGCATGCGCGACCAGACCGGTCAGTACAAGGCGGCGCCGGACAGCTCGTTTTCCACCGCCGTCACGCAAGGGGCGTCGTCGATCCTGATCAAGGCGCTGCAGGACTCCGGCTGGTTCATCCCGGTCGAGCGCGAAAACCTGCAGAACCTGCTCACCGAACGCAAGATCGTGCGCGCACTCGAGACGGCGCAGCCGGCCGGCGCGCCGCCCGTGCAAATTCCCCAGCTACTGGCCGCCTCGGTGCTGATCGAGGGCGGCATCATCGCCTACGAGAGCAATGTGCGCACCGGCGGCGCCGGCGCGCGCTTTCTCGGCATCGGCGTGGCCACCACCTACCGGGTCGACCAGGTGACGATCAACCTGCGCTCGATCGACATCCGCAGCGGCCAGATCCTGCACAGCATCTCGACCAGCAAGACCATCTATTCCTACGAGATCAATCCGAGCGTCTTCAAGTTCGTCAACGTCAAGGATCTGCTCGAACTCGAAGTGGGCATGACGCGCAACGAGCCGGCCCAACTGGCCGTGGGCGAGGCGATCGAGGCCGGCGTCGCCCATCTGATCGTGCAGGGCATCAAGAAAGGCAGCTGGGCCTTGCGCGACGCAAACGCGTGGAACGATCCGATCGTTCAGCGCTATGTGCTCGAGCAGGACATGCAGAACAAACGCTCCCGCACCGTGCCCGCCAATCCGGAGAAAAAATCATGACGCGCGCCACCTGCAATCGCCTGTGCGCGCTCGCGCTGGCCGCCCTGTGCCATTGCGCCTGGGCCGGCGATCTGGCCACGCCCGAACTGAGCAATGCCGACCCGTTCGGCGTGCGCGGCCATTCCGCCCGCATCGCGCAAGACGGCAACGGCAACGATGTCGCGCTCGATCAGGGCGGCCTGCACCAAGTGGCGTCGGCCGCCCAGACGGGCAGCGGCAACCGCGCCGCAGTCAGTCAGCAAGGCGCGGCCAACCGCAGCACGCTGGCCCAGACGGGCCTGGCCAACAACCTCAGCCTGGTGCAAAACGGCCAGCAAAATCGCAGCGCCGTCAGCCAGAGCGGCGCCGACAACCTCAGCACCGTGGCGCAATTTGGCGCCGCACACGACGCCCACATCGAACAGGTGGGCAACCTCAACACGGCCCACGTCGAACAATACGGACGCGGGCGCACGGCGACCATCGTCCAGAACGGCAACGGCATCACCGCCACCACGATTCAGTACTAGGGGTCACTGAATCGACATTCGCTGTTTGACCCCATACACACTCTCCAAGGACCATCATGAAAATCAAACTGAGCAGCATCGCACTCGCCCTCTCGCTCGCCTATGCCAGCAGCGCCGCCATCGCCAGCGACAACAACGCTGTCTTCACCTCGCAACAGCAGCAGCACAACATGACCTACGTGCAGCAGATCGATACCAGCCAATCGAACGTCGTCGTCAACCAGAACGGTTGGGCCAACGGGGTCGGTAACACGGAGACGCTCGAAGGGGGCATCGTTCAGCAACAGTCAGTGGGCGCCTCGGCCCGCGTCGACCAGACCGGCAACGGCAATTACACCAACCTGGTCCAGACGCAGGCGGGCTTTTCTAACGTGATCGTCACTCAGCAAGGCGACGTCAACGACGCCCAACTGTCCCAGTCCAACACGGTGCGCTCGAGCATCGAGGTTCGCCAGGTGGGCGGCAGCAACGCCAACGTGGCGCGCGTGGCGCAGCAGGGCGCCGACAGCAGCGCACTGATCGTGCAGGATAACGGCAGCCTTGGCACCTTTGGCGAGATCACCCAATCGGGCGCCGGCAACCATGCCGAAATGACCCAGCGCGCGGCCAGCTTCCTGTCCGCCCGGGGTGACACCTATGTCAAACTGATTCAGGATGGCAGCAACAACACCGCACGCGCGTTCCAGACCGGCCAAGGCAGCACCGCCGTGATCAGCCAGTCGGGCACCGGCAACTACGCCGACACCGCGCAAACTGGCTATGGCGACATTGGCATCGATCAAACGGGCTCGGCGAACGTGGTGTTCGTGCGGCAGAACTTGAGCGGCAGCGACCTCGACAAGCAAAACCTTGCCTATGTCACGCAAAACGGCACCGCCAACAACACCACCATCCAACAGGACGGGTTCGCAAACCACGTGCGCGTCGTCCAGCGTTAATTGACGGCGTGGCGCGGCGCGGCAACTGCGCCGCCATGCAAGCGCCATCCTGTCGCGAGACTTGTAAAACGCCGGCTTAGCCCGGCGTTTTACATTGCCCGACAACGCCATGGCGCGCGTCGGGCATAGCGCTCTTGCCAGCATCTGCTTGGGACGGCGCCTCGGCCCGGCTGGCCGCGCGGGTCCGCCAACCCATAGCGGCGCCGAATCAAACGCGCGGCGCCGTTGTATGATGCTGATTTTTTCCTTATGCGCGTAGACAATCCGCTGTACCGCCGGGAACCCCGCCAGGCGCGCTCGCGCCAGATGGTCGAGCGCATCCTGGCCGCCACGCTGACGCTGCTCGAGCGCAGCGGTATCGGCGAGCTGTCGACCAACCACATCGCCGACGAGGCGGGGGTGGACATCGCCTCGCTGTATCGCTATTTCGGCAGCAAGGAAGCGATTTTGTGCGCGCTGACCGACGCGTGGATCAGCAAAGTGCAGACGGTGTACCGGCGCTACGCCGACCTTGAAGCGCTGCAGCTGCCGCTGGTGGGCCTGCTGCGCCAGGTGTACGCCGAGCTGGCCGAGATCCCCGACAACGACTGGGGCTACCGCCTGCTGGCCAATCTGATGGAAACGCTGCCGTGCCTGCGCGAACTGGAAGATGCGCACGAATCGACGGCGGCCAATTTCTGGGCCGGCGTATTCCGTTTCTACGGCGCGCGCTGGGACGAGGCCAAATTGCTGACCTTTGCGCGCATGTACTACGTCGAGGTGGACTCGGCGCTGTCGCTGGCCGGCCGCCTGCCGCCCGAGCAGGCCTATCACGTACAACGCTGGCAGCGGCGCCAGTCGATCCATTTGATCAGAATGTGCCTGCCGCGCCGGCGCCGCCAGCCGCGCTAGCGATTGGCGCCGGCGCGATCGGGTCCGCCCGGCGGCGCGCGCATTGGCCACTGCGCCGTCGCTGTGTTCCCCTCCCGACCAGCGTTTTACAATGCTTTTCGCATCACGTCAGTGGCGTCGCCGCCCTCGCGCAACACCACCCGTATGCTGCCCAGCTTTCCTTGACGCAGCTGCCAGTGAAACTTGATACCCGCTTCGGTCCACAGGAAAAACAGCGCCAGCGTCGTGTCGGCCGTTTGATACGGGGCGATTTTCTGGTGCTCGTCGATGATCTGCTTGACCAGCTCGCGCGGCACCCGCTCGCGCACCTGCACGCGCTGCGTCTTGTAGGGCAAGGCCAAGCGCTGTTTCGGCATCGCGTGCTCGTAGCGCTCGCTGGCGTCACCGGCGCCGGCCCGCAACGCCGGATAGCTCGTTTCCTGCCACTTGAACTCTACCCATTCGGGCAGCTGCCCGTCGTGGCGCGCCGTGTCGGCGATGTCCACATGATTGAACGAACTGGCGCCGTTGCCGAACCCGAGCTCGTGCGGATACTCCTGGCCGTCGGACTGGCGCGCCTCGTTGACAATGATGG
The DNA here is from genome assembly GCA_038207625.1 of Burkholderiales bacterium. Lineage (GTDB taxonomy): Bacteria > Pseudomonadota > Gammaproteobacteria > Burkholderiales > Burkholderiaceae_D > JBBQZO01. The sequence goes on along the minus strand of JBBQZO010000008.1, from coordinate 47,993 downwards.
CGCCGTCGATGACCGCGCCGATGTAAGTCACTTCCACTTGCGGATGCTCGGTGGCACCGGCCGTCGAAGCCAGCAGCATCAGTGTGAAACCGATAGCCGCAAACAGTCTGCATGCACGTATTTGCATTGAAATTCCTTTGGTGTTGAATGGCGCATGAAGACCAACCCAGCCGTGTTGCGCGCGCTGTCAGATGCTGCGGCCCGGCCCCGCGTGTTGAGGAGCCAAGTGCCCGATGCGGAAAACCACCCCGCCGACGGCGCCCGCAAACCCTGCTTGCGCCTTGGTTCGATGAGCAACGTTGCAGCCACTATCGCACAGATCGGTGCGCGCCCCCGGCACGCTTGGCGCGCTTACGGTGCGCCGCCGTATTTCTTGTCGATGGCTTTGGTGCTGCCGTCGCGCCGCATCTGCTCGAGCGTCGCGTTCAGGCGCGCGATCAATGCGCTGGGCACGCCCCGGTTGCAGGCCAGATAGAGCTCGACCTTGTTGAAAGTGAGCACGGGGACGATGCGCCCGCCCCAGTTGTTCACGCTCAGCGACGGCGTGCCCACCCACAGGTCGATCCGGTCCAGCAGCAGCTTGTTCGCGTTGAGCGCGTCGTCGCCCACCATGTCGACCTTGAAATGGTCCGCCTTCAGACGCTCGCCGACCGAATCGCCCAGGTAGCTGCCGATGGTGTAGGCACGCGCGTCGTCGAGCGTATTCAAGGTGAGCCGGCGCTTGGCCGTGCCATACAGCACCCATTGCGACGTGGCCACCGGCCCCACCCATTGGAAGCTCGCCTCGCGCGCCGGCATGCGCCGGGTCGCATACACGCAGGTGTTCGGGTCGCTCAGCGCCATGCTGTAGGCGCGCATCCAGGGGAAGATGCGAATGTCGACCGCCACCTGGGCGCGCGCCATCATCTGCCGGATGCGATCGGTGGCCATCCCGACGACCTCGCCGCCCACCAGCATGCTGGTGGGCGGACGCTCTTCGGTGGTCAGGTGCAACAGCGGGGCCGACGCGCCGGCAGTGGCGCTGGCAGCTGCGCAGGCATAGCCGCACGCGCATAGCACCCACAGCGCGCCCAGTTGGCGCGCCGCGATGATGTTTGAGCGTCCACCGCGCCCACTGTTGGCCATGCTCGTTCCTCGTCAATTGCCCGCTTGTTTGCGCAGGCCATACCTATGATACCGCGACTGTGCGCCCGACGACTACGCCGCGCTGCGGCTCCGATGGTGTGCCACGCCACGCCGGCGCATTGACGCCGCCCTGCTCTACCCCTATGATCGGCGCTCCGCCACCGAGAACGCGCATGCCCGATCCCCGTTCCGAGCGCTTCGTGCGCTCCCATCTGAAAACGCGCCATCTGGTGCTGCTGGTCGAATTGGGCCGGCACCGTTCGATCGTGCAGGCCGCGCGCGCGGCCAGCCTGACCCAGCCGGCCGCCTCGCGCCTGCTGGCCGAACTCGAACACGCGCTTGGCGTGCCGCTGTTCGAGCGTCTGCCGCGCGGCATCGAGCCGACCTGGTACGGCCAGGTGATGATACGGCGCGCCGGCGCGGCACTGGCCGAAATGGACGCGGCCCACCAGGAGGTGATGGATCTGTTCTCGGGCGCACGCGGGCGCGTGGCGATCGGCACCGTGCTCACGCCGTCCACGACGCTGGTGCCGGCGGCGATCACCCTGCTCGCCGCCGGCCCGGGCCAGGTGCAGGTGTCGGTCACGGTCGAATCGAGCACGCTGCTGATCGAGCGCCTGCGCGATGGTGCGCTGGACCTGGTGATCGGACGCATTCCCGACGCGGGCGTCGCCGCCGAACTCAATTTCGAACCGATCGGCGACGAGGCGCACAGCGTGATCGCGCGCGCCGGCCACCCGCTGGCCGCGCGCGCAGATCTGACGCTGGCCGACCTGGCCGGCGCCAGCTGGATCCTGCCGCCGGCCGGCAGCGTGCTGCGCGACCGACTGGCCGCGCTGTTCCTGGCCGACGGACTGGCGCAGCCGAGCGACAGCGTGGAGACGATGGCGATGACGCTGATACCGCCGCTGCTGATGGGCAGCGACCTGCTCGTCGCGCTGCCCGAGGAACTGGTGCGCTTCCACCTGGCCAGCGGCGCGCTGGCGGTACTGCCGTTCGAGCTGCGCCTGGCGCGCGACGTGTACGGCATCGTCACGCGCAAGCAACACCAGCTCTCGCCGGCCGCCCAGGCCATGCTCGATTGCCTGCGCGCCGCACACGCCGCGCGCCAGCGCAACACCTGAGCCGGGGCAGATGTCCCCGGGCCTGCCGCATCCATTTCGCACCGGACGGGCACGCGCGCCGCGCGTCGCCCTTGCCACACAAGAGCGCACCCTGTGCCCGTCCCGCACCACCTCAGCGCGCACGACACCAGCCATTCCGATTTCGCATGGCAAACCCCACAGAAAGCATATTTCAGCGCCGCGCAACTGGGCTAAGCTCGCCGCATCCGCGCTCGCCCCCGCAACGACTGGGGCGGCGCCGGCCCGACGCCGCCCGCCCAACCCATCACGACAATGAGGAAATGATGACCCGTTCTAAGCTGTTTGCGCTGCCCGTTCTGCTCAGCCTGATTTTGCCCATGCAACAAGCGCACGCCGAAGCGGCGCCCCCACGACCGGCCCGGCTGGAAAACGGGCTGGCGCTGACGCCGCCGATGGGCTGGAACACCTGGAACAAGTTCGGCTGCTCGGTCAGCGAGGCGCTGATCAAGCAGGCGGCCGATTCGATGGTCAGCACCGGCATGCGCGACGCCGGCTACAACTACATCGTCATCGACGACTGCTGGCAGGTGGGGCGCGACAAGAGCGGCAACATCGTCGCCGACGAAAAGCGCTTCCCGTCCGGGATGAAGGCGCTGGGCGACTACATCCATTCGAAGGGTCTGAAGTTCGGCATCTACTCGGACGGCGGCACGCTCACCTGCGGCAAGCGCCCGGGCAGCCTGGGCCATGAATACCAGGACGCACAGCGCTACGCCGACTGGGGCGTCGACTACCTGAAATACGACTGGTGCTCGACCTACGACCAGAACGCCAAGGCGACCTACGAGAACATCAGCGACGCCTTGCGCGCGACGGGCCGCCCGATCGTGCTCAGCATTTGCGAATGGGGCCTGAACAAGCCGTGGCAGTGGGGCCAGACCATCGGCAACCTGTGGCGCACCACCGACGACATCTACGATCACTGGGAAGGCAAGCACGGCTTCGAGCACGGCATCATGGACATCCTCGACCTGCAGGTGGGCCTGGAGATCTATTCGGGCCCCGGCCACTGGAACGATCCGGACATGCTTGAAGTGGGCAACGGCAAGATGAGCCAGGAAGAATACCGCGCCCATTTCAGCCTGTGGGCCGCGCTGGCCGCGCCGCTGATGGCCGGTAACGACCTGGCCACGATGACGCCGGACACGCGCGCCATCCTGACCAACAAAGAGGTCATCGCGATCGACCAGGATCCGCTGGGCATTCAGGCCAAACGGGTGTCCAAGAAGGGCGACTTCGAGGTGTGGGCGCGTCCGATCAAAGGCGGGGGCCGCGCGGTGGTGCTGTTAAACCGCAGCCTGAGCACCCATCCGGTCACCGTCGATTGGGAAATGCTCGACCTGCCCGCGTCGCTGAAGCTGAAGGTGCGCGACCTGTGGCAGGCGAAAGACCTGCCGGCGGCGACGGCATCGTTTTCCGCCGACGTGCCCTCGCATGGCGTGGTCATGATCCGGCTCGATATCTAGCTAGTTTTCAGCGCAAGCTCGAGACGGCACCGTTCCGAGCTTGCGTCCGTTTGCATCGCACCAAAGACCCATTGCAACGGTCCCCTTCCCCTTCTTCGCAGCCGCATGATCAGGTAGAAATCGATGGCCTGTTCTGCACTCCCTGGGCGCTTGCCAAGGCATGCTGTCAGACCAACTTGTCAATATTCGTGCCGATCTTGCTGCTGTCGGAAGCCTTTTTAGATTGTTGGGAAAGATCATAGATCAGCTGTTCCTGCGCAGAGACTTTCCCGTCCTGGTTGCTGTCTGCTGCTGCGTATGTTTTGCTAGCGCTGCTTGCCTCCCCACCCTTCGCACCACCCGGGCCACCAGCACCGCCGGGGCCGCCAGCACCACCCGGAGGGCGCGGCGGCCCAAAACTGCCGCTCTTGATCGCTGTTTCCAGATCCGACTGGGTGATCGATCCGGACTTGTTCTTGTCGATCGCATTAAATTGCTTGGTGGCATCGTCGGCTGACACGCCTTTCGATTGCAGGCCGCTCACGAATTCGTCCTTGGTGAGCTTGCCGTCCTTGTTCGTGTCCAGGTCGCCGAACACTTTCGCGGCAATGCGCGCGGCGCCCTTTGCCGGATCGAATTGTGTTGCTTGGGTGCTGCCGCTTGAGATCGTGCTGATTGCTGTCGTCATGATGAGTGCTCCATCGTTAAGTGCAGAGGTGTTCTCAATTAACGACCCAGTTCGCGCAAGTCTTACCCAAACGCGTGTAAATCGGCGTAAAGATCATCGAACCCGCACGACCGGCCATCCAGCATGTAGAACGTGCGCTGTGGCTCGAACGGTGGCTGGGAGCAAGCTGTGGCGATGCATGCGGGGGATGAAACGAGTGCGTCAAGGCGTTCCAAGTGAGCGCCAAAGAAGCGGCGTTGTCGGGTGGATAATGTTCCAGTATGATGGTCTGAAACCGCAGCCAAAAGCGGTCGTTTGATACATTGGGGCTTCGGTCCGCTGAGGACGCAATCAACCGTTTTACCGACGCGATGTGCAAGCTTAACTAGAAAGGAATCATTCATGAAAAACCTGAACGGCACCCCAATTTGGTATGAACTGATGACCAAGGACCCCGTGGCGGCGCGACGCTTTTATAGCGAGGTCGTCGGATGGGAGATCGATGAAGCGCCGCCGGCCACATCCAGTGTGGATTACCGCATGATCAGTGCCGGCGATGGCATGGTTGGTGGGGTACTGACACTGACCGATGAAATGTGTCAGCAAGGTGCGGCGCCATGCTGGCTAATGTACCTCGGGGTCGATGACGTGGATGCTTGTGTCGGGTCGATTGCCGCGGCGGGCGGCCGCGTGCTGATGCCGGCATTCGACATCCCACAGGTCGGGCGCGTTGCGATGCTGTCGGATCCGCAAGGCGCGCCGTTTTATGTCATTCGTGGTGCCACTGATGAGCAGAGCACGGCCTGCTCTCCCGAGCGCGCAGGACACGGTGCATGGCACGAACTGCATGCACTCGATGGCCCACAGGCCGTCGAATTCTACACGCAGCAATTCGGCTGGCGCAAATCTCGTGGCGTGGAAATGGGAGACATGGGCATATATCAGTTGTTTGCTGTCGGCGACGTCGATCTGGGAGGCATCATGACCGACCAGCGGTTCCCGCGACCGGCATGGCTGATTTACTTCAGGGTCGATGGCATAGATCGCGCCGCCAGTCGCATTGTCGCAGCGGGCGGTCAGGTTATTCATGGTCCGATGGAAGTACCTGGAGGCGGTTGGATCGTCAATGGCATTGATCTTGACGGCGCAATGTTTGCACTGACAGGAACTAAGTAAGCCTGCCTTTGTTGTCAATTGAAGTCCGACGAGGAAATATTCTGACCGGCAGTTTGGGAGCGATTGTCCCCTGGGGAATGGGCAAGACTACTTTCGGCCAGGACCGGTCATTCATTTGTATGCAAATGCTGAGATAATGGAGATCCCATGGCAACCGAAGTTATAGTTGGGAACAAAGCGGGCTACTGGGTGCTCCAGTGGTCGATGCAATGGGACCCTTCTCTTGACGACCTGGCGAGCGCTGCACCGCATCTAGTCATCGGAAATTTTATCGCGATTACTTCATGCGACAGCGGGCTGTACAAACCTTCGGAGGAAGAGTTGGCAACTGGCTGGCGGGCTGAGGCTCTCGCCACTATCAGCCCTAGAATAGTTCGCCCCGATGAGCTGCCGACTCCCGGTTTCGATGAGTGGTACGTCTTCGACCACGCTCCAACTTCGATACCGGATCGTAATCATGTGAATTGTTTTGGTTTCTCGGTACTCGCCGACGACGAAAGTTCGATATCATTCTGGAGCCAGATCGAGGCGACTCAACCGATTCATGCGTTAGGCTGCGGTACCCCGAACATGTTCCTGGTAACCCGCGACGAAACAATAGTGAACTCACTACGCGATGTTTGCATTCCGAGCTAACTGACTTCCCTTGGCATTCGCCGGCTGAACATGAACGACACGGCCTGGCCCGGAGAGTAGAGGGTAGCGGTCGAGTACAATCGGCAGGGACCGGTCACGAACGGACATTGAAATCGAAGAAGGCCGTATGAGAGGAAATGAAAATGCTGTACTCCGTTTAATCGAAGCTACTCACTCGCATAGACGTTTGGCGTCCAAGTCATGAGCACACTAGAAACTTCGGCGAAGTATCTTTCCGAGAAGGGGCTATCAGTCAAGGTAGTCTCAGCCGAGAGATTCTATGTTCATCGGGAGGGTGACCGAATGATGGATGTCGCGAAGACGGACGCTGGCTACAGGGTCAGTTCTTGGGAGTACGCGCCGGGTCCGGGGGAAGAAGATTTTCGCCTGATAGTCCCCGCCTTGGATGAAACGCTACTTGTCGTTTGGTGCTACTACTTCGCCAAGAACATCGAAATTGCAGGCTGGGAATTGCCGATTCACAGACGGCCATACTGGCAATTGTCTCAACTTCAGTATCGGCTCGCGAACGCCACGCACATCACGGCCACTCAGCTCGAATGTATTCGACAAGAGCGCCGTCAGCGCGCACTGGAAGATCCTACCGAGAGGGGAGTTGGCTTATCCTTTGCCGAGCACACACAGTTCATAGTTGCAGGTTTTCACGCTCAGTCCAGGAATCGGCTATTTCTGAGGCGTGATATGGAGGAAGGTTATGTCGTCTCAGATATATAACTTTTCAGTCAAGGAACGCGTTGCGGAAAGCCGAAAACCACACCTTACCTCGAACGTTTGACCTATGTCTGAGTGGCTGCAAAGGGGTGCGTAAGCGGCCCCTCAATATTCACTTGCGTGATAGCAAAAGACGAAAGCCACATGTTTATCGGAAATTTCGTAACGACAAGGGGCTTTTACCTTTTATTCCCCGTAACCAAGGAAACCCTATGAAAGAACAGATCATCCTCAATTTGCCGGTGAAGGACCTGAACAAGTCCAAGGCGTTCTTTTCCGCGCTCGGCTTTACTTTCAATGCCCGATTTAGCGGCGAGAACGCAGCATTCATGAACATCGTCGGCGACACTATCCAGGCGATGTTGACGATCGAGCCTTTCTTTCAGTCGCTGATCGACAAGCCCGTCGCGCAGGCGAAGGAAGCCAATGAAGTGGTCATCTGCCTGAGCTGCGAAAGCCGGGAAGAAGTCGACACCCTCATCGCCAAGGCCGTTGCTGCTGGCGGCCGCACGCCGCACCCACCAGAGGACCATGGATTCATGTATGACCAGGGTTTCGAGGACATTGATGGCCACCTGTGGAACTTGGTCTGGGCGGCGCCAGAGGCCTAAGCGCGGACTACAGCGTCCAGTCATCCTGTATCACCAGCGCCAGCTCACCCAAGTTTTCCAGGGCACGCTACAAACAGGTTCCAATTGCGGCCTATCTTTGACTCAAAGGTCCGCGACGGGCGACAGCTGACTGTTTGTGTCTCGCCAGTTCGCATGTGGATGATCGGCGCCGCGCCGCTGATCATCCTGGCTGTCGTCTCGATTGTCGCTGCGCAGGATCGACATCGCGCGTGCATGCATGACGCTCAGCGCTGCATTGATTCCCACACTTTTTGCAGGCGCTTGGCCGACACCGGCATCGGCGTGCGCAGCTCCTGCGCGTACAGCGACACGCGCAGCTCTTCCAGCATCCAGCGGAACTCGACCAGTTTCGGGTCGGTGTTCTTGCCGGCCTGGCGATCACGGCTGGCGCGCAGATACAGCATCGCCGCCGCGTTCCACTCGGCCATCAGCTTGGCGTCGCGTGCGGGGTCGGCGCGCAGCTTTTCCAGCCGCACGTTCATCGCCTTCAGATAGCGCGGAAAGTGCGCCAGCTGGGCGTAGTCGTTATCGGTCAAGAAGCGCTTGTGCACCAGACCTTGCAACTGGCTTTGCATGTCGGCCGCCGCCTGCGGCTGCACGCCCTGCAGTTTCTTCGGCAGGCCGTGGAATTCGGTCAGCACCTGCGACACCAGGCGCGCCGTCTCGTTGACCAGCAGGACCAGGCGCGACTTGCCCTCGTCCTTGCGCTTGGTGAAACTGGCTGCGTCCACCGGCAGCGGATCCTGCAGGCAGGCGATGTCAAGCGCCTTGTGGATGATCTGCTCGCGCAGCTCTTCCTGCGAGCCCATGGCCATGAACTGCATGCCCATCTGCTGCATGTTCGGCACGCTCTTTTCGATGAACTTGATCTGCTCCTTCAACTGCAGCGCAAACAGGCGGCGCAGGCCGATGCGGTGGGTGCGCGCGGCCACGGTCGGGTCGTCGAACACTTCCAGGTCGCAGTGGGTGCCCTTGTCGACCAGCGCCGGAAAGCCGATCAGCGTCAGCTTGCCCTGCACGATTTCCAGCAGCTCGGGCAGCTCGCCGAAGGTCCAGCTGGTCAGGCCCATGTGGGCGCCGGCGGCAGCGGCTGCCGGCGCGGCGACCGGCACCGCTTTGCCCTTGCCCGGCGCGCTGACTGTCACCGGTCCGCTCGGCGCGCTCGGCGCCAGTATTTGCACGCCGCGCGCCTGCGCCGTGCCTTCGGCCATTTTCTGGAAGCTCTCGCGCGCCTGCCCGCCAAATTCAGCCTGCAAGCTGGCCAGGTTGCGTCCCATGTCGAGCTGGCGCGCGTGCTCGTCGATCACCTTGAAGTTCATGAAGTGATGCGCCGGCAGCGTCTCGACCTTGAAGTCGGACGTCAGCACCGACAGCGTGGTCTGGTTGCGGATGTCGAGGATGATCGCGTCAATCAGGTCGCCGCGCCCGAACACGCCCTCTTCCTGCACGCGCTCGCAAAAGCGCGCCGCGTAGTCCGGCAGCGGCACGCAGTGGCGGCGCAGTTTTTGCGGCAGGGATTTGAGCAGCAGGTGTACTTTTTCCTTCAGCATGCCCGGCACCAGCCATTCGCAGCGCTCGCGCGGCAGTTGGTTGAGCACAAACAGCGGCACCGCCATCGTCACGCCGTCGCGCACGCTGCCCGGTTCGAAGTGGTAGGTCAGCGCCATTTCCAGCCCGGTCACCGACAGGATCTTCGGGAACAGCTCGGTGGTGACGCCGGCCGCTTCGTGGCGCATCAGTTCTTCGCGATTTAAGAACAGCAGCTTCGGTTCCTTGGCGGTGGCGTCCTTGTGCCACTTCTCGAAACCGGCGCCGTTGACGACGTCCTGCGGCAGCAATTTGTCGTAGAACGCGGCGATCAGGTGGTCGTCCACCAGCACATCGAGCCGGCGCGACTTGTGCTCGAGGTTTTCGATCTCTTTGACCAGTTTGTGGTTATGCGCGAAAAATGGCGCGCGCGTGTCGAAGTCGCCGCCCACCAGCGCGTCGCGGATGAATATCTCGCGCGCCTCGGCCGGGTTGAACTGGCCGTAGTTGATGCGGCGCTGGCTGTACACCACCAGCCCGTACAGCGTGGCCCGTTCGGACGCGCTGACCTGCGCCGAGCGTTTTTCCCAGCGCGGCTCACCCCACGATTTTTTCAGCAGATGCGCGCCGACCCGCTCGACCCATTCGGGGTCGATCTGCGCGACGCAGCGCGCATACAGGCGCGTGGTGTCGACCAGTTCGGCCGCGACGATCCACTTGCCCGGTTTCTTCAGCAGCGAGGAGCCGGGCCAGACATGGAACTTGATGCCGCGCGCGCCCAGATAGCCGGCGCCCGGTTCGTCTTCACTCTTGAAGCCGATATTGCCGAGCAAGCCGGTCAGCAGCGCCGTGTGCAGGTTTTCGTAGGTGGCTGGCAGTTCGTTGAGGCGCCAGCCCTGCTCGCGCACGCTGGTCAGCAACTGCGAATGCACGTCGCGCCATTCGCGCAGGCGCATCTGCGACAGGAAATTGGTGCGGCAGTTTTCCTGCAACTGGCGATTGGTTTTTTTGTGCTCGATGGCCGCTTCGAACCACTTCCAGATTTTCAGGTAGCTGAGAAACTCGGACTTCTCATCGGCGAACTTCTTGTGCGCCTCGTCGGCCGCCTGCTGGAATTCCATCGGGCGGTCGCGCGGGTCCTGCACCGACAGCGCCGAGGCGATCACCAGCATCTCGGTCAGGCAGGCGTTTTCCTGCGCCGCCAAAATCATGCGTCCCACGCGCGGGTCGAGCGGCAATTTGGCCAGCTGGTGACCCAGCTTGGTGAGCGCGTTCAGATCGTCCACCGCGCCCAGCTCCTGCAGCAGCTGGTAGCCGTCGGCGATCGCGCGCGCCAGCGGCGGCTCGATAAACGGGAAGGTTTCCACGTCGGCCAGGTGCAAGGACTTCATGCGCAGGATGACGGCGGCCAGCGACGAGCGCAGGATTTCCGGCTCGGTAAATTTGGGGCGCTGCAGGAAGTCCTGCTCCTCAAACAGGCGCACGCACACGCCGTCGGCCACGCGCCCGCAACGACCGGCGCGCTGGTTGGCGGCCGATTGCGCGATCGGTTCGATCTGCAGTTGTTCAACCTTGTTGCGGTAGCTGTAGCGTTTTACGCGCGCCAGGCCGGCATCGACCACGTAGCGGATACCCGGCACCGTCAGCGAGGTTTCGGCCACGTTGGTGGCCAACACAATGCGGCGCGCGTTGGACACTTTGAACACGCGCTCCTGCTCTTCGGCCGACAGGCGGGCGAACAGCGGCAGGATCTCCACGTGCGGCGGATGATGCTTGCGCAGCGCCTCGGCGCAGTCGCGAATTTCGCGCTCGCCCGGCAAAAACACCAGCACGTCGCCCGAGCCGATGCGGCACACCTCGTCGACGCCGTCGACGATGGCATCCATCAGGTCGCGCTTGTCGCGCGCGGCGGCGGCCTTGGGCAGCGGCTTGGCCGCGTCGGGCGAACCCATCATTACCTGGTCGCGTTCGACCGGGCGATAGCGCACCTCGACGGCGTACAGGCGGCCCGACACTTCGATCACCGGCGCCGGTTTATCCGGTTTGCCGAAGTGGCGCGCGAAGCGGTCGGCGTCGATCGTGGCCGAGGTGATGATCACTTTCAGGTCCGGCCGGCGCGGCAGCAGTTGTTTCAGGTAACCGAGCAGGAAGTCGATGTTCAGACTGCGCTCATGCGCCTCATCGATGATGATCGTGTCGTAGTTCTTCAGCAGCGGGTCGGTCTGGGTTTCGGCCAGCAGGATACCGTCGGTCATCAGCTTGACCGACGCGCCCTTTTGCAGCGTGTCGGCAAAGCGCACCTTGAAACCGACGTGCTCGCCCAAGGGCGAGCCGAGTTCCTGCGCGATCCGCTTGGCGGTCGACGAGGCGGCGATCCGGCGCGGCTGGGTGTGGCCGATCAAGCCTTTCTGGCCCCGGCCCAGTTCCAGGCAAATCTTGGGCAGCTGGGTGGTCTTGCCGGAACCGGTCTCGCCGCACACGATGATGACCTGGTTTTCTTGAATCGCCTTGGCGATGTCGCCGCGCCGGCCCGATACGGGCAAATCTTCCGGATACGTGATCGGGGGCAGCGGCGTGCGAAACGGCATGCTGTCCGCGCGCGTCTCGGCGCCGTTGCGTGCGCCGCGTTCGCGCGCGCCGTTGGGCGCCGCGCCCGCTTGCGCGCTGTCGCCCGCGTCACTGGTTTGCGCTGGCGCGCTGCGTGACTGCGCAACTTGCGCTCGCCCGCCCGCCTGCCCACCATGCGCAAGTTCGCCCGCCGGCCCACCATGCGCGCGCTCGCCCGCTTGCGCCGCCACGAGGCCGCGCAGACCGGCCAGTGCAGATAGGCCCTCGCCCTCATGCGCTTGCGCGCGTTCACGCTGCGGCTGGCGTTGGCCCGCTTGGGCCGGCGCCCCGTCGCGCGGCGGATGACGTGGTCCCGCTTGGGCCGTCGCACCTTCACGACGCGGCTGGCGCTGTCCCTGCTGCGCGGCGCCACCCTCGCCTGCCTGTGCCGGCGCGCGTTCGCGCTGTGGCTGACGTTGGCCCGGCTGCGCGGCTGCGCCCTCGCCCGGCTGTGCCGACACGCGTTCACGCTGCGGCTGGCGTTGCCGCGGCTGACCAGGGACGCCGTCCGCACGTGGCTGACGCTGGCCCGGCTGTCCCGCAGCGCCCTCGCCCGGCTGTGCCGACCCGCGTTCGCGCTGCGGCTGGCGTTGGCCCGACTGGGCTGCTGCGCCGTCGCGGCCCGGCTGCGCCGGTGCGCCGTCGCGCCGCGGCGGACGCTGGCCCTGCGGCTGCGCCGGGCGCCCGTTCTCCTGCGGCCGGGGCGCACGCGCTGACGCTGCGGGCGCCGTCTCGGTCGTTGCTGGTGGGGTAGCCTGCGGGGGTAAAGCCTTGTTGCTCGGTTCGGACATTGTTTTTTACATGTATTTGGACGCGGACATCGCGCAGCGAATTATAATGCGCTTAATGGAAAACCCTACCCAATTCGTCCACTGGCTGCGCTCTGTCGCCCCGTACATCCACGCGTTTCGTGGCAAAACCTTCGTGATCGCCTTCCCCGGCGAGCTGGTGACCGCCGGCGCGCTGCCGGTATTGGCACAGGATTTGTCGCTGCTGCACGCGCTGGGCATCAAAATCGTCATCGTGCACGGCTCGCGCCCGCAGGTGGCCGAGCAGCTGGCGCTGCGTAATGTCGAAGGGCGTTTCCACAACGGCTTGCGCATCACCGACATCGCCGCGCTCGAATGCGCCAAGGAGGCGGCCGGCGAGCTGCGCCTGGACATCGAGGCCGCGTTCAGCCAGGGTTTGCCGAACACGCCGATGGCGCACGCGGCCATCCGCATCATCTCGGGCAACTTCGTCACCGCCCGTCCGCTGGGCGTGATCGACGGCGTCGACCTGGAATTGACCGGCGTGACCCGTAAAATCGCCTCGGAGACGATCCACCCGATTCTGGCCACCGACAGTCTGGTGCTGCTCTCGCCACTGGGTTTTTCGCCCACCGGCGAAGCGTTCAACCTGACCATGGAAGACGTGGCCGTGGCGGCGGCGATCGCGCTGCACGCCGACAAAATCATTTTCCTGTCCGAGACGCCGATGATGGTCGACGCGGCCGGCGCCGAAATCCGCGAACTGTCTTCGCACCAGGCCCAGGCCGTGCTGATGGCGGGCTTTTTGCCGTCCGACGCCGCGTTCTACCTCGAACACGCGGTCAAAGCCTGCAACAACGGCATCCCGCGCGCCCACATTGTGCCCTTCGAGATGGATGGCTCGGCGCTGCTCGAGCTGTTCACCCATGACGGCGTGGGCACCATGATCAGCCACGAAAACCTGGAAAGCCTGCGCCAGGCCACCATCGAAGACGTGGGCGGTATCATCAAGCTGATCGAGCCGCTGGAAGCGGACGGCACGCTGGTCAAACGCGGACGCGAGCTGATCGAACGCGAGATCGACTACTTCTCGGTGATCGACCATGATGGCGTGATCTTCGGCTGCGCCGCGCTGTACCCGTTCCCGGCCCAGAAAATGGCCGAGATGGCCTGCCTGACCGTCAACCCCGAGGTGCAGGCCCAGGGCGACGGCGAGCGCATCCTGAAGCACATGGAAAACCGCGCGCGCGCGGCCGGCTTCACCAAGCTGTTCGTGCTCACCACCCGCACCGCGCACTGGTTCCAGAAGCGCGGCTTCGTGCACGCCACCGTGGACGCGCTGCCCAAGGATCGTCAGCACATGTACAACTGGCAGCGCAAGTCCCAGGTTTTGATTAAGACTCTATAATCACGCTTTTACCTCATTTTGCTTTAGGAGCACAGATGGCACGCACTATCCATTGCATCAAACTGAACAAAGACGCCGAAGGCCTCGACTTCCCGCCTTACCCGGGCGAACTGGGCAAAAAGATCTACGAATCGGTGTCGAAGGAAGCGTGGGCGGCCTGGCTCAAGCACCAGACCATGCTGGTCAACGAAAACCGCCTGAACCTGGCCGACCTGCGCGCGCGCAAATATCTGGCCACCCAGATGGAAAAGCACTTCTTCGGTGACGGCGCCGACGCCGCCGTGGGCTACGTGCCGCCGGCCGACTAAGTCGCCGCACGGGCCGCCCGCGCCAGCTGCGTGGCGGCCCGTTTTACTTCCAGCGTCATCGGCGTAGTCCGGCCCGCATGCTTGCGATCCAGCGGCCAATAGCCTATAGCCTACGCTACGCCGAGCGCCCCAGCACCATCAAGCACGCCCCGGCGCAGCCACACACCGGCAAGCCCGCGCGGCGCGCCCAGTTCGCTCCACATGCCATTCGAATCGTCCATCGCTTATGCCAGAAATTAACGATACGGCCATCGACAGACTGCGGCAACTATGGCTGCACAGCCAAAATCCCGGCGTTCCCGCGCCCGGATATGATGCCAATGCATCGTTCAAAGTGCTCTATCAGCTCAATCTGGGCATGCAGGAGACGCTGCAATATCTCTATTCGCAGCAACCGTCATTTGACGCGTTTATCGCCTGGATCGCCGACCTGCGCCAGGCCCACGTCCACCCAGCCGACGGCGCTGCGCACAGCGATGCGGATGACGGTGATGTGTTGGACGCCGACGATCTACGGTTTTGGGACGAACACGGCTACCTGGTCTTGAAACAGGCAGTCAACGCAGAACAGTGCGAGAACGCGCGTGCGGCGATCTGGACATGCCTGGGCGCCTCGGCCGCGGACCCGCAGAGCTGGTACCTGCCCCATCCCGCGAAAAACGGACTGATGGTCACGCTGACGCAGCATCCGGCCTTGCAGGCGATACGCGAATCGGCGTTGATCCGCAAAGCGTATGAACAACTGTACAAGACCAAAGCGATCTACAAGACGATCGACAAGGTCAGCTTCAATCCCCCTGAGACGGCGCATTATTCCTTCCTTGGCAGCGCCTTGCACTGGGATGCCAGCCTGGTCTTGCCAATTCCGGACAAGTTTCAAGGCCTGCTGTATTTGACCGATGTGCAGGACGACGGCGGCGCCTTCCAGTGCGTGCCCGGCTTCCACCGTCACATCGACGCCTGGATGGCGGGCCTGCCCAAGGACATCGACGTGCGCAGCCATGCGACACAACAGCTGCGCCCCACCAGCATTGCTGGCGACGCTGGCGACTTCATTATCTGGCATCAGGCCTTGCCCCATTGCGCGTCGCCCAATCGCAGTCGCGCGCCGCGCCTGGTGCAATACCTGACCTATCTTCCCGATGTGATCGACGAGAGCGATGTATGGATCTGAGCAAGCGCCATCGACGGACCTTGCGCGACACCCGCGCAAGGCCTGCAACCGAAGGCTGATCGGCGCACCTGTGCCCGTGCCGAGACTTGAAACGCTTGCCAGGTGCGCGCCAACGAGAGCGTCAAACCCACCAATGCGTGCGTCGAGCACCTAGCGCGCGCCGATCGGCGCCCATAAACCAGCGCCAAACTTGGCAACGCGCAGAGCGGGTTTGGCACCAACGCGAGGCCGTTTGCCACCCGCCCAGCGCCGTTTCGTCGCATCGGCGTGGCGCCGCTGGCGTTGCAGCGACATAGTTCAGTCTCCTCACCGACACAAGGCAGACCGATCATGTTGCAATCCATCCTTAGCCACACTCCCGTCTACGTCTGGGCCATCCTGGGCTTTCTGGTCTATCGCGGCATCAAGGCCAGCGCCGACCGGGACGTCCCGTTCAGATCCGTATTCATCATCCCCGTCGTGATGCTCGGCCTGTCGATGCAAGGCATCAGCAACAGCTTCGGCTTGCTCGGGCTGGCGCCATGGTTGTGGCTGTGCGGCGCCGCCGTGGGCGCGGCACTGACCCGGCAACTGGCCGACCCGCGCGCCGTTGCCGCCCATCCGCAACAGGGCAGCATCACGATACGCGGCAGCTGCTTGCCGCTGGCAATGATGATGGCGATCTTCTGCACCAAATACGTGGTCGCCGTCACCTTGGTCATGCATCATGAATACAGCGCGCAGTTCGGTTTCATGGCTGCCGTGTGTGGCGCATATGGCTTGTTTAGCGGTGTATTCATCGGCAAATTGCTCGTCAACGTTGCGGCATATCGCCAGGCCGGCGACTCCCTGGCAGCGGCTTGAACGACCGGTACCTTGCACGGTTGGCGATGCCGCCAAGCTTTGCGGCGAACGGGCCACGAGCAGGCGCGCCGTAGCAGTCTACTTGCACCTGTTCCGCTGCGCGCAGCTGTGATACTGTCAACATTATGGCGTCGCGCAAGCTGACCGACCATCTTGAACCGTTTCACGTCGTCGCCGCGGAACTGCCATGCACGGGGCCGCGCGGCATCCACCCGCTCTGAAGGACGCCTATGAAGTCTCCGATCGCCACCCTGACGCCGCTCGCCGGTGCCCTGCTGTTTGCCAGCCTGTGCCAGGCGCAAGTGCCCGCGCCGGCCAGCTACCCCGCCCTGCCCAGTGAAACGCCGGCCCAGTTCGTGGCACCCACCGACGCCTTCGACTACGTCAAGCGCAACGAGATGATCCCGATGCGCGACGGCGTCAAGCTCAACACCGTGATCCTGGTGCCCAAGGGCGCGCACGGCGCGCCTATCCTGCTCACCCGCACGCCGTACAGCGCGGCCGAACTGACCGGCCACGCCGACAGCTCGCACCTGTCCTCGATCCTGCAAGGCTACGATAACGCCACCGACGTCATCGTCGAGGGCGGCTACATTCGCGTGGTGCAGGACATCCGCGGCAAATACGAGTCCGAAGGCGACTACGTGATGAACCGGCCGCTGCATGGCCCGCTGAACGCGACCCCGGTCGACCATTCGACCGACACCTACGACACCATCGAGTGGCTCACCAAGAATATCCCCGAGTCGAACGGCAAGGTCGGCATCATCGGCATTTCGTATGACGGCTTCCTGCCGCTGATGGCGCTGGTCAATCCGCACCCTGCCCTGAAAGTGGCGGTGCCGATGAACCCGATGGTCGATGGCTGGAAGGGCGACGACTGGTTCCACAACGGCGCTTTCCGCCAGATCAATCTGTCGTATGTGATGGAGCAGGTGGTCACGCGCAAAAACGAAGCGAAGTGGTACACCAGCGATTTCGACGACTACGACACCTACCTGCGCGGCGGTTCGGCCGGCGCGCTGGGCAAGGCGCGCGGGGTCGAGCAGAGCGGCTTCTGGCGCAAGATCCTGGCGCACCCGAGCTACGACGCGTTCTGGCGCGAGCAGGCGATGGACAAGATCCTGGCGCGCCAGCCCGTCACGGTGCCAACCATGCTGGTGCACAGCCTGTGGGATGCCGAGGACATCTACGGCGCTGTCGCCGTCTACAAGGCAATCAAGCCGCACGACACCAACAACGACAAGGTGTTTCTGGTGATGGGGCCGTGGTCGCACGGAGGCGGCATCGGCGAAGGCAGCAAGCTGGGCGCGATCAAGTTCGATAGCGACACGGCGCTGCACTTTCGCCAGCAGATCCTGCGCCCGTTCCTGGACCACTATCTGAAAGACGGCGCGCCCGCCTCCGGCGTAGCCACCGTGTCGGCGTTTGAAACGGGCACCAACAAATGGCGCAGCCTGAATGCCTGGCCGAGCGGCTGCGTCAGCGGCTGCGCGATCAAGCCGGCCGCGCTGCATCTGGCGGCGGACCAGAAACTGAGCTTTGGCGCGCCCGCCGCAGGCGCTGCCGCGTTCGACGAATACGTGTCCGATCCGGGCAAGCCGGTGCCGTTTCGCGCCCGTCCGATCGCGCCCTACGGTTACGACGAGTTGAAAGGCCAGAGCTGGCCGCGCTGGCTGGCCGACGACCAGCGCGAGGCGTCCGGGCGCACCGACGTGCTCACCTTCACCAGCGACGTGCTGGCCGCGCCGCTCAAAATCAGCGGCGAGCCGATCGCCAACCTGATCGCCTCCACCAGCGGAACCGATAGCGACTGGGTGGTCAAGGTGATCGACCTGTATCCGCCCGAAGTGGCCAGCCAGCCGGGCATGGGCGGCTACCAGCTGATGATCTCGGGCGACATCTTCCGCGGCCGCTACCGCGAGGGTTTCGAGACCGGCAAGCCGATCGCCGCCAACGCCGCGCTGGCCTACCGCTTCGCGCTGCCGACCGCCAACCACGTTTTCCTGCCGGGCCACCGCATCATGGTGCAGGTGCAGTCGAGCTGGTTCCCGCTGTACGACCGCAACCCGCAGACGTTCGTGCCGAACATCTTCTGGGCCAAGCCGGGCGACTACAAGAAGGCCACCCAGCGCATCTATCACGCGCCGGGACAGGACAGCTACGTCGAGCTGCCCGTGGTCGAAGTGGCGCGCTGATCGCGTGCCCGTGACGCGCCGACATGGCGCGTCACGGCCAGCGGTGCCGGCACCGCTTCGCCGCAACGGCGCACCGTTTCGCCGCAAGCGCCTATCCGGCGCGCTGCGCATTGGCTACAGTCATCGGGTCCGCATCCGAACCATCGGTGCGTCCCCCTTGCCATCAGGAGTCGCCAATGAAATACCTCAAACTCATCGCCGTCATACTCGCCGTCGGCATCCACAGCGCACACGCGGGGGCGCCATCCCCAAGCGGTAACGCCGAAGCGGTAAAACAGATCGAGCAGATCGTCCAGAGCTTCCAGAGCGCGATCATCAACAAGGACGCCAAGACGCTGGGCGCGCTGTTTCTGCCCAAGGATAATAGCTGGATGACTGTGCTCAGCGACGACAGCTACGCCGAAATCAAGCAGAAGCATCCGAATGCGCACAAGGCCAATCCGGGTGCCTACAAGCAGTTCGTCGACTTCGTCGGCAGCAGCACCAAGCCGATCGAAGAGAAATTCTCCAACGTGCGCATCGACACCAACGGCAGCATCGCCTCAGTGTATTTCGACTTTGTGTTTCTCGACGATGGCGCCGTCAACAATCGCGGCAGCGAAGCCTGGCACCTGGTCAAGACCGACGACGGCTGGAAGATCAGCTCGATGATCTACTCGGTCGGCCGCTGAAGCACCAAGCTCGCCCGCACACGCTAGAATGCGGGTTCTGCCAACCCTGCGTGCCACTTCGTGAACCATGAACCGCCTTTGATCGACGCGCCCGCGCCGGCCGCCAAGCTTGTCAACGCCAGCGGCGCCGATCTGGCCGCGCTGCCGTTCTGGATGCCGGTGCTGGCCGGCTTGCCGATTTCGCTGTGCATGGCGATCATGGGGCTGCCCGACCTGGGCTACGGCCACATGGCCGCATTCCGCGCACTGTATATCGGCGCCTACATCGTGTGGATTTTCCCGCTCACCTTTCTGCAGCGTCTGCTGTGGCGGCGCCAGTGGCGCTGGTGGGGCGTGGCGCTGGCGCTGCTGGGCGTGAGCTACGCGATGTCGCTGGCCAACAACGTGCTCGGCCAACTGCTGGGCGTCAGCCTGGGTATGGACCGCGCGTTCGCGTGGCGCTTCATGTTTCGCGGCCTCGATGGCTGCTGGCTGGCGCTGATCGCGTTTTGCGCGATGCACGCCGTGGTGGCCTACGCCGCCGCGCTCGGGCGCGCCCAGCTGCGCGTAAGCGAGGCGCTGGCGCTGGCGCGCGAAGCCCAGTTGCGCGCGCTGCACTATCAGCTGCAGCCGCATTTTCTGTACAACACGCTCAACGCGATCTCCGCGCTGGTGGCCGGCGAACGCAATCGCGAGGCCTCGCGCATGATCGCCCGGCTGGCCGATTTTCTGCGCGCCACGCTCGACAGCGGCGACTGCCACGAGCACGCGCTGGCCGACGAACTGGCGCTCACCGAAGGCTACCTCGACATCGAAAAAGCGCGCCTGGGCGACAAACTGTGCGTGGGCATCCACATCGGCCCGGACGTGCTGAACGCCTACGTGCCCTACCTATTGCTGCAACCGCTGGTGGAAAACGCGATCCGCCACGGCATCGCCCGGCGCAGCGACGCCGGCCGGCTCGATGTGCACATCACGCGCGCCGGCACGCGCCTGCACATCCGGGTCGACAACGACGGCGTGTCAGCCCAGACGCCGGTCGACAGCGCCGACGCTGCCTCGCGCGGCGTCGGCATCGGCAACGTGCGCGCGCGTCTGGCCCAGCTCTACCCCGACGACCACGTCTTCACTGCGCGCGCCGGCGACACCGGCAACTACAACGTCAGCATCGACCTGCCGCTGCGCGCGGCCGCCGCGCCGGAGCAAGCGTGGGCCAGCGCCGCATGATGCGCGTGGCCGTGGTCGACGACGAACCGCTGGCGCGCAGCGGCGTCATCGCGCGCCTGGCCGGCTGCGCCGATGTCGAGGTCGTCGCGCAATACGGCGACGGCCCGGCGGCGCTGGCCGGCATCGTCGCCAGTCAGCCCGATCTGGTGTTCATCGACATCCAGATGCCGGGCATGAACGGGCTCGAAGTGCTGGACGCGCTGGCGCCGCGCGCGCGCCCGATGGCCATCCTGCTGACTGCCTACGACCACTTCGCCCTGCAGGCGTTCGCACTGAACGTGATCGACTACCTGCTCAAGCCGATCGACGACGAGCGTTTTTTCGAAGCGCTCGAGCGCGCGCGACTGGCCTGGCCGTACCGGCGCGCCGGCGTCGGCCCGGCCGGCGCGCCAGCGCAGGCGGGCACCACCGAAGCGGCCAACTACGTCGAAACATTCACGGTGCGCGTGGGCAGCCGCATCGTGTTCGTCAACGTCGCCGACGTCACCTGGATCGACGCCGACGGCGACTACGCGACCCTGCACGCAGGCGGCAAACAGCACCTGGTGCGCGAGTCGCTGCAGCGGCTGATGCAAAGGCTGGACCCGCGCCAGTTCGTGCGCGTGCACCGCTCCACCATCGTGCGCATCGAGCAGGTGGCCGAACTGCGCGCGCTGACCAACCGCGACGCGCTGCTGCGCCTGCACGACGGCACGCCGGTGCGTGCCAGCCGCACCTATATCGCGCCGCTGATCGAAGCCTTGAAGCGCGTGCGCGGCTGCGTCATCGGATGACGGCGCGTCAGCTCCCGCTTCAACGCAGCGGCCAACCGTATTGGCGCACCACCATGTGCAAACGGACGCCAGCCCTGTACAGTGGCGTGCGCTCCTCAACGCTTGCCGGCAAGCGTTTCACTTCCATCACAAATTGAGTAACATGGCCGCATCCACACCGACCGCCCGCTTGAACGGGCTTGACACACTACGCGCCGCCGCGATCATCCTGGTATTGATATCCCACTACACGGTCGTCGTCAGCGGCAAAAACACCTTCGGATTCTTGTCCGAGATCGGCTGGGCCGGCGTCGACCTGTTCTTCGTACTGAGCGGCTACCTGATCGGCAATCAGGTGTTCGCAAGCCAGGCCAACGGCGCCACGTTTTCATTGAAGACGTTTTACATCCGGCGCGCGCTGCGCACGCTGCCGAACTACATCGTGCTGCTGGCGCTGTATTGGCTGTTCCCTGCGCAGCTGGCGGGCAAGGCGACCGCCGCTCTGTGGCGCTTCCTGACGTTCACCCAAAATTTCGGCATGCATCCGGGCGAAACCTTTACCCACTCCTGGTCACTGTGCGTCGAAGAACAGTTCTACCTGATTCTGCCCGTCGTCGCGATTCTGATCGCCGCCAGCCGGCGTCAGCGCACGCTCGCCTGGTGCATCATCGCCGCGGCGATCGGCGCCGGCGTGACAATCCGCGGCATGGCATGGCTTGAGCACGGCCGCAACGCCATCAGTAGTAACGACTACTACCAGCACATCTACTATTCAAGTTTCGCCCGCTTCGACGAGCTGCTGCCCGGCGTGGCCATCGCGCTGCTGAAGAATTTTCATCCGGCGCAGTACCAGCGCATTCTGCGCAGAGGCAATGCACTGTTGCTGGCCGGCGTGCTGGCCACAGCAAGCATGTTTTATCTGTTCGCGCACTTTCAGGATATCGAGGGCTACGGCGTCGGATTTTTCATGTCGACCTTCGGCTACTCCCTGCTGGCCGCCAGCTTCGGCATATTGACGCTGGCCGCGCTCAGCCCAGCGTCGCTGCTGCACCGGCTGCGCGTGCCCGGCGCCACCAGCATCGCGCTGTGGTCGTACGCGCTCTACCTGGCGCACAAGCCGATCTTCAAGCTGGCGATCGCGCCCATGGCCGCGCTGCACATCGACACCGACTCCGTGCCTGGCATTGGCCTGATCATGCTGGCCAGTCTGCTGGGCGGGTGGCTGCTGTACCGGCTGGTCGAAACACCGTTCATGCGTTTGCGTGAACGACTGTCGCCTGCAACGACACTTGGCAGCTCAACGTCCCGCTCAGGCGCATCAACGATGTGTGACCGCAACCCTGCTTGAAGACATCTCGGCCCGCGCCAAACATCGCCACATCCGTGCTGGCGGTGGCGGTGGCGGTGGCGGTGGCGGTGGCGGCGCATACTGTGTGTGCAGCGACCCGCCGCACACATCCAAGTCAGGACAGCGGTTTGCCGCGCGACGATAGACTGAAACAGTCCGCCGATCCGGACCAGCCACCTGAAAATCGTTTGGGGCGGTGGGTCTGCCGCGCCTCGCCGCTCACGCCTCCATCAATATGCTCAGCATTTTCTCGCGATTGTTCAGAAAGTCTTTCGTCACCGAGTAGTGCTCGGTGTCGGTATAGGCAATTTCATGGATTCCGCGCTCGGAAAATTGATAGATTTTCGCGCGCGGGTACGCCAGCAGTATCGGCGAGTGGGTCGCAATGATGAATTGGGATTTGTTCTCGACCAGTTGGTGGATGGCGGACAAGGCGGCCAGTTGCCGCATCGGTGACAGCGCCGCCTCCGGCTCGTCCATCAGATACAGACCATGGCCCTGCAACTTGTTGAGCAAGGTCGCCATGAACGATTCGCCGTGCGACTGGGCATGCAGCGATTTGCCGCCGTAGCTGTTCAGATATGCGGATCGCCCATCCTGCTCCATGTACGAAGCCAGATTGTAGAAACTTTCCGCGCGCAGGAAATAGCCGTCGGTCGGTTTCTTGAAGCCGCGTATCGCTTTGACGTGTTTGCTCAGTTGGGAGTGGTTTTCGTGGGTGGCGAAGTTGGT
Source organism: Burkholderiales bacterium (assembly GCA_038207625.1). GTDB lineage: Bacteria > Pseudomonadota > Gammaproteobacteria > Burkholderiales > Burkholderiaceae_D > JBBQZO01. The sequence continues at coordinate 24,912 of JBBQZO010000008.1, read as the reverse complement.
GTTCTTGTTGCCGCCTTCCGGGTTGAAACCCAGCGACACGGCGATCGCCTCCAGCAAGGTCGACTTTCCCGAGCCGTTTTCGCCGACAAAAAACGTCACGTCCTCATCAAATGTCAGCGTTTCCAGTCCCGCTATCGACGGTATGCAAAATGGATAGGCATCGAACGAATCGATGCTCTCGCGCTTGAGCGCGACCGAGCGCAGGTACGGCTTCTCGCTAAAGTTCATTCTCTTTTCCCGATCTGACAAACAAGGCGCGGTGTTGGCACCGACCTGAGGCGCGACACCAGCGTCGCATGACGTTCCGCGATATTGTTAAAAATGAACAATTAAGCGTATCACAATCCCGTTTTCGGATACAAGCGCCGTCACGCGACACGCGCCGCCGACATCGGCTTGAAGAACAGCGCGACGAGCACGAGCCGGCGCAGGCAACGTCGACGTTCTGAGTCCGGGCCAGACCAAGGCATCCTCGCACCCAGGCGCAAAGGCGGCAAAGCTCGCCTTTCGACACGTGCGCAAAGCAAACACGCGCAGGCGCGCAGGCGCTTCGAGCTGGTCCGTCGCTGTCGACACCGCCAATACCAAAAATCATCAAATTAGACGCCAAAACAATACCATTTATCTATTTTAAAAAATCCTTTAAAAACAAAGAACTACGCGCTTGCCACGGCAAAATTGCGCAATGCCAATTCCATAAATTGCAATACCACTTAAATACCTGTTGACAAGCCAGTGAGGCGACCATATAGTGCCTTCAGCTCGTCGATTCACGTCGATTTTTGCGTTCCAGGCGAGCCACTCCCCGGCTGTTCGGGCCGGCAACGTTGCTCTGCACTTTCAAAACAAAAACATGATCGAATATCTGATTGGCGTCGACGGCGGTGGCAGCGGAACCCGGGTTTGCCTGGCACGCCGCGACGCGACTGTGCTCGCGCAAGGTCGTGCCGGCCCGTCCGGCCTGGCGCATGGCATCGACAAGGCCTGGCGCGCCATCGGCAGCGCCATCGCGCAGGCGTTCGAGGCGGCCGGCCTGAAGCAACCGGCGCCCGCCCGGATCGCCATCGGACTGGGCCTGGCCGGCGTCCTGAACAAACAATGGGCCAGCGCCTTCACCGCCGCAGCGCCGGCCTACGGCGCGCTGCAGCTTGAATCGGATTCGTTCACCACGCTCGTTGGCGCACACCGCGGCGGCAGCGGCGCCATCATCGCGCTGGGCACCGGCAGCGTGGGCGAAGCCTTGCTGCCGTGCGGGTCGCGGCGCGAAGTGGGTGGCTGGGGTTTTCCGTCCGGCGACGAAGCGAGCGGCGGCTGGATCGGCCTGCGCGCCATCAACCATGTCGAACAGGTGCTCGACGGGCGCCGCCCAAGCAGCGCGTTTGCGCAAGCGGTTATCGCGCAATGCGGCGCCAGCCACGACGGCCTGTTCACCTGGCTGGCGCAGGCCAGCCAGACCGACTACGCGACGCTGGCGCCGCTGGTGCTCGCACACGCCGGCAGCGACAGCGTGGCGCGTGGCATCGTGGCCAGCGCCGGCATCGAAGTGGCCAGCATCGCCGCCGCGCTCGACCCGTCGGGCACGCTGCCGATCGCGCTGTGCGGCGGCCTGGCCGGCCCCTTGCGCGGCTACCTGCCGGCGTCCCTGCTGGCGCGTTGCGTGCCGGCGCAGGGCGACTCCACCAGCGGCGCGCTGCGCATGATCGAGCTGCACCTTCGTGAGGGCGCCCATGCTGACCCAGCTCAGTGATTTCCATCCCGACGCCGACAGCGTCACGCCGCTGTACATCCAGCTGGCCAACAAGCTGTCGGACGGGATCAATGGCGGCCACTGGCGCGCCAACGAGGCGCTGCCGTCCGAGCGCATGCTGTCGGACATGCTGGCGATCTCGCGCGTGACCGCGCGCAAGGCGATCGACATGCTGTGCGAGCGCGGCATGCTGACCAGAAAGCGCGGCTCGGGCACCTACATCACGCCGAAACTGGAACAGCCGCTGTCGCGCCTGACCAGCTTTTCGGAGGAACTGCGCCAGCGCGGCTTCGCGGCCGGCTCGCGCTGGCTGGAACGCGACATCGGCCTGGCCGCGCCGCTCGAACTGCTGTCGCTGGGACTGTCGCCGAACATGCCGGTGGCGCGCCTGAAGCGCCTGCGCACCGCCGACGACGTGGTGATGGCGATCGAGACGACCACCATCCCGACCACTTATATGCCGGACCCGCATGGCGTGATCGATTCGCTGTACGGCTATCTGGAAGCGCGCGGCACGATCCCGATGCGCGCGCTGCAGCATATCCGCGCAATCAACGCCACACCGGAACAGGCCCGCCTGGCCGGACTGGCGGCGGGCGCGGCGATGCTGCACATTACCCGAGTAAGTTACCTTGAGAACGGCGCTGCGGTGGAACTGACCCACTCGTACTGCCGCAGTGATTATTATGAATTTGTAGCGGAGTCGCGCCGATGAACGTCGCATTACATGGCAATATCCTGACCCCCGATGGCTGGATCCACGGCGCGCTCGCCTACGACGCGCGCGTGACCGGCATTGACGGCACCCGTGTCGACCCGTCCACCAACGGCGACGACTACATCATCCCCGGCTTCATCGACCTGCATGTGCACGGGGGCGGCGGCAAGGACATCATGCAGGGCGGCGACGCGGCCCACGTGATCGCCGCGATGCACGCCAAGCACGGCACCACCAGTCTGCTGGCGACGACGATGACGGCGCCGCCCGAGGAAATCGACGCGGCCCTGAAAGCGATCGGCGCGGCCTGCGCCAGTCGCCGGCCCGGCTCGGCGCGCATCCTCGGCGTGCATCTGGAAGGCCCGTACATCAACTCCGGCAAGCTGGGCGCGCAACCTAACTATGCGCGTGCCGCCACGATGAGCGAAGTGCACCAGTTGGCGGCCCTCGCGCCACTGAAACTGATCACCGTCGCGCCCGAAATCGCCGGCCACCTGCAGCTGGTCAAGGAATTGTCGGACGCCGGCATCCGCGTGCAGATCGGCCACACGCTGGGCTCGTATGAAGACGGCGTGGCCGCGCTGGCGCACGGCGCCTCCGGCTTCACCCACCTGTTCAACGCCATGAGCCCGTTGCACCACCGCGAGCCGGGCATGGTCGGCGCCGCGCTGGCGCATGCCCAGTACGCCGAACTGATTCCGGACCTGCTGCATGTGCATCCGGGCGCCATCGCCGTCGCGCTGCGCGCCATTCCGCACCTGTACTGCGTGACCGATTCGACTGCCGCAACCGGCATGCCGGACGGCGAATACATGCTGGGCCGGCACCGCGTGCAAAAGTGCATGGGCGGCGTGCGCCTGCCCGACGGCACGCTGGCCGGTTCGACGCTGACGATGGACCAAGCGCTGCGTAATCTGGTCGGACTGGGGCTGGACCTGGCCGACGCGTCCAAACGCGTGTCCACCTACGCCGCCGACTATCTGGGCGAGCGCGAACGCGGCCGCCTGCAAATCGGCTGCTACGCCGACATGGTCGTACTCGACCGCCATCTCAACCTCAAAGCTGTGTATATCGAAGGAGAATTCTGTGACCTCAATGATGCTTAAAGAAGCCGTGTCCGCGGCCGACTGCGTCGCCCTGCAACTGGCCAGCGACGTCGACCGTTACGCGGAACTTGGCCGCAAACTGAGGTCCACGCCGTTTTCGACCGCGCTCACCGTGGCGCGCGGCAGCTCCGACCACGCCGCCAACTACTGCGCCTACCTGATCATGGCGCGCATGGGCCGGGTCGTCGCATCCTTGCCAATGTCGCTGGTGACGCTGTACAAATCCCCGCTGATCACGCGCGACACGCTGACCATCGCCATTTCGCAATCGGGCCAGAGCCCGGACGTGGTCGAGCCGATCCGCTATTTCCGCGACGGCGGCGCCACCACCGTGGCACTGGTCAACGACATCGACTCGCCGCTGGCCCACGCCGCCGAATGGGCGATGCCACTGCACGCCGGTAAAGAACAAAGCGTGGCCGCCACCAAGAGTTTCATCACCAGTCTGGTAGCCGGTGCGCGCCTGGTCGCGCAGTGGCAAAACGACCCCGAGCTGCAAGCGGGCTTGCTGGCCTTGCCGGATGCGCTGCGCGTGGCCGCCACCAGCGACTGGTCCAAAGCCATCGAGGTGCTAGCGCCGGCGCGCAACATCATGGTCGTCGGACGGGGCATCAGCTTTCCGATCGCGCTCGAATCGGCGTTGAAATTCAAGGAGACCTCGGCCCTGCAAGCGGAAGCGTTCAGCGGCGCCGAGATCAAACACGGCCCAATGGCGCTGATCGAAGACGGCTATCCGCTGCTCATTTTCGCCACGCGCGGCCCGACCCAGGCCGGCTTGGTCGCGCTGGCCGCCGAGATGCGCGCTCGCGGCGCGCGCGTGCTGCTGGCCGCGCCCAGCGATGTGCCTGAACGCGACCTGACCATGCCGGTGGCCGCCACGCCCGACCTCGATCCGATCGTGGCCGTGCAGGCGTTCTACGTGATGGCGGCGCAACTGGCTGCGGCGCGTGGCATGGATCCGGACCGCCCACGCCATTTGTCCAAAGTCACAAAGACAAACTAGTACACTAAGCTGCGGCAACGACCGACAGCATATCGAGGGGACACACAGGATGAAGCAGAAATTGCTGGCAGTAGCCGCGCTGCTCGCGCTCGTCCTGTGCGATGTGCGGGCGGCCGACAAGATCGAGTTCTGGACCTTCAGCCTGAAGCCCAAGTTCACCGCCCACTTCGAGGCGCTGGTCAAGGACTACCAGGCGCACAACCCGGGCGTTCAGATCGAGTGGGTCGATTTTCCGTGGGACGCGATCCAGACCAAGCTGATCACGCGCATCGTGGCCGGATCGCCGCCGGCGCTGGTCAACCTGAACGTGCCCTGGGCCGACGAACTGGCGCGCGACGGCCTGCTTCAGCCGGTCGACGCGCTGATGGGCGGCGCCCGCGCCGGCTACCTCGCCAGCGCCATCGACGACCTGAGCTTCAAAGGCAAAACCTACGGCTTCCCGTGGTATAGCAACGTCGCGGTGATCGCCTACAACACCAGCATTTTCAAGGACGCCGGCATCCAGGCGCCGCCGCGCGACCTCGACGAGCAATTGTCGATCGCGCGCACCATTGCCGCCAAAACGGGCAAGGCCGGCATCTGCCCCGCCCTGTCCAAAATCGACGGACTGTTCCTGCAACAAGGACTGCCGGTGGTCGTCAACGGGCGCGCCGCGTTCAACACAGCGCGCCACGTGGCGCTGATCGAAAAGCTCGCCTTGACCTACAAGGCCGGCGGCCTGCTCAAGGACAGCCTGTTCGCCGAGGATAACTTTCCCGGCGTGGTGGCCGCCTACAACGGCGGCCGGCTGGGCATGCTGCTGGCGCCGCCGAGCGCGTTGGGCCGGGTGCTGGCCGACGCGCCCGCCATCTACGCGCTCACCGACGTCGCGCCCGCGCCGCTGGGCCCGACCGGCATCGCCGACGGCGGCTGGCTGATCCATTTCGCGGTGCCCAAAGGCGTCGATGCGAAGCTGCTGCCGGCAGTCGGCAAATTTGCGCGCTTCCTCACCGACGACACGCGCCAGATGGCATTCGCCAAGGCGGCGCGGGTGTTCCCGACCACGCTGGCGGCGGCCAAGGACCCGTATTTTCTGGCGCTGCCGAGCAACGCCGGCGCGGCGGAAAAGGCGGTGGCCGCCGGCGCGCTGTCGATGGCCCACTCGCACACGTTGTACGTGACGGGCGTGGAAGACTACGACGAGCTGCGCCGCGTGCTGGTCAAGTCGGTCGAGGCGGCCGTCACCGGCAAGCAGGACGCCAAACAGGCACTGGCCCAGGCGGCCGCGATCTGGGACAAGAAGCTGGCGGCGCAACCATGAAGCGCACGCTGACCGCCTGGCTGTTTCTGGCGCCCGCGCTCTGCGTGCTGGCCGTGTTCTCGTTCTGGCCGGTCGGCTACGGCTCGCTGCTCGCGTTCACCGATTTTAGCCTGGTGCGCGAGACGCACTGGGTCGCTCTGGCCAATTTCCGCGCCATTTTCGACAATGAGATGTTTGTCACCGGCCTGAAAAATTCGCTGCTGTTCCTGCTGATCGTGCCCGCCATCCAGGTCGGCGCGATGGCGCTGGCGGTGCTGGTGAACCAGCGCCTGCCCGGCATCGCGCTGTTTCGCGCCGCCTTCTACGTGCCGGTGGTGACGACCGTGTCGGTGGTGGGCATCATGTGGGGCAACCTGTTTCACGAACAGGGCGCGCTCAACTACGTGCTGCTGCAACTGCACATGGTGAACGCGCCGGTCGGCTGGCTGTCGGACGACGCGATCGCCATTTTCGCGGTGATGTTCGTGACGATCTGGCGCGGCCTGGGCTGGTATATGGTGATGTATCTGGCGGCGCTGCAGGCGATCCCGCGCGAGATGCAGGAAGCGGCGCTGCTCGACGGTGCCAACGCGTGGCAGCGTTTCTGGCGCATCACGGTGCCGATGCTGTATCCCACCATCGCGCTGTGCACCATCATGTCGGTGCTGGCCGCGCTGAAAGCGTATCAGGAAGTGGACGTGCTGACCGGCGGCGGGCCGATGAATTCGACCGTCACCGCGCTGTACTACGCCTACGACCAGGGCCTGAAACACCTCAAGCTGCCGCGTGCGCTGGCGGCCAGTTTCGTCGTGTCGATGTTCTGCGTCGCCATCGCGCTGGTCTGCCTGCGCTTGATCAAACCGAAGCATCGCTAAGCCATGACGACATCGACCATGCGCCTGGCCGCCCGCTATCTGCTGCTTTGCCTGATCGCGCTGCTGTGCGTGTTTCCGTTCTGGTGGACGCTGGTCACGGCGCTGTCGTCCGAGGGCGAGATCTTCGGGCTGGCGCCCAGCATGTGGCCGCACGGCCTGACACTGGACAATTTCGCCGAGGTGCTGCGCGCCATTCCGCTGTTCGACTTCTATAAAAACTCGATCCTGATCACCTTGTTGACCGTGCTGTGGAAACTGGTGCTGTGCGCGCTGGCCGCCTACCCGCTGGCGCGCCTGCACTTTCACGGCCGCAAACTGATCCTGGGCGTGATCGTGGCGACCATGGTGTTGCCGTCCGAAGTCAACTTCCTGGTCAACTTCATCTCGATCACCCGGCTCGGGCTGGTCGACACCTACACCGGTGTGATCCTGCCCAACATCGTCACGGCGGTGTCCATTTTGATGCTCAAGCAAGCCTTCGAGGAAGTGCCGCAAGACCTGATCGACGCCGCGCGCATCGACGGCGCTGGCGAATGGACCATCTTCCGCCATATCATGCTGCCTTTGATCGCGCCCTGGCTGGCCACGGTGGGCATCCTGGCCAGCGTGGAAGCGTGGAACGAGTACATCTGGCCATCGATCGTGATGAGTAAGCCAGATCGCTTTCCGCTGTCGGTCGGCGTGCTGTACCTGCGCGGCACCTTCGGCTCGAGCACCCGGGTGATCGCCGCCGGCACCGTCCTGACCATCTTACCGATACTCGTCGTATTCTTATTCACCCAACGTTTCTTCATGCGTGGCATGGAGGGAGGAGTCAAATGACGTACCCAGCAAGCACCCGCCAACGCGCGGGCCAGTTGATCATGATCCGCATTCCCGGCACCGAACTCGATAGCGAGACGGCCCACTACCTGCGCGAGAACGGCATCCGTGCGGTTTGCCTGTTCCGCCAGAACATGGTCAACGCCGCCCAGCTGTCCAAGCTGACGGGCGACCTGCGTGCGGTGATGGGCGAGCATGCCCTGATCGCGCTCGACCAGGAAGGCGGCGCCGTGGTGCGCGCCACCTGGGTGCCAACGCCGCCGTCGGCGATGGCGCTGGGCGCCGGCGACGACACGGCGCTCGCCCGCGAAGTGGGCGCGGCCTGCGCGCGCGCCGTGCGCGCGCTCGGCTTCAACTGGAATTTCGCGCCCGTGCTGGACCTGAACAACAACCCGGCCAACCCGGTCATCGCCGAGCGCTCGTTTGGATCAAGGCCGGTGCCGGCCACCCGGCTGGCGATGGCCTGGATGGAAGGCTCGCTGGGCGAAGGCGTGGCCTGCTGCGTCAAGCATTTCCCCGGCCACGGCGACACCCACGTCGACTCGCACCGCGCACTGCCCACCGTCGACAAGACGCTGGCCGAACTGGAAGCGCTCGAATTCGCGTCCTTCAAGATCGCCTGCGCCAGCGCACCGGCGATGATGACGGCGCACATCGTCTACCCGGCGCTGGACCCGCTGTTCCCGGCCACGATGTCGCACCGGATCCTGACCGAACTGCTGCGCGACGAGTGGCACTATCAGGGCGTGGTGATCACCGACGGCATGGACATGCACGCCATCGCCGGACGCTTCGGCGTGGGCAACGCAGCCGTGCAGGCGCTGCTGGCCGGCACCGACATGGTGATGGCGCTGGGCGACCGCGCCACCCAACTGGAAACGCTGGATGCGATCTGCGCCGCGCTGGACGATGGCACACTGGCCAACGCGTCCATCGCGCCGCGCCTGGCCCGGCTGGACGCGCTGGCCGTGGCCTACCCCGCCGCCGTCGGCGAATACAAGGACGACACCGCCGACCGCCAGATCATGGCGCGCGGCTGGCGCGCCGGCCTGACCGCGCGCGGCGCGCCGGTCGCGCCGCCGAAAGGCAGCAAGGTGCGCCTGGTGGTGCGCGCCGATGTCGTCAGCGACGGCGTGTCCGAAGCGGGCGTGCCGGCCGCCACGGTGGCAGCGCTGCTGTCCGAACTGTACGACGTCGACACCGTCACGTTTGGTGACGCCGAAAGCTTCGACTGGAGCCAGCTGCCGGCCGACGGCCGCGCTGTGATCCTGGCCTCGACGTCGCGCCTGCGCTACGGGCCGCACGCACGGGCCAGCTGGCGCCCGGATCTGCACCTGGCTTTGTGGAGCCCGTTCCAGGCGCTCGACTTCGCCGCCCCGGCGCTGATCACCTACGGCTTCGCGCAGGCGGCGCTGGGCGCCGTGCACGACTGGCTGGCTGGCGAACTGCCCGCGCACGGCATTTGCCCGGTCGTCGGCTTCGCCGACTAAGCCCCCTCCACCACTTTGAAAGACCGCGCGATGAACCAAGACAGCCAGACCAAACGCTCCCCGCTGGCGTGGGTGCCCACTCTCTACTTTGCCCAGGGACTGCCGTTCTACGCGGTGATGCTGGTGGCCGGCCTGATGTTCAAGAGCATGGCCGTACCGAACGAGCTGATCGCGCGCTGGACCGGCCTGATCGGCCTGGCCTGGGTGTTCAAGCCGCTCTGGAGTCCGTTCCTGGAACTGGCCAGCAGCAAAAAAATCGTCGTGGTGGCGTTTCAGCTGATGGGCGGCGCCAGCCTGGGTCTGGTGGCGCTGGCGCTGCACCTGCCGTCCTGGTTCGCCGCCGCCATCGCCATGCTGGCACTGGTGGCGATTGCGTCGGCCACCCACGACATCGCCTGCGACGGCCTGTACATCGCCAGCCTGAGCAGCCGCCAGCAGGCCGCCTACGCCGGCTGGACCGGCACCTTCTTCAACGCCGGCAAGTTCATCTCGCTGGGCGGGCTGGTGATCCTGGCCGGCTACCTGGAAAAGTCGATCGGCGTCACGTCCGCCTGGACCATCATCTTTTGCATCCTGGGCGCGATGCTCGTCACACTGGGCCTGTATCACAGCTGGTCGCTGCCACCGGCCAAGAACGCCATTCTGGCCGACCGTTCGCTAAGCGGCATCTCGCGCACCATGTGGGATGTGATCGTGGCGTTTTTCCAGAAGCCGGGCATCTGGGTGTCGATCGTGTTCATCATCCTGTTTCGCGCCGGCGAAGCGCAGGTGCAAACCATCGGCCCGCTGTTCTTGCGCGAAGCGCGCGCACTGGGCGGGCTGGGCCTGTCGACGGCCGAAGTGGGCGCCGTGTACGGCACCGTCGGCACCGTCGCCTTCATCATCGGCTCGATCGCCGGCGGCTACTTCACCTCCTGGCTGGGCTTGAAGCGCGCGATCCTGTTTTTGATCATCGCCATGAACCTGCCCAACGTGGTGTTTTACTTCCTCAGCACCGTGCTGCCCACCGATATCACGGTGATCGGCGCGGCGCTGGGAATGGAAATGTTCGGTATCGGTTTTGGCTTCGTCGGCCTGATCCTGTACATGATGCAGGTCGTCGCGGTGGGCAAATACCAGACCGCCCACTACGCGTTCGCGACCGGCATCATGCAGCTCGGCTCGGTGCTGTTTCGCACTGTCAGCGGCGACATCCAGGCAGCGCTGGGCTATCAGCATTTCTTCGTGTGGGTGCTGGCGGCGTCGCTGCCGGTGCTGATCCTGTCGCAGTTCATTCCGATGAGCGCGGGCGAGCACGCCGAGGCACAGCCCCAAGCGGCCGGCGCGGCCTGATCCGATGAGCAGCGTGCGCCTTCAACACCTCGTCAAGCGCTACGACCAGCACACGGTCGTGCATGGCGTCGACCTGGACATCGCCGACGGCGAACTGATCGTGTTTGTCGGTCCTTCCGGCTGCGGCAAGTCGACGCTGCTGCGCATGATCGCCGGACTCGAGCAGATCACTGAGGGCGACTTGTTCATCGGCGCGCAGCGCGCCAACGACATCGCGCCGGCGCGGCGCGGCCTGGCCATGGTGTTCCAGTCGTATGCGCTGTACCCGCACATGAACGTGTTCGACAACATGGCGTTCGCACTCAAGCTGGCCGGCCACAAGGGGGCCGCGCTGCGCGCCGCCGTGCAACGGGCGGCCGAGATTTTGCAGATCGAGCACCTGCTCGAGCGCAAACCCAAGGACCTGTCCGGCGGCCAGCGCCAGCGCGTGGCGATCGGGCGCGCCATCGTCAGAAAGCCCGACGTGTTCCTGTTCGACGAGCCGCTGTCAAACCTGGACGCGAGCCTGCGCGTGCAGATGCGCGTGGAGATCAGCCGCCTGCACCGTGAGCTGAAAACGACCATGATTTACGTCACCCACGACCAGGTCGAGGCGATGACGCTGGGCCAGCGCATCGTCGTCTTCAACGGCGGGCGCATCGAACAGGTGGGCACGCCGGTCGAGCTGTACCAGCGTCCGGCCAATCTGTTCGTGGCCGGCTTTCTGGGCGCGCCAAAAATGAATCTGCTGGCCGCCGAGGTAGCCGACAGCGTCGCCGGCCAGGTCACGCTGCAACTGGCCGGCGGCGCGCGTATCACGCTGTCCCTGCAGGACCAGCACGCCCGCCGGGGCGACCGCGTCACGCTGGGCGTGCGCGCCGAACACCTGGCGCTGGTGCCGTTCGATGCGAGCGCGCCGGACCTGCTGGCGGTGACGGTGCGCCATGTCGAGTACCTGGGCGACCAGAGCGTCGTGTATGCATCGACGCCCGAATCGAGCGAGCTGATCGCGGTGCGCCTGGGCGTTGGCGCCGTCGCGCCGGTGGCCGGCAGTCTCGCACAGCTGCGCCTTCCGCTCGCCCATTGTCTGTTTTTTAACGTCGATGGCATCGCCTGCCCGCAGCGCTGATTTTTTCCCCGCCAAACGCGCGCGCCCCTTTGCGGCGGCGCGCGCGCCATAATTCGCGCTGCCTCGAAGCGCTTTATGGGACAATATGGCCTTCGCGTGAAAACCCTGGCTTGACGACCGCGTTCCAAATCCGCCGCAGCCCGCAGCGCGCTGCGCCGAACTGCCGTGTGTCCACCGTTTCATGATCTGGTGCGTTGTCGTGTCATGCCACTTTTTTTGTTTATGAATGAAGGATTTATCCATGTCCCATCACCGTTTTGCTCGTGTTAGCCTGATCGTCGCCGCACTTGGCCTGAACCTGGCACCCGTGCTGCTTGGCAGCGGCGCACAAGCCCAGTCCAAAGCGGCGCCTGCCGCCGAAGCGGCCAAGCCCGAGACCGTGCGCGCCGAGATGTTCAAGCTGCTTGACCCGACCGCATTCAAGACCATGATGGATGCCAAGCAGTACCCTGAGCTGATGGAAAAGCTCAAGCAGGCGGACGCCTTTGCCGACAAGACCCCGTACGAAATCTACGTCATCAACCGCATGCGCATCGCGCTCGGCTCGGCCTCGGGCGACCAGAAGATGACGATGACCGCGCTCGAATCGGTGATCAATTCCGGCCGCCTTAACACCGTTGAACAACGTGATTTCACCAACGCGCTGGCCAGCTACTACTACAACGGCAAGGACTACGCGAACGCGATCGTCTGGTATAAGCGCCTGCTCAAAGACGGCGGCGACCCGGCCACGGTGCGCAACCTGATGGTGCGCGCCTACTTCCTGAGCGGCGACATGGCAACAGCCAAGCAGGAACTGCAGATCGGTTTCGCCGCGGCGGAAAAAACCGGTGCGATCCCGACCGAAGACGACTTGCGTCTGTACACCACGGCCGCCTCGAAAACCAAGGACAACGCGGCCATCCTGGCCGGCATGGAAAAACTGGTCGCCTACTACCCGACCGACGATTTCTGGAGCGACCTGATGAACCGCCTGCGCAACAAGCAAGGCTACAATCAGCATCTGGACCTCGATACCTGGCGTTTGCAGATGACGGCCGAAAAAGTACTGGCCGCAGAAGAGTACACCGAACTGGCCGAACTGGCACTGCTGGCAGGCTATCCGACGGAAGCGAAGAAAGCGATCGACGCCGGCTTCGCAGCCAATGTGCTGGGCACCGGCAGCAACGCGGCCAAGCACAAGAAACTGCGCGACCAGGCGACCAAAAAATCGGCCGACGATCAGAAGACGATCGCCGGTGACGAAGCGGCCGCCAACAAGGCCAAAGACGGTACCGGCCTGGTCAACCTGGGCTATGCGTATGTCACGATGGACCAGTTCGACAAAGGTATCGACCTGATCCAAAAAGGACTCGCCAAGGGCGGCCTGAAGCGTCTCGAAGAAGCCAAGCTGCACCTGGGTGTGGCGCACGCCAAGGCCGGCCACAAGGATGAAGCGATCAAGGCGCTGCAAGCGGTGTCGGGCAACGACGGCATCACCGATCTGGCGCACTATTGGGTGCTGTACCTGAACCGTCCGGCACCGAAAGCGGCGGCCACGCCAGCGCCGGCAGCAGTGGCGAAATAAGTTCGACGGGCGCCCCACGGCGCTCTCGAAAAAGACAAGGGCAGGTCCGGCGCGAGCCGGCCCTGCCCTTCTTCGTTGCAGCGCGCGGCATCCCCGCGGATCTGGCCGGGCCGACCAACAGCGCCTGCAGGCTCAACATGGTCGCCGCCAGCGTCGCCTTGTCACGGCCCCCCGCCGTCTCACGCGCCTGCGGCGCACTGCTGCGGGTCTGCTGCGACCAGATCGGCGCCTTCATGCCGCCATGCGCGACGGCGCATCGACTTGGCACGACGCGACTTGGCACGACGCGACTTGGCACGATGCGACTGGCGCTGGCGACCGGTGCGACGAACGGGGCGACGAACGGGGCGCGAACGTGCGTGCTTCGTTTCCGGCCGCGCGCTCATCACGCAAGACCAGGTGTTCTGAATCTGGCGCCCGATATCCCAAGCACCGTCACCAGCCAGCCTCGCCTGCGGGCCTCAGACGCTGTGCGATCAGGCACTCGAATTCGCCGCCCGGCACCGGCCAACGCATCGGCATGCCAGGCGTCAGACGCAAAAAAGTCCGCCGGGCGAAAGCCGGGCGGACTTGAGAAAAACTGGCATCCGGCGCCGGCGGCGAGCGCGATCGTATTGATCGCCTGCGCCGCCGGCTGGAACGATCAGTACATCAGTACTTCACGCGCATCGTGGCGAACAGCGTGCGACCTTGATGGCCGATGCTGCCGAAGTCGCCGTTTTGTGCGTAGGTGTACAGCATCGGGTTGAGCAGGTTCTGCCCTTCCAGCGACAGCGTCAGGTTCGGCGTCAGGTTGTAGTTGATCGATGCCGACAGGGAGCCGCCATTTTTCACATACGTCGCACGCTTCGGATTGGTGCCGAACAGGTAGGCCGAGCGCTCGCTGTAGCCGATACGGGCGTTCATCTGGTCGTTTTCAAAGTAAGCGCCGAAGTTGACGGTGTTGCGCGAGGTGCCCAGCATGTCGCAGTTGTGGGTATCGCTGGCGCACAAGGTGCCCTTCAAGCTGCCCGTTTCTTTGCCATCGGCGTAGGTGTAGTTCGCCTCCAGACCGAAACCACCAGCCAGCGCCTGACGGTAAGCCAGTTCCAGACCGGCCACGCGGGCATCGGTGTTGGCCGGGCCGGACAGAGCGTAGTCGGTATTGGTCTTGGTTTGCGAGTTGTAGGCGTTGTACACCGAATTGCCGTTGGTGACGTAGCCGTTGAGGAAGTTGGCGAACACGCCCACGCTCACCAGCGAACGGGGTGCGAAATACCACTCGGCCGACAGGTCGACATTGTTCGACAGCACCGGTGCCAGCTTCGGATTCGAGCCCGTGCCGGTGAAGGTGAAGTCGTTCAGGTTCAGGCCGGCGTATTGGCCGTAGTCCGGATGCGACAGCGTGCGGCTGACGGCAAAGCGCGCCACCAGGTCCTTGTTGACGTCGGCACGCATGTTAAAGCTCGGCAGCACGTCGGTGAAGCTGACCGACGACGACATCGCCGAGAACTTGTCGCTCGAACTAGGATCGCCAGCATGCAATGTGCCGTTGGTGTTGTCGAGGCGGTAGCCGTCGATATCATCCTTGGTGTGCACGACGCGCACGCCGACATTGCCCGACAGCGTGTCGCTGGCGAAATTGGCCATCAGGTAAGCGGCGTTGACGCCTTCCTTGAACTTGAATTCCTTGCTCAGATCATGGTTGATGGCCGGGAAATAGGCGTACTTGTCGGCCCAGGCGGTGATCGACGAGGATGGCAGATTCCAGAAATTGCTCAGCGGAGAACCGGGAATGCCGGCACCGAAGCTGGTCACGCTCAAATCGCCCAGTGGTGCGTTGGCGGTCAGGCCGCCGTCGGCCAGGCGTTGTCCGACCAGCCAGGTCAGGTCGCGTTTGTGGCTGGTGCTGCGCACGCCAAACTTGAGCGAAGACAGGAATTTGCTTTCCATCTGCAGCGTGCCATCCAGGTGCAGATAGTCTTCCGAATCGTGCGTTTCCATCAGGTTGGTCCAGCCACCGACGGCCTTGTTGGTGCCGGCATAGCGGGTCGCAAACGTCGACGCGCTGGGGAAATCAACGGTGATGGCCGATTCGCCCGAATTCATCTTGTAACCGTTAGCGGCGTACGGGCCAAAAATCTCGAAGCCGATGTCTTTGGAATGGCCGGTACTTTCCGAACGTCCGCCCTTGGCCGTGAAGGTCAAATCGTTGGACATCTTGAACTTGCCATCGAGGTTGACGAAGTTGGTCTCGGTTTTTGCATCCGGACGGATCGCCACGTCAACGGCGTTGCTGGCCGCGTCGGCGCAGGTGCCGGTGGCGCCGGGAGCGAGCTTGCACGGACCGGAGAACGCCAGCTCGGTGATGACGCCATTGGTGACGACGGCCTTGGTCGGAATCACGCCCTGGTTCAGCGCGCCCCATGGGTCCTGCATCCAGTTGGTGTTCGAATTGGACGCCGTCAGTGTGCTCGAAAAGGCGTTCAGGCCCAGCGTGATGTCCTTGGTCGGCTTGAATTGCAGGTCCAGCAAAGCGCCTTCGCGTTTGCGCGACTGCTCGAAAATGGCGCTGCCGGTCAGCGGCGCGATGCGGTGGGGCTTGGTCAAGTCCACGCCGGCGGCGGCCAGCGCTTTGTTCGAGTTGTCGTTCCAGCTCAGGTCGTCATACACATACCACAGGTTTTCCTGCTCTTCACGCTTGAGCGTGCGCTGTTGCGAAAACACCTGGAACAGCGCGCCGAAGGTGTTGGTATCATTTTTCCACGACACCAGCGCCGACACTTGCGGGTCGGTCTTGCCGGCGTAGTTTTGATAGGCCGCGCCAATGTTGGCGCTCATCGTCAGCGGCGCCTTGAAGTCCAGCGGACGGCGCGACTCGATATCGACGGTGCCCGACACGCCGCCTTCAGGCAGATCCGCTTGCGAGGACTTGTGCACGGTGATGCGACCGACGATGTCCGACGGCAGCAGGCTGTAGCTGACGCTGCGGCCACCGGCGGCGATGTCGGCCCAGAACCAGTCGGCCGAGGCGACGCCATGACCGTTGACGGTGGTCAGGGTCAGGTTTTCGGCGGTGCCGCGAATCGAGACGCGCTCGTTTTCGCCCAGCGAGCCGGCCGAGCCGCCCGCGGTGGTGTTCACGCCCGGCACGCGTTGCAGCGAGTCGGCCACGTTCTTGTCGGGCATCTTGCCCACGTCTTCGGCGGTGATCACTTCGACCAGCGAATCGCTGTTGCGTTTCTGGTTCAGCGACTGCTGCAGCGATGCGCGCAGACCGGTAACGACGACGACTTCGTCCGCTTTCGCCTCAGCTTTTGCCTCAGCTTTTGCCTCAGCTTTCGGCGCCGCTTGCGGCTCCGCTTGCTGCGCCTGCGCCGACGACATCATCACGCTCATTGCCAACATGGCGACTGCCGAAGCGATCGGTGTCAAGCTAACTGTCATGTTCTTCTTCATGTACTCCCCCAATGGTTTTTTTACAAGACTAACGACCTGATTCCCTGCCTGATACCGTCAATTGTCACAGCATCAAGCGGAGCATTTCGATACGACCAATTTCTACAGCATCACCACAGCCGACTCGTTTCTTTTGAGCGGGTCTTATTTTTCGTGCCGTCAACCATGTCGACGAGCCACCAACCCTTGTGCTTCAAACACCTACAAAACCAATCAGACGCCAATATAACCCACTTCAATACCAGAACACTACCAATTAATCACATTCTTTTTGATGTTGCGTAGACAATACAGACCACTTTCCGGGCGCAGAGTGAAATCAAGGGGAAGCACTGACAACCAGAGCAAGACCACTTGCAAAAACTGGTCAGCATTGTGTGGTAAAAACAATACCGGACCAGGGGCGCCGCGGCGTGAAAGTGGTATCTATCGCGCAGGGCGGCCGGCGCGCCGCGCAGGCAACAATGGTCGAGCGCGCTTGCCGACGGCCTGCTCTAGCGCCTTGGCATGGCGCGCCAGACGGCGTCGCCGCGCCACACCGGCGCCTCCAGTTGCAGATCCCACAGCGCGATGCCGGCACCGACGCCGTTCAGCTCGCGTACGTGCGCGATGGCGTCGCTGCCCAGCCCGCCGCTGCCCCAGCTGGCCAGCCAGGTCGGCATGCCCAGCACGATCTGCTCGGCCTTGAAACCGGCCTGCTTGCCGAAATCGCGTTGCCAGCTATAGGTGAACAGATGGGCGCCACCCGCGCACAGCGGCCGGCCCGGCGGCGTGAACGTGGCCACGCTGCCCTCGTACAAATCCTGGTAGCCCATGCTGTGGATCGCATCGACCTTGCCGCGCCAGTCGGCCCACCAGCTCATGTTGGGTGCGTTGTCGCACGGGCTGTGAAAACTGTCGATGGTGAGCAGCTTGCCCTTCGCCTTGAGCGCGCCGGACAGTGTGGCCACGAAGTCCTGGTAAGCGGCCCGGTCGGCGTCGTGCGCGCCCTCGCCTTCCAGGTCGAGGTCAATGCCGTCGAGTTGGTGACGCTCCATTTCGGCCAGCAGCGCGGCAATGAACTGATCGCGATGCTCGGCAAACGCGCGCCGCGCCAGCGCCCAGTCCCAGCGTTGCAGCACTTGCGAATTGTTGTAGACGGTCAGCAGAACCGCGATATGACGCGCGCTGGCCCAGTTGCGAAAGCTGCGCACGGCAGCATCGTCGACCAGCGTGCCGTGCTGGTCGACGGGGGCAAACACCACGCTGCCGCCGTCGGCGCCGGGATTCCAGAATTGCAGGCCGATCCGGGTCAGCGTTTGCCCGATCAACGGTTGCGCCGCCAGTGCTTGCCGGCTGGCCGCTTGGCCGTAGGCCGGCACCCAGCCCATCACGGTGGTGGGCGCGCCGGCGCTGTATGTGGCAAGTAAAGAAATAGTCGTGCCGAGCAGCACGGAACGCAATGTATGCACAGGATACCCTCGTGGCGGGACAAGCCCGGATGCGAGGATGATAACAACTAAAATACCAAAACACTACCAATCGCCGCCGCATCAATCCACAGCGGGCTCAAGCTAATTCCTGCCCGAGCCAAAATACGAGGCACGCTCCACAGCGTATACAACGAACAATCTCACGCACTCGCCAAGAAAAATGTTATTTTGATCAGATTGACAGATAGCATCATTAGTGCGATGATGCGCGAAAAATAAAATTTGTTTTTTGGTAATAACGGTTCGTGAGTATGGCATTGGCCATTCGCCTCACCCTACTTCCAGACCGACCGGGGCAGTAATTCTTTTGCAGCCGATCGAACCCGAGAGCGCTGTTGCGCGCCCCAGTGTCACCCTCCCGACCCGCCCACGAGCAAATGCTCCTTATTTTTGCTGACGGCCAATCGATTATTTGATATCTACATAATGCGAAAACTACTCATCCTGCTTCAACAACTTACACTGCTTGGCGCCTGGGCGCTCATCGCATTCCCAGGCGTCGCTAACGCCGGCCCGCCAACGCCAAGGTATTATGCGGTTCTTTACGGACCTGCCACCACATATGACAGTAAAGCCGTGGCCTGCAAAAATGCCGCCCCCCCGGACGCGATTGCGCCTTGGGGGCCGATTACTGTCACAGTAAGATCGATGGAGGCTGGTGAAACGTCATGAAATGTCACGTCCGGAAGGTATACCTGGAAATACGTCGACAAATGGTATCTCCAATCATACGCGGAGGAGACCACGCTCAACGACAATATGATTCAGCCGCTCTGTGTGAACCGTAGTGACATGAAGCCGGAAAATGGAAGGTGCGTTTGCGCTCCGCCGGGGACCATGTTTGACAGCAAGCTAGATCACTGCAGCTACGCAACTCCCTCGTCCGCAAACGGAGATCCGTCCAACAATGGCAAGCAGTGCCCGAAGTGCAACACCAATGACCCGATCAGCACCGCGAACGGCAACAATTTCCGCACCGACACCGATTACGCCTCAAAAACGCCAGGCGGTCTCGTGTTTTCCCGCACCTACAACAGTAACGGTTTCAGTACCGACGCCGGTCTCAAGCGCTACGCAGGCGCCTCGTGGACGACACCGTTCGACCGCGCCGCCGAACGCATTTATAATCCGCTCGACAGCGCAAGTCAACCCAAGTGCTATTCCTGGAACGACGATCCGACCAGCCGGTTTTGCATTGAGCCTCCTCACGCGGACCTCAACGGCATACGATTTGTGCGCTCCGATGGCAAATCCATCGCGTTCGGTTTTGATGGGGCGCGCTGGGTAGGCGCCGCCTACAACGGCGACATTGTCACTCCGAGCCTGGCGGCGGATGGCGTGACGATCACCGGCTGGACTTATTTCAACGCCGCCACCGACCAAACCGAGCGCTACTTCGCCTACGGCAAGCTGCAATCGATCACCACCCGTGCCGGCACCGTGCAAACCATGACGTACAGCGACGGCAACAGCAACGATACAGCGCTTGGACGATTGCCGTCGGACGCGCCAGTCTGTCCGAATGTCCAGCTGGGAGCTGTGCTGCCAGCCAACACGCTGATGTGCGTCACCGACAGTTGGGGCCATCAACTACAGTTCGAATACGATGCATCAAGACGCATCAGCAAGATGATCGATCCCGACAATCGAAACTACCTATACACCTACGACGGTCCGTCCGGCGGTTGCACAACGCCTGACAATTCCAACGCTGCCTGCGTGGCAGATAACCTCACCCAGGTCACCTACCCGGACGGCAACACCACAACCTACTGGTACAACGAAAAGGCGCACATCAGCAGCGGCCAGACGTGCGGCAACTTTGCCGGCGTGGCTCCCGGCTTCGGCGGTTTGGTCAACGCCATGACTGGCATCGACGACGAAAATGGCGTGCGCTACGCCACCTGGGACTACGAGTGCAGCGGGCGCGCAGTCGGCAATCAATTGGCTGGTGGCGTCAACCATAGCACCCTGGCGTTCGGCGACCCGGCCACGCAAGCACCCACGACCACCGTGACCGATATCGTCGGCACCGCCGACAATCCCCAAACGAACGTCCATAAGTTCGGTTTCAAGACACTGTCGGGCGTGCTCAAGCTTGCCAGCACCGACCAGCCTTGCACCGAATGCGGGTCAGTTGCCTCCTACGAATACGACAACTTATCGAACGTCATCAGCGCGACCGATTTCAAGGGCATCGTCACGACCTACGAATACCGCTCAGGTCCTGGCCGCGAAACGAGCCACACCGAAGCGGCGGGCACGCCACAAGCGCGTACCATCAGCACCGAATGGCATCCGAAATTTCGTCTGCCGACGCGCATCACCGAGCCTGGCCGGGTCACCACGCTGGCCTACGACGGATCGGGCAATTTACTTAGCAAGACCGTCACCGCGTCCGGCGTCAGCCGCAGCTGGTCGTACACCTACACGACGCTGGGGCAGATCCTGACGGCGACCGGCCCGCGCAAGGACGTCGCCGACGTCACCACCTATACCTACGACACGGGTGGAAACCTGAGCACGGTGAAGAACGCCGCAGGCCATCTCACGACGCTGTCGAATTACGACGCCAGCGGGCGCGTCGGCTTGATCACCGAAGCAAACGGCACAAGCACGGCCTTGAGCTATTCGCCGCGCGGCTGGTTGCGCTCAAAGGTCGTCAGCGCCGGCACCATCGTCCAAAGCACCGGCTACGATTATGACGCCGTCGGCAACCTGTCCAAGGTTACCCTGCCGGACAACAGCTCCATCAGCTACAGCTACGACCCGGCGCACCGCCTGACCAGCATCCAGGACAGTAACGCCAACAGCATCAACTACACGCTCGACCTGTGGGGCAATCGTGTCGGCGAACGCGTGACCGATAGCAATGGAGCACTGACGCGCCAAGTACGCCGCATCTACGACACCGTCAATCGCCTGCAACAAGTGACCGGAGCGGCCCAATGAACCACGCTTGCAACCAGACAACGACCCGACCTTCGTTCCCCGTGCGCGCAATTTGCAACGCCGTCATCCTGTCCCTGCTATATACGCCGATGTTGGGCCAACTAACCAACACGGTTGCGTTGGCTCAGTCGGTCGCGCAAGGCAGCACCAGCTACGAATACGACGCGCTCGGTAACCTGACCAAGGTGACCGATCCGCTAAACCGCAAAACCGACTTTGGCTACGATCCGCTGAACCGCATGACGCAGCAAGTTCAACCGGTTCCGACCGCCGGCCGTACGCGCCCGACCAGCACCTTCACCTATGACGCGCTGGATCAACTAACGACGGTGGTGGACCCGCGCGCCCTGACCACCAGCTACACCACGACCGGCTTGGGCGACCAGACCAAACTAGCGTCCCCCGATACTGGCGTGAGCGGCAATACCTTCGACGAGGCCGGCAACCTCAAAACCAGCACCGATGCACGTGACAAAACCACCAGCTACAGCTATGACGCTTTAAACCGCGTCACCAGCGTCAGCTACCAGAGCGGCGTGGCCAGCAGCTTCGAATACGACGGCGGCACCAACGGCACGCCGAGCGATATCGGCCACCTGACACGCATGGCCGACGAGTCGGGCCAGACCAGCTACAGCTACGACGCCCTGGGTCGTCTGCTGAGCAAGGCCCAGAGCACGCACACCGTCGCCGCGCCGCTGATGCCGCTGCACAGCGTCACGTACAGCTACGGCAGCGAAGGCAGCGCGCTGGGCAAGCTCGCCAGCATCAGCTACCCGAGCGGCGCGCGCGTCAACTACAGCTACGACACGGCCGGGCGCGTCAACGGCGTGACCCTTAACCCGTCCACCCTTGCCGGCTCCACCGATAGCGCCACCACGCTCGTGCTGCTCAGCGAGATCGGCTACGCGCCCTTCGGCGCCGTCCAAAGCTGGAACTGGGGCAACCACAGCGCCGACCACCCGAACAGCGTGGCGCGCACTTTCGACCAGAATGGCCGACTGACGAGCTACCCGCTGGGCAACCCGGCGGCCGGCGGCCTGCTGCGCAGCGTCAGCTACGACGCCGCCAGCCGCATCAGCGCCATTGCCCACACTGGCGGTGGTACGGGCGCGCTGGCGCCGGCCAACTTTAACCAAAGCTATGGCTACGACGACCTGGACCGACTCACCAGTTTCATCGCCGGCAACACCACCCAGGCCTTCAACTACGACGCCAGCGGCAACCGCACCCTGGCCAGCTTTGGCGGCGCCAGCTATGCCAACACGGTCAGCGCCACCAGCAACCGCCTGAGCGGCACCGCCGGCCCGGCACCGGCCAAGAGCAACAGCTACGATGGCGCAGGCAATCTGAACGGCGACGGCAGCATCACCTACAGCTACAGCGACCGCGGCCGCCTGCAGCGCGTGACCAACGCCGGCGTGCGCACCGACTACCTGTACAACGGCCTGGGCCAGCGGGTGGCCAAGAGCGGTGCGGCGATCGCCAGCGGTGTCAACGTCTACGTCTACGACGAGCAAGGCCATCTGTTGGGCGAATACGATGCCGTCGGCGAAGCGCTGCAGGAAACCGTGTATCTGGGCGACTTGCCGGTCGCCGTGCTGCGCACGCACCACCTGCAAACGCCGAGCGACCCGACACCGACGCCCACGCCGCCGGCCGATACCAGCATGATGATGGCGAGCGCATCGGCCAAGCCCGCTACGCCCAAGACGAGCGCGCCGCGCACGACGGCTGCGATGACCAGCAGCGCGATGGGCAGCGCGCCGGCCACCACGGTGTACTATGTGTATGCGGACCACATCAACACGGCGCGCGTGATCGCCAGCGCGAGCGACGGCGGCATTGTCTGGCGCTGGGATAGCGCCGATCCGTTCGGCCTGCAGCAGCCGAACGAGCATCCCGGCACCGCCGCCGCGTTCACTTACAACCCGCGTTTTCCGGGGCAGCTGTACGACAAGGAGTCGAACAACCACTACAACTACTTCCGCGACTACGATCCGCAGACCGGACGTTACATCGAATCTGATCCGGTCGGACTCAAGGGCGGCGTCAATACCTACGCATATGTCGCGGCAAACCCTCTACGCGCGTTTGATCCATTTGGCCTTTGTCAATGCAAAGGAAAAGCCCGCGTCTTTCAAGGAAATAGTGCCCTCATCGGGCGAGGTGGTGGCTTCAACACAAATCCACCAAATCTAAGCCAGTATGCCGTAACATCGGATTCAACTGCAGTGATTCCGAGCCAATTTGGTCTAACGAAAGCCGCTATGAGGCCAATTGTAAATCAAATAAATGGGTCACTCGCTGATGGCACGGCAATTGGCCGCGTACGAGACGTCATGGACGATGCCCCGACAAGAAGATCGCTGAACATGACCACTCTTCAGTTCCAACAGCATCTCATAGATCGTGAAAGCACAGCTAACGGTGGTGTACGACTCTTGATGCTTGAGTTGCCTGGCGCATCAAGAGACTTAGGTGTGCAGGACGTCACGATTAACATGCCGGATGGTTATCCATGTCCAGAGGGCACAGAATGAGCGCCCTACGACCTCAACACTATGGGATAGTTTCTACTTTCGCAGTCATCGCGAGCTTGTTTTGCGCCAGTCACGTCGATGCCCTCTGCCTTAATGACAGACATCCGCTCCCGAGAACCGAAAAGGAGTCGAGCGATTTCGTTATAATTGGGAAGATTAGAGCGGCAATTGACTACTCATCGCCAGATGATCCGGCAGGAATTGCCGGAACAAAATACTCAGTAAGCGTTGTGGAAATTTTTAAAGGGCGGCCATCCAGTGAATTGGTTATTGATTCAGAAAATACATCAAGCAGAACACCCCTGACGGTCGGACAGAAATATTTATTGTTTATTCAAGGCACGACATCAAGTGGTCTCATCGATTCCTGCGGAAATTCTGGGCCTTCAAATAAAAAGAAGAAAATAATAGAAGAACTACGCCGACAGCAAAAAAATTCGCAATAGCCACCAGTGACAGTCCGACGACTGGACCGGACTGAACCTTGGCGGCTGCGCCTGGCATCTGGATAATTGAATCATTTTTCAGGGTGAGTTATGTCGATGATACATTTTTAGATCACGCGTCTAGAAAAAAATTTAACGTTGCAGGGGGAATATCGTTGCGCGTGGCGCGCAAGTCGTTGAAACGTAAAGGGAAATGCCTGAAGCTACGACAAAGTCGCGTCAACACCAACACATTACAACATCAATCGGGATTACGATCCGCAGACTGGCAGATACATCGAATCCGATCCGATCGGGCTGGAAGGTGGCATCAACACTTACGCATATGTCGGCGGAAATCCGATCACGCGCTTTGATCCAGATGAATAATAGGGGACAGACCCCTGTTTCTCGGAAATTTCTGCGTTTAAAAGAGGTCTCCTGATACCGGCGCCGGCCGTTTTCGTGGTCGTCCCGGTCTACCTGCGGTGGCGCGCAGGCCGAGCGCAGCCTCGATCTCGTCCGCGAAGCGTTGATTGCCGAGCGCAAGATTTCCATTGGTCGCGCGGCGAATTTCGTCGACCAGACCCGGCTCCAGCTCAAATCGAAACAGCTCGCGGTACGCGGCCTGGCGGCTGGTCGCATCGGCACCAAGCGCATCGTAAAGGGCGTGCGGATGGAGCAGCTGATCGAGTTCACCCTGCGCATTGGCGCGGTAGCTTGACCAACGATATTCGGCGGGATGCTCAACCATGCCGGCGCGCACGGGGTTGAGTTCGATGTAACGATGGCAGGCCAGCAGGTAGCTGTCATCCTGCGTCAGGCACGAGCGGTAGCGCCCCTCCCACAGCGTCCCGCTGCGTCGATACGTGCGGTTCACGTATTGAACATAGCGCTGCCCCAGCGCTTTCATCATGGCGCCCGTCGACCCGCTCGCTGCGGCCGAAATGAGCAGGTGGACGTGGTTTGTCATGAGCACAAACGCGTGAACATGGCAGCCGTAGTTGCGGGCATGCTCGCCCAGCCAGTGCAGAT
>JBBQZO010000007.1:0-199533 GCA_038207625.1 Burkholderiales bacterium | reverse complement strand
ATGGCGCGCTTGGCCGCGTCGATCGCCTTCCAGTCGGCCACGTTGCCGCTGCCCTGGGTGCCGTGCTGGCCTGGCCGCACCAGCGCGTAGGGCTGGTCGGTGCCGCCGCGCACGGAAAGGGTGTGCTCCTTCGGCTGTTGCGGCATGGTGTCGGCGTGGGCGCAAAGGGCGGCGCAGGCGAGCGCGAGGCCGGGCAGTATGGTGCGATGCATGGAATTTCCTCCGTGTGCGGTTGAGGGACAGGTGAGGATGAGAGTAGGCGGGAACGCGGGCGCAAACCAGTGCGCTGCGATGGACTGCAGAATTGGCGGGGTGGACGGCGAAAGCCGGGGAGCCGGCCTGCCAGTTGAAGTCGTCCTCGCGAACGCGGGGACCCCATTTCCTCGCACCTCGTTGGCGTTGGCCGAAGATGCTTCGCTTGCTGATCCGCGCAATGGGGTCCCCGCGTGCGCGAGGACGACAGGCGAAAGCTAGAAAATGACCACGGAGCGGATCGACTCGCCGCTCTTCATCAGGTCGAAGCCTTCGTTGATGCGTTCGAGCGGCAGGCGGTGCGTGATCAGGTCGTCGATGTTGAGCTTGCCTTCCATGTACCAGTCGACGATCTTCGGCACGTCGGTGCGCCCGCGCGCGCCGCCGAACGCGGACCCCTTCCACACGCGCCCGGTCACCAGCTGGAATGGCCGCGTCGAAATTTCCGCGCCGCCAGGGGCGACGCCGATGATGATCGACTGTCCCCAGCCCTTGTGGCAGCACTCGAGCGACTGTCGCATCGTCGCCGTGTTGCCGATGCACTCGAAACTGTAATCGGCGCCGCCGTCGGTGATGCCGATGATGTCGTCGACCACATTCTCGGACGTGTTGGCATTGACGAAGTGGGTCATGCCGAACTTGCGCGCCATTTCCTCGCGCGCCGGATTGATGTCGACGCCGATGATCTTGTCGGCGCCGACCATGCGCGCCGCCTGGATCACGTTCAGGCCGATGCCGCCCAGGCCGAACACGACGACGTTGGCGCCCGCCTCGACCTTGGCGGTAAACAGCACCGCGCCGACGCCGGTGGTGACGCCGCAGCCGATGTAGCAGATCTTGTCAAACGGCGCGTCCGAGCGCACCTTGGCCAGCGCGATTTCCGGCACCACGATGTAGTTCGAGAAGGTCGACGTGCCCATGTAGTGGAAGATCGGCTTGCCGTCGATCGAAAAACGGCTGGTGGCGTCGGGCATCAGGCCGCGTCCCTGGGTCGAACGGATCGACTGGCACAGATTGGTTTTCTGGGACAGGCAGAATTTGCACTGGCGGCATTCTGGCGTGTACAACGGAATGACGTGGTCGTCTTTTTTCAGGGACTTCACGCCCGGGCCCACGTCGACCACCACGCCGGCGCCTTCATGGCCCAGGATGGAAGGGAAGATGCCTTCCGGGTCGGCGCCCGACAGGGTGTAGTAGTCGGTGTGGCAGATGCCGGTGGCCTTGATTTCGACCAGTACTTCGCCCTCGCGCGGGCCGTCCAGGTCGACTTCTTCGATCGTCAGCGGTTGGCCCGCTTTCCAGGCAATGGCGGCTTTGGTTTTCATGTTGTTTGGTCCTCGGTTAGGCGGCACGGCGCAGGCAGCAATGATAGCAGCGCGGCCACGCTTTTGATCTGCAGGCAGCGACAATTTGTGTGCGCCAAGCGACGTGTCTATTGTGCATCGATGGCGCGCACCGGCAACTGAGCGGTAAGCTGCGCCCGAGCGGTGTGCAGAATCTAAAAACGTCGCTCAGGCGTCACTCTGGTCGGCTATGGATTGGCCCGAACCGTTGCAGCGCCAGGCGTAAATTCGGGATGGGCGATGGTGAGTTTTTTGTCCGTCGATCCGGCATACAGCACCAGCAGCTTGACGGGTTTGCCTTCCAGCGCACGCCCGTTGTGCAAGGTATTGACCACCTCAGGGAACATCTCGCCGGCGTGCAGCAGCTTGGTTTCGCCGCTGGCGCGGGTCACTTCGAGCGTCCCTTCCAGCACGTAGGCGAACGATGCGACAGGATGCTCGTGCCAGCCGGTTTGGCCGCCCGCGGCGATCTCAACGATCAAACCCGTCACTTCGGCCGCGCCCTGCGGATAGACGATGGCCTTGCCATCCCAGCTGGTGCCGGCTTTCATCAGCGGCGTGACTTTGACGGCGGCGGAATTATCGAGCGCGCTGGCGGAATGCGCAAAACCGAACAGCATGGCCGATGCGAGGAGGAGACGTTTCATGAGGAAGCTTTCAGAAAAATCGATAGTCTAGCCGGTTCCAGCAGTCCACGTCCTGTTATGTCCGGCTCCGGATTAGATGACGAAAGTGAGAGAAAACATTAATTAGCGGGCAACAATAATGATGCAATAACAACTTCTATTTATTGCGGAGTAAATAATTTTGAAATTCCCTCAATTTTGCGCAGGCTTATTGCTGACTTTCTTCGCGCACTGCGCAAGCGCATCCGTGGTGATCTACCAGTTCGGCGCAAAGATCGATTCCCTGTCCGAACAGACTCACGGGACCGTGGGCTGGCACGCGGTCAGTACCAGCAGCGTGCTAGGAGAGAGCTTGTCCATTGGCGACATGATGGTTGGAATTTTGGCTTACGACAGCAATGCCACTCTATCCAGTTACCAGCCAGCTGCCGGCGGTTCAGGTACGTACACGTTTTATGATGCACAGGTCCTGGGATACATGGCTTTGGGTAGTGGTAGCCTGCATTACAATTCGACGCAGTTAAGCTACGTGCACGGCGACGTTCGAATTTCGGACAGCGCGGGCGCACTCGGAAACGCCGATATGTTCGGTCTTTCGTCGTACTCATTTGGGCCGAACGCGTTTTCGGAAATCGACTTGACTTGGTGGGACGATTCCGGCAAGGCGATTACCAGCGATGCAGTACCTACCGAAACCCTGCAATGGTCGGCCTTCCAAAGGGCTAACGTTTCGTATAGGTGGAATGACAGCGCCGGCAATGCTATATCTGCCTCGGGCCTTGTGTATGCAGAGACCGTACCGCAGGTGCCGGAACCAAGCGCATTTCTTCTCGTCCTTGTTGGCTTGGGCGTAGTGGGATTTGCAGTGTCGCGCCGAGCTAAGGCCCGCAGCTAAGGCATTTTGTTTGGCTTGCGATGGGATTGAAGGCGCGCGCGTCCTCAAGCCCTTTTTGTTTGGGAAATCTGGCACCACCACCCCGCTCGGGCGCCCTTGGCATGTCGTTGCGCGCCCGGCTCCCATCAGTTTCACCGCACCGCCGTCGCGCTTGTCTTGCGGCGTTGGAGGGACGGCGAGCGCGCGTTGGCGCGCAATTTACGCGGCCGCGAACAGGGCGTTGAACTGCCCTACGGCGGCGGCCGGATCGGGCGCCAGATACACGCTGGTGATGGCGGCGACCAGCGCCACGCCGCGCGGCACCAGCGATGCCGCGTTGGCCGGCGTCATGCCGCCGATGATCACGCGCGGCAGCGTGATCTCAAAGGCCGCAGCGTCCAGCAGCGCCGGTTCGGTGCGAAAACTGTACTGCTTGACCAGCGAGGGGTAGAAGCCGCCGAAAGCGACGTAGCTGGCGCCATCGATCTGCGCCGCGCGCGCCAGCGCCAGGTCGCCGTAGCAGGAGGCGCCGATGATCTTGTCGGCGCCCAGCAGCGCGCGCACGCGCGCCACGCCCGCGTCGGTACCGCCCACATGCACGCCGTCGGCGTCGAGCTGCTGGCACAGCTCGACATGGTCGTTGATGATGAACGGCACGCCGTGCTTGCGGCACAGCGCCAGCAAGGCGGTGG
This sequence comes from Burkholderiales bacterium, assembly GCA_038207625.1. Taxonomy (GTDB): domain Bacteria; phylum Pseudomonadota; class Gammaproteobacteria; order Burkholderiales; family Burkholderiaceae_D; genus JBBQZO01. Next base: position 195,746 of record JBBQZO010000007.1, on the reverse strand, counting down.
CCTGCTCGACGCGCAGCGCGGGCGAAGCGTCCTTGTGGCGATACTGCAGCAGCGCCACGCCGGCGCCAAGCGCCGCTTCGGTGATCGCCAGCAGGCGTTCGGTGTCGTCCCAGTTGGGGGTGACCAGATACAGTCCGCGCATGGTGTGTCCTTTAGTGAAGTGGGGTGCTACGGCGCGGGATGCGCTGGCCGGAGGCGATCGAAAACGCATGTTCGAGCGCTTCATGGCAATACGCCTGGGCGCGGTACAACGCGATCTCCATCGACTCGCCCAGCGCCAGGTGCGCCGCGATGGCCGCGCCCAGCGTGCAGCCGCTGCCGTGGTAGGTGTCGGGCAGGCGTGGCCATTGCCAGCTGCGCGTGCCGGCCTTGCAGCTCCAGGTGTTGACGACGCTGTCGCCGAAGCGATGCCCGCCGGTGACCAGCACGTTGGCACAATCGTCCATGCGCCGGCCCAGCGCGCTCGCTTCGGGCAGGTTGGGCACCAGCAGCGTGCTCAGGCCCAGCAAAGGCTCGAGCGCATCGAGCGCGTCGCCGCGCGTGAGCATGCCGCCGTGGCCGCTGGCCAGGATCGGGTCGAGCACCACCGGCAGGCCAGGGGCGACGGCGCGCAGCATGATGATCAGCGCAGCGATCATCTCGGCATTCTCGCGGTTGCCGGGAATGCCGATCTTGACCGCATCGACGCCGATCACGCGCACCAGCGCCTGCACCTGGCGCGCCAGCAGGTCGCTGTCGACCGGCTGCACGTCGTACACGTGATTGTTGTCCTGTACCGTCAGCGCCGTCACGATCGGCAGCGCGTGCGCGCCTTGCGCCGCGATCGCCTCGATGTCGGCACTGATGCCCGCGCCGCCGGACGGATCGAGTCCGGCAAACACCAGCACGGTCGGCCTCACGCGATGCGTCCCGCCATCGGTGAGGATGGCGAGGCGGCGAAGCGCTTCGGGATGCGCCCGGCGCGAAACGCCTCGCGCCCCGCTTCGACCGCCAGGCGCATCGCGCGCGCCATGCGCACCGGCTCGCGCGCACCGGCAATGGCGGTGTTCATCAGCACGCCGTCGCAACCGAGTTCCATCGCAATCGCCGCGTCGGAGGCGGTGCCCACGCCGGCGTCGACCAGCACCGGCACAGTGGACTGCTCGATGATCAGCGACAGATTCCACGGATTCAAAATCCCCATGCCCGAGCCGATCAGGGAAGCGAGCGGCATGATCGCCACGCAGCCGATGCTCTCCAACAGCTTGGCCTGGATCGGGTCGTCGCTGCAGTAGACCATCACGTCGAAACCGTCGCGCACCAGCGCCTCGGCGGCGATCAGCGTTTCGGGCATGTGCGGGAACAGGGTTTTTTCGTCGCCCAGCACTTCCAGTTTGACCAGCTTGCGCCCGCCCAGCAGTTCGCGCGCCATCTGCAGCGTGTAGATCGCGTCCTTGGCCGTGTAGCAGCCGGCCGTATTGGGCAAGATGGTGAATTCGGACGGCGGCAGCACGTCCAGCAAACTCGGCTCGCCCGGCTTCTGGCCGATGTTGACGCGCCGGATTGCCACGGTGATGATCTCGGCGCCGGCCGCGAGCGTGGCCTCGCGGGTTTGCGCCAGATCGCGGTACTTGCCGCTGCCGACCAACAGGCGCGAGCGGTACTGCACGCCGGCGATGGTGAGGAAGTCCTCGTTGCTGATGTCAGTCATGATTCTGCTCCAAAAAAGTTAGCCGCCGCCGATGGCGCGCACGATGTCAACCTGGTCGGCCGCCTGCAAAGCGCGCTGCGCCCATTGCTGACGCGGCACGACGCTGCGGTTGACCGCCAGCGCCAGCGCCTGGTGCGACAGCGCGAGCGCCTCGACCAGGTCCTGCACGGTATGGTGAGTCGGCACGCGGTGCGGCGCGCCGTTCAGTTCAATGTCGATCACTGGGCGCTCCCGCTTACACCTTGCGGTACAGCTCTGCGCCGTTCTTGACGAACTCGATCGCCTTGTATTCCATGCCCTGCTTGAGCGCGGCGCCATCCGACACGCCCAGCGTGGCCGCGTATTCGCGCACTTCCTGGGTGATCTTCATCGAGCAGAAATGCGGCCCGCACATCGAGCAGAAATGGGCCACCTTGGCCGATTCCTTGGGCAGCGTCTCGTCGTGGAATTCACGCGCCTTGTCCGGATCGAGGCCCAGGTTGAACTGGTCGTCCCAGCGGAACTCGAAGCGCGCCTTGGACAGCGCGTTATCGCGGATCTGGGCGCCCGGATGCCCCTTGGCCAGGTCGGCCGCGTGCGCGGCGATCTTGTAGGTGATGATGCCGACCTTGACGTCGTCCTTGTTGGGCAGGCCCAGATGTTCCTTCGGCGTCACGTAGCACAGCATCGCGGTGCCGTACCAGCCGATCAAGGCCGCGCCGATGCCCGACGTGATGTGGTCGTAACCGGGCGCGATGTCGGTCGTCAACGGTCCCAGCGTGTAGAACGGCGCTTCGCCGCACTGGTCCAGTTGCAAATCCATATTCTCTTTGATCAGCTGCATCGGCACGTGGCCGGGGCCTTCGATCATCACCTGCACGTCGTGCTGCCAGGCGATCTGGGTCAGCTCGCCCAGCGTTTTCAGCTCGGCCAGTTGGGCTTCGTCGTTGGCGTCGTAGATCGAGCCGGGACGCAGGCCGTCACCCAGGCTGAACGACACGTCGTAGGCCTTCATGATTTCGCAAATCTCGTTGAAGTGCGTGTACAGGAACGATTCCTGATGGTGCGCCAGGCACCATTTGGCCATGATCGAGCCGCCGCGCGAGACGATGCCGGTCAGGCGCTTGGCCGTCATCGGCACGTAGCGCAGCAACACGCCGGCGTGAATGGTGAAGTAGTCGACGCCCTGCTCGGCTTGTTCAATCAGCGTGTCGCGGAAGATCTCCCAGGTCAGGTCCTCGGCCTTGCCGTTGACTTTTTCCAGCGCCTGGTAAATCGGCACGGTGCCGATCGGCACCGGGCTGTTACGGATGATCCATTCGCGCGTTTCGTGAATATGTTTGCCGGTCGACAGATCCATCACGTTGTCGGCGCCCCATCGGATCGCCCAGGTCATCTTTTCGACTTCCTCGCCGATCGACGAGGTGACCGCCGAATTGCCGATGTTGGCATTGATCTTGACGAGGAAATTGCGCCCGATGATCATCGGTTCGATTTCCGGGTGATTGATGTTGGCCGGGATGATGGCGCGTCCGCGCGCAATTTCCTCGCGCACGAATTCGGCCGTGATCGCCTTCGGTGCGGCCGCGCCGAACGACTGGCCCGGATGCTGGCGGCCCATCAGATCGGCGGTGCGCACACCCATCGGACCGGACGCGCGCAGCTCGGCAAGATATTCTTCGCGGCGCATGTTTTCGCGGATCGCGACAAACTCCATCTCGGGCGTGATGATGCCGCGCCGTGCATAGTGCATCTGCGTGACGTTCTTGCCTTCGCGCGCGCGGCGCGGGGTGCGCTGCAGGTTAAAGCGCAGCTCGGCCAGCTTGGCGTCGGCCAGTCGTTCGACGCCGTAGGCCGAACTGGGACCTGCCAGTTCCTCTGTGTCATCGCGCTCGACGATCCACGGCAGGCGCGGCGTGGCCAAGCCAGAGCGGATGTCGATCGTCGCTTGCGGATCGCTGTACGGTCCGGACGTGTCATACACATACACGGGCGGATTGGACTCGCCGCCGAACGACGCTTCAGTATCGGACTGGCTGATCGCGCGCATCGGCACCTGAATGTCGGGGCGGCTGCCTTCGACGTAGATCTTGTGTGAATTTGGCAGCGGCGTGATGGCCGCCTGGTCCACCACGGCGGTGGCGGAGAGGAATTTCTGTGGTGCGTTCATGTGGCTCCTTTGGGCGTAGGAGCCAGCAAAGGAGGATGAAAAACGCGCGGCGCAACGCCGACAATTTCTCTAGCTTCCCTTCGCTGGCATTATCCAGATCAGGTTCGGAGGGTGTATCTCACCCGCGCACCGCGTTTGCAGTTTGCAGGACCCCTAGCGTGTGCCGCCTTGCGGCAGCGATGCGAATTATACGCCGATTGGCGCGCGCATCAAGTGCGCAAATGTAGCGGCTGTGGCGAGCATGTGTCGCCTAATGGGCGCCTGGCCACAGCTGCATGCCCAGTGCAATGACGCCATCGAGCTTGGCCTGGCTGGCGCCGGCCTTGGCCAGCACGCCCAGCCCCGCCATCAGCGTGGCGAAGGCCGCCGCCAGCGCCTCGACCGGCACCTGGGCGCCCAACTGACCGTCGTGCTGCGCGCGCACGAGGCGCTGTTGCAGGCGCGCTTCGCCGTCCGCGCGCGCGGCGCGCAAGGCCGTCTCAACGGCGACCGGCGTGGCGGCCCCGCCCAAGTCGGCCGTGCCATTGATGATGAAGCAGCCGCCCGGCAAGGCCGGATCGGTCATCATCGCCGCCACCGCGTGCAGAAACAGGTCGACGGCGCGGCGCGCATCCGGCTCGGCCTCGAGCACGCCGATGCGCGCGCCCAGATGCTGGTCGACGTAGCGCCCCAGCGCCTTCAGATATAGCGCTTCCTTGTCGCCGAAGGCGGCGTACACGCTCGGTTTGCTCAGCGCCATCGCCTCGGTCAGGTCGTGCAACGACGCGTGCTGAAAACCGTTTTTCCAGAACACCTTGAGCGCCCCGTCCAACGCGACGTCGACATCGAAACTGCGCGGCCGCCCTCTTTCCCTGCTCATGGTGTGCTCCGTTGTTGAGACCTGTTGACGATTAATATACCACATGGTACTGTTTATACCGATCGGTACATTAATACGCCGACGCGTTTTAAACCACGCCCATCGCGGCACACCAAGGAGCAATACCATGACTCGTCTGCAAGGTAAAACAGCATTGATCACCGGCGCCACCAGCGGCATCGGCCTGGCCACCGCCAAGCTGTTCGTTCAGCACGGCGCGCGCGTCGTCATCGTCGGGCAGGACCCCACGCGCGCGGCGATGGCGCAGGTGCGCGGGCGCATCGAAGCGCACTTTGGCCGTCTCGACATCGTGTTCGCCAACGCCGGCATCGCCAGGCCGATGCCGTTCGCGGACGTGGACGAGGACAACATCGACGCCCAGATGGACGTCAACTTCAAGGGCGTGGTCCACACCATCCAGCAAATGCTGCCGATCCTGAATAATCCGGCCAGCGTGGTGCTGACGTCGACGGCGATGATCGAGAAAGGCGTGGCCGGCATGAGCGTGTACGCGGCCAGCAAGGCGGCCGTGCGCTCGCTGGCGCGCACGCTGTCGGTCGAACTGCTGGACCAGGGCGTGCGGGTAAATGCGATCTGCCCGGGCCTGATCGACACGCCGATCTACGGCAAGCTGGGCCTGCCGGCCGAGGCGGTCACCGCCTGGGCCGGCGAATTGCTGGCCAAGGTGCCGGCCGGGCGTTTTGGTCGGGCCGATGAAGTGGCGCAAGCCGTGTTGTTCCTGGCCAGCGATGAGTCACGCTACATGCGCGGCGCAAGCATGCTCTATGACGGCGGATTCGCGACGCTGTGAGCGGCGGGTTTGCGATGCTGTGAGCGGCGGGTTTGCGATGCTGTGAGCGGCAGGTTTGCTATGCTGTGGGCGGCGAGGTTGCGACGCTGCGAACGGCGGATTCGCTATGCTCTGAGCTGCGTACTTGCTACGCTGCGCGCGGCGGTATTGGGCATGTGGCGCGCCGTTTATCCGGACTGCGCGGCGGGCGCCAAGCGCGCCTGCTCGCGCAGCGCAGCGCGCCGGAAGGTCTCGATCAGGCCTTCCTTTTCCATCGCCGCCAAGGCCGCCGACAGCGGCGCGACCAGCGCCAGATTCGACTTGTGCAAGTACGCATGGCCGGCGCCGCGCTCCATCGTGGCGACCTTGCGCACCGCCGCGCGCGCCGCATCGTCCATCAGCTGCAATTGCGCATCGACGGTCTCGGCGACGCCGATGAACAGATCGGTGCGAGCGTACATCAGCTTGCGCAAACCCATCTGAACGGTCGACGACGTCGACAGACGCTGCGGCGCGACCAGCGCCGTCAACATCGCCTCGACATGCAAGGTGCCGGCGTGGTACTCGACCCGATAGCCGGTCTCCTTCAGGCTTTGCCAGCCGTCGGCCAGCACCAGCGGTGCAATCGCGTAGGCCGCAAACGCCACGTAAAAATGGGGTTGTTCGACCCGCACCAGGTTCGGGTGACTGGGGCCGTAGTCGGCCGCGCGGTGGATCACGCCATCGACCTCGCCGGCGTCGGCCATCGCGCTGGCGCGCTTGGACGGATAGTCGCGATAGTCCAGGCGGCAGCCGATGCGACCCAGCGCTTCGCGGTAGATCAGCTCCAGCCAGGGTCCCAGCATCGACTGGCGCGTGTCAGTGCTGCTGACCAATACGATGCTGCGAGCGGGCCCGAGCGAACGCGCGTCGGACCACAGCAGCTGCGCCGGTAGCAACAGAAGTAGTCGCCGGCGACGACTGTGCATGTGGGCTCCTTTTCAGTGTGGCCGGCGCGGCGATGTGTGGCGCGCAAATGACGCCACCAATATAGGCGCTTTCATGGCGCGCTTCAAGTGACCGAGTCGTTCTGGCAACGGTCGCCGCGCCGCGCGGCCCGGCGCAACAAAACCCATTGCCAAGCACGGCGGGCGCGGGCATGCTGGGCGATATTTGTGTCCACGGCGCAAGTTTTGGCAAGCGCCCGGAACGTACCAAACGGCCCATCGCGCAGCGTCCGCGCGCACCAACACAGGAGAGCGGCATGGCCTATTGCGCCGCCAGCGCGCGCTGGCGTGCCGCGCGTGCGGCGAGCCTATGCGTGTGCCTGCTCGGCCCTGCCGGGGCACTGGCCCAGTCATCGCTGCGGGTGTTCGGCACCATCGACGGCGGCATCGAACTGGTCAGCACGGGCGACCCGGGCAGCGCCAGCATGCTGCGCGTCAGTTCCGGCTCGGCCCGTTCAAGCCGGCTGGTGTTCGACGGCGCCGAGGTAATCAACCCGGCGCTAACTGCCAAATTCCAGCTCGACATCGGCTTCTGGGCCGATACCGGCGCCGTATTCCCCACCGGTTCCACCCCGGCTGCGCTGTTCGGACGGCGCGCGGTGCTGGGCTTGTCCGGTCGTGATTGGGGCGCGCTGATGATCGGGCGCGAATACCGTCCGCACAGCGTGCTGCTGTTCAAAGCCGACGTGGCCGACTTGGCGTACTACGGCAGCATGGCCAATCGCGCGCGCGTCAGCGGTTTTCGGGTCGCCAATGCGCTCGCCTACACGTCGCCCGCGGTGGCCGGCTTTTCCGCGCTCGCCCTGTGGGGCGCGGGCGCGGTGGCCGGCGACGGCAACAACGAAGCGCGCGCGGCGCCGTTTGACGAAGGCCGTCAACGCGCCGTCGCGCTCGACTACACCGGCACTCGCCTGTATGCCGGTGCGGCCTACGGCACCATTGCCACCAAAGACAGTCCCGGCGCGGGCACCAGCAGCCGCGTCAGCGATGCCGTGCTGGTGGCCAAATACCAGTTCGACGGCGTCGCCCTCAACGCCGGTGCCAGCCATGTGCACACGCCCGGCCAGCGCAAGGATATCGCCACGGTGATCGTCGGCGTGCAGCGCGCGCTCTCGCCCGTGTGCAGCGCGGGCCTGCAGCTGTCGCGTTCGATCCAGGACGCGGCCAGCGGCGTCAAGCCGGCCGAGACGGTGCTCAGCCTGCACATCAGTTATCAGCTGTCCGCGCGCACCATGCTGTATGCCAACGTCGCGCGCCAGCGCAACAACAGCAGCTCGAGCCAGCCACTAATCGGCAGCGTCGCGGCGAACAACATCGCGCCGGCCACACCGGGAACCACGCCGCGCGTGCTGCTGATCGGGATGAGCCACAATTTTTGATCGCGCCCCGTGCGCAGCGCATGTCACGCCAGCGTCATGCTGGGCGGTTAAGTTAGCGTCATCGCCCCATGTTGACGAGGACTGCCATGCGACTTCCCCCGTTTCTTGCAGTACGTGACAGCGCGAGCGCGCCCGACGGCGCGCCGCACCAGGGCCGGCGCAGTTTCCTGCGCCAGCTGGGCGGCTCGGCCGCGCTGGCCGCCGGCGCCTTGGGTGCCACCGGCTGCCGCAGCACCGACGCGCAGCGCGGCGCGCTGGCGCAGGCCAGTTTTCTGCACGGCGTTGCCAGCGGCGACCCGCTGACCGACCGGATTATCTTGTGGACCCGCGTGACGCCGTTCGATGCGCGCGACGAGCGTCCCATCGCGGTGCACTGGCAGCTCGCCAGCGACCGCGCGATGCTGCGCGTGCTGGCCAGCGGCGAACTGGAAACCGGTCCCGAACGCGACTACACGGTCAAGGTCGACGCGCTCGGACTGCAGCCGGGGCATACCTATTTCTACCGCTTCTCGGCCGGCGCACTGCATTCGCCGGTGGGACGCACCAAGACGCTGCCGGCCCCCGACGTGGCCGAAGTGAAGCTGGCCGTGTTCAGCTGCGCCAACTACCCGGCCGGCTACTTCAATGTGTATGCCGCCGCCGCCGAGCACAGCGACGTCGACGCGGCGCTGCACATCGGCGACTACATCTACGAATACGACAGCACCGGCTACGCCTGCGGCAAGGCCAAGGAGCTCGGACGCGTGTCGCAGCCGGCCAACCTGCTGCTGGTGCTGGACGATTACCGGCGCCGCTACGCCCAGTACCGCAGCGATCCCGACCTGCAGGCGATCCACGCGCTGCTGCCCTTCATCGTCGTGTGGGACGACCACGAATTTGCCGACGACGCCTGGCGCGACGGCGCCGCCGAACACCGGCCGGCCCGGGAAGGCCCGTTCGCGCTGCGCCGCGCCGCCGCGATGCGCGCCTACCACGAGTGGATGCCGCTGCGCGCGCCCGATCCAAGCAACCAGGCGCTGATCTACCGCAGCTTCGACTTCGGCAAGGTGCTCTCGCTGCACATGCTCGACACCCGCATTATCGGGCGCGACCAGCAGCTCGACATGGATTCCTACTACGATGCCGAACAGTGCTTCGACGCGGCCAAGTACCGCGCCGACGTGGCCTCACCGCGCCGCCAGATGATGGGGGCCCAGCAATTGGAATGGCTCGAGAACAGCGTCGCCAGTTCGCCCGCCAAATGGCAGGTGCTGGGCCAGCAGGTGCTGATGGCGCGCATGGAGTATCCGCTGCCGGTGGCGATGGGCGAACTCAGTTGCGCCGCCTATTGCGCGCTGCAGACCCAGGCCGCCAGCGACCCGGACGCGCTGTCGGCGGACCAGCACGCACAACTGGGCGCGCCGCGCCTGCCCTGCTACCTCGACTCGTGGGACGGCTATCAGGGCGAGCGCGCACGGGTGTTCGCGCTGATGCGCCGGCACGCCAAGGATCTGGTGGTGCTGGCCGGCGACACCCACAACGCCTGGGCCAGCGACCTGTACGACGACGCCGGTCACCCGGTCGGCGTCGAGTTCGCCGGTCCGTCGGTGTCCTCGCCCGGCATGGAATGCTCGCATCCGGGCGAAGACCACGCCGGCGTGGCGCGCATGATGGAGCAGCTGATCGGCCCCCTGTACTACGCCCAGACCAGCGCGCGCGGCTTCATGCTCGTCACGGCCAGCGCCGAGCAGGTGCGCTGCGACTGGCACTTCGTCGACACCGTCACCGAGCGGCGCTTTCGCAGCGCCTGCGAACGCAGCTTGCGCGTGCTGCCCGGCCAGAAGCGCATCAGCGAACTGGCGTCGCTGGACTCGCTGGCCTCAGCCGCCTAAGCGGCCGACCAGGCCGACACGCGTTCAGTGCAGCGTGCCGCGCTGGCATAATTCGCCGTCAAGGTGCCAGCCGGCGTTGATCAGCGCGGCGAACTCGGAGGCCGGCACCGGCTCACTGAAGTAATAGCCCTGGATTTCGTCGCAGCGGTGCGCGCGCAGGAAAGCCAGTTGCTGGCGCGTCTCGACGCCCTCGGCGATGACCTTGAAATTGAGGCTGTGACCGAGGTCGATGATCGAACACGTCAGCGCCGCGTCGTGCGCATTGGTGGCGCTGTCGCGGATGAACGACTGGTCGATCTTGATGCGGTCGAGCGGGAAGCGCTTCAGGTAGGACAGGCTCGAGTAGCCGGTGCCGAAGTCATCGATCGACAGCTGCACGCCCAGCGCCTTGAGCTCGAACAGTTTGGCGACGAACTGGTCGGCGTTGTTCATCACCATGCTCTCGGTGAGCTCCAGTTCCAGGTAGCGCCCGTCCAGGCCCGTCTCGCGCAGCACGCGCGCCACCAGTTCGACCAGCCCGTTTTGCTGGAACTGGCGCATCGACAAATTCACCGCCAGGTTCAACGGCGCCAGTCCGGCGTCCTGCCACTGCTTGTTCTGCGCGTGCGCGGTGCGCAGCGCCCATTCGCCGATCGGCACGATCAGGCCGACCTCCTCGGCCAGCGCGATGAAGCGCTGCGGCGCCACCAGCCCCAGCGTCGGATGGTGCCAGCGGATCAGCGCCTCGGCCCCCACCACGCGCCCGCTCTTCAATTCCACCTTGGGCTGGTAGTACAGCTCGAACTGCTGCTGCTCGATGGCCGCGCGCAACGCGCTTTCGAGCTCGGCGTGGGCCTGGGCGCGCACCCCCATGTCGTGCGCGTAGAACTGGTAGGTGTTGCCGTTGGCGTCCTTGGCGCGGTACATCGCGGTGTCCGCGTTGGTGAGCAGGCTGGCCAGATCGGCCCCGTCGCCCGGACAGACCGCCACCCCGACGCTGGCATGCACGTGCAGCGGCAAGCCGTCGACCTCGAACGGCGCGCCGAACGCGCCGACGATCTTGGCCACCGCGCTGGCCACGTCGTTCTGGTCGTGCAGGCCCACCAGCAAGATGATGAATTCGTCGCCGCCCTGGCGCGCCACCGTGTCGCCCTCGCGCACCGTCTCGAGCAGACGCCCGGCCACCGCCTGCAGCAGGTGGTCGCCCACCGTATGGCCGTGGCTGTCGTTGATCGCCTTGAAGCGGTCCAGGTCCAGAAACAGCAGCGCCACCAGCGCCTGGTCCTGCCGATGCACCTGGCGGATTGACTGGGTGGCGCGGTCGTTGAGCAGGTGCCGGTTGGCCAGGTCGGTAAGCTCGTCGTGGTCGGCCAGGTAGGCGATGCGTTCTTCGTAGGCCTTGCGCTCGGTGACGTCGCTGGCCACCGCGTCGATGCGCAGCAGCACACCGGCATCGTCGCGCACCGCCTTCGAGCGCTGTTCGAGCCAGCGCACGCTGCCGTCCGGGCGCACGATGCGGTACTCTTCAGTGGCCGCGTCCAGCTCGGCCAGCTTGGCGCGGTTGTGCGTCACCCGAACCCGGTCTTCGGGGTGGATCGCCTCCGTCAGCAGGTCGCGCGCGCCGAAAAAATCGCCCAGCGGCCGGCCGTACACCCGCTCGGCCACCGGATTGAGATACAGCAGGCCGGCCTCGGACGCGGACCAGACGACGTTGTCGATCGAATTGAGGATGTCCGACAGTTTGTCCTGAGTCGCTTGCAGCGTCAGTTCGGTTTGCGCGCGTGCGGCCCGGCTGCGCAAATTGAGCAGGCCGTAGGCGATGTCGTCGACCAGTTCCTCGAACTGGGTGATCTGCTCGGCGCTGAAGGGCGCGCGCGTGCGCTCGCATACGTTGAGCACGCCGAACACCCGGGCGCCGTCGCGCAGCGGCACGGCCAGCAAGCTGCCGCAGCCGCGCGCCCGCAGTGCGCGCCAACGCGCCTGCTCGGGCCCCGCCTCAGCCGGCTGCACCAACGTGCAACTGCGCCCGCTGGCAGCGGCGCGCGCGCTCGCCTCGCACGCCAGCGCGTCGCCCGGCCCATCCGGCGCTGCGTCGGGCGCTGCGTCGGGCGCGACATCGGGCGCCGAACCGTATGCCGCACCGAGCGCCTGCGCCTGCAGCGCCAGCGCGCCGTCTTGCATCAGGTACTCGATCCAGGCCGCGCTGTACTGGCCGACCTCGACCAGCGTGCAGCACATCGCCTGCAACAGGTCGGCCTCGTCGACGGCATGCACGATCACCCGATTACACTCGGCCAACATGGTGCGCTCGCGCAGGCTTTGACGCAGCGCGCGCTGGGCCTGCACGCGTTCACGCAGCGCCTTCTGGAGTTGCGCGTGCTGGCGCACCAGCCGTTCGTCGAACAGCACCCGCTCGTAGGCGATCGCCAGTTGTGAGGCGACCGTGGCCGCCACCTGCTGATCGACCTCGCCAAATTCATCGGCGCCCAGCTTGTCGGCCAGGTACAACCAGCCGTACGCCTGGCCGCGCGCGACGATCGGCACGGCCAGTTCGGCGTTCACCGGCAGCGCCGCTCCAGCGAGCCCCCGTGCGTCGGCAACGGTATCGACATCGGTGGCGCACCGGCGCACGCGCACGATGTGCGGCTGCGCCCGCGCCAGCACCGTGCGCAGCGCCGGCTGTAGCAGCGCCGCGCGCATCAGGGCCTCGGTGGAGCGGTCGGCGCCGACGCACACGAAGCGCTCCAGTACCGTCGCGTCGCGCGCCAGCACGCCCACCGCCGCATATCTGGCCACACAAATATTTTGCGCAATGTGGGCTGCGCATTCGAGCAACTGGTCGGTCGCGCGCTGGCCGGCCAGCTCGATACCCAGCTCGATCAGCGCGGTCAGGCGCAGGCTGACCGCCTGCAGGCTGGCCAGCGCGGCGGCCACCCGGCGCGTCATCTGGGCCAGCGCGTCAGCCGAGGCGGCGCCATGCGCGCCCTCGCTCAGTTGCAGGCTGCCGGCCTCGATCTCGCCCAGGTAGGCGCTCAGGCGGGTGTCGATGCCGGGCAGACGCTGATCCTCGGGCGCGGCCGGCAACGCACGCGCCGACACCGGCAGCGGCAGACCGAGCACCTGCTGCACGGTGGCCAGGATCAACTCCGGCTCACACGGTTTGCTCAGCACCGCGCGCGCGCCGCAGGCGCGCGCCAGCACGCCCGCTTCGCGTCCCCGGTAGGCGGCGGTGTAGAAGATCACCGGGGTGGCGGCGATGCGCGCATCGGGGTCGGCGCGCAGGCGCGTGACAAACTGATAGCCGTCCATATTGGGCATCAGGATGTCGGAGATGATCAGATCGGGCCGCGCCGCGCGCGCCAGCGCCAGTCCCTCGGCCCCGTCGCTGGCCTGCAGCAACCGGTGGCCCCCGTAACCGAGCAGCGTGATCAGGAACTCGCGGTTGAGTACCTGGTCGTCGACGATCAGGATCGTGGCCATGCCGGCGCTCCTTCAGGCTGGCCGTTCAGACAGGCCTCGATCTGGTCGACCAACGCCTGCGGCGCGATCGGGCGGCGCAGGAAACGCAGTGCGCCCAGTGCGCGCGCCAGCTGCGGATCGGCGTCGTTGCCGGAGGTGGAAGTGAGGAACACGAACGGCACCTGGGCCAGCGTCGTATCGGCGCGCAGCCGGCGGATCAGGTCGAAGCCGTCCCCGCCGGGCATGTGCAGGTCGCACAGGATCAGGTCGTAGTGTTCGCTGTGCGCGCGCTGCCAGGCGCTTTGCGCGCTCTCGGCGAACAGCAGGCCGTAACCGAACGGCGCGAGCGTGCTGCGTATCAGCTCGCGGTTTAGCGGCAGGTCGTCGACCACCAGGATCGTGGCGCGTGCCGGCACTGATGCTGCGGCCGGCGCCGCCGTGCTGGCGGCATGGCTGACGGCGCGGCGCGGTGCGTGCAAGGCCTGCGCCAGGAAGGCCTCGATCTGCCCGATGAAGCTGGCCGCCTCGATCGGCTTGGCGATGTAGCCGTCAAAACCGGCGGCCAGCATCTTGTCGCGGTCACCCACCATCGCCAGCGCCGTCACCGCGATCACCGGCACCGTGCGCAGCGCCGCGACGCCCTTGAGCAGGCCGAGCACTTCATAGCCGTCGCGTTTGGGCAGGTGGACGTCGCACAGGATCAGGTCGGGCCGCGCCGCTTGCGCCGCCCGCCAGCCTGCCTCGCCGTCGATGGCGCTGCGCACCCGATAGCCATGCGCCTCCAGCAGATACACGATCAACGCCAGGTTGGCCGGATGGTCTTCGATTACCAGGATCTGTGCCGCCGTCATCTGTGCCCCCCGTGCGCCGCTGGTCTTAATGCCCGCCCAGTGTCAGCGTGAATGTACTGCCTATGCCCGGCTCGCTGTGCAGCGACAGGCGCGCGCCGATCATGGTGGCCAGCTTCTGGCTCAGGTACAGGCCCAGGCCGGTGCCGTCGTAGCGCCGCGTCGAGCTGTTGTCGAGCTGGCTGAAGGCCTGGAACAGCTTGCCCTGGTCCGCCTCGCTGATGCCCACGCCGCTGTCGGCCACCTCGATGTGGATCGTCCCATCCGGCGCCGCACCCTTGATCAGGCGCAAACTGACATAGCCCTGCTCGGTGAACTTGATGGCGTTGTTGACCAGGTTGAGCACGATCTGGCTGAGCGCGCGCCGGTCGGTGCGGATCTCGATTGGCGCCTCCGGCAGCGTCAGCCTGAACTCCAGCACCTTGCTCTCGGCCAGTGGGCGCAGCGTCTCGACCAGTCCCAGCAGCAGCGTCTGGCAAGGCACCATTTCGAGCGCCGCGACCACGGTGCCGGACTCGATCTTGGCCAGGTCGAGCAGGTCGTTGATGAGCGACAGCAGGTGGCGCGCGCTCGACTGGATCGTCTGCAACTGCTTGTCCTGGTCGGGGGTCAACGGCCCGGGCAGGCGCATCAGCAAGGTGCCGGTGAAGCCCAGGATGGCGTTGAGCGGGGTGCGCAATTCGTGCGACATGCCGGCCAGGAAGCGGTCCTTGGACACATTGGCGTCTTCCAGCGCCAGATTTTTTTCCTGCAGGCTCGACTCGATGCGCTTGCGCTCGCTGACGTCGCGGATCGCCGCCGACACCAGCGTGCCATCCTCGGTCTCGAGCGGAGACAGGCTGATCTCGACGGGGAACTCGGTGCCGTCGCAGCGCAGGCCCGACAGTTCCAGCCCGGCGCCCATCGGACGCGGCAGCGGCGCGTCGAAAAATCCGCTGCGATAGGCCGGATGGCGGACCCGGTAACGCGCCGGTATCAGCATCTCGATGCCCTGCCCCAGCAACTGGACGCGCGGGTAGCCGAACAGTCGCTCGGTCTGCGAATTGACCAGCACGATCTCACCGCGCTGGTTGACGATGACGATCGCGTCCGGCGCCGATTCGAGCAGGCCGCGAAACTTCAGCTCGGCCTTCTTGCGCTCGCTGGTGTCGCGGATCGCGCTGATCGACAACATGCCCTCGTCGGTGGCGATCGGACTGAGGCTGATCTCGACGGGGAACTCGGTGCCGTCGCGGCGCAGCCCGTACAGCTGCTGTCCGGCGCCCATGGTGCGGGTGCGCGGATGCAAAAAATACTGCGAGCGGTGGCCCACGTGGCCGGCCCGAAAGCGCTGCGGCAGCAAGACCTCGACGCCCTGGCCGCACAAGCAGCCAAGCGGGTAACCGAACAGGCTCTCGGCCTGGCCGTTGGCCAGCACGATGCGCCCGGTGGCGTTGACGATGACGATCGCGTCGGGGGTCGAATCGAGCAGCTTGCCGAAGCGGCTGTCGAGCATCTTCGCGTCGCGCAGCGCCTTCAGGTCGGTGATGTCCTTGGCGCTGCTGAGGTGATACGCGGCGCGGCCCTGCGCGTCGCACAGCGTCTTGCGCGACACGCTCGCGTAGATCAGGCCACCGCTGCGTTTGCGGCACAGCATCTCCTGCACGCTGGTGGCGCCCGGCGCTGCCTCGGCCGCCGCGACGCTGTCGCCGGGCAACTGCGGCGCGTCCGGCACGCCGATCAGCCCAGCGAGGCTCTGCCCGAGCGCGTCGGGTGCAGGGTAGCCGAAGATCAGCGCGGCGCCCTCGTTCCAGTAGAGCACCGTGTCATCGAGTCCGGTGACGATGACCCCGTCGGGCATCGCGTCGAGCACCAGTTTGCCAAAATCCATCGTCAATTACCTCACCACCCACGCCGGGCGGCAATATGACGGACCGTTCAGCGCAGGCGCCAACGGTCCTGTAGTTGGTGCGACCAGTATAGCAAGAGCGCTTTCGGGTCGCTGCGCTTTTGCGCGCAATCGGAACGGGCCCGCCTGCGCCGCCTGCGCCGCGTCGGTTTCTGTTGCGTTAGATGAAGATTGGGCGAATCTGGCCACTTTTCGAGCCAAATTGCCTCCGTGCAGGCTTGCGCCGTGCGCACTGCGCACGACCTCCCTTATAATGGTTGCTTTCGCAAATTTACAAGCCAAATCATGGAATTAGCCAAGTCTTTCGAGCCAGCCGACATTGAACTGTTCTGGCGTACCGAGTGGGAAAAACGCGGCTACTTCGCCGCCAGCATGGCGCCCGAGCAGCCGGCGTTCGCCATCCAGCTGCCCCCGCCCAACGTCACCGGCACGCTGCACATGGGCCACGCGTTCAATCAGACCATCATGGACGGTTTGACGCGCTACCACCGCATGCGCGGCTTCAACACCGCCTGGATCCCCGGCACCGACCACGCCGGCATCGCCACCCAGATCGTGGTGGAACGCCAGTTGGACGCGCAAAAGATCTCGCGCCATGATTTGGGCCGCGAAAAATTCGTCGAAAAAGTCTGGGAGTGGAAGGAAAAATCGGGCAACACCATCACCGGCCAGATGCGCCGCATGGGTACCTCGCCCGACTGGCAGCGCGAATACTTCACGATGGACGAGCCGCGCTCGAAGGTCGTCTCGGAAGTGTTCGTGCGCCTGTTCGAACAAGGCCTGATCTACCGCGGCAAGCGGCTGGTCAACTGGGACCCGGTGCTGGGCACGGCCGTGTCCGACCTGGAAGTGGTGTCGGAAGAAGAGAATGGCTCGATGTGGTACATCCACTACCCGCTCGCCGACGGCAGCGGCCAGTTGACGGTCGCCACCACGCGCCCGGAGACGATGCTGGGCGACGTGGCCGTAGCGGTCGACCCGACCGACGAGCGCTACACCGCGCTGGTGGGCAAGATGCTGAAACTGCCGCTGACCGATCGCGAAATCCCGATCATCGCCGACGAATACGTCGACAAGGCCTTCGGCACCGGCTGCGTGAAGATCACGCCGGCGCACGACTTCAACGATTACGCCGTCGGTCAGCGCCACAACCTGGAAAAAATCTGCATCCTGACGCTGGACGCCAAGATCGTCGATGACGCGCCGGCTGCGTATCGCGGCATGGACCGTTTCGCCGCGCGCAAACAGATCGTCGCCGACCTGGACGCGCAAGGCTTGCTGGCCGAAGTCAAGCCGCACAAGCTGATGGTGCCGCGCGGCGACCGCACCGGCGTCGTCATCGAGCCGATGCTGACCGACCAGTGGTTCGTGGCGATGAGCAAACCGGCCCCGGAAGGCACCTTCTTTCCAGGCAAATCGATCGCCCAAGTGGCGCTTGAAAAGGTGGCCAACGGTGAAGTCAAATTCGTGCCGGAAAACTGGAGCACCACCTACAACCAGTGGCTCAACAACATCCAGGACTGGTGCATCTCGCGTCAGTTGTGGTGGGGCCACCGGATTCCGGCCTGGTACGACGAAGCGGGCAATATTTTTGTCGCCAACACCGAAGCCGAGGCGCAAGCGAAGGCCGACGCCGCCGGCGCGGTCGGCGCGCTGCGCCGTGACGACGACGTGCTCGACACCTGGTTCTCGTCGGCGCTGATCCCGTTTTCGACCATGGGCTGGCCGCAAGAGACCCCGGACCTGAAGGCTTTCCTGCCCTCGTCGGTGCTGGTGACGGGCTTTGACATCATCTTCTTCTGGGTCGCCCGGATGGTGATGATGACGACCCACTTCACCGGCAAAGTGCCGTTCGAGACCGTCTACGTGCACGGTCTGGTGCGCGATTCGTCGGGCCAGAAAATGTCCAAGTCGAAGGGCAACACGCTCGACCCGATCGACCTGATCGACGGTATCGACCTCGAATCGCTGGTGGCCAAACGCACGACAGGCCTGATGAATCCGCGCGACGCGGAAAAAATCGCCAAAGCCACCCGCAAGGAATTCCCCGACGGGATCGCCGCCTACGGCAGCGACGCGGTGCGCTTCACCATGGCCAGTTACGCGTCCCTGGGCCGCAACATCAACTTCGACCTGGGTCGCTGCGAAGGCTATCGCAACTTCTGCAACAAGATGTGGAACGCGACCCGCTTCGTGCTGATGAACACCGAAGAGAAGGACTGCAGCCAGAACGACGCCGACCTGTCGCAGGCCGACCGCTGGATCATCTCGCTGCTGCAACGCACCGAGCTGGAAGTGGCCAAGGGTTTCGCCGACTACCGCTTCGACAACATCGCCGCCACCATCTACAAGTTCGTCTGGGATGAGTACTGCGACTGGTATCTGGAAGTGGCCAAGGTGCAGGTCCAGCACGGCACCGAAGGCCAGCAACGCGCTACCCGTCACACGCTGCTGCATGTGCTGGAGACGATCATGCGCCTGGCGCACCCGATCATCCCGTTCGTCACCGAAGCGCTGTGGCAGACCGTCGCGCCGCTGGCCGGCCGCACGCTAGCCGCTGCGGGCGACTCGATCATGCGCCAGGAATATCCGATCGCCGACCCGGCCAAAATCGACGAGACGGCCGAAGCCTGGATGACGCAATTGAAGACGCTGACCGACGCCACCCGCAACCTGCGCGGCGAAATGCAGCTGTCGCCGTCATTGCGCGTGCCGCTGATCGTCGAAGCGGGCGACGCGCTTGATGCTGCGCGCCTGCAAACCTTCGCCAACTACGTGCAAGCGCTGGGCAAACTGTCCGACGTCTCCATCGTGGACGCGCTGCCGGAGTCGCCGGCCGCCGTGGCGATCGTCGGCACCACCAAGCTGATGCTCAAGGTGGAGATCGACGTGGCCGCCGAACGCGAGCGTCTGTCCAAGGAAATCGTGCGCATCGAAGGCGAAATTGCCAAGGTCAACGGCAAATTGGGCAACGATAGCTTTGTGAGCCGCGCCCCCCCTGCGGTTGTCTCGCAGGAACAAGAAAGACTTGTCAATTTCTCGGCGACGCTGGCCAAATTGCGCGAGCAATTTGATAAACTGTTGAATCCATAACAATTATTCCGGAGACAACTCTATGCGTACCTTGATCCAAGCGACCCTGCTCGCTGCCGTATTCGCCGTCCCTGCTGCTTGGGCGGCGGACGCATCGCCAGTCGGCTTGTGGAAAAACGTCGATGACGTCAGTGGCAAGCCAAAAGCGCTGATCCGCATCACCGAAGAAAAGGGCGGCCTGCAAGGTAAGCTCGAGAAACTGTTCCGCACCCCGGAGCAGGACCAGAACCCGCGTTGCGACAAGTGCGAAGGCGATCGCAAGAACCAGCTGGTGTTGGGCATGACCATCATGACGGGCCTGAAACTGGACGGCGACGCCTACACGGGCGGCGAGATCCTCGATCCGGACAACGGCAAGGTCTACAAAAGCAAGATGGAGTTGATCGACGGCGGCAAGAAACTGCAAGTGCGCGGCTACATCGGCGTGCCGATGTTCGGTCGTTCGCAAACCTGGCTGCGCCAGGAGTAATGCACGCTACGGCATGCGCTCGCATGCCGTACTCCACCCGACGCCTGGGCGCCACGTAAGTGGACTCAGGCGTGCGCGGTGACAAACGCCCGGACGCGCTCGGGTATCGTCGTAAAATCCTCATAGCCTTGCGCGACAAATAATTCCGACTGCGGCAGCAGGCGGTGCAGTTCCTGCGCCGACGACACCGGATGGATCGTGTCGCCCACCCACGCGACCAGCAGCGTCGGGATATCGGCCAGCGCCTTCAAGTCTTCGCGCGGTGGCAGGTCCGACAGCGCCGCGCCCTGAAACAGATTCCACAAGGTCTTGCGTTTGAGCGCGCGCATGCCCAGCACACGGCCGGCCAGCGCCTGCTCGCCCACCTGCGCCATCCAGTCCGGCAACGCGCGCGCCAGGTCACGGTTCATCAGTTTTTCCAGCCGGTCGGCACCCAGCAAGGCGCCCAGCATCGCCACGCGCCGGTACAGTTTTTTTTGCGCGACGCGGGTTTCCCACACGGTGGGCGGTATCACCAGCACCAGCGCCTTGATGCGCTGCGGCGCCAGCAGCGCGGCGTGCAGCGCAGTGACGCAGCCCATCGAGGCGCCGCCGGCGATGAAGCGCGCCGCGCCGACACCGTCGGCCAAGGCCAGCATGTCCTGGGCCAGATTGCGCCATTGATAATCCTCGGGCGTGAAGCTGGGCGCGCTGCTGCCGTGCCCGCGCGCGTCGTAGCGGATCAACTGGATCGCCTCGGGCATCTGCTGCCAGCGCAGCCAGTCGAAGCGGTCTTCCGCTTCGATGCTCGACATCAGGCCGTGGCCCCAGATGAAGGGCGTGCCCTGATGGCTTATTTGGGTGTGGAGGTCCACGCCTCGGATCAGCATAGTGTTCCTATCATCGAAAAAAATCAGGTGTTCGGTCGCGCGCAATACATCGTCGCGGCGACTCGTCAGACGGCGTCAATATGACTCAGCTGGCGCCAGCGTGTGCGCCGTCGGGCGCTGCTCCTTGCGCCGGCGAACTGGCGCCGGCGCGCCAATCGGCGCGCGCGTAAAACCAGACGGTCAATAAGCCGACCACGATATGCACGCCGATCACGGCGGCAAATATTTTCGGGTGCCCTGCCAGCAGTTGCTCCGGGCCGGCAATGGTGGCCGAGTAGAACGACAGCGTCGCCAGATTGAGCACGACGATCGCGCCCAGCAAGGCCTTGGAGCCGCGAAACATCCACCAGCACCACACGCCGTAGATGGTCTCCACCAGCAGCGCCAGCATCGGCACGTCGTACAGGCCCGAGCCCAGCTTCGGCAAGGCGCTGCCCGGCGCGATGGCGATGTCGTGCACGTGGGTGGCCAGGTCGAGCACAATGTGCGAGCTGACCGCCATGGCCAGCGCCAGTCCCCAACCGGGCTTGCCGAACACCGTGGCGGCCAGCAGCCAGACGGCGCCGGCCAACACGACGGTGGCGGCGATCGAATGCGAGTACGGCATGAACGCGAGGTGAATATCGTTGAGCGCCCGCACCTGCGGCTCGGTCGTGGTGAGCTCGATGCCCAGCAGGTTGAACAGCACCCACAGAAACTCGACCAATTGCACCGCCAGCAGCACGGCAACGATCGGCACGCCGGGCCAGCGTTTATTGATCAGCAGCGCCGTCGCCGCGTGATTAATTGCATTCATTCCCATGCTCCAGGTGAAGCCCGACGAATTGCGATGCGCTCACGGAGCGCCGACCTGCAGAGCAGGCTGTCCGATCACTCGTTAGTAGCGCGCCAATCCTAACCTAAATCATCGATACCCGTGCCCAGCCAGCGTCAGCCGGACAGCGGGACGCGATTCTTCTCGTCGCTGAACCATTCGAACAGGATCAGGCCGACAATTGACCCGACCGGCAGCGTGAACAATGCAAGCACCACCCACAGCGCCGCGGAGCGTCCCAGCCGGCGCGCGGCGATGCCGATGAACACCAGATGCAAGATCGCGCTGACGGCGATGATCAAGCTGAGCATCACCGTCATCGGCACCGAACTGAGCGCGCGATGCGTCGGCATGACCATCAACAGGATGCTGGCGCCGAAGATGAACAGCGATACGGCGGCGGCGACCACCGGTTGATGTGCGCGTGAAAATTGCATGTTTCTGCCCTCGATGGAAAGTAAGAATCGGACACTGGACGCGCTGCGGCGAACGCGTCGCAGGAATGACTCGCGTCGACCAGAAACGCGGACGATGACGCTGCGACGGCCCGATGTACGCACCGGCAATTGTAATTCATAAGATGAATAATTAATTAATATGGCGAAAACTATCTTTTTCCTCTGCCGGCCATCGTCGGTGCACGGCGCGCTCGCCGCGGCGACGCGATTTTGCGGCATCAATGCGTCGATTCCATGCAAGAAGATGGTGCCGACCGGCCCGAATCCGCGCGCCGCCACAGCAAGCTCAGCAACGCTGACCATTACACGCTTGCGCTAAACGTCGCGGCAAGAAACCATCGTGCCTGGCGCCGGACGCCAGGCGCCAGGCGGCGTGCGGCGGGCGGCCGCGCCCATGCTGGCTTCTTGCGCACGGGGCGCGCCGCCACGCCGACCAATCGACGCTTCAATCCCGAAATCTGGCAACTGCTGGTTAGTTCTCCCCGCCCGCACATTGATACTGTTACATTGTTGATCAAGAAGTCACGCCATGAAATCGCCGCGACGTCCATCCATGCGATTTGACAAGGAGATATCCAATGAAACGCCGGCAGATATTGGGACTAGGACTGACCATGTGCGCCACCCCCTATGTGCGGGCGGCATCGACTTGGCAGGATGATCTGGACGCGGCGCTCAAGGACGGCATGGGCGAAACCGGCACGCCGGGCATGAGCGTGGCGATCATCCGCGCCGGCCAGCCCAACTTCGTGCGCTCGTATGGCTATGCGAACGTCGCGTCGAACGTCGCAGTGACGCCCGACACGGCGTTCCACATCGCATCGGTGAGCAAGGTCGTGACCGGAACGGCGCTGCTGATGCTGATGGAAAAAGGGGCATACAAGCTCGACGATCCGGTCGCCCCCTTGCTCGACTTCCCCCTCGCCCATCCCAAGTTTGCCGACACGCCGATCACTTTTCGTCATCTGTTCAACCACACCTCGGGCATCAGCGACGCGCTGTACAACCAGACCAAGGCCTTCGCGCTGACTGGCGACCCGGCCATGTCATTGCACGATTTCTTGCGCGGCTACCTGGCGCCGGGCGGACATTGGTACGCGAGTGAAGCCGCGTTCACTGGTGCGCGGCCGGGCCGCGAGCGGGAATACAGCAACGTCGCGATCGCCTTGCTCGGCTACCTCGCCGGCAGGGTCGGCAAGGATACGCTCGACACCTTCACCAGGCAAAAGCTGTTTCAGCCGCTGGACATGCGCAACACGGCGTGGAAATTGGCTGAGCTCGACGCTGCCAAGGTGGCCCTGCCCTACGGCCGCGTCGATGGCAAGTTGCAAGCCTTGGCGCCCACCGGCTACCCGGATTGGCCGGCCGGCCTGTTGCGCACGTCGGCGCGCGATTTCGCGCCACTGATGCAAGTGTTCTGCAATCGCGGCAGCCTCGACGGACGGCGCTACCTGGAAGTCGAAACCCTCAAGCTGTGCTTCACGCCCCAGCCGATCGCGGTAGACGAGCATATCGGACAAGGCTTGATTTGGGAGCTGCGTGAAAAGAACGGCGTGCGTCTGGCCAGTCATTTTGGCAGCGATCCCGGCGCGGCATCGTTCGTCTGCCTCGATCTCGAACAGCACCTCGGGCTTGTTTGCTTTGCCAATATCACCGGTGACGAGTCCTTGCGCGCATTTCAAAAAGACGTGCTGGTCCGCCTGCTCAAACAGGCACGCGCAAGCTAAACCGGCCGATCCCGGGCCGCCGTCCTGAGCGCGCGCGGCGGCACCGTGCGCCGCGCAGAAGCACGCTGTGCGCTGCGCACGATACGATTGCGCGCGCGCCAATTGAATCCAGCGAGCGCAGTGTAAGATAAGTCATTGCGCAAGCAATTCACCGGAGATCGACTATGCCCGCAATTGAATACACCCGTACCAAGGGTAAGTGCCTGACCTATACGATCGCCTACGCGCAAGGCGAATACTTCATCGAACGCGAAGGCGTGCTCAAGCGCCAGGTTCCGGACGCCATCATCGCCAGCATCGTGCCCGCCGAAGCGACGCCCGAGCTGATGCTGCGCACCGCCATCGCCGACATCGAAGCGCTGATCGGCATGGACGAATAGGCCGGACACGGCCTCTACGCCGCGCGCACTGTGGCTGTCTCAGCCGGGGCGCGGCGCATGCCGTTGCAAGTGCCGGTCCAGCTGATTGGCGAAGTTTTGTCGGTCGCCCTGGCCGAACGGCGCGGGACCGCCCGTTTCCACACCGCCACCGCGCAACTCCTCCAAGAACAGGCGCATCGCCAGATGCTGGCCGATGTTGTCCTTGGTGTAGAACTCGCCGCGCGGATTGAGCGCGTAGCCACCCTTTTTCAGCACGTCGGCCGCCAGCGGAATGTCGGCCGTGACGACCAGATCACCCGGCGCGAGCAAACGCACGATCTCGGCGTCGGCCACGTCGGCGCCGGCCGGCACCTGCAGCGCGCGGATGAAACGCGACGGCGCCACGCGGATCAGCTGGTTGGCCACCAGCGTCACGTTCAACTGCAGCCGCTCGGCCACGCGAAACAATATCTCCTTGATGACGACCGGACAGGCGTCGGCGTCGACCCAGATCTGCATCATCTACCTCAGTCCTTTCAGCGACGCCAATACGCTGCGGCGCGCGGCCAGCACGTCTTCCGACAGCGCGCCGAACGCATCATTACTGGTGCCCAGTTGCTCGCCGTTCTTGACCCAGCTGGCCAACAGTTTTTCGCTGGCAGCTTCCACCGGCACCGGCGTCAGCGTGCCCAGGTCGCGGATCAACAGCACGCGCGACAGGCCCATCGTCAAATCGCCGCGCTGCATGTCGTGGCGCAGATGGGCGTAGTCGATAATCTGCTGCACCTCGCCCAGATGCTTGAGCATCTCGAATTCGGCGGCGCGAATATTGCGGTTCCTCTCGGTCGACTCGTTGCGCCAGCTGTTATAGCCGAGCGCCGACAGCGCCACCGCCAAGCTGCATAGGGCCAGACTGTTGCGCCGCCATTGCTGAAACAAACTGCTGCTCTCGCCCACCTTGTCATCCTTTGTAACATTTCTCCGCTGGCCCGCGCTACCGTTCAGGTAACATTGTCGCTCACAAAACACCCGCAACCATCAAGCACCAGGCCCACCATGACACCACTGCGCACCCTGCTCGTCCTGTCCACTCTAGCATGGGCCGGCCACGCCGGCGCCGAGATCATCGACCAGGCCAAGCCGCCCGCGCGCTTCGCGCTGCTCAAGGAGGGTAGCCACCATTACCTGCGCTATATCCGCGAAGGCGACAGCAACACCCCGCTCGACATCTGGGTGCGCGAAGTGCATTTCGAGGCGCGCGGCCTGCACATCAAACAGCGCTGGGACGCGGTCGGCAAAACGCCGTCGATCAAGTGGCTGGACTCGTGGTTCGATGCCGGCAGTTTCAAGCCGCAGACGCATGTGCGCATCACCGAAAAGGAAGGCAAGCGCGTGGTGGAAGGTTTTGTGTTCAGCGCCGACAAGATCAGCGGCATGAAAGACCTGGCCGACAATACCCAGAAGGATTTGCTGGTGGCGTCGCCCCAGCCGGCCTTCAACTTCGAGACCGACATCGAATTTTTGCAAACCCTGCCGCTGGCCTCCGGCTACGAAGCGCAGATCAATTTCTACCACCCGGGCGGCGCCACGCCGCCGGCGCTGTACACCTTCAAGGTGGCCGGCGAGGCGACAATTGCCGGCCCGTCCGGACCGGTCGATTGCTGGCGCGTGACGACCGACTACAACCGCCCCGGCACCATCTCGACCTTCTGGATCGCCAAGGCGACTCAGCAGTTGCTGCGCCAGGAAGGCGACATGGGCGGTGGAAAAACGCTGATCAAGACCCTGATCGACTAGGCTCGTTGTCCCACAGTTCGCCGTTCGGGCCGTTGCGCGGCGCGGCCACGCCGAAGTGCGCGTAGGCGGCCGGCGTAGCGATCCGTCCGCGCGGGGTGCGCATCAGATAGCCTTGCTGAATCAGGTAAGGCTCCAGCACATCTTCGATGGTGTCGGCTTCCTCGCCGATCGCCGCCGCCAGATTGCCGATGCCGACCGGGCCGCCGCCGAACTTGAACAGCACCGCCTCCAACAGCTTGCGGTCCATCACGTCAAAGCCGACCGAGTCGACGTCGAGCATCACCAGCGCGGCGTCGGCCATCGCCTTGGTGATGTCGCCGTTGCCCTTGACTTCGGCGTAGTCGCGCACCCGGCGCAGCAGCCGGTTGGCGATGCGCGGCGTGCCGCGCGCACGCAAGGCGATTTCGCGCGCGCCGTCGTCGTTAATCGGCGCGTTCAGCAGCGCCGAGCTGCGCGTGACGATGCGGGTCAGTTCGTCGGCGTTGTAAAACTCCAGCCGCGCAACGATGCCGAACCGGTCGCGCAGCGGATTGGTCAGCATGCCGGCGCGGGTGGTCGCGCCCACCAGCGTGAACGGCTGCAGGTCGAGCTTGACCGAACGCGCGGCCGGGCCTTCGCCGATCATGATGTCGATCTGGTAGTCTTCCAGCGCCGGATACAAAATCTCTTCGACCACCGGCGACAGGCGATGGATCTCATCGATGAACAACACGTCGTTCGCTTCGAGGTTGGTCAAAATCGCGGCCAGGTCGCCCGGTCGCTCCAGCACCGGTCCGGATGTCTGACGCAAATTGACGCCCATTTCGCGCGCGATGATGTGCGCCAGCGTGGTCTTGCCCAAGCCCGGAGGCCCGAACAGCAAAGTGTGGTCGAGCGCTTCCTTGCGCTTCCTCGCGGCCGCGATGAAAATCTCCAACTGGCCGCGGATCTTCTCCTGGCCGACATATTCATCGAGATGCTTGGGACGCAGCGCGCGCTCGATCGCCTCCTCGTTGGGCGAAGCGGGCGTGGCGGCGATGATGCGCTGCTCGCTGAAATCGTCGGTCTGGATACTCATTGTTTAACCTTTTGACAGCGCCTTCAGCGCCAGCTTGATACCGTCCGACACACCTGTGGCGGCCGGCACGTTCTTCACGGCGGCCAGCGCTTCCTTGTCCGAATAACCGAGCGCTTGCAGCGCGTTCAGGATATCCGATTGCGCGTCGTGGTGCTGATGCCCGCCTGGCGTGCCCAGGTCGGCGCCCAGCTTGCCCTTCAGCTCCAGCAGCAAACGCTCGGCGGTTTTCTTGCCGATGCCGGGCACCTTGACCAGCCGGCCCGACTCCTGCAGCGTGACGGCCTGGGCCAGATCGGCCACCGTCATGCCCGACAAAATGGACAGCGCGGTGCGCGCGCCGACGCCGGTGATTTTGATCAGTTGCCGGAACACGCCGCGATCGGCCGCGCTGCCAAAGCCGTACAGCAGATGCGCGTCTTCGCGGATGGTCAGGTGGGTAAACAGCGTGACGCGTTCGCCCAGATGCGGCAGGTTGTAGTACGTACTCATCGGCACGTCGATTTCGTAGCCGATGCCCTGACAATCGACCAGCAATTGCGGGGGATTTTTTTCAAGCAGGATACCGTTGATGCGGCCTATCATTTGTGACCTTCTGGGAGTAGGTGAAGCTTAGACAAGGCGGCCGCGTTTCATGCGCAGGCCCGCCAGACCGGGCGCGAGCGCGCCGATCAGTGCCAGGGCATCATGACTGTTGGCGTGGCAAATGGCAACCCCAAGCGCGTCGGCCGCGTCACTGCCGGGCAGGCCGGGTAACACCAGCAGGCGCGCGACCATGTCCTGCACCTGTTCCTTGGCGGCCTTGCCGTGGCCGACCACCGCCTGCTTCACTTGCAGGGCGGTATATTCGGCCACTTCCAGGTCGGCATGCACCAGCGCTGCAATGGCGGCGCCGCGCGCTTGCCCGAGCAGCAGGGTCGATTGGGGATTGACGTTGACGAATACTTTTTCGATGGCCGCGCAATCGGGCTGGTAAGTGGCCACGATTTCGGTGATGCCGCGCAGGATCACCTTCAGGCGACCCGGCAGCGCGCCGTCGGACCCCGTCTTGATGGTGCCCGAGGCGATGTAGCGCAGCTTGTTGCCCTGCTTGTCGATCACTCCGAAGCCTGTGGTGCGCAGGCCCGGGTCAATACCTAGAATGATCATCGATGTTGCTGAAGTCGCAGGGCAAGCAAGTTGGTGATCAATGACGGAAGTGGCGCGTGCCGGTGTACAGCATGACGACACCGCGCTCGTCGGCCGCGTCGATCACTTCCTGGTCGCGCATCGAGCCACCCGGCTGGATCACGCAGGTTGCGCCCGCGTCGACAACCACATCGAGGCCATCGCGGAACGGGAAGAAGGCGTCGGACGCGACCGCCGAACCGACCAGCGACAGACCGGCGTTTTGCGCCTTGATCGAGGCGATGCGGGCCGAGTCGATCCGGCTCATCTGGCCGGCGCCCACGCCCAGCGTCATGCCGTTACCGCAGAACACGATCGCGTTCGACTTGACGAACTTGGCCACGCGCCAGGCGAACATCAGGTCTTGCAACTGTTGTTGGGTAGGCTGGGTCTTGGTGACCACGCGCAGTTCTTCCAGGCCGACGTTTTTGGCGTCGGGCGACTGCACCAGCAAACCGCCGCCGACGCGTTTGAAGTCCATTGCGTTATAGCTGGAGCCAAGCGCGATTTGCAGCAGGCGCACGTTCTGTTTGGCCGCCATGATGGCCAGCGCTTCGGCCGTAAAGCTTGGCGCGATCAGCACTTCGACGAACAGCTTGGCGATCGCTTCGGCGGTCTTGCCGTCGACGACGGTGTTAAACGCGATGATGCCGCCAAACGCGGACGTCGGGTCGGTTTGCAGCGCGCGCGAGTAGGCGTCCAGCGCATCGGAGCCAACAGCCACGCCGCACGGATTGGCATGCTTGACGATGACGCAGCCGGCCGACTGGCCCAGGCCGCCCAGGCTCTTCACGCATTCCCACGCCGCATCGGCGTCGGCGATGTTGTTGTACGACAGTTCCTTGCCTTGCAGCTGGCGATAGTTGCCCAGCGCGCCGTCGGCCACCACCAGGTCGCGGTAGAACGCGGCCGACTGGTGCGGGTTTTCGCCGTAGCGCATGTCCTGCACTTTTTCAAACGTCATGTTCAGCGTTTGCGGATAGGCCGCGCGCGTGGCGTGCACCTTGTCGTCGCCCAGGCTGGTCAGGTAGTTGGTGATGGCGCCGTCGTATTGCGCCGTGTGCGCGAACACTTTCTTGGCCAGCATGAATTTGGTGTCGTAGGAAACGGCAACGGTGTTGCCCTTCATCTGTTCCAGCACCACGGCGTAGTCGGCCGGGTCGCACACGACGACGACATCCTTGTGGTTCTTGGCCGCCGAACGCAGCATGGTCGGGCCGCCGATGTCGATGTTCTCGATCGCGTCTTCCAGGGTGCAGCTGTCTTTCGCCACCGCCGCCTGGAACGGATACAGGTTCACCACCACCATGTCGATGGTCGGAATGTTGTGCTCGACCAGTTTCGCCACATGCTCAGGGAAATCACGGCGCGCCAGAATACCGCCGTGCACTTTCGGGTGCAGCGTCTTCACGCGGCCATCGAGCATTTCCGGAAAACCCGTGTAGTCGGCCACTTCCGTGACCGGCACGCCATTGTCGGCAAGCAGTTTGGCGGTGCCGCCGGTGGACAGGATGTTGACGCCTTGCGCCGACAGGGCGCGTGCGAATTCGAGCACGCCGGTTTTGTCGGAGACGGAGATGAGGGCTTGTTTGATCATGATGAGTGGCCTGGTTGTTAAATATTCTGTGCTGGCAGGGGCGGCACTGGCGCGCCTGGCGCGCGCTGGCCGCGCGAACCAGCACGGCCACTCAGTGTGCTATCGGTATTACAGCAGTCCGTGTTCCTGCAATTTTTTGCGCAAGGTGTTGCGGTTGATGCCCAGCATCTGCGCCGCGTGCGACTGGTTGCCTTCGGCGCGCATCATCACCACTTCGAGGATCGGTTTTTCCACCGTCATCACGACCATGTCGTAAATGTTCGATGGCTGCTGTTCGCCCAGGTCGTTGAAATAGTCTTCAAGGCTCTTCTGGACGACTTCCTGGATACTTTCTTTGCTCATTTTTAACGCTTTATTCGGCTGATGGATGTTCTACTCGCTGCGCAAAACCGCTGCAGCGCTCGCCCTGTGTTCTCGTGAAACGCCGCGTTCAGGCGGCCATGACCTCGTCAAGCTGGCCCGCAGCGAGGCGGTATTGTAACCGCTCGCCATAGCCATGCTGTGATTCAAAGAAATTATCGACCGCGCGCAACTGCTCGGCCGTCGATTCCAGCACATTCATTTGTTGGCGAAATACTTCGCCGCCGGCCAGGTCGCGCACATACCAGCCGATGTGTTTGCGCGCCGTGCGCACGCCCAAAAATTCGCCGTAGAACGCGTAGTGCGCCTGCAAGTGCTCCGACATCAGCGCGCGCACCTCGTCCACGTAGGGCGCCGGCAAATGCGTGCCGGTGCGCAGGAAGTGATCGATCTCGCGGCAGATCCACGGACGGCCTTGCGCCGCGCGCCCGATCATCACCGCGTCCGCGCCGGTATGGTCGAGCACAAAGCGCGCCTGCTCGGGTGTCGTGATGTCGCCGTTGGCCACCACGGGTATCCCGGCGCCAGCCTTGACGGCGGCGATGGTGTCGTATTCGGCCTGGCCACTGTAGCCGTCGGCGCGCGTGCGCCCGTGCAGCGTCAGCATGGCGATGCCGGCCTGCTCGGCGATGCGCGCGATGGTCAGCGCATTCTTGTTGGCGCGGTTCCAGCCGGTGCGAAACTTCAGCGTGACCGGCACATCGACCGCGCGCACCACCGCGTTCAGAATTTTTTCAACCAGCGCCTCGTCCTGCAACAGTGCCGAGCCGCACCAACTGTTGCACACCTTCTTGACGGGGCAGCCCATATTGATGTCGATGATCTGCGCGCCCCGGTCCACGTTGAACTTGGCGCAATCGGCCAGGTCTTGCGGATCGGCGCCGGCGATCTGCACTGCCTTCGGTTCCATTTCGCCGTCATGGTCGGTGCGGCGGCTGCTCTTTTCGGTGGCCCACAGGCGCGGATTGGACGCGGCCATCTCGGACACGGCGTAGCCGGCGCCGAGCTGCTTGCACAACTGGCGAAATGGGCGATCGGTCACGCCGGCCATCGGGGCGACGAACACGTTGTTGCGCAGTAAATACGGGCCGATTTGCACGAAGGGAGCCAAAGAGGTGGACGGGAACCCTCTATTCTAACCGACGCATGCTCAATTAATAAGCACTATTTTCCGGAAAACGCGCTCGCCGTGCGCCACTGAAAGTGGCACCAAGGGCGCGTTTCCAGGCGCGCGAAAGTGGTTCCGTCGCGCCGCCCGGGTGCTCGGATCAGGCCAGTTCGTCGAGCGTGCGCGCTTCGAGGTGGGCCACGTCACCCCAGTTGCGCAGCGTCAGCTTGCCGTCGATGACGACGAAGCGGTTGATGCTGGCGTTCTTGACGGCGAAGTTGCGCGGCGTTTCCAGCGGCATCGATCTGGCCGCGCGATACGCGCATTCGAGCACGCCGCCGTGCGCCACCAGTGCCAGCGTCTGACCAGGATGGCGCGCGGCCCAGTCAAGGATGGCATTGAGCGAGCGCTGATAGAACTGGCGAAAGCTTTCGGCCACGCGCGCACCCGGTGGCATCACCGCGTCCACGTCGCGCGCCTGCCAGGCCACGAATTGCTCGGGAAAACGTTGTTCGATCTCGGCGTACAGCAAGCCTTCGAAGGCGCCGTAGCAACGCTCGCGCAATTGCACATCGGACTGCACGGCCACGGTGCGCGTGCCGGCCACGGCCAGCGCCGTTTGCTGCGCGCGCTGCAAGTCGCTGGCGACGACGACGTCGATCTGCTCGCCCGCCAGCGCAGCGCCCAGCGCGCGCGCCTGGCGCAGTCCAGCGTCGTTCAGTGCGATATCGATGTGCCCTTGCAGGCGGCGTTCGGCGTTCCAGGCGGTTTCGCCATGGCGGATCAAGATGATATTGGTGCGCATGCAGCTTCTATTTGGTGAGCGTCTGGGCCAGCTCGGGGTGAAGTGAGTAAGCGCCAACCAGTTGCGCTTCGTCGATGATGTGGCCGCGAATCGCCACCAGCGCCTGCGCGCAAGTGAACTTGCCCTCCAGCGGGATGCGCGCGACATCGAGCGCATACAGCCGGAATATATAGTTATGGATGCGCAAGTCGTTCCATGGCGGACAAGGGCCATCATAACCGAAGTAGTCGCCGGTCATGTCCGGGTCGCGGGCGAACCAGCCGGTGTAGTCGTTGAGGCCCTGGCGCAGCTCGTGCTCACGGCCGTTGTGAATGTGCAGCGGCACCGTCGGCCCCGGCTTGCCGTGCGGCGTGACCAGCTCGGAAAACTGGCCCTGCCCGATCGCATGCAGCACCAGCGGAATGTCAACCAGTGCCCAGTGGTAAAAGTCCGTGCGCGCCAAGTGCTGGGCCACGTCGCGTCCCTCCACGTTAACGTCGGCGCCCACGCTGGGCGCATCGACGTCGATGCAAAACAGCGCCAGCGACTCGGTGCCGGCCGGCACCTCGTCCCACGCCAGATGCGGGTTGCGGTTGGTCGACAGGCGCGCATGGGTCAGCGGATCGATGACGCACAGCGCGCATTCGGCGGGAATCAGGCCGCCGTCGCGGAAAGTATCACTCCAGAGCTTCATCGCACACCCCCTCATCGTCGTCGACTGGTCACCTACTGATATGGACCACGCAATAGTAGCGCGGTTTCACTGCCGCTAGGCGCGTTCCAGCGTTGGCGCAACCTGAAGCCAAAATGTGACCGGGCCGTCATTGGTCAGTGACACTTGCATGTCAGCGCCGAACTGCCCGGTTTGCACCAGCGCATGGCGGGCGCGCGCCTGCGCCACGAAATGATTAAACAGACGCAAACCGTCCTGCGGGCTGGCGGCCGGCGTGAACGAGGGCCGGGTGCCCGACTTGGTGTCGGCCGCCAAGGTAAATTGCGGCACCAGCAACAAGGCGCCGGCCACGTCCGTCACGCTGCGGTTCATCTTACCCGCTTCGTCGGCAAACACGCGGTACCCCAGCAATTTAGTGAGCAAAGCGTCGGCCTGCTTCTCGCTGTCGCCCCGCTCGGCGCACACCAACACCATCAGGCCGCAATCGATGGCGCCGATGGTGGCACCGTCGACCACCACGCGCGCGCTACTCACGCGCTGCAACAGTGCGATCATGCGGAAAACGTGATGCGGGCGAACTTGCGCTTGCCGACCTGCAGCACAAAGTTGCCGGCGGCAATCGACAGCGCCTTGTCGCTGACGACCGCGCCGTCGATGCGCACGCCGCCCTGGTCGACCATGCGCATCGCCTCCGACGTCGAGGCGCACAAGCCGCTGTGCTTGAGCAGGTGGGCGATGCCCATCGGCGCGCCGGCCAGCGTCATTTCCGGCGCGTCGTCCGGGATGCCGCCCTTGGAGCGGTTGACGAAGTCGGCCAGCGCATCGGTGGCCGCCTGGGCCGAATGGAAGCGCGTGACGATCTCCTGCGCCAGCGCCACCTTGGCGTCGCGCGGGTTCTGGCCGGCGTCGATGGCGCGTTTCAGTTCAGCGAGGTCGGCGATCGAGCGGAACGACAGCAGCTCGAAGTAACGCCACATCATCACGTCGGAAATGCTCATCAACTTGCCGAACATCATGTTGGCCGGCTCGGTAATGCCGATATAGTTGTTCTTCGACTTGGACATCTTGTCGACGCCGTCCAGACCTTCCAGCAGCGGCATCGTCAGGATGCACTGCGGCTCCTGGCCCCAGTCTTTTTGCAGCTCGCGCCCGACCAGCAGGTTGAACTTCTGGTCGGTGCCGCCCAGCTCCAGGTCGGCCTTCAGCGCGACCGAATCGTAACCTTGCATCAGCGGGTACAGAAATTCATGCACGGAAATAGGAATGCCTTCCTTGAAGCGCTTGGTGAAGTCGTCGCGCTCCATCATGCGCGCCACCGTGTAGCGCGACGCGAGCTGGATCATGCCGCGCGCGCCCAGCGGATCGCACCATTCCGAGTTGTAGCGAATTTCGCTGCGGGCCGGGTCCAGCACCAAGGACGCCTGCTTGAAGTAGGTGGTGGCGTTCAGTTCGATCTGCTCTTTGGTCAGCGGCGGGCGCGTCACGTTGCGCCCGGACGGGTCGCCGATCATCGACGTGAAGTCGCCGATCAGGAAGATCACCTGATGACCCAGATCCTGCAACTGGCGCATCTTGTTGAGCACCACCGTGTGGCCAAGGTGCAAGTCGGGCGCCGTCGGGTCCAGGCCCAGCTTGATGCGCAGCGGCTGTCCGCTCTGTTCCGAGCGGGCCAGTTTTTGCGCGAACTCGCTCTCGATGAGCAGTTCGTCGACACCGCGTTTGGTGATCGCGAGCGCTTCCTGAACCTTGTCCGACAGCGGCAGGAGGGGTGAACCGTGCGGGGCGGCGGCGTTCTTCGTGGAGGGGGAAGCAGGTGTGGTGGTCATGTCTAAATAGCGAAAGTATTGGAAAAAAGAGGTTGCGCCGCAGAGTTTGTTATAATCACCGATCCCATCAATCTTGCCGAATGAAAACGAGTCACTCACAATAACAATAATAAGTAGTCGTCGTTCGCGGAGTTCAAGCGGCAAATTTTAACTGATTGCATGAATCCTATACATAAAATCATCAGCCAACGCTGGTCCGGCTTACTAGGAACGACGCGCAAACAGCGCGTCGTCAGCTTCGGTGCGCTGTTTCTCGGTGCCTGTGCGTTTGGCGCCGCCGGCGTCGCACCGCTGGCACCGGACGCCTCCGACCTGCCCGTCAAATCGATCGCGCAAGACATCGAACTTCCCAACCTCACCGAACAGATCGCCGCACTGCAACAGCACGATCAGCAACAATATACCCACGAAGAAAAAATCCGCGCCGGCGACTCGCTGGCCACCCTGCTCAACCGCCTCGGTGTCGATGACACGCAAGCGACCAATTTCATCAAGTCGAACAAGGTCGCCCATGGCGTGATGCAACTGCGCACCGGCAAACGGGTGCAGGCGCAAACGGCCGAAGACGGCCACCTGCAATGGCTGCGCGCCACCGTCGTCGACGGCAAGGACAAGCCGGTCAAGAATTTGCTGATCAAGCGCAAGGGCGACGGCTTCGTTGCCGAAGAAGTGCCCGCCACGCTGGAGCGGCGCATCGAAATGCATGCGCGCGAAATCAAATCGACGCTGTTCGCGGCCACCGATTCGAATTCGGACGGCGGTCGTCTGCCGGACTCGATCTCGGCCCAGATCGTCGACATGTTTGCCACCAACATCGATTTCCACACCGGTCTGAAACGGGGCGACCGCTTCAACGTCGTCTACGAAACCTTCTGGCAGGACGGCGAAATGGTCAGCGTCGGGCGCATCCTGGCCGGCGAATTCACCAACAACGGCAACACCTACCAGTCGGTCTGGTTCGAAGATCCGGCCACCAAATCGGGTGGCGGCTACTACAGCTTCGACGGCAAATCGTTGAAGAAAGCCTTCCTCAAGTCGCCGCTCGAATTCTCCCGTATCTCGTCGGGCTTCGCGATGCGCGTGCATCCGATTTCGGGCAACTGGAAACAGCACAAGGGCGTCGACTTCCCGGCCGCGACGGGCACGCCGATCAAGGCATCGGGCGACGGCGTGATCGACTTCGAAGGCAATCAGGGCGGCTACGGCAATGTGGTGGTGATCAAGCACTGGTCCAACTACACGACCGCGTATGCGCACATGAGCCGCTTCGCGGCCGGCTTGCACAAGGGCAGCAAAGTGAGCCAGGGCGACGTGATCGGCTACGTCGGCACGACGGGCTGGTCGACCGGCCCCCATTTGCACTACGAGTTCCGCGTCAACAATGAAGCGCGCGATCCAATGACGCTCAACGTGACGGCGCAAGCGCCGCTGACGCAGGCTGAACTGAACCGCTTCAAAACTGTGTCGTCCGACATGACGCATCGCTTCTCGCTGTTGCGCCCAGCCGGCGTGACGCTGGCCTCACGCTAACCCACACGGCCGTCGTCCTGGCGGCCTGCGGTGCAGGCGCGCCTTCGGGCGCGCCCTGACCCGCCCATGCTCCCTACCTCTTCCCTGTATATTGGTCTGATGTCCGGCACCAGCCTCGACGGTGTCGATGGCGTGCTGGCCGACTTCGCCGACGGCGCCATCGTGTCGCTGGGCGCAGCCCACACGGCCTTTCCGGCCGCGCTGCGCGCCGACCTGATGGCCCTGCAAGCGCCCGGCCACAACGAAATCGAACGCGAGGCGCTGGCCGCCAACCAGCTCGCCGCCAGCTATGCGGCGACCATCGCGACGCTGTTGCGCGATGCAGGCCTGGCGCCGCAGGCGATTGCCGCCGTGGCCGCGCACGGACAAACCATCCGGCACCGCCCCGAACTGGGCTTTACGCGCCAGATCATCAACGCCGCGCTGCTGGCCGAAACCTGCGGCATCGACGTGATCGCCGACTTTCGCAGCCGCGACGTGGCGGCCGGCGGGCATGGCGCGCCGCTGGTGCCCGCCTTCCACCAGGCTCAGTTTGCCCTGATGGGACACACCCGGGTGCTGGTCAACATCGGCGGCATCGCCAACATCAGCGTGCTGCATGGCGACGGGCGGGTGATCGGTTTTGACACCGGCCCCGGCAATGTGTTGATGGATGCGTGGATCGCCCGTCACCAGGCCTGCAACTACGACGCCGACGGCGCGTGGGCAGCGGGCGGTCGCGTCGCGCCCAACCTGCTGGCGCACTTGCTCAAGGAACCGTATTTTGCGCAAAGCGCGCCCAAGAGCACTGGGCGCGACCTGTTTCATCCCGACTGGCTCGACGCCCAGCTGGCCGGCTACGCGCAGCTCGCGCCGGTCGACGTGCAAGCGACGCTGACGATGCTGACCGCATGCACGATCGCGCAAGCGATCAGCAGCTGTGCGCCGCAGGTCGACTGTGTGTATGTGTGCGGGGGCGGCGCCTACAACGGCGCGCTGATGCGCGCGCTGGGAACAGCGCTGGGTGGTCACACGAAGGTGGCATCGACGCAAGCGCTGGGCATCGCGCCGGACCATGTCGAGGCGCTGGCATTTGCCTGGCTGGGACAGCGCTTCAGCGAACGCAAAGCGGGCAATCTGCCCAGTGTCACCGGTGCGCGCGGCCCAAGAATTCTGGGCGCGCTGTATCCGGCGTGAAAACTGGCTGGCGGCGCACAGGCGCCCCAGCCCGACTAGTGCTTAGGCCGAGAACGAGGAACCGCAGCCGCAGGTCGAGGTGGCAGTCGGATTCTTGATGACGAACTGGGCGCCTTCAAGGTCATCCTTGTAGTCGATTTCGGCGCCCACCAGGTACTGGTAGCTCATCGAATCGATCAACAGCTGCACGCCGTTCTTGACCATGGTGGTATCGTCTTCGTTGACGATTTCGTCAAACGTGAAGCCATATTGGAAGCCGGAACAACCACCGCCCTGCACGAACACGCGCAGCTTCAGATCCGGATTGCCTTCTTCTTCGATCAGCTGCGCCACTTTTTGGGCGGCACTGTCGGTGAAGATGATGGGGGACGGGATAACGTCTTGCATTTCGGCGACAGCATTCATTTCAGACTCCTACAGGGAACAATTAGCTCATTATAGACCGTTGCGGCAAGTCACGCTTTAGTCGCGGCCAAATGAAGCAGCCTGGCTCTGCGGCCGCGCGGCGCAACTGGCACGCTACCGGCGCGCCGCCGTGCATGCTCAGCACGCACGCGTGCACGGCATCGACGATCTGTCCGCTGAGATGCAGATTGGCGCAGCGCACATCGCCGTCAACGGGAGCATGCTCGGGCCGCAGCGGCACGTTGGACCAGCCGTCGTCGCTGCTGATGCTGCCGCGCAGCGTGCCACCAGCGCCGCTCGCCGCCGAGATGCCGCTTGCCATCGATGCGACTGGCGTGCCGGATCAAGACAGGAAACGCGTTTCTTGCACTACCCCACGACGTGGGCGTCACCCTTCAGCGCAACCGGGTGCGCACTGCGCACCAGCCCCCGCTCGAGCACGCGCGCCTCAATTGACTGGATCGTCACTGCCGCCGGCAAGGACAAGGTGCCTTCGAGACGCTGCATTTGCCCCAGCTTGATGGCAAACCCGGCCGCGTCGGCCTCGCCATGGGGAAACGTCAGCAGCGTTGGCTTGCCGCCCGCCAGCACCGTCACCAGCAACTGCAACTGGCCGACAAACTGGCTCGGCGCCTTCTTGCCGCCGGCCGTCACCAGCAATCGGTAATGCAACTGGGTCGGCGCGACCAGCTCGGCTTGCGCGCGCCGGATCTCGATGCCCGTGACGCTGGGCAAGGCCGCGCCGAAACTGGACAAGTCGTCGATCAAGCGACTGTTCTCGCCTTCGAGTGCCTTGATTTGATTCGCCTGTTGTTCCTGCGCCTTGCCCGTCGTGGCGGCCTTTTCCAGCGCAAGGGTCAACTGGTCGCGCTCCATCGCCAGCCGGGTCAGTTCGCCCTGCAAGGCCGATAATTGTTGCTGCGCATCGGGCGCGACCGGCGCCGTGCGCGCGCCACCGATGCGGCGCGCCAGATCGACTCCCCAATACAGCAGGCCGCCGGCCAAGGCCAGCGCGACGATCGCGGCCAGCATGCGCACCGCTCCCGGCAACACCCGTGCCAGCAGCGGATCGCGCACATTCCAGCGCACGCGCATTACGGCAACAGCGCGATGTGTTGCAAACCGGTGGTTTCGGCCAGGCCGAACATCAGGTTCATGCACTGGACCGCCTGACCGGAGGCGCCCTTGACCAGATTATCCTGCACCACCAGCACGATCAGCATCGCGCCGGGCACGCCGTCCACTTCCGGCCGATGCAGCGCCAGGCGCAGCATGTTCGAGCCGCGCGTCGAGCGCGTCTCGGGATGCGAGCCGAACGGCATCACGTCGACGAACGGTGCGTCCTTGTATTGATCTTCAAACAGCGCCTGCAGCGCCGCGTTGTCGATTTCGCAGTTCAGGCGCGCGTACAGCGTCGAATGCATGCCGCGTATCATCGGCACCAGATGCGGCGTGAAGGTCAGGCCGACTTTGTCGCTGGTGAAGCGCTGCAACTGGGCCACGGTTTCGGGCGTGTGGCGATGGCCGGACACGGCGTAGGCCTTGAAGCTGTCGCTCGCCTCGGAGAACAGCGAGCCGATTTCGGCCTTGCGCCCGGCGCCCGACACACCGGACTTGCAGTCGGCGATCAGGTTGCCGGCATCGATCACGCCGGCCTTGAGCAGCGGATAAAAGCCCAGCTGCATCGTGGTCGGATAGCAACCGGGATTGGCGATCAGGGTCGCGTTCTTGACGGCGTCGCCGTTCAGTTCCGGCAAGCCGTACACGGCAAATTCGAGCAATTGCGGGCTAGTGTGCGGCACCTTGTACCATTGCTCGAACACGGCCGCGTCCTTCAGGCGGAAGTCGGCCGCCAGGTCGATCACCTTCACGCCGGCCGCCAGCAGCGCGGGCGCCTGCGCCATCGCGACGCCGTGCGGGGTGGCGAAAAACACCACGTCGCACTGGGCCAGATCGGCCTTGTCGGGACTGGAAAAGGCCAGCGACACGCGTCCGCGCAGCGACGGAAACATGTCGGCCACGGGCAAGCCGTCTTCCTTGCGCGAGGTAATCGCCGTCAGCTGCACGTCGGGGTGGGCGGCCAACAGGCGCAGCAATTCCACGCCGGTGTATCCGGTGCCGCCGACGATGCCAACTTTGATCATGTTCTTTCCTTGGGTAATAGGGAGATTGCAGGGCTTTTGCCCGATGGGACCACAATTTTACAGCACGCGCCGCGCGCTTGCGCGGGGAGCGCCATGCCAAGCGCGCCGGCGCCGGACAACGCCTCATTTCGCGCACCAAGCAAACGGTGCCGCCACTGGCAGGCCAGCGCAATTTCTATCTTGCGCAATGACAATTGGCCCGG
Organism: Burkholderiales bacterium; assembly: GCA_038207625.1. Taxonomy (GTDB): domain Bacteria; phylum Pseudomonadota; class Gammaproteobacteria; order Burkholderiales; family Burkholderiaceae_D; genus JBBQZO01. Next base: position 156,235 of record JBBQZO010000007.1, on the reverse strand, counting down.
ACGCGATGGCGCGACAATGACGTGCGAAGCAAGACAACGCGCACACGACATGGCGACCGACTGATGATACCAACGTCGATGAAGAGCACGGAGCGCCACGCCATAAGCGCTGGAACACCATTGGGAGGCTCCATCATGCCATTCGACGTGAACAGATTCGCGGAATATCTGCGCTTACACGCAACGGGGCACAGCCTGCACTGCTGTGCAAAATACGTGCGCAAAGCGCTGGAAGCGGGTGGCGCAAACACCACGGGCCACCCTGTGTCTGCGAAGGCGTATGGCCGCATCATGCGACAGAACGCATTTTACGAACTCCCTGTCGACATGCCTGAAACGTACCTATTCATCAAGGGCGACGTCGTCGTCTTTCAGAATTATCGCGCAGGAAATCAGCATGGTCACATCGCCGGCTACGACGGGAGCAACTGGATTTCCGATTTTATCCAACATCAGTTCTGGTCAGGAATCGGCTACGCCAAAGCGAGGCCGAGCTTCGCGGTCTATCGTCCCTAGGTGCAGATTCGCCTTCGCATTGCTTGCATTGACCTGTTGCGCCGCGATGGCTGAGGACGCGCCACCGAGCGTTGTGCGCGAACCGGTGTTCGGCCTGCGATTCGATATCGCCAAGGCGCAATTTGAAGCGCTGCCAGCCGAGGTACTCGCACACTATTCAACCATGGACAATGAAAACATACGTGGCCACTACTGGGTTTGTGCGTCCACCCGCAATCCGACGCGCGCCTACTATGTGATTGGCGGCTACGGGGTACGCAGCCATCCCGAGCCACCCGATTTCCCCCGTTATGTGCCATATGACGATGGGGCGGTGATTGTCGTCGAGGACAACCACTGTGCGGACCTGGGTTCGGCGCGCGACGTATTCGACGCCGGGGCATTTGGCACGGACATGCCAGCGGCGATCCTGCGCCAACTTGCCGCCGACCTGGCGAGCAGGCTCGTGCGCGCGCTTGGCGGCGCCGACCCCATGCACCTGGCATTGAAAAAGCAGCACGTGGACCCGCAGCACCTTTCTCCGGAACTACGCGCGGCGCTCACGCCATACCTGGCGCGCTGAAGCGCCCCACGTGCATGGCGCGGCGGGCCAGCGCCGGCGCCAAAAGCAAAAAAGCAAAAAAGCCGCCAGACTGTGACGTCGGCGGCTTTTTGTGGCAGCGCGCGGTGAAGCGCGCTGCAATCGAAACGATTAACGCTTCGAGAATTGCTTTGCGCGACGTGCTTTGCGCAGACCAACTTTTTTACGCTCGACTTCACGTGCATCGCGGGTAACAAAACCGGCCTTGGCCAGTTCTGGTTTCAGCGCTGCATCGTAGTCGATCAGGGCGCGGGTGATACCGTGACGCACTGCACCAGCTTGGCCGGACTCGCCGCCGCCGTGAACGTTGACCTTGATGTCGAAACGCTCGACATTGCCGGTCAGTTCCAGTGGTTGACGAATGACCATCAGACCTGTTTCGCGCGAGAAGTAATCTTGCGCTGGCTTGCCGTTGACAATGATGAGGCCAGTGCCGACTTTGATGAACACGCGAGCGACTGCACTCTTGCGACGGCCGGTGCCGTAATTGTAGTTACCGATCATGTCAGTTCCTTAGAGAACAAGTGCTTTAGGTTGCTGGGCCGCGTGCGGGTGAGTCGCTTCCGCGTACACTTTCAGCTTCTTGATCATCGCGTAGCCAAGCGGGCCCTTAGGCAGCATGCCCTTGACCGCTTTTTCCAGCGCGCGACCCGGAAAACGCTGTTGCATTTTCTGGAAATTGGTTTCGTAGATACCACCTGGGTAGCCGGAGTGACGGTAATACGTCTTCTCAGTGGCTTTGGTACCGGTCACGCGCAGTTTGCCTGCATTGATGACGACGATGAAATCGCCCGTATCGACGTGAGGGGTAAATTCTGGTTTGTGTTTGCCGCGCAGTCGGAGTGCCACTTCGCTGGCAACACGTCCGAGGATTTTATCCGTCGCGTCAATCACGAACCAATCGCGCTGGACTTCATGCCCTTTAGCGGAAAATGTTTTCATGTTGACTTCCTAAAAGTTTAAACGCTCAATGGGTGGTTCCGCTGGTGTTGCCAGCCAGATTCGATGCCTTGAACCGGGTTCGCTACGGCGCGGACTCTGCCTTATCTACATTTCCTGAGCGAATGGAAAGCCGGCAAGTGTACACCGTTTCCGATGGCGCCGTCAAGCCAATGTCAGGTTTGTTGCCTGACTGTGCAAGGCGGCGGGGCGCGCAGCGCAGCCGTAATGCCAACCGGGGACCGGCCCGCGCTCCCAGGCCATTGACTGCCTGATCACACGGGACGATCCCCGGCTTGTCGCCATGCGTGCGCGCGGCGGCGCACAGTGGCGCCGGCGCTATCGTGCGCCGGCGCCGCTGTTTGCCGCCTGGCTAATTAGTCGAGCTTCCAGACGTATTCCATCGCTTGCCATTGCTGACCGTTGGCCGATGGCTGGAATTTGCACTTCAGGATACTGGAGGTGGCCGCCTTGTCGAGGTTCTTGAAGCCGCTCGACTTGGTCATTTTCGATTCCAGCACCTTGCCGTCGGCGGCGATCAGCAGGCTCATCACGACAGTACCTTTTTCCTCATTCATCAGCGACGCTTTCGGGTACTCGATCGCGCACGGCACTTTCGGGTCGAGCGTGGCTTGCTTGTCAGCGGCGAAGGCGGAAACGGACAACAGACTGAGCATGGCAATAGCGACGTGTTTCATGGAAACTCCTTTGAAATGTGAGGGGGCCGAGCGGGACTGCGCTAGGGCGGACCAGTTTGCGCTGGCGCGCCGACACAAGAAAATGATCGACGCCAATGCATAACAATGCCGCACGGCAACGATCCAACATGCTACGCCGCCCTCCGTCGCTTGTCCATCGCAGCGCTGCGCGCTGTTGTTTTCAGGGGAATTGTATGGTGTAAATGGCTACCTTGCGTGGCGCCGCATTCTGCGAGCGGGCCGGCGCGGCATTTCGTCAAGTTTTTCTTGACGTCAATACGATGTCATTCTAGAATTGTTTCGCACCCACCATCAGGAGTTCGAGTGAAACCAGCTCACCGTGTTACCGCATCACTATTTGCGCTGATCGTGCTGGCGCCGTTGGCGCAAGCGGCGCCCAGCGGCGCCCAGGGGCGCAGCTGCCACCTGCCCGGCGTCGAAGAGGCGCTGCGCTGCGTCAGCGTGGCGGTGCCGCTCGACTACCAACAGCCGGCGGCCAGCTCGCTCAAGCTGCATGTCACGCTTGCGCCGGCGTTTCGCGAAGCCGCCCGCGGCGACCCGCTGTTCGTGCTGGCCGGCGGCCCCGGCCAGGCCGGCAGCGACGTGCTGGCCCTGCTGGGCGCGACGCTGCACAAGGTGCGCGCCACGCGCGACATCGTGTTCATCGACCAGCGCGGCACCGGCCTGTCGGGCAAACTCGATTGCGACAGCGCGCCCGGCCAGGACAATGCCAGCGAAGCGGACGCCGAACGCGAGGCCAGCACCTGCCTGGCCAGTCTGAAGCAGCCGTTGGCGATGTATACCACCGAGGCCGCTGCGCGCGACGTCGAACAGGTGCGCCGCGCGCTGGGCTACGGCAAGATCAATCTGTGGGGCGGCTCCTACGGCACCCGGCTCGGCCAGGCGTATGCACGCGCTTTTCCCGACAGCACGCGCGCGCTGATCCTCGACGGCGTCGCCGCGCCCGAGCAAATCATTCCGGCCGGCGGGCACGACGCCCAGGCCGCACTCGACGGACTATTCAAGGCGTGCGCGGCGAACGCCGGCTGCGCCGCCGCCTTCCCTGCCCTGCGCAGCGAATTTGCCGCGCTGCTCGAGCGCACCGCCGGCAATCAGGTGCAGATCGACGTGGCCGACCCGCGCACTGCCCAACCGCGCCATGTGAGCATCAGCACCGAACGCTTCATCGGCACCGTGCACACGGTGCTGTATTCGCCCGTCGACAGCCGCCGCCTGCCCTTCCTGATCCACAGCGCTTACCAGGGCAACTGGGCGCCGTTTCTGGCGCGCAGCAATGCCGCCAGCGATTTTTCGAGCGACGGCGCGAGCGCTTTCGGCCTGCACCTGGCCGTGGTGTGCGCCGAGGACATGCCGCGCATGAGTGCCCAAGTGCTGGCCGAGGACGCGCGCGGCTCGTTCATGGGCAGCGCACTGTCCGCGCGCTTTGCTCGGCTGTGCGAGCTCGCCAAGGTGCCCGCCGTGCCCTACCGGACACCCAGTAAGATCGCCGCGCCGGTGTTGATGTTCTCCGGCGCACTCGACCCGGTCACGCCGCCGCGACGCGCCGAGGCCGCCGCGCGCTACATGACGGCCGCCCAGCATTTCGTGGTGGCCAACGCCGGCCACGGCGTGTCCCAGCTCGGTTGCGCACCGCGCCTGCTGCGCGAATTTCTCGACCATCCCGACGCGCCGCTGGCCGCCAAGTGTCTGCAAGAGATACCCGCCACCTCGTTCCAGCTCGGCAGCGCCGGGCCACAACCGTAAATCTGAAGGCTCCCATGATCCACGTTGAGAATGTCCGCAAACAGTTCGGCACCGTGCAGGCGCTGGGCGGCGTCAGCTTCACCGCGCGCGACGGCCAGATCACGGCCCTGCTCGGCCCCAATGGCGCCGGCAAGACCACCTTGCTGCGTCTGCTGGTGGGCCTGCTCAAACGCGACAGCGGCTCAATCGCCATCGACGGCGTCGATCCGGCCGTCGACCCCATGGCGGTGCGCCGCAACATCGGTTTTCTGACCGACCAGTTCGGCCTGTACGAGCGGCTCAGCACACGCGAATACCTGCGTTATTTCGGCGAGTTAAATGGCATGGCGGGCGGCGCGCTCGAGCAGCGCATCGAGGCCGTGGTCGAGCTGCTGGGCATGGAGGACATCCTGGAGCGCCGCACCAAGGGCTTTTCGCAGGGGCAGCGCATCAAGGTGGCGCTGGCGCGCACGCTGCTGCACCGCCCGCGCCATCTGCTGCTCGACGAACCGAGTCGCGGGCTCGACGTGATGAGCACGCGTGCGCTGCGCCGAGCGCTGACGGCGCTGCGCGCCGAAGGCTGCTGCATCATCATGGCGACCCATGTGATGCAGGAAGTGACCCATTTGTGCGACGACGTGATCGTCATCGCCAAGGGCCTGACGGTGGCGCAGGGCTCGCCATCTGAACTGTGCGAACGCACCGGCATCGCCAACCTGGAAGACGCGTTCGTCAGCCTGGTCGGTACCGACGAAGGGATTGCTGCATGAAGTCCAGAATCATGGTGGTGTTTTTCAAGGAACTGCGCGAGAGCTTGCGCGACCGGCGCGCGATGATGCTGCTGGCGCTGTTCGTGCTGATCTATCCGGCGCTGATCGGTTTCGTCTTGCACAGCGTCGTCGAGCGTTCCACCAAGATCGAACGCGAGGGTATCGAGCTGGTCGTCATCGGGGCGGCCCAGGCGCCCACCTTGATGTCCCAGCTGCAGCAAAAGAACGTCACCGTCAAGCAGCAGGCCGACATGAGCGAGGCCGAGATCGGCCAGTTGCTGGCCAAGCGCAAGGTGGTCGGCGTGCTGCGCCTGCCGGCCAAGTTCAGCGAGAACTACCGCGCCATGCGTCCGGCCAGCATCGAGCTGTGGATCGACTCGGCGGTCGACACCGGCGCCAAGCAGCGCGAGGTCGAGGACGTGCTGCGCGACTACGGCAACCAGATCGCCGGTGCGCGCCTGCTGGCGCACGGCGTGTCGCAGGCGGCGCTGCTGCCGATCCGGCTGCAGAAATACGACACCGGCACCAGCGCGGCGCGCTCGGCCAGTCTGATCGGCTCGATGCTGGGCATGTTGTTCGTGCCGGCGTTTATCTTTTGCCTGTCGACGGCGATCGACAGCAGCGCCGGCGAGCGCGAACGGCGCTCGCTGGAAGTGCTGATGGCGCAGCCGCTGGACCCGCTTAGCCTGATCGGCGGCAAATGGCTGGCCGCCGCCACGCTGTCGGTGGTGGGCGTGACGCTGGAGCTGGTGGTGGCCCACTTCATTTTGAAATGGCTGCCGCTTGAGGAGATCGGCATGTCGTGGCGACTCGGGCTGGGCGAATTGCTGGCCGTGTGCCTGGTCACCATTCCGCTGGCGCTGTTCGCGGCCGCCTTCGAACTGGCGCTGGCGATGAACGCCAAGTCGTTCAAGGAAGCCCAGACCATGCTGAGTTTCGCCGTGCTGGTGCCGATGCTGCCGATCGTCATCGCGCCGATGCTCAACCTCTCCACCGCCGGCTGGATGTACGCGGTGCCGGTGATGGCCAACCACACACTCTTGTCCGAAGTGGCCAAGGGCCAGCCGGTGGGCCTGCTGGCGTTCGTGCTCACGGCGCTCAGTTCGCTCATTCCCGCGCTGGCGGCAGTCGGATTCGCCAGCTGGCGCTTGAACAGCGAGAGCTATGTCCTCACCGTCTGAGGCCAGCGCCCACGCTGACGTCGAGCACGCCGGGCTGATCGACGAGATCGGCGCGACCATCCTCGCGCATGCGCGGCTCGAACAGGACGCCGATCCCTACCTGCGCCTGCTCGCCAGCAGCAGCTATGCGGTGCAGCAGTGCGAGCAGCTGCAACTGGCGGCGGTGCAGCAGGCGCGCCGCGCCGGCCACTCGTGGAGCGCGGTCGGCGCCGTGCTGGGCATCACGCGCCAGGCCGCGCAGCAGCGCTTCGGCACGGCGCCGTCCGACGCGCCCGACGCGCCCGACCTGAAACGCATCAGCGGCACGAGCGCCTTCAATGAAATGGCGATTCTGGCCAGCGAGGGTGCGGCCGGCTACCATCTGGTCGACTTCGGCGTGCTGTATCTGGAACTGAAAGCGTCCGACGCCGTCTGGGAACACCGGCGCGAACTGGCCAGCGGCATCCGCGCCAAAAAAATGCGCCTGGGCGCGGCCGGCTGGAGCTATGTCGGCGCCTGGTTCCCGTTCCACTATTTCAAACGCCAGCGCGCTGCCTGAGCCGCCGCCCCGACTTCAAAGCCATCCATGAACCCGACCGACCACAGCCCGCACACCCACCTCTCCAAGCACCGCATCGAAGCGCTCACCGACGGCATCTTCGCCGTCGCGATGACGCTGCTGGTGATCGATCTGCACCTGCCTGAACACGCCCAGCCGGACAGCCAGGCGGCGCTGATCGAGGCGGTGCGCGCGCTGTGGCCCAATCTGGTCGCCTGGCTGATCAGCTTCCTGGTGCTGGCCATGTTCTGGATTAAGAACCACCAGTTGTACAGCTACGTGCGGCATGTCGACATGCGCCTGCTGTGGCTGACCATCGCCACGCTGGCCGGCGCCAGCCTGCTGCCGTTTTCGGCCGCCTTGATGGCGCAGCACATCTCGACCTTTGCGCAATCGATCTACTCGCTCAACCTGATCGCGCTCTCGGCGGCCTCGCTGGCCGGCACCCGCTATGTGCACGCGCACCCGGCGCTGTGCGGCGCGCCGATGTCGACCGGGGTGTATCGGGCCGCCCAGATGCGCGCGCTCGCGCTGATCGTGGTGGCCTGCATGGCGACCGGCATCAGCCTGCTCTCGCCGGCCAGGGGAAATCTCGCCTTCGCGCTGATGGTTGCGCTGGTGCCGCTGGGACGGCGCATCGAGGCGCACTACGCGCGCCGCGCCGTCGCCGTCGCCTGAGCATGGCCGGCGTCCACGCGCCCGGCCTGACTCCATTACAATATGCGACACACCTAATTCGGAGAACGCAATGGAAGTCAAAGTAAGCTGGAACGGACCGTCAGGCATGAGTTTCCTGGCCCAGACCGGTTCCGGTCACCTGGTCAACATGGATGGCGCGCCGGACGGCGGCGGTCACAATCTGGCGCCGCGCCCGATGGAGATGGTGTTGCTGGGCACGGGCGGCTGTACCGCCTATGACGTGGTGCTGATTTTGCGGCGCGGGCGCGAAGACGTGCGCGGTTGCGACGTGACGCTCAAGGCCGAACGGGCCGACACCGATCCGAAGGTGTTTACCGCGATTCACTTCCACTTCACCGTCACCGGCAAGAACCTGAAGCCGGCCACGGTCGAGCGCGCGGTCAGCCTGTCGCACGACAAATACTGCTCGGCCTCGATCATGCTGGCCAAAAGCGCGGCCATCACCCACTCGTTCGAGATCGTCGAAGGGTAAATCTACAGGTAGTAGGCGGTGCCGGTCATCACTTTGGCCAGCGCCGTCATCACCATGCGCACCGGCGCCGGCGGATTGATCGCGCCCAGCGCCTGCGCGGCGGCGCCATGCGCTGCTTCATCGTCGCGCATCTGCACGACGATCGCGCGCGACTTGGCGTCCTGCAGCGGCAGCATGCCCAGATGGCTGTTCAGGTGCGCCTCGACCTGGCGCTCGGTCTCGACGACGAAACCCAGGCTGCGCCCGTCGCCCAACTTGGCCGCCACGGCGCCCATCGCGTACGCACCGGCATACCACAGCGGATTGAGCAGACTCGGTTGCGAACCGAGTTCGGCCAGCCGTTGCGCGGTCCAGGCCAGATGGTCTTCCTCTTCGCGCCCCGCTTCGCCGAACTGGTGGCGCAGCGCGCCGCTGGCGGCAAAGCGCCCCTGGGCGTTGTACAGCGCTTGCGCGCACACCTCGCCGACATGGTTGACGCGCATCAGGCCGGCGCTGTGGCGCCGCTCGGCCGCGTCGAGCACGCCGTCGGCCGCATGCACGGCCGGGGTCGGGCGCGAGGCCGAGGCCACGCCGGCGATCACGCGCAGCGCCTTGTCGAGCCCGACGATGAGCTGGTCAAACGGATTGATGTGGCGATGTTCGGACATGACAGGCTCGCGGCAGGCGGAAAACCACAATTATAGAGGCAGCGCGCCCGTTACGGCGCCGGCGCCAATTTCTGGCGTTCGATCCAGTCGGCCAGCGGCCCGTCGGTGTCGAGATGGGAAATGTTTTTCGCCACGCCCAGGTTCAGCGACAGCAAAAACGGGATTAGCTCCAGCGGCACCTGCGGGCAATGCTCGGCAAACAAGTCCAGAAAGCGCGCCGATTCGAGCACGTGCACCGCTTTTCCGCCGCTCATGAATTGCAGCACGCTGGTGATTGAGTGCCCCTTGCCGATCGAGCGGTAGATGAAGCGGTTGAACTGGCGATCGAGCTTCTTGAAGTCGATCTCTTCCTTCGTCATCAGGCCGGCCAGATAAAACAGGCCCAGCGAGACGCGAAAAAAACCGATCGACTCAGCGCTGGTGTGTCCGCAGCGCGCGATCGCCAAAATTCTCTCTTGTAAGGCCAGATCCATCCGATGCACCCGTTGTCGGCCGTGACGGCCCTGTAGAGCATCATTATCCACACTTTGGACGCGCGCGGCACGCGCGCAGCGGCAATTCGCGCCAGTTGCCTTGCGCTGGAGAATTTCGCCATGCTACGCTTGCACCTTTTGCCACATTCGCCGTGAGCGCCAGCGCGCAGTTTGCCCTGAGCACGCCCGGGCGGCGCCCCCATCCCCCGAATTTGCACTCTGGGACGGCCAAATTGCCGTGCGTCGCAATGGCGTTCGTGCGCTTGGGCGGATTTAATACAATGCAACATCACATCAGTACGCACGCAAGCTTGTCATAACGTTTATGCCGCGCACGAGATCAGGAGTCTGAAATATGGAATTACGCATCCGCAACTTGTCCAAGACCTACACCAATGGCGTGGTGGCGCTGGACAACGTCAGCCTGACCATCCCCACCGGGATGTTCGGCCTGCTGGGCCCGAACGGCGCCGGCAAGTCAACGCTGATGCGTATCCTGGCCACCTTGCAGGAATGCGATTCCGGTTCGGTGTTCCTGGGCGAACTGGACGTGCTGGACGAAAAAGACGAAGTGCGCCGCCTGCTCGGCTACCTGCCGCAGGACTTCGGGGTCTACCCAAAAGTGACGGCCTACGAATTGCTCGACCATTTCGCCGTGTTGAAGGGCTTGTCGCAGCGCGCGCGCCGGCGCGAGGTGGTCGACGGCCTGCTGCAACAGACCAATCTGTTCGAGGTGCGCAACCAGCGCCTCGGTGGCTTCTCGGGCGGCATGCGCCAGCGCTTCGGCATCGCCCAGGCGCTGCTGGGCGACCCGCAGCTGATCATCGTCGACGAACCCACCGCCGGACTGGACCCGCAGGAGCGGGTGCGCTTTCACAACCTGCTGTCGGACATCAGCGAAGACAAGACGGTGCTGCTGTCGACCCACATCGTGTCCGACGTGGCCGATCTGTGCGCCAACATGGCCATCATCAACAAGGGCAATGTGCTGCTGACAGGGCAGCCGCACCGGCTGATCGAGGCGATCGAAGGAAAAATCTGGGCCCGTTTCGTCGCCAAGCACGAACTGGCGCAGCTGCAAAAACAGCATGACGTCATCTCCACCCGCCTTTTGTCGGGACGCACGCTGATCCACGTGTATTGCGAGCGCGACCCGGGCGACGAGTTCGAGCCGGCCATCGGCGACCTGGAAGACGTGTATTTCGCCACCATCGCCGGGCGCCGCTTCGCGCCCGGCGCCTAGGGAGCGCGCATGCTGGCCATTGCCCTGTTCGAAGCGCGCCAGCGCTTGAAGCTGCTCTCCACCTGGGTCTACTTCGGCATGTTCTTTGTGCTGGCGATGCTGTGGATGGCCGCCGCCGGCGGCGTGTTCAAGGACGCCATGATCAACTTCGGCGGGCGCCTGTTCATCAACGCGCCCCGCTCGGTGCAACTGACCTGCAGTGTGCTGGGCAGCTTTGGCGTGATCGTCATCGCCGCCATGATGGGGCGCTCGGTGCAGCAGGACTTCGAATACGATATGCACCACTTCTTCTTCAGCGCGCCGATCAGGAAGTACGCCTACGTGTTCGGGCGCTTCCTGGGTGCCTATCTGGTGCTGGCGATCGTATTTTCCAGCATCATCCTGGGCGCCTGGCTGGGCATCTACATTCCCGGCGTCGACCCGGACCGGGTCGGGCCGCTGCTGTGGCAGGCCTATCTGATGCCGTATGCATTCACGCTTCTGCCCAATCTGTTCATCTTCGGTGCGATCTTCTTCGTGCTGGCCGCGCTGACCCGGCGCATGCTGCCCGTGTATGTGGCCAGCGTGGTGATGCTGGTCGGTTACATGGTGGCGCCGTCGCTGGCGCGCGACCTCGATTACAAGACGCTGGCCGCGCTGATGGACCCGTTCGGCACCACCGCGATCGCCCTGCTCAGCGAATACTGGAGCATCGCCGAGCGCAACAGCCGGCTGCTCGAACTGGACGGCATCTACCTGCTCAACCGGGCAATCTGGACCGGCTTCGCGCTGGTGGTGCTGCTGCTCGGTTACTGGCGCTTCCAGTTCACCGGCAACCTCGACACGGGCGCGCCGGCGCGCAGCGAAGGCGACGCGCCGGTGCGCATCAGCCAGGTGGCCTTGCAAACCCAGGAAAAACCCAATCTGGCCGAACGCAGCCTGGCCTTGCTGCTGCTGTGCATGAGCTGGCTGAACCTGCGCGAGACGGTCAAGAACGTGTATTTTGTCGTCATCGCGCTGGCCAGCGCCTTGATGATGTTCGCCAGCGCGCTGCATCTCGGTTCGATGTTCGGCATCGGCACCTATCCGGTCACCTACCAGATTCTCGACATGGTCAGCGAAACGTTCCCGCTGTTCATGCTGGTGGTGACGACGTTCTATGCGGGCGAACTGGTGTGGCGCGAGCGCGAAGCGCGCGTGGCCCAGATGCTCGACGCGCTGCCGATCCCGAACTGGCTGCCGCTGCTGGCCAAGCTCGCTGCGCTGCTGGGCCTGCAGGCACTGATGCTGGTGCTGGTGATGTTGTGCGGGATACTGATCCAGCTGTTCAGCGGCTATTTCGCGCTCGAACCGGGCTTGTATCTGCAAACCCTGTTTTTGATCCAGTGGCCGCAATACGCGCTGGTGGCGGTGCTGGCGATCGCGCTGCAGGTGCTGATCAACAATAAGTACCTGGCCTACTTCGCGATGATCCTGTATTTTGCCGCCACGATCAGCTTCGGCTCGCTCGGCCTGGATCATCCGATGCTGCTGTACGGCGTCACGCCCAGCTTCATCTATTCGGCCATGAACGGCTACGGCCACTACCTGGCGCGCGAACGCTGGTTCGAAGCCTACTGGGGCGGTTGCGCGCTGATGCTGATGGGCCTGTCGACGCTGTTCTGGGCGCGCGGCACCAACAACGAATTGGGCATGCGCGTGCAACTGGCGCGCCGCAACCTGAGCGCGCCGGTGCTGGGCTGCCTGGGCCTGGGCCTGGCGATCACGCTCACTTGTGGTGGCGTGCTGTACTACAACCTGCAGGTGGTCAACGACTACCAGACCGCGTGGCAGAAAGACGCCGCGCGCGCCGACTACGAGCGCAACTACAAACAGTTCGCCGAACTGCCCCAGCCGCGCATCACCGACGTCAAGCTGGCGCTCGACATCGATCCGGCCAAGCGCACACTGATGGTGAACGGCCACTATGTGCTCAACAACAAGAGCGGCGTGGCGATCAGCGACATCTATCTGCACCAGGAACACGGCGCGCGCATCAAGTCGCTGCGCTTCGGCCAGCCGGTACGCACCGGCCTGCGCGATGCGCGCACCGGCTTTTACAGTTACAAGCTGGCCACCCCGCTGGCGCCCGGCGCCACGCTGGCGTTCGACTTCGCGCTCGAATTTGCGCCGCACGGCATCCTCGGGCTGGGCATGGATACGCCGGTGCTGGGCAACGGCACGTATTTCAACAACAACGTCCTGCCCCACATCGGTTACCAGGCAGGGGTCGAGCTGGCCGACGACCGCGATCGCAAACGGCACGGTCTGGCGCCCAAGCTGCGCTCGCTCGCGCCGGACGATCCGAAAGGGTTGGCCAACAACTACCTCGGCAGCGACGCCGACTGGGTCAGTTTCGACGCCACCATCAGCACCAGTCCCGACCAGATCGCGATCGCCCCCGGCACGCTCGAGCAGGAATGGAGCACCAAGGACCGGCGCTATTTCCACTACAAGATGGACAAGCCTATCCTCAACTTCTACGCGTTCCAGTCGGCCCGCTACGCGGTGCGCCACGAGCGCTGGCAAGACGTGACGATCGAGGTCTACTACCAGCCCGGCCACGAATACAACCTCGACCGCATCGTCAAGGGCGTCAAGGTGTCGCTCGATTATTGCGCGAAAAGCTTCAGTCCCTACCAGCACAAGGTGATGCGGGTGGTCGAGTTTCCCCGCTATGCCACGTTCGCCCAGTCCTACCCGAACACCGTCCCGTTCTCGGAAAGCCTGGGGTTCATCGCGCGCGTGGACGACAAGAATCCGAAAGACATTGACTACCCGTTCTATGCGACGGCGCATGAAGTGGCGCACCAATGGTGGGGCCACCAGATCGTCGGCGGCAACACGCGCGGCACCACGGTGCTGTCGGAGACGCTGGCCGAATACGCGGCCCTGATGGTGATGAAGCAGGAGGTCGGCCCGAACAAGATGCGCCGTTTCCTGCGCTACGACCTGAACCAGTATCTGATGGGCCGCGCGCACGAGAACCGCAAGGAACTGCCGCTGGCCCAGAACGAAAACCAGGACTACATCCACTACCGCAAGGGCAGCCTGGCCATGTATCTGCTGCAGGATCTGATCGGCGAGACCAAGGTCAACGGCGTGCTGCACGATCTGTTGACCCGCTACGCTTTCCAGTCGACCCCGTATCCGAGCGTGTCGGTGCTGGTCGACGCGCTGCGCAAGGTCACGCCGCCCGAGCAGGCTTACCTGATCGACGATCTGTTCGAGGCCATCGTGCTCTACGAGAACCGCGCGATCAGCGCCAGCGCGCGCAAACGCGCCGACGGCAAGTACGAGGTGACGCTGCAGGCGTCGGCCAACAAGCTGCGCGCGGGCGGCCTGGGCGAGGAAAAAGACGCGCCCCTGAAGGACTACATCGACGTCGGCGTGGACGACAAGGACGGCAATCCGCTGCTGCGCGAACGCAAGCTGGTCGACCAAAAGACGCTCAGCTATACGCTGGTGGTCAGCGGGCGTCCCGCCAAGGCCGGCATCGATCCGGACAACAAGCTGATCGACCGCAAGCCGTCCGACAATATGATCGAGGTGGACATCAAGTAAGGCCGTCGCCCCTCGCCGGCCCGCTGGCAGTGCGCGATGTGCAGCCTATTTGCCGGCGCCCTTGAGCGCCAGCGCGTAGGAACTGGTCAAGTGGTCCATCACTTCCAACAGCCGTTCGCTGCTGGTGGCCACATTGTTCACTTCGATCGTCCGCTCGGGGTTCCCCAGCAGCGACATCTCCAGGAACAACCATTGGGTGGCGGCCATCGCCAGCTCGTCCTTGATGGCCGGCGACGTCAACGGCGACGCTTCGAGTGTGCTTTGCGCGCTCTTCGCTTCGGCCAGCCAGCGCCCGATGTCAGGCTTGGCACCGTTAATCATCGCCCCGAAATACAAACGGGCCATGCGCTGCGACAGCATGCGCTGGCGCCCCGACAGATTGACGACCCTGGCACTGGCGACGTGGCTGTGCGCGTCGAACGCTGCGGTCAGCGCGTCGGCCTGGCCGACCAACTGCTCGGTGAGGATACTGACGGCGGCCACGCCGGCCTTGTCGGCCGGGCGCGCCAACGCCTTCTGGTATTGTGCGTGCAGCGCGCCAACGCCGTCCAGACGCAGCTTGATGTCGGGCGTACTGGCCCCCTTGGCGAGCAGCGCGAGATTCCGGCTAAAGCGCATGTCAGACTGGACGATCTGCTCGCGCGCATTGTCGGGCATGACCTGGAGCGCGCTTTGCGCATAGGCTTTGCCCATGCGTTCGGCGAGCATGCGCAGGCGCCCCGCCTCATTAATCATGTCGACCGCGTCGGGCGCACTGGCATGTGCCGCGGCGGCGGGCGGCGGTGCACCCGATTGGGCCGCCATCTCTGCACTGCAAACGGGCGCGCCGCACGCGCAAGCAAGAACAAACAATAAACGAGCGCTACGCGAGGCCATAAGCATCCTTCAGTAATCGTGGCCCGGCATGGAAGACGGCCGGACAGCGTCACCGATGTGCACTGCGCAGACGGCACGCAAGGACCTCGACACAGTGTGCGGCACGCAAGAAGCATGCCTAACATGTTTCACGCTTAAACACGCAGAACATATGCGTCATCTAGCATTGCGCGATGTTTGTGCCCAAAGGCAATACGGATTGATCGCCGAATCAGACGGGCTGACGGGCTGACGGGTCAGTTGGCAGTACCGTATGGGCAATGCCGGCCAGCGTTGCTGAGCCGTCCCGTCGTTCACGGCGGCGGCGGACACGCAGCGTGTGTCACCTGCCATGGGCTGGGCACCTGACGGCGACTTAGTGCCGGCATGGTCGCGCCGTCGCCAGCATGCCGGCAAAGGGCCGGCTGACGCCAGCGACAGTGGCTGTCACGACGCGTCCTGCAGCCGGCTAGCCCGCTTTGAAGCGTTGCAAGATACCGATCATCAGCACCTCGAGCAAGGCTTGCAGATGCAATTTACCATCGATGGCAGGGGTCCAGTCGTCGTCCGCGCCCATCACCAGGCTGATCGAGGTCAGGCCATGCAGGCCGTTCCAGAAGATCTTCGTCATCAGGTGCGACGAGGCCTCGTCGGCCAGCACCAGGCCGCTCTCGCCCAGTTGCACGAACAGGCTGTGCGCATAGGCGTACGGATCCTGGTTCGGGTTGCCGTGTTCGACGACGGCCGCTTCGACCGGCGCGTGCGGGCGCCGTTCCATAAACACCAGCGCGTACTCGTCCGGGTGCGCCTGGCCGTACTGGACGTAAGCGGCGCCGACCTCGAAGATCTTCTGCTGCACGCTGGCGACCTTGGCGGCGGCCTTCTTCATCGCCTTGGTCAGCGCGATCAGGTCGTCGTCCATCGCGCGCGTGATCAAGGTGGCCTTGTCGCGGTACAGCGAGTACACGACGGTGGTCGAGAAGCCCGCCGCCTCGGCCACCTTGCGGATGGTGATTTCGCGCGCGCCACCCTTCTTGATCAGCGCCTTGACGACGCCGGTGATGTGCGCTCTTCTGGCATCGGCCTCGCGGCGTTTGCGTTCCTGCAGATTGGTCAGCGCCTTGGTCACCCGGCTACATCCTTATGTTCAATTCAAGTCCGAACGCGCGCGGCGGGGAAACCGACGCGAACGTGCTGCCAAACGCGGCGGCAATATTGTTCACATTGTAGACGCTGCGCTGGTCGAACAGGTTGTTGACGTAGCCGGCCACGCCCCAATGCCCGTCGGACGCCGACCAGGCCAGGCGCGCGTCGCTGCGATGGTGCGCCGCGCCCACCGAGAAGGTGGGCGCCGACAGGCACTGGCCCTGCGCCACCGAATCGGCGTTGCAGCGTGTGGCGCCCGTGTAGGCGTGCTGCAGCGTCAGGTCGACCTTGCCGCCGGCCAGATTGCGCCAGGTGATGTCGATCCCGGCCGCCGCCGTCAGGCGCGGCGTGCCCACCGGCTGCCCGGTCAGGTCGACGCCGTCGTTGGCCACATAGTTCTTGTAGCTCTGGTCGATGTATTCGCCCGTCAGGTACAAGCGGGTGTCGCGTTGCGGCTGCCAGCGCAATTCGAGGTCCAGGCCGTGCGCCTGCTGGTCGCTGCTGGTGACCTGGTAGGCCGGCACGCTGCTGCCGTTGGGCACCAGGCTGAGCGACTGCAAATCGCTGAACTTGTAGGCGAACAGCGACGCGTTGAACACCACATTGAGGTCGCGGAAATTGCTCTTGATGCCGGCCTCGTAGTTCCACACTTTTTCCGGTGCGTAGCCGCCCGCCACCGCCACCGAGTTGTAGCCGCCGGCCTGATAGCCCTTGGTGATCGAGCTGTACAACATCATGTCGGGCGTGACCCGGTAGTCCAGCACCACGCGCGGGCTGATGTCGTTCCAGCTGCTTTTGCGCACCAGCGGCGCACCCGTGGCGCCACTGGTGACGAGCAGCTGGTTTTGCGTCAACAGGCCCTGGATCAGCATCAGTTGATCGGGCGAGATCGCGCCGGCCTGCACCAGCGAGGGCAGGAAATCGTACTGGGCCAGCGCGCCCAGCGACGCGTCGAGCGCGCCGGCGCTGCGGTTCGGATTGAACCAGCTAAACTGTTTTTCGTCGCGCGTCAGGCGCGCGCCGGTGGTCAGATTCAACTGCGCACTCATATGCCAGATCACGTCGCCGTAGACCGCATAGGCGCGGTAAGTACCCTTGTTGAGCATGTTCTCCTGCCACGCATTGCCCAGCAGCCGCAGCGGCAGTCCCGCCTGCTGCAGCGCGCCGTCGAGCATGCTGTACACGGGCAGGCCGGCCACGTTGTTAAACAGCGTATCGAGTGTGTCGGTGGTGGTGTTGATCTGGCTGGTCTGGTGCGCCGTTTCGCCGTAGGCGCTGGCGCCCACCACCCAGTCGGCGCGCGCGTTCTTGCCCGACAATTTGAACTCCTGCTGCCAGCTGGTGTTGGATTCGATGTTGGCGGTGTCGAGATTGCTGTTGCTGCGCGCGGTACCGTCCTCGTCTTCGCGGTTAAAAGAGTTGAAGTGACGATACGCGGTGGTCGACGTGAAATCGGCCCAGCCCAGCGGACGCTCGACGCGCAGCGACACGCCGTCAAAGCGGCGCGACTCCTTGCTACCGCCGGGGACGTCGTTGTAGACGGGCGCACTGCGTGGATCGATAAAGCCGGCCGGGTCGATCGGGAAAGCGGGCGCCGCGCCCGGCGCCGCCTGCGCCATCAAGGCATGGGCCGGGCGGGCCGGCTGGTTCAGGTCTTCATGCTCCCACGACAGCAGTACCTTGCTGCGCTCGGCGCCGTTCCACAACAGCGTCGCGCGGCTGCCCCAGTTATGCTCGCCATTGAGCTGCGCGCCGCTGCCGGCATCGGTCAACCAGCCATCGCTGCGGTTGCCCACCACGCTCACGCGCAAGGCCGCGCTGTCGCCCAGCGGCACATTCAGCAAGCCGTCCAGGTAGCGCTGGCCGTGGTTCCCCAGCCGCACATGGGCCTCGGCCTCGCGCTGTTTGCCCGGTTCGTTGGTGACGATGGAGATCGCGCCGCCGGCGCTGTTGCGTCCGAACAGCGTGCCCTGCGGCCCCTTGAGCACCTCGATGCGCTGCACGTCGTTGAAGTTCATCAGTGCGCCGCCGCTCTTGCCGGTGTAGACGCCGTCGACATACACGCCGACGGGCGAATCGGTGCCGATGCCGAAGTCGCGCGTGCCGATCCCGCGCAGAAAATAGATCGGCTGGGTCGGCTGGCTGCCGTCCACGTTCAGGCCGGGGATGTAGCCGTTCATCGCCGACAGATCCGTCGCGGCGAGCTTGTCGAGCTGGTCGCCGGTGACGATCTGGAACGGAATCGGCACCGACTGCGCCTCCTGGCGCCGGCCCTGCGCGGTGACCGTGACGACCGCCACTTCCGGCTCGGCGCCCAGCGCCGTCAGCGGCAGGCCGGCAGCGAGCACCGCGCTGCCGAACAATGCGTGCGAAACACAGACCGCCATCTTGCGTTTTTTTCCTAACATGTCGTCTCCTGGTCATTGTTATCGATGCGACGCGGCTCGCTGTGGCCGCGACGGCGGGGGTGCTGCAAATACGGTGATGCGACAGCGCCTAGGCGGTAGCCGCCATCGGCGCCCACTGCTGCGTGATGCGGCCCTGCTCGTAGACGGCGATGTCGCCGAACTGCTGCAACACCGCTTCGCTCTGACGCGGCCGAAAGAACACGATATCGTCCGGGCGCAGGCGCTGCGCGCCCGAACCGAGCAACACCTGCTGATTCGACGAGGTGCCATACAGGGTGCTGGCCGCCAGTCCGGCCGGCGACACCGGATCGGCCAGCCAGTTGCCGCCGTAGATGAAGTAGGCGTGGCGCTGGTTGACATCCCAGGCGCGCGCGGCGTCGCCCAGCCACTCGACGCCATACGGCATCATGAACTGTTCGGGCACCTTCAACACCGGCGTGGCGATGAACACCGCCCCTTCCAGATCGGCCAGCAAGGGCGTGTCGAAGTCGTGCGGCTTGACCATCGCCGAGCCGACCGATACTTCGTTCTCGACGCCCTTGCCGTCAAACAGACGATAGGTGGGCGAGCCGCCCGCGTTGTAGCACGCCTGGCCGGCGCCGCGCGCGGCGCCCAGCGCGCGCTGCACGCCGTCGGCGTAGCTGGCGTACAGCTGGCGCGCATGCTCCTTGGCCTTGTCCTGCAAGCCGCCGATGTCGGGAATCTTGGTGACGTGCGCGTCGTAGCCCATCAGGCCCGACCAGCGCAGACGCGGCTCGTCGCGCAGGATCGCCAGCATGTCGTTCAAGGTCTGCATGCTGCCGATGCCGCCGCGGTGCAAGCCCACGTCGATTTCAAAATTGATGCGCAGATTCAGGCGCTGCGCGCGCGCCAGCTGGCGGTATTGCAGCAGCCGCTCGGGCGTATCGACCAGCCATTGCAGCTGTCGCTCGGGCGTGAAATCGTCCGCGCGCAAGGCCGCGTAGAACTGCGCGGCGACCGTCACCGGCATCGGCTTGCCGAGCAGGATATCGGCGTTAGCGCGCGCCGTTTGCAGCAGGTGCGGCAGGCTGAACGCCATCAGCCGATCGCTGTTGGTCAGCGCTCTGACGTCGTCGAGCAAGGCGCCGCTGGGCAGCGACTTGACGACGATGCGCAGTCCCATGCGCCCGTCGATGTTTTTCATGATGCGCGCCACGTTGGCGCGCAAGCGCTGACGGTCGATGACCAGCGTCGGCGTCGTGATACCGGCCTGTTTCAAGGCTGCGGCGAGCTGCGCGAAATAGGCCGCGTGCGGCGCGCCGCCAGCGCCAGGACGCAGCGCCAGCGCACCCGCACCGACGGCGGCCACGCCCAGCGCGCCGAGGATGTGACGGCGTTTTGTGTGCATCATGCGCTCACTCCAAACAGTTTGGCCAGGTGCGCGTTGAGCATGCGCCCGCGCGGATCGAGCTGCTGGCGCAGCGCCAGGAAATCGTGCCAGCGCGGATACAACGCCGCCAGGTCGCGCGCGCTGTGGCCATGCAGCTTGCCCCAGTGCGGACGCCCGCCGTATTTGCGAAACACCGGCGCGATCTCGCTCACCAGGTAGTCGTACGGCTCGCCATGCGCGGCATGCACGGCGATCGAACAGCTGTCGCGCTGATAGAATGGACTGAGCCACGCGTCGTCGCCTTTGACGAAGCGAAACTCCATCGGAAAGAACACGTCATTACGCTTTTCCAGCGCCGCGATCACCTGGCGCACGCAGGCGATGCCAAGCTCGCTGGCCACATGGCATTCGGATTCGTTGAAACGGGTCGGGCGCGGCGACGTGAGCAATTTATACGAGCGATCGGTGGCCTGCTCGCGCATGTCCGGGTCGATCATTTTCTTGGCCACCCAGCGGCGCAGGTCGGGATAGCGGCCGGCCCAGTCGCGCAGACGGCGCAGGTCGCGCAGCATGTCCTCGTCGCCCGCAGGCGGGTGATTGACCTGCGCGCCGGCCACCGGATCGTGCGTGATGGCCGCCGCGTAGCCGGTGAACGGCAAGTAGTAGAACTCGAAGTGGCGGTGCTGGCGCGCCAGTTGCGGCGCCATCTCCAGCAGTTGTTCGACCGGTTTCAACCACACATTGCGGCGCAGCTGAAAGGCCGGCACCACGCGCACGGTCGCCTGAGTGATCACGCCCAGGCTGCCCAGCGACACCTGGGCCGCCGCCAGCAAGTCGGGACGCTGGCTCTGGCTGCATTCGAGCACCTCGCCGGAGGGCGTAATGAGCCGCAGCGCCGTCACGCCCGCATGCACGGCCTGCAGCTGGCGCCCGGTGCCGTGGGTGGCGGTGCTGATCGCGCCGGCAAAGCTCTGCGCGTCGATGTCGGGCAGATTGGGCAGCGCCAGTCCCACCGCGTCGAGCTGGCGCGACAATTGCGCCAGCCGCGTGCCCGCCTGCAGCGTCGCCGTCAACGCGACCTTGTCGTGCCCGATCAGGCCGGACATCCGGTCGAGCGACACGATGCTGCCCTCGGTAGGCACCAGCGCCGTGAAGGAATGGCCGGCGCCGACGCAGCGCAGATGGCCGGCGCTGCCACGCAGCAGCGTCACTAGCTCCGCTTCGTCGCCCGGGGTGGCCAGCGCCTGTGCAGCGCAGGTGGCGCTGCCGGACCAGTTCTGCCACGCCACCGTGCGCGCGGCCGCTGCCGCTGCCGCTGCCGGTTGTGGCGTTGCGGCGACGCTGTGCGCGCCGAACGCACCACCGGCCGCGGCGGCGGCGCCCGCCTTGAGGATTTGCCTGCGTGTCAAACGGCTCATTTTCCCGCCCCCTTGGACGGTGCCGCCATGAACGTGATCAAGCGGGCGATGTCGTCATCGCTGCAGTCATTGCAAAACCCGCGCGGCGGCATCGCCTTGTAGCCTTCGCGCGCATGTTGCACCAACAGCGCCATGCCTTGCCCGCTGCGCGCGGCCCACGCGCTAGCGAAGCCCGTCAACGGCGCCGCGCTGCCGGGAACGGCATGGCAGGCCTGACAGGAACGGGCGTATTTTTGCGCCAGCTGCGGCTCGGACGGCGTTTGCGTCTCGGCGCGCCGCAGGTCGTCGGCGGAAGGGGTGGGCATGCTCGGCTGGCAGGCGCACAGCAGCAGCAATCCCGTCAGCACGCCAACATGGCGCGCGCGTTCGAATAATCTCATCCTCAACTCTTTCGCCGGTACCCCGCTCGCCGCAGGGTGTTCACGTTCTCGAAATAAATAACACTACGCCATTAATGTAACATGGTTTTTTTTTAGAGAAAGTGATTTATTTTTTCAACATGGCCAAACGGCCTCGTCCGGCTTGCCGGCAGCATCCCGGCGCGGCCACGGCGCCCCCTGCCCAGCGATGACGCGGGCCGGCAGCCGCACTGTCGTCGGCCCGCCACACCTGAAAACGCGATGCTGAAGTCATTGCCAATATTATAATTAAATGCCAATATAGCATTCACGATAAGCTTGCAAGCGTTCTCAAGCGCGGCCGGTCGCAGTGGGGCAAACGTCGAATGTACCGGGGAGATGCAGATGGCGACAAACGGACGAGTGACTGGCCAGGACCAATCCTACATGGGTTGGGTGGAAGCGTTGCACATCGACGAACATCAACCGTCAGGCGGCAACGGTTATGCCGTGCTCGATTTGCTGCACCCTGACGAATTGGCGCGCATACGCCAGGGACAGACGTTTGCCAATCTGGTCGAGCGCCGCCTCGACGATGGCCTGAAAACCTTGCCACTGATTCTGCCATTTGACCAAATGAAGCCGAAATGGCGCACGGCGATTGAGCGGGTCGACCAGAAGCCGGGCACCAGGCTGACGGTGCGATTCGGTGCGACAGCGATCGATGGACTGGGAACGGCAACGCTTGCGCTGAGCGGCGCACCCGACGGCGATGCCCAGCCGGAGCCCATCTACATCAGTCACATCGGACTGGCCACAAAGCGCGATGCCAGGCAGGTTGACCGTGCCTTGAACACCAGCGCCTACCGCATCCGTGTCGGCCGCCATCCGCCAACGCCGGGCGCCCCGGCGACGCCGCGCGATCATGCCCAGTTCCTTCGACATATCCTTGAGAATCGCGTTCAGCATGAACCGCGGGTGTTCGTTGCGGTCTACGATGTCGGCCAAGGAAGCGCGAGCGCCATCGTCAATGAATTCGAGCATCCGTGCTTCTTCTTCGATATCGGCAAACCGATCGCCGTCTTCCCGCACACCTTGCCCACGCACGCCCCGGACTTCTTCAAGTGCGACGATCTACCCAGCAGCGCCCCTGTCGTGCTGTCGCACTGGGACTTTGACCACTGGGCGGGGGTGCTTGAAAAGTCGCATGTGCGCAAGGATAAAAAAGGCAATCGACACGCCACCATCACCGTCATTCCCCACGGCCTGGAACGTTTTTGGATCGCGCCCAACCAGGAGCACCTCGAGCTGGGGCCGACCCACCGCGAACTGATCCGTCAACTGCTGCAGACGACGAACCCGGTCACCGGGAAGTGCGCTTTGCAGTATTGGCCAGCCAAACTGCACTATCTTCAGTTCAGCCACGGCGTGATCGTCAAGGCCCACGATGCGAGCGCCACCAGTAGAACGGAGCAAATCAACAACTCAGGCCTGGCCATGCTGATCACGCACAGCCTGGAGCATCGGCCGGCCAGCAAGTCGGGCTTGCTGCTTCAAGGCGATGCGCGGCTCGAATCGCTGGCGCTCGATTGGGATGGCGTCGAGCTCGTTGGCATCGTCGTGTCGCATCACGGCGGCAAACTGGACGGCGTGCCGCAAGCGTCGACGGTGAGTTCGGCCAAGTCCGCAGCGGCGAATTTGCGCAATCGACGACCGTTGTTCAATGCCGTTTGCTCAGTGGGTCGAGCGAAGATGGAAAAAGGCGTACTCAAAAAACCATACGGCCATCCCGATGATGACACCATCGACAAGCACGAGCGCGCCGGATGGACGGTGCGCTTCACCTATACGGAAACAACGCCCCCCGCTTGCCACAAGCAACTCGGCAATGTCGTGCTGTCGCTGGACCAGCGGTACCCACGATGCGGCTGCGCTTGCGCCTGCGCGGGCAACTTGTCGTTAAATCCGCTGTGACGGCGCGCGCGTTGCGCCGTGTCGGTGCGCGCTTGCCCGGCGCGGCGCCACACTCCTTGCCGCGCACCCGATGCGGCGGACCGCGCGACATGGCGGCAGGCGTGCGCCGGCCGAACCGCGCCCGCCGGACGGCGCCGGCCATGCGCGCCGCCCTGGGTTCAAACGCGGCAGGCGTCGGCCAGCTGGCGTTGCCAGTCGCTGGCGCTGGCCCGGCTCCACACCAGCCACGCCGTTTCGGTGCAATAGAACGCGCAATCGGTGACGCGGATGCGCACCAGCGCCGGGTCGGCCAGCGCGAAGTCCGGCAGATAGGCCAGCGCCTGGCCCGACTTGACGAACCCGAGCAGCAATTGCAGATCGTCGGTCCAGTAGCGGATTTTGCGCGGCAGCTGGTCGTCGCGCCAACCATCCGAGCGCGCGCCGCGCTGCACGCCGCAAAACAGCGAGCGCGACGGACAGGCAAAGTCATGCACCAGCACGGCCTCGGTCAAGGCGTCGAACACGCGCGCATCCGGCCCCGCGCCGCCCTGCGCCAGCGCATGCGTGCGGCTGGCCATCAATTGCAAGGTCAAGCTTCCCAGTGGCGTGGCCTCCCAGTCGGCCGACCAGTGCGCGCCACGTCCCTCGATGGCCGCGCCGGTGACGATCGCGCAATTGAGGTCGCCCCGTGCCAGCGCCGCCAGCGCCTCATCCTCGAACATCGCCTGCAGGCGCAAACTGCCGTCCGGGAAGGCGGCCAGCGCCTCGGCCACCATCTTGCCCTGGCGCCACAGCAGCACGGCCGGCCCGCCCAGCCGGCAGTCGACGGCGGCGCGCTCGCCCATGATGTCCTGCTTGGCCTGATCGGCCAAGGCCAGCAGATTTTTGGCGCGCCCCAGCAGGCGCTGACCGCTGTCGTTGAGCACCAGCAGTTTGGCCGAGCGGTCAAACAGTGGCGTGCCCAGATTGTCTTCCAGGCGGCGCAGCGCCTTCGACACGGCCGACGGCGTCAGGTGCAGCTCGAGCGCGGCCGCGCCCAGCGAAGGCCGGTGCGCGGCGCTGACGAAAATGCGCAGATCGGTCAGGTTCATCGTTTCCAATCGGGACACAAAACATGAATTTAAGTTGCTTTACGCGCTGCACAATGCGCCGTAGCATGGCTGACATTCTGACATAAACTGGACCTTCTCATGACCATCTCCCAACGACAGTGGATCTACCGCCAGCGGCCCAGCGCCGTCGTCTCGCACGATCATTACGAGCTGGTCGAGCAAGCCCTGGACGAGGCGCTGGGCGCCAATGAGGTGCTGGTGGCGGCGCGCTACATCAGCGTCGATCCGTACATGCGCATCGGCCAGTCCAGCAAGCCGACCTACGACAGCGAGCCCCATCCGCTTGACACGGTGCAGTCGGGCGGCGCGGTGGCCCAGGTGCTCGCCTCGAACGCGCCCGGCTTCGCGGTGGGCGACTGGGTGCTGACGATGACGGGCTGGCAGACCCACGCGCGGGTGCACGCCAGCACGCTGACCCGGCTCGATCCGGCGCAGGCGCCGGTGACGACGGCGCTGGGCGTGCTGGGCATGCCCGGGCGCACCGCCTGGTTCGGCCTGACCGAGTCGGGCAAGCCGCACGCCGGCGAAGTGGTGGTGGTGTCGGGCGCGGCGGGCGCGGTGGGCTCGCTGGTGGTGCAGTTCGCCAAACGCCACGGTGCGCGCGTGCTGGGCGTGGCCGGCGGCGCGGCCAAATGCGCCTGGGTGCGCGAGACGCTGGGCGCGGACTGGACCATCGACTACAAGGCGCACGCCAGCGCCGACGCGCTGGGCGCCGAGATGAAGGCGCTCACCGGCGGCGTCGACGTCTACTTCGACAACGTCGGCGGCATGGTGACCGACGCGGTGATCCCCTTGATCAACCGGCGCGCGCGCATCGTCATCTGCGGCCAGATCAGCCAGTACAACGGCGGCCTCGATGCGCCCGAACTGGGACCGCGCCTGCTGCACCACGTGCTGTATCAGCGCGCCACCATCCAGGGCATGCTGGCGCGCGACTACCTGCACCGGATGGACGAGATGCGCCACATCGTCGCGCCGTGGGTAAAGGCCAACCAGATCGTGTTCGAGGAAACCATCGTCGACGGTTTCGAGCAGCTGCCAAGCGCGCTCAACTCGCTGTTTACCGGCGAACACCGCGGCAAGCTGCTGGTCAAAGTATGAGACGACGCGCACTGCGACATCTGCTTGCGGCGCTGCTGACGTGGCCGGCGCTGGCGCTGTGCGCGCACGCTGCGCCGGGCTTGTCGTATGGCGAGCACGGCATGGTGCTGTTCGGGGGCAAGGAGGCGCTGTACGCCTCGCACCTGCCGATGTTCCACGCACCGCACGACTACCAGGTGATCCTGCAAATCCATCTGGCCGAGCCGACGCTGGACGCGCAACTGCGCCAGCGGCTCGACGGCAAGCACGCCCTGTGGACCATCGCGCCCGAACAGTTCGAGCTGGACCGACTGGCGCCGCATGCGCCGGCCCCGCTGCAGCAGTTCAGCGCCGATCTGGTGCTGGGCCATTTTGAACAGGGCGGGCGCATCGAGTACGCCGGCGCGCTGGTGGTGATCGACAAGGTGCTGCTGTTTCGCCAGCTTGCACCACAGGCGAGCGATAGCGACAACGCGCGCTACCTGCAATTGGGCAACGCGCGCCAACGCTATCTGGTCAAGCAGATCGACAGCCGCCCGGACTTTGCGCATATCGTGGCAATCAGCACGCGCGCCGACGCGCCGTCCGGCGCGGTCATTGTGCGCAAGCACGCGCTGGCCGAACCGACGGCCAGGCAACTGGCCCAGGCCATGGGCAGCGCCGACGTGCATGTCGTGGGCACCATCTACTTTTCTACGGAGGACCTGAAATGAGCAGCATCCCCTCCGAATACATCGGCCTGTGGCGCCGCAAAGGCATCCTGCGCAGCGATGGCAGCAGCGACCATAGCACGCAGGTGTGGTGGTTCCAGTCGTCACGCTTTCACATCGACCTGCGCATTCCGGCCGACCGCCCGCTGCTGGCCGACCCGGGCGCGCTGGACACGCTGGCGCCGCCCCAACTGGCCAGTTTCGCCGCCCAAACGGGCTTTGCCGGCCTGACCGTGGTGGACGGCCAGCGTTGCGAATGGCGCCCCGAGATCGCCTTCCCCGCGCTCTGCGCCGAACTCGATGCGGGCACGATGCGCTTCGAGTCGGCCGACCATCTGCATGAAGCGGGCATCGATGGCAGCTACCAGGAGGACTGGCTGCGCGTGGCGCGCGGCCCGGTGCTGGGACTGCGCCTGGAGGCGACCTGCCCGGCCGCGCCCAGCATCGCCTACCTGCTGATCGGCGCATCGTGGCTGGCGTGGGCGCAGGGCGCGCCGGACGACTGTTTTTCCAGCGCGACGGCGGCTGGCCGAGCGCCCGCCTGGAGCGAATTTCTGATCGCGCGCGAGGACACGCCGCACTCGGGCGACTGGCGCATCGCCGCCTGCAACAATGTGTGGCGCGAAGGCGATTTCCTGCGCGCCGACAGCCTGACCCGGCGCGCCCAGTATCAGGTCGGCGAACTGATCGCCTTCGCAGGCTCCGGCCAGCACGAGTGGCGCGTCACCGACGTCGCGCCCAGCCACTAGCGCCCACTGCCTGGGCCGGCGCGGGGGATGGACAGCATGCCCGCGCTGGCGCGCGTGCGCGCGCCTGTCGTGTGGCATCGGCCTCGGTTGACGTGGTGCGTTTCGCGCGCACTAGCAACGCCACCTGATCGACGCCACGTCTGCCCGTGCGCGCCGTGCCGCTGCTCGATTCGGCCGGCGCCTGCCGCACCGGCAAGCGGCGCGACATCATGGCGAGCGCGCACACGTCGTTTCAGCGCTGACCGACACCGTACTGACGCTGCAAAAAAGCCTGCGTGTGGCGCGTGCCCAGGGCGATATCAAGAAGCCGATCGAGCACGCGAACTCGGGCGACCCGGCGTGGCTTGCGCCGCCTTGCGC
Source organism: Burkholderiales bacterium (assembly GCA_038207625.1). Taxonomy (GTDB): domain Bacteria; phylum Pseudomonadota; class Gammaproteobacteria; order Burkholderiales; family Burkholderiaceae_D; genus JBBQZO01. The sequence continues at coordinate 128,674 of JBBQZO010000007.1, read as the reverse complement.
CAATTTGCCACCGTGCTGACAGTGGCCTTGCGGACCTGGCGACGGTCGCCGATGGGAACCGTTTGCGCTGCCAATCAAAACGCCATCGACAATAAAAAAACGCGAACGTTTTAAGGTTCGCGTTGTTTGTGCGTGCTGCCGATTACTTGGCCGCTGCGGCGCGCTTCACAGCTGGTTTCTTGGCTGCTGCCTTCTTGGCCGGCGCCTTTTTCGCGGGTGCTTTCGCGGCCGCCTTCTTCACCACTTTCTTGGCTGGTGCCGCGCCATCCGCGCCTTCCGCGTCGTCCGGATCGGCCACTGCAGCGGCCTTGCCCTTGGCTGGCGCCTTGGCCTTGCGCGGCTCGAACTCGAAGCTGATCTTGCCGTCCGCGCCGCGCACCAGGAAGGCCTTGAAAGGCCGGCGGGTGCGCTGCGACACGAAGCCTGGCATCAGGTCGGTCTTGCCGCCCTCGCCGAGCAACTTGACCATTTGTTCGGGCAGGATTTCCTGCTGCAAGATGATGCGTCCGCTACGGAAGTCGCAGGTCTTCGGCTTGGCCACGCTGTTTTCGCACACGTAGGCCAGGCCCATTTCGAACACGCCGGCGGCGCATTTCGGGCACGGGCCCACCGGGGTCTGGCCGGTGAAGTCGACGCCCTCGCCGTCCTCGCCCTCGTCGTTCTGGCCGAAGTCAAATTCAAGCTTGCTGTTGTTGATGTCCTCGTCGCGCACGATGCGCAGGATGGCCGCGAACGGACGTCCCATCTTCGAGCGGAAGCCTTGCAGCGGACCGATGGTGCGGTTGGTCAGCAGATCTTCCACTTCGGCGATCTCGAACTGGCGGCTGCCCGGCGTTTTGCTCATCGAGAAATCGCACTTGGTGCAGGCGAAGCGACGGTAGTTTTCCTTGACCACGGCGCCGCAGTTCGGGCACGGCGAGTGCAGCGTCGCATAGTCGCCCGGGATGGTGTCGTTGTCGTATTCCTTGGCGCGCTTGACGATGATTTGCGTCATCTGGGCGATTTCGCGCATGAATTCCTCGCGCGAGATTTTGCCCTTTTCCATTTGCGACAGTTTGTATTCCCACTCGCCCGTCAGTTCGGGGGCGGTCAGTTCGTTCACGCCCAGGCCGCGCAGCAGCGTCATCAGCTGGGCCGCCTTGGCCGTCGGGATCAGCTCGCGCCCTTCGCGCAACAGATAACGCTCGCCCAGCAGGCCCTCGATGATGGCCGCGCGCGTCGCTGGCGTGCCCAGGCCCTTGCCGGCCATCGCGTCGCGCAGCTCGTCGTCGTCGATCAGCTTGCCCGCCCCTTCCATCGCCGACAGCAGCGTCGCCTCGGTGTAGCGGGCCGGCGGCTTGGTGACCAGGCCGTTGGCGGTGATGGATTCGGTGTGGACTTTTTCGCCCTTCGCCACCGGCACCAGATTGCCCGAATTTTCGCTGTCGGCGCCGGCCACGTCCTTGCCGTACACGGCCAGCCAGCCCGGGTTGGTCATCACCTTGCCTTCAGTTTTGAACTGGTGGCCGGACACTTCGGTGAAGCGGGTGGTGACCTGGAACTCGGCGGCCGGGAAGAACACGGCGAGGAAACGGCGCGTGACCAGGTCGTACAGTTTCTGTTCCGGCTCGGACAAATTCTTCGGCGCGATGGTGGTCGGAATGATCGCGAAGTGATCCGAGATTTTGGTGTTGTCGAAGATGCGCTTGTTCGGTTTGACCCAACCGGCGTCCATCACCTTCTTGGCGAACTGGTGGTAGTTGTTGTTCTCGCCCAGCGTCGTCAAAGTCTGTTTGACCGTGTCGATGTAGTCTTCCGGCAGATGGCGCGAATCGGTACGCGGGTAGGTCAGCACCTTGTGTTTTTCGTACAGCGCCTGAGCCAGGCCGAGCGTGTTCTTGGCCGAAAAGCCAAAGCGGCCGTTGGCCTCGCGCTGCAGGCTGGTCAGGTCGAACAGGCCGGGCGCCATCGAGGTGGTCGGCTTGGACTCTTCGGTGACGGTGCCCTGGCGGTTGCGGCAGGCCATCGCGATGGTGTCGGCGGCGGCCTTGCTCCACAGGCGCTCGGGACGGCGTTCGGGATCGTTCTCGTCTTTCTTGAACGTGGCGTCCAGCCAGCGCCCTTCGTAGATGCCGGCCGCGCAGATGAATTCGGCGCGCACTTCCCAGTAATCGCGCGAGATGAATTTCTTGATCTTCTCTTCACGCTCGACGACGATCGACAGCGTCGGCGTTTGCACCCGGCCGACGGTGGTCAGGTAAAAGCCGCCCTCTTTCGAGTTGAACGCGGTCATCGCGCGGGTGCCGTTGATGCCGATCAGCCAATCGGCCTCCGAGCGGCAGCGCGCCGCGTCGGCCAGCGGCAGCATTTCTTCGTCGCTGCGCAGTTTGGTGAAGCCTTCGCGGATCGCGCCCGGCGTCATCGACTGCAGCCACAAACGCTGGATCGGCTGCTTGGCCTTGGCGTTTTGCGCGATCAGACGGAAGATCAGCTCACCTTCGCGGCCCGCATCGCAGGCGTTGATCAGGCCAGTGACGTCCTTGCGCTTGATGAGCTTGTTGAGCACCTTCAGGCGCGCCTCGGTCTTGGCAATCGGGTTCAGTGCGAAGTACGGCGGGATCATCGGCAGATTGGCGAAGCTCCACTTGCCGCGCTTGACGTCGTGTTCTTCCGGCACGGCGATCTCGAGCAGGTGGCCGACCGCCGACGAGAGCACATACTCGTCCGATTCGAAGTACTCATCGTGCTTGGTGAAGCCGCCCAGCGTCTTGGCGATATCGTTCGCGACGGAGGGCTTCTCGGCGATGATGAGGGTCTTTGTCATATGGGTTCTCTAGTGCTCTATAGTGGTTTTCAAGCGCATCATACAGTGTCGCGGCGCGGCCGCATGCCGCAGGCGCACAACAATTGTGAATGCGATATCAATCTTTTAACAATTTTAATGTGCGGCCAATGATAAGCGGGTTGCACGCAACTGTGCAAGCGCCGCGCGCTGGCGGCTACCCGGGCCGGCGCTGCGCCGCTCAGTGCAGCAGGCGCGGAGCCTGCTCGTCGTCCGAGCCGAACAGGTCGTCGAACATCAGCGCGTCGGGTTCCTTGCCCTGACTCCACAGCAGCATCAGCACAATCACCTTCAGCTTGCCCAGCGAGACGGGACGCGCTTCCAGCGCCTGGGCGCGCTCGATGACGATCTCGCGCTGCTCGGCGCTGAGCACCTTGGCGCTTTCCAGGAACTGGATGAAGCCGATCGCCGCGCTGCCCAGCGCATCGTATTCGGCGTCGACATAAAACCGCGTTCCACTGGAACTGGCGAGCGGTTCGCGCACGGCCATCTCGGTGAGGTCGGTCAGCCAGCCGAGCGCCTCGGAAATGTCGACGTCGTCGAAACCGACCGCCGACAGCTTGCGCGCCAACGCCGCCGGCTCGGGACAGGCGTCCGGCCGGTAGTAGGTTTCGTAAAGGTAGACCAGGATATCGAACATGGCGCTACTTTATCAGTTAAGCTCGCCCCGACACAAGTGCCGCACAGTGGCGCCACGCGCCACGCTTAGCCCGTCAGGCACTGGTATCGCCCGCCTGGCAGGCGCTCGACGCTGCCGGCCAGTTCCAGCGCCAGCAGATGCGTCATCAGTTCGCCGGCGCCCATGCCGGTGCGCGCGGCCAGCGTATCGACGCTGTGCGGATCGTGCCCCAGCGCCAGCAGCAACGCCGCCCGCGCGCCGGCCGGACCGGCAGCGGTGCGCGGCGCGCCCATTCCAGCGCCAGCCGCGCCAGCAGTCTTGGCGACGGGATGCGGCGCCGCTTTCGCGCAGGTGCTGGCAGCGCCGGAGGCCGCCACGCCCGGTTTGGCGGCATCCGCGTCGGTGGCGGCGACAGCGCTGTGCGGTTCTGCGCCATCGGAACCGGCGACGACGGAGTCGGAGGCCGCCGCGCCCGGTTCGGCGGCATCCGCGTCGGTGCCGGCGACCGCGATGTTCGGCGGTGCGCCATCGGAGCTGGCCACTACGATGTTCGGCGGTGCGCCATCGGAGCTGGCGACGACGGCATCCGGTGCGTCGCCATCGGGCGCGGTGCGGCGTCCCAATTGCAGCTCCTCAAGCACATCGGCGCTGGTCTCGACCAGCTTGGCGCCCTGCTTGATCAGCGCGTGGCAGCCCTTGGCCAGCGGCGAGTGGATCGAGCCGGGAATGGCGAACACCTCGCGGCCCTGTTCGAGCGCGCAGCGCGCGGTAATCAAGGAACCGGAGCCGGGCGCGGCCTCGACCACCAGCACGCCCAGCGCCAGCCCGCTGATGATGCGGTTGCGACGCGGAAAATGACCCGGCAGGGCCGGCATTCCCAGCGCGTACTCGCTGACGATGCAGCCTTGCTCGGCGATCTGCGCATGCAACGCGCGGTTGCCGTACGGATAAACCAGGTCGGCGCCCGTGCCAATCACCGCCACCGTCGAACCGGCCCCGCGCAGCGCGCCGGCGTGGGCCGCCGCATCGACCCCCAGCGCCAGCCCGGACACGATGGTCAGGCCCGCGTCGGACAAGGCCTGGCCGAAGCTGGCCGCGTTGGCCGCACCCTGGGCGCTGGCGTTGCGACTGCCCACCACGGCCAGCGCCGGGCGCGCCAGCAGCGCCGCCTGGCCGATCACGTACAACAAGGTCGGGGGATCGTACAGGTGGCGCAGCGCGGCCGGATAGGCGCTGTCGGTCAGCGCCAGCACGCGGTGATTCGGTTGCGCGCACCAGGCCAGTACGCGTTCGAGCAAGCGCTCATCGTCGGGCGCCAGCGGCGCGCACACGGCGCGCGCCTTGGCCCGTCCGAGCACCTTGGTCAGCGCGTCGATGCCGGCGCCAAGAATCGCCGGCGCCGCTCCAAACACGGCGGCCAGCACGCGCACGTCTTCCGGTCCGACGCCGCGTGCGCGTTCCAGACGGATCCAGTCGCACAGCGCCGCTTGGGCGGCAGGACTTGGCGCGGGATCCGTGGCTGGCACGTTGGTTTTACTCCGGTGAGCGGGCCACGTCGCCGACTTCGGTCGGCTCCGTCACTTGCATGATCAAGCCATAGGCCACATGTTTGAAGACGCGGAAGATGAACAAGGTCCCGTATTGCTCGTCGGGCAAAGTCACTTGCGCGCGCGTCATTCCCAGACGACCGCGGCCACCAGCCACGTCCGTCACGGTTTTCCCCAGATGATATAGCTGCAGCACGCTGCCGATGTCGAGTCCGTCAACAGATCCGCGATTAACACTGATCACCTGGTTTTGTCCGGCCGAGGCGACCCCGCCGTAGATCGACATCACGTTGCCGCTGACCAGGCGCTGCGGCTGGTGCGGCGCGTAGTTTTGCATCGGCGTGGGCGGCGCGGGCGTGAGCAGGTCACCGACGCCCATTTCCTGTTTCGAGCTTGCCACCGTGAAGGTGTGCACCGTCGCGGGCGCCTTGGCCGGCGTTTGCAGCTTGACCGTGCCCAGATAAAACGCTTCGTAGCCGAGCACCTTGCGGGTGACCGGATCCACCAGCGGCGTGCCTGGACGGAACACCTGGAACGAGGTGCCCCCTTTCAGCTCGCCCGACACATACGCCTTGTCATTGGTGCCCAGATAGACGTGGCCGTCCTGGGTCGCCGCGATATGCGGTGCGTTGTTCAGTTCGTCCGCCTCGATCACCATCGGCTGGCTCAGGAAAGGCTCAATCACGCCCGAAGGAATCGATTTGACCGCTTCCGAACCGAGTCCCTCGGTGCGCAATTGCGGCTCGAGGCGCGCAATGGTCGGGTCGCCGCGGCTGTTGTCGCCCGAGCCGTCGTCCGAACCGGGCCGGCTCAAGCTCAGGCGTCCCAGTTTGCGGTCGAAATACACGATCTGGCCCGGATAGATCCAGTGCGGATCGCGGATCTTGTCGCGATTTAAGCCCCACACCTCCGGCCAGCACCAGGGATGGGCCAGAAACTTGCCCGAAATATCCCACAGCGTATCGTGCTTGACCACCAGATGCTGATCCGGCGCGTTGGGCAGGAACTCGCAGGTCGAGGCCTGGGCGGCGCCCAGCGGGACGGCAGCAAAAAGGGCGGCGACTGCAAGATGAACGCCGACTGTGCTAAAATTTTTCATTAAAATGTCCGTTAAGTGCGGCATGGCGGTATCCGGGCTGGGCATCTCATGTGGCCGCTACAGCCCTGGAGACAGCACGAATTGACACTAGCGTTGCGTTGTCATAAATGATCAAGCTTGTCAAACTGGTTCAAATTCTGCCCATAAATGCTTGAACTAGCAAGGAATAATGCACTCTGACATGATGGACGGCGATCCCGTTTGCGTTGCACGGCACGCCTGACGGTCCCCGTCGGACCGATCCGCAGCGGCGCTGTCGCTATTGCCGCACTTAATTATTGCACCTAATACCACTCAATACCTCTCGTATGGCACTCCTGAATATACTGCGCTACCCCGACGCCCGCCTGCACAAGATCGCCAAGCCGGTGACCGTGTTCGACCAACGATTGGCCACCCTGGTGGCCGACATGGCCGAAACCATGTACGAAGCGCCCGGCGTGGGCCTGGCCGCCAGCCAGGTCGACGTGCATGAACAACTGATCATCGTCGACACCTCCGAAACCAAGGACGCGCTGCTGGTGTTCATCAACCCGGAAATCACCTGGTACAGCTCGGTCAAGGAAATCTACGACGAAGGCTGCCTGTCGGTGCCCGGCATTTACGACGGTGTCGAGCGTCCGGCCGCGGTCAAGGTGCGCGCGCTCGATTTACAAGGCAAGTCGTTCGAGATGGAAGCCGACGGCCTGCTGGCCGTGTGCATCCAGCACGAAATGGATCACCTGCTGGGCAAAGTATTCGTCGATTACCTGTCGCCGTTAAAGCGCAACCGCATCAAGGCCAAGATGCTCAAGGAAGAACGCGGCCTGGAACGCGAAGCGGCCTTGCGCGCCAGCGGCCGGCGCTTCTGATCGAGCGCACGCGCGCGCCTTGGGCGCGCCTGCACCACCGGCTGCGGTGTTACGCTGTGCCAGCGCGGCCGTGACGGGCGGCGCGTTTTGCCATCAAATAGCCACCACAGGGGTCGCACATGAAAGTCATTTTTGCCGGCACGCCCGAGTTTGCCGCCGTCGCGCTCGCAGCGATCCACGACGCCGGTTTCCAGATCCCGCTGGTGCTGACCCAGCCGGACCGCCCGGCCGGACGCGGCATGCAGTTGCACGCCTCGGCCGTCAAGCAGTTCGCACTGGCCCATGACATCCCGGTATTGCAACCGCTGTCGCTGCGCATCGACAGCCGCGACCCGCTGCGCGCGGCCGAAGCCGCGCACGCGCATGCGCAGTTGCAGGCCACCGAGTTCGACGTGATGGTGGTGGCCGCCTACGGCCTGATCCTGCCGCGCGCCACGCTCGATCTGGCGCCGGCCCTGAACATCCACGGTTCGCTGCTGCCGCGCTGGCGCGGCGCCGCACCGATCCACCGTGCCATCGAAGCGGGCGACCTGGAAACGGGCGTGACGATCATGCAGATGGAGGAAGGACTCGACACCGGGCCGATGCTGATGATCGAGCGGGTCGCCATCGGCGCGCACGACAGCACCGGCAGCCTGCATGACACGCTGGCCCAGCTGGGCGCGAAAATGATCGTCCAGGCGCTGCACAAGATGGCCGCCGGCACGCTCGAAGCGGTGCCCCAGCCCGACGCTGGCGTCACCTACGCGGCCAAGATCAGCAAGGAAGAAGCGGCGCTGGACTGGAAGCTGTCGGCCCAGGAAATCTGCCGCAAGATTCGCGCCTTCAATCCCTTCCCCGGCGCGCACGGCCAGGTCGACGGCGTCACGCTCAAGCTGTGGGGCGCCCAGGCACTGCCCGAGGACAGCGGCGCCCCGGCCGGTACGGTGCTGGCGGCGGACGCCCAGCACGGCATCATCGTCGCCTGCGGACACGGCGCGCTGCGCCTGACGGAGTTGCAAAAACCGGGTGGCAAGCGCCTGCCGGCGGCCGAATTCCTCAAGGGATTCGCGCTCGAAGAGCGCCACTTCAGCTAAGGCATGGACCAGCTGGCCGCGCTGCGCGCGTTGCGCCGGGTCGTCGAACTGGGCAGCTTTACGGCCGCCGGCGCGGCCCTGAACGTGTCGCACACGATCGTCTCGCGCCAGCTGCGCCAGCTGGAAACGCAGCTCGGCGCGCAACTGCTGAACCGCACCACGCGCCGCTTCGCGCTGACCGAGGCGGGACGCGCCTATTACGAAGCGAGCCGCCACATCCTCGACGCGCTCGACGCGGCCGACCGGGCCGTCGGCGAACACCACGCGCGCCCGTCGGGCAGCCTGCGCATCAACGCGCCGATGGCCTTTGGCACGCTGGAACTGGCGCTCTGGCTGCCGGCCTTTATCGCCCGCTATCCCGAACTGCGGGTGGACCTGGTGTGCAACGACCGCATCGTCGACCTGATCGAGGACGGTTTCGACGTGGCGCTGCGCCTCACGCGCAGCCTGCCCGATTCGACCCTGATCGCCAAGCGCCTGGCCAGCAGCGGCGTGCTGCTGGTGGCCTCGCCGGAGTATCTGGCGCGCCACCCAGCCCCGCGCACGCCGCACGAGCTGTTGAACCACAACTGCCTGGCCTACACCGGGGCCGAGCGGCCCCACGAATGGCGCTTCACTGGCCCGGACGGTGCCCAACAAACGGTGACGGTGCGCGGCAACCTGCAAGCGAACACCGGCATCGCGCTGCGCAGCGCCGCCGTGGCCGGACTGGGCATTGCCACCAGCGCCTCGTTCATCGTGCATCAGGACTTGCGCAGCGCCCTGCTGGTGCAGGTGCTGCCGCAATACGTCATGCAGGCGCGCGAGCTGTTCGTGCTGTATCCGCACAACCGCCACCTGTCGCCCAAGGTGCGCGCCTTTGTCGACTTCGCCGCCGAGCTGTATCAGCGGCGCGACTGGGACTAGGTCGGCTGACGCAGCGCGTCCTGCTGCGCCTCCATATGCGCGCGCAGCAGCGCGTTGATGCGGGTCTGGTAGCCTGGCCCCTGCGCCTTGAACCAGGCCAGCGTATCGGTATCGAGACGTATCGTGACAACGCGCTTGTTGTGTCCATCCTCGCCGTAGCGCTGGCGCGGCGTAACGTCCGGTGTGTTGGTATGAATCCAGGTGCTGTGCATGATCGTGTCCATGGTGGGATTATCGGATGGTGGCGAAGGGTGGCGCGCCGGCAAGCCAGGGTGCGTCGGGCAGCTGCCGAATTTGCGACTGGCGCGGCAAGGTGTACCCGCCCTGGCGCACGGCGCGGTTCCAGGCGTGGTTGGCGCGCTGCATGTCGGCGCAAAAATAGCTGCGCGTGTGGTCCAGGTGCAGGCTCACCAGCGAGTGGCGCGCGCGCACGCCCTGCACGCCGATGTTATTCAGACGCAGGCCCAGGTTCAGGTCGCCCCCGCCATATCCCATCGATTCGTCAAACCCGCCCACCTCCAGTACGTCGCTGCGAAACGCGCAGGCGTTCGCACCGCTGAAGGCATTGCGCGGCGTGCACAGGTCCAGCAGGCGCGCCATCAGCCGATTGCGGTACAGGCGCGTGCGGCTCTTGCGAAAACCGGGAATGCTGCGCAGGAAGGCGTGCGCAAACGCGCTCTGATCAAGCACCGCCGCGCGCAGATCGTGCTGCAGGTGATAGGGTTCCGGGATGCTGATGTGGCTGCCGCCGGCCAGAAAGGTGCCGCGCCGGATCAGCCGCAGATAGCTGGCGACGTAGTCGTTGCGGGGTATGCAGTCGCCGTCGGTAAACAGCAGCAGCTCGCCGCGCGCGACCAGGATGGCGCGGTTCAGCGCGCGGTACTTGCCAAAGCCCCGATGCTGCTGGGTCAGGTGTTGCACCGGCAGGCCAAGCTGCTGCGCCTGCTGCACGGCGGCGCGGATGGACGCATCGGTGCCGTCCTGCGCGACGATGATTTCGTCGGCGCCCCGGGTCTGGGCTGCGTAACCGGCCAGTACACAGGCCAGCTCACGCCCTTTCTGATGCGCCGAAATGATCACGGATATTTTCATGGTGGCGCGCTGTTTGCAAAAGTTCAGTTGTGCCGCGTCGCGGTCCCGTGTCGCCGCCTGGCGCGCCCAGCAAAATCACTTGCGCGTAGCAGATCCAGCCAGCGACCAGGACGCAATAGACCAACGTCGACAGATACATCAGCACTGGTTTCATCGGGTGGCACGTCAAAGGTGGCGACAAAGACCATTTTGCTGTCCCCATGTATCTGAGAGATTGCCGCTGTGTACACATTTGTATCGCCATGTATCTGGGGCGGGCGTGAATACATTGCGATACAAACCGGCCTGTCAGACGCCGGCCTTGGCGCGCGCGGCCGCGCCGGCGCGCTGGTGCTGCGTCTGGCCGCCATAACCCCAGCTGTCCGGGTGTGCGTCGTCGACCCGGATGTAGCTGGTCGGGTGCACCTCCCCCAGCAGTGCCGCCAGTGCAGCGAAGACCGCCGCGATGAACGCGCTTTTCTGCTCCGGCGTGTTGGTTCCGGCGCTGACCACGATGCTCAGGTAAAAGCTGGTCTTGCCGTGCTGCGCCAGCGGGCGCGCGCCGATGTGCCAGTTGGCCGGCGCGACGCTGCTCAGCGCGACGGCGGTCAGCTCCGGATTCTTGTGCAGGTGCAGCGCTGTCAAGTCGGTCAGGGCGGCGGCGAGCGCGCCCGCTAGTTCTGCGCTGGGGACGATCGACAGGGTCAGGTTCAGGATTGGCATGGTCAAGCCTCCACCGGCAAGGCGAGGATGTCGGCGCTGCGCATCACCTGGGCCAGATTGTCGGCCAGCCCGACCAGGGTCTGCTCGTGCAGCGTACGATGGTCGCTCACGCCGCCGTCCCAGCGCGCGATGGCGCGCGTGGCGCACGCGTCGGCCGCGACGATCACCTGGTAACTGGCGGCTCCGAAGGTGCGCGCGTCGTGCGCTACGCTGGCCACGCAGTTGTGCGTCATCAGCCCTGCCACCAGCAGCGTCTTGATCGAGCGCGCCTGCAGTTGCGCGTGCAAGTCGGTGCTGGCGAAACTGCTGGTGGTGTTCTTGCACAGCAGCTGATGCTGCGGCGCCGCACTGAGCTCGGGGTGACTTTGCGCCATCGCGCTGCCGTCGGCGAACAGCGCGCCACCGGCCGCGCCCACGTGCACGATGTGGAACACCGGCATGCCATGCGCGTCGGCGTGCCGCATCAAACGCGCGGCATTGGCCAGCGCGGACGCGCCGTCCGGAATCGGCAGGCGTCCGCTGAAGTATTCGTTCTGGAAGTCGATCAGCAGCAGCGCGCAGCTGGCGCGTTCGAGCCGCGTGGCGACGGGGGCGGCGCTGATCTGGCGCAGGGTCTGAGTCATGGAAATCTCCTTAAAAGTGAAGTATTCCCATCGTAATTCGCCGCCAAATGCACGAACAGCCATCCGTCGACACATGATTTGTGCATTTTTTGCACAAATGTGTTGGCATTAGGACGGCCGGAAAATCAAACCCATCTGATGTCGTATAATTTTAGACCGGCCCCGCAGGGCCAGCCAGTGCTGCACTTCCCCGCTCCAATTGAAAGAACGTCGATGACTACCGTGCCCCGTACCCTCTCCAAGACTGAAACCCAGTTGCGCGACATCCTGTCGCGCCGGATCATGATCCTCGATGGCGCCATGGGCACGATCATCCAGCAGTACAAACTGGACGAGCAGGATTATCGCGGCGGGCCAGCCGGGCGCTTCATCGACTTCGCCGCGCCCGCGTCCAGCGGTGCGCGCGAGCTGTTCGTCAAGGGGAACAACGAGTTGCTGACATTGACGGCGCCGCACATCATTCAGGAGATCCACGAGCGCTACCTGGCGGCCGGCGCCGACCTGATTGAAACGAATACCTTCGGCGCGACCAGCATCGCCCAGGACGATTACCATATGGGCCACCTGGCCTATGAGATGAACGTGGCCGCCGCCAAGCTGGCTCGCGCCGCCTGCGACAAATACAGCAGCGCCGACAAGCCCCGTTTCGTCGCTGGCGCGCTGGGACCGACCCCGAAGACGGCCTCGATTTCGCCCGACGTGAACGACCCGGCCGCGCGCAACGTCACGTTTGACCAGCTGGTGGCGGCCTACCTGGAACAGACCCGCGGCCTGGTCGAGGGCGGCGCCGACGTGCTGCTGGTGGAAACCATCTTCGACACGCTCAACTGCAAGGCGGCGCTGTTCGCGATCGACCAGTATTTTGAAGAGAACCCGCAGCAAGAGCGCCTGCCGATCATGATCTCGGGCACCGTCACCGACGCGTCCGGACGCATCCTGTCGGGCCAGACCGTGCCCGCGTTCTGGAACTCGGTGCGCCACGCGAAGCCATTGACCATCGGCCTGAACTGCGCGCTGGGCGCGGCGCTGATGCGCCCCTACGCCGAAGAACTGTCAAAGATCGCCGACACCTTCGTGTGCATCTACCCCAACGCCGGCCTGCCCAACCCGATGAGCGACACCGGCTTCGACGAGCTGCCGGCCGACACCTCGGCGCTGCTGCGCGAATTCGCCGACGCCGGCTTCATCAACATCGCCGGCGGCTGCTGCGGCACCACGCCCGAACACATCAAGGCGATCGCCGACCTGCTGGCCACAACCGCGCCGCGCGTGGTGCCAACCGTGCCGGTGGCGCAGCGCCTGTCGGGCCTGGAACCGTTCACCATCGACGACGATTCGTTGTTCGTCAACGTGGGCGAGCGCACCAACGTGACCGGCTCGAAAGCGTTCGCGCGCATGATTTTGAACGAACAGTATGACGAGGCGCTGTCGGTGGCGCGCCAGCAGGTCGAGAACGGCGCCCAGGTGATCGACATCAACATGGACGAGGCGATGCTCGACTCGCAGGCGGCGATGACGCGCTTTCTGAACCTGATCGCCTCCGAGCCGGACATTTCGCGCGTGCCCATCATGATCGACTCGTCCAAATGGTCGGTCATCGAAGCGGGCTTGAAATGCGTGCAGGGCAAGGCCATTGTCAACTCGATTTCGATGAAGGAAGGCGAGGCCGAATTCATCCGCCAGGCAACCCTGTGCCGGCGCTACGGCGCGGCCGTGATCGTCATGGCGTTTGACGAAAAAGGCCAGGCCGACACCTTCGAACGCAAGACCGAAATCTGCCAGCGCGCCTACACCGTGCTCACCACGCAGCTCGATTTTCCGCCGGAAGACATCATCTTCGACCCCAACATCTTCGCCATCGCCACCGGCATCGAGGAGCACAACAACTACGCGGTCGACTTCATCAACGCCACCCGCTGGATCCGCGACAATCTGCCGCACGCGAAGATTTCGGGCGGCGTGTCGAATGTGTCGTTCTCGTTTCGCGGCAACGACCCGGCGCGCGAAGCAATCCACACGGTGTTCCTGTACCACGCGATCAAGGCCGGCATGACGATGGGGATCGTCAACGCCGGCATGATGGGCGTGTACGACGATCTGGCACCGGCGCTGCGCGAAGCGGTCGAGGACGTGGTGCTGAACCGGCGCGAGGACGCCACCGAACGCATGATCGAGATCGCCGGCACCTTGAAGGCAGGCGACAAGCAGGAGGCGGCCACGCTGGAATGGCGCTCGGGCACGGTGCAAAAGCGCCTGTCGCATGCGCTGGTGCACGGCATCACCCAGTGGATCGTGGAGGACACCGAGGAAGCGCGCCAGGAAATGCTGAGCAACGGCGGGCGCCCGATCCACGTCATCGAAGGCCCTTTGATGGACGGCATGAACGTGGTCGGCGACCTGTTCGGCCAGGGCAAGATGTTCCTGCCGCAGGTGGTCAAGTCGGCGCGCGTGATGAAGCAAGCGGTGGCCCACCTGATTCCCTACATTGAAGAAGAAAAGAAGCGCGAAGAACAGCGCACCGGCATTGTCGCCAAACCGAAGGGCAAGATCGTCATCGCCACCGTCAAGGGCGACGTGCACGACATCGGCAAGAACATCGTCTCGGTGGTCCTGCAGTGCAATAACTTCGAAGTCGTCAACATGGGCGTGATGGTGCCGTGCTCCGAAATTCTGGCGCGCGCCAAGATCGAAAACGCCGACATCATCGGCCTGTCCGGCCTGATCACGCCGTCGCTCGAAGAGATGGCCCACGTGGCCAAGGAAATGCAGCGCGATCCGCATTTCCGCATGCTTAAAATTCCCCTGCTGATCGGCGGCGCCACCACCAGCCGCGCGCACACGGCCGTCAAGATCGCGCACAACTACGACGGCCCGGTGGTGTACGTGCCGGACGCGAGCCGCTCGGTGTCGGTGGCGCAGTCGCTGCTCACGCCCGAACAGCGCGACAAATACATCGACGACGTTGCGCTCGACTACGCGCGCATCCGCGAGGCGCACGCCAGCAAGAAGGCGCTGCCGATCCTGCCGTTGAAGGCCGCGCGCGCCAACAAGATGGTCGTGCCGTTCGCGCCCGTGAAACCGAAATTCATTGGCCGGCGCATGTTCAAGAACGTCGATCTGGGCGTGCTGGCGCAGTACATCGACTGGGGCCCGTTTTTCCAGACCTGGGACCTGGCCGGCCCTTACCCGGCGATTCTGAAAGACGAAGTGGTGGGCGAGGCCGCCTCGAAAGTGTTCGAAGAAGGCCAGGCGCTGCTCAAGAAGATCATCGACGGACGCTGGCTCACCGCCAACGGCGTGATCGCGCTGCTGCCGGCCAACAGTGTCAATGACGACGACATCGAGGTCTACACCGACGACACCCGCACGACGGTGGCGTTCACCTACTACGGCTTGCGCCAGCAGGGCGTCAAGCCCATCATCGACGGCGTGCAGCGTCCCAACCAGTGTCTGGCGGACTTCATCGCACCGAAGCTGATCGACGGCCAGCCGTCCGGCCTGAACGACTACATCGGCATGTTCGCCGTCACCACCGGGATCGGCATCGAGAAGTACGAACAGCGCTTCGAAGACGCGCACGACGACTATTCGTCCATCATGCTCAAGTCGCTGGCCGACCGCCTCGCCGAAGCCTTCGCCGAGCATCTGCACGAGCGCGTGCGCAAGGATTTGTGGGGCTATGCCAGCGCCGAACAGTTGTCCAACGAGGACATGATCAGCGAAGCCTACCTGGGCATCCGCCCTGCCCCCGGCTATCCGGCCTGCCCGGAACACACCGTCAAGGCCGACCTGTTCAAGGTGCTGCAGGCCGAGGAAATCGGCATGCAGCTGACCGAATCGTTCGCGATGTTTCCGGGCGCGGCGGTGTCGGGCTTCTACTTCGCCCATCCGGAGTCGAAATACTTTGTGGTCGGGAAAATCGGCGAGGATCAGCTCGACGACATGGTGGCACGCCGCAAGGTCAGCAAACCGGACTTGGAGCGCTGGCTGGCGCCGAACCTCGGCTAAGCGGCGGCTCCGACGCGCGCTCCGGCATGGCCGGCTCAAGCAGTGTCGAGCCGGGCGGCAGGCTCTCGTTGAGCGCTTTGAGCGCCTGCGCGGTCAGCTCGACGTAGGCGTTCATGTGCTCGGCCAGGTGGCGCGTCATCCAGTCCCAGCCTTCGTCGGTTTCGCGCAGCCACAAGCTGCCGTCCGGAAAAGCAGCCGGCAGCGCGTCCAGCGCCGCATTCACCACCAGCTCGCTGTGCGGTCCCCACAGAAAGTCAGGCGGAACCGGCAGGCGCCACGGCAAGCCGTTCTTCAGCGCGTATTCGTGATTGTGGCGAAACGTCAGGTCGACCACCTCGGTCTCCAGGAAGCTCGCATCGGCCGATTCTATCCAGCAGTGGAAGGCGCCGCCGGCCGGATTGGCAAACGCGCTGTTGTCGAGCATCTGCATGTACTCGCCGCCGCAGTCGATCAGGGCCAGCCCGGCGACCGGACGGTACACCCGGCCCAGCACGATGCTGATCAGGTTGGCACCGACGATCGCATACACATGGCACAACGAACAGTAATCGTCCGGATAGACTTGCCGGATCACACGGTTGACTGAGGCCGCGAGCAGGGACTGTATGGATTGAGACATCTGTTGCCAACCTGGGAAAAATGACAAACTTCGACAATCCGGCACCGTAGCGCCGGTCTTGTATTTACTAACGTCATTTTTTCAGAAATCTTTACAGCCGGCAATTAAAAACAACGTCTACTGTTGCTCTCGATTAAACTTCCAGATCGCGAGTGAGCCGAACAGCGCGGCGAATCCCAGTTGCACCAGCGCCGCGCGCAGTGCCACCTCCAGGCCCAGACCGCGCCAGGTGACGGCGTCGAAACCGTCCACCGCCCAGCGGGCCGGAATGACCACCGTCACCGACTGTATCCACTCGGGAAACACGAACGATGGCACCCAGGCGCCGCCCAGCATCACCATAATCAAGGTAGCGAACACGGCCAGGCCGCGCGCCGCTTCCGGGGTCTTGCCGAAGGCGGCGATCAACAGGCCGAAGGCGGCCGTCATCAGGGCGAAGCCCGCGCCGACGCAGAAGAAGCCGAGCACGTTGCTGATCTGCACCTTGAAGATCACCATCGCGCACAGGAAGATCACCGTCAGCAGTCCCAGCGCGATCAGCGCGGCCGAGGCGGCGCGCGCCAGCAACACCTGCATCAGCGACACGGGAGCGGCCAGCAAACGGTTCCAGATGCCGCTGCGGCGCGCCAGCAGGATTTCGATCCCCATGTTGATGCCCATGAACAGGATGAACTGCACGCTCATGCCGGCAAACGAATGGGCGTAGCCGTTGTAGCCGGCCTCGGCGCTGCTCGATATGACGGCCCGCTCGCTGGTCGAAAACGGCATCGCCAGCCCGCCCGGCGCGGCGCCGGCCTTGGCGTCGGTGGCGCCGACCGGCTTGTTTGGCACGCGCGCCTGGTAGGTCTTCAGGCTGCCCAGGAAATCCTTCAAGGCCATGCTGTCGGGGTCGCTGGCGCTGCGCGTGTCGATCGTCTGCAAGCTCTTTTCGGTCCAGTCCTGGCCGCCCTTGCCGCCGAACATGTCGGCGCTGACGATCTGCATCACTTGCTGCGTCAGCATGCCGCGCACCATCGCCAGCACCGCCTTTTGGGACGGATCGTACAACAGGTCGATCGCCGGTTTCTTGCCGGCGCCGAACAAGGCACCACCGGCCGCGTTGCCAAAGCCTTGCGGGATGACGATGGCGGCCTTCAGTTTGCCTTCACGCACCTGCGTTTCGGCTGCTTCCAGTGTCAGATCGCTGACCTTCAGGGCCGCGTCGGCGCGCAGGCCGGCGGCGATTTTCTTGCCGGTGTCGCTGGTGTCTTGCAGCACCAGCGCCACCTCGATCTTGCTGGTCTTGCTGTCGCCCGAGCCGCCGAACAGGAAGCCGAAAAACGAGGCCAGCATCACCGGCATCATGATGTTGAGTATCAGGGCCCGTCTGTCAGAGACATACAGGAGCAGGTCTTTACGTATCAAAGCGAAAAATGAGGTCATGTCGGTTCCAGTCTAAGGGGCGGCGGCGGATCAGTCGCGCAGGCTGCGCCCGGTCAAGTTGAGGAAGATGTCTTCCAGATTGGTCTTGGCGGTGGCGAAATGGCTGACGGGGCAGCGCGCGCGCTCCAGGGCGCCCATCACGCCGAGCGCGTGTTCGGGAGCGGACAAGCCGATGTTCAGTCCGTGCGGGTCGGCCTGCACCGAATTCACGCCGGGCAGCGCGCCCAGCGCCGCCAGCAGCGCACCGTCGAGCGGCGCCGCCAACTCGATCCGCAGTGCGGCCTGGGCCGGCAGGCGCTTGAACAACGCGGCCGGGGTTTCGTCGGCCAGCACTTTGCCATGGTCGATGATGACGATATGGTCGGCCAGCCGCTCCACCTCCTCCATGTAGTGGCTGGTGTAGATCAGCGAGCGGCCCATGCCCTTCAAGGTTTCGAGCGTGTCGAAGATCGCATTGCGACTTTGCGGATCGACCCCGACGGTCGGCTCGTCGAGGATCAGCAGTTGCGGATCGTGCATCAGCGCGGCGGCGATGTTCAAGCGCCGCTTCATGCCGCCCGAAAACGTGCTCGGCTTGTCGGCGGCCCGCTCGTTCAGCTTGACCAGCTCGAGCACCGCATCGCAGCGCGCGGTCTGGGCCGCGCCCTTGATGCCGTACAGCGCGGCGAACAATTTGAGGTTTTCACGCGCCGACAAATCCTCGTACAGGGCCAGGTCTTGCGGCACGAAACCGATCATGCGCTTGGCCGCGTTCTGGCCGGCGCCGATGGTGATGCCGTCGAGCACCGCGCTGCCTTGATCGGGCCGCAACAAGCCGCAGATCATGCTCACCGTGGTCGACTTGCCGGCCCCGTTCGGTCCGATCAGGCCCACCGTCTGGCCGCGCTGGACCTGGAACGACACCGCATCGACGGCGCAACGCGGGCCGAACGACTTCGTTAGCTTGTTAACACTGAGTAAAACAGATGCCATGATGGGTCCCGTATCGATACAAGGTGGCAAGCAGCAAAAGGCCGCGTGGCGCACCGAAGGTGTGGACACATTGTCCAGCAGTGCAGCCAACGGCGCCATGGCCGAACGCCACCAGTTTCAGGTGACAAACGTCATGCGGCGCTGCGCCGATCTCGAGAAACCATGAACTTTCGCCTCGCTTTTCAGCCTAAATGTGCAAGGCCTGGGCGGTGGCGCGGTGGCGACAACACCGGCTTCTGACGCACCACGGCGACCTTGAATGGGAGGAAATATGGCTATGCATCTTTCGACCAAACGATGGCAAGATCAAGTCATTCTGCTGCTCGGCTTGTGGCAGTTCGTCACGCCGTGGGTATACGGATATGCACTTGACTCCGCAACGGCCATCAATGCCTTGATCGCCGGCGCCGTCATTGCGCTACTGGCCGCCTTTGACCTGTACAAGACCTATGTGTGGGCGGTCGTGCTGAACTTGCTCGTCGGTATATGGGTCGCCATCTCGCCGTGGGTGCTGAAAGTGGCGGAACAACGCACGGTGATGCTCAATGAAGTGATCGTCGGCCTGGCTGTGCTGATCCTGGCGCTGTGGGAATTGCGCAGCGATCCGGAACTGCACGAGCAATGGAGTGGCACTGGGACTAGCGGGCAAATGTGAAGCCCTGAAAGCAAAGCGGCGTTCCGTCTGGATCGGAACGCCGCTGTGGCGTGCGCCGATGTCGCTTGTTTGTGCCGACGCTGCTTGTTTGTGCCGACGCTGCTTGTTTGCGCCGATGCTGCTTGTTTGCGCCGATGCTGCTTGTTGCGCGTCCGTGCGGCGCGCCCATTGCGAACGCGCCCGCGCTGTCGGCTGTGCCTTAAACGGCGTAGCGAACGACCGTATCGCTCCATTCGAAGGCGGACATCTCGATATCGACCAGATCCTCGGCCGACATCTCCAGTTCGCGCAGCGTGGGCATGACGTCGTCCTCATTCTGGTCGATGCGCTCGATGCACTCGGACAGGCGCAGCAGTTCGCCGAAGAAACCGGTGCGGTACAACAGCGCATTGGCGACGTCGTCGATGACGGGGATCTGGGTGACGATCTCGGCCATCGGCAGGCCGAACAGCGTGTCCATCAGCGACATGATGCCGACCGTGAACGCGATATCGCCGACGTTGCGATGGTTCGGACGCAGCCGCAGCGCCAGTAGTTCGAGCATGCGCCCGCGCGTGGTGGCCAGCATCAACAGCGGCGTCATGCTGTGGCCCCGTTTGGCCGGCTCGGCGTACAACATGATTTGCAGCCAGCGCTGCAACTGGCGTCGGCCCAGCACCGTGACCGCTTGGCTGAGCGAGTCGATGCGCTGACGCGCCCCCACGGCCGGCGTGTTGACCAGGCGCAGCAGATTGAGCGCCAGCGACACGTCGCGCTTGACGGCCCGTTCGATCTCGATATTGTCGGCGTCCGACGTGACCAGCGTCATCAGCTGCATCACCGCCAGTTGCGACGGCGACAGCTTGCGCCCGCTCATCACCAAAGGCTGGGCAAAATAATAGCCCTGGAAATAGTCGAAGCCCAGGTCCAGGCAGGTCGCAAATTCCTCGCGTGTTTCGACCTTTTCGGCCAACAGTTTCTTCTTGTCCTGCTTGAAACGCGGTGCCAGCTTGAGCAAGGCCGACAGGGGCATGTCGCGCAAGTCCAGCTTGACGTACTCGATCATCGGCAGCAGACGCAGCACGTCGTCCGAATCGGTGATCACATCATCGAGCGCGAACTTGAATCCATGGCTGGCCAGTTCCTCGATGCGCGTCAGGATGTCCGGCGTCACCTTCATCGTTTCGACAATTTCCAGCACCACCTTGTCGCGCGGCAGGAACACGAAGATGTCGCTCATCAGCACTTCAGCGTCGACGTTGACGAAACCGAGCGCGTCGCCAATCACTTTTTCCAGGCCCAACTGCGAGGCGTGCGCGATCACCGCCGCCGTCGCCGACAGGTCGGTGACGATGTTGGCCGGCCCGACCGGGGCGTTGCGAAACAGCAGCTCGTAGCCGAACAGCGCTTGATTGCGGTCCAGAATGGGCTGGCGGCCCAGATAAAATTCGCGCACGCGCAATGGACGCGAATCGGTTTCAGGTGTGGAGGGAGCGCTCATCAAATCATCATTCACGTCAGGCGGCGCCAAACTAGCGTTATTAGCACAGTGCGCCAAGGTTCAAAGCCTACAATAAGCCGTACTTTACCCCATTGCTTTCACGATGGGGCAGTTTGTTATCAAATCATGAATTAAACTCTTTCCAGCAACACTTATTGCGGCGCGCCATCAACAAACAATCGCAGTTCGCCGGGAGCGAATGCCGTCCAGCGTTCATTGGTGGTCAACGGTTCCGTGACAATGATGGCCACCCGGTCGTTCGGCGTGGTCAGGTCGGCGAAGTCGACGCTGACATCCTCGTCGGACAAACTGGCGGTGACGAAGGGATGCTGGCGCACGATGTAATACAGCTTGGTCGAGCAGTGGGCGAACAGTTCCGCCCCGCTCGAGAGCATCAGGTTAAAGGTGCCGTGCGCGGCGATCGCCTGCACCAGCTCGGCCAGCACCGCGCGCAACGCCGTCCGCTCGGGCGCCACGTCGCCAAAGCGCGCGCGCAGCTCTTGCAGCAGGAAACAAAACGCCAGCTCGCTGTCGGTGTTGCCCACCGGCCGGTACGGGCCGTTGAGCGTGGGCGCGAAGTCTTTCAGGTCGCCGTTGTGGGCGAACACCCAGTAGCGGCCCCACAGCTCGCGCACGAAGGGATGACAATTCTCCAGCGCAACCTGCCCCTGGGTGGCCTTGCGGATGTGGGCGATGACGTTTTGCGACTTGATCGGATAACGCTTGATCAGCTCGGCGACGGGCGAATCGACGGCGGCCTGGTGATCGACGAAATGGCGCACGCCGGCGCCCTCAAAAAAGGCGATACCCCAGCCATCATGGTGGGTGTCGGTACGCCCGCCGCGCTGGGCGAAGCCGGTAAAGCTAAAGACAATGTCAGTGGGGACATTGCAGTTCATTCCGAGTAACTGGCACATAAGCTCAACAGGTAGCGACGACGACAGCACACCATAGCATACGACGGGAGCCGTCGCGTCGCGGCGGCACAGACAACGCCGCGCGCGCGCAACGTTCATTGCTGGCATCAGCACCAGACATGGCGCATCATCTATACTTGAATTTTTCGCCACATTCCGATTCCCACGCCACTTGGCCACCCCATGCGCACACCTGCACGCAACGCCCTGATCGCCCTGACAGCCTGGCTGGCGTTCGCCGGCACCGCCAACGCCGAGTTGGACACCTCGGCGACGATCGACAAGGACATCGAACACTATGTGGTCAATCCCGACGGCACCTGGAGCATGACGCGCCAATTGGCATTGCAAATTAACGACGCGCGCGCCGTCGACGCCGAAGCACAGCAGTCCTTGAGCTACAACCGCAGCCTCGACACGCTCGATATCGTCGAAGCATATACAGAGAAACCGGATGGCCGGCGCGTGCCCGTCGGCCCGGACCAGATCCGCGAGCAGGAAGAAGCGCATTTGGCCGGCGCCGCCATGTTTCAGGACATGCGCATCAAAACGGTGATTTTCCCCCAGGTGGAAGTGGGCGACCGCCTGCTGATGACTGCGCGCATGCGCGAGAGCACGCCGCTGTTCCCCGGGCACTTCACCAAGCTGAGCGTGCCCTCGAAATACGGCTACCATCAGGTCAGCGTGATCGTCGACCTGCCCGCCACCTTGCCGCTGTATGCTGATGCGCGCGGCTACGCGGCGACGTCGCTGCCGGCGCCGGCCGGGCGCCGGCTGTACCGTTACGATTACCGGGGCCACGGCCAGGACGGATTCGACCTGCGCGCCGTCTCCTACCTGGACTACGGTGATCGGCTGGCCCTGACGACGATGCAGGACTATGCCGAGCTTGGCCGCGCCTACCAGCGCGGCGTGGCCGACAAGGCCAGCGCCACGCCACGCCTGATCGCGCTGGCGCAATCGATCATTGGCGATCAGCGCGATCCGCGCGCACGCGCATTGGCGCTTAGCGAATGGGTGCGCAAGAACGTGCGCTACGTCGCCGTCTACGTCGGCGTCGGCGGCCTGGTGCCGCATCCGGCCGAACAGGTGGCCGAGCATCGCTACGGCGACTGCAAAGATCACGCCGGCTTGCTGGAAGCCTTGCTCAGCGCCGTCGGCATCGACAGCAGCCAGGCGCTGATCAATTCCGGCACCGCGTATGCGCTGCCGACGGTGCCCGGCCTGGGCGTGCTCGACCATGTGATCACCTATATTCCCGCGCTCGATCTCTACCTCGATTCGACGGCGGCGACCGTGTCGGCGGGCTTCCTGCCGCAAGGCGATCTGGGCAAGCCGACGCTGCTGACCAAGAGCGGGCAACTGGGCCACACCCCGGTCACACAGATCAACGTCACGACGGTCGATGCGACGGTGACGCTGGGCGCCGACGGTGCAGCGGACCTGGTCTATCGCGTCAGCGCCAGCGGCGCCGCGGCCGAATCGATGCGTCAGCTGTGGCGCACGTCCCGACCGAATCATCGCAACCTGGGCATCGACAGCGACACCGTCTCCGATATCGAAGCGGGCAACGTCAACGGTGCCGACCTCACCTACCGGGCGCGCCAGACGCACCACAGGAAAAATTTCCTGACCATGTCGGGCAGCGACGCGCTGCGCAGCACCGCGATGGCCTCGTCGCTACTGTCCCCGTTAGCAACTGCGTATGCGGCGTCGGTCACCTTGCCGCCCGATCTGGCCCGGCCGTGCAACCCGCAGGCGTTCGAGGAAACCATCCGCATCCTGCTCCCGTCCGGGCTGCGCCTGCGCAAACTGCCCGAAGCTGTTTCCGTCCACGCGCAAGGTCTGGACTTCACGTCCAGCTACCGCAGCGAGGCGGGCGCGATCGTGATCGCGCGGCGCTACGCGAGCCACGCGGAACGGGCAGTATGCACTGCCCGCGATGTCACGGCGCTCGCCGCCAATTATGGACGCATCATCGGCGACCTGGTCACTCAGCTGACGTTTCAACAGCGCTAGTCGGCGGCACGGCCAAACGCACCTCAGTGGAGCAGCACGGGCTGGCTCATCAAGGCATCATAGCCTCCCAGGAACTCGTCAATTTGGTCGACCGTCGGCTCGCTGGCGATCAAGCGGTTGACGTTGCGCCGGAACGAGCGCGCCAGTTCGCCGCCGATGAACGTTTCGCGCTGGCCCGACTTGTCGACGATCTCGTAGCCGCCGAAACGCAGCGCCTCCAGATCGCGGTCGGCGCCGAATTCGACGACGCTGTATTGCTCGCTGTTATAGATCATGTTCATGGCCGTTCCCAGAAAATCCGGGGAGATCGACGCGTGCGCTGCGCACGCGCCCTCTCACCGGGTGTACTTCTGAGTTTGGGGTGGCGGTCCCGATTTCAAGAGCGCGCGGGCGGTGCGCGCAGGTCGGGCGTCAACGCCAGCAGGGCGTCGTAGGGCGCGCCGGCCAGCAGCGCGCGCAATTGTTGCAGGTGTTCGGCGTTGGCCAGCGCCAGGTACAGGCGCGCCGGCCGCTGGCGCAGGATGCGGTTGAGCGTGACGCGCAACACCAAATTGCCGCTGCAACACAGGCAGCCCGGCGCGATCCGGTGCAGCACCGGCGTCGGCGAGAGTGCGGCCAGCGCTTCTGGAGCTAGTGTGGAACTGCCATCGGGCAAGCCTTCGAGCACGATCGCACAACGCTGGCCGGGCAGCAAGGCCGCCAGTATCGCCGTCTCGCGCGCCGCCGCATTGGGGCCCGTGACCAGCGTGGTGACAGTGGGCGCGCCAGCGCCGCTCACAGCCCTTTTTTGGCCAGCTTGCCCGGCTCGACGCCCAGTTGCTTGAGCTTGCGGTACAGATGCGTACGCTCGAGCCCGGTCTTCTCCGCCACCCGGGTCATGCTGCCACCCTCGCGGCCCAGATGATGTTCGAAATACATGCGTTCGAAAGCGTCGCGCGCTTCGCGCAGCGGCAGGTCGAACGACAGGCTGAACGAATGGTTGTCGCCGTTCGCCACCGCCGTCGCGCGCGCCGGCAGGGCCGCCTGCGCGCTCTGGCTGACGAACTGGCCAGCCGGGCTGAACTGCGTCTCGTCGGGCACGCTGGCCATCACCGCACGCGGCGCCAGCGCCGGGGCGCGCACCACCTCTTGCGCGCGCGCCAGCCCTTGCTGCACCGCTTTGAGCAGCTTTTGCAGCGCGATCGGTTTTTCCAGGAAATTGAGCGCGCCGATGCGGGTCGCCTCGACGGCCGTGTCGATCGTCGCGTGGCCCGACATCATAATCACCGGCATCGTCAACAAGCCGTCGCGCTGCCATTCCTTGAGCAGCGTGACGCCGTCCGTGTCGGGCATCCAGATATCGAGCAGCACCAGATCGGGCGCGCCGGCGGCGCGCATCTCACGCGCCTGCTGGGCGTTTTCGGCCAGTTGTATCGCATGTCCCTCGTCGCTCAAGATCTCCGAGAGCAGTTCGCGGATTCCCATTTCGTCATCGACTACGAGTATATTTGCCATCTGTGTTTGCCTTCCTCATTCACCGGTTCCACCAGCATTCTAAAGCCTGGGCCCGCCATGATGTCATACCAATTTCAAACCCGACGCCGCGGATGGCGCAGGGGCTAACTTTAACAGCAAAATCGACACGGAGGCACCTGTTCCGTCCGGATGGTTCTGGAGTTCGATGCGTGCGCCGTGTTCGTCGATGATTTTCTTCACCATCGGCAGTCCCAGCCCGGTACCGCGCGCCTTCGACGTGACGTACGGTTCAAAGGCGCGCGCCAGGATGCCGGGCGAAAAACCGGGACCGTTGTCGACAATCGCCAGGCGCACCGCGATGCCGTCGGCGCCATCCGCATCGCGATAGTGGATCGCCTCGGTGCTCACGTCCACACGCGCGCGGCGCGTTCCCAGATTGGCCTCGACCAGCGCATCCTGGGCGTTCTGCAGCAGATTGTGGATCACCTGGCGCAGCTGGGTCGCGTCGCCCATCACCGCCGGCAGCTTGGGCGCAAGGCGCGCGTGGATGATGTCGGCGTCGTCGCCGGCCAGGTACAGGTGCAAGATCTCCTCGACCAGCGCGTTCAGGTCGAGCGGCTCCAACTGGGCCGGCGGGGCTTTCGCGTAGTCGCGGAAATCGTCGACCATGCGCTTCATCGCCGCCACCTGGTTGACGATGGTGCGCGTGCTCTTGCCCAGCAGCTCGGCGTCGGCCCCGGCCAGCTTGTGTTCGAGCTTCATCTGCAGCCGCTCGGCCGACAGCTGGATCGGCGTGAGCGGATTCTTGATCTCGTGCGCCAGCCGGCGCGCCACCTCGCCCCAGGCGATCGAACGCTGGGCCGAAATCACGTCGGAAATATCATCGAACACGACGATGTAGCCGCCGCCGTTTTCCAACGGCAGGCGCGAGCCGCGCGCCAGCAGCGTCAGCGGCTGCTCGTCGGGCGCGCCTAGCCGCCGCGCGATCTCGATCTGCTGCTGCCAGTGGGCGCGCCGCATCGCCTGGCTGCGCGCGGCCGACTGCGCGCTTTGCGCGGCGAACGCGCGCAGCACAGCGCTGGCAAAGCCGTCCATGCCCGCGATGGCCGACATCGGCTGGCCCACGTGGGCCGCCACGTCCGCCTGCAAGATGCGCCCCACCGCCTCGTTGCAGGTGATCAGGGTGAAGTCGGCGTCGAGCACCATCACGCCGGCCGACATGTTCTCCAGCACCGACTCGAGGTGGGCCTTGGCGTCCTGCAGCGCGACGCGGTTTTGCTCGACCGCGTTGCGCGCATCGAGCAGCTGGCCGGTCATCGTGTTGAACGACTGGGTCAGCGTGCCCAGCTCGTCCTTCGTGGCCACGATCGGGCGCGGCGACAGGTCGCCCTCGGCCACCGCGCGGGTGCCCTCGGCGAGCATCAGCAGCGGCTGGGCCAGGTTATTGGCGATCACAAAGGCGCTGGCGATGGCGCCAAAAATGGCCAGCAGCAGCGTCAACGTCAGCGTGCCGATGTACATCTTGCGCAAACCGGCGCGCGCCACGTCGCGCTCCTTGTATTCGCTGTAGGCGATGCGCAGCACCTCGGCGTTGGCCGCCAGGTTGCTCGGCACGCTTTGCAGCAGTTGCAGATAGCGCTGCTGGTCAAGGTCCTGGCCGGGAATGGCGACCAGCACGCGCAAGCGCAAGCTGCCGGCCGACTCGGCACTTTTCGATGCCGCGTCGATCGAGGCCTCGGTAAATTCGCGTTCGCCGCCGCCTTCGAGCATCTTGTAGCCGGCCAGCGCATGCGCCTGGGTCAGCATCTTCGGCGTTGGCAGATCGGGGGTCAGGTCGGCGCCGGGCTTGGCCGACGCACTGGCGATCAGTTTGCCGTCGGCCGCCACCACCATCACGTTTTGCATGCTCGCGTCGTCCTCGATCAGCGCGGCCAGGCTCGCGTGCAAGCCTTCGGACTGCTGACCGGCCAGTGTGGGCGCGGCCTCGCGCGCGCTGGCATCGAGTTCGACCAGCGCCTCGTCGAGCGCGGCGATGCCCAGGTTCAGGCCGGATTTAAGCGCCTCTTCGATCTTCACGTCGAACCACGAGTCGATCGAATGCGACACGAACTGCACCGACACGAGAAAGATGATCAGCCCCGGCAGGATGCCGATGCCGCCGAACAGCACGATCAGGCGCGCCATCAGGCGCGAGCCGAACTTGCCGCTCTTGTAGCGCCCGTACAGACGCGCCAGCGCGACGATCACCACCACCAGCAGCACCGCCGCGGCGACGGCGTTGAGCACCAGCAGTTGCGAATAGTAGCGGTCGAAAAAGCCGGAGTTGTCGGACGCCGTCGCGAGCAGGAACAACAGGATGCTGACCAGGCCGCCGCCCACCACCAGTGCATAGCGCAGCGCCGCGGTCACCCTTTATTCCGCCTTGTAGGTGAAGGTTTTCTTGTTCGAGGCGAGCCGCCAGTCGGCATTGTTGAAGGCATTCACCTGGATCGGCTTGGCCAACAGTTCGCGGTCCATGCCCATGTGCAGCGTCACGTTGTACAGTTTGCCGCCTTCCAGCGCCCCCTTGTTGGCGATCACCCAGCGGCTGGGCCGGCGGATCAGGAACAGCGCGTCCTCCAGCGTTGGAAAGCTCTGCTTGACGCTGCCGATGATGGCCACGTCATACTGGCGGCGCAGCAGATCGTAGTGGATGCCGATGGTCTGCTTGGCCGTCACGGCCTTCTCTTCGAACCAGTACCAGCGCGGCCGGGTCAGCTCGATCTCGGTGGTGAAGTAGATCCGCACGCCGCTCTGGATCGCATCCTCAAGCCCGTGATTGAGCTCGAACGCGTAGCTGGCCGCCAGCTTGTAGCCATCCTCGCCTGATTCAATGTTGGCATGGGTGATGTCGACACCATCGGCCGCGTGCGTCAGCGCGCACGCGAACATCAGCAGCAGCTGACAGGCGATGAGTCGGAGAAAGCGATATGTCACAAGTGGGCCGGTACTTTATAAATATCCATCGTCGTTAGCGGGAACCCCCTACGCCGCGTCCTTTTGGAACAGGGCGTAAAACAATCCATCGTGATCTTGCAAGGCGCCGCCGGTTGGCAGCAGCTGGCCCGGCGCTTCCAGCCGCGTCGCCTTGTTGCGCACTGCGAAAGCGGCCGCCTGTGCCTCGGACTCTTGCGGCCATAGTGAACACGTCACGAACAACAATTTACCATTGGGGGCCAACATCTGCCAAAGGTTGTCGAGAATTTTGACCGAAAGTGTTGCAAGTTGGAGCGCGTCGCCCTTGCGGCGCAGCCAGCGGATATCCGGATGGCGGCGCACAATACCGGACGCGGTGCACGGCACATCGGCCAGAATCCGGTCGAACGGCTGACCATCCCACCAGTCGCGCGTTTGCGCGTCGTGCGCGGCCAGCTTGGCCGACAGACCCAGGCGCGTCAGGTTTTCCTCGATGCGCTCCAATCGTTTGGGGTCCGAATCGATCGCCAGCAGTTTCACGTCGTGCGCCTCGAGAATATGGCAGGTCTTGCCGCCCGGCGCGGCGCAGGCGTCCAGCACGCGCATGCCGTTGTGCACGTCGAGCAGCGGCGCGGCCAGTTGGGCGGCCGCATCCTGCACCGACACCAGGCCGGCGTCGAAGCCGGGGATCAGGGACACGCCGATCGGCTTGTCCAGCCGCACCGCGTCGGGCCCGATCTGGACCGCGCCGACGCCAGCCTCGGCCAGCATGATCAGGTAGGCCGGCACGCTGGTGCGGCGCGCGTTGACGCGCAGCGTCAGCGGCGGCGCGCTGTTACCGTTGGTCAGGATCGCCTGCCAGTCTTGCGGATAGGCCGCCTTGGCCGCGTCGATCCACCACTGGGGATAATTCCACTGCGCCAGCGGCTGCTTGAGCGCCTGGGCCACCAGCTCGGCGCGCTCGCGCAGGAAGCGGCGCAGCACGGCGTTGACCATGTTTTTGGCGTGCGCCAGATCCGGGTGCGAAGTGGCCACCGTGACGGCCTGGTCGACGACGGTGAATTCTTCATACGGCGGCGTGGCGCCGTCGGGCGTGTCGATCAAGGAAATCGCGCAGCACAGCAGCGCGGCCAGCATCGGCGGCTCGGGCGCCTTGGACGTCATCAGACCGAGCAGCGTGTCGCTGCGACCGAGCTGACGCATGGTGCGATAGGCGATATCCTGGATCGCGCCGCGCGCCTGCGGCGCCGCGTTGGTCACGCCAAACGCCGCCGTCAACGCCTGCGGCAAGGCCGCGCCGCCGCGCACCTGGGCCACGGCGTTGGCCGCGCCCAGCAAGCACAGCGCCAGCGAATCGGGTTTCAGCTTGGGCAGGTAGCCCGGTTGCAGCACCGGCTTGAGCGCGTAAGCGGGCAGCACCACCGGACGTGTTTTGGTCGGGCCGGTCGTCGCGCCGGGCGCGGTTTTGATGGACAGCGTCGGGCGCGTCGGTTTCATGATAATCCAGTTCAGTTCGGCGTGCGCGAGGCGCCGCGCCGCAATATAAAGGGGGGATTGTACCGCTACGGGCGAGCCGAGCGGCCCGAAACGCCAAATTGGCGCGTGCGCGCCACACGGTGGTTCCGGCGCGCGCAGGCGAAGCGGCCCCATTCTTCGCGCGCCAAACCAGTATAATTGGTGCTGTTTGCCCACGGCCACGCCACGGGCGCCCTGCCTGTCCCCTTGAATATTTAGCGCGGCTCTGCCGCCACCCTGCTCATGCTCGCCCAACAAAAACAAGCCATCGCCGCCCTGTTCCAGAACGCCCTCGCGCCCATCGTGGCCGATACCGGACTGTCCCCCAGCGTCGTGCTGGAGCGTCCGCGCGACCCCGCGCACGGCGACATCGCCTGCAACATCGCCATGCAACTGGCCAAGCAGCTGAAGATGAACCCGCGCGAACTGGCCACCCGGATCGTCGAGGCCGTGCTGGCCGATCCAAACGGACGCGGCCTGGTCGAGTCGGCTGACATCGCCGGCCCCGGCTTCATCAACCTGCGCGTGGCCGCCTCGGCCAAGCAGGCGGTGGTGCACACGGTGCTGCAGCAAGGCGCCGCTTACGGGCGCAGCAACGACGGCGTGGGCAAGCAGGTGATCATCGAATTCGTCTCGGCCAACCCGACCGGCCCGCTGCACGTGGGCCACGGCCGCCAAGCCGCGCTGGGCGACGCACTGTCGTCCTTGTTTGGTTCGCAAGGCTACGCGGTCACGCGCGAGTTCTATTACAACGACGCCGGCGTGCAGATCGCCACGCTGGCCAACTCGGTGCAGGCGCGCGCGCGCGGCAGCAAACCGGGCGAGCCGGGCTGGCCCGAGTCGGCCTACAACGGCGACTACATCGCCGACATCGCGCTGGACTACCTGGCCAAGAAAACCGTGTCGGCCAGCGACGGCCTGCCCGTCACCGCCAGCGGCGACGTGGACGACCTCGAATCGATTCGCGCGTTTTCGGTCACCTATCTGCGCAACGAGCAGGACATCGACCTGCAGGCCTTCGGCGTCAAGTTCGACAACTACTACCTCGAATCGTCGCTGTACGCCGACGGCAAGGTCGACAAGGCCGTGGCCGCGCTGATCAAGGCCGGCAAGACCTACGAGCAAGACGGCGCGCTGTGGCTGCGCACCACCGAATACGGCGACGACAAGGACCGCGTGATGCGCAAGTCCGACGGCAGCTACACCTATTTTGTGCCGGACGTGGCGTATCACATCGTCAAGTGGCAGCGCGGCTACGGCCAGGCCATCAACATCCAGGGCAGCGACCACCACGGCACCATCGCGCGCGTGCGCGCCGGCCTGCAAGCGGTTGATCTGGGCATCGCCAAAGGCTATCCCGACTACGTGCTGCACAAGATGGTCACCGTGATGCGTGACGGCGCCGAGGTCAAGATCTCCAAGCGCGCCGGCTCGTATGTCACCGTGCGCGACCTGATCGAATGGTCGGGCGCCGGCAATATCGAACGCGGACGCGACGCGGTGCGCTTCTTCCTCATCTCGCGCAAGGCCGACACCGAATTCACCTTCGATGTCGACGTGGCGTTGAAGACGTCGGACGAAAACCCCGTGTATTACGTGCAGATGGCGCACGCGCGCATCTGCTCGGTGCTCAGTCAATGGGGCGGCGACGAGGCGAGCCTGTATGACGTCGACCTGGCGCCGCTGACGGCCCCGCGCGAAGCGGCGCTGCTGGCCGCGCTGGCCGACTATCCGGAGGCGCTGGCGCGCGCGCTGACCGAACTGGGCCCGCACCAGGTGGCGTTCTACCTGCGCGACCTGGCCGGCGAACTGCACAGCTACTACAACGCCGAGCGCGTGCTGGTCGACGACGCCGCACTCAAGCAAGCCCGTCTGGCACTGATGCTGGCCACCCGCCAGGTGCTGCGCAACGGCCTGGCGCTGATCGGCGTGTCGGCCCCCAACCAAATGTATCGCGAAAGCCTTGACGCATGATCAGCCAACACGTCCGCCTCACTTCAGCGCATCGGCAACACGGCAACACCCTGACCGGTTTCATCGTCGGCCTGATCGTCGGCCTGGCGATCGCGGTCGCGGTGGCGCTGGCCATCACCAAGGGCGCCACGCCGTTCACCGACAAGAGCGCCAAGAACGGCAAGTCGCAGGAACCGACGCCCGGCCAGATCAGCGATCCGAACAAGCCCCTGTACGGCAGCAAGGACGCCGCGCGCGAGGCCAACAAGGACTTCGCCAAGGAACCGAAGGAAGCCAAGGAGCCGAAACCGCCGGCACCGGATGCGCTGCAGCAGATCATCGCCGCTGTCAAACCGGATGCGCCGGTCAAGCCGGAACCGAAGGCCGAAGCGGCCCCGAAACCGCCCGTGCCTGACGCCGCCAAAGCCGCGCTGGCCGATGCCGCCAAGGCGGGCGTCGCTGCAGCCAAACCGGATGGCGCGCCGCCCGGCGAAGAAAAATTCGTCTACTACCTGCAAGCGGGTGCGTTCCGCGAGACGGTTGACGCCGAAGGCGCGCGCGCCAAGCTGGCCCTGCTCGGCTTCGAGGCGGCCATCACCGACCGCAGCACCGACAGCGGCGTGCTGCACCGCGTGCGTCTGGGTCCGTACAACCAGATCGAAGCGATGAACAAGGCGCGCAGCAAGCTGTCCGAAAACGGCGTCGATGTCGCCGTCGTGCGCAACCAGAAATAACCCAGGAGAGACCATGCAACTGATACAGAAACTGCTGTGCGCCGTGGCGCTGTTCGCTGTCATCGGCTGCGCCGATGCCGGTCCCGCCGAACCGAAAAGCGGCGTCGAATACCTGGTCTTGCCGACACCGCAAAACACCGACTCGGGCAAGAAGGTCGAAGTGACCGAGTTCTTCGATTACTACTGCCCGCACTGCAATGTGTTCGATCCGGTGCTGGCCGGCTGGGTCAAAAAACAGGGCGAGCACATCGCCTTCAAACGCGTGCACGTGCAGCGCGACGAAAAAGTGATGCTGCAGCAGCGCCTGTTCTACACGCTTGAAGCGCTCGGCGTGCTTGAGAAATTCCACAGCAAAGTGTTCAGCGCCGTGCATGTCGACCATGTGCGCTTCGACCGCGATGAAGCAGTGTTCAGCTGGGCCGAAAAACAGGGCATCGAACGCGCCAAGTTCATCGACGCCTACCGCTCGTTCGGCGTGCAAGCGAAAGTGCGCCGCGCCAATGCAATGATGGACGACTACCACATCAACCAGTGGCCGATGATCGCCGTCGACGGGAAGTATCTGACGTCGCCGTCGCAGGCCAACGAAGGCGCCACCGAAACGCTCAGCGAAACCCAGCAACAGCAGGCGGCGCTGCGCGTGCTGGACTACCTGGTGGCGAAAGCGGCCAAGAAGTGAGCCGATCCGGCGGCGCGCTGCGGGTGTTCATCACTGGCGCTTCGAGCGGCTTGGGCGCCGCGCTGGCGCGCGAGTACGCGTCCCAGGGCGCCACGCTGGGCTTGCTGGCGCGCCGCCGTGAGCAGCTCGAACAGCTCGTCGCCAGCCTGCCCAACCCGGGCGCGCACCGCATCTACGCGCAGGATGTGACGGACCACGCGGCGCTGGCCGAGGCCGCGCGCGACTTTCTCGCGCACGCGGGCGGCGCCGACATCGTGATCGCCAATGCCGGCGTTTCGCACGGAACGCTCACCGAACACGCGGCCGACCTGCCGGTGTTTGAAACCATCCTGGCCACCAACGTCACCGCCACCGTGGCCACCTTCGCGCCGTTCATCGCCGCGATGAAGAACCAGAGCGGCCCGCGCCGGCTGGTGGGCATCGGCAGCGTGGCCGGCATTCGCGGCCTGCCCGGCGCCGAGGCGTATTGCGCCTCCAAGGCGGCCGTGATCAGCTACTGCGAATCGCTGCGCCTGGAACTGCGCGCCGATGGCATCGACGTCGTCACCATCGCGCCCGGCTACATCGACACGCCGATGACGCAAAAAAACAGCTACCCGATGCCCTTCCTGATGCCGGCCGCGCGCTTCGCCCAGCTGGCCGCGCGCGCGATCGCGCGCGGCACCAGCTACCAGGTCATTCCCTGGCAGATGGGCATCGTCGCCAAGCTGCTGCGCCTGCTGCCCAACGCGCTGTTCGACCGCGTGTTTGCCAATGCGCCCCACAAGGCGCGCGCCGGCGCGCCATGAACGCCCACGCCATCGCGCAACGCTGCGCGCCCGGCATCGCCGTCGAACTGGTCGCGCAGACCGGCTCGACCAACGCCGACCTGCTGGCGCGCCTGCCCACGCTCGATGGCCCTACCCTGCTGATCGCCGAACACCAAAGCGCCGGGCGGGGACGCGCCGGACGCAGCTGGCTGTCCGCGCCGGGCGCCTCGCTGACGTTTTCTCTGGCCTGGAAGTTCAAGGGACCGTTGCAGCAACTGGTCGGCCTGCCGCTGGCGGTCGGCGTCGCGCTGGCCGAAGCGCTGGCAGGATTGGGCGTACCTGTCCAGCTGAAGTGGCCCAACGACGTGCTCAAGGACGGCGACAAGCTGGCCGGCATCCTGATCGAAACCCAGGCCGCCAAGGGTGGCATCTGGGCCGTGATCGGCGTTGGCCTGAACCTGCTGATGCCCGACGACCTGGAAACGCGCATCGGGCGCAGCGTGGCCGCCGTGCCGTGGCTGGCGCAGATGGACCGCAATGCGCTGATGGCCAGCCTGGCCGACGCGCTGGGCGCGGCGCTGCGCCAATTTGACGCGGCCGGCTTTGGCGCCTTCAGCGCGCGCTGGAACCGCCTGCACGCCTATCAGGGCCAGCCGGTAACGATCATCGACGCCGGCGTCGTGCTGCACGAAGGGATTGCCGCCGGCGTCAACGAAGACGGCTGTCTGCTGCTCGACAGCGCCAGCGGGCGCATCGAGATCGTCTCCGGCGACGTGTCGCTGCGGCTGAAAGCGTGACCATGTTGCTGCTGATCGACGCCGGCAACACCCGCATCAAATGGGCGCTGGTGGAACAGCATGCGGCGCCGGGTGACTGGCATGCATCGGGCGCTCTGGCGCACGCCGAACTCGCCACGCTGGCACAGCTGTGGCAGCACACGCCGCCGGCCCGCGCGATCATCGCCAACGTGGCCGGTGCCGCCGTGAAAACGCACCTGCAGCAAGTGTTGAAAGGCGTGCTGGCACCGGACGCGATCAGCTGGTTTTCCTCGCAAAGCGCCTTGGCCGGCCTGCGCAACGGCTACCGCGAACCGACCCAACTGGGCTGCGACCGCTTCGCCGCCGCCATCGGCGCGCGCGCGCTGGCGCCCGGCCAGGCGGTCATCGTGGCCACTTGCGGCACCGCCACCACGATCGACGCGATTCAAGCCGACGGCCTGTTCGAGGGCGGCATGATCCTGCCCGGCCTGGCGCTGATGGCCAACTCGCTGGCGCGCAACACGGCCCAGCTGCCCCAGATCGCGCCCGACGCGCCGCTGCCGCGCGAGTTCGCCGACAACACCGACGACGCCATCCGCAGCGGCTGCCTGGCCGCGCAAGCAGGCGCAATCGAGCGCGCCTATGCGCACCACCGGGCCAGCGTGTGCATCGTGTCCGGCGGCGCGGCCGGCGCCATCGCGCCAGCGCTTGGTATCGCGCACCGTATCGTTGATAATATTGTTCTTATCGGCCTGCACGTGAGCGCCGCCACTTTCCCGGGATAGCCTGTGTTGAAATTCATTTTCTGGTCACTGCTGAGCATCAACGCCGCCCTGTTCGCCTATGGCCAGGGCTATCTGGGCAATTTCAAAGGCAACGAGCACGAGCCGGCGCGCATGAAAAATCAGCTCAATCCCGACAAGCTCAGCGTGATCACGTCCGCCCAGGCGCACGCGGCGGCCTCGGCGGCGCTGCAGGCGGCCGAAGATGCCAAGCTGGCATTGAAGAAACCGGACCCGATCCCGTGCACCGAAGTGGGCAACTTCCCCGCCTCGGACGCGGCGCGCTTCGAGCTGCAACTGGCCGCCCTGAACCTGGGCGACCATCAGTCGCGCCAGAACATCACCACCCAGGACGTGACGAGCCACATCGTGTTCATTCCGCCTCAGGGTAGCAAGGAAGGCGCCGACAAGAAGGTCGGCGAATTGAAGGATTTGGGCGTGACCAACTACTTCATCATGTCCGAGAACACCACCATGCGCTGGGCCATTTCGCTGGGCGTGTTCAAGTCCGAATCGGCCGCGCAAAACCTGCTGGCCGCACTGGTCAAGCAGGGCGTGCACAGCGCCAAGATCGCTCCGCGCGGCGCCATCAGCCACCAGCTGTCCTATCAGTTCCGCGACCTCGACGTGGGCACCAAGGCCCAGCTCGACGAGATCGTCGCCGCCTATCCCGCGCAGGAAATGCACGCCTGTAAGTAGACGAGCTGCGCCGGTGCTAGTTGCGCATCACGCGCGCCGTGCCGCTCACGCGGATCGAGCTGCCGGCCTGCGATCCGATCTCGGCGCGCAAGCGCGAACGCATGCCCATGTCTTCCCCTTGCACGATGTCGATCGCGCCACCGTGCGTCCAGCCCAGGTCGCGCAAATAGCCGCCAAACGCCGCCGTCGCCGCGCCCGTGGCCGGATCTTCGACGACACCGCCCGAGGCGAATGGATTACGCGTATGAAATAACCGGGGCGTCTCGGCGTAGGCCAGCAGTATCGTGACCAGTCCCGCTTCGCGCATCAGCACGCGTCCGGCGTCCAAATCGTAGCGCATGGCGGCCAGCGCCGCGCGCGAACGCAAACCAAGCACCAGATGATCGGCCCCGCCGTGGATTAGCGCCGGCGGCAGCGCAGAATCAAGGTCGTCCTCGCTGTAGCCGAACAACGCCAGCGCGCGAGCCACCAAGTCGGGGGCCGCCGGCCCGCTGCGCGTGGGCGGCGACTGCAAGGCGGCAGCAATCACGTCGCCATCGCGCCGACCTTCGACGGTGATATTGGCATGCTGCAGCGTCAACGCGAACACCCCGTCGCCGTATTTCAAAGCCAGCGCGGCGCCCAGCGCAATCGTCGCGTGACCACAGAACGGCACTTCCGACTCGGGCGAAAAATAGCGCACACGCCAGCCATCGGCGTGCGGCATCGCGAACGCGGTTTCCGAAAAACCTATCTGGGCGGCGATTGCCTGCATCTGGGCGGCCGAGGGCAAGGCGTCGGCGATCAGCACGCCGGCCGGATTGCCGCCGCTGTCACCGTCCGAGAATGCTGCGATTTTGAGTACGTCCATGCTGTGTGATCCTCTTCGTTGTCGTGCCAAGAGTATCGCGTCCGATGGGAAATTCAACAATCCGCAAACAGATCAATGCACTGTTGACGCCAGCGCAAAGCTTCGACCAGACCGTGCGGGGCAGCGCGCTCACGCAGGCCCGCGCCGCCGGCACTCATCAATATCGAGATCATGCGCCCCGTCGTGCGGTTGCGCGCCTGCCCCCATCCCGCATGCCGCGCCATGGCGCCTTGTTTGAGGTCACACCTTGTGACCTCAAACAACGGCCCAGGCGGCACTGCCAGTCCTCATACCTTCGACCGAACTCAAGCCAAGCGCAAAATTGCCGATATGAAATACATCGAACTAGCTTTTTCTTGTTATAGTCTAGATGCGCATCGGGAGAAGCGAATGAAAACCATTTTGAAAATTCTTGCCGCCTGGGACGACGAGGCGCAAGTGTGGGTCGCTGAGAGCGATGACGTGCCTGGTCTCGTCGCCGAGGCCGAAACGATCCCCGCGTTACTTGCGAAGTTGAAGGTGTTAGTTCCAGAGATGCTGGAGGAAAACGGACATTTGACGCAAGACGATGCCGAAATCGCTTTCGAGCTGCTCGCGAGCGTGACTGCGACGGCGCCCAATCATACCCATTGATGGACGGATTCACACCGAGCTTGAAGAGGATTCTTCTGGCAAGTGGCTGCTATTTCAAGCGCCACGGTAAGGGTGACCATGAAATATGGTATAGCCCGATTACATCGAAAGCGTTCCCGGTCGATCACCATATCAAGTCGAGGCACACGGCGAACGTGGTATTGAAACAAGCCGGCCTGCCGAAACAGTTCTGATAGATTATGGAATGCCGCTTGGGGCACTTTTTGCGCTCGCCATTGATGCGGATGACGACGTCCTTGGGGCCCGGACCGACCGCTTCCGTGGCGCCTTCGAAGTCGCCCGCCGACGGCTTCGTGTTGCCTGACGTGGAAAGCGGGAGTTTTCACCAAAGATGTCACGTCAAGGAGAGCATTCTCGTGTGGGACGTGCAAACTCTCGCGCGCGCAACGCCGGGTAATCACACTGACGGCTGGCTCGGGGTAGGAATTGAGCTCGACGGAGGCTTGGTGGCAGCCACCGAGCATCTCGATGAAAATGTTCGTATCAAACAGGATCAATGGCATTCGCTCCGAATGCGCTCTTGGTATTCAACGCCATCCAGCGGAATGTCGGTGCGCCCGCGCCACATGCCCTCGGCCGCCCTCAACGCGTCAGCTCGCCGGAGCCGCTGTTCTTCGATCGTGCCTGATGGCCGCTTGACCGGCACTGCCACGGGTCGATGAACATCTGGTTTAGCGCCCATGTGCGCCTCCCTTGATTGAATCAGATGACGTTGCCACTGTAGCGCATTCACATTGGACTGTCGTCACGGTATCAAACATTGCCAACATTTCCTTTGCCCGCCAAAGTTCAATGAACGGGCACAGTGTTCAGTGCTCGCCGAAGTGCGGCGCGGGCGAGCAAGCGCGTCGAATCCAAGGTTGGCAAGGCGGAATTCGAGTCGTTCACGATCAGCGGAATCTCAGTGCATCCGAGTATGACGGCATCGCAGCCCCGCTCTTTGAAACGGTCGATAACGCCCTGGAAGTGGGTGATGCCTTCGGGGTTGGCTATCCCGTAGACAAGTTCGTGCATGATGATGCGGTCTATTTCATCGCGATCAGGAACGTCCGGCTTGACGCACTGCAGGCCTTGTGCCGCTAGTTTCTCGGGGTAGACCGCGCTGTCAACGAGCCAGCACGTACCCATCAGACCAAGTCGCCTGTATCCGCGCTCAACAGCGGCCAATGCAACAACCTCCGCAATGTGTAGCCAAGGCAGCGGAGAACGAGGCTCGACATACGAAAACGCTTGGTGGATGGTGTTGTCAGGGCAGATCAGGAAGTCCGCCCCCGCGCTTGCCAGTTTTCGGGCTGAGCTCAGCATCAGTTCGCCGACGCCGTCCAAGTCCCCCCGCTCAAGGCAGCTCACATAGTTTGCGAGCGATGGCGTGTGCATCGAGACTTCAGGGTGGGCGTGCGGGCCGAGCAGCGCGGCGCCTTCTGAACAGATGGTCCGATAACAAAGCGCTGCGCCCTCGGCCGAGCAAGCAACAATTCCGATATGTAATGGCATGGGCATGATGGGATACTCGTGACATTAAGGTACCTAACTGTATAGATTCGCAACAAATGTGGACGCGACGCATTTTCTGCAAAACTAACAGGAACGCTGCGCTCAGGCAAATGCGCTACGTCCCCAATTACGAGTTCTCATGGGGACCAACGAATGAAATTAATCGGCCGGCCGCCCGTGAATTAGGTGATTCACCGCGCCGTGCCCGGCCAGTCCGCTATAGTGCCAGGTTGGGCAGTGTCGACATATAGTCTTAGTTTTCGTTGCCACCAGACCTCTATGACGACACCTGCGATGAGGCCAGTAATTGTGAATGTGGTGAATAAGACATCGATCGACAGCCCGCCCCCTCGTACCGATAGGGGAGGGGTAGGAAGTGACTGTGAAAATATCGCACTTACTGCGAGGTGCGCGCCTGCGGAGAGAATTGCTGCCAGTGACGCTGACGCGACTAAGCGGATCGCATATCGTGCGCGCCATAAGCCTGCTCGTTCGGTCGCTCGACGAACTGACCAATAGAGAAATGCGGCCAACATTGTGGGAACGACCGTAAGAGACCCAAGCCACCCAACTGGAGTTGGAACCAGCGAGACGACCCACCAAATTACCAAGCCAAACAAGGTCGAGAGAATTAGACTGAAAACCTTCATCGCATCCCCCCAAAAGCTGAGTGGTACCGAAACATCCCCGCCCATAAACGCAAAAACAGCGAAAACAGGCATAAAAGACGCTGGGACTACAACGAAGAAGCCGACAATTGAGTGCACTAGACGAATGCGAGGAATGGCAGTGCCGACAGCTTGTGACTCGTTCATGTCTGAGACCAACTATTTGGTTAGCGTCAATATTAACGCTTTGTACAGACTGAGTATGCTCCGCAAACGTGGCTTGATCAATGCTTGCCTCGCAGCCTGTTCGGTTTTTCGGAAATTAGCCCTCCTAAAACGGATGGGAAACCCCGTAAGGCAGGGCAAGCCGCAAAAATCGCTTGTAAGCGTAAGCGGCAATTGGCGCCGTCGCGAACCCCGCTGCCTGAGTGTGAGACAGCCAGTCTCGGCCGCGTTTTCGAATGGCAGCAGGAACCCGACAATCATGCCGTCAGCGGTCATCAGATAATAGATAACCGACTTTTGGCAGCCCGACCTCCGCGCGCGGAGACCCGGGCGTTATTTACGCTCACTGCCGATGCGAATCACCAGATCTTTGGCACCCGGATGAACCGGCTCCGTGACGCCTTCGAGGTCGCCCGCCGACGGCGTCGCATTGCCCGATTTGGAAATACGCGCGCCCACGATCACCGACGCGTAGCCGGACAGTTTGGCGTTTGGCGCCATACTCATGCTGTCGTCGAGCACAAAGCTGGTTGGCAAATCCTTGACCTGCTTGCGCAATACCGCCAGCGGGAACCGCGGACCGTCCACGGCGCGCGCAAAGATGAACACGGTATCGGTGTCGGCCACCTTGGCGCGCACAGCAGGATCGAGTTCGACTTTGCCGCTCACCGAAGCGGCACCGGGCACCGGCGCCTTCTCTGCATTCGCTGCTGTGGCTGGCATCCCAGCGCCCGTGGTTGACGCGCTTGCCGCCGACCCGCCAGCGCCCGCCGCCGCATTGAGCGCGACAGCGCCGCCGCCGGCCATGTTCTGCGCTTCGCCGATACTGCTGATGGTGGCGCGCGCCATGTCCGAATCGGCCGGCACCAGCGCCAGCACTTTTTTCCACTGCGCGACCGCGCCCGCGAAGTCGCGTCGCTCGTAGTTGATGCTGCCCTGCAAAGACAGCGCCTTGATGTTGTTCGCGTCCAGCGCCAACGCATGCGTGATCAAGCGCTCCGGCTCGCCCAGCAGCGTCTTGTCCTGCGCCATCGCCAGCGCGTCGGCGTAGTCGGCCAGCACATCGGCGTTGTCGGGCACCAGTTTTA
This sequence comes from Burkholderiales bacterium, assembly GCA_038207625.1. Lineage (GTDB taxonomy): Bacteria > Pseudomonadota > Gammaproteobacteria > Burkholderiales > Burkholderiaceae_D > JBBQZO01. Next base: position 88,048 of record JBBQZO010000007.1, on the reverse strand, counting down.
CCAGGTGCTTGTACGCGTCGACCGCCTCGGGGAAACGCCCCAGGATGCCGTACGAGCGCGCCAGCATGTTCCAGCCTTCGGCGTCGTTCGGTTTGGTTTTCAGCCGTTCGGCCAGCGTGGCAACCATGCCGGTGATTTGCGCGTCCGTGACCGGATGGGCCGGGTCTTCCCGTCCCGCCACTTGGGCCGGGTCCAGCCCGGCCGGTGTGCCCAGCGTGGTGTACAGCGCCACCGCCACCAGCGGCACGGCCAGGCCGAGCGCCAGCGCGGCCCAACGTTGCTGCGTGCCTGTGGTCGCGTGCGGGTCCGCCACCACGTCGTCCAGCACGCGCCGCTCCAATTCGAGGCGCGCGCTGGCGTAGCCGGGCTGGTCGATGGTGCCGGCCGCCAGGTCGGCGTCCAGTTCGCGCAACTGGTCGCGCAGCACCGCCAGGTTGACATCGGAGCGCTCAAGCTGCTGGGATGCAGCGGCGCCGCGGCGCAGCAGGGTCGGCAGCACGAAACACAGGGAACCGCCCAGCAACAGGGCGGCGACAATCAGAAAACTGGTCATGGTGCGTCTTTCGTATCAGGTGTCGCGTCCAGCAATTGCGCGGCGCGTTGCAGCTCGGCGTCGGACAGGGTCTCGGTCGGCGCGCGCCTGGCGGCCAGTTTGACACCGAGCAGGCCAATCCCGCCGATCATCAGCACGAACGGCCCGAACCACAGCAGCCAGGTGATCCGTTTCACGGGCGGCTTGTACAGCACGAAATCACCGTAGCGCTCCACCATGTAGGCGGTCACCTGCTGGTCCGTCATGCCTTGCTGGAGTTTTTCGCGCACCTGGTTTTTCAGGTCGATTGCCAGGTCGGCGTGCGAGTCGGCGATGGTCTGGTTTTGACACACCAGGCAACGCAGTCCCTCCGAAATCTCCATCACATGCTTTTCCAGCGCCATGTCGGGCGCGCCTGCGGGCGAGGCTGCGGGCGTGGCGACGGGCGCCGCGTGGGCCAGGCTGGTGGCCAGCGCCAGCGCGCAGCTGATCAATACTTTACGCACGGTTGAGCTCTTTAATCAAAGGTAACAGGGTCTGCTGGATCAACTCGACGGTGACCGGGCCGGCGTGCTTGTAACGGATCACGCCGCGCTTGTCGACAATGAAGGTCTCCGGCACGCCGTACACGCCATAGTCGATCCCAACCCGGCCATCCAGATCGAACGCCGACAGCTGGTACGGGTCGCCAAACTGCTGCAACCAGCCGTTGCCATCGGCGCGCGCGTCCTTGTAATTGAGGCCGATGATCGGCAGCACGCCCTGCTTGGCAAACTCCAGCAGCACCGGATGCTCCTGGCGGCACGACACGCACCACGAGGCCCACACATTGAGCATCCAGACCTTGCCCAACATGTCCTGCGGAGCGAACGATTTGGCGGCGTCGCCCAGTTGCACCACGTGGAAGGCGGGCGCCGGCTTGCCGATAAATGGCGACGGAATCTCGCGCGGGTCGCGCTGCAAGCCCACGCCGAGAAACACCACCAATGCGATGAACAGGGCCAGCGGTATCAAAAATCGTTTCATCAGTCTCGCTCTCGTCAGTCAGGTCGTGGCGCAGCCGCGCCCGGGGTTTAGGTCGCCGCGCTCAAGCCTGCGCCGTGCGCCAGCGCCGCCTTGCGCGCGCGCGACGCCATCCGGTAGCGCTTGTCGGACGCGGCCAGGAAACCGCCAAACGCGATGATCAGGCAACCGGCCCAGATCCAGCCGACAAACGGTTTGTGCTGCACCCGCACCACCCACACGCCCGCGCTGGTTTCTTCGCCCAGCGACACGTACAGGTCGCGCGTGAAGCCGCGATCGATCGCCGCTTCCGTCATCGGCATTTTCTGCACGTTGTACAGGCGTTTCTCCGGCCGCATCGTGGCCACCTTGGCGCCATCGCGCGTGACGTCAAAGGTGCCCTGGGCCGCCTCGTAGTTCGGTCCCTTGAGCGCTTTCAAGTCGGTAAAGCGGAAGTTGTAGCCGCCCGCGCTGGCCGTGTCGCCAACCCGCATGCTCACGTCGCTGGACGTGTCCATGCCCTTCACCAGCGTCACGCCGATGACGAAGATGCCGATGCCGGCGTGCGCGACCAGCATGCCCCAGTAGCTGCGCGGCTGGCTGGCGATGCGTTTCCACAGCGACGTGCCGGCCGGCGCGTGCTGCAAGCGCTCGATCAGGTGGGACGCCGTCGCCAGCAACACCCAGGCGGCCAGCGTCATGCCCAGCACCACCATCGGCGAGGACGCGAGCAGCAGCGCGACCGCGACCGCGAAGGCCAGCGTGGCCAGCGCAATCAGGCGCAAGCGACGCAGCAGGTCCGCCACGGACGACTCTTTCCAGCGCACGAACGGACCCACCGCCATCAGCAGCAGCACCGGCAGCATCAGCGGCACAAACACCGCTTCGAAGTACGGTGGCCCGACCGAGATCTTGCCCAGGTTGAGCGCGTCCAGAAACAGCGGGTACAGTGTGCCCAGCAAGACCGTGCCGGCGGCGGCCAGCAGCAGCACGTTATTCACCAGCAGCATGGCCTCGCGCGAGAACAGGCTGAACTTGCCGCCCAGGCCCACCTTGGGGGCGCGCCAGGCGAACAGCAGCAGCGAGCCGCCGATCACCAGCGCCAGGAACACCAGGATGAACAGGCCGCGGCGCGGGTCGGTGGCGAACGCGTGCACCGACGTCAACACGCCAGAACGCACCAGGAAGGTTCCCAGCAGCGACAAGGAAAACGCGAAGATCGCCAGCAGCACGGTCCAGTTCTTGAAGCTGCCACGCTTTTCCGTGACGGCCAGCGAATGGATCAGCGCCGTGCCCACCAGCCAAGGCATGAAGGAGGCATTTTCGACCGCATCCCAGAACCACCAGCCGCCCCAACCGAGTTCGTAGTAGGCCCAGAAACTGCCCATGAAGATGCCCAGCGTGAGGAACATCCACGCCACCAGCGTCCACGGACGCGACCAGCGCGCCCAGGCGGCGTCGAGCTGGCCGCCCATCAGTGCGGCGATCGCGAACGAAAACGCCACCGAGAAACCGACATACCCCATGTACAGCATCGGCGGATGGATGATCATGCCGAAGTCCTGCAGCAGCGGATTCAAGTCGCGTCCATCGGCGGCACCCGGCAGCAGGCGCTCGAAAGGATTGGAGGTGAACAGCATGAAGCACAGAAAGCCCACGCTGATCAGGCCCATCACGCCGAGCACGCGCGCCACCGTCTGCTCGGGCAACTGGCTGCTAAACAGCGCCACCGCGAACGTCCACAGCACCAGCATCTCGCTCCACAGCAGCAGCGAGCCTTCGTGCCCGCCCCAGGTGGCGGCGATGCGGTAATAGATGGGCAGCGCCGAGTTCGAATTCGACGCCACGTAGGCCACCGAAAAATCGTTGTTGATGAAGGCCGACACCAGACACGCGAAGGCGAGCGAGACGAACGCGAACTGGCCTGCGGCGAGCGGACGGGCCAGCGCCATCCAGCGCCGGTTGGCGCGAAACGAGCCGGCGATTGGAACGATGCCCTGGATCAGCGCCAGACACAGCGCCAGCATCAGCGCGAAATTACCGAGTTCGGGGATCATTTCGCCACCTTGCTGTCGTTGGCACCGCCGACCACCGTCGCGCCGAGCGCCTGGTTGGCCTGATTGGCTTCCTTGCCCTTCTTCAAAGCATAGGCGGCGTCCGGCGGCATGTAATTTTCATCATGCTTGGCCAGCACTTCGTCGGCCACGAACTGATTGTCCGCGCCCAGCTTGCCCTGCGCGACGACGCCCTTGCCTTCCTTGAACAGGTCGGGCAGGATGCCGCGATAGCTGACGTTGATGCGCTTGGCCGTGTCGGTGACGACAAAGTTGACCGTCACGCCGTCCGGCTGGCGTTTCAGACTGCCCGCCTCGACCATGCCGCCCATGCGAAAATTAGTGCCGTGCGGTGCCTGCCCGGCCAGGATCTGGGTCGGCGTGAAGAAGAACACCAGGTTCTTCTGGAAGGCCGACAGCACCAGCGCGGTGGCCAGGCCGAGGGTGGCCACGCCGGCGCCGATCATGATCAGGCGTTTATGTCTTGGTTTCATGTTTGCTTCCTGGCGCGCGCTGCGGACGCGGCGCGCTGGTTGAGAAATTGTGCGCGCAGCGCCCGGGTCTGCTGCCGGAGCAACAGCACTTCAGCAGCCAAGCCCGCGAACACGACAATAAACGAGCCCCACACATACAGCGCGTAGCCGCCCATCGCGAAAAAATCGCTCCAGTTTGCCCAGATCATGCTCGCTCCTCCATGGTGGCGCGCACCCAGTCGGTGTGGCGTTCACGCTCGAGCACGATGCAGCGCGCGCGCATCAGGCTCACCGCGATGGTGTAGGCCCAGAACGACAGCGCCATGATCAGCATGCCCAGCAACATCGTCATCGCCATCGACGGCGCGCCTTTCATGTTGATCGACGAACCCTGGTGCAGGGTGTTCCACCACTTGACGGAAAAATAGATGATCGGCACGTTGACCACGCCCACCAGCGCCAGCACGGCGCCGGCCTTGTCGGCCCGGCGCGGCTCGTCGATCGAGGCCTGCAGCGCCATGAAGCCCACGTACAGGAACAGCAAGATCAGTTCGGACGTCAGGCGCGCGTCCCACACCCACCAGGCGCCCCAGGTCGGTTTGCCCCACAACGCGCCGGTCCACAGCGCCAGGAAGGTGAACAGTGCGCCGGTGGGCGCCAGCGCGCTGGCCATCATGGCCGACACGCGCGTGTTGAATGCCAGCCCGAGACCGGCCCAGAACGCCATCGCCAGATAGATCACCATCGACATCCAGGCCGCCGGCACGTGGATGAAGATGATGCGGTAGGCGTCGCCCTGGGTGCGGTCGGTGGGCGCGACGAACAGGCCGATGTACAGGCCCAGCATGCACAGCACGGCCGCGATGCCGGCAAACCACGGTATCAAGGTTCCCGCCAGCTGATAGAAGCTCTGCGGCGCGGCATATTTGAACCAGTGTATCTGCCCCGCCCTGGGCGCGACTAGAGGCGATGATTGCAGTTTAGACACCTGTGTATTGCTCCAAAAAATTGATTCCGCCGGCGCGCCGGCGCCACTTGCCTGCCCAATGAATCCCATTCTCATTATCGAGAATTACCCGCTGCATCTTACCATCCGTGCGTCCCCACCGTGGCGCCACCCGGCACGCGCCGGCGCGTTCCCCCAGTTGGCATGCAAGTGGCATGCCAGCTCATTCGAGCGCAATGCGCAAGGACGCCGCCGTGGCCCACGGTGCCAGCGCGGCGGCGCCGGCCAGCACGCCGCCGAGCAACAACAGATGAGCGCTGCTACCCAAGCCGCTGGCCTCGGCGCCGACCGCGCCGGCCCCGAAGATCAGCACCGGGATGTACAGCGGCAGCACCAGCAAGGACACCAGCACGCCGCCGCCGCGCACGCCCAGCGTCAGCGCCGCGCCGATCGCGCCGATCAGGCTCAGCACCGGCGTGCCGATCAGCAAACTCAGAAACAGCACCCACACCGCCGTGCCCGACAAGTCGAACTGCACGCCCAGCAGGGGCGCCAGCAGCACCAGCGGCAGGCCCGACACCAGCCAGTGCGCGATCACCTTGCCGATCACGATCAAGCTCAAAGGTTCGGCCGACAGCAGCATCTGTTCGAGCGTGCCGTCGGCGTGGTCGAGCGCGAACAGGCGGCCCAGCGCCAGCATCGACGCCAGCAGCGCCGACACCCACAGCACGCCCGGCGCCATGGTGCGCAGCAGCGCCGGCTCCGGTCCCACGCCCATCGGGAACAGGGTGGCCACGATGATGAAGAAGAACAGCGTCGTCAGCACGTCCGAGCGGCGCCGGAACGCCAGCAGCAGGTCGCGCCGGATCACGCACAGCAGCGCCGTCAGCATGGCCGCTCCGCGGACAGGTCGAGCGTCCAGGCGCGCTGGGCGTTGAGCGCGACTTCCTGGTGCGTCGTGTAGATCACCATGCCGCCCTGCGCCAGATGAGCATCGAGCGTGACGCACAGGTCGGCGATGGCGCCCTTGTCGAGCGCCGTGAACGGCTCGTCAAGTATCCACAGCGGCGCCCCGCTGCACAGCTGCAGGCGCGCCAGCGCGACGCGCTTGCGCTGGCCCTGCGACAGCGCGCGCGCCGGCAGGTCGGCCGCGCGGTCGAGCCCGATCCGGTCGAGCGCATCGTAGGCCTGCTCGCGGCTGACCAGCTGGCCGGCCAGCGTGGCGCTGACGACGACGTTTTCCCACGCCAGCAGGTCATCCTTGACGCCGTTCAGATGGCCCAGATAGACCAGCGCGGCGCCAAAATCCTCGCGCGCGGCGCGGATGTCGCGCCCATGCCAGCGCACCTGACCATCGGACGGACAAGCCAGACCGCACAGCATGCGCAGCAGGCTGGTCTTGCCGCTGCCGTTGGCGCCGGCCACGCGCAGCGCGTCGCCGGGCGTGACGTCGAAATCGATGTGATTGAACAGCTCGCGCTCGCCGCGCGTGCAAGCCAGTTGATACGCCTGCAAAGTCATATGTCTGCCTCCATGGCGCAAGATGGTACAGCAAGCGCGCGCCGGGCGGGGCCGGCACGGCGGGCGGGCGCGGCCAGCGCGCCATACGCGCCGCGCGCGCACCGGCGCCGCGCGCGGGCGGGCGCGCTACTGCACACCGGACATGCCAAATTCTTCCATCTTGCGGTACAGGCTGGACAAACCCATGCCCAGCTTTTGCGCAGCCTGGCGGCGGTCGCCGGCGGCGTCGTTGATGGCCTTGGCGATCAGCGCGCTCTCGAAACTGCGCACCTGTGCGCGCAGACTCTCGCCGCTGTCGACGATGCCGGCGCGCGGAGCGGTCGCGCACGCGAACTGCTGCATTTGCGGCGGCAGGTCGGCGCAGCTGATGCGCCCGTCCTCGGCCAGGATCAGCGCGCGATCGATCAGGTTCTCCATCTCGCGTACATTGCCCGGCCAGTCATATGCGCTCAGCGTGGCCACGACCTCGGGCAGAATCGCCACGTCGCTGCCCAGGCCCATCCGGGTGGCGCCGCGCTGCAGCAGGAAGCGCATCAACGCCGGCAGGTCCTCGCGCCGTTCGCGCAGCGCCGGCACGTGGATCTGAAACACCGACAGGCGAAAGTACAGGTCTTCGCGGAAGCGCCCGTCGGCCACCATCTGGCTCAGGTCACGGTTGGTTGCGGCGACGATGCGCACATCGAGACGGCGCCCCTGTTCGCTGCCGACCGGCCGGATGGTCTTGTCCTCGATCACGTGCAGCAGTTTCACCTGCAGCAGCAAGGGCAATTCGCCGATTTCATCGAGGAAGATGGTGCCGCCGTCGGCCTCCAGAAACAAGCCCTTCCTGGCCTTGTCGGCGCCGGTGAAGGCGCCCTTGGTGTGGCCGAACAACTCGCTCTCGATCAGGTTCTCGGGCAGCGCGCCGCAATTGACGGGAATGAACGGGGCATTCGCGCGCGGGCTTTGCTGGTGGATGCGGCGCGCCACCACGCCCTTGCCGGTGCCGCTTTCGCCGCTGACGAGCACCGTGCTGTCGGTGGGCGAGACCTTGTCGACTAAGCGGTCGAGCACGCGCATGGATGGCGCGCAAAAGCTGAACTGGTCCTCTTTTTTTCCGTGCAACAGCCCGCGCAGCACGCGGTTTTCGGCGCGCAGACCGCGCGCATTGGCGATCTCGAACAAGCGGTGCAGCACTTCCTCGTTGCGCACCGGCTTGATCATGTAGTCCGACGCGCCGCTCTGGATCGCCTCGATCGCCGTATCGACCGACGCGAAGGCGGTCATCATGATGAAGCTCGTGTCGATGCCGGCTGCGCGCACCCGGCGCACCAGTTCGATGCCGCTGATGTCGGGCATCTTGATGTCGCAGATGGCGATGTCGACATCGCCTTTGGCCAGCCGCGCGTACGCGTCCAGGCCATTGGGCGCCTGCGTGGCGGTGTAGCCCGCCTTGTTCAGCGCCGCTGTCACCACCTGACGGATCGCCGGTTCGTCATCGATGACGAGGATATTCAGGGACTTCATCGACAGCTCGCCTCGTGTTGATCAATCTTGTTAAGCAACGGCAGCTGGCGCGGCCGGTCAGATGGTTTTCGAATACCGCAGCGGTTCGGCCGCGGGATTCAAATAGCGGTCGAACACCATGCAGATATTGCGGATCAGCAGACGCCCCTTGGCGCTCACGCGCAGCCAGTCCGGTTCGACGCTGAGCAAGCCGTCCTCGGCCAGCACCGCCAGTTTCACGAGCTCGGGCGCAAAATAGCGCTGAAAATCGATACCGTGCTGTTGCTCGAGCGGCGCGACGGCCAGTTCGAAATCGCACATCAGCATCTGGATCACGGCGCGGCGCAGCAGATCGTCGGCGTCCAGGCCAATGCCGCGCTCGATCGGCAAGCTGGCCGCGTCGATGCGCGCATAGTAGTCGTCCAGCGTCTTCACGTTCTGGCTGTAGCTGGCGCCGATGGCGCTGATGGCCGACACGCCGCAGGCCACCATGTCGGACTCGGCGTGCGTCGAATAGCCCTGAAAATTGCGATGCAGCAGACCGTCGCGCTGGGCCACCGCCAGGTCGTCGTCCGGCTTGGCGAAATGGTCCATGCCGATGTAGACATAGCCGGCCTCGCCCAGCCGCGCGATGCACAGCGCCAGCATGTCGAGCCGCGTTTCGCTGCTGGGCATGTCGGCTTCGTTGATGCGCCGCTGCGGCTTGAACAGGTGTGGCAGGTGCGCGTAGTTGTAGATCGCCACCCGGTCCGGGCTGGCCTTGACGACCTTGGCCAGCGTCTGCTCCATGGTCGCCACCGATTGCAGCGGCAGGCCGTAAATCAGGTCGATGCTGACCGAGCGAAAACCCGCTTCGCGCGCGGCCGCGATCACGCCCAGCGTTTCCGCCTCGGGCTGCATGCGGTTGACCGCTTTCTGCACGTGCGGATCGAAATCCTGCACGCCCAGGCTGATCCGGTTAAAGCCCTGTGCGCGCAGGCTCAACACACGCTCGCGCGTGACCGTGCGCGGGTCGACCTCGATGCCGTACTCGCCCTCGTCGTCAGGGGCGAACTCGAACCAGGCGCGCAAATGCGTCATCAGTTCGCCCATCTGCGCGTCATTGAAATAGGTTGGCGTGCCGCCGCCCAGATGCAGCTGAGTGATTCGGTTGGCGCCGGCGAACAGCGCGCCTTGCATGGCGATCTCGCGCTTCAGATAGTCCAGGTAGGTGACTGCCTTGCTGCGGTCCTTGGTGACGATCTTGTTGCAGGCGCAGTAGTAGCAGACGGTGTCGCAAAACGGGATGTGCAGGTACAGCGACAGCGGCCGGCGCGCGCGCGGATCGGCGCGCAGCGCGGCCACGGTGCGCACCAGGTCGGCGTGCCCGAAAGCACCGCTGAAGCGGTCGGCGGTCGGATACGAGGTGTAGCGCGGACCTTGCTGGCTGAGCTTGCGGATCAGCGCGCCGTCGAACTCGACGGCCGCACTGTGCGCGATGGGAATGATGGACTGCGCCATGTTAAAACTCCTGTGTCGGATGCGCCGGGGCGGGCAAACATTCCAGAAAGAAACAAGTGTAGGGACTTCAATACCGGCTAACCATGCGCTAAATCAAATTTGACCCAGATCAACGATGTTGTGCACGCTAACACACATGGCAGGGAAAGTGCATGCCGATATTCTTGACCTCGGTCAATGCAACGCGGCCCCGTGCGGCGCGACAATTGAAAACAGGCTGGCACGCGGGCGCGGACCGTGCCCGTCGATCCCACGCATCGGAGTCGGCATATGGACACCATCAGCAACTATCTGAAACAGGATCATGCGCGTTGCGACGCGCTGTTCCAGCGCGTACTCGATGGCATCGTCGCGCGCGACTGGGCACAGGCACTCACCGGCTACGAGCGTTTCAGCGCGGCCCTGGCGCGTCACATCGCCATGGAGGAGACGGTGGTGTTTCGCTGGTTCGAGCAGGCCATCGGCAGCAGCAACGGTCCGACCCAGTCGATGCGGATGGAACACCGTCAGTTGCGCGGCGTCGTGCAACGGCTGGGCGAGGCGATCGCACTGGCCGCCGTGGGCGACTGCGCGACGCACGCCGACACCTTGCGCATCACCCAGGCGCAACACGCCATCAAAGAGGAAGGCATCCTGTATCCGCTGGTGGACCGGATGCTGTGCGGTCACCAGGCCGAGCTGATCGCGGCGATGAGTGCATTTGACAGCAACGCGGCGAGCTGCCAGGCGCTGCGCGACGGGCAAGCGCACACTGCGTCGTTGCCCGCTTGAGTTGGCCTGTTCGCACGCGCGGCGGGGCCCGCGGGTGGACTGCCCGAATCCGGCGATCGGCGGCGTGACGGGGGCCAAGGAGTCCGCCGTGAGCCCGTGCGACAGCCGCAGGCGGGGACACGGCTGCCGCGCTCATGCCAGCGACGCGCCCAATTTATCCCAGTCGAGCACGGTGATGCACCGCCCGTCCACGCTGATGACGCCATCGACGCGCATGGTGTGCAGCACGCGCGAGAGCGTTTCCGGCGTCAGGGAAAGGCGCTTGGCGATGTCGGCCTTGTTGGCCACCAGCTCGATCCGGTTGTCGGTGCAGCCGGCGCGCCGGCGCAGCAGAAAGGCGGCCACGCGCTCGTTGGCGCTCAACGACGAATTGCCAATGTCGCTCATCAGACCATAGAACTGGCGGCCCAGGCAGAGCATCACTTCGTGCGCGAAGCCAAAATTGGCTTCGGCGACGGCCAGCATGGCGGCGCGCTCGACGTGCAGCAGCATCGCATTGGTCGAACTGGTCACGCTGGCCTGATGTGGCTGTTCGAGCAGCATCTCGCCCAGGCCGAAGCATTTGCCCGGTCCCAGGATGGCCAGCATTTTTTCGCCGCCGTGCTTGCTGCAGGTGGCCACGTTGACCTGGCCGTACACGACCCAGTACGCGCCATCGGCCAGCTCGCCCTGGTTGACGATGCAGACATGGCTACCCACCCGCACCGCACTGGTGCTGGCCACGATCCGGTCGAGCTGGGGCGCGCTGAGCATCCTGAACAGCGAGGTGTTGAGCAGGATGTTGCGCAACTGGGGAGTCGGCTCGCGCATGGCGGTCAAATTCTTGTGGGAGATCAATGCGATCATCGTATTCATCTGTTAGCGCGAATATCATGATCTAGATCAAGCCGGGCCGAGATGGCTGCAGCGCTCCCGCGCCGCAACACCGTTTGGGCGAGCGCTCACGCCACGCATGCCCCTCGCCGGCTCGCCGGTGTCGCCCCGGACGGGGCGATCATCAACCGATCGGTGACGCCGGCGGGCAGCGCGGGCACCGCGTCGCCCCGCACGCACGCGCCGGCGCGTTGCCGTCGATAGTGCAGGAGCCCACGGCCTGGCCTTCGGCGCGATCGCCTGGCCCGGCGACCAGCGCGCGCGCGCTCGCCACCACCAGCACCAGCACGCACAGCCATCGAACCAGACTACGCATCGCACTCGGCCTGCGCATGCATCTCGCGGCTCATCGTGTGCACCGCCTCGACCAGCACGGTGACCGCCTCGGGCGGCGTGAACTGCGAAATGCCGTGGCCCAGATTGAACACATGGCCGCTGCCGTCGGTATGCGGGCCGTAGCAGGCCAGCGTGCGCGCCACCTCGGCGCGGATCTGTTCGGGCTGCGCAAACAACACGGCCGGATCCAGGTTGCCCTGCAGCGCGACCTTGGCACCGACCCGCGCACGCGCCTGGCCCAGGTTGACGGTCCAGTCCAGCCCCACCGCGTCGGCGCCGATCGCGGCGATCTGCTCGAGCCACTGCCCGCCGCCCTTGGTAAACACGATGCAGGGCACGCGCTCGCCGCGTTTGTTGCGTTGCAACTGGCGCACCACGTCGCGCATGTAGTCGAGCGAGAACTGCTGATAGGCCCCGTCGGCCAGCGCCCCGCCCCAGGAATCGAAGATCATCACGGCCTGCACGCCGGCGTCGATCTGGGCGTTCAGATAGCTTGCCACGGCGCGCGCGTTGGTCGCCAGGATGTGGCGCAACAGGTCGGGGCGCTGATACAACATCGTTTTGATGGTGTGAAATTGCTTCGAGCCGCCACCTTCGACCATGTAGCAGGCCAGCGTCCACGGGCTGCCGGAAAAGCCGATCAGCGGCACCCTGCCATTGAGTTCGCGACGGATCTGGCCAACCGCGTCGAACACGTATTGCAAGCTGCCGTCCTCGGGCACGCGCAGCGCCATCACGTCCGCTTCGTTGCGTAGCGGACGCGCGAACTTGGGGCCTTCGCCTTCGACGAAAAACAGTCCCAGGCCCATCGCGTCGGGCACCGTCAGGATATCGGAAAACAGGATCGCCGCGTCCAGACCGAAACGCTCGACCGGCTGCAAAGTGACCTCGGTGGCCAGCTCAGGATTGGTGGCCAGTCCCATGAAGGAACCGGCGCGCGCGCGCGTGGCGCGGTATTCCGGCAGATAGCGTCCCGCCTGGCGCATCAGCCACAGCGGCGTGTACTCGGTGCTCTGGCGCAGCAACGCGCGCAGGAAGGTATCGTTTTGAAGCGGCGCGAAACTGGCAGACATGGCAAACCTTTGTAAGATGGGTGGAAACACGGCGCGCGGCGCGCCTGGTTGGGATGCGTTAAGTGTGCTTGCGCGGCGCGGCAGCCAGCTCGGGCGCGGCGCGCACCGTCGCGTCGTCGGTCGGCGCGTCCTGGCTGTCGAATTCCTCGAGCTTGCGGTACAGGCTGGACAGGCCGATGCTCAGCGCTTGCGCCGCGCGGCGGCGGTCGCCGTCGTGTTCGGCGATGGTCCTGCCGATCAGCGCGTTTTCGAAGCGGCGCACTTGCTCGCGCAGGCTGTCGGCGCTGTCGGCGCGCTCGCCCGCCAGCGCATCGCAGGCGCAGCGCGCGCCCTTGCGCAACTGCGGCGGCAGGTCGGCGCACACCACGCGCCCCTGATCGGCCAGGATCAGCGCGCGGTCAAGCACGTTCTCCAATTCGCGCACATTGCCGGGCCAGTCGTAGTCGTCAAACAGGCCCAACACCTCCGCATCGAGCGCACCGACGCGCTGCAGATTCATGCGCTGCGCGCCCCGTTCGAGCAGGAAATGGGCCAGCGCCGGCAAGTCCTCGCGCCGCTCGCGCAGCGCCGGTGCGTGGATCTGGAACGCCGACAGGCGGAAGTACAGGTCCTCGCGAAAGCGGCCCTCGGCGACCATCAGGGCCAGGTCACGGTTGGTGGCGGCGACGATGCGCACGTCGGCGCGGCGCGCCTGTTCGCTGCCGACGGCGCGGATCGATTTATCCTCGATCACGTGCAGCAGTTTCACCTGCAGCGTCAGCGCCAGTTCGCCGATCTCGTCAAGGAAGATGGTGCCTCGGTCGGCCTCCAGGAACAAGCCTTTCCTGGCCTTGTCGGCGCCCGTGAAGGCGCCCTTGGTGTGGCCGAACAGCTCGCTCTCCATCAGGTTTTCCGGCAAGGCGCCGCAGTTGACGGGAATGAAGGGCGCGTTTGCGCGCGCGCTTTGCTGGTGGATGGCACGTGCAATCACCCCTTTGCCGGTGCCGCTTTCACCGGTGACGAGCACCGTGCTGTCGGTCGGCGCCACTTTCGCAACCAGGCGCTCCAGAGCGCGCATGGGCGGCGCGCAAAACCGGAACTGCTCCTCGGTGCTGCCCTGCACCAGGCCGCGCAGCACCCGGTTCTCGGCGCGCAGTCCACGCACGTCCTCCAGCTTGCGCAGGCGATGCAGCAGCTCTTCGTTGTGCACCGGCTTGATCATGTAGTCGGACGCGCCGGCCTGGATCGCCTCGATCGCCGTGTCGACCGAGGCGAACGCGGTCATCATGATGAAGCTCGTGTCGATGCCGGCGGCGCGCGCGCGCCGCACCAGCTCGATGCCGCTGATGTCGGGCATCTTGATGTCACAGATCGCCACCTCAACGTCACCGCGCGCCAGGCGCTCGAACGCGTCCAGGCCGTTGGGCGCCTGGAACACGGTATAGCCGGAGCGCGTCAGAAAGCTGCTCAACACCTGGCGGATCGCCGGCTCGTCGTCTATCACCATCACATCCATCGATTTCATATCGGCTTCGCCTCGTTATACGCAGACTCGGTTTCGGGAAACAGCACGTGCACGCGACAACCCTGCTCGGGCGTCGATGCGATGTCGATGGTGCCGCCGTGTCGGCTCACAATCGCGTAGCACAGCGACAGACCCAGGCCGGTACCCTTGCCGGCCGGCTTGGTGGTGAAGAAAGCTTCGAAGGCGCGCGCCAGCGTGGCCGGGTCCATCCCGGCGCCGTTGTCGCAGATGGTCAGGCTGACCAACTGGCCGGCGATACGCGTGACGATGCTGATCGCCGGCGCGCGCCCCTGCACGCCGTCGAGCGCATCCATCGCATTGATCAGCAGGTTCATCACCAGTTGGGTGATCTGGTCGGCCACGCCGAAGATGGCCGGCAACTGGCTGTCCAGGTCCAGCGTCAGGCTGACCTGCTGCAGGCGCCTGTCGTAGCGCACCAGACTGCTGGCGCTGCGCAACTGCGCGTTCAGATCGAGCCACTGGGGTTCGACCGGCCGCGGTGAGGCGAACTCGGCGATCTCGCGGGTGATCGCCGCCAGCCGTTCGGCCTGGGCGTAGATCAGCTCGGGCCGGCAGTCGTGGCACTCACCCGCGCCGCAAGCGCGCCCGCTGTCGGCGCGGCGCGCCATCATCTCCTGGGCGATGCCGCAGATGGCGGCGATCGGGTTGCCGATCTCGTGCGCCACGCCGGCCGCCAGCGCACCGATCGCGGCCATCTTCTCCTGGTGAAAATACTTCTGGCGCTTGAGCACCTCCTCCTTGTCGTGCTGGTCCAGCGCCGTGGCCATGCTGTTCACGGCCAGCATCATCTGACCCACCTCATCGTGCCGCGTGACGGTCAGCGGCGCACCGCGAAAACCGCCGACAATGTCCAGCGCGCGCACTTGCAACAGGCGCAGGTCATCGGCAAGGCGGCGAAACGACAGGCCGATGATCGCGCCCAGCAAGCCTAGCCCGAGCATGGCCAAAGCGAACGTGGTCAGCGCGACCGAGTCGGCCCGTTTGCCATAGCGCAGCGACGCCGCGCGGCGTTGTTGTTGCAATTGCTCGGTCAAGTCGGCCAGCGCATTCTTGGTCTCGACCAGTTGCGTGACCAACGCGTTCAGATTGGCGCGCGACGGCTGGGCATGGACCGCGTCCCAGGCCGCGCGCATGTCCGGCAAGTTCAGATCGGCCTGCGGCAGGCGTTGCGCCAGCGCCGCCTGGCGCGCCAGCAAGGACTGGTAGTGGATGCCGATGCGCTCGGTGGCGGCCGCGCGGTCGTGCTCATCGGCATTGGCGAACACCGCCATGACCGCGTGAAAGGTCGCCAGATCGGCCTCCTTGAGCATCGATTCGGTTTCCAGCATGCCCTGGATGTCGTCGAAGTCGCGCAACAGCTGGTCTTTTTCGTGGAACGCGAACAGGGCGATCAGCACCGAATAAGCAATGAGCGCGGCGAACACCAACAAGCCCTTGTTACGGATCGACAGCATGAAGCCGGGCGCGCCTATCGGCGGTGCGCCCGGCCCGGCCTGTTCAGAGCGGCTCTTATCCATATGCATGCAAACCGGCGCCACGCCATTGCAGGCCCAGAAAACCGAACGCGGTCAGACTGAAGCACCCCAGTACCAGCCAGGCCATCCGCGCGCCGCGCCAGTGCGCCGCGTAGTGCAGCAGAAAATAGGCGGCGTACATACACCACACCAGCAGCGCCCAGCATTCCTTGGTATCCCAAGCCCAATAGCGCCCCCACGCCAGGTGGGCGCTGCGCATGCCCAGCACGATGCCCAGCGAGAATAGCGGAAAGCCCAGTCCGATCGCCAGATGCATCAAGCGCGCGCCAGCGGGCAGCGCGCGCAGCGCCGATGCGGCGGCGCTGCGCTCGGCGCGCGCGCGCAGCAGATCCATCGCGGCCATCGCGGCGGCCACGGCGAACGCGCCGTAGCCGAGAAAATTGCTGAACACGTGGGCGCGTACCAGATAACTGTTCAGCACCGGCGCGGCGCCGGCGCTGGCCACTTGCTCTCCCGACAGCAACGACACTTCGAACAGCGCGGCCAGCGCCACGATCGGCATCACAAAGGCGCCCGCAGAGCGACTGCGGTAAGCGCGCTCCATGGCCAGGTACAGCAACACCGTCAAGGCCGAGAACAGCACCATCACCTCGTTGAGCCTGGTCAGCGGCGCGTGGCTGCCGCGTTGGCTGGCAAAGGCCTCTGTCCACTGCAGTAGCAAGCTGGCGAGCAGGCCCAGCGCGCCCAGCAGCGCCAGCGTGGTGGCCCACACACCGACCACCTGGTCGACTATCCAGAGGTGGGCCACATACAGCGCGGTGGCCACCAACAGCAGCAAGTTGGCATAGATCGCCAGCTTGCTCGACAGCTGCTGGTCAAATGCCAGCTCGCTGCCCAGTTCGCGCGCGCCGATGAACTGCGTCACACCAGCGAGCAGCAGACCGAGCGCACACCGCGCAAACGCATGCCCGGCGCCGATCCGCTTCGTCGTGTGGGAATTGTCGCGCCTACCTTGATGGTTCATCACGCTCTTTCGTTGCTGCACTGGGGAGCGATCGCTCGCGCAAGACGCCGGGACCAGACCGAACTGGCAGACGGCCCCTTACGCTGCAAAGCAAGTTTGATTCCAGCTCGCTACGGCCACACCGAACGGCGCGCCGCACTAGTGCCGTTCCCGCCGATGGGAGAGCGCATGGCGCGCTTCCCAATTTCGGGAATGTGGCACGCCACATGCCGTACCGTCCCCGTCGGGCACGCCGCGCATGAACTGACGACACACGTCCGGTTTCGACGAGGCCAGCGAGGCCCGCCGTTCCCCGGGCGCATCAACCAGCTGGTAACCTCGGCGGGCAGGTCGCCACCATGCCGGCGCGCACGGCACGATGCGGGTGAGCAGCATGGCCGGGCGAGCGGGCCGACTGTCTGGCTGGCTCACTGGCTATGGTGGATGTGGTTGACGTGAGCGCCCTGTTCGGCGCGCGGGTTCGGCCAGCCGATCGCGCTGGATCAGCAGCGCCGCGCCGAGGCGGGCGCCGCCAGTCGCGGCGCAGCGGGCACGACAGGGCCGTTTTCTGTCGGCCGCCGGCGCGCTGGACACGATGGCGCGCGACGGCGCCATCGTCAGAAAAAAACAGCTGAGCACGCCGCCAGCGCCGGTGCGCGGCGGCCAATCATGCCGTGCGGATCACTCGTCCGGATCCTTGTACTCCTTGGGCAGCAAGTGGGCGATCCCCTTGTGGCATTCGATGCAGGTGAGCCCTTCTTTGACGGCCTTCGCATGGTTCAGTTGGGCCTTCGGCTTTTGCTTGGTCGCCATCATCGCGTCGAAGTTGTGGCAGTTGCGGCACTCGCGCGAGCCGGACGCCTTCATTCTTTCCCATTCGTGGGTCGCCAATTCCATCCGCTTGGCCTCGAATTTCTCCTTGGTGTCGATGCTGCCGGTCAGCTTGCCCCACACTTCGAAGGCGGCCTTGCCCTTGCGCACCATCTTGTGGGTCCAGTCCTTGGGCACGTGACAGTCGGAACAGATCGCGCGCACACCGGTGCGGTTGCTGTAATGGATAGTTTCCTTGTATTCCTGATAGACGTTGTCGCGCATCTCGTGGCAGGAGATGCAGAACTCAAGCGTATTGGTCGCCTCCAGGCCGGTGTTGAAACCGCCCCAGAAGATGATGCCGGTGGCAAAGCCTGCCACCAGCAATGTCAGCAAGGAATACTTGGCGCTGGGTTTGCGCAAGGCAGCCCACAAGCTGCCCAGGCGGGACGTCTTTACCGTGTCGTCATTCATGATTTTTCTCTTTTTGAGATGGGCGCTGCGCTGCCGCGTCGCGCCGCTAGGTGTCTAGTGGGTATCGAGGTAAATGGTCGTGATACCGTCACAACAACTGCAGCAGCCACAGAAGGTGTCGCATCGTTCGATGCACGAACGTTGAATGTGTCCAAGCAGCGTGTGGAACATGCTCGCCACGTGTTTTTTCAGTGTCATTTGTTTGCCCGTCTTTCCGCGTGAAACGATGTGCGCCGGCCATCCCGCGTTACGGATGCGTTGTACCGGCGCCTGTCAGCCAATTAGAAGGTGTACACGTACGTTGCGCTGACCACATTGATGGTGTAGTTCGGCGCCGTCTGGTTGGTCGGCAACAGCGTGCTGGACGAATAACCGACCTGGTACACGTTGTAGTAGTAGTCGTTGCTGCGCTGACGCTGGAAGTGGTAGCCGAGCGCAATCTTGCCTTGCTTGTTGAGCTGGTAGTAGCCGGCCAGCTTGACCGTCAGGTTGCGGCTGGTGATGGTCGGCGTGTCACCGCAGGAAAGCGAGGTCAGCGCGTCGCAAGTCGGTGCCGTGGCGGTCGGCACATAGTAGGGCACATCGGTGTGATACGAGGTTTTGCCCACCGACATGGACACATCGCCCGTCAGCTCCAGCTTGCCGCCCATCAGCCCCTTGTGGCGGGCGTTGATGCCGAAGGTCTGGTCGCGATCGCTCAAGCTATTGGCCCAGATATTGGTCGGCGCCACCAGTGCCGCATAGCTCGTTGCGTTGTCGGTGGCGCCCAGCCCGGAGGCGCCCGACAACATCGAGCGGGCGCGTTGCTGGTTGCTCACGTAAGCGGCCAGCACGCCGTTGTCCGAATAGTTGAAGGCCGCGTCCAGGTTCACGCTCGACGAGGTGCCGCGCTGCACGCCCAGGGTCGAATCGACGTAGCGATCGACCGTGTGGCGTCCGTTAAGGCCAAGGTTAAAGCGTTCGCCAAGCTGCCAGTTCACGCCCGCCTTGAACAGGTCCTCGGCGCGCCCAGCGTCGAAGAACTCCAGATAGCCTTTGTAATTGCTGGCATTGACAATTCCCGTGCCGTTCGCGCCGGCCTGGTCGTTCAGCGGCGTCAGCGCGTTGTTGTCGATGGTCGCAGTGCGCTTGGCATACACGTAAGCGGCATTGAAGTCGACGTCGTCGCTGGCACGCAAGCGGTAGTTCAGACTCAGCTTGTTTTCTTTGCTGGCCGGGACGATCACGCAGTTGGCTCCGGCCGGCGAGGCCGCGTTGCCGGCGATCACGCCGACGACGGCCGGATCGGGCGCGCCGGCACCGGCCATATTGTTGCACCAGCGTTTGACATCCTCATAGCCGTAGGCCAGGCGCAGATTCTGCTGCTTGGTCAGGCGATAGTCGGCGGCGGCCTCAAACTCGCTGCGCCGCAAACTGTACGGGGCGTTGATTTCGGTGCGCCGGGTGCCCGAGTTGGCGGCAGCGGCAGGACCGCCGCCGATATCGAACATCCGGTACACATCCGACGCGGTGCGGTTGTCGCGTTCGTTGTATTTGAGTCCGGCCGACAAGGCCAGATCCTTGACCGAGGAATTGGTCAGCTTCAGGTTCGCGTGGGTGGTCACAACCAGCGCGTCGAGCGAGCTCTTGGGCAAGCCGCCCGTCTGCATCAAGTCAACCAGATAGCCATTGTTCTGCGTGTTGCGCCCGTAGGACAAGCCACCGACCAGCCGGGTGCTGCTGCTGAGCGCATACCCGCCCGTCAGGTTCATCTGATGGAACACATTGCTGGGCGCGGTGCTGAGCATGTTTTGCTGATAGCCGCCCGCCAAGGTGGTGGTGGTGGCGCCGGTGGTGGCACTACCGGTGCCCATCGGACTTTGCCAGGACAGACTGTCGTAGCCGTCGGTAAACAGCGAGCCCAGATAGGTCGCAGACGCAAAGCCCTTGTCGCCGACCCAATTGAGCCCGGCACTGAAGTTGTCCGTGGTGTAATTGGTCGGATTCATCAGTGTGACCATCGCCTCCTTGGCCCAGGTGCCGGCCGCACCGGCGCCGGTGCGCGCGTCCGACGAGGAGCCATTGATCAGCTTGGCACCGTTCTGTTTCAAACGACTGTATTCAAACTGCGTGCTCCATTGCTCGTTGAGGGTGAAGCCGGCGGCCAGCGTCGATTTGGTGCGCGAGCTGCCGATGTCCTCCGTGCGAAACGACGACAACTGGCCCGGCGTCATGTTGCGCGTGCCCACCAGCGGATTGTTCTTGCCCGTCAGCGCGGTGGTGTTGATGATGCCAAAGCCAGCCGGCAACACGAAATTATTGTCGCCCAGCGCACCCAGGAACGGCGTCTGATAGCTGTCGCTGATGTTGTGGGTCAATTCATCGACCCGCAGGCCCACATTCCAGCGGCCCTGCTTGGCCATGCTGGCGCCCAGCTCGCGCGCGCTGGTCCCCAAGTCGCTGCCGGAAAGGCTCCAGCGGGTGAGGCCATCGCCGCCGCCGTAGCCGTCGCCGCCGCGCAGGTCGATATTGCCCACCGCGTAAGCATTGGCCTTGTTCAGGCCGTTGTATTCACCGAACTTGGCGCTGTCCTTCGATACGTTCAGCACGCCCAGTTCGACGACGCTGACCGGGCGTTTCAAGGCTGCCGCCTCGTCGTCGCCGTCGCCGGCGTGGACTGCCAGCGGCAGGGCGAACATCGCGGCCAGCGCAGCGCGCACAGCCAGCGTGAGCACATCATGTGCAAGATTTTCTTTGTAGGTTCTCATCACAAACTCCAATCGATGCGATTAACGTTGCAGGAGGGCGCCAGCGGGGCTGTTCGAGCCGTGCACCATGCTGTGACAGTTTTGGCAAGCCCGTCCTGTCGCGTTGCTGTTCGGATTGGCTGGCGCGGTCGCCGTGCCTGCCAGGCCGGCCTGAATGCCGCCCACCGCACCCGCATAGGGAGCCTTGCTGTTGTGCGGACCGTTATGGCATTCCTGGCACAGGAAAGGCGCGCGCGATTTGAGCAGCGGCGTGATGTTCGAACCATGCGGCGTGTGGCAGTTGGTGCAGCTCTCGCTGACCGGCTGGTGCTCCCACAGGAAAGGACCGCGTTTTTCCGCGTGGCAGGAATAGCAGGTCTCGGTCACGGTATTTTTCTTGAGCAATTTCGGACCGGCCGAACCGTGCGGATTGTGGCAATCGGAACAGCCGATCTTGCCAGCCCCGATAGGATGGGCGGAAATCTTGTGGCTGTCGGCGCGCTGCTCTTTGTGGCAGGCGTAGCACACTTCCGGCTGGGTTTTCTTGTTGAGCACCTTGTCGTTCGCCGTGTGGGTCGTGTGGCAATCGTTGCAGGCCAGTTTATTGTTCTGATGCTGGCTGCCTTCCCAATGGGAACGCGCACTGCCCTTGTGGCAGGAGAGGCACTGTTCGGCGCGCGCCTTCGGATCGGAGGCGGCATATGCGCCCTTGGCAAACACCACGTCCGGTGCGGCCTTGCCTTTCACGTTGGGATCGCCGTTGACGTGTTTTTCACTGGCACCGTGGCATGACTGGCAGCCCGGCGTACGGACGTCGCCCTTGACGCCGTGCTTGGCCTGATACACCGACAACACGGCCTTGGTTTCGGACTCGTCGTGGCAACGCGTGCAGACAGCGTCACCTTTCAAGCTTCGGTCCACCGGTTTGACCGGCTCTTGGGCCCGCGCCGCACCACTCAATCCCATGGCGCCGATGATTCCGACGATCGCCAACAGTTGTCGCATGTACTTCATGTTATCTCTCCCGAGAAATTATTTTCTAAGCGAAAAGGAACGCCTGGTGTTTGTCTCTGGCGCACCGTGCGACGCCCTCACGCTTTTTTTCATGCTCCGGCACGCGTTTGCGCGGCCCCGCCACGGCCCGCGCCGCGCCACGTTAGAGCGACAGGATCCACTGAACGACGTTCTTGATTTCGTTCATGTCCTTGGTCTTGATGATCTTGTGATCCTCTTCATGACCGTCTGGAAACTTGGCTTTTTCGCCCGTCGTGATATGGGTAATCAGGCGCGCTTCGGCGTCCGACTTGCCCTTGTACTTGGCGGCCACCTCGCGGTACGCGGGGCCGTCCTTCTTCTTGTCGATCGAGTGGCACTTGAAACAACCATTCTGGCGAACCATCGATTCGGCGGCGGCGGCATCGACGCCGGCATAGGCCGTCGGTGCGACCAGCCCGGCCGCGCTGAACGCGACGACGGCGAGTAAAGAGGCGATACGGGGTGCTGATGTCATGATTTCCTCACTAATTGATGTAACTCGAGAATGCGATCTGAGCGATGCGACGACTGCGCCACAGTGGTACATAAGCAAGATCAAGGCCACGTGCGATTCCGCGCCCATCAAGGCGGGCATGGCCAATCGCTGCGGGGCGATGGCCCGGGCGTCGACGTCCATCCGGCCCCGCGCGGTGGCCGCTTCGGACCGGCCACGCGATGGAACGGTTTTCCCAGCGCTGAGAAAAGCCCGCAGCGGCCAGTGCCAAAGCTGAGAATGGTTGATCGGCAGAGTGACCGGCAAACGCTGCCGATGCGCTCGGCGAGCCCGACGCACAGCGGAGCCGGGCCGACGCGCTGGCCGGCTCCAACGCGCCATCGGCCGCATCCGATGCGGCATCGGCGCAACGGCGCTGAGGCAATCGCGCACGCAGCGCCCGATGTCGATTGTCGCAACACAACATCCCGGTTATGCTTGGGTACGGTCGCCGTCCCACCCGGGCCGCCGGCCGCACGCCCGCCGCATCGCCCCGCATTCCGGTCGGCGCCTGGCGAATCGACAATGCAGCCCTTGCGCCCTTCCCGCCAATGCGTTTTCGCGTCGTCCGACCGTCCAGTCACCAGCCCCGCCGCCATGCGCAGCAATAGCCTGACGGCGGTGCAACTGAACGGCATCCTCAGCATCGCTGACGACGCCATCATTTGTGTCGACCACACGTTCCAGATCATCCTGTTCAATCAGGGCGCCGAGCGACTGTTCGGCTGGAGCGCGGCCGACATCGACGGCCAGCCGCTCAACATGCTGCTGCCAACGCGTTATCACGGCGAACATGGCGGCCATATCGCACGCTTTGCCACCTCGCCGGCCAGCGCGCGCCAGATGGCCGAGCGGCGCGGCATTTTTGCGATGCGCCGCGACGGCAGCGAGTTTCCCGCCGAGGCGACCATCTCGAAACTGCAAGGTGACGGCGGCCTGATTTACACCGTGATCCTGCGCGACATTTCGGCGCGCAAGGCCTACGAGCGCGCCTTGGAACAGGCCAAGGAAACGGCCGAAGCGGCGATGAGGGCCAAGAGCATGTTTCTGGCCAATATGAGCCACGAGATCCGCACCCCCTTGAACGCGGTGATCGGCATGACCAGCCTGCTGCTCAATACTCCGATCGACGACGAGCAGCGCGACTACACCCAGACCATCCGCGCCAGCGGCGAGGTGCTGCTGTCCTTGATCAATGACATCCTCGACTATTCCAAGATCGAGATTGGCAAACTGGAAATCGAGCGCCATCCGTTCGACCTGCGCCGCTGCATCGAGGAGTCGCTCGACCTGCTGTCCTCGGGCGCCTCGGAGAAAGACCTCAACCTGGCCTACTTCATCGATGACAGCGTGCCCGCCGCGCTGCTCGGTGACGTCACCCGGCTGCGCCAGGTGCTGGTGAACCTGCTGTCGAACTCGGTCAAGTTCACCGCGCACGGCGAGGTGGTGGTGTCGGTCACGGCCACCTTGCTCGACGAGCAGCGCCACGAGATCGCCTTCGCAGTGCGCGACACCGGCATCGGCATTCCGTCCGAGCGCCTCGCCGAACTGTTCCAGTCGTTCACCCAGGTGGACGCCTCGACCACGCGCAAGTACGGCGGCACCGGCCTGGGCCTGACTATCAGCAAGCGCCTGGCCGAGGTGATGGGCGGACGGATGTGGGTCGACAGCGTGTTAGGCGTCGGCTCGACCTTCTGCTTCACCATCGTGGCCGATGCGAGCGGCACGCTGCTGGCCCACAGCGTGCTGCAGGAAAGCGCGTCGGCGCTGTCGGGCAAGCGGTTGCTGATCGTGGACGATAATGCGACCAACCGGCGCATCCTGGTCAAGCAGTCGCTGTTGTGGGGCATGGTGCCCTCGGCCGCCGTGTCGGCCGTCGAGGCACTCGACTTCGTGCGCCACGGCCACGCGTTCGACGTCGCCATCCTCGACATGCGCATGCCCAACATGGACGGCATCGGGCTGGCCAGCGAGATCCGCAAATACCGCGACGCCGACGCGCTGCCCCTGATCATGCTCACGTCGGTGGCGCACCGGCCGCGCAACGTGAGCATGTCGAAGGTGCAGTTCGCCGCCTGCCTGAACAAGCCGATCAAGCCGACCGCGCTGTTCGACGTGCTGCTGCACGCGCTGCGGATCGGGCCGGTGCACGTGCCCGCGCAGACGGCGCCCCGGCGCGGGCGCATGGCCGATGCGCTGCCGCTGGCGATCCTGGTGGCCGAGGACAATGCGATCAACCAGAAAGTGCTGCAGCAGCTGCTGCAGCACTTGGGTTATCGCGCCGACGTCGTCGGCAATGGCGTCGAGGTGCTCGCGGCGCTCGAGCGGCAACACTACGACGTGGTACTGATGGATGTGCAGATGCCGGAGATGGACGGCCTGGAAGCGACCCGCCGGCTGCGCTTGCGCCACGCCGGCAAGGCCCTGCCGCGCGTGATTGCGATGACCGCCAGCGCGATGCCGGGCGACCGCGAACACTGTCTGGCCGCCGGCATGGACGCGTATGTGTCCAAGCCGCTCGAATTGAACGACCTGAGCGCGGTGCTCAAGCGCGTCGCCGGCGGTGGCGACAATGTCCCGCCCGACAATGGCGCGGCAGTCATCGACCGGCGCCGCATCGATCAATTGCGCGCGCTCGAGGACGAGAACAATCCGACCCTGGTCGTCGAGATCATCAACTTGTTCATCACCGACTCGCCATTGCACCTCGATCACATCGCGCGCGCCATCGCCCAGCAAAATGCGACGGCGCTGGCCGCCTGTGCGCACCGCTTCTTGTCGGGCATCGACAACCTGGGCGCGCAACGCATGCACGCGCATTGCGTCGAACTCGAACGCTGCGCCAACGAAGGCCAGCTGGGCGGCGCCGCGGCGCTGCACGCGCGCCTGCAGCGCGAATTTGAGATCGCCCGCCAGCACCTGCTCAGCGTCTTGGCAGCACGATAAGCTTGGCCAGCGGTGCGTTCTGGCGCGCCCCCCTAGACCCGTGCGCGCGCCACACCGTGGCGGACCGACACGCCGGTGGCGCGCGGCCACACGGCGCGACGGCGGCGCGTCAGGCCGCGTCGGGCAGGCGTGCGGCCAGCGCCAGCGTGGCCTTGGCGCGGCTGACGACGCGGTCGCGTCCGCCCTCCTTGGCACGGTACATGCGCCGATCGGCGATGTCGACCAACCCGCGCCAGTTAGCCACCCGCTCGAGGTCGCGTTCGGCCAGGCCAATGCTGGCGGTCACGGGCGCGCCGTCCGGGCGCAGCCCGAAGCCAACCAGGCGCAGGCGCTGTATGACCAGCTCGGCCTGATACACGCCGGTGTCGGGCATGAGCAGCAAGAATTCCTCGCCGCCCCAGCGCACCAGCATGTCGCCGTGGCGCAGGTGACGGCTCACGATGTCGACCATCGCCATCAGCACGCCGTCGCCGGCCTCGTGGCCGTCGCGGTCGTTGATGCTCTTGAAGTGATCCAGGTCGATGAAGGCCACCGTCAGCGGCGCGCCGCTGCGCGTAGAATTGGCAAATTGCAGCGCAATGATCTCCTCGCCGCTGCAGCGCGAAAACGCGCCGGTCAAGGGATCGCGGATCGCCTGGCGCACCAGCGCGATCATGAATGCCAGCTGGCACACGCCAGCCAGCCCGGCCACACCGGTGATCAACACCAGCAACCAGAAGGCGCCGGAGAGCGACCGCCAGTCCATCGACGGCCAGCTCAAGTATCCGGCCACCAGCTGCGCCAGCAGGATGGGACTGGCGGCGAGCATGCTCTCGAGCAGCGTCAGCGGAAAGATCGACAGGCCGGCCAGCAGCACGAAAGGCAGGAAGGCGTAGCCGGCGCCGATCGCTTCGGACATGCCAACGAGCGCGAAACTGCTCAGCAACAGGTGCGAGCCGACATAGAAGGCCGTTGGAATGGCGAACAGCAGCGCCATCGCCCGGTAGGCGTTGGCCAGGTCGCCATTGGGCCGGTAGCACAGCAGCAAGCTGGCGAACGCGGCGCTGGCGGCGCAGCGCATCAGCGCCAGCTGAGCCCACAGCGCGAACGGAAACACGACGAAATCGACCGCGCTCCACAAAGGAGTCAACACCGCGAACAGAAAGGCGAACAGGCGTACCCGGTTGACGATCAGCGTGGCGCGCCGGCGCGCCAGCAGTGCCATGTGGGTATGCGGGAAGGCCAGCCAGCCCAGTTCGCTCTGCGTCAATTCTCCCTGCATCAGACCGGTCAGGCGATGCCAGAGTAGTTCCTTGATCGCTTGCATGGGCTCCTTCACGATGAATGTGCACGGTGGCGGCGCCCGTTCCCGGCGTCGGGAACGGGTCTCACTTGCGGGAGCGCCAGTGCGTGCCGCGTCGCGCCATCGCCCGGCCAACCGACGCTGGCGCGACGCGCCGGATCCACCAACCGTGACATCGCAAGTCGCGTGCCATGCTGCACGGCGCGCGCTTGCGCGATGGCAGACGCGCCGCAAACCGTCGCAACACTTTTCAAAAAAACTATCTAATTAAGTTGGCAAGTCCGCGCGAAACGATTAGTCTGGGTCGGCGCGTTCGCAGGTGAATCGACTGCGCTTCGGAACCCGTCCGCCATACCGGGCGCCATGTTTTCCAGCCTTGGGGTTTGTATGCAAATTGACTTCCATCACTGTGCCACCTACGTCATCGCCCGCTTCAGCGGTTTTGCGCACGCCGACAGCAGCACCATCGCCCATGCGGCCCAGTATGTGGACGACTCGACGACGTCCGGCTTCATCCGCTTTGCCAACGGCATGCGCTACCAGCGCTGGGCCACCGCGCACCCGATGAGCGATCCGGACAATCTGGACAATGACGAGAACACCACCAGCTGGCTGCCGTTCCATTTCTTGCCGGGCGACGACGCGGTGGGCGCTAATCCGGTGCTCGGCAGCGACTACGTGCGCAAGCTGGTGTGCCGCCCGGACAGCGAGATCGCCAAACGCATGATGGCCGGCGCGCAGGCCGCGCGCGACTGCCCGCACGGCCTGCACCGGCTGGGCATCGCCGCCCACGTGTTCATCGACACCTTCGCGCACCAGGGCTTTGCCGGACTGCACCACCCGATCAATCGCGCCAGCGAGCTGCGCGACGGCGCCGGCCAGACCATCGACGCCCTCCCCGTGCCGCCGATCGGGCATGGCCAGGTCGGCACCTGCCCCGATCAACCGTATCTGGTCTGGTCGTACACCGACTGGCAGGGCCGGCGCATCGAGCGCGACAATCCGGCCGACTTTCTGCGCGCCTCACAGCGTCTGTGCGAGGAATTCCAGCGTTACCGGCAAGTGCCGGTAACGGGGATGACGGCGGCCCAGACGGCGCTGATCGAGCACGCCATCGGCACCATCCGCGACCCCGACGGCGCGCGCCGGCACGCGCAATGGCTGGCGCTGCTGGCGGCAGACCGGTTCGCTCTGGGCGCTCAACAGTTGGACTACGAAGGGGGCGCGCGCGGCTCATGGAAGCAGCTGGCGCTGGGCGAGGCGTATGTCCAGTGGCTCGACGCGTGCAAGCGCAAACTGGCCGAGCGCGTCAGCGCACACGGCGACAGTTATGTCGATAGATTTCTCGCCTTCAGCGGCAAGGAAGTCCAAACGCTGCTCGATAAAACGTCGGCGGCGGCCGATGCGCTCGGGCGCGACACGCCGATCGAGTGCGGCTCGCCGAGCGCGTTCCTGGACAGCGATTACAAGCGCTTTCACGACGCGGCACGCGAACAGCGCAACCTGGTGCTGGGCGAATTGCTGCCGCGTGCCGGCATCTACGCGTCGTAGCGATACGCGGGCAAGCGGCGCGCGCTGGCGCTTAGCGCTGTATGACGATCGGCTTCAGGTTCAGCGCCGGCGGCACGGCTTGCGCGGCGGCCTGGGCGTCCGCGCGGCTGCGGAACGGGCCGCTGAACAGGCGGTGCAACTTGCCAACCAACACCACTTCGAGCGCGCCGAGCGCGGCGCCCGCTTGCGCCAGCCGGCTGCGCGCGCTCTGCGCGTTGTCGAGGCGACCGTAGGAGCCCAGTTGCAGATAGTAGGCGCCGGTGGCCTGGCCGTTGGCGCTGGCCGCCGCCTCTTCGGTGAACACCGCAGCCGGCGAGGCGGCATTGATGGCGACCAAGTCGCCCGTCTGCGGCATGCGGTTCTCCAGCATCAGGGCCGCCATGTCCGGATCAGCCTGAGACGCCGCGGCGAGCGGCGCGACCGCGCCGGCGACGACGGGCGGCATGGCGGCGGCAGCGCGTGCTGTGCTGCGCGCTGCCGCCCGGGCGCCCGATCCGGCCCGTACCGGCGCCGCCGCGACCACGGTTGCCAGCGCAACAGCCGGTGCCGGCGCAACCACGGTTGCCAGCGCGACGGCCGGTGCCGGCGCGACCGCGGGGGCGGACGCGACGGCGGGCGCGACCGGTTCGGCAACTGTCGTCCCGGCCTCGCCGGCGCGCGCGCGCTGGGCGGCCATGCGGTAGATCTCGGCCGGCAGCAAGCGCTCGATCTTCACTTCGTGACTACCGGCGCCTAACAGGCCCAACTTCAAGGCCGCCGTGTACGACACGTCGATGACGCGCTTGGCGTGGAATGGTCCGCGGTCGTTGATGCGCACAATCACCTGCTTGCCGCTGACCTGGCTGGTCACACGCGCATACGATGGTATCGGCAGTGTCGGGTGGGCTGCCGTCATCTTGTACATATCGTACAGCTCGCCCGACGAGGTGCGCTGGCCGTGGAATTTCTTGCCATACCAGCTCGCTACGCCGCGCTGGGTGAATTCCTCGGTATGGGTGAGCGGCGTATAGGTTTTACCGAACACCACGTAAGGACGGTTGGCGCGCAGCGAGTACGGTTCCACACGCGCTTCGGCGTCGCCCACATCGAGCAAGCCGGCTGGCGGGTTTTCGCCCGGACCGTCGTCCTGGTAATACGCGCCATGGCCGGAGCCGGCCGCCGGCAGCACCGGCAGCGCCGGGTCGGGCACGGCCGGGTGGCCCGCCGCGACCGTTGCCGCGGGCGTGCCGGCGCGCTGCGGCGGCGCCACCACGCTGGCGCACCCGCCCAGCGCCAGCGCCAGCAGCGCACTGCCGATGCGCATGCGGCGCATCATGTTTGCACCAAGGTGCGGTGGCGCTGAATGCTCATCAAGATACCGGCGCCCAGGCCCAGCGTGCACAAGGCAGTGCCGCCGTAGCTCATGAACGGCAAGGGCACGCCCACCACCGGCAGAATGCCGCTGACCATGCCCATGTTGACGAAGGCGTAGGTAAAGAAAATCATCGTGATCGAACCGGCCAGCAGACGCGTAAAAAAGGTCGGCGCGTTGGCCGCGATGATCAGGCCGCGCCCGATCAACAGCAGGTACAGAAACATCAAAAACAGATTGCCAGCCAGGCCAAACTCCTCCGAATAGACGGCGAAGATGAAGTCGGTGGTGCGTTCGGGGATGAATTCCAGGCGCCCCTGAGTGCCCTGCATCCAGCCCTTGCCCAGCATGCCGCCGGAGCCGACCGCGATGGTCGACTGGATGATATGAAAACCCTTGCCCAGCGGGTCGGAGCTCGGGTCGATCAGCATGTGTACCCGCTCGCGCTGATAGTCGTGCAGCATCGACCAGACCACCGGCAGGCTGGCCGCCACGCTCACGGCCAGGCCGGCCAGCGTCTTCCACGACAGGCCGGCGAGAAAAATCACGTAGAAACCGGCCGCCAGCACCAGCAAGGCCGTGCCCAGGTCGGGCTGCTTGGCGATCAGTCCCACCGGAATGGCCAGCAGCACGGCCGCCGTCAGGAAGGAATGCCAGCGCAGCATGCCGGCACGCTGCTGGAAGAACCAGGCCAGCATCAGCGGCATGGCGATCTTCATGATCTCGGACGGCTGGAAATCGAAGCCGACATACAGCCAGCGCCGCGCGCCCTTCTTGACGACGCCAAACAGCACCACCGCGACCAGCAGCGTCACGCCGAGCGTGTAGATCGGCACGGCCAGGCGCATCAAGGTCTGCGGCGACACATTGGCCGCCACCCACATCACCGCGAAGGCCAGCACGATGTTGCGCATCTGTCCTTCGACGCGGCCGGGAAAATCCATCCCGGCCGAATACAGCGTCACCATTCCAGTCGACAGCAACAGGAAGATGAACAGCGCCAGCGGGCCGTCAAACACCACAAAATAGGGCCGCATCCGGCGCCACAGCGAACGTCGTTCGTTCATGCGCATCGCATCACTCCTTGTTGCCCGGCGATTCACCGCCCGGCTTGTGCTCGATCCCGATGCCGGTATTGACCTTGAATTCCTCGACCGGCTCGAGCTCGGCATCCTCTTTGGGCACCTTGGTCAACTCCTTGCCGGCCGGGCGCTTGCCCAACAGGTAGTAGTCGAGGGCCTTGCGCACGATGGGTGCGGCCACGCCGGCGCCGAAGCCGGCATTCTCGACGACGATCGCGATGGCGATGCGCGGCTTGTCGGCCGGCGCGAACGCCGTGTACAGCGCGTTGTCGCGAAAGCGCTCGGCCGTCAGGCTGGCATTGTACTTCTCGTTCTTCTTGATCGCGATCACCTGGGCGGTGCCGGTCTTGCCGGCCGAGACGTAGCCGGCGCCCTGGAAGGCTTTGAAACCGGTGCCGATGGTTTCCTGCGTCACGCCCACCATCGCGTTTTTGATGATGTCGATGTTTTCCTGCTTGAGCGGAATGACCGCACGCGGCTTGGCCACCGTCAGCGTGCGCGCATGGGTGGTGCCGTCCTCGATGATCTTCACCAGATGCGGCTTCATGTCGACGCCGTTGTTGGCCAGCGTGGCGATCGCGTGCGCCAGTTGCAGCGGCGTGTAGCTGTTGAAACCCTGCCCGATCGACACCGAGATGGTGTCGCCGCCGACCCACTTCTGCATGCTCTTGTTGTGCTTGAAGCGCTCTTTCTTCCACTCCTGCGACGGCAGCACGCCCGGCTTCTCGTGCTCGAGATCGATGCCGGTCAGCTGGCCGAAGCCGAACGGCAGCATGAAGTCGTGGATCGCGTCGATGCCTAGGTCGTGCCCCAGCATGTAGTAGTAGGTGTCGCACGAGGCGACGATCGACTTGTACATGTCGACCGTGCCGTGCCCGTTCGGATTATCGTCGCGGAACTTGTGCCCGCCCAGCGTGAACGAGCCGCTGTCGGAGATCGCCTGGCTGGGCGTGCGCTTGCCCAGTTCCAGCGCGGCCAGCGCCATGAAGGGCTTGAAGGTCGATCCGGGCGAATAGGTGCCCGATAGCGGACGGTTGACCATCGGCCGGTCCAGCGACGTGTTCAGTTCATTCCAGCTTTGTGCGTCGATCCCGTCGACGAACAGGTTCGGGTCGAAGCCGGGGCGCGACACGTAGGCCAGGATGTCGCCCGTCTCCGGCTCGATCGCCACCAGCGCGCCGCGCCACTCGCCGAAGGCTTCCTCGATCACCTTTTGCAGCTCGATGTCGATCGACAGGATCAGATTGCTGCCCGAGACGGCCGGCGTGTGCGAGAGCGTGCGGATGGCGCGCCCGCCGGCCGATTTTTCCACTTCCTCGTAGCCGGTCACGCCGTGCAGCTTGCGCTCGTAGCTTTTTTCCAGCCCTTCCTTGCCGATGTGGTCGGTGCCTTTGTAGTTGGCCTCGTCGTCGGTGCCATCGAGCGCATCGGCCTCGCTCTGGTTGATGCGCCCGATGAAGCCGATCACGTGCGATGCCATCTCGCCCATCGGATATTGACGAAACAGACGCGCCTGCACCTCCACGCCGGGAAAGCGGAAGCGCTGCGCAGTAAAGCGCGCCACTTCTTCGTCCGACAGGCGCGAGCGCAGCGGCACGCTCTCGAAATTTTTCGATTCTTCCAACAGGCGCTTGAAGCGCTTGCGGTCCTTCGCCTCGACTTCAACGAGCGTGGCCAGTTCGTCGATCACCGAGTCGAGCGTGGCGGTCAGCTTGGACGGCGTGATCTCCAGCGTGTAAGCCGAGTAGTTACGCGCCAGCACGACGCCGTTGCGGTCGACGATCAGGCCGCGATTGGGCACGATGGGCACGATCGCGATGCGATTTTCCTCGGCCTGGGCGGCGTAGTCGGCGTGTTTGATCACCTGCAGCCACACGAAGCGCGCCACCAGCAAAGAGAAGCAGACAAACACGAAGGCGCCCACGGCCACCAGGCGCTGACGGAAGAAGTGCAGCTCCCGTTCCGTGTTTTTCATCTCAGTCATGGGACGGAGCCTTAAATTGGACGGGTGTGGTCGCGGTCCACCGCGCGCCGCTGCGGCGCCAGCAACAGCCAGGTCACCACCGGCCACATCGCAACCGAGATGCCGCTATCGACAAAACTGAGCCAGCCGGGGAATTTACCGGACACCACGAAGCGTACCAGCACCTGCACCGCCTGGGCGAACAGCAGCAAGGGGAACACATGCAGCGTTTGCGTGAGCACCGGGAACCACAGCACGCGCCGGTGCACCATGATCGCGAAATACGACAGCAGCGTATAGGCCAGCGCGTTCTCGCCCAGCAGCGTGGCCTCGTGCACATCCATCAGCAGGCCCATGAAGAACGCCAGGCCGATGCCGACCTTGCGCGGCTGATGGATACCCCAGAACACCAGCACCAGCGCGACGAAGTCGGGCGTGCCGATCAGACGGCCCCAGGGCAGCAAGTTGAGCATGAACGCGCAGGTGAGGCTAATGCCGATGAACAGCGGGCTGACCGGCAGCAAAATATAGTGCGGACGACTCATTGTTCGCTGTCCTTAGGCTTGGGTGAGGCCGGCGCAGCGACCGGCACGACCGGCGCAGGCGGCACCGCTGGCGCGGCCACGGGCGCGGGCGGCGGCGCGACCGGCATGCCCGCCACGGGCCGATGCGGTACGGCCGGTTTGGCGCCAGCGGGCGCAGCGACGCCAGCGGCGCCGGCGACGGGCGCTGCCGTGATCGCTTCGGACGGATCGCGGATCGGCGTCATTTTTGGCAACACGCGCTTTTTGCCCGTCTTCACGTCCTCGTCGCCGGGACGCGGCGGCATGCCGGGGCGCGCCATCAGGATCAGCAACTGGCGGTTGCGGTCGATGCCCGCCAACGGCTGGCACACCACCCGCCCGAACGCGCCGGCCGAGGTGTTTTCCACCTGCACCACCTTGGCCACGGCCAGCCCGGCCGGGTACACGCCGTCGATGCCCGAGGTGATCAGCACGTCACCGACCTCGATGTCGGCGTTGGGCGCCATGAAGCGCAAATCGAGCAGACCGCTCTGGCCGCGCCCGTAGGCGACGCTGCGCAAGCCGTTGCGCAGCACCTGCACGGGAATGGCCTGGTCCTTGTCGGTCAACAGCGTCACTTCCGACGTGAACGGGAAAATCCGGGTCACCTGGCCGACCACGCCGAGGTTGTCGATCACCGGCAAGCCGAGCGTGACGCCCTGCTGGATGCCGCGATCGAGCACCACCTTGCGGGTCGACGCGTCGCGCGCGTCGTACAGGATCTCGCCCATCATCGAGGTGACCGGCAACTCCTGGCGCGCCGCCATCAGCTTGCGCAACTGGATGTTCTCGGTCATGTAGAGCTGGGCTTGCTGCATGGTCTGGGCGGTGGCGATCTGCTGGCGCTTGAGCTCGCGCACTTCTTTTTCCAGCGTCGTCAGCGACGAGAAATAGCCGCCCATGCGGGCGGCGGCGTCGCGCGGCACCAGCGCGATCATCTGGAATGGATAGAGGATGGTGCCGGCCACCTGGCGCACCGTCGCCAGCGAGTGCAGGCGCGAATCGATCATCAGCAAAGCGATCGAAATCAATGCAAAAACCGTCACCTTGACCCGCGCTGGGGCACCTTGTTTAAAGAGCGGCGGAGGACTGTATTCCATGACTTCCAATAGAGACGGCGCACGCGGCGCCCGGCGCCGCGTCGGCGGAAAAAGTCAGTCAGACATCCGTTGCGCGCACCGAAGTCCGCGCAACAGGCTTATTCGTACGAGAAGATCGAACCGAGCTTGTCCATCCGTTCGAGCGCCATGCCCGAGCCGCGCACCACGCAGGTGAGCGGATCTTCGGCCACCAGCACCGGCAGGCCCGTCTCTTCCATCAGCAAACGATCCAGGTCGCGCAGCAGCGCGCCGCCACCGGTGAGCATCATGCCTTTTTCGGCGATGTCCGCGCCCAGTTCCGGCGGGGTTTGCTCGAGCGCGTTCTTCACGGCCGAGACGATGTTGTTGAGCGGGTCGGTCAGCGCTTCCAGGATTTCGTTGCTGGAAATGGTGAACGAACGGGGAATGCCCTCGGACAGATTGCGTCCCTTCACTTCCATCTCTTTCACTTCCGAGCCGGGGAAGGCCGAACCGATGGCCTTCTTGATCGCCTCGGCGGTTTGTTCGCCGATCAGCATGCCGTAATTGCGGCGGATGTAGTTGACGATGGCTTCGTCGAATTTGTCGCCGCCCACGCGCACCGAACCTTTGTAGACCATGCCGCCCAGCGAGATGATGCCCACCTCGGTGGTGCCGCCACCGATGTCGACCACCATCGAACCGGTCGCTTCGGACACCGGCAGGCCGGCCCCGATGGCGGCGGCCATCGGCTCTTCGATCAGGTACACCTGGGAAGCGCCGGCGCCCAGCGCCGATTCGCGAATCGCACGGCGCTCGACCTGGGTCGAACCGCACGGCACGCAAATGATGATGCGCGGCGAAGGGCGGAAAAATTTCGAGTCGTGCACCATGCGGATGAACTGCTTGAGCATCTGTTCGGTGACGGTGAAGTCGGCGATCACGCCGTCTTTCATCGGGCGAATCGCCTCGATATTGCCGGGTACCTTGCCCAGCATCTGCTTGGCTTCCTTGCCGACCGCCTGGATGGTTTTCTTGCCGTTCGGGCCGCCTTCCTGGCGAATCGCCACCACCGAAGGCTCGTCGAGCACGATGCCCAAACCGCGTACATAGATCAGTGTGTTGGCCGTACCCAAGTCGATTGCAAGATCATTCGAAAAATAGCTGCGTAAAAAACCAAACATGTGTGTCCTGAAGCGCAACCGGTGCGCAAAGCATTTATTAGGGTTCAAGCGCGCGCCAGAAGGCGCGGACGCGGTGTTTTTTATGCTGCGGCAGCCCGATAGCGGCGCCGGCATCGCATTAACCCGCCATTCTACCTTATAATTTGATTGCATTTTATTGAAAAAGCGTTCAAATGCGCAGGGCCCCGCCCGGCAAAACGGGCGGCATCGACCAGCAATTCGTCGACCCTCGCGCGCATTGTCCATGTTTCACCATCAGCCACTTAACATTTCGCGCGGTTCGCTCCGCGCCACCTAGCCATGTCCCTGACACTTTCAGACGTAACCCGCATCGCCCACCTGGCGCAACTCGACATGGACGAGGCGCACGCCGCCGTCGCGCTGAGCCAGTTAAATGGTATTTTCGCGCTCGCCGAGCAGATGCAGGCGGTCGACACGACGGGCGTTGCACCCTTGTCGCAACCGCTGGCGGCCATCATGGACCACCTGTCGCTGCGCCTGCGCGAGGACGTCGTGACGGAAACGAACCGGCGTCTTGATTACCAGGCGGTGGCCCCGGCCACCCAGGACGGCCTGTACCTGGTGCCGCAAGTGATCGAATAGTCAGCCTGCCAGCGCGCGCGATGTGCGCCACGCGCGCCGCGCCGTTCGCCGCGCACGCCGCCGGGGCCAAGCCGGCCCGACCGAATCCAAATAAATAGAAGCCATGCATACCAAAACCATTAAAGAACTGTCGACTCTGCTGCACAGCAAACAGGTTTCTGCCACCGAACTGTGCACCCACTTCCTCGACCGCATCGACGCGAGCGAGCTGAACGCCTTCCTGCACGTGGACCGTGCGCTCAGCCTGGCTGAAGCTGGCGCGGCCGACGCGCGCCTGGCCGACGGCACGGCCACGCCGCTGACCGGCATCCCGATCGCGCACAAGGACATTTTCGTCACCCAGGGCTGGCGCTCGACGGCCGGCTCGAAGATGCTGGGCAATTACACCAGCCCGTTCAACGCCACCGTGGTCGACAAGTTCAAGGCGGCCGGCATGGTCACGCTGGGCAAACTCAATTGCGACGAATTTGCGATGGGCTCGTCGAACGAAAACTCGGCCTTCGGCGCCGTCAAGAATCCGTGGGACACGCTGGCCGTGCCGGGCGGCTCGTCGGGCGGTTCGGCCGCGGCGATCGCCGCCGGCCTGGCGCCGGCGGCCACCGCCACCGACACGGGCGGCTCGATCCGCCAGCCGGCCTCGTTTTGCGGCGTCACCGGCATCAAGCCCACCTACGGGCGGGTATCGCGCTTTGGCATGATCGCGTTCGCCTCCTCGCTCGACCAGGGCGGCCCGATCGCGCGCACGGCCGAAGACTGCGCGCTGCTGCTGTCCGAAATGGTGGGTTTCGACGAACGCGATTCGACCAGCTTGACGCCCGAACAAGGCGGCATCAAAGAGGACTTTACACGCGAGCTGAACACGCCGCTGGCCGGCCTGCGCATCGGCGTGCCACGCGAATATTTCGGCGAAGGCCTGGCCGTTGATGTCGAGCAGGCGGTGCGCGCCGCATTGGGCGAATTCGTGAAAATGGGCGCCACGCTGGTCGACATTTCGCTGCCAAAAACCAGCCTGTCGATTCCCGTGTACTACATCATCGCCCCGGCCGAAGCGTCGTCGAACCTGTCGCGCTTTGACGGCGTGCGCTACGGCTACCGCGCGCCCGAGTACAAAGACCTGCAGGACATGTACAAGAAAACCCGCGCGCAAGGCTTCGGCCCCGAAGTGCAGCGGCGCATCATGGTCGGCACCTACGTGCTGTGCCACGGCTACTACGACGCCTACTACCTGCAAGCGCAAAAGATCCGCCGCCTGATCGCCGACGACTTCCAGGCTGCCCTGTCGGGCCCGAACAGCGTGTGCGACGTCATCATGGGCCCGGTGGCCCCGACGGTGGCCTGGGACCTGGGCGACAAGACCGACGACCCGGTGGCGAACTACCTGGCCGATATCTACACGCTGTCGACCAGCCTGGCCGGCCTGCCCGGCATGTCGATCCCGTGCGGCTTCGGCCAAGGCGAGAAGAACGCCAAGCGCCCGGTCGGCCTGCAAATCATCGGCAACTATTTCGCCGAAGCGAAACTGCTGGGCATCGCCCACCAGTACCAGCAGGCGACCAACTGGCACACGCTCAGCCCCGCCGGCAACTAGTTGCGAAATAGAGGGTCGAAATAGAGGGTCAGAGTCGAATTGTTGAGAACATTTCCTTCGACACTGAAAAATAAATAGGGTCAGAGTCGAATTAATTCGCAAGTTTTGCTTCGACACGGATCCGGATTGCGCCCAGCGCGCAGCAATGAACCACATTTTTTATATCGAGAAACGTATGCAATGGGAAGTCGTCATCGGTCTTGAGAACCACGTGCAACTCACGACCAAGTCCAAAATTTTCAGCGGCAGTTCGATCGCCTTCGGCGCCGAGCCGAATACCCAGGCCAGCCCGGTCGACCTGGCCCTGCCCGGCGTGTTGCCGGTGATGAACAAGGCCGCCGTCGAGCGCGCCATCACGCTCGGCCTGGCCGTCGGTGCGAAAATCGCCCCGACCTCGATTTTCGCGCGCAAGAACTATTTCTATCCGGATTCACCGAAGGGTTACCAGATCAGCCAGTTTGAGGACCCGGTCGTCATCGGCGGGCAGCTCACGTTCGGTTTCGAGAAGGACGGCAAGTTTGAAACCAAAACCGTCAACCTGACGCGCGCCCATCTGGAAGAGGACGCCGGCAAGTCGCTGCACGAGGACTATCAGGGCATGACGGGGATCGACCTGAACCGCTGCGGCACGCCGCTGCTGGAAATCGTCAGCGAGCCGGAAATGCGCAGCGCCGCTGAAGCCGTCGCCTACGCCAAGGCGCTGCACTCGCTGGTGGTATGGCTGGGTGTGTGCGACGGCAACATGCAGGAAGGCTCGTTTCGCTGCGACGTCAACGTCTCGGTGCGTCCGTTCGGTCAGAAGGAATTCGGCACCCGCTGCGAGATCAAGAACCTGAACTCGTTCCGCTTCATCGAAGAAGCAGTGCACTACGAAGTGCGGCGCCAGATCGAGCTGATCGAAGACGGCGGCAAGGTCCAGCAGGCAACGCGCCTGTGGGATCCCGATCGCAAGGAAACGCGCTCGATGCGCAGCAAGGAAGACGCGCAGGACTACCGCTACTTCCCCGACCCTGACTTGCCGCCGCTGGTCATTTCCGACGAGTGGATCGCGCGCGTCAAGGCCAGCATGCCGGAGTTGCCGGACGCTATGCGGGCGCGCTTTGCCAGCGACTACGCGCTGTCCGACTACGACGGCCTGATCCTGACGTCCTCGCAAGCGATGGCCGCGTATTTTGAAGCGGTGGTCGCCAAGACGGGCAAGGAACACGCGAAAACCGTCGCCAACTGGCTGATGGGCGACGTCGCCTCGACGCTGAACCGCGAAAACGTCGACATCGGCGCCGCCCCCGTGGCGCCGGCCCAACTGGCGCTGCTGATCGCGCGCATCGCCGACGCCACCATCTCCAACAAGATCGCCAAGGAAGTGTTCGCCGCGATGTGGGAAGCCAAATCGAGCGACGACAATCTGGCCGATGCGATCATCGACCAAAAAGGCCTGCGCCAGATTTCCGACAGCGGCGCGCTGGAGGCGATCGTCGATCAAGTGCTGGCAGCGAACGAAAAGTCGGTTGAGCAATATCGCGCCGGCAAGGAAGCGGCCATCAACGCGCTGATCGGCCAAGCCATGAAGGCGTCCAAAGGCAAGGCCAACCCGGCCCAACTGACTGAACTGCTCAAGCAGAAACTGGCCGGCTAAGCCCGCCCGGCGACCGTTGCAAACAGGCAGCGGTCGCCGTTTTTTCTTTTGTGAAACACCGCATCGCGCTGCGCAACACCCTTATCAAAATTGCTTTTCTTTAAAATCGCTTGTGCTATATTGTATTTTTGAAAACCAACTTTACGTCTGGGATGATCATGTTGAAGCCACTGATGAGAAAACTTGCCGTCGCCGGCGTGGTCGCAGCGACCGCGGGCGCAAGCCCTGCCGCGTTGGCGGACTGGACCACCCTGTACATACACTGGAGCGGCGCCGCCTACCAGAACGCTTACACCGCCGATGCGGTGTTCATGTTCGATTCATCCTATTTCAGCAATGACGGCCAGCTCTACCTGACGCCGGACAGTCCCTTGCTGGGTCAGTTGAGCATGGTCGTTAACGGCGCTACCGCCACCACCTTCGGCGCAGATCAATTTGCCTCGGTGTCACTCGAGGTGCCCTACGCGCTCGATATGGGGCAGGAACTGATCGGACAGGTGATGAGCAACGGCGCCACCTTCGGCACGCCAGACGGCAACGGTGGCGACTTCGCCATGCGCGGCCGCGACCCGGCGAGCGGCATTCCGGCCTATGGCGGTCCATTTACGATCTTTTCGGGGGACACCGCCGGGGCCCAGATGCAGGTCACGTCGATCACCGCCGTACCGGAACCAGAAGCGTATGCGCTGCTGGTGGCCGGCCTGGGCCTGCTGGCGATGCAGCGCCGCAAGAGCGCCTGACGCAACAGTGCGCGCGAGGCCGCGCCGAAATGCAAAAGGGACGCCGTAGCGTCCCTTTTTTGCGTCCCAGCGCCCACCGAGGGCCGTTCGGCTAGCTCTGAGCCACGCCGTAGCGGGTGCGGTAGGCGTCCACCGCCGCCTTGTACTGCGTCAGTTGCGGATCGGCGCCGGCGCCCGACAGATAGGCAAACAGGTCGTCCAGATTGCCGATCGAGATCACCGGAATGCCAAATTCCAGCGCCACTTCCTGCACCGCAGAACTGGCCGACAGCGCGCCGTCCTTGCCCGAGCGCTCCATCCGGTCCAGCGCGATCAGCACCGCGCACGGGGTGGCACCGGCGGCGCGTATCATCTCGACCGATTCGCGCACCGAGGTGCCGGCCGAAATGACGTCGTCGACGATCACCACCCGTCCGGACAGTTTGGCGCCGACGATGGTGCCGCCCTCGCCGTGGTCCTTGGCTTCCTTGCGGTTGAACGCGAACGAGGTGTTGCGCCCCTTGCCGGCCAGCGCCACCGCGGTCGCGGACGCGAGCGTGATGCCCTTGTAGGCCGGCCCGAACAGCATGTCGAACTCGACGCCCGAATCGAGCAGGGTCTGGGCGTAGAACTGCGCCACCTGGGCCAGCGTGGCGCCGTCGTGGAACAGGCCGGCGTTGAAGAAGTACGGCGACTGGCGCCCGGCCTTGGTCGTGAAGTCGCCGAAGCGCAGCACTCCCGCCGATACGGAAAACGCGATAAACTGTTGGCGCAAATTGTTCACGATAGCCTCATTTTTTAAAAGTGCCCGTATTTTAATCCGTGGACCCGGCCAGCGCCACCCGCGGCGCGCAGATCCGCCCCTTTCCCGAACTCCCCATCCTATGCCAAAAATCATTTCCGCCAACCTCAACGGGGTGCGCTCCGCCCACAAAAAAGGCTTTTTCACGTGGATGGCGGCGCAAGCGGCCGACTTCGTCTGCGTGCAGGAGCTAAAAGCGCAGCAGCCGGACATGACACCCGAGTTTCTCACGCCGCACGGCTACCACGGCCATTTCCACTACGCCGAGAAGAAAGGCTATTCGGGCACCGGCGTGTACAGCAAGGTGGCGCCGGACGCCGTCCACATCGGCTTCGGCAGCCTTGAATTCGACGCCGAAGGGCGTTATGTGCGCTGCGATTTCGGCAATCTGTCGATCATTTCGGTGTACTGCCCGTCCGGCTCGTCCTCGCCCGAGCGCCAGGAAGCCAAGTTCCGCTTCATGGATCTGTTCCTGCCGCACCTGCTGGCGCTGCGGGCCGAGGGACGCGAAGTGGTCATCTGCGGCGACTGGAACATCGCCCATCAGGAAATCGACCTGAAGAACTGGAAGGGCAACAAGAAGAACTCGGGCTTTCTGCCCGAGGAGCGCGCCTGGTTGACGCGCGTGTTCGACGAAGTCGGTTTCG
Organism: Burkholderiales bacterium; assembly: GCA_038207625.1. GTDB lineage: Bacteria > Pseudomonadota > Gammaproteobacteria > Burkholderiales > Burkholderiaceae_D > JBBQZO01. The sequence continues at coordinate 46,966 of JBBQZO010000007.1, read as the reverse complement.
TCGACGTCCATCGCGGCATCGACAAGCGCCCCGAGCAGTACACCTGGTGGAGCAACCGCGGCCAGGCCTGGGCCAAGAACGTCGGATGGCGCATCGATTACCACGTCGCCACGCCCGGCATCGCCGCACAGGCAAAGCAAGTGTCGATCTACAAGGACGAGCGTTTTTCCGACCACGCGCCGTTGACCATCGATTATTCGCTCTGACCCCTGCCCCGCTTACAGCTGACGGGCGCTTTCAAAACGGCGCGTCAGTCCGGTGTACGGATCGGGGAAGGAAATCGCGCGCGCCAGCAGCTTGAGCGGGCGCGACACGTCGTCGCCCTTGCACGGCAGCGCGACCGGATAGAACGCGTCATTCAGAATCGGCGCGCCCAGCGCGGCCATATGCACGCGCAGCTGGTGCTTGCGCCCCGTGTGCGGATGCAGCCGGTACAGCGTCGCGTCGGCGCGCTGTTCGATCACCTCGACCAGGGTTTCCGAATTGGGCTCGCCGGCCACTTCCTGCATGCGGAAAAACGGCGTGCCGTCGACCATCCTGCTGCGGTACACGAAGGGGAATGCGCGCCCGGCGATCGGCCCGGCCAGCGCCTCGTAGACCTTTTCCACGCTGCGCTTTTGAAACAACGACTGATACGCGCCACGACTGGCTTCGTTGTGCGAAAACACCACCACGCCGGCCGTTTCGCGGTCGAGCCGGTGGATCGGCGTCAGCTGCGGCAGCGCCAGCTTGTGCTTCAGGCGCACCAGCAGCGTCTCGTGCAGGAAGCGCCCGGTCGGTATCATCGGCAGGAAGTGCGGCTTGTCGACCACCACCAGATGTTCGTCTTGAAACAGCACCTGCTCGTCGAATGGAATCGGCGTTTCCGCCTCCAGCTCGCGGTAGTACCAGATGCGCATGCGGCGCCGGAATGCGCTGTCGGGCGCCAGCGCGGCGCCGTCGCCGCTGACCACCTCACAGCGCGCCATGCGCGCCAGCCACGATTCGGCGCTCACGTCGGGAAAGCGCACGACCAGAAAAGCGAGCAGGTTCGGCCACGCGCCGTCGGGCAGCCACAGGTAGCTGGGCGCCACCCCGTCGCGGATCGGCAGCGGGACAAATGCGTTGGCCTGGGCCTGGATGCCGCGCCGGTTCACTGCGCCCTCGGCGCCACGCTGCGATACGGCGCCAGCGCCTCGACGCGCACACCCTTGCTGCGCGCGTACAGCGGCAGCAGCACGTCCATGTGATTCTCAATCTGGGTGATGCGCTCGACGCCGCCCGGATGGGTCGACAGCAGCGCCAGCGGCTGCTGCTTGCCCAGTGCGCCCATCTTCTGCCACAGCGCCACGCCGGCGCGCGGATCGAAGCCGGCGCGCGCGGCCAGGTCCAGGCCGATCAAATCCGCTTCGCGCTCATCGTCGCGCGAAAACTTCAACACCGCCAGCTTGGCAACGCCGTTGGCTGCCGCGCCGGTCAGCGCGGTGGTGGTGCGCGGGTCGGTGCCCAAATAGGCCGACAGCCCCGCACCGAGTAACTCCCCCGCCAGCCTGCCGCCCAAGGCGGCGCCGGCCGATTTCACGGCGCGCTCACGGCCATGCTCGCGCAGCGCGTGCGCCACTTCGTGGCCCATCACGGCGGCCACTTCGTCGTCGGACAGTTTCAAACTATTCAGAATGCCGGTGTAGAACGCGATCCGCCCGCCGGGCATGCAGAACGCGTTGACCTGGGTCGAGCCGAGCAGGTTGACTTGCCAGTGCCACTGCGCGGCGGCCGGATTCCAGCGCTGGGCGAACGGGATGAGGCGCTTGGCGATCGCCCGCAGGCGCGCCAACTGGGCGTTATTCTCGGGCGCCAGCGCATTTTTCTGCTGCGCCTGCGCCAACAACGACGCGTACTGAGCGCCGGCCTGCTGGTCGAATTCCTGCGCCGAGATCAGGCCGCGCAATGCAAACAGCGGTCGCACCTCGATGCCGTCCTGCACCAGCGCGTCGGCAGCCATCGCACCATGCGCGCACACGCACAGCGCCAGCATGCCAGCCAGCCGCGCGAGTGCGCCGCGCGCATAGCTAAGGTACACCTGTCGTGAAAGCGTCATTGTTTGGCGTTCCATGGCGCGATTTTCGGCAGCATCAGCATGGCGGGAAACGCCAGCGCGAAGCAGATGATGAAGAACATGAACCAGCCCGTTTCGGCCACGATGTAGCCGGCCGAGCTGTTGATGAAGGTGCGCGGGACCGCCGCCAGACTGGAAAACAGCGCGTATTGGGTGGCCGTGTAGCGCGGGTCGGTCGAGCGCGACAGGAAGGCGACGAAGGCGGTTGCGCCCAGCCCGAGGCTGGCGAACTGCTCAAAACCGAGCACCAGCGACAGCAGCAAGGGGTTCGGCCCGACATGGGCGAGTAACGCGAAACCGAGAATGGCGACCGCCTGCAGCGCACCGAACACCCACAGGCCGCGGTTGATGCCGATCTTGAGCATCCAGACGGCACCGACCACGCCGCCGGCCAGCGCGGCCCACCAGCCGGCCGCGTTGGCCGCCAGTCCGATCTGGGTCAGCGAAAAGCCGATGTCGAGGTAGAACTTGGTGGCCAGCGCGGTGGCCATGCTGTCGCCCACCTTGTAGAGCATCACGAACGCCAGCAGCACCAGCGCGCTGCGCAAGCCGTCGCGCGCGACGAATTCCTTGAACGGCAGGACAATCGCTTCCTGCATGTTTTTCGGCGGCGCGCCGTACGACTTCGGCTCCTTGGCCAACAAAGTACACACCAGGCCGGGCAACATGAACGCGGCGATGATCCAGAACACGATCGGCCAGGACAGATGATCGGCCAGCACGAAACCGAGCGCGCTGGGAATCAAGCCGGCCATCTTGTACGCGTTGACGATGACGGCCGCGCCCATGCCCTGCTCATGGTCGAGCAGGATCTCGCGCCGGTAGGCGTCGACGACGACATCCTGGCTGGCCGACAGGAACGTCACCCCGGCGGCTGCCAGCACGACGGCGCCGAGCTGAGTGTGCGGATCGAGCATGCCCATCGCCCCGATCGCCAGGAACAGACACACCTGGGTGAGCGCCATCCAGCCACGCCGCCGGCCCAGCGCGCCGATCGCGTAGCGGTCCATGAACGGCGCCCACAGGAACTTGAACGTATAGGGAAACAGCACCATCGCAAACAGGCCCAGCGCCTTCACGTCGACGCCCGATTTGGTCAGCCAGGCCTGTACCAGATAAATCAGCGTAAACAGCGGCAGGCCGGAGCTCACGCCCAGGAACAGGATCGTCAGCATGCGCCCGTCGAGCAGGCCGCGCCAGGTCATGCTCGCGCTCGTGCTCGCGCCCGACGTGGTGTTCGTCACGCTGGCGCCAGCGTCTTTTTGCGCAGCCGGAACACCGCCAAACTGCCGCGCAAATTGGGCAGAAAGGACACCGGTTTGCCGTCGGCCAGCGCGACGTATTCGATCACTTCCAGGCCCACTTCGTCAGCCAGTTGTGCAAAGTCGACAATCGTCGCGCAGCGCACATTGGGCGTGTCGTACCACTGGAACGGCAAGGATTTCGACACCGGCATGCGCCCGTTCATCAACGCGACCCGGTGCGGCCAGTAGGCGAAATTGGGGAACGAGACAATCGCCTCGGCGCCCACCCGCACGATGTCGCGCAGCAGGCCTTCGACCTGCTTCATCATCTGCAGCGACGACAGGCACAACACGGTGTCGAAGGAATTATCGCCAAACAGCGCCAGCCCTTTTTCCATGTCCTGCTGGATCACGTTGATGCCGCGCTGGGTGCTTTCCAACACCTTGTCGTCGGCGATCTCGATGCCGTAGCCGGTGCATTGCTTGCCGCTTTGCAGATAGCGCAGCATGGCGCCGTCGCCGCAACCAACGTCCAGCACGTGCGCCTTGTTCGGCACCCAGTGCGCGATGAACGCGAGGTCGGGGCGCAGGGTGCTCAGGTCTTGGAAATTCATGCCAGCTCCTTGCTGCGTTGCGTGCTGCCGGACGGCGCGCCGGCGGCGCTGCCGACCGGTTCCTCGTTCCAGATCCGCTCGTAGTAGGCGCGCACCAGATTCATGTAGCGCGCGTCTTCCAGCAGGAAGGCGTCGTGGCCGTGCGGCGCGTCGATTTCGGCGTAGGTGACGCGGCGCCGGTTGCACACCAGCGCCTGCACGATCTCGCGCGAACGCTCGGGCGCAAAGCGCCAGTCGGTCGAGAACGAGGCGACGAAAAATTCGGCCGTTGTATTGGCCAATGCGGCCGTCAGGTCGCCGCCAAAACTGCGCGCAGGGTCGAAATAATCGAGCGCCTTGGTGATCAGCAAATAGGTGTTGGCGTCGAAGTATTCGGAGAACTTGTCGCCCTGGTAGCGCAGATAGGATTCGATCTCGAAGTCGACCCCGAAGCCGAACTTGTAGTCGACTGCATCGCGCAGCTTGCGGCCGAATTTTTCGGCCATGTCGTCGTCCGACAGATAGGTGATATGGCCGACCATGCGCGCCACCCGCAAACCGTTCTTGGGTACCACGCCGTGCGCGTAAAAGTCGCCGCCGTGATAGTCCGGGTCCGACAAGATGGCCTGGCGCGCGACGTCGTTGAAGGCGATGTTCTGGGCCGACAGCTTGGGGGTGGAGGCGATCACCACGCAGTGGCGCAGGCGGCTTGGAAACAGCATGCTCCAGGCCAGCGCCTGCATGCCGCCCAGCGAGCCGCCCATCACGGCGGCGAATTGTTCGATCCCCAGCGCGTCGGCCAGGCGCGCCTGGGCGGCCACCCAGTCTTCCACCGTCACCACGGGAAAGCTCGCGCCGTAGGGTTTGCCGGTGGCCGGATTGGTGTGCATCGGTCCCGTCGAACCAAAGCAGGAACCCAGGTTATTGACCCCGATGACGAAAAATTTATCGGTGTCGAGCGGCTTGCCGGGGCCAACCATATTGTCCCACCAGCCGACGCTTTTCGGCTGGTCGGCATAGCTGCCGGCCACGTGGTGCGAGGCGTTCAGCGCGTGGCATACCAGCACCGCGTTCGAGCGCGCCGCATTGAGCGTGCCGTAGGTTTCATAGACCAGCGTGTAGTCAGCCAGCGTGGCGCCGCTTTGCAGCGGCAGCGGGGCCGCGAAGTGCATCGATAGCGGCGAGACGGTTCCAATTGAAGGCATGGGATTTCAGTATTTAGTAGGTCTGGAAGGCCGGTGCGATGGGACATGCGCGCCGGCGCTGCGGGTGGCCACGCGCGCGACTTGCGTCCCCGCGCTGGCGAGCTGCATGCGCGATCTTACAGCACGCGCAGCTGCTCGACCGCATCGGCGATGGCGCGCGGCTCCATCGCGCGCAGGATCTTGCGCGTCTGCGGCACGATCGCGTTCAGGTCGCTGTTCAGGATTTCCTGCTTGACCGCCAGCAGCTGGGCCGGGTGCATCGAAAAATCGCGCAGGCCCATCCCCAGCAGCAAACGGGTCAGCTTGACGTCGCCCGCCATCTCGCCGCACACGGCCACGTCGATGCCAGCCTTGTGGCCGGCGTTGATGGTCATCGCGATCAGCTGCAACACGGCCGGGTGGAGCGGATTGTACAGATGCGCCACCTCGTAGTCGACCCGATCGATCGCCAGCGTGTACTGGATCAAATCATTGGTGCCGATCGACAGGAAATCCATCCGCTTGACGAACAGCGGCAGCGCCAGCGCGGCGGCCGGGATTTCGATCATCGCGCCGATCTCGATGTCCACGTCGTATTTCTGGTTCGCTTCGCGCAGCTGGGCCTTGGCCTGCTCGATCATCGACAGCGACTGGTCGATTTCAAACGCGTGCGCCAGCATCGGGATCAACAGCCGAATTTTTCCAAACGCCGAGGCGCGCAGGATCGCGCGCAACTGGGTCAGGAAGATCTGCGGCTCGGCCAGGCAGTAGCGGATCGCGCGCAAGCCCAGCGCCGGATTAAGCGCGGTGTGCTCGGTCTGGTCGAGCGGTTTGTCGGCGCCGATGTCGAGCGTGCGGATGGTCACCGGACGGCCCTTCATGGCCACCGCCGCCTTCTTGTACTGCTCGAACTGCTCGTCCTCGGACGGCATTGCGTTGAGGTGGCTGGCGCGCCCCATGAACAGAAATTCGGAGCGGAACAGGCCCACGCCGGCGGCGCCCGCCTCCAGCGCGCCGGGGCAATCCTCGGGTAGTTCGATGTTGGCCAGCAGCGTGATCGGGGTGCCGTCGCGCGTGATGGCAGGGGTCTTTTTCAGCTTCAGCAGCTTCTTGCGCTCGCGCTGCAAGACCAGCTGGCGCTCGCGGTACTGCTCGAGCACCAGCGCGCTCGGATTGGCGATCACCACGCCGGCGTCGCCGTCGATGATGACCCAGTCGTCCTGTTCGATCAGCGAGGAGGCCTGCGACATGCCGACCGCGGCCGGAATGTCGAGACTGCGCGCGACGATGGCCGTATACGAGTTCTGCCCGCCCACGTCGGTGACGAAACCGATGAAGGAGCGGTCGCGGAACTGCAGCATGTCGGCCGGCGAAATGTCATGCGCCACCACCACCATCGGCGGGCGCTCGGCGCCGTTGGGCAGTGGCGCCGGTTCCAGCTGGGCCGTGCCCATCAGCACCTTGAGTACCCGCTCGGCCACTTGCTGGATGTCGGCCTTGCGCTCGCGCAGATAGGAATCCTCGATCTCGTCGAACTGGGCCGACAGCTCATCGATCTGGGTCACCAGCGCCCATTCGGCGTTGTAGTGGCGCGCCCGGATGATGTCGAGCGGCGCTTCCGAGATCATCGGATCCGACAGGATCAGCGCATGCACGTCGATGAAGGCGCCCAGTTCGGTCGGCGCGTCCTGCGGCAGGTCGGTCCACAAGGTTTGCAGCTCCTTGTGCACGGCGGCGATGGCGTTTTGCAGGCGCCGCACTTCGGCCTCGATCTGCTGCTCGGCCACCAGGTAATGCTTGACGTCGAGCGCGGCCGGCGTGAGCAGGTGCGCGCGCCCGATCGCGATGCCGCGCGAGACGGGAATGCCGTGCAGGGTGAACGACGCCATCGGGGGGCCGGTGTGAAAACGCGGCAGGCTCAGTTCGACCGGCATTACTCGCCTTCGCCGAATTTGTCGTTGATCAGCGCGGTGAGCGCATCGACACAATCCTTTTCATCGCTGCCGTCCGCTTCCAGCGTGACCTTGGCGCCCTTGCCGGCGGCCAGCATCATCACGCCCATGATGGACTTGGCGTTGATGCGCCGCGCGTTGCGGGTAAGCCACACATCGCTTTGGTATTTCGACGCCAACTGGGTGAACTTGGCGGAGGCGCGCGCGTGCAGACCCAGCTTGTTGATGATTTCTAGTTCATGTTGAATCATATTATTGTCTGTCTCAATCCATAGAACGTCGCGAGCTCGGGACGTCGCCTGCATGCCGCCGGCGGCGCCCCCCATATTAAATCGGTCCCACCCGGATCCGGTTATCGACCCGTACCGCGCCGTTCTGGCCGCCGGCCAGCGCCATCTCGACGACCACGTCGAGCGTGTCGCGCCGGTAGGTGATGGCGCGCAGCAGCATCGGCAGGCTGATCCCGGCGATCACCTCAACGCGTCCGGCGTCGGCCAGCGAGTTGCAACAATTGGCCGGCGTGCCACCCTTGATGTCGGTGATCACCAGCACGCCGTCGCCGTCGTCGAGCCGCGCGATCGCCTGCGCGGCCTGGACATGCACTTCGACCAGGTCCTGATCGGCCGTGACGTCGATCGCCTCGAAGCGCTCGGTCGGTCCGCGAAACACGTGCGCCACGGCGGCGATGAAAGCCTGGCCCAGCGGCGCGTGCGTCAACAACAGGATGCCGACCATGTCAGAATCCCGTCGCTGGGCAAGCGTGGCGGCGCGTCATGCTCACGCGGCCACCTGCTGTTCGAGCGCGTCGATGAACATCGCGGCCACGTCAAAGCCGCTCTGGTCGAAAATTTCCTGGAAACAGGTCGGGCTGGTGACATTCACTTCGGTCAGGTAGTTGCCAATCACGTCTAATCCTACCAGCAACAGGCCGCGTGCCGCCAGTACCGGACCCAAGGTTTCCGCAATTTCGATGTCATGTGCCGTCAAAGGCTGGGCCACGCCCATGCCGCCGGCGGCCAGGTTGCCGCGCACTTCGCCCGCCTGCGGGATGCGCGCCAGCGCAAACGGCACCGGCTTGCCGTTGATGACCAGGATGCGCTTGTCGCCCTTGATGATGTCGGGGATATACCGCTGCGCCATGATGGTGCGTTTGCCGTTGTCGGTCAGCGCCTCGATGATGGCGCCCAGGTTCATGCCGTCGGCGCGCACGCGAAACACGCCGGCCCCGCCCATGCCGTCGAGCGGTTTCAGGATGATGTCCTCGTGGGTCGCGTGAAACAGCCGCAAACGGGTGTCCGACGACGTCACCAGGGTCGGCGCGGTGAACTGGCCGAACTGGGCGATCGCCAGTTTTTCATTGTGGTCGCGAATCGCCGACGGTTTGTTGAACACGCGCGCGCCCTGCATTTCAGCCAACTCGAGCAGGTAGGTGCCGTACACATACTCCATGTCGAATGGCGGATCCTTGCGCTGGATGACGGCGTCGAATTCGGACAGCCGGATGACCTGCTTGGGGCCGGCCACATACCAGTTGTCGGCCTCGCCGGTGAGCGTGATGTGCGCCACATCGGCCGTGACAAAGCCCTCGTCAAGTGCCATGTCGCTTTGCTCGAAGGCGTAAATCGCGTGGCCGCGCCGGGCCGCTTCGCGCATCATCGCAAAGGTCGAATCCTTGTAGGTCTTGAAGCCGGACAAGGCATCGGCGAGGAAAGCGATTTTCATGGGCGTATCCATTCAGGGTAATGCCTGATTTTAGCCGGTATCGGCGCTGCCCGCTGAGCGCGGCGGCACGGCGCCGCCCGTCTCGGTGTCTCAGTACACCTCGGGATGGGGATCGGTGCGCTCCATTTCCAGCGACGCGGCCAGCAGGGCCAGTCGGGCTACCACGCCGTACACGTAGAAACGGTTCGGCACCGCCGTACCGGGCTTCGCTTTCAGGTCCGGCACCGCGTGCTGCTGGGCGAACGCCAGCGGCACGAACTGCGAGCCGGGCGCATTCAGGTTCTGGTCGATGCCGCGCTCGGCATGCACGCGGTAGAAGCCGCCCACCACGTAACGGTCGATCATGTAGACCACCGGCTCGGCCACCGCCTCCTTGATCGACTCAAACGTCGGCACGCCTTCCTGAATGATCACGTCCGTCACCGCCACGCCGTCCTTGATGACGGAGAGCTTGTTGCGCTGCTTGCGGTTCAAATCCTTGACCTCGCTGGCGTCCTTGACCGTCATGATGCCCATGCCATAGGTGCCGGCGTCGGGCTTGACGATGACGAAGGGTTTTTCCTTGATGCCGTATTCCTTGTACTTCTTGCGGATCTTGGCCAGCAGCACGGTGACGTTGTCGGCCAGGCATTCGGCACCCGTGTTCTCGTGGAAGTTGATCTCGCCACACTTGCTGAAAAACGGGTTGAGCATCCACGGATCGACGTCGATCAGCTTGCCGAATTTCTTGGCCACTTCGTCGTAGGCGGCGAAGTGGTTGCTCTTGCGCCGCACCGCCCAGCCGGCGTGCAGCGGCGGCAGCAGCGACTGCTCGTGGATGTTTTCCAGAATCGACGGGATGCCGGCCGACAGATCGTTGTTGAGCAAAATGGTGCACGGGTCGAAGTCCTTCAGACCGACCCGCCGTCCGTTGCTTGACCTCACCAAAGGCTCGACGACCAGCATATTGCCGTCCGGCAAAGCGAGCGGCGTCGGCTCGGTAACGTCCGGCGACAGCGAGCCCAGACGCACATGCAGCCCCGTCTGGCGAAAGATCTGCATCAGGCGCTGCACGTTCTGCAGATAATGGGGGTTGCGCGTGTGGCTCTCGGGGATCAACAGCAGATTGCGCGCATCCGGGCAATACTTGTCGATGGCCGCCATGGCCGCCTGCACGGCCAGCGGCAGCATCTCGGTGGCGAGGTTGTTAAAACCACCAGGAAACAGATTGGTGTCGACCGGCGCCAGCTTGTAGCCGGCGTTGCGCAGGTCGACCGAGCAGTAAAACGGCGGCGTATGCTCCTGCCACTCCATGCGAAACCAGCGCTCAATGGCCGGCGTGGCGGCCAGAATCTTTTTTTCGAGGTCGAGCAGCGGGCCAGCCTGGGCTGTAACGAGGTGGGGAACCATGAATTACTTCCTTAAATTATCTACCGCACAACGACGTTGGTGGCGGCGCACGGAAACACCATCTTACAATGCAAGCACCCTAAATCGGGGCAAAAAGCGCTTTTTAAAGGGCTGATGCAGCCGCAAAACACAAAAATGCATCCACAGGGTGTCATGCCGCTCAGTCAAGACTGAACGGCATTGTCATTTCTGGCTGGTAGACGGCGGACCAGGCTGTTAACCTGCGCCATCGTGTTCGATGACGCCAGCGATCGTCTTGTTAAAGCTCAGACGGTACTCAACTGGGCGCGCTTGCGGCCGCATCTACCCTATGCGTGGATCGCGAAAGCGCTCGCTGACACAGGCAAAGCCAACATTCGACCTCGCAGACTTTCCGCAGGGCAAGTTATCTGACTTGTCGTTGCGTTGGCGCTGCATGTCATCAATCCATCAGCGAGTTGGTCGACGATGTCGAGCTGCTGCGGCCCGCCCTGTCACACTCAGGTGTCGCATGCCAAACGATTGCTGCCATCGATGGCGCTGGCGGCACTGGCCGCGCCGCGCGATCGGACCGCGCTCAGCGTGGTCCGCGCCTTTCACGTCATGGAGTACGAACTACACGGGGCCATCGTTTCTGCAACGACTTGGCCAGCGCTTGGTAACGCGGCCCAATAAAAAAGGCCCGGCCGAAAATTCGACCGGGCCGTGAAGGCATTATCTCAACGCTATACCGTGCGAGTCTTGAAATAAGACCTTAACCGAACGGCAGTACCGGCGTACCGGTCATTTCTTTCACCTGGCAGCGGTGATTACTTCTGCGTTGCTGCTTTGACGTCAGCGCGGCCTTCGGCCTTCACTTCTTCGGTCTTGCCGTGTGCAACAGCCTTGTCGGCGTTCGCTTCGACCTGAGCCTTGGTGGCTTTGGCATCGGCGCGTACCGACTTCTTGTCTGCCTTGGCGTCAGCTTTGGCGACGGCTTTGTCGCCCTTCGCTTCTGCAGCTACTTTGTCTTCAGCGTCGGCGCTGGCAACTTTGTCTTCGGCTTTGACATGCGCTTTTTTAGCCTTGGCGTGTGCTTTGGATTTTTTTTGCGCAGCCTTGACGTTGGCCTTGTCGGCGCTTGCGTCGGCTTTCATGTCGGTCTTCGCTTCCGATGCTTCGGCTTTGCCGACGGCCTTGTCGGCTTTGGCTTCTGCTTTGACGACAGCTGCTGTTTCAGGCATCGTGGCCGGAGCCGGGGTTTGTGCGAAAGCGGAAACGGCAAACAGGCTGGCGATCAGGGTGGCGAGTAATTTGTTCATGGTAGTACCTTTATAAGGTTGTGGAAACGGTGGTTGGACGATTCGTAGCCGAAAGTTCTCCCTCACGGTGGAGCGCTATACTCCGGTGTTCTAATGTGCGGGTCTCGTCCAGGAACGAAGCAAGAATAACAACGCTCGCCACACCGGTCCGTACGCCATCGCACATAAGGAAAGGCTGGGGTCGCGGCGCCACAGTTGGCGCCGGCAAAGGGATGGGGCGGCGCGTGAACGGCGCCGCGGGACTGCTCTATTTATGCGCGGCGGGACCGGCGTACAGGTCGATGATGGTGCTGATCGCGTCCTGGCACACCGTGCAGAATTGATCGCTGCGATCAAACATCAGACACTGCATCTGGGGCCGGTAGTAGCCGCTGGCCTCGTAGTTGGCGCCTTCAAACGCGCCCACCGCGTGATGCAGCGGCGAGCCGGCAAACAGCGCGTTGCTGTGCTGGAGGTCTTCGAAAAACAGCGCGCTCATCTCACTTTCCGGCCGATTGGCCGCGCGCAAGGCGCTGCGGCGCGCCTGATAGGCGCGCGCATACTGCTCGTAGGCCGCTTTGGGCCAGGGCGTGGGCAGCGGCGTGCCGGCCTTGACCTTGTCGCGCCACTTCAGATGGGCCGGATCGTGCAGCGCCGTCACGTTCGGCTGCCACGGCTCGCTGCGCGCACCGCTCGACTGATACGCCACCGGCGAGGTGTAGTACTCGTCGGCCAGTCCGGCGAAATGATGGCCGAACTCGTGCACGAACAGATAGTCGGCCCAGTCGTTGCTGGCCGCCGCCGTGCTGAACTGGCCGAAAATGCCGCCGCCGCCATAGGTGTCGTTATTGACCAGGATTTCGATGAACTCGTAGGGCGCGTACTGGGCGATGTCGCGCAGCGCGCGGTTGTCGAGCGTGAGCACGTAGCGCTCGCTGCCGAAGATGTCATAGCGGGTGCCCAGCGCGGACGCGTGGTGCACGCCGGTCGATGGACGCGAGACGCCCGACTCCTGGGTCGGCACCGCCATCGCCCACACGTTGAAGTCGCGCGCGCGCTCGCGAAACGGCGACACCTGGAACAGGTGCTCGGACAGGCGCCGCGCATCGCTCTCGAACTTGGCCATGTCGGCCACGCTGTAGCCGTCGCCCAGAATCAGCAGATCGACCTTGTCGGCCGAGGCGCCGTTGACACGAATCGGTATCGGTTTGGCCGGCGCCGGCCCCTGCTTGCGCACCACGTCGGGCGCGTCGGCGTCCACGTCCACGCTCCAGGCCAGCACGAAGGCGTTGTGCTCGTCGCGCTTCATGATGCGCACCCGCACCGGGTGGGCCGGCTTGGGAAAACGCACCGACTCGTGAAAACCGCGGCTCGCGCGTGCCGCCTCGTCGGTGCTGCGCCACTCGTCGAAGATGGTGGAGAAGCCGCGCGAGTACAGCAAGACCCCGCTTTTTGCATCGACCACCTCGACCAGGTTTTGCCCGCGCCCGCTGGTGTCGAGCGCGCGCGCCGGATCACCCGGCCAGGCCAGCGGTTCGATCAGCACGCGTTCGATCGCGTACTGTTCGGCGCGCGCGTCGCCGCTGTGAATGTAGTCAAGTCGCACGGTGGCGGGCGCTTGCGCGTGCGCGGCGCCGACGCACAGCGCCAGAACGGCACCGAGGGCGCGGACGAGGTGAAGGGGGCGCAGCAGCATAGCAAGAACCTCGCGGGTGGGGGCTGGACAATAGTTGGGGCACGCGCCGTCGTGCAGCGCGCTGCGTGTCGCATTGTAAACCGCCTGCGCCGCCGGATCCGGTTCGCATTGCGTGCTTTTCGTTGCGCGCCCCCCTGCCCCGCCGCTGCGATGTCGGACCGCTGCGCAGCGCGTCGCCGCGAATTCTCCCGCGCCGGCAGACGATCGGTGACTCACTCCATGCATTCCTGCGGCGCTGAACCACCACGCGCGGGCGAGCGGAAACCCGACAGACGCGCACCACGGGCGCCACCGATACTGGCCCATCGCAAAAAACGGATGGGCCGCTTGATGCGAATACGGGAGCACACCATGAAACGATGATTCTCGCTGCTTGCGCTGGCAGCGACGCTTTGCTTTATCGGCAACGTCCACGCTGCGGCGCGCGCCAGCGCCGCTGACGTCGTTGCACTGGTCCACAAGACGCTCGGGTGAACACGGGCCAGCGGCAACGACGGCGTGATCGCCCAGATCAACGGCGTCAATGCGACGTACCCGCGCTGTACAGCGTCGGGAAGTAGCGCTCCATCAGCGACTGCGGACGCAGCGGCGGCGTAAAACCGTATTGCGCGTACAGGCCGTGCGCATCGCCGGTGGCCAGCGTGAAGCGGCGCAGCCCCTGCAGATCCGGATGGGCCAGCACCGCATCAAGCAGGCGCTTGCTGTAGCCGTGGCCACGCTGTTCAGGCAGCACAAATACGTCGACCAGATTGGCGAAGGTGGCAAAGTCGCTGATCACGCGCGCAAACGCCACCTGACGGCCATCGAGGTAGCCGCCGAAGCACAGCGAATGCGCGATCGCGCGCTGCAGCGTCGCCAGCGGCATACCGATCGCCCAGCTCGATTGCTCGCTCAGGTAACGGTGAATCAGCGCCGTGTCGAGCTGGGCCGGGTCGGTGGTGATGCAAAAACTGCTCATGTGGATGGTCCGCAAATGGGGGACATCGATTTTCGCACGCGCGCGACGTGCCTGCTGACGCGGCGCCGCCATGGCGGCATGCCGGCGTTACTTGATGTATTCCTTGATGATTTTCTGGTAGCGCCCGCTGCTCTTCAAGCGCTTCAGGCCGGCATCGAAATCGTCGCGCACCTTCTTGTCGACGAAGATGGGGTTGTTGCTCAGCTGCGCACTGTCGGAGAAGATCTTGTGAAATACCACTTCCTGGTTGGTGTCGACCTGGCCCTTTTCCGAGGCGCTGAAGTATTTGAAGATATTGACGTCCGAGACGACCACCTCGATCCCGTTGGCAAACAGCATCAGCGCCTGGCGCTTCTGATTGGCCACTTCCTGATAGCGGGGATTGTCCTGCACGGCAGCCGCATAGTCGGGGCCAATAAAATTCTTCGCGCCCATGTACGCGGCGATCGATTTGCCCTTCAGGTCGGCCAGCGAGTTGACGACGATGTTGTTCTTCTTGAGCGTGATCGCAAAGTCCTGGTACACCACCGCCGGCTGCGTGGCGTAGAACACGCCGTCGCCATCGTGCAGATCCGGCCCGCCGCGCTGGGCGGCGTCGATCTTGCCCGCCTTGAGCAGTTGCACCGTCGTCGCCGAGGCCGCGTACACCGGTTTCAAGGTATGGCCGGTCAGGGCCAGCGCCTCGCGAATAATGTCGAGTTCAAAGCCGTTGTCTTTTTCCTGGATCACGTAGGGCGGAATGGCCAGCCCGAACGCGACGCGCACAACGTCGTCCGCACGGGTCGGCGCCGACAGGGTCAGTGAGATCACGCTGAGCAGGAGAATCGGGGATAGACGTTCCATGACATATCACTTCGCGATAGAAAACACTGTGCACATGAGATGGCGACGCGAGCGGCTTGGCGCGGCGTAGCGATCCACCAGGATTTACATCCTTGCATGATGCGCACGCGGCGCGCACACCACACAATCGAGTATAGGCGCACTTTTTCCTTGTCGAGCAAGTCGCCAAATTTTTGTTGTCCGTTGGCTACGAAAGCTGGGCCGGGGGAGCGTGACAGCCATTCCCGAGGCGCGGCAAGGGCGCGTCGCGACCCGCGCCGATGGCCAACTGGCGCGCGCCGGTGACGGCTTGATACCTGCTGACGCCGCTGGCAAGGCGCGCGGCGCGCACGCCGCCGCGCCCACCGACAGCGGCGCGCATCGGGGCGCGGGTGGTCGAGCCGCTATTGGCTCTTCAGATAGCGCTCAGGCAGCGGGCTCTTGTCGCCTTCGGCCTGCCACACCAGACTGACGATCCACCAGCGGCTGCCGTCGTTGAGCAGCTGCACGCTGTTGATGCCGCGCTGGAAAGGCTTGACGTCCATCGACGTGCGGCGCGACGCGTAGGTGCTGAACACCTGGGCGATGTTGCCGTAGCTTTCGGTGTGGTGCGCCACTTCGGCCTCGAAAAAGCCGTCGCGCTCGAACGGCACGCTGACGCGGCCGATGTAGTCGTCCACGCTCAGCGTGGTGCTGGTGGCCGGTCCGCTCGGGTTGGCGCGCATGACGACCAAGCGGCCGTCGGGCGAGAACAGCGAGCGCAGACGGTCCCAGTCGCGCTGCTTGCCGATCGGGCCGGAGATCGTGTCGTACAGTGCGGCGACGATCGCATCGACCGAGCCGACATCGAGCGCATTGGCCGGCGCTGCCACCTTGGTGACGATGGGCGTGGCCTTCATTTGCGGCGCGTCCTTGCCCGCTGGCGCCTGCTGCGCCAGCGCGGCGGCGCTGAACTGGGTGCAAAACAGGGCCAGCAGCACGCCGGCCGATGTCAAACGAGGTGTCATCGCAACTCTCCGTGGTGATCGAGACCATAAGACTACCTCAGATCGGCCCATTTGCGCGGCCCGGGCGATCCTTGTTTATAATCGGGTAACTCAACGGGACACCTCTATATGACAGCTCAACTCTCCAAAAAAGGCGAAGCCTGGTCGGCGCGCTTTTCCGAACCAGTCTCCGATCTGGTAAAACGCTACACCGCCTCGGTGTTTTTCGACAAGCGCCTGGCCACCTTCGACATTCAAGGCTCGCTGGCGCACGCCGAAATGCTCAACGCCCAGGGCATCCTGTCGGATGCCGACTACGCCGAAATCAATCGCGGCATGGCACAAATTTCCAGCGAAATCGCATCCGGCCAGTTCGAATGGCTGCTCGACCTGGAGGACGTGCACCTGAATATCGAAAAACGTCTGACCGAACTGGTGGGCGACGCCGGCAAGCGCCTGCACACGGGCCGCTCGCGCAACGACCAGGTGGCCACCGACATCCGCCTGTACGTGCGCGCCGCGATCGACGACATCACGCTGCTGCTGAACGCGCTGCGCGGCGCGCTGACCGACCTGGCCGAGCAACACGCCGACACCATCATGCCGGGTTTCACCCATATGCAGGTGGCGCAGCCGATCACGTTTGGCCACCACATGCTGGCCTACGTCGAGATGTTCGGGCGCGATGCCGAGCGCATGGCCGACTGTCGCCGCCGCGTCAACCGCCTGCCGCTGGGCGCGGCCGCGCTGGCCGGCACCACCTTCCCGATCGACCGTCTGCGCGTGGCGAAAACGCTCGGTTTTGACGACGTCTGCCACAATTCGCTGGACGCCGTCTCGGACCGCGACTTCGCCATCGAGTTCTGCGCCGCCTCGGCACTGATCATGACGCACGTGTCGCGCATGTCGGAAGAACTGGTGATCTGGATGAGCCCGCGCGTGGGCTTCATCGACATCGCCGACCGCTTCTGCACCGGCTCGTCGATCATGCCGCAAAAGAAAAACCCCGACGTGCCGGAACTGGCGCGCGGCAAGACCGGACGCGTGTTCGGCCACCTGACCGGCCTGTTGGTGCTGATGAAAGGCCAGCCGCTGGCCTACAACAAGGACAACCAGGAAGACAAGGAGCCGCTGTTTGACACCGTCGACACGGTCGTCGACACGCTGCGCATCTTCGCCGACATGGCCGGCGGCATCCAAGTCAAACCGGACGCGATGCGCGCGGCCGCGCTGCAGGGCTACGCCACCGCAACCGACCTGGCCGACTACCTGGTCAAGAAGGGCTTGCCGTTTCGCGACGCCCACGAAGCGGTGGCACGCGCCGTGCGCGCCTGCGTCGACGCCGGTTGCGACCTGGCCGACCTGTCGCTCGAGCAGTTGCGCGCCTTCTCGGCATTGATCGAGCAGGACGTGTTCGCCGTGCTGACGCTGGAAGGCTCGGTGGCAGCGCGCGACCATGTGGGCGGCACCGCGCCCAAGCAAGTGCGCGCGGCGATCGCCCGCGTGCGCGCCCAGCTGGCGTAACACGCGATTGTCCCGATTTGCGCACGCAAAGCGGGGCATTTGCACAAGACGGCGCGCCAGCGATCCGGTACGATCTGCGCTGCAAGGACTGGGCACTGACGCGTTGCCGTGAACATGGGCGGCGCGCCGCACCGTCTGCGGCCTGCCGCTGCGGTACCGTCAGCGAGGAACGCGAATAGCATCCCCGCAGCAGTCCCCGCGCATGGACCACAGAGTCCAGCGCAGTTCACCAGGAGATCAGCATCATGTTCATGTCCGTCTCACGTCTCATCGACGCCCTCAACGAGAAGATCGCCAGCGCCATCAGCTGGGCCCTGCTGGCCGCTGTCGTTATCTGCAGCGGCAACGCCATCGTGCGCTACGCGTTCAACCAAAGTTCCAACGGCTGGCTGGAAATCCAGTGGTATCTGTTCGCCTCGATGTTCATGCTGGCCAGCGCCCACACCTTGAAGCGCGATGAGCATGTGCGCATCGACGTGGTGGCCGGGCGCTTCTCCAAGCGCACCCAGGTCTGGATCGACCTGTTCGGTTTTTTGTTGTTCCTGCTGCCGATTTGCTCGCTGATCCTGTTCTATGGCGTGCCGTTCGCGCTGATCTCGATCCAGAGCGGCGAAATGTCGTCCAACTCGGGGGGCCTGATCGTCTGGCCGGCCAAGTTGCTGGTGCCAGTCGGCTTTTTGCTGCTGGTGCTGCAGGGTGTTTCCGAAGTGATCAAGCGCATCGCCTTCTTGGCCGGGCGCATCGACGGGCATGAATTTGCCAAGCATGTCGCCACGCCCGAAGAAGAGATCGAGGCGATCAAGGCCGCCAACAAGCTCAGCTAGTCTGAGCGGCCCGCCCGACGCGCAACGACAACGACAACTGACGGAGACACATGGAACACTTAATCATGACAAACCTCGCACCCATCATGTTTGGTGCGCTGGTCATCTTTCTGCTATCGGGCTTCCCGGTGGCTTTTTCGCTGGCCGCCAACGGCCTGTTTTTCGGCTTCGTCGGCATCGAGTTCGGCCTGCTGAAACCGGAACTGCTGCAGGCGCTGCCGAACCGCATTTTCGGCATCATGGGCAGCGAAACGCTGCTGGCGATCCCGTTCTTCACCTTCATGGGCCTCATTCTCGAGCGCTCTGGCATGGCCGAGGATCTGCTCGACACGATCGGCCAGTTGTTCGGGCCGGTCCGCGGCGGCGTCGCATATGCGGTCATTTTTGTGGGCGCGCTGCTGGCCGCCACCACCGGCGTGGTGGCCGCGTCCGTCATCTCGATGGGCCTGATCTCGCTGCCGGTGATGCTGCGCTACGGTTACGACAAGCGCGTCGCTTCGGGCGTGATCGCCGCCTCGGGCACGCTGGCGCAGATCATTCCCCCATCGCTGGTGCTGATCGTGCTGGCCGACCAGCTGGGCCGCTCGGTGGGCGACATGTACAAAGCCGCCTTCATCCCGGGCCTGCTGCTCACGGCCATGTATGCCGGCTACGTGCTGGCGCTGTCGATCTTCAAGCCGCACCATGTGCCGGCGCTGCCGCTGGAAGCGCGCAATCTGCGCCAGCCCAACGGTGACAGCGGCGCACGCTCGGTGCTGGCACTGGCAATCGGCGCGCTCGCGCTGGGCGTCGGCGCGGCCAAGCTGGTCGGCGCCAGCCATCCGGCGATGGCCGCCGACAGCCTCGGTGTGCTGGGCGCCAGCGTGGCCGTGGTAGGCGCCTTCGTCATCGCGCTGGCCAACCGCAAGTTCAAGCTCGGCCTGCTGTCGAAAATGGCCGAGCGCGTGGTGTTTGTACTGATCCCGCCGCTGGCGCTGATCTTCCTGGTGCTGGGCACGATTTTCATCGGCCTGGCCACGCCGACCGAAGGCGGCGGCATGGGCGCGATGGGCGCCATCGTGATGGCACTGATGAACGGGCGCCTGTCCTGGAGCCTGCTACGCCAGGCGATGAACTCGACCACCCGCCTGTCCTGCTTCGTGATCTTCATCCTGATCGGTTCGACCGTGTTCTCGCTGGTGTTTCGCGGCGTGAACGGCGACCTGTGGGTCGAGCATCTGCTGTCGAGCCTGCCGGGCGGCACGACGGGCTTTCTGATCGTCGTCAACATGATGTTCTTCGTGCTGGCGTTCTTCCTCGACTTCTTCGAGCTGGCCTTCATCCTGGTGCCGCTGGTCGGTCCCGTGGCCGACAAGCTGGGCATCGACCTGATCTGGTTCGGCGTGCTGCTGGGCGTGAACATGCAGACCTCGTTCATGCATCCGCCGTTTGGCTTTGCGCTGTTCTACCTGCGCTCGGTGGCGCCGAAAGAAGTCAAGACATCCGATATCTACTGGGGCGCGATTCCGTTCGTCGTGATCCAGGTCATCATGGTCGCGCTGATCATCCTGTTTCCGCGCGTCGTCTCGGTAGAGAAAAAAGTCGATATGAAAGAGCAGATCGAACTGAAGATCGACATCCCGACGGGTTCCGAGCAGCCGGCCGCCAAGCCGGATGCCAAGAAGGACGGCGCTGAGCCGGAACTCAATTTTTCCAGTGACACAGACAAGAAATAAAGGAGCATGACACGATGAGCATAGGCGGAAAAACAATCGACCAGGCGCTGGCCGGGCTGTCCAACATGACAGACGGCGTGGTTGGCATCGGCAAGGAAGAACACCAGCAGCGCATCGCCAAGGCGCAAGCCTATATGCGCGAGCACGGCATCGCGGCGATCTATCTCAATGCCGGCTCGAACCTGACCTACTTCACTGGCACCAAGTGGTACGCCAGCGAGCGCATGGTCGGCGCCATTCTGCCTGCCCACGGCGCGCCCGAGTACATCGCGCCGGCCTTCGAAAAAAGCACGCTGCTTGACTTCATGGTCATCGAAGGCGCTGTCAACTGCTGGGAAGAGCACGAAAGCCCGTACCAGTTGTTCATCGCCGTGCTGGCGCGCATGGGCATCGCGTCCAGCCACGCCAAGGCGCCGCGCATCGGCCTTGACGAGAGCACCGCCTACTTCATCACCGACGGCGTCCAACAGCTGGCCGACGGCTACGCGCTGGAGAACGCCAAGCCGGTGACCGCGTTTTGCCGCGCCCGCAAGTCCGATAACGAGATCGCGCTGATGCAGCGCGCCAAGGACATGACTTTGGCCGTGCACAAGGCCACCGCCAGCATCCTCGTCGAAGGCATCACCACCGTCGAGGTGGAGGAATTCATCGCGCGCGCGCACCGCAAGGTCGGCGCGCCCGGTTCGGTGTTTTGCATCGTGCTGTTCGGCGAGGCGACCGCCTACCCGCATGGTGTGAGCTATGTGCAGACCTTGAAACAGGGCGACATGGTGTTGATCGATACCGGCTGCAAGGTCAAGGACTACATCTCCGACATCACCCGCACCTACGTGTTCGGCACCCCGACCGAGCGCCAGCGTTCGGTGTGGAACAGCGAGCAGGCAGCGCAACTGGCAGCGTTTGCGGCGGCCCAGATCGGCGTGCCGTGCGGCGACGTCGATGCGGCTGCGCGCGTGTCGCTGGCGGCCAATGGTTTTTCGGCCGGCTACGCGCTGCCCGGCCTGCCGCACCGCACCGGCCACGGGATCGGCCTGGACATCCACGAGTGGCCGTATCTGGTGGGCAGCGACCGCACGCCGCTGGACGTGGGCATGTGCTTTTCGAACGAGCCGATGATCTGCATTCCGGGCGAATTCGGCGTGCGCCACGAAGACCATTTCTACATGACGGCCAACGGTCCGAAGTGGTTCACACTGCCGGCCCACTCGATCGACGATCCGTTCGGTCAGCACAAGGCTGCGTAAGCGAGCGGGCGGCGTCAGCGCAGTGGCGCCGCCCGCGTGGCGCCGCCCGCGCGCCGCCTCCGCCGCGCAACGGTCGGCCGATTTTGTCGGCCGCTTCCACGAGTGTCCGGCCAATCCGGGCGACCATGCAGTCAATACGACGGCATGACGAAGGCCGGACGAAAACCGCCGCAACAACCGGCGCGAGCCGGGCAGCCCTTGCTGTTTCACACCCTTGACGCGACATGCTGCCCCGGCGGCAAGGCGCCGTTCATGTCTGATGTTCGGGATCCGGAATCGATTGCTGGGCGTCGTGCCGGGCCTGCTGGTCAGGCCGCGCTTGCAGTTCGGGCGGCTCGTACTTGTCGCGCTGGCCGCGCAGGCTGCCCAGCTGCAGCGCGTATTCGCGCGTGAACTCGGCGCCGAAGAAAAAAATCTGCGCCGAGTAGTAGACCCACAGCAGCAGCGCGATCATCGATCCGGCGGCGCCAAAACTGCTGGTCACGCCGCTGTTGCCGATGTACAGGCCGATCAGGTATTTCCCCAACGCGAACAAGGCGGCGGTGCCGAGCGCGCCGATCAGCACGTCGTGCCAGGACAGGCGCACGCGCGGCAGCGTCTTGAAAATCACCGCGAACAGGCTGGCATTGACGGAAAAACCGATCAGCCCGGCCAGCACCGCCAGTGTCAGCGCGGAGTCGCGCCAGACGCCGCCCCAATAATGTTCAAGCAGCGCCAGCGCCGCGCTCAGCAGCAGCGACACCATCATCAGAAACGTCAGCACCAGAATCAGGCCGAACGACAGCAGGCGGGTGCGCAGCAGGTCCAGCACACTGGTTTCGCGCATGGCGGCCATGCCCCAGATGTCGTCCAGGCTCGCCTTCAGTTCGGCGAACACGCTGGTCGCGCCAAACAGCAGCAAGGCGCTGGCGATGGCGGTGGCCAGCCGGCCCTGCTCGTGGTTGCGCGCACCGTCGAGTATCAGCGCGATCGCCGCCGCGCCCTGCGCGCCCAGCAGATCGCGCACCTGCGCCAGCACCTCGTTGCGGGTGATGTCAGTACCGTAAAAGAAGCCGGCGATGGCGATCACCAGCAGCAAAATCGGCGCCATCGAAAACAGCGTGTAGAACGCCAGCGCGGCGCCCTTGCTGGCCGCCCGGTGGGCGAACCAGTCCAGCAGCGCGGCGTGGCCGACGTGACGCATCTGGCGCGCATAGGCGCGCGGTGACACCGGTCCGGGTGGGAGGATGGGAACAGTCATGCCGGCTCTTTGCATCGTGAAGGGGTAAAAGGAGATGCTGCTGCGAACCGCGCCTGCAGGCGCTAGCGGTACTACAGCGACCAGCATAGCTTGGCCTCGAATCGACGCGGAGTCGGTGCGCGAACGAACAGACCAGCTACCCGCCCCCCTCTAATCTGTTGAGCAGAGGAATTATTTTAGGGGAATACCAGTGAAACAGCGTTTGATGATCTTGCTTGCAGCCTGTGCGTGCAGCGCCACCTCGATGGCAGCCGCGCCGCTGCGGCTGGCCGCGCAGGACCCCGCCGGGCACCAGCACAGCAAGGGCAAGCATCCGTCCGGCGCAATGCTGCTGCGCGCCCAGATACTGCTGGCGCGCGCACATTTTTCGAGCGGCGAAATCGATGGCGCGTTTGGACAGAATTTACGCAAGGCGATCGAAGGCTATCAGAACAGCCAGCAGCTGGACGTGACGGGCACGCTCGACGCGCCCACCTGGGCGGCGCTGGAACGCGACAGCGCCGACGTGCTGGGCGACTATCAGCTACTGCAGGCCGACGTCGACGGCCCGTATGCAGCGCTGCCGGCCAGTTACGCCGACAAAGCCAAGCTGAGCGCGCTGGGCTTCGCGTCGGCGCTCGAAGCACTGGGCGAACGCTTCCACGCCAGTCCCGCGCTACTGCGCCGGCTCAATCCCGGCCAACGATTTACCAAGGCGGGCGAACACATCGTGGTGCCGCAGGTGGCCGACATCGCCGAGCTGGCCAAGGCCACCCGGCTGGTCATCGACCAGTCCGACCAGACGCTGACGGTGCTCGACGCCGGCGGCGCCGTGCTGGCCCAGTTCCCCGCCAGCACCGGCAGCGAACACGATCCGCTGCCGCTCGGGCATTGGAAGGTGAAGACGATCAGCCGCAATCCGGTGTTCCACTACAACCCCAAGCTGTTCTGGGACGCCGGCGCAAACGAACACGCGGCCACGCTGCCGGCCGGCCCCAACAATCCGGTCGGCGTGGTGTGGATCGATCTGTCGAAAGAACACTATGGTATCCACGGCACGCCGGAACCGGCCAACGTGGGCAAGACCCAGTCACACGGCTGTATCCGGCTGACCAACTGGGATGCGACGGCGCTGGCACACGCGCTCGCCGCCGGTGTCGATGTGCTGATGCAAGACTAATTCCAAGGAACGATGATGAAAACATTTTTGATTTTTTTGTTGGGCGCGCTGGCCGGCGCCATCGGTATCGTTGCGCTGATCCGGGTCATGCCCGACGCGGCGCCCACGCTGATCGCGGCCGCGCCCAGCAACGTCGTCGCGCCCTGCCTCGCGCCCCCGCGCACCGGCGAGGTGGCCATGCCCGCACAGGCGATCCCGCCAACCATCGCCAGCCTGCCGGCTGTGCAGGCGAACCCGATCGCGCTGCCGATCGCCGGCATCGGGCCGGCTCAGCTGAAAGATACCTTTGACGAAGCGCGCGGCAGCGAACGGCACCACGAGGCGCTTGACATCAGCGCGCCCAAGGGCACGCCGGTGCACGCGGCGGTCGACGGCAAGGTGGCCAAGCTGTTCGACAGCAAGCCGGGTGGGCTGACCGTCTACCAATTCGACGGCGCCGAGAAATTTGTCTACTACTACGCCCATCTGGAGCGCTACGCCCCCGGCGTCAAGGAGGGTGATTTCATCAAGCAGGGCGAGCTGGTCGGCTATGTCGGCAGCACCGGCAATGCCGACCCGGCCACGCCCCACCTGCACTTCGCGATTTTCGAACTGGACGACGACAAGCAGTGGTGGAAAGGCCGCCCGATCAATCCCTTCCCAATGCTGGGCGGGGTCGCACAGGCGAAAGTGGCCGACGTGGCGGCGCCAAAAAAATAAAGATTTGTCCTGCGTTAGCTAACGCACAGAGCGCGACGATGGATTGGAATATTGTTCGTACAAGCACACGGCGCAACGACCGTGTGCTTCACAGGAAGTACCAAGCAGCGCACTTTGCGCAGCAGGCTCATCTCTTAACTTGATTGGAAACTACCATGAACAAAGACCAAGTAGCTGGCGCAGCAAAAGACCTCGGCGGCAAAATCCAACAGGAAGCCGGCAAGATCATCGGCAACCCGCATCAACAAGCCGAAGGCCTCAAGCATCAGGCGCAAGGAAAATTGCAGGAATCGGTAGGCGACCTGAAAGAAGCGGTCAAGGATCTGAAAAAAGGTAAGTAAATATTCATCGACGGCGTGCCGTCTGACGAACGCCGACATGAATGAAAAACAGCCGCTTTGCGGCTGTTTTTCATTGTGCGCTGCGGCGCGCTAGCCGCGCTTGGCCACCAGCGTCAGAATGTCGTAACTGGCCACCAGTTCATCGTGCTGATTGGTCACCTGCACGTCCCACGCCACCACGCCCTGCCCCTCGCCCTTCTCGTCGGTGCGGTTGCGGTAGACCTTGAGCTTGCAGGTCTGGCGCGCGCGGATGGTGTCGCCATTGCCCACCGGCGTGATGAAGCGCAGGTTGTCGAGGCCATAGTTGGCCAGCACGGGGCCGGGCGCGGGCGACACGAACAGCCCGGCCGCCGCCGACAGCACAAAGTAGCCGTGCGCAATGCGTTTGCCAAACTGCGAATCCTTGGCCGCGATCTCGTCGAAGTGCATATAGAAAAAGTCGCCGGAAATGCCGCCGAAGTTGACGATATCGGCTTCGCTGACAGTGCGCCGGTGCGTCAACAGCGAGTCGCCCATGTTGAGCTCTTCGAAGTGCTTGCGGAACGGGTGCACCTCGCTTTCCTGCACCTTGGCGCCGCGCACGTATTCGCCCGTAATGGCGGCCAGCATGGTGGGCGATCCTTGCACCGCGGTGCGCTGCAGATAGTGGCGCACTGCGCGGATGCCACCCAGTTCTTCACCACCGCCGGCGCGCCCCGGGCCGCCGTGTTTTAACTGCGGCAGCGGCGAGCCGTGGCCGGTCGAATCGACCGCCGCTTCGCGCTCCAACACCAGCACGCGGCCGTGCAGGGCGGCGGCGATCGGCACGGCGCGCGCGGCGATCTTCGGGTCGCGCGTGACCAAGGTACTGACCAGGCTGCCCTTGCCGCGCGCGGCCAGCGCCAGCGCTTCATCGATGTCGCTGTACGTCATGATGGTGCTGACCGGGCCGAACGCTTCCACGTCATGCACCGCGTTGTTGTGCAGCGCGTCGCGGCACAGCAGCAGCGTGGGCGCGAAGAAGGCGCCGTCGGCCACGTTGGCGCCGCGCGGCGCAAAGCCGTCGCGCTCGCCGAGCAGGATTTCGTTGCCGGCGGCCAGCAGCGCCAACCGTTCGGCCACGTCGTGCTGCTGGGCCTTCGAGGCCAGCGCGCCCATGCGCACGCCTTCCACCGACGGGTCGCCCACCACCACCTTGGCGAGCCGTTCGCGCAAACGCGTGCCGACCGCATCGACCATGTTTTGCGGCACGATGATGCGCCGGATCGCCGTGCATTTCTGGCCGGCCTTGCCGGTCATTTCGCGCGCCACTTCCTTGATGAACAGTTCGAACTCGACATCGTCGGGCGAAACGTCGGGGCCGAGGATGGCGCAGTTGAGCGAATCGGCTTCACCGTTGAAGGGCACCGAATTGGCGATCAGATTGCGGTTGGTGCGCAGCTTGGCGGCCGTGTCGGCCGAGCCGGTGAAGGTGACCACGTCCTGGCCGTTCAGGCGGTCGAGCAGGTCACCCGTGCCGCCGATCACCAGTTGCAGACTGCCCGCCGGCAGCAGGCCCGACTCATGCATCATGCGTACCACCGCCGCCGTCAGATACGAGGTGGCCGAGGCGGGCTTGGCGATGCAAGGCATGGCCGCCAGAAAGCTGGGCGCGAATTTTTCCAGCAGGCCCCAGATGGGAAAATTGAAGGCGTTGATATGCACCGCCAGGCCGCCACGCGGCACCAGGATGTGGGTGCCGGCGAAGCCGCCGTTTTTACCGAGCATCATCGCCGGGCCTTCGTGCAGCACGTTCGACGAGGGCAGCTCGCGGCTGCCCATGCTGGCGTAGGCGAACAAGGTGCCGGTGCCGCCTTCAATGTCGACCCAGCTGTCCGGGCGCGTCGCGCCGGTCAGGTGCGAGATCGCGTACAGCTCTTCCTTGCGCTCGACCAGGTACAGCGCCAGCGCTTTCAGGCGCGCGGCACGCTGCTGAAAATCCAGCGCCATCAGCGCCGGCACGCCGCTGTTGCGCGCGTAGCTGACCGCTTCGCCGAAGTCGATCGACTCGGCGTGGGTGTGGTAAATCAGGCTGTTGTCGAGCGCGTTATGCAGCGGCACGGCGGCTTGTTCGCCGATCCAGCGGCCACCGATCAGACTTTGCAGGGTAGATATTGTATGCATACTAGCTCTCCAGGATTATTGTTTGGTGTCGTGCGCGTCGGGGCCAAATTCGATGCGCTTGCGTTCAGGTTCGACCTCGGCGAGCGCCTCGACTTCGCGCATCGTGTTCAGTGAACGCACGGTCAGTTCGTGATATTGGCGCGTGCCGAAGCTTTTCCAGTTGATTTCTTCATCCGTCAGTTCGCGCGTCACGCGCGCCGGCGTGCCCATCACCATCGAACGGGCTGGCACCTGCATGCCGGCTTTCACAAAACTCATCGCCGCGACGATGCTGTCGCTGCCGACGACGGCCTTGTCCATCACCACCGCGTTCATGCCCACCATCGCGTTGCGCCCGATGCGGCAGCCGTGCAGCACGGCGCCGTGGCCGATGTGGCCATCCACTTCGATGACCGTGTCGCAGCCGGGAAAGCCGTGCATGATGCAGCCGTCCTGCACGTTGGCACCCTCCTCGAGGATCAGGCGGCCGAAGTCGCCGCGCAGGGATGCGTGCGGACCGACGTAGCAACGCGCGCCGACGATCACGTCGCCGATCAGCACCGCGCTCGGATGCACGTAGGCGCTGGGATGGACCACCGGCGTGACGCCGTCGATTTGGTAGACCTTGACCATGCTGGGCTTTCGATTAATTGGATTAATTGGGGACAGACCCCTGTTCCCAGGAAACTTCACGAATGACGCCGGTCTGTCCAGCGTCCCGAGTCATTGCCTGGAAACAGGGGTCTGTCCCCGATTGAAATTAAACGCGTTCGACGATGATGGCGATGCCCTGGCCGACGCCGATGCACATCGTGCACAGCGCATAACGCCCGCCGGTGCGATGCAGTTGATTGACCGCCGTCAGGATCAGGCGTGCGCCGGACGCGCCCAGCGGGTGGCCGATCGCGATCGCGCCGCCGTTCGGGTTGACGTGCGCGGCGTCGTCGGCCAGGCCCAGGTCGCGCGTGACCGCCAGTGCCTGCGCGGCTAACGCTTCGTTCAACTCGATCACGTCCATCTGCCCGATGGTCAGGCCAGTCAGGGCCAGCACCTTGCGCGTGGCCGGTGACGGGCCAAAGCCCATGATGCGCGGCGCCAGTCCGGCGCACGCCATGCCGACCACGCGCGCGCGCGGGCTCAAGCCGTGCTGCGCTACCGCCTCGCTGGACGCGAGCAGGATCGCGCAGGCCCCGTCGTTCAGGCCGGACGCGTTGCCGGCGGTGACCGAGCCTTCCGGCTTGACCACGCCTTTCAGCTTGGCCAGATTGACGGCGCTGGTGTCGGGACGCGGATGTTCGTCGGTGTCGACCACCTTCGGCTCGCCCTTCTTCTGGGCCAGCACCACCGGCACGATCTCGTGCTGGAACACGCCGGCGGCGTGCGCGCTAGCCCAGCGCTGCTGGCTGCGCAGCGCGAACGCGTCCTGGTCGTCGCGGCTGATGTGAAATTCAAACGCCACGTTTTCGGCCGTCTCGGGCATCGTGTCGATGCCGTAGCGCGCCTTCATCAGGCTGTTGACGAAACGCCAGCCCAGCGTGGTGTCCTCGAGCTTGGCGCCGCGCGCAAAGGCGCTGTCGGCCTTGCCCATCACAAAAGGGGCGCGCGTCATGCTCTCCACGCCGCCGGCGATGATCAGGTGCGCTTCGCCCGACTTGATGGCGCGCGCGCCGATGCCGACCGCGTCCATGCTCGAGCCGCACAGGCGGTTGATGGTGTTGGCGGGGACCTCGACCGGCAGGCCGGCCAGCAGCGCGGCCATGCGGCCGACGTTGCGGTTGTCCTCGCCCGCCTGGTTGGCACAGCCGTAGTACAGATCGTCGATGGCGGCCCAGTCGACGCCGGGATTGCGCGCCATCAGGGCGGCAATCGGCAGCGCGCCCAGGTCATCGGCGCGCACGCCGGCCAGCGCGCCGCCGTAGCGGCCAAACGGGGTGCGTACGGCGTCGCAGATATAGGCTTGGTTCGCAAGTGTCATGGTGTGTTCTTTCGCAGCTTATGGTTTGGGACGTTGGTCGATCACGCGCCGGGCCTTGCCGGTCAGCGTGCGTTCAATGCCGTTCGGGCCCAGCACGCGCACGCTGGTGCTGACCCCCACGAAGGTCTTGATCTTGTGGGTCAGTTCGCGCGCCAGTGCCGTGACATCGCTAGGCGAGAGCATGCCGACGGCCTCGGGGCGCAGTTCGGCCAGCACATCGACCTTGTCGAGATGACCGTCGCGCGTGACCACCAGCTGATATTGGGGCGCCAGTTGCGGCATCTTCAAAATGATCTCCTCGATCTGGCTGGGGAACACGTTCACGCCGCGAATGATCAGCATGTCGTCCGAGCGGCCGGTGATCTTGTCGATCCGGCGCATCGAGCGCGAGGTGGGCGCCAGCAGGCGCGTCAGGTCGCGCGTGCGATAACGGATGATCGGCAGCGCCTCCTTGGTCAGCGAGGTGAATACCAGTTCGCCGGGCGAGCCGTCCGGCAGCACCTCGCCCGTTTCCGGGTCGATGATCTCGGGGTAGAAATGGTCTTCCCAGATCACCGGGCCGTCCTTGCTTTCGATGCATTCGCAGGCCACGCCCGGCCCCATCACTTCGGACAGACCGTAGATGTCGACCGCGTCGATGCCGGCGCCGGTCTGAATTTCGCTGCGCATCGCATCGGTCCACGGTTCGGCGCCGAACACGCCGATCTTGAGCGAACTGGCCGCGCAGTTGAGTCCCTGGCGCGCGAATTCCTCGATGATGTTGAGCATGTAGGAAGGCGTGACCATGATCACTTCGGGCTTGAAGTCGCAGATCAGTTGAACCTGTTTTTCGGTCTGGCCGCCGGACATCGGGATCACCGTGCAGCCTAGGCGCTCGGCGCCGTAGTGGGCACCCAGCCCGCCCGTGAACAAACCGTAGCCGTAGGCGATGTGGACCATGTCGCCGGCGCGCGCGCCGGCTGCGCGCAGCGAACGCGCCACCACGTTGGCCCAGGTGTCGATATCTTTCAGCGTATAGCCAACCACGGTGGCCTTGCCGGTGGTGCCGCTGGACGCATGCACGCGCGCCACCTGGCTGCGCGGCACGGCGAACATGCCGAACGGGTAGTTCTCGCGCAGGTGCTTCTTTTCGGTGAACGGAAACTTGGCCAGGTCGGCCAGCGTCTTCAGGTCATCCGGGTGGACACCGGCGGCGTCGAACGCGGCGCGATAGTGCGCCACGTTGTCGTAGGCGTGCTTGAGCGACCATTTCATGCGTTCTAACTGCAGCGCCTGTAGTTCGTCGCGACTGGCGCGCTCGATCGGGTCGAGCTCATTGGCGGTTGGGGTGCGTTGGACCATCTCGGTACTCTCCTGGACGTGGAATCAAGCCTGGGTGGCGACGACCTCGCCGCCGACCCGGTGCGATTTACCGCGAAACAGGGCGATCAAGCGGCCGTCCTGATTCACGACGGTGATGTCGTACACGCCGATTTTGCCGGCCAGTGCCTGTTCGGTCGCCTCGGCCGTGAGCACGTCGTCGAGACGGCCGGGGGCGAGGTAGTCGATCGAGCAAGCCGCGCCAACCGTCGTGTGGTTGTGCGAGTTGCAGGCGAAGGCGAAGGCGCTGTCGGCCAACGCGAAAATGAAGCCACCATGGCAGGTCTGGTGGCCATTGAGCATGTCGGGGCGCACCGGCATCGTCATGCGCGCAAAGCCGGGCCGGATCGCGGCCAGCTGCATGCCCATCGCCTGGCTGGCAGCGTCGCGCTCGAACATGGCTTTGCCGGCCGACTCGGCCAGCTGTTGGGGATTACGATGCATGAAAGGGCGCTCCGTTGGCAAGTT
The DNA here is from genome assembly GCA_038207625.1 of Burkholderiales bacterium. Classification (GTDB taxonomy): domain Bacteria; phylum Pseudomonadota; class Gammaproteobacteria; order Burkholderiales; family Burkholderiaceae_D; genus JBBQZO01. Next base: position 16,397 of record JBBQZO010000007.1, on the reverse strand, counting down.
TGCGGCGCAGCAGAGGCGCGACGCGGTAGCGGTCCTCGCCGTAGCCGCTGGCCAGGTTGGACAGCACGGTGACGACCTGTTCGAGGCCGATCGCGTCGGCCCAGGCCAGCGGGCCGCGCGGATAGTTGACGCCTTTTTGCATCGCGATGTCGACCGCCTGTGCACTGCACACGCCCTGGTTGACGCAGTCGGCCGCTTCGTTGGCCAGCATCGCGACGGTGCGCATGACGACCATGCCGGGCACGTCGTCGATACGCGTGACGGCAAAGCCGGCCGCCTGGAACAGGCCAACCACGGCCAGATAGGCTTCGCGCGTACACTGGTCAGCGCAAGCAAGCGCAATGCGTGGCGCGCCGGCGTAGTCAAGCAGCAGGTCGTACAGCACCGTGTCGGGATGCTTGTTGGCCCGGGCGCGCTCGGTGGCGCTGCGCCCGTCGGTGAGGAAGATGGCGGCGCCGTTGCAGTGGAAGGCGGGCGCTTCGAACTCGCCCGCATTGGGCAAGGGATCGCGGTGCGCCAGCTTGACGCCGGCCTGCTCGAGACGCCCTGCCATCGGCGCGGTGATCGCGCAGCGCACGCCCGCTTCGATGCTGTAGCTGACAAATCCCGGGCGCTCCTGCGCCGCTTCGGTTTGCGGCGGTATCGTCACGCTATCGTCACCGTAGCGATAGAATCCGCGCCCCGATTTGCGCCCAAGGAAACCGGCGTTGACCATTTCCTGCTGCAGCACCGAGGGCGCAAAGCGCGGGTCGCCGAAATACGCGTTGTGGACCGACTGGGTGACCGAGAAATTGATATCGTGTCCGATCAGGTCCATCAGCTCGAACGGGCCCATGCGAAAGCCGCCGCACTCGCGCATCACCGCGTCCAGCGTGGCCACGTCGGCGGCCTGCTCGCCCAGCAATCGCAGCGCCTCGGCGTAGAACGGACGCGCCACGCGGTTGACGATGAAGCCGGGGGTCGACTTGGCGTGCACCGGATTTTTGCCCCACGCGGCGGCGGTGGCGCACACGGTGTCGGCCACTGACGGCGAGGTGGCCAGCCCGCTGATGACTTCGACCAGCGCCATCAACGGCACCGGGTTAAAGAAGTGCATGCCGACCAGGCGCTGCGGCAGGCGCAGCTTGGCGGCGATCGCGGTCACTGAAATGGACGAGGTGTTGGTAGCCAGGATGCAGTCGTCGCCGACGATGTTTTCCAGGTCGGCGAACAGGGTGCGCTTGACGTCGAGATTCTCGACGATGGCTTCGACGACGATGGCGGCGTCGGCTACGTCGGACAGCGCAGCGGCGCTGTGCAGGCGCGCGCGCGCGGCGTCGGCGTCGGCGCCGCTCATGCGCCCTTTTTCAACGAGCTTGACGAACACCTTGCCGATATCGGCGATGGCTTTCGCGACAGCCTCGGGACGGGTGTCGTACAGCTTGACGGTGTGGCCTGCCACGGCAGCGACCTGGGCGATACCGGCGCCCATCGCGCCGCTGCCGATCACGCCGACCGTGCTGCCAACGTCGAGTGCGTTCGCTGTCATCGTCAGTTTCCTTTGAATTGAGGTGGACGCTTGGCCATGAAGGCGGCAACGCCTTCCTGGTAATCGTGGCTATGGCCCAGTTCGCGCATCATCTCGCCTTCCAGTTTGAGCTGCTCGGGGAAGCTGTTGTCGTGCGAGGCGAGCAAGGCGCGCTTGGTGAAGGCCAGCCCTTTGGTGGGCGCCGTCGCGAAGTGGGTGGCCATGGCCAGCGCTTCTTTCATCAACTCGTCGTCAGGCACGCATTTCCAGATCAAGCCCCACTGCTCGGCGCGTTCGGCCGTCAGCTTTTCGCCCAGCATGGCCAGGCCAGTGGCGCGCGCGTGGCCGATCAGACGCGGCAAAATCCAGGTGCCGCCCGTGTCCGGGATCAGGCCGAGTTTGCAGAACACTTCGACAAAGCTGGCCGATTTGGCCGCCAGCACGATGTCGCAGGCCAGCGCGATGTTGGCGCCCGCGCCGGCGGCCACACCATTGACGGCGCAGATCACCGGCATCGGCAATGTGCGCAGCGTGAGCACCAGCGGGGCGTAGAATTTTTCGACCGAGTCGCCCAGGTCGACGCCCTTGGCGCCTGGTTCGACGGCGCGGTCGGACAAGTCCTGGCCGGCGCAAAAGCCGCGCCCGGCGCCCGTCAACAACAGCACGCGCACGCTGGGGTCGGCTGCGATCTGGTCCAGCGCGGCGCGCACTTCGAGATGCATCGCCTGGGTGAAGCTGTTGAGTTTATCGGGACGGTTCAGCGTCAGTTGGGCGACGCCGTTTTCGATCTGGAACTGGATGTCTTGGAAGCTCATGGTGTCTCTTTCTTGGCGCGTCTGGTCGCGCTGTGTTTTATCGGCGGGGCAAATTGCGCTGCGCGTTGGTACTACGCAGCGTGCGTCCTCGGGCTGGTATGGCTAGCGGCGCGCTGTGCTTACTCGGCCTGATCGAAGTCGATCACCACCGTGTCGGTGACGGGGAAGCTTTGGCAGCTCAATACAAAACCGCGCGCCACTTCGTAGTCCTCGAGCGCAAAGTTGGCGTCCATGTCGACTTTGCCGTCGGTCAGCTTGCAGCGGCAGGTTGAGCATACCCCGCCTTTGCAGGAATAGCGCATGTCGATGCCGGCGCGCAGGCCTGCATCGAGGATCGATTCCTTGTCCTTGTCCATCGTGAAGCTGGTGTGGTTGCCGTCCATGATGACGGTGACCACGGTTTCCTGGCGCGCCGCATCGAGAAAGGCGCGCGGCTTGTGCTCGTGCTTCGGGATGCTGGCGGCGAACAGCTCGATCTTGATGTTTTGCTTGGGCATGCCGCCCGCCTGCAAGGCGTCCGACACGGCGTGCATCATGTCTTCGGGGCCGCAGATGAAGGCCACGTCGAGGTCCTCGACACGGACCCAGTGCCGCAGAAACTGCTCGCACTTTTCCTTGGTGATGCGCCCGTTGAACAGCTCGATGTCCTGCTGTTCGCGGCTCATCACGTAGGCGATGTTCAGACGCGCGAGGTAGGTGTCCTTCAGGTCGGCCAGCTCGTTTTTGAAGATCACGCTGGAACTGGCGCGGTTACCGTAGAACAGCGTGAACTGGCTGTGCGGCTCGGCCGCCAGCGTGGTCTTGATCAGCGACAGGATCGGCGTGATGCCGCTGCCGGCGGCGAATGCGCAGTAGTGCTTGCGGTTGTTGGCGTCGAGCGGCACGTTGAAGTGGCCCATCGGCGGCATCACGTCGAGCGTGGCACCGGCTTTCAGGTTTTCGTTGGCCCAGGTGGAGAACGCGCCGCCCTGGGTGCGCTTGATCGCCACCCGCAGCGTGTCGTCCTGGACGGCGGAGCAGATCGAGTACGAGCGGCGCAGATCCTCGTCGTTGACTGTGGCGCGCAGCGTCAGGTGCTGGCCGCTCTGGTAGTGAAAACTGTCCTTCAGCTCGGGCGGTACGGCGAAGGTCACCACGATCGCGTCGCGCGTTTCCTGATGTACCTGCGCCACGGTCAGCGGATAGAATTTGCTCATGGTCTTACTCTCCAGTGCAGGCCGGTGCGGCGTCTGCGTTTAGTGACACTTGAAGTAATCGAAGGGCTCGCGGCAGTCGACGCATTTGTACAGCGCCTTGCACGGCGTCGAGCCGAACTGGCTGGTCAACTCGGTGTTGTGCGAGCCACAGTTGGGGCAGGCCACGCGCAGCTTGGGCGCGGCGCCGCGCTTCACGCCCGCGCTCAGGCCGCTGATGTCGATCACCTGCTGCGCCGGCGGCGCGATGCCGTAGCCTTTGAGCTTGCGCTTGCCGTCCTCGCTCATCCAGTCGGTGGTCCAGGCGGGCGAGAGCTGATTCACCAGCCGCACCTGGGCGATGCCACGCTCGCGCAGCGCCGCCGTCACCGCTTCGGCGATGACAGCCATCGCGGGGCAGCCTGAGTAGGTCGGCGTGATAGTGACGACGCACTCGTCGCCGATCCATTCGACGGCGCGCACGATGCCCAGATCGACCACGGAAATGACCGGAATCTCGGGATCGGCGACCTCGCCCAGCCAGGCCAACACCTGCTCGGTGCTGATCGGCGCGCTATCCGTCGAGACAGCGCTCGACGAACCATCTGCGGCGACCGGGATCGGTGCTGGCGTCATCACCACTCGGAGCCGGGGTAGGCGCGCTGCATGAACTGCATCTCGGCCAGGATGAAGCCGAGGTGCTCGCTGTGGCGGCCTTGCTTGCCGCCCTTTTGCATCCACGCTTCGGGCGCGGGCATGATCAGCGTCGCTTCCTTGAAAATCTCGGCGACGTGTTCGAGAAAGGCTGCGCGCAAGCCGTCCGCGTCCGGCGCCACGCCCTGCTCGACCATCGCGTTGTCGATGGCGTCGTAGTTGAACATCTCGCCGGTGTACATCCACAGTTCATTGGCGGCCGCCTGCGTCTTGGCGTGGCTGTCCGGCGTGCCGTCACCAAGCCGCACCACCAGATCGCCGCTACGGCGCAGGTGATAAGTGACTTCCTTGAGCGACTTCTCGGCGATCTCCGCCACGCGCACATCGCTAGCCTTGGTCAATCCCAGCATCAGGAAATAGTGCCAGCTGTCGAAGTAGAACTGACGCATCATCGTATCGGCATAGTTACCGTTGGGCTGTTCGACGATCAGGCAATTGCGCATATCGTGCGCATCGCGCAAGAACGCGATCTGGTCCTCGTCGCGCCCGGCGCCTTCGAGTTCGCCTGCGTAGCTGAACCACATGCGCGTCTGTCCCAACAGATCGAGCGACACGTTCGACAGCGCCATGTCCTCTTCCAGCGCCGGGCCCTTGCCGCACAACTGGCAAAGCTGCTGCGACAAGATCAGCGCGTTGTCGCCCTGGCGCAAAAGATAGCTGAGTTTATCGTTCACGGTCGCGCTCACAGATTTTTAACTTCTTCCGGCATCGGGAAGAAGGTTGGGTGGCGATAGACTTTACTGTTGGACGGCTCGAACAAGGCCGTCTTGTCGCCAGGGCTGGAGGCGACGATGTCGGCCGCGCGCACCACCCAGATCGACACGCCCTCGTTGCGACGGGTGTACACGTCGCGCGCATTGTTGACCGCCATCTCGGCGTCGGACGCGTGCAAGCTGCCCACGTGCTTATGCGCCAGACCATGCTGACTGCGAATGAAGACTTCCCACAATGGCCACTCTTTGCTCATCAGATTCTCCGGTAATTCCGTTGCGATTTAATAGGGTCAGAGTCGATTTAATAGGGTCAGAGTCGAATTAATTTGCAACACTCCGATTCCGCAGATCTGGTTCGACTTGTTTTGAAATATTGCGAATTAATTCGACTCTGACCCTATTTATTTTCTTTGCCTGCTACAAACGTTCCAATCAATTCGACTCTGACCCCAATTGTTTTGCAATTAGTTGCTGAACAATTCGACTCTGACCCTATTTAGGCGGCTTGCTTGGCGGACTGCTTGTCGGCGTAGGCCACCAGCGCGTCGCGGAACCAGGCGCCGTCCTCGTAGGCCTTGACGCGGGTGCGCAGGCGCTCGCGGTTGCATGGGCCGTTGCCGCGCAGTACGTCGTGGAACTCGGACCAGTCGATTTCGCCGAACTCGTAGTGGCCCGTCTCGGCGTTGAACGTGAGGTCGGGGTCGGGCACGGTCAGGCCGAGGTATTCGATTTGCGGCACGGTCTGGTCAACCATCCGTTGGCGCAGTTCGTCATTCGAGAACAGTTTGATACGCCATTGCGCCGACTGGGCGCTGTTGACCGAGGCGGCGTCGGACGGGCCGAACATCATCAAGGACGGCCACCACCAGCGGTTCAGCGCGTCCTGCGCCATCGCTTTCTGGGCCGGCGTGCCTTTGCACAGCGACATCATGATGTCGTAGCCCTGGCGCGCGTGGAACGATTCTTCCTTGCACACGCGGATCATGGCGCGCGCATACGGACCGTACGAGCAGCGGCACAGGGGAATCTGGTTGATGATGGCCGAGCCATCGACCAGCCAGCCAATCGCGCCCATGTCGGCCCACGACAGGGTCGGGTAGTTGAAGATGCTGGAATACTTGGCTTTGCCCGAGTGCAGTGCGGCGAGCAGTTCGTCGCGCGACACGCCCAGCGTTTCGGCGGCGCTGTACAGGTACAGGCCGTGGCCTGCTTCATCCTGGATCTTGGCCAGCAGGATCGATTTGCGTTTCAGCGTCGGGGCGCGGGTGACCCAGTTGCCTTCCGGAAGCTGGCCGACGATCTCGGAATGCGCGTGCTGCGAAATTTGCCGGATCAGCGTCTTGCGGTAGGCCTCCGGCATCCAGTCCTTGGCCTCGATCTTGACGCCGGCGTCGATGCGCGCCTGAAACTCGCGCTCCTCCGGCCCCATGTCATCGATCGCTCGAACATTCTTGAGTCCGGTCTCCACCAACTGTGCGTACATGATCACTCTCCACATCAGGTTGCCTGCGAAACCACCACAGGTGTCTTGGGAACGATGATACGATACATAAAAATTTATGTATACGCTTGATTTGAATCATTTGCGAAATCCGTATCTTGTGTGCCGGAGCGCAATTGATACGGGAAAATAAATGCTGCGCCGTTCACGCGACAAAGTAAACTCATCGATTGGCCTCCACCCTGCTCCCCTAAACCACATGACCAACAATTGCTGCACCGAATGGATCGCCCATTTCCTCGCCAGCGACCCGCCCCGTTCGAAATCGCTGGTGATGACCATCTTCGGCGACGCCATCGCACCACACGGGGGCGCGATCTGGCTGGGCAGCCTGATTGAATTGCTCGCGCCGTTCGGCGTCAACGACCGGTTGTTGCGCACCAGCGTGTTCCGGCTGGCACAGGAAGGCTGGCTGACGGCCCGGCGCGACGGGCGCCGCAGCGCCTACTCGATCACGCCCGAGGCGGCGCACCGCTTCGGGCGCGCCAACCGGCGCATCTACGCGCCGCTGTGTCTGCATTGGGACGGCAGCTGGACCTTGCTGCTGTCGGCCAGCGGCAGCATCGACGCGGCCGAACGGGGTGCGCTGCGCAAGGAATTGTTGTGGGAAGGTTATAGCGTGATCGCGCCCGGCATCTACGGCCATCCGGTCGGTGACACGGAGATTCTGGGAGAAATACTTGAGCGCGTCGGCGTGCAAGGCAAGCTGTTCATCTGCCACGCCACCGAGTTGCCTGGCGTTGCCGCCCGGCCCCTGCGCGACCTGGTCGAGGACGGCTGGGACTTGCGCGGCGTCATCGACGGCTACCAGCACTTCATCGCCCAGTTCGGGCCCTTGCTGACGATGCTGCAGGATACGCCGAAGCTCGCGCCCGAACAGGCGTACGCGATCCGCACGCTACTGATCCACGCCTACCGTCGGGTCCAGTTGCACGATCCGCAGCTGCCGGTTGAACTGCTGCCCGAGCCGTGGCCGGGCGAGCGCGCCTACGAGCTGGGACGGGCCGTGTATCTGCTCACCCATGCCGGGGCCGAGCAATTCATTCTCGCCACGCTGCGCCGCGAAGACGACAGCGTCCCCGACGTCGACGCCTCGTTCCTGATGCGCTTTGGCGGCCTGCAGTAGCGCGCCGGCCGCTAATTGTAGGCCGTCGAGATCAGCGGGAAGCCGGCCGGATTGCGGATCGCCGCCACCGTCAGGTCAAGGTCCAGCGCCGGCCAGTACAGATGGTCGGAACCAGCCCATTGCACCTGGCACAACTGCGCCACGGTGATGTGCTCGAACCACGGGAACTCCACAAACGGCATATACAATTCCTCGTTGCCCAGTTCGAGCCAGAAACCGTGAGGCGTGATGTTGCTAACTGCTGCGCGCGAAAGGCAGATTCCGGACATAGTTCCTCCACGTCGAACGACACCAGCGCAGCCCTGTGCGCTGGCGCCAAAATCCGGACTATTGCCCGCCTTTGCTGACCATCTTGCCGGCCGCCAATAAATCGACGCCCATTTTTTCAAGTCCGCGCACTTGCACCTGCATGGCATCGAGCATCGCCATTGAAAACGCGAATTCGGCCGGGGTGGTGTAGCCGGGGAAACGTATGATCTTGATTAGTTCCTTCAGTGACGTCCCCTGCCCCAAATGAGCCAGAGCGTCGCTCAGTGCGGTGATTTTCTTGTCCAGTTCCTTGACATGACCATCGGGTGTGTCCATCGTCGTCTCCCTCGTGTTATGCGCGCACCGGGCGCGCGGCCGAAATCCACGGTATCAAAATCAGACACGGCCAGGTTTGACTTAGCGCAGAGGTGACCTCCTTACGGTCAGATCAAGCGTCGCCGAAGCGCGCGCAGGCGCCAGTGCCGCGCTCGCCCGCGCCGCCCCGGCCAGCGCCCTGACCCGCCTGTCAGCAAAACCCCACACCGCAGCGGCGCGCAATTGCATTTTATGTAATCGCAAATTATAATCATTCTCATTCGCATACGAACCGCGCCATTTTTTAGATCAACACGATGCCCTTGCACGCCGCCTTGCCCCGCCACGTCACCACGCTCATCTTGCAACACTTTATCGCGCTCGCCCTGGTACTGGCCGTGTCGGCCTGCGGCAGCGATGGCGCCGTGTCGGTCGCGCCAGACGCCGCGTCAGCGTTAACCCCGGCCGCGGCGCTGGGCGCAAAAATATTCAGCGATCAGTCGCTGTCGGCGTCGGGACGGCAGTCGTGCGCCACCTGCCACAGCCCGGCGCACGCACATGCCCAGAGCAACGAGCTGGCGGTCCAGTTCGGCGGTGCGCAAGGCGACGTGGCCGGGTTTCGCGCGTCACCGTCGCTGCGTTACCTGAATTTGACGCCGGCATTTCAGTTCGGCAAGGACGGCGCGCCCAGCGGCGGTTTCGACCGCGACGGGCGTGCCCAGTCCTTGGCCGAGCAGGCCCGCCGGCCTTTCCTGGCCCCGCACGAAATGGCCAACGCCAGCGAGGGCGACGTCGTCGCGCACCTGAAGCAAGCTCCATATGCCGAGCAATTTCGCGCGCTGTTTGGCGCCGCCATCTTCGACGACAGCGCGCAGGCGTTCGAGCGCATCACGTTTGCGCTGCAGCAGTTCCAGAAGGAAGACGCCAGCTTCCACCCCTACGACTCCAAATACGACCAGTTCCTGGCCGGCAAGGTGACGCTGAGCGACGCCGAAATGCGCGGTCTGGCCTTGTTCAACAATAGCAGCAAGGGCAATTGCGCGGCCTGCCACACCAGTGCGCGTGCAGCCAATGGCGCCGCGCCCCTGTTTACCGACTTTAGTTTCGACAACCTTGGCGTGCCGCGCAATACGCGCATTCCCGCCACCGCCGACCCGCTCTATGTCGACCTGGGCTTGTGCGGCCCGGACCGACTCGACCTGGCCCAGCGCACCGATCTGTGCGGTGCCTTCAAGGTGCCGACGCTGCGCAATGTGGCCACCCGAAAAGTGTTCTTCCATAACGGCGTGTTCAGCAACTTGCGCGATGTCGTCGCGTTTTACGTGCGCCGCGATACCAATCCGGAAGAATGGTATCCGCGCGGCGCCGACGGCACTATCCAAAAATTCAACGATCTGCCGCTGGCCTATCGCGCCAACGTCAATACCAGCGAAGTGCCGTATAACCGCCTGCCTGGCATGGCGCCGGCCTTGTCGAACGATGAGATCGACGACGTCGTCAAATTTCTCGGCACGCTGACCGACGCCGATGCCGGCCATCCCTGATTACATTTTACGAGAGCCTCTATGAACAAGAATCTGATTGCCAAGGCGCTGACTGCGGCCTTTTTTGCCCTGCCTTTGTGCGCCACCGCCGGCGAAGCAGAGCTGCTCGCGCGCATCGACAAGCTGGCCGCCGAACTGGAACAGCTCAAGGCTGAACTGAAAGCGAATGCGCAAAAGACCGACACCATCGCGCAGCGTCAGCAGGCTGCCTCGCCGCAGGCTTTGGCACTCGCTCCAGCAGCGGCGCCAGTAGCAACGGCGCCCGCGCCCGTGCCGGCCGGCGCCCCGCTCACCGTCGTCACCGGCTACGGCGAAATCAACTACAACCGTCCCAGCAAGAACGCCAGCGCGGCCCAGGCCGACGTGCGCCGCGCCGTCATCGGCATCACCCACCGCTTTGACGAGAAGACCAAAATGGTCGCCGAATTCGAATGGGAACACGCCGTCACCTCGGCCGACGACAAGGGCGAGAGCGAAGTCGAGCAGCTGTACGTGGAGCGCCAGTTCGACAACGGTCTGCGCGCCAAGGCCGGCCTGTTCCTGATCCCGGTCGGCCTGCTCAACGCCAATCACGAGCCAACCGCCTACTACGGCGTCGAGCGCAATGGCGTCGAGACGGCGATCATCCCGTCGACCTGGCGCGAAATCGGTGTGGGCCTGTCGGGCGAGTTCGGCGACGGTTTCGGCTGGGACGCGGGCTTGACGACCGGCTTTGACATCAGCAAGTGGGACGCCGCTTCCGGCGACGGGCGCGAATCGCCACTGGGCAGCATCCATCAGGAAGGCCAGCTGGCCAAGTCGCGTGACCTGTCGGTGCATGGCGCGCTGAACTGGCGCGGCGTGCCGGGCCTGCTGCTGGGCGGCTCCGTGTTCACCGGTAACGCCGGCCACAAGACGGCCGAATTCGCCGCACCGGACGCGCGCATCACACTGTTCGACCTGCACGGACGCTACACGCCCGGTCACTGGGACCTGTCGGCGCTGTATGCGCGCGGCCAGATCAGCAACGTCGACGCACTCAATCTGACCTTTGCCGGCCAGCCGACCCCGGTGCCGGCCAGCTTCGCGGGCTGGTACACCCAGGCCGCCTACCAGCTCTACAAGTCGGGCGACTATACGCTGAGCCCATTTGCGCGCTACGAGCAGTACAACACCGCCAAGAGCTATTCGAGCGTGCCGGCCGGTCTGGGCGCGCCTGCCGTGGCCGACGAAAAAGTCATCACCGTGGGCGCCAACCTGCGCATCGGCGAAGGCGTGGTACTCAAGGCCGACTATCAGCAATATCGCGAAGACAAGACGCGCGACCGCCTCAATCTGGGTGTGGGCTTTTCTTACTAAGGGCGGCGGCGATGAACACGATGCGTTGGACTTTACTGGTGGCCGGCGCCAGTTGCGCGCCCGCGTTGGCGACCCAATACCTGAGCGTGGAGCAGGCCCAGCGCCTGATGTTCCCGGACGCGACCGCGTTTCGCGCGCAGGACATTGCGCTCTCCAGCGCGCAGATGCAGCAGATCGAGAAACTGGCCGGGCTGAGCGCGCGCTCGGTCAACTGGCGCGTATTCGCCGCCTACAAGGGCGACGCAGCGCTCGGCTATGTGGTGCTCGACGACGTGATCGGCAAGTTCGAGCTGATCTCGTATGCGGTCGGCATGAACCTCGACGCCACCGTGCGTCAAGTCGAGATCCTGACCTATCGCGAAAGCCACGGCACCGAAATCAAGAACCCGGCCTGGCGCCGCCAGTTTGTCGGCAAAAGTGCGCAGGCCGGGCTGATGCTGGGCGATGGCATTGCCAACATCAGCGGCGCCACCCTCTCGTGCAGTCACGTCACCGACGGCGTGCGGCGCATCGCCGCGATCGCTCAGGTGGTGCTCAAAAAATGATGCGGCGCGCCCAGCCCTGGTTGGGCACCTTGGTCGAGATCACCGCCGATGCCGCGCCCGAAGCGTTCACGCGCGCCTTCGACCAGATCGCACTGGTGCAAGGCCTGATGAGTTTTCACGCCCCCGCCAGCGACGTGTCGCGCTTGAATCGCGCCGACGTGGGCAGCGTGCTGACGCTGGACCCGCACAGCTGGCGCGTGCTGCAGCTGGCCGACGTCGTCATGCGTGCCTCCGACGGTTTATTCAACGTCGCCTGCGCGCCTCAACTGGTGGCGTGGGGCTTGCTGCCGGCACCAGCCGAGTGCCCCCCCGCCTACCTGCCAGGCCAGCCGGTGTACCAACTGGCGCCGGATGGGTCGGTCCATAAAATCGCGCCCGGCTGGATCGACCTGGGCGGCATCGCCAAAGGCTACGCGGTCGACCTGGCGATCGCGGCACTGCAGGCCGACGGCGTCACCAGCGCCTGCGTCAATGCCGGCGGCGACCTGCGCGTGATCGGCCCGCGCGATTGGCCGGTGCAGGTGCGCGCGCCGCAGGCTCCCGGTCGCAGCGGCGCACAGCTGGCGCTGCGCGACGGCGCGCTGGCCACCTCGGCGAGCTATTTTTCGCGCAGTGCCTGGCGCGGCGCCACCGTCAGCGCGCTGGTCGACGGCGCCAGCGGACGCGCGCTGGTGCAGCCGACCAGCGTGTCGGTGCGCGCGCCCAGTTGCGCGCTGGCCGACGCGCTGACCAAAGTGGTGCTGGCCAGCGGCGACGCGCAGCACCCCGCGCTGGCGCCGCTGCAGGCGTCAGCGTTTATAATCTGAGCGATGCCTCACCACAAACTCACCAACGGCGCTGCGCACGCGCGCCAGCACATCAATCTGCGCATGGAACGCTGGCACCGGCGCTGGATTTACATCAGCTGCGCGCTGCTGGTCGCCAGCGGCCTGGCCTGGCTGATCGCCCGCTACTTCCTGCGCAGCGCCGGCCAGTTCGGCGAAACGGTCCACCCGATCGAGCCTTGGGCCATTAAGCTGCACGGCGCGGCCGCGATGCTGATGCTGTTCTTCCTGGGCACGCTGCTCAACGGCCATGTGCGGCGCGCGCTCAAATCCGGCCGCAACCTGGTGTCGGGCTGGTCGATGGTCGCCATGTTCGCGCTGCTGATTTTGACCGGATTTGGCCTGTATTACGTGGCCGGCGAAAGCGACCGGCCAGTGTGGTCGTCTGTACATTGGATCGTCGGCATTGCGCTCGCGTTGGGCATCGTCGTGCACATTGCCTGGGGCCGCCGCACGCGCCCGCAACAGCGCCACTGACGCGGCGATAGGCCCGCTTGCTGCGCCGTGTCGCTGCGCGAGCGGCGCCAAACTAGTATCATCGCGTCTACGAATTCAATTCGCATCCATAAAAACAACCGAGGACACACCATGTCGATCAAAATCAGCCAGCAATTCGACGCTGGCGCCATCGAGGTATTGCGCGCCGATCGTGCCGATGCCATCGAACTGAACATTCGCAAGGATTCGCATTCCGACATCACCCAGTGGTTCTACTTCCGCCTGCAAGGCGTGCTGGGCGAAGCATGCACGATGCGCTTCATGAATGCCGGCCAGAGCGCCTACCCGGACGGCTGGAACGACTACCAGGCCGTGGCCAGCTATGACCGCGAAACCTGGTTCCGCGTGCCGACCACCTTTGACGGTGACGTAATGACGGTCAGCCACACGCCCGAACTCGACAGCGTGTACTACGCTTATTTTGAGCCGTATTCGTGGGAGCGCCACCTGCAACTGATCGACCGCGCGCAATTGTCCGAACTGGTCACGCTGGAAGACCTGGGCAGCAGCGTCGAAGGACGCGACATGAACCTGCTGGTGATCGGCGATCCGCAAGCGAGCAAGAAGGTGTGGGTCATCGCACGCCAGCATCCTGGCGAGACGATGGCCGAATGGTTCGTCGAAGGCATGCTCGATGCGCTGCTCGACAACGCCAATCCGTTCGCGCGCACCCTGCTCAAGGACACCGTGTTCTACGTGGTGCCGAACATGAACCCGGACGGCTCGGTGCACGGCAACCTGCGCACCAACGCCGCCGGCGCCAACCTGAACCGCGAATGGATGACGCCGTCGATGGAGCGTAGCCCTGAGGTGTTCCTGGTGCGCGCCAAGATGCATGCGATCGGTTGCGACCTGTTCCTCGACATCCACGGCGACGAAGGCCTGCCGTACGTGTTCGTGGCAGGCAGCGACGCGCTGGAGAACTTCACGCCCGCGCAAAAGGCGGATCAAGACCGCTTCATCGCCGACTTCAAAGTGGCCAGTCCGGACTTCCAGGACACACATGGCTACCCGGCGGCGCCGTTCACGCCCGAGGTGCTGACCATGGGCTCGCCGCACATCACGCACGCCTTCGGCTGCCTGTCGCTGACGCTGGAGATGCCGTTCAAGGACAATGCCAACGATCCCGATCCGGAGGCCGGCTGGAGCGGCGCGCGCAGCGCCAAGCTGGGCGAGGCGGTCTTGCAGCCCATCCTGGCGTCGCTGCGGGCCATGGCTTAACGCGCGACCAATCATGCTGGCGCCTGCGATACGGCGCCGGCAGACCTGCGTTATTAGCGCCGCCCAGCCCTGATTCTGGAGTTACCGATGGTCAATCAAACCTGGCCGATCGCCCTATCCATACTCGCGGTGGTCATGATGTTCTGTGTGCAATGCGCCCGCCAACGGCGCCGCGCGCTGCGCCTGATCGATGAATGGCTGCAACGCGAACCTTAGGTCGCAGAACCCGCTCCTATCCCTGCCACGTCAGCCAAATTGCTTGGCTGGCCCGTGGCGGCGTGCATTACGGCGCGCAATGAATCAGGCGAACTCTACGAGATCGACTTCCTGATCGGCGAATTCTGGCCAGGATTTTTCCCCGCGACGATTGAACACGGGAACACGCGCAGGCTCTCTTTGACGCAGCCAGGCGCCATTCACTCCATCCATTGAACGCCAGGCGCGCCGACGCCCCCCACCTCGCCCCCCTGCCCGCCTTCGCGAACCACGCGCTCGTCAGCGTCTTGTGCATACCAGCGCCTTCGGCGACGGCATGGTCAAAAACAGACACTGGCGCGCAAGTTGCGCCCTCCAAATTCGCATCCTTGGAAATTTTTGATCCAAATCAACGATTTTGCTGCGTCGCATCAATACACTTCATTCAACACTTATGACAACCGATGAAGGAAGTAATCATGAACAAGGCAGCAATCGCACTCGCAATCTCCGCTCTGGGTTTTCTCGCCACTGACGCAATGGCGCAACAAACTGCTTGGCTGGTGCGCGCACGCGCCGTCAATATCGCCCCGGCCGACAAATCGGACCCGGTCGGCGGCGTTGGCGCGTCGGACCGCTTGACCGTCTCCTCGAAGACGATTCCAGAACTCGATATCTCGTACTTCTTCACACCGAATCTGGCCGCTGAACTGGTGCTGACCTACCCGCAAAAGCATGACGTCTACCTGGACGGTAACTCGGTCGGCACCTTCAAGCATCTGCCACCAACGCTGACGGCACAATACCATTTTGCGCCTGAAGGCCAGTTTGATCCCTACCTCGGCGCCGGCGTGAACTACACCAACATCTCGAGCGTGAACCTGGTCGGCGGCACGGGCGGGCTAGATCACCACAGCGTCGGTCTGGCGCTGCAAGCCGGTATCGACTACAAGTTCGACAAGAACTGGTCGATCAACTTCGACATCAAGAAAGTGCAAATCCGCAGCGATGTCAGCATCGCCGGCACCAAGGTCAGCGCCGTCAAGATCGATCCGCTGCTGATCGGCGTGGGCGTCGGCTACCGCTTCTGATCTGCCATTGCGCCCGCGGCCATGGCCGCGGGCGCGCAACGACGCCCGCGGCACTCCCGCGGGCGTTTTCGTTGGCGCCGCGGGATGATTGGCGCGCTCGCCAGGATTCAGGAACCGGCCGGCGCCGAGTCGGCGCGCATGCCGACCAATTCGATCTCAACCCGGTTGTTAGCCGCCCGTCCCGCCTTGGTCGCGTTGTCGGCCACCGGCAAGGTCTTGTTCTTGCCTTCGGTGAAGATGCGATTGCGCTCGACGCCCTTGCGCGCCAGATAGTCCTTGACCGCTTCGGCACGCCGGATTGACAGCAGTTGCAGACCAGGGTTGACGCCGCTGGCATCGGTGTGGCCGATCGCCATCACCACTTCAGGATCGAGCTCGCGACTTTTGAGCGCGACGCGCTGCAGTGTGTCGATGGTGGCCGGACGCAGTTCGGCGCTGCCAGCATCGAACCAGACCACGGTGGCGTAGCGTATCACGGGAGCCGGGCGCCCCGGGGGCAAAGGCGAGGGTGCCGTTTCCGGCGCCTGCACCGGCGCCGTTTCGGTCACCGCGTCGGGAGCGGCACTGACGGCTCGCGCGGGCGCATCGGACTGCGCAGCCTCAACGCCAGCGGACGGCACAATTTGCGCCGTTACAGCACCGACGCAAACACTCAGAACCAGCGCCAAGCAGGTACGCGACAGTCGTGTTGTCAGCCCAACAGAGTTCGAGTTCAAAGCGGCTCCAGCCCTTAAAAATGGAGCAAGCACTGTACCGCGTCGTCCTTGCGATGACAAGCCTTCACTCAAGCGACAGGTTTTTTATCTACTCGGACTCATGCCGATGAAAAAACGGACGAAAAAAAACCCGCATGGCTTGCGGTGGCCTGGGCCACCGCAATGCACATGCGGGTTTTTCCATATAACTAGCCTGACGATGACCTACTTTCACACTGGTTGCAGCACTATCATCGGCGTAATATCGTTTCACGGTCCTGTTCGGGATGGGAAGGGGTGGTACCGATTTACTATGGTCATCAGGCATAACTTG
>JBBQZO010000006.1:0-208922 GCA_038207625.1 Burkholderiales bacterium | reverse complement strand
CTAGGCAGCACAGCATGTTCCACCTTGCAGCATCGGCATTCACGCCGTCGGAGAGCACATGAAACGTCAGAAGCAGATGAACGGCAGCGCCGCCGAAGTCGAGGCCGCGTTCTACGATGCGCTGCAACGCGCCGATATGGAGTCGCTGATGGCGCTGTGGGCCGACGACGAGGAGATCGTCTGCATCCATCCGGGCGGCGCGCGCCTGCACGGACATGCGGCGATCGCCGCCTCCTGGGAGGCGATCTTCGCGCGCGGCGGCCTGCACATTCTGCCGGTCCAGCTGCATGAGACACACACCTTGATGAGCTCGGTGCATTCGGTGATCGAAGGCATCAGCGCCGGCACCGACGAGCCGGCCCACCTGGTGGCCACCAATGTGTACATCAAGACCCCGCGCGGCTGGCGCATCGTGCTGCATCACGCGTCGGTGGCGCCGGGCGCGCCGCCGTCCGACCCGGCCGGCAGCAACGTGCTGCACTAGACGATGCACTACACGGCGCCCCTGTGGCTGCCCAGCGGCCACCTGCAGACGATTTACCCGGCCGTGTGCATCGTCAAGCCGGCGGTGGCATACCGGCGCGAGCGCTGGGAGGCGCCGGACGGCGACTTCATCGACGTCGATTTCGTCGATGGCCAGCCGGGGCTGCCCTTCGTGCTGCTGTTCCACGGCCTGGAGGGCTCGTCGGACAGTCACTACGCACGTGCGCTGATGGCGCTGGTGGCCGCGCGCGGCTGGTCGGGCGCGGTGCCGCATTTTCGCGGCTGCTCGGGCGAACCGAACCGGGCGCCGCGCTTTTACCATTCGGGCGACGCGCACGAGATCGACTGGATCGTGCGGCGCCTGCGCCGGCGCGCGCACGGCAAGCTGTACGCGACCGGCGTCTCGCTGGGCGGCAACGCGCTGCTGCGCTGGCTCGGTGAGGCCCAGCATCAGGCCGAGATCGTCGATGCGGCCTGCGCCGTGTCGGCCCCGCTCGACCTGGCGCGCGGCGGCGACGCGCTCGGGTCCGGTGTCAACCGGATCTACACGCGCATGTTCCTGCAAACCTTGAAGCCGAAGTGCCTGGCCAAGCTGGACCAGTTCCCCGGCCTGTTCGACCGCGCCGCGATGTTGAAAGCGCGCGACCTGTACAGCTTCGACAACATCGTCACCGCGCCGCTGCACGGTTATGCCGACACCGACGACTACTGGAACCGGGCCAGCGCCAAGCACGTGCTCACCGACATCACAGTACCCACGCTGGTGCTCAACGCCCAGAACGACCCGTTCCTGCCCGGCATCCACCTGCCGCGGCTGGCCAGCAGCAGCGTGCAGCTGGACTATCCGCGCCACGGCGGCCATGTCGGCTTTGCCAGCGGCCCGCTGCCGGGCCAGCTCGACTGGCTGCCGCGCCGCATGCTGGCGTTCCTGGAGGGACGCACGCGCGCTGCAAACGCGCCCGCCCCGGTGTACGATAGTGTCACCAGCGACTAGGAAGTACTATGGACGACATTGTCAAAAAAGCGATCGCAAAATGGCCCAACGTGCCGCACTGTTACGGCTGGCTGGGGCTGGACGCGCGCGGCGCCTGGCGCATGCGCGATGAGCGCGCCCAGCACCTGGGACTGGCCGGCGAGCGCGTCGTGCACCCTGCCCTGCTCGGCTTCATCGCACGCAATTACAGCGCCGACGCGCAAGGGCGCTGGTTTTTCCAGAACGGCCCGCAGCGCGTCTACCTGAATCTGGAGGCGACCCCGTTCATCGTGCGCACCGACCCGCAAGCCGGCCTGATTCTGCACACCGGCGAGGCGCTCGGCAAGATCGAGCAGGCTTTTCTGACCGACCAGGGCACCTTGATCGTCTGCAGCGGCGACAAGGTGGCCCAGCTGGACGACCGCGACGGCGCCTTCATGCTGGCCCAGCTGGAAATCGACAGCGCCCCGGTGCCCGATCAGACCTTGCTCGACTGGCTGGGCGGCGCGCCGGCGCCGCTGACGCTGCGCGTGGCCGGCCAGCGCGTGGAGCTGACCCGCATCGCGCACGAGCAGGTGGCGCGCCAGTTCGGCTTCGTGCGCCATCCGGAACAAGCGGCTGAGCCAGAAGCGGCGCAAGCGCCGGACCCGTTGTCGGCGGCGTGAACGTTGTTCGCGGCCTGCGCGTTGGAAGCGACACAAGCGTTGAAAGCGACGTGAGCGTTGAAAGCGACGTGAGCGCTAAAAGCGACGTGCGCGCTAACAGCGCGCTGCGCCAGGCACGCCCTTCTCACTCGCGCTTTTTGGCCTCTTTGAGCTCGTCGCGGTGGCGCGCCTGCAATTCGCGTTCGCGCGCGTCGATCACCGCCATGTCGTAGAACGAGGCGTCGCCGGCCTTGCGCGCGATGCTCAGCTGGTCCAGTGCGGCCGGCACGCTGCCGGTCAGCGCATACGATTCGGCCAACGCCAGATGCTGCAGCGCCAGCTTGCCCTGCGCCGCGTAGGCCTGGGCCAGCAACTCCTGCAGCTTTGGTTCGTCACGGTACAACTGCACCTGATCGCGCAGATAGCGCGCCGCTTCATCCGGCTTGGCGTTGGCCAGCAGCGCCTGGGCCAGCTGGCGCGCGATACCGTGCGACAGCGGAAAGCGCAGATGGGCCAGTTCGGCGTCTTTCAGCGCGCGCGCCAGAACAACGGGAGGCTGACCGGGTGCCAGCGCGATCTCCAGCGCGGTGCTGGCAAAGATGGCGGCGGCGCCGTCGCCCGGCTGGGCGCTGGCGAAATCGGCGCGCTTGTCGGGCAACAGACCGGCGCGCGCCGCGTCCAGCGCCGCCTGGGCCTTGGCCAGCTCGCCGCGCTGCAGCGCGACGAAGGCCAGGCCGTAGTGGGCGGCGGCCTGGTGCTGGCGGCTGTGCTGCGCCAGCTCGGCGGTAAACACCGCCTCGGCCTCGATCAGACCGGATGCGCTGGGGTCCTGCAGCACGCGGGTGCGCGCGCGCACCAGGCTGAAATCGAGACTGTCGACGCGCTGGCGATACGGCATTTCGCGGATGCGTGCCTGGATATCGGCGATCCGTTCGGTCGTCAAGGGATGGCTGCGCAGGTAGGCCGGCGTCAGGTCCGAATAGTTGCGCGAGGCCGTTTGCAGGCGGCCGAAAAAAGCCACCATGCCGGAGGTGTCGAAGCCGGCCGCGCCCATGATCTGAAAGCCGACCCGGTCCGCTTCGCGTTCGGCGTCGCGGCTGAAGTTGAGCTGGCGCTGCAGGGCCAGGCCCTGGCCGCCGCTAAACACCGCCATCGCCGCGTCCGGACTGGCGCGCGAGGCCAGCACCGCCAGCACCATCGCCGCCAGCGGAATCAACGCGTCCTGGCGCTGCTGGCCGAGCATGCGCGCGATATGGCGCTGCGCCACGTGGCCGATTTCGTGCGACAGCACCGACGCCAGTTCGGACTCGCTCTGGGCCGCCAGCAGCAGCGCCGAGTGCACCGCGATGAAACCGCCCGGCAGCGCAAATGCGTTCAGCTGGCCATCGCGCAGTGCGAAGAAGGAATAGTCGTAGCCCGTCTCGCCGCGCGCGCCCGGACGCGCCGCCACCAAGGCGTTGCCGAAATTGTTCAGGTATTCGAGGATCACGTCGTCGTCGAGATAATCGTGATCGCGCCGGATCTCGCGCATGATTTCCTCGCCCAGCCGGCGCTCGAGCACAGGCGACAATTCCTCGCGCTCGGTGTCGCCCAGCGTGGGCAGGTTGGGCATGCTCGACTGCGCCAGATTGAGTGGCGCCGTGCCCAGCAAGGCGCCGCACAGCGCAACGCCAACCAGGCGCCGCAGGGCGCCGTGCAAAGTGATCATTGTCGGAGCAGGTTTCGATTTCACGGTGCTATCATACCTTCAAGCGCCGGTGTTTCACACGCGCTGGCACAGGAAAACATTTTGTTACGAATAAGGCCGCAGGGCCACAAGCAACCACGATGAACGATAGCAAACACAGCACGCCAGCAGCGCCCGCCGGCCCCGATCAACTGACCCATTTTGATGCCAGCGGGCTGGCCCACATGGTCGACGTGGGTGCCAAGCAGGCCACTCACCGGATCGCGGTGGCGGCCGGCAGCATCCGCATGAAACCGGACACACTGGCGCTGATCGCCTCGGGCAGCGCCAAGAAAGGCGACGTGATCGGGATTGCGCGCATTGCCGCCATCATGGGCGCCAAGCGCACCAGCGAACTGGTGCCCTTGTGCCATCCGCTGGCGATCACGCGCGTCGCCGTCGAGTTCGACATCGATGCGGCGCGCAACAGCGTGCATTGCCGCGCGCAGGTCGAGACAGTGGGCCAGACGGGGGTCGAGATGGAAGCCCTGATGGCAGTGCAAGTGGGTCTGCTGACGATCTACGACATGTGCAAGGCGGTCGACCGGGGCATGGTGATGACGGACGTGCGGGTACTGGAAAAACATGGCGGCAAGTCGGGCGACTGGAGCGCCAGCGTCGATGCCTGAAACGCGAGACCGGCCAATGTGCTCAGCGTAGTTTCATTTTGGCAAACCACGAATTTGGTCAAATGATATGATGCGTGCGTTTACTCCACCGGTAGCGCCGGAACGACACAGCCGTCCGGCGGCGCCCTGTGGCATGACTGGCGTTGGGACTCAAGGGATCAAACATGGCACAAGCGGCCGAATCAAAGGCGCAGGAATTTGAGTTCGATGCGATGAACTTGCAGGTTGGCGGACGCCTGCAGTTCATCACGCATCGCACCATCAAGCCGGTGCAGCACTTCTCAACATTGATCGGGTATGTCAAAGACGAGTACATGATCGTCAAGATACCGCTTGAGTCGGGCGCGCCGATTGGATTGACCGACGGTGAAAAGCTGACGATACGGGTGTTTTCGGGTGTGACCGTATGCTCGTTCTCCTGCACCGTGCTGCGGGTGTTTCCACGCCCGCTGAACTACGTGCATTTGTCGTTCCCTGACGCCATTCAAGGCACCAGCCTGCGTGCGGCGATGCGCGTGAAGGTCGACATTCCGGCCCAGATCTCCGGCTCGCGCGCTTACTCGGCGGCGATCAATGTGTTTCTGGTCAACCTGTCGGTGTCGGGCGCGCTGATCGAATCGCCGCGCAAGCTCTCACCTGACGACGACATGGTCAACCTGTCGTTTACGCTAATTGCGCAACCGAGCAATCAGCAGGTGATCGTCAACACCCGCGTGACGATCCAGAACATCAACATCATCAAGCCGGCGCCCGACCAGTTCGAGGTATTCACCTACGGCGTACAGTTCGTCAACCTCGAACCGAACCACTACACGCTGCTGCAAAACATGACCTACGAAGCGCTGATCGCCGACCGCCAGAAAATCGTGTGACGGGTAGACGCCCTGCGCGCTTTTGCCATAACGCGCTACGCCGACGCAGACCGTCCTGGTTGGCGCAAACCGTGCGTGTGCAGACAGCGCGGCTGCGCCGATACAGCGCGCCGTTCGCGGCAGTTCGCATGACGCCAGGGCTGCCATAGTCGGTGACGCAGTCTATTCGCTCCGGCGAGCCGCAGACACCTTCGGCGCCATGACAAGTGCTTTCGGATTCAAACCGTGTAGCGTCGTCGCAACTCCCATCATGGCAGCAATTATCGCGGCCACTCCGACCGAGGGCCGCTGTTGTTACCGACGACACGGAAGGATGGACCGAACAACGCGAAATCGACGTTTGCGCCAGCTTCCTGCGCGTATGCAAGCGACCGCTAACAAACGTCATTGTCCGTTGTGCTGCGATCTTTCAGTGCCGATCAGCACAAACCGTTGATCATGCAGGTACCGCTCTTCGACCATTTCAGCGAGCCGTTCGACAACGCTGGGGTCAAGATGAAGGTAAAGCTGCCCAAGGCGGCAGTGGCGGTGCCCGTCACAGCGGCGGTCGCAGCGGTGATGCCCACCGAGTTCACATAATTACCTTGAACACCGGTGTTGTTGGCCGTTGCGCCGACCAAGTTGGCCGTATCGCAGGTACCGGTGAGCGCGGCGCCGCCGCCAACCTGAAAGCAGATGTCGACCATATCCTTGACCGCGCCGGTGGCCAGCACGACTTCCGTGAAACGCGATTTTTTCAGGTAGGTTTGGTACGCTGGCAGAGCGATGGAAGCCAAGATACCGATAATGGCAACGACGATCATCAACTCGATCAGGGTGAAGCCGGCTTGTGCTCTCTTAGTAATTCTCATCTTTTTCATCGCTTTCGTCTTTTTACTTTTGGTTATCGTGGCGGCCAGGTGGAAATTTGCCATGTATTTACACATACGCAATTGTCGTGCCAGATCATGAGTATTGCTTTACAAGGGGGAATGGCTACGCGAATGACAATTCGCGCCGAAATCCGTTAATTCTGATGACAAATTTTGTCTGTTTTTATCGGTTTTAGTTGGCAATACTTGTCACTTTTTGCGTTTAGCGCCGATCCAGGTCAAGCCGCATTCAGCAATCCGCGAAGCCCGACCGGACGCGGCCTGCGCGCGCCAAGCAAGGCG
Organism: Burkholderiales bacterium; assembly: GCA_038207625.1. GTDB lineage: Bacteria > Pseudomonadota > Gammaproteobacteria > Burkholderiales > Burkholderiaceae_D > JBBQZO01. The sequence goes on along the minus strand of JBBQZO010000006.1, from coordinate 202,441 downwards.
CCGCTAGTGATGTAATGGCCCGTACGTCGGCTCATCACTGCTCCTTCGCGCGCTTTCTTAGCACAAGCTTTGCGTGACGCAGGTGCCGGAGTGAGTCCACGTCAGCGATCCGTTGGACACTGCCGGCGTCATGATAAACGTTTCTGAATTCAAACCTTGATCTGTCGTCGCGACGCCCGTCACGGCGGCGGTGGCCGCAGTGATACCGACCGAGGCAACAAAGTTTCCATGCGCACCGGTGTCGCTCGCCGTCGCGCCAATCAGCGCCGGCGTATCGCAAACGCCGGCACCAAGCGCGGTCGCTGATGAGGCCTGGAAGCAGGCATCAACCAGCTTTCTCACTTGCGCTGTTGCCAGTACCACTTCCGTGAAGCGGGACTTCCTCAGGTAAGATTGATATGTTGGCAACGCAACGGCTGCCAAAATACCGATCACTGCGATCACAATCATCAATTCGATCAGCGTGAAGCCGGCTTGCTCGGTGCTGCCATTGGTCCGAAAACTGGTCGTCTTATCCATGATAGGCCTTACATCTCTTCCTCGTATCTCCACGAACAATGAACGACGCTGACATTACCGTCTATCCACGCCATGAGCGCTGCGTACGGAACTGGATGGGGAATTCTGTTGTCACCAACGATACTGATGCGTACCGGCGTCGGATGCATGGACCGGCTGAACTGTTGAGCGCTGAACCGTTGAGTCTGGAGCGAGCCCGGATTTGAGTAGCACGGTAGCGCACTCGCGAACTCGGAGCGGGCTGTTTGGCGCAATCTGGACGGTACTGCGAGGTGAAACGTGGAGCGGGCAAGGGAGAGATCGATGTGTGTGTCAACTTGCTGCGCACATGACATCGACCTCCAGCAGACTTCCTTGCCCGTTTGATGCTAGATTTTGCGGATCAGATTAGCACAGGCCGTTGATCATGCAAGTACCGCTCTTAGCCCATGTCAGCGAGCCGTTTGCCAGCGTTGGGGTCAAGATGTAGGTAAAGCTGCCCAAAGCGGCGGTAGCGGTGCCGGTGACAGCGGCGGTCGCTGCGGTGATGCCCACCGAGTTCACATAGTTACCTTGAACACCGGTGTTGTTGGCCGTTGCGCCAACCAAGTTAGCCGTATCGCAGGTACCGGTGAGGGCAGCGCCACCGCCAGTTTGGAAGCAGATATCGACCATATCCTTGACCGCGCCGGTGGCCAGCACGACTTCCGTGAAACGCGATTTTTTCAGGTAGGTTTGGTAAGCTGGCAGCGCGATGGAAGCCAAGATACCGATAATGGCAACCACGATCATCAACTCGATCAGGGTGAAGCCGGCTTGTGCTTTTTTAATCATTTTCATCGATTTCATTTTAGTTCTCCAAGTGGTTAGGTACGAAATTTGTCCCGCACTTACTCCTTAGCAATCGCCGTGCCAGATCATGAAAGTGGCTAGAAGGGGAGGAAATTGCTACCGAAATGACAATTTGCGTCGAGCCGCGTCAATCCGGCTGACAATTTCTGTCGTGGGCTGTGGCGATTTTTGTCACTTTTGGTGCCGGCCACTGATCTCGATCAAGCCTGATGCGTCGATCCGTGCGCCTAGACGATCTGACTAGGCAAGACAGAAGGCCATGCGCGTGCCGGCCAGGTCGATCACGTCGCCGTTGGCCATGGGCATGGCCTGCTTGCCGATCGGCGCGCCATTGAGCATCGGCACGGCTTCGCCTTCGATGTGGCTGATCTGGTAACCGTCGGCGCTGCGGCTGATGACAACGACCAGCACGCCGGGGCGCCCCAGCGTCGTCAAGGGCTTGTTGAGCGCCATCTGCTTGCCGGCATTGCTACCGTTGAGCACGTCGATGCGGCCGTTGAACTGCATCAGGCGCGATTCGGCACCGGGAATGCCAGGCGACACCAGGCCGGGCGTGGGCGCGCCGGCAATGAATTGCAGCTGCACCGAGGCCAGCGTAATCTGGTCGCCGTCCACCAGTACGTGCTTGCCGATGCGTTGACCGTTGACGAAGGTGCCGTTGGTGCTACCCAGGTCTTCCAGGAAAGCGTCGTTGAAGATGGTGGTGATGACGGCGTGCTGGCCGCTGACAGCGCGGTGCGCCAGCACGATGTCGTTGCTGGGATGGCGCCCGAGCGTGGTCCGCTCTGCCGTCAATTCGGTTTCCTGGACCACCTGCGCGTCGCGCATGATAATGATTTTCGCCAATCTGGTCTCCAAACGACAACGGGGAGCAATTCGCTCCCCGTCATTATTCACTACCTTGCGTCAAGTCTACAACTTACAGTGCAGCTTTCAGCAAGCGCGCCATCTCAGATGGGTTCTTGGTCACAGTTATACCACACGCTTCCATGATTTCGAGCTTCGCTTGCGCTGTATCAGCACCACCGGAGATCAAGGCGCCGGCGTGACCCATGCGCTTGCCTGGCGGCGCGGTGACGCCAGCGATGAAGCCGATGACCGGCTTTTTCATGTTGTCGCGGATCCAGTAAGCAGCATTGGCTTCGTCGGGTCCGCCGATTTCGCCGATCATGATGACCGCATCCGTGTCCGGATCGTCATTGAACATGCGCATGATGTCGATGTGCTTCAAACCATTGATCGGATCGCCGCCGATGCCCACGGCACTGGACTGACCCAGGCCGAGCGCGGTCAACTGGCCGACCGCTTCGTATGTCAAGGTGCCCGAGCGCGAGACGACGCCGATCCGACCCTTGCGGTGGATGTGACCTGGCATGATGCCGATCTTGATTTCGTCCGGCGTGATCAGGCCCGGGCAGTTCGGTCCCAGCAGCAGCGTTTTGCTGCCGGACTTGGCCATGCGGTCCTTGAGCGCCATCATGTCGCGCACAGGAATGCCTTCGGTGATGCAGATGGCCAGGTCGAGTTCAGCTTCGACGGCTTCCCAGATCGCGGCGGCGGCGCCCGCTGGCGGCACGTAGATGACCGACACGTTCGCGCCCGTGGCCGCTTTGGCTTCGGCCACGTTGGCAAAAATCGGAATGCCTTCGAAGTCTTCGCCCGCTTTTTTCGGGTTCACGCCGGCGACGAAGCATTCTTTGCCGTTCGCATAATCGCGGCACATGCGGGTGTGGAATTGACCGGTCTTGCCGGTGATCCCCTGGGTGACTACTTTGGTATCTTTATTGATCAGAATCGACATGTTGTTTCCTCAGTATTAGGCTTGACCGGCGGCGGCGGCGACAGCGCTCTTGGCCGCGTCTTCCATCGTATCGACGGAGATGATAGGCAGACCGGAGTCGGCCAGCATCTTCTTGCCCAGGTCTTCATTGGTGCCCTTCATGCGCACCACCAGTGGCACCGACAGCGATACCGCTTTGACTGCGGCGATGACGCCTTCGGCGATCACGTCGCAGCGCATGATGCCGCCGAAGATGTTGACCAGGATGGCTTTCAGGCCGGGGTTCTTCAACATGATCTTGAACGCTTCGGTGACTTTTTCAGCCGTCGCGCCGCCGCCCACGTCGAGGAAGTTGGCCGGCTCGCCGCCGAACAACTTGATGGTATCCATGGTGGCCATGGCCAGACCGGCGCCGTTGACCAGGCAACCGATGTTGCCGTCGAGCGAAATGTAGGCCAGGTCGAATTTCGACGCTTCCACTTCAGCCGGATCTTCTTCGTCCAGGTCGCGGTAGGCGACGATGTTCGGCTGGCGATACAGCGCGTTGGCGTCGAAGTTGAACTTGGCGTCCAGCGCGATGACCTTGCCCGAGCCGGTCAGGATCAAAGGATTGATTTCGGCCAGCGAAGCGTCGGTTTCCCAGTACGCTTTGTACAGGCCTTGCAACTGGGTGCGCGCGTCGACGATCGACGCTGGCGGCACGCCGATCTTGGCGGCGATGCCGTCCGCTTCGGCATCGGTCAGGCCCACGGATGGGTCGATGGCGATCTGGTGGATCAGTTCAGGGTGGGACTCGGCCACTTCCTCGATGTCCATGCCGCCTTCGCTGGACGCCATCAGCACGACGCGCTGGCTGACGCGGTCGGTGACGAGCGAAACATACAATTCCTTCTTGATGTCGGCGCCCTCTTCGACCAGCAGGCGGCGCACTTTCTGGCCTTCCGCGCTGGTTTGATGGGTGACCAGCTGCATGCCCATGATCTGCTCGGCGTATTCCTTCACTTGCGCGAGCGTCTTGGCGACCTTGACGCCGCCGCCCTTGCCGCGACCGCCAGCGTGGATCTGGGCCTTGACGACCCATACCGAACCGCCCAGCGTTTCAGCCGCTTTGACGGCCTCGTCGACGGACATGCACGGGATACCGCGCGGTACCGTCACTCCGTATTGTCGGAGGATTTCTTTGCCTTGATACTCATGGATCTTCATGCTGGCTTCCCTTCTGTTACTGATGTATGAAAAAGTCGGTTGAAATTGCGAGATAAAAACGGGACTGCGAACTAACTTGCGACAGCTTTCGCCACCCAGCGCGGGTAATACTGGACGACGGCGGGGCCGTCGGTGCGCAGCGCGTGGCACTTATCGAGTTGAAAAGGTTTCTCTGACGATGCGTCAAACGCGTCGCCGTCGCGCGTCTTGATCACGTCGTTGGCGTAAGCCTGAATGGCGGCGGTCGGCAGAATCTGGGCCAGTTCGGACAAATGCGTACAGCCGAGCACGCCGGACAAGCGCTCCTTGATGCCCAGGCGGAAGCCCTTCATCAGGCACAGGCCGATCAGTTGCTTGTAGGCCGGGCCGATGGTGTCGCAAAAACCGGCGTAGGGTACGGCGTCCGACACCGCTTCGGCGTCCACGATCATCATCTGGCGGTCGATCGTCACGCGCAGCGCCAGGTCGTGCAGTGGCAGGCCGGCTCGGCGCAGGCCCGAGGCCAGCGTCACATCGTAGGTCTTGATATCAGTAATGTGCGCGTCGAGATCCCACAGGCCATCGTCGCGCGCATAGGCGGCGATCTGAATGGCGCGGGTATGCCGTAGCGCGCGGGGGACAGCAGGAGACAGGGGCATAGTGACCAATGCCGGAAGTGCGGCGTAAAGAGTGTGCAGCTGTGTGCTAATGCACGTCGTCGCAGTTTCTACGACAACAACCGCTCATGCGGCGCTGCTTAAACCCCGAAAGTTTAGCACAGTCGCGCCGGACCTTGCGCTGCAACATGAATTACACAATGAAATCCGACGCGCAAACGACAGGTCGCGCCGCGCCGTGGCGCCGCTTGCAAAGCGCCCGCGTTTGCGTGTCGAATGCGCCTACATCGCGTCGTCGTCGGGCATGTGGCCCTGCATCGCCACGCGGATGGCGCGCTGGGAAAAGCCGCGCTGCATCAAAAAGCGCATCTGTTTGCCGCGCGCGGCGGCGTCACCGGGTACGCTGCCAAACTTGCGCCGCCATACCTCGCAACAACGCGCCGTTTCGTCGTCGACCAGGCCCTCTTTCAGCGTTTGCAGCGCTTCGCCCTGGATACCATGGCTTTGCAGCTCGGCCAGGATGCGGCTGTTGCCAAAGCGCGCGGCGCGCCGGTGGATCAGCGCCTCGGAGAAGCGCTCTTGGGATAACCAGTTGGATTTTTCGAGCAGATCGAGCAGCGCTGCGAGATCGTCACCTTCCTGCGCGTGACGCGACAGTTTGCGCGTCAGCTCCAGGCGGCTGTGTTCGCGCATCGACAAGTAGCGCAAGGCGCGTGCCTTCAGACTGAGCGGCGGTGCTGCCATGCTATTCCTTTGTTGCTGGCCGATGCCGCGCTGGCGGGCGGCGCGGACGTCGGCATGCGAAAGCGGGGTCAGAGTAAATTTCGCCAAAAAACCGGCGAAATAAAACGCTGCCCCCGGTTTCGCTCGCGCCTGCGATTCATCTGCAGTCGCGCCTTAGGTACGGCTTTGCCGGTACTACTTAATCAACTGCCTTGAGCTTGGCGGCCGGTTCGGCCTTGTCAGCCTTGTCGGCCTTGTCGGCTTTCTCGGCCTTCTCAGGCTTTTCGGCCACCACCAGCACCGGCGGCAATTCGCGCACGCCGAGCGCGGCGCGCACCTTGTTTTCGATCTCGCGCGCCAGTGCCGGGCGCTCTTTCAGGTAGGTGCGTGCATTGTCCTTGCCCTGGCCGATCCGTTCGCCGTTGTAGCTGTACCACGAACCGGACTTTTCAACGATCTTGTTATCGGCGCCCAGATCGAGGATTTCACCTTCGCGCGATGTGCCTTCGCCATACAGGATGTCGAAGTGGGCTTCTTTGAATGGCGGCGCGATCTTGTTCTTGACCACTTTGACTTTGGTTTCGTTGCCGATCACCTCGTCGCCCGATTTGATCGAGCCGGTGCGGCGGATGTCCAGGCGCACCGACGCATAGAATTTGAGCGCGTTGCCGCCCGTGGTCGTCTCCGGGCTGCCGAACATGACGCCGATTTTCATGCGGATCTGGTTAATAAAAATCACCAGCGTGTTGGTGCGGTTGATCGAGCCGGTCAGCTTGCGCAGCGCTTGCGACATCAGGCGCGCTTGCAGGCCGGGCAGGGAGTCGCCCATGTCGCCTTCGATCTCGGCGCGCGGTGTCAGTGCCGCCACCGAGTCGATGACGATCAGGTCGACGCTGCCCGAACGCACCAGCGCATCGGTAATTTCCAGCGCCTGCTCGCCCGTGTCGGGCTGCGAGATCAGCAGCTCGGACAGGTTGATGCCCAGCTTTTGCGCGTAACCCACGTCCAGCGCGTGCTCGGCGTCGATGAAGGCGCAGGTGCCGCCCAGCTTTTGCATCTCGGCGATGGTCTGCAGCGTCAGCGTGGTTTTGCCCGACGATTCAGGGCCGTAGATTTCCACCACGCGCCCGCGCGGCAAGCCGCCCACGCCCAGCGCGATGTCGAGGCCGAGCGAACCGGTCGACACCACTTGCACTTCTTCGACGGGGGTGCTGGCATCCATGCGCATCACCGAGCCTTTGCCGAACTGTTTCTCGATCTGCGCCAGGGCCGCGGCGAGCGCCTTGCCCTTTTCCGACGCGGATGCGGTCGGTTTTTTGTCGTCCATGATCATTTTTTAGCCTTCATAAATGCGTAATCTGGTGAAACTGCGGAAGCGCAGGACGCGGCCCTCAACTCGGCAAATCGCGTCACAGCCGGTACTGTATAAAAAAACAGTGGTAATTGCAAGCAGGACTTTGCAGTCTGGCCAAAATTGATCGAAATTGCTGATTTTGCACAAAAACTCGCCATGGCGCGGCAAATGAAACACAATGCAAAGGCGGACGAAGGCGACTGACGTCGACCCGCCCAAGCGGAGGCAGCGCAAATGGTGCGCTACAGCCGCACAAAAAATGCTGTCCCCGGTTTGGCCGGCGCGGCGCTGTCGCTCGCGCCGCCGGCGCTTTGTCCCGCGCGCCTTTGTCATTCTTGCATGCGTTCTATTTTACCGGTGCCCCGATGCGTATTTTACTTGCCGAAGATGATAGTGTACTGGCCGACGGCCTGACCCGCTCGCTGCGCCAGTCCGGCTATGCGACCGATTGCGTCTCCAACGGCGAGGATGCCGACACCGCCCTGTCGACCCAGGAGTTCGACCTGTTGATCCTCGACCTGGGATTGCCCAAGATGTCCGGGCTGGACGTGCTGCGCCGGCTGCGCGCGCGCGCCTCGCTGCTGCCGGTGCTGATCCTGACGGCGGCCGATTCGCTCGAGCAGCGCGTCAACGGGCTCGATCTGGGCGCCGACGATTACATGGCCAAGCCGTTCGCGCTGTCCGAGCTGGAAGCGCGCGTACGTGCGCTGACCCGGCGCGGCGCCGGCGGCGGCCCGACAGTCGTCAAGCACGGCCCGCTGGTGTACGACCAGGTGGGGCGCAGCGCGTATATCAACGAAGTGATGCTGGACTTGTCGGCGCGCGAACTGGGGCTGCTCGAAATTCTACTGGCGCGCGCCGGCCGGCTGGTGTCGAAGGAGCAGCTGGTCGACCATCTGTGCGAGTGGGGCGAGGAAGTGTCCAACAACGCCATCGAAGTGTATGTGCACCGGCTGCGCAAAAAGATCGAGCAAGGCGGCATCCGCATCGCCACCGTGCGCGGGCTGGGCTACTGCCTGGAAAAATTCGTCGAGCCGGTCAAGGGGCCCGTCGACCCGACCGACGCCAAACCCGCCCTCTAGTGGACGAGCGCGACACCGGCCTGCAAGACCTGTCGGGCGAGGCGACGGCGCTGCCGTATGTGCCGCCCGAGCTTGAGCCCGATGACGACATCCATCATTCGCTGTTTGGCGAGATCCTCGACTGGATGCTGGCGCCGCTGCTGCTGCTGTGGCCGATGAGCATCGCGATCACCTATCTGGTGGCCAAATCGATCGCCAACCAGCCGTTCGACCATGCGCTCGAAGACAGCGTGACGGTGCTGGCCCAGCAGGTCAAGGAGGTCGACGGCAAACTCGTCTCGCGCCTGCCCGGCTCGGCGCGCGACATCCTGCGCGCCGACGAGGTCGACAACGTCTACTTCCAGATCCTGGGCAGCCACGGCGAGTACATCGACGGCGACCGCGACCTGCCCACGCCGCAGGACGAGGATCGGTTCCGCCCGGCGACCATCAACTTTCGCAACGACGTGATGCATGGCACGCCGGTGCGGGTGGCGTTCTCCTACCTGAACCTGCGCGGCGCGGGCGCGCTCGACGACGACGGCCACGCCGCGCTGGTGCAGGTGGCCGAGACGCTGGACAAGCGCGCGCTGCTGGCCAACGAGATCATCAAGGGCGTGATCCTGCCCCAGTTCATCATCCTGCCGATCGTGCTGGCACTGGTCTGGTTTGCGCTGGCGCGCGGTCTGTCGCCGCTGGCCGAACTGCAGCTGCGCATCCGCGCGCGCGCGTCGGACGACTTGAGTCCCATCGATTCGCGCGACGTGCCCGAGGAAATCGCGCCGCTGGTCGGTTCGCTCAACGACATGCTGGCGCGCCTGTCGCAGTCGATCGACATGCAAAAGCGCTTCATCGCCGACGCGGCGCACCAGATGAAGACGCCGCTGGCGGGCATGCGCATGCAGTCCGAGCTGGCGCTGCGCCAGGTGGACCCGGGCGAGATCCACCGCTCGCTCGAGCAGCTGGCGAAAAGCTCGGAATCGGCCACCCGGCTGGTGAACCAGCTGCTGGCGCTGGCGCGCGCCGAGAACGCGCCGCAGGCCGGCAGCGCGCAGGTGCCGCTGGACCTGAACGAACTGGCGCGGCGCACCGTGCTCGAATGGGTGCCGGCCTCGTTCGCACAGCGCATCGACCTCGGGTTTGAACAGCCCGGCTACCCGATTCTGATCAACGGCAATGCGCTGATGCTGCGCGAACTGCTATCGAACCTGATCGACAACGCGCTGCGCTACACGAGCGCGGACGGCAGCGTGACGGTGCGGGTGCGCGTCGACGACGACGCCGCGCTGGCGCTGCTGGAGGTGGAAGACACCGGCCCCGGCATCGCACCACCGGAGCGCGCGCGCGTGTTCGAGCGCTTCTACCGCATCCTGGGCAGCAGCGCCGACGGCAGCGGGCTGGGACTGGCGATCGTGCGCGAAATCGCCTTGCAGCACGGCGCCGAGATCGACCTGTTCAACAATCCGCGCAGCGTCAGCGCCAAGCATCCTGGCAGCCTGTTCCGGCTCAGTTTCGCGCTGCAGACGGCCACCACTTTCGACAACGAGACCTGACATGGACCCGCTTACCCCGCCCCCCGATCCGGCCGGCGCCGCCGCGCCACCGCGCGCGACGCTGCAACAGCTGCGCGCGGCGCACTGGAAAAGCAACCGCAACATGAGCGCCGCACTGCTGGCGGCCTGGCTGCTGACGACCTTTTGCAGCGCGTTTTACGCGCGCGCGCTGGCGCGCTTGACGCTGTTTGGCTGGCCGCTGTCGTTCTACATGGCGGCCCAGGGCGCCGCGCTGATCTACCTGGCGCTGATCGGCCTGTATGCCTGGCGCATGCGCCGGCTTGACCTGGCCCTGCGCGCGCAACTGGAATTGCCATGACGGACTGGTTTCGCCAGCTCTCGCGCTACTACCTGATGTACACGGCCGGCTGCGCGGTGTTCCTGGTGGCGCTGTTCATGCTCGAGCGCGAAGGCATGCCGCGCGTGTGGATCGGCTACCTGTTCATGTTTACCACCATCGTGCTGTACGCCGGCATCGGCGTGATCAGCCGCACCGCCAACGTCAGCGAATATTATGTGGCCGGGCGGCGCGTGCCGGCCCTGTTCAACGGCATGGCCACGGCGGCCGACTGGATCTCGGCGGCCAGCTTCATCAGCCTGGCCGGCGGGCTGTACCTGCGCGGCTTCGACGCGCTGGCCTACATCATGGGCTGGACCGGCGGCTACGTGCTGGTGGCAATTCTGATCGCGCCCTACCTGCGCAAGTTCGCCCAGTACACCATCCCCGATTTCCTCGCTGCGCGTTACGGCGGCGCGCCCGGCGGGCGCGGCGCGCCGGTGCGGGTGATCGCCGTGTGCGCCACCATCATCGTCTCGTTTACCTACGTGGTGGCGCAGATCTACGCGGTCGGCCTGATCGCCTCGCGCTTTACCGGCGTCGATTTCTCGGTCGGGATTTTCCTCGGCCTGGCCAGCATCCTGGTGTGCTCCTTCCTGGGCGGCATGCGCGCGATCACCTGGACCCAGGTGGCGCAGTACATCATCATTCTGGTGGCATTTTTGATGCCCACCATCTGGCTGTCGGTCAAGCACAGCGACAATCCGGTACCGCAGATGGCCTACGGTACCGTGCTGGCCAAGCTGACGCTGCGCGAGACGGCGCTGGAGCACGACCCCAAGGAGCTGCAGGTGCGCGCGATCTTCAAACAGCGCGCCGACGCCATCGAAGCGCAGATCAATGCCTTGCCGGCGTCATGGGAAGCGGGCCGGCTGGCCGCCCAACGCCGGCTTGACGCGGCGCGCGCGCACAACACCTCGCTGCTCGACATTCGCGGCGCCGAGCGCAATCTGATCGGCTATCCGAAGACGGCCGACGCCGCCGCGCGCGTCTGGCGCGAAGCACGCGCGGCCAATCTGCTGCGCGCGCAATTGCCCGAGCCGCACGCCACCCCCTTCCCCGGTGCCGATGAAGACGCCTCCGATATCCGGCGCAATAATTTTCTGGCGCTGGTGTTCTGCCTGATGCTGGGCACCGCCGCCCTGCCGCACATCCTGATGCGCTCCTACACCACGCCCTCGGTTGACCAGACGCGCATGTCGGTGTTCTGGACGCTGCTGTTCATCCTGCTGGTCTACCTGTCGATCCCGGCGCTGGCGGTGCTGGTCAAATACGATATCTACACCTCGCTGGTGGGCAGCCATTTCGCCAACCTGCCCACCTGGGTATCGTACTGGGCCAATGTGGACAAGGTCACGCCCTTGATTTCGATCGTCGATGTCAACCACGACGGCGTGGTGCAACTGGCCGAGATCGCGCTGGACGGCGACATGCTGGTGCTGGCCACGCCGGAAATCGCCGGCCTGCCCTACGTGATCTCGGGGCTGGTCGCGGCCGGCGGGCTGGCCGCCGCGCTGTCGACCGCCGACGGCCTGCTGCTGGCGATCTCCAACGCGCTCTCGCACGACATCTACTACAAGGTGGTCGACCCGACCGCCTCGACCCAGAAGCGGGTCACCATTTCCAAGCTGCTGCTGCTGGCGGTGGCCTTCATCGCCGCCTACACGGCCTCGCAAAAACCGGCCGACATCCTCTCGCTGGTGGGCGCGGCGTTTTCGCTGGCCGGCTCGACCTTGTTTCCGGCGCTGGTGCTGGGGGTGTTCTGGCGGCGCGCCAATGCCAGCGGGGCGATCGCCGGCATGCTGGTCGGCTTCGGGGTGTGCGTCTACTACATGCTGCACACCAATCCGACGCTGGGCGGCAGCACGGCCGGCCTGTGGTTCCACATCGCGCCGTTTTCGGCCGGCGTGTTCGGCGTGCCGGCCGGGATGCTGGCGCTGGTCTTGGTCAGCCTGGCCACGCGGGCACCCAACGCGCACACACTGGCGCTGCTCGACCATATTCGCGCGCCCGACTAGCGCGATGCACCACGCGGCGCGCCGTTTCGCGGTACGCTAGGGGATCGCTCACCAACCTCGAAGGAGATCGGCATGTCGTCTGGAAAAATTCTTGTCGCGCAGGGAGGCGGCCCCACCGCCGTCATCAACCAGTCGCTGGTCGGGGTGGCACTGGAGGCGCGCCGCTTCCGCCAGGTCGAACGGGTGTACGGCGCGCTGCATGGCGTGCGCGGCATCGTCGACGAGGACTTCGTCGACCTGACCCAGGAGACCAGCCACAATCTGGAACTGGTGGCGGCCACGCCGTCGTCGGCGCTGGGCTCGACGCGCGACAAACCGGACGTCAAGTATTGCCAGGAAATTTTCAAGGTCTTGCGCGCGCACGAGATCGAACACTTCTTCTACATCGGCGGTAACGACTCGTCCGACACGGTGCGCATCGTCAGCCTGGAAGCGGCCAAAGCCGGTTATCCGCTGCGCTGCATGCACATCCCGAAAACCATCGACAACGACCTGGTGGGCAACGACCACACGCCCGGTTTTCCGTCGGCGGCGCGCTTCGTCGCGCAGGCGTTTGCCGGCGCCAACCTGGACAACGCGGCGCTGCCGGGCGTGTACGTGGGCGTGGTGATGGGACGCCATGCGGGCTTTCTGACGGCCGCCGCCGCGCTGGGCAAAAAATTCCCGGACGACGGGCCGCACCTGATCTACCTGCCCGAGCGGGTGTTCGATCTGGCGCACTTCCTGGCCGACGTGAAGGCCACGTATGAACGTTACGGGCGCTGCGTGATCGCCGTCTCGGAAGGCATCCACGACGCGGCCGGCGAACCGATCGCCGCGCTGCTGTCGAAGGAACTCGAACGCGACGCGCACGGCAATGTGCAGCTGTCGGGCACCGGCGCGCTGGCCGATCTGCTGTGCGACGAGATCAAGGCCAAGCTGGGCATCAAGCGGGTGCGCGGCGACACCTTCGGCTATCTGCAGCGCTCCTTCATCGGCTGCGTGTCGGACGTGGACCAGCGCGAGGCGCGCGAGGTGGGCGAAAAGGCCGTGCAGTTCGCCATGTGGGGCAGCAGCGACGGCTCGGTGGCAATCCGCCGCACGGGCTTTTATTCGGTGGACTACGACCTGCTGCCGTTGGCCGCGGTGGCCGGCAAGACGCGCGTGATGGAGGACGAATTCATCGCCGCCAACGGCACCGACATCACTGACGCATTCCGCATGTATTTGCGTCCGCTGCTGGGGTCAAGCATGCCGGACGCGTTCCGCCTGCGCCACTCTCCGGTGGCGAAAATCCTCAATCCGGGGCGTTAGCGAGACGGCGGCGCGCTCACAGCAGCGCGCCGCCCGCCTCATCGTCGATCGGCGGCGCGGCGCCGTCGGCCACCCATTCGAGGATGTCGCCCGGCTGGCACGTGAGGCGCTCGCAAATTTTTTCCAGCGTCGAAAAGCGCACGCCCTTGACCTTGCCCGACTTGAGCAGCGACAGATTTTGCTCGCTGATGCCGACGTAGGCGGCCAGCTCCTTGGATTTGACCTTGCGCTTGGCCAGCATCACGTCCAGGTGGATGATCATCGCCATCAGACGAAGCCCTCGTTTTCCTCGGCCAGCCGGCGCCCCTCGTGCATCATCGTCGTGATCAGGTAGAACAGCGTGCACACCACGATCAGCGCCAGCTGGTCGGAATTGACGCCCATTGCCAGGTGGCGTTCGGGCGCGCCGCTGAACCAGCGAAACAACAAGCCGCGCGCCGGCGTGGCAAGGATGCTCAGCACGATTGACGCCAGCGTTGCGCCGGCGAACGCGCGCAGGTGGCCGATCGCGCCCAGCGTGAACAAGGCATCAAGCCGCAAGCCGGCCAGCATGCGGTCCAGCCGCCACAAGCCAAAACCCATCGCCAAGAGCGCCGGCAGGTCGCTCGCCGCGCCCAGCATCTGCTGCCGCGGCGCCATCGCCAGCACCTGGGGCGCCGTCACCCCGGTCGCCGTCACGTCCATCCACCAGCTGCCGATGGCCGGATGCCAGCCGCCCCACGCCAGCACATAGAAGAGCGCTTGCACGGCGAAACACAGCCACAGCAGCGCGCGGATCAGGCGCGCCTGTGCCTCGACTTCATTAAATGATTGTTTTGGATTCATTAATTATCGTTTTACATTAATAAATAATTGTTTTACACTCAATTGTATCCGATCGCGGACAACCACTGAAGGAACACCAGCATGCGCACTCTCGTCGTTTCCGTCGGCCTCATCGCCCTGACAGGCTGCACCACGATACAGCTGGGCGAACGCAATTTCATCCAGGCCGATCGCCCTGATCGCCCCGCCCCGGCCCAGCCGATCAACGTCCAGACGCTGCGCGCCATGCTGCCTGCCGCCAGCCTGCACGATGAGCGCATCACTACCGCCGATGGCGCCACGCTGCGTGGCATTACGGTGCGCCAGCCCGGCGCGCTGGCCACCGTGCTTTACTTCGGCGGCAATGCCTTCCACATCGATCAGCATGCCGGCGAGCTGCTGCCGGCGCTGGCGGCCTGCCATGTCAACGTGACGATTTTCGATTATCGCGGCTATGGTCGCAGCAGCGGCGTGCCGGCGATCGCCAACATGAAAGACGACGCGCTGCAGATTTTCGACCATGTCAACGCCGATCATCCGGGCACGGTGCTGGTGCATGGCCAGTCGCTGGGCAGCTTCGTGGCCGCCTACGTGGCGCAACAACGTCCCGCGCGCGCGCTGGTGCTCGAATCGACCACCACCAATGTGCGCGACTGAGCCAACGCCAACGTCAGCTGGTACCTCAAGCCGTTTGTGACGATCGAACTGAGTGCGTCGCTGGCCGCGATCGACAACGTGGCCGCCGGCGCACACTACGCCGGGCCCAGCCTGGTGCTGATCGGCGACCAGGACACGGTGACGCCGCCCCCGCTTGCGCGCCAGGTGTACGACGCGTTGCCAGGCCGGTCGAAACAGCTGCTGCTTGTCGCCGGTGCGGACCACAACGGCGTACTGACCAACCAGGCCACCGCGCCCGCCTACTGCGCCTTCGTCGCCAAGCTCGCCAGCACCCACTAGGCGCGCTGCGCACCCGCATGCCCGCCGCGGGTCTGGTCGGCACGGGCGCACGGTCCCACGACGACACACCATGCCCCTCGCCTTGCACCCGCGCTCCCGGTGCGACTGGCCAGGCACGCGCGCTTTCCCAGTCCCGTTACGCTGTGCTGCTGGCGCCAATTGGCATGTGGCGCCGCGGATTCACCGGCGATCGTGCTGTGTCGACCAAGCCGGCACGCACAACGGGCGCCTCGTCTGGGCGCGTCAACGGTCCCCGCATCGCGCGCCTGACTGCTGCAAGGCGCATGGCAAGCGCGGAATGCCTCATGGAAACAGGTGTACAATCGACGCGCCCCTCGGCGACGAAGGCCACCTCGATCTGCCGCCCACCAGGAATGACCATGCGCCTATCCCAGTTTATCAATACCCATCTGGACGAGATCATCAGCGAGTGGGAATCGTTCGCGCTGACCCAGACCCCGGCTGCGGAGACGATGTCGGCGCCGGCGCTGCGCGACCATGCCAAACCCATGTTGCAGGCGATCGCCCTGGACATCGAGTCGTGGCAGAACCCGGCGAAACAATTTGAAAAATCGCAAGGTCAGGCGCCCGAGACGCGGGGCAAGCCGAGCGCGGCATCGATCCATGGCTCGATGCGCCAGGCCAGCGACTTTTCGCTGCTCCAGCTAAGCGCGGAATTTCGCGCCTTGCGCGCCACAGTGCTGCGCCTCTGGCTGCCCAAGGTGACCCAGATGACGCCCACCACAACGTACGAAATGATCCGCTTTAATGAAGCGATCGACCAGTCGCTGGCCGAATCGGTGGTCACCTATTCGGCCAGAGCGGAGCGCGCGCGCGACATGTTCCTGGCCATTCTGGGACACGACCTGCGCGCGCCCTTGGCGGCGATGGGGATGGCCGGCCAGATGCTGGGCCAGCCGACCCTGGCGCCCGATCAGGCGACGCAACTGGGCCAGCGCGTGCAGCGCAACGCGCGCCTGATGTCGTGCATGGTCGACGACTTGCTCAGCTATAGTCAGGCGCAACTGGGCGGTGCCATGCCTCTCACGCTCCTGCCCGTCGACCTGGCGACGGTGTGCGCGCAGACCATCGAATCGGCCCAGGCGGCGCACCCGGCAGCGCACTTCGTTTTCAGCGCCGATGGCGCGCTGACCGGCCAGTTCGACCAGGTGCGCCTGCACCAGCTGATCGCCAACCTGCTCGCCAACGCCGTGCGCTACGGCACGCCGGGCGCGCCGATCACGCTGCACGCACATGGCGAGGTCGACACGATCACGCTGGCCGTGTGCCATCAGGGAGAGCCAATCGACGCCGATGCTTTGGCGATCATCTTCACGCCGCTGGTCCAGCTGTCCAAGGACGCCGAGGACGACATGCGCCCCCGCACTAGCATGGGGCTGGGCCTGTTCGTGGCACACGAAATCGCCAGCGCCCACGGCGGCACGCTCGACGTCGTGTCCAGCGTCGCCGATGGCACAATATTTACGCTGTGTCTGCCGCGTCTGGCGGCAAACGCCGCGTAACCGTGTCGCCGGGCGACCGCTTCGCCCCCTATTGGCGTGCTTGCGACCCGGCGTCGGCGCACATAAAAAACGGCGCGCCGGCGTGAACCGGGGCGCCGCTGTTGAGTGCGAAGCTACTTTAGATGACGGTGGTCTGGTGCTCGTCGCCCACGCGGGCGCGGATGGTGCCCACGCGCGACACAGTTTCGCCGGCCGCCGTCAGCTGCGCGAAGGCCGCGTCGGCCAATTCGGCCGCCACGATCACCACCATGCCGATGCCGCAGTTGAACACGCGGTGCATCTCGGCGTCAGCCACGCCGCCATGTTCTTGCAGCCAGTGGAACAGCGGCGGCATGGTCCAGCTGCTGGCCACCAGCTCGGCCACCAGGCCAGGCTGCAGCACGCGCGGAATGTTTTCCACCAGACCGCCGCCGGTGATGTGGACCATGCCTTTGACTTCCATCGTGTCCATCAGCGCCAGCAGCGGCTTGACGTAGATGCGCGTTGGCTCCATCAGCACGTCGGCCAGTTTGCGGCCGTGGAAGTCGCCATCGAGGTCCGGCTTGGCCACCTCGATGATCTTGCGCACCAGCGAATAACCGTTCGAGTGCACGCCCGACGAGGCCAGGCCCAGCACCACGTCGCCCGGGGCGATTTTGGTGCCGTCGATGATCTTCGATTTTTCGACAGCGCCCACGGCAAAACCGGCCAGGTCGTATTCGCCGGCCGGATACATGCTTGGCATTTCCGCCGTTTCGCCGCCGATCAGCGCGCAACCGGCCAGTTCGCAGCCCTTGGCCACGCCCTTGATGACGTCGGTGGCGGTGGCCACGTCGAGCTTGCCGCAGGCGAAGTAGTCGAGGAAGAACAGCGGCTCGGCGCCCTGCACCAGGATGTCGTTGACGCTCATGGCGACCAGGTCGATGCCGACCGTGTCGTGGCGATTGAGTTCAAACGCGAGCTTGAGCTTGGTGCCCACGCCGTCGGTGCCGGACACCAGCACGGGTTCCTTGTACTTCTTGCTGATCTCGAACATGGCGCCGAAACCGCCGAGGCCGCCCATCACGCCTTCGCGCATGGTGCGCTTGGCAAACGGCTTGATCGCTTCGACCAGCGCATCGCCCGCATCGATATCGACACCGGCATCGCGGTAGGAAAGGGAAACTTTAGAAGGGTGGCTCATGGTGTATTTGGCAGCGGAGGCGGTAAAATAGAAGGCGACAGGCCGAACGGCACGCGCATGCGCGGCCACGGTCAATCCGCTATTTTATCAAACTGACCCGTCCATCCACCTTTTTAACGCAGATAAAAAACAAATACATGCCATTCCCCCTGACGCAAGAACAAAAGCAAACGGCATTTTGGGTAGCGATCTGGCTGGCATTTCTGGTCTTGCTGTACGCGCTGGGCCCCGTGCTGACCCCGTTTATTGCCGCCGCCATCCTCGCCTACGCCTTGAATCCGGGGGTCGACTACCTCGATCAGCTGCACTTCGGGCGCTTCGGCGTGCCGCGCGTGCTGGCCGTGGTCGTCGTCGTGCTGCTGTTCCTGGCGGGCGTGTCGGCGCTGGTGCTGATCGTGGTGCCGGTGCTACAAAAAGAGAGTCCCTTGCTGCAGGCGCAAATCCCCCAGTTCCTGGCCAAATTGGACAGCTGGCTCACGCCCAAGCTGCTCGACATGGGCATCCACGTGCAACTTGACGGCAGCGGCATCAAAACCATGCTGTCGCAGCAAATGGCCGCCAGCGGCGAGGAAATCGGACGCGCCGTGCTGTCCTCGGTGCGGGTCGGCGGCACTGCCGTGCTGGGTTGGATCGCCACGCTGATCCTGATCCCGGTGGTGCTGTTCTACCTGCTGCTGGACTGGCACTCGATGCTCGGGCGCGTGGCCGGCGCCGTGCCGCGCCGCTGGGTCGAGCAAACCATCGCGATGGCCAACGAAGTCGACCAGCTGCTGGCCCAGTATCTGCGCGGCCAGTTGCTGGTGATGCTGGTGCTGGCGGTGTACTACTCGGTC
Source organism: Burkholderiales bacterium (assembly GCA_038207625.1). GTDB lineage: Bacteria > Pseudomonadota > Gammaproteobacteria > Burkholderiales > Burkholderiaceae_D > JBBQZO01. The sequence continues at coordinate 183,891 of JBBQZO010000006.1, read as the reverse complement.
GGCCTGACCATCGCCGGCTTCGACGTGGCGCTGCCGGTGGGCATCCTGACCGGCCTGTTGGTGTTCATTCCCTATCTGGGCTTCGGGCTGGGCCTGATCCTGGCGCTGATCGCCGCCGTGCTGCAGTTTTCCGACTGGCACGGCTTGATCTCGGTGGCCATCATCTACGGCGCCGGCCAGATCATCGAAGGCTTTTTCCTCACGCCGCGCCTGGTGGGCGAGCGCATCGGCTTGAATCCCTTGGCGGTAATCTTCGCCCTGCTCGCCTTCGGCCAGCTGTTCGGCTTCGTCGGCGTGCTGCTGGCATTGCCCACCTCGGCGATCCTGATGGTGGCCTTCAAACACCTTCGTCGCCACTACTTGCGCTCCACCTTCTATAATGCGTGATGCAGACAACATTACGAGTATAGGGCGAACGCCATGAAACAACTGGTGCTCGATTTGGGGGCAGAGCAGGCGCACAGCCTGGACACCTTCGAGGTGGGACAAAATGCCGAACTGGCGCACCTGATGCACCAGTTCGCCGAGCGCAGCGCGCGCGAACACTTCGCCTACCTGTGGGGCGAGGCCGCCGCCGGCAAAACCCACCTGCTCGAGGCGCTGGCGGCCACGCCCGGTTCGCGCTACATCGGTCCCGACGCGCCCGACGCGGCCTTCGTGTACGTGCCCGAGATCAGCCTGTACCTGCTCGACGACTGCAACAAACTCTCGCCCGAGGCGCAGATCAACGCCTTCGCGCTGTTCAACCAGATCCGCGAACACGGCGCCTTCATGGTGTCGACCGGCTCGGTGCCGCCGGCCGTGCTGCCGGTGCGCGAGGACCTGCGCACGCGCATGGGCTGGGGCCTGATCTACCAGATCCACGGCCTGTCCGACGAGGAGAAGATCGCCGCGCTGACCCATGCCGCCGAGGCGCGCGGCTTGACGCTGTCGGCCGCCGTGTTACCCTACCTGCTGTCCCACTTTCAGCGCGACATGCGCTCCCTGTCGACCATGCTGGACGCGCTCGATCAATATTCCCTGGAAACCCAACGCCCTGTGACGCTGCCCTTGCTGCGCGACCTGTTGCAGGCGGAAGCAAAAGAATGAACAATCTCGCCCTGTTTGACCTCGACCACACGCTGCTGCCGATCGACTCCGATCACGAATGGGGTGAATTTTTGGTGCGCATCGGCGCCGTCGACGCCACCGAATTCGCGCGCCGCAACGACGATTTCTATGCCCAGTACCAGGCCGGCACGCTCGACCCGGTCGAATACCTGGAATTCGCACTGGGCACGCTGGCCAAATTCCCACGCAAGGAGCTCGACGCGATGCACGCGCAGTTCATGCGCGAGGTGATCACACCGGCGATTTTGCCGCAGGCGCGCGCGCTGCTGCAACAGCATATCGACGCGGGCGACCTGGTGGCCATCATCACCGCCACCAACCGCTACGTCACCGCGCCGATCGCCGCCGCGCTGGGCGTGCAGCATCTGATCGCCGCCGTGCCGGAAGAAGACGCGCACGGCAACCTGACCGGCAAGCTGCTGGGCAGCCCCACCTCGGGTGCCGGCAAGGTGGTGCACACCCACGCCTGGCTGGCCGGCATGGACAAGCGCCTGCAGGATTTCGCGAGCAGCCATTTCTACAGCGATTCACACAACGACATTCCCCTCCTGTCGGTCGTCACCCACCCGGTAGCGACCAATCCCAACGCCGCACTGGCAACGCACGCAAGCAAACTTGGCTGGCCCTCACTGACCCTATTCAATGATTAAAAAATTCATCCGCAAGATCCTCGGCGTCAAAGACGCGCCAGTGCGCGACGCCAGCGAGCCCGTCATCCTCGGTCCGCTCGAACACAAGATCGACCCGAAACTGGTGTCGTCGAACGCGCTGCGCGTGACCTCGTCCTTGCAGGAGGCCGGCTTCAAGGCGTTTGTCGTGGGCGGCGCGGTGCGCGACCTGCTGCTGGGCGTGAAACCGAAAGACTTCGACATCGCCACCAACGCCACGCCCGAACAGGTGAAACGGCTGTTCCGGCGCGCCTTCATCATCGGCAAGCGCTTCCAGATCGTGCACGTGATGTTCGGCCAGGACCTGCTGGAGGTGACCACCTTCCGCGGCGCCGGCGAATCGACCGCGCCCAAGGATGAACACGGGCGCGTGCTGCGCGATAACAACTTCGGCCCCCAGCACGAAGATGCGATGCGGCGCGACTTCACCATCAACGCGATGTATTACGACCCGTCCAACCAGCAGGTGCTGGACTACCACGGCGGCATCGCCGACATCCGCGACAAGACGCTGCGCATCATCGGCGTGCCCGAAGCGCGCTACCGCGAAGACCCGGTGCGCATGCTGCGCGTGGTGCGCTTTGCCGCCAAGCTCAAGTTCACCATCGAACCATCCACGCGCGAACCGATCGTCGTGATGGCGCCCTTGATCAACAACGTGCCGGCACCGCGCGTGTTCGACGAGATGCTCAAGCTCTTGATGAGCGGACACGCGCTGGCCTGTTTGCAGCAACTGCGCGAGCAGGGTCTGCATCACGGCCTGCTGCCGCTGCTTGACGTGGTGCTGGAACAGCCGCTGGGCATCAAGTTCGTCACGCTGGCGCTGGCCTCGACGGACGAGCGCATCAACGCCGGCAAGACCGTCTCGCCAAGCTTCCTGTTTGCCTCGCTGCTGTGGCATCAGGTGCTGGAAAAGTGGACCGCCTACAAAGCGGCCGGCGAAGCGTCGATTCCCGCGCTGCACCTGGCGGCCGACGACGTGCTCGATTCGCAGTCCGAAAAACTGGCGCTGCAACGCAAGATCGGCGCCGACATGCGTGACATCTGGTCGCTGCAGCCGCGCTTTGAACGGCGCATCGGCAAGACCCCATACAAGCTGCTCGAACACCTGCGCTTTCGGGCCGGCTACGACTTCCTGCTGCTGCGCTGCGCCTCGGGCGAGATCGACGCCGAACTGGGCGAATGGTGGACCGCGTTCTACGAAGCGGACGCCGAACAGCGCGACACGCTGCTGGCCAGCCCGGCGCCGGGCGCTGCCAGCAACGGCCCGGCCAAGCGCAAGCGCGCGCCGCGCCGCGCCGGGCGCAAAACCGAAACGACCGGCAGCACCGGCGGCGAATGATTGCCTACATCGGCATTGGCGCCAACCTCGGTGACGCGCGCGCCAACGTCGACGACGCGCTGGCGCGCATCGCGCAGATCGACGCGAGCACGCTGCTGGCGCACTCGCACCACTACCGCAGCGCGCCGATCGACTCGTCGGGCGACGATTACGTCAACGCCGTGGCCTGTATCGACACAACCTTGAGCGCGCCGGACCTGCTGGCGGCGCTGCACGCGATCGAACTGGCGCACGGGCGCGAACGGCCCTACCGCAACGCCCCGCGCACGCTCGACCTGGACATTTTGCTGTACGACGACGCGCACGTCGCGCTGCCCCACCTGACGGTGCCGCATCCGCGCATGCTGGAGCGCGCCTTCGTGCTGCTGCCGCTGCTGGAAATCGCCCCCGACGTGCAGGTGCCCGGGCACGGCGCGGCGCGCAACTATCTGGCCGGCGTGGCCGACCAGCAGATCAGCCGGCTGGACTAACATGCACATTCCCGTGATCGTCCAGACCGTCGGCTTGCTGACGCTGTCAAACGTGTTCATGACGGTGGCCTGGTATGGCCACCTGAAAAATTTCGCCGGCAAGGCCTGGTGGATCGCCGCGCTGGCCAGCTGGGGCATCGCGCTGTTCGAATACCTGCTGCAGGTGCCGGGCAACCGCATCGGCTACACCGTGTACAGCCTGGCGCAACTGAAGATCATGCAGGAAGCGATCACGCTGACGGTGTTTGTGCCGTTCGCAATCGTGTATATGGATCAGCCGTTCAAGCTCGACTACCTGTGGGCTGGTCTGTGCCTGGTGGGCGCGGTCTATTTCATCTTCCGCAGTTAGGGCGCCAGCACGATTTCTCGCCCCGGCATACACTACGACAAATCGCCGCCAACACCAATTGAATGGCGTCCCGAAGCCGCACACAAAGCGACCCGGAGGCGCCAGCGACACTGGGGTCAGAGGGGGCGCCGAGCTTTTTTTTCGCGGCAGTACCGTGAAGATTACGCGGCCCCCAGTATCGCAATTTGACGTCAGCGCCAATGCAAGGTCTACCGACCCAGTTGGCAAATTTTGATATTAGAGGATCACAATGAGCGGATACATCCAAGGCCAGGAAATGGCCAGCAACGACAGCAGCAGCGCCGTCCCGGTCAAACCCGTGGCCGTGAAAGCGATCACCATCAACTCGCTCAATGCGCTGCGCGCGGCCGGCGACAAGATCAGCATGCTCACCTGCTACGACGCCAGCTTCGCCGCGCTGATGGACCGCAGCGGCGTCGAAGTGCTGCTGATCGGCGATTCGCTGGGCATGGTCTGCAACGGCCACAACTCGACGCTGCCGGTGACGGTGGCCGAAATCGGCTACCACACGGCCGCCGTCGCGCGCGGCAACAAGTCGGCCATGATCATCGCCGACATGCCCTTCGGCAGCTACCCGACGCCCGAAACGGCGTTCGCCAACGCCGTGCTGCTGATCCAGGCCGGCGCCCACATGGTCAAGCTCGAAGGCGGTGCCTGGCTGGCCGACACTGTGCGTTTCCTCACCGAGCGCGCGGTGCCGGTGTGCGCCCACGTCGGCTTGACGCCCCAGTCGGTGCATCAGCTGGGCGGCTACAAGGTGCAGGGCAAGAGCATCGAAAGCGCCGACCAGTTGAAAGCAGACGCGCTGTCGCTGCAAGCGGCCGGCGCCACGCTGATCGTGCTCGAAGCGATTCCCGCCACGCTGGGCAAGGACGTCACCGCGCTGCTAGCGATCCCCACCATCGGCATCGGCGCCGGCCCCGACTGCTCCGGCCAGGTGCTGGTGATGCACGACATGCTGGGCGCTTTCCCCGGCCGCAAGGCGCGCTTCGTGAAAAACTTCATGGACGGTCAGGGCAGCATCGACGGCGCCGTCGAGGCCTACGTGCGCGCCGTCAAGGACGGCAGCTTCCCCGGTCCCGAGCACTGTTTCTAACGCAAGCCTGCTACCGCGCGCTGGATTCTCCGGCTGCGCCGGGCATCGCCATCCGGCGGCGTCGGATGGCGATGCCACACCTGCCGTCAACGCGCCACACTGTGCTCCGGCGCACTCGCCCCGTATCTCGTCTCTGCACGCCATGCACCGGCCGTTCGCGCGGCGGGGTGGAATCGCTTGATCTCGTCGACGTTGGACGTCATACTTGCGTGCACATTCAATCAATATTGACGCAGCCTCAATATTTAGCACCGCCAATACCCCCATGCCCCTGCCATCAAGAATCGGTCAGCGAGCCCTGATTGCGTATGCCCTTGCTGGCGCGATCCTGGCCGTGATTTGCCTGGCACATGCCGATCCGAACGCTGGCATCCCGCCGTATCGCACGTTGATGCTTCAGCAAGGAACGCTGGCGTGGGCGAAAACGCACAAATATGGGATCAATTTTGCGTTGAATGGCGACAAGAAAGTCTTCAACTATCCGTCCAAAGCGCGTTCGGTCGGAAAGATCGAGGCGGCACTGGTATCGTCCGGCGCAGCGCCGATCACCGTCAGATACGACCCCAAGCCATTCGGTCCGGTGTTGTCGGGCGCCACTTACTACGACGTGTGGGAACTGGCTGTCGGTCCATCGATGATTCAACGATATCAGCAAACGTCAGCGAATTGGGCCAGCGACAATCGCCTGGCGTCGTGGTTAGGGGGCGTGTTCTTGCTGTCCAGCGCGATACTCTCCATACAGGCATGGCGGCAACGAAAGAACGTTTGGTAATGGAGGAGGTACGGCGCGACCAATCCCCCGTGCACGGTCTGTGCGCCGCGCCATCATCAAGCATGTTTTTCCATGCTGGAGCTGTTATGCATGCGCTTGAACGCGTCTGGAAGTGCCGCCAGGAGTCACGTTATTGGCCAATTATTTTTACGTCGCACCAACCATCTTCCTCACTGATGACCGAGGTATCAACGAATACCGTTGGACAAGCACGCGCCGCTCGCTCGCCGGCGAGGTCAGCGGCGCATTGGTGCTGCATCCGGACACGCGTGCCTTCCGTGATATTTACCGTCTGAGCCATGTCGCCCGTCCCCGTCGATTCCTCGCTTCGCTTATCCGAGACCATTCCGCATGACCATCGCCATAGCCATACTGCTGTTTGCCTCCGCCATGCTGGCCTTGCTGCTCTGGCGGGTACGCCTGGACCGCGCGCGCGAAATGTATATCCGCCAATTTGCGTTTCCCAAAGGCGTGTTCGGCAAGGTCATCACGCACCATCCGCACCTGACGATGAAGGACATGGAACTGGTCAGCCACGGCCTGCGCCAGTTTTTTCTCGCCTATTTGAAAAGCGGCAAACGCTACGTGTCGATGCCGTCGCAGCTGGCCGACGACCTGTGGCACGAGTTCATCCTGTACACAAAACACTACCAGGACTTCAATCGGCGCGCGTTCGGCAGTTTCCTGCATCACACGCCGGCGGTCGTGCTGTCTAGCGCGGGCCAGGCTAACGTCGGCTTGCGGCGCTGCTGGCACCACGTGTGCCGCGAAGAAAACATCAACCCGCGCCAGCCGTCCCGCTTGCCGCTGCTGTTCGTGCTCGACACGAAGTTCGACATCCCGAACGGCTTTCGCTACCTGGCCGATTGCAGCGGCGTACGCCGCCAAGGCGAGCCAAACACCGGCGCCACCTATTGTGGCGGCGACTTCTCCGACGCGTCGATCGACGGCGGCACCAGCGGCTTCGACGGCAGCGATGGCGACGGCAGCTCGCATCATTCGGGCGACGGCGCTGGCGATAGCGGCGCTGACAGTGGTGGCGACGGCGGCGGTGACGGCGGCGGTTGCGGCGGCGGCTGTGGCGGCGACTGAGCGCGGGCGACACGGCCAGCCCATGCACATCCTTTCGATAGCAACTTGGGAACGGCCAATGCGGCCACTGCGCTCGTTGGTCGCGCTGCTGGGACTGCTCGCCGTGTGCGCGTGTTCGATGGATCGGGTCGTCGAACGCGAACAGTTCTGGGTCAAGGCCGCCGGCGAGCACTTGCCGCCCGGGACCTCGCGCGCCGATGCCACGCGCTTTCTCGCCGCGCACGGGCTGGTATTGCGCTGTTGCGTGAACGGTCCCGACATCGTCCAGGCGTCGATGGCGCGCGAGCCTGGCGTCGGCCGCGCGCTGCTGGTCGACTACGACGTGGTGCTCCTGCTCGATTTTTCCAACGACGACCGCTTGGAGCGCGTGCGTGTGCAGCGCTGGGGCGTGGGATTCTGAAGCACGCTTCGCGTTCGAGCAACACCACCGTATCTACCAATCCGCGCCAGCACGCGGTGTCGCGTGGACGGCACGATACCACCAACAATTCCGATCCGACGCCGCTTCAAATAGCGCGCCGCGCTCGTCCCACGCCACAAGATTCTGGCATGCCGGGGCGAATGCTGGCAAACTCTTGGACGCGCGCTCCGAGCGATCGCCCGCGCGCCGGACCTGTCACCGGCCACCCATTTCAAGGAGCCGAGTTCGTTCATGTCACCCGCCATCACCTTGCGCATACCCGATGCCTGCGCGCCCTTCCCGCCGACGTCGGGCGCACTCACCAGGGCGCCTGCATCGTGAACCTCGAAACTGCCGAAAGAATGAACCATGAGTGACGACTTCAGCACCTGCGGCATCCACGCGTTCACGCTGCGCAGCGCGCAGACAGCGGACTATGCGACGATCGCCGGCTGGATCCCGGATGCGTCGGCCTGCACGCGCTGGGCCGGTCCGCGCCTGGCATTTCCGTTTGACGCGGCGGCGCTGCCGGCCCTGCTCGCCGTCGATGGCGGCGCCAGCTACTGCCTGTGCGACGCCGACGGCGCGCCGCTCGGCTTCGGCCAGCACTGGGTGCTGCAAGCGCATGCGGTGCATCTGGGCCGGCTGATCGTCGCGCCGTCCGCGCGCGGGCGCGGACTGGGCCGGCAGCTGTGCCGCCAGATGATGGGCGCGGCGCTGGCCGCGCGCGCCGCCAGCGCCGTCACGCTGCGCGTCTACCGCGACAACGCACCGGCGCGCGCGCTGTACGCGAGCCTTGGCTTTGTCGCGCTCGACGCCGCATCCGACGACGAGGTGTTATTCATGCGCGCCGAGGTCGCAACGGCTCCCGCACCAGCCCAACGTCGGTTGGTCGCGCCCACATGAAACACGGCATGCCACGCTTGAGTCGCGCCGCCATCGCGCTGGCCGTGCTGGCGGTGATCGGCATCGCGCTGTCGCTGGCGTGGATGTTCCAGGCCGGCTGTGCGGGCGACCTGGGCGGCGCCATGCTGGGCGACGCGACGCTGGCGTTGGCACTGGAACGCCGCGCACTGCTGCCGTTTTGCGCGGGAATCTGTGCCGGCGCCGCGCTGGTCGCGCCGCTCTCGCCCGGCACGCGCAAGCAGCGCCTGGCCAACGCGCTTGGCTTCATCGCGCTTGGCGGCGCGCTGTGCGCGATGCTGGGTATCCAGTTCGAAGCGTGGGGCGTGCGCGCCTGCTTCGCCGCTTAAGGCGCGAGCGGCAACAGCGCCGTCACGCATTGCTCGAACGTGGCCAGCAAGCGCGCCACATCCTCGGCGCGGGTGGCGGGACACACCAGCAGCATGTTGTGAAACGGCGTAATCAGCAGCCCGCGATTGAGCAGGTACAGGTGGATGATCTGCTCGAGTTCGCCGTCCAGAATGGCGCCCGCCTCGCTGCCATTGCGCGGCGCGGTGGGCGTGAACTGAAACTCGGTGCGCGCGCCAACCTGGGTGACGCACCATGCCAGACCATGGCGCGCGATGGTTCGGCGCAGCCCGCCCGCCAGTTGGTCGGCCAGCGCAAACATGCCGGCGTATGCCGTGTCCGTCATCACCTGTTCCAGGTTGGCGCGCATCGCCGCCATCGCGAACATATTGGCCGATAGCGTCGTGCCGACACCCGAGTGGCCGGGCGGTGCGGCGCGCTTGGCCTGCTCGATGCGGCGCGCCACCGGTTCGGTGAAGCCGTACACGGCGCACGGCACGCCCCCGCCGATCGGCTTGCCCAGCACCAGCGCGTCGGCCTCGATGCCGTGCGCGCGCGCGTAGCCGGCTGGACCGCTGCTGATGGTGTGCGTCTCGTCGATCACCAGCAGCGTGCCGTGCGCGCGCAGGATCGCCTGCGCCGCCTGCCAGTATCCGGGCTGCGGCAGCACCATGCCGATGTTGGTCATCACCGGCTCGGCCAGCACGCAGGCCACGTCGTCGCCGGCCAGCGCCGCTTCCAGCGCGGCCAAGTCGTTAAATTCCACCACCACCGTATTGGCGGTCAGGTCAACCACCTGGCCGAGCAGGCTGTCGCGCTGCACCGGCTGGCCATCGACCAGGTCGACGAACACATCGTCCACGGTGCCGTGATAGCAGCCGTTGAACACCAGGATTTTGCTGCGCCCGGTGGCCGCGCGCAGCCAGCGCAGCACGAAACGGTTGGCGTCGGACGCCGACAGCGCGAACTGCCAGAACGGCAGGCCAAAGCGCGCCGCCAGCGCGTCCGCGACAACGGTGGCATCCTCCGACGGCAGCATCGCCGTGTAGCCGCGCGTAGCCTGGCGCGCGATCGCCGCGGCCACCGGTGCGGGCGCGTGACCGAACATGGCGCCGGTGTCGCCCAGGCAGAAATCGACGTAGTGGTGGCCGTCGGCGTCGGTAAACTGCGCGCCGCCAGCCTCGCTGACGGTCAGCGCGAACGGAGTCGACCAGTCGTTCATCCAGTGCATCGGCACGCCGAACAGCATGTGATCAGAGGCGCGCGCGGCCAGCGCCTTTGAGCGCGGATTGTGTTCGGCGAAATGGCGCTGTTCGGCAGCGCGCAACGCCAGCGCGCGCGTCCAGTCCAGGCCGCGCCGGGTGACGCTGGCATCATCCAACGCGCTGTGATCCACACTCATGTCGCTGGCGCCCTGCTTGCCGCCGGTGCTGTCCTTGATGGTCTTGTCGCTCATGCTTGTCTCCTCACACCAGCAGCATCAGATGTTCACGCTCCCACGAGCTGATCACCCGGCTGTAGGTGGCAAATTCGAGCTCCTTCACTTCGCAAAAAGCCGTCACGAACAGCTCGCCCAGGATCGCCTTCATCGGCGCGCACTGGCGCAGGCGCGAGATGGCGTCCTCCAGATTGCGCGGCAATTCGTCGTGCACGCTTTCGGCACTGTCCTCGGTCGGCGCAGAGGGTGTCAAACCGTCGACCATGCCCAGGTAGCCGCAGGCCAGCGTGGTCGCCATCGCGAGGTAGGGATTGACGTCCACGCCTGGCACGCGGTTTTCCACGCGTCGGTTGGCCGCGCTGGAATTGGGGATGCGGATGCCGCAGGTACGATTGTCGTAACCCCAGCGCACATTGGTGGGCGCGGACATGAAGCGCGACAGGCGCCGGTAGGAATTGACGTGCGGCGCAAACAGCAGCATCGACGGCGGCACGTATTTTTCCAGCCCGGCGATATAACTGAAGAACAGCTCGCTGGCGCTGCCGTCGGCATTCGAAAACACGTTCTGGCCGGTGGCCGCATCGAGCACGCTTTGATGGATGTGCATCGCGCTGCCCGGCTCGCTCTCCATCGGCTTGGCCATGAAGGTGGCGAAGATGCCGTGCCGCAGCGCCGTTTCGCGCACTGCGCGCTTGAACAGGAACACCCGATCGGCCAGCTCGAGCGCGTCGCCGTGGGTGAAATTGATTTCCATCTGGCCCGCGCCCGCTTCGTGGATCAGCGTTTCCACGCCCAGCTGGTGGGCATTGCAAAAGCTCGACAGCTCCAGGAAAAAGGGATCGAAGTCGTTGACGGCGTCGATCGAATACGACTGGCGGCCCGACTCGGGCTTGCCGCTGCGGCCCAGCGGCGGTTGCAGCGGCTCGTGCGAATTGGCGTTGCGCGCCACCAGATAGAATTCCATCTCGGGCGCCACCACCGGCTGCCAGCCGCGCTCCTGGTACAGCGCCAGCACGCGGCGCAACACCGCGCGCGGCGACAGGCCGACCGGCGAGCCGTCGAAATTCTGGCAATCGTGGATCACCAGCGCGACCGATTCGGCCGCCCACGGCACCACCCGGATGGTGCCCATGTCGGGCACGCAGATCATGTCCGGGTCGGTGGCGCCCACGTAGGGCGTGTTGTTGGGCTGCTCGCCGTTGACGGTATTGAGCAGCACGCTTTTCGGCAAGCGCATTTCGCCCGCGTCGAGGAACAGATCCTTGGGCAGGATCTTCCCGCGTGCGATGCCGGTCATGTCGGCGATCACGCATTCGACTTCGTGGATATTGCGCTCGCGAATAAAGTCGCGCATGGCCTGATTCATCACTGCTCCTGGTGGTAAAAATGGGGGGGGGCCGCGCGCCTTACAGCAGGTCGCGCAAACGGTAGTACAGCATGCCCAACACCAGCGCCGGCGTGCGCAGCACGGCGCCGCCGGGAAACGGGTGGTGCTTGATGCGCGCCAGCAGGTCGAAGCGCTCGGCCTGGCCGGCAATTGCCTCGGCCACCAGCTTGCCGGCCAGGCCGCTCAAGGCCAGACCGTGGCCGGAAAAACCCTGCAAATAGTAGACGTTGGCGTCGACCCGGCCAAAGTCGGGCGCGCGGTTCATCGTAATGTCGACAAAGCCGCCCCAGGCGTGCGGCACGGCCAGGTCGGCCAGTTGCGGGAACACCGACAGCATGCGCGCGCGCATCGTGCCAACCAGGTCAAGCGGCGTCGCGGCGCTGTAGCTGACGCGCCCGCCGAACAGCATGCGATGGTCGGCCGTCGGACGGAAATAGTCGAGCACGAAATTGGTGTCGCACACCGCCGCGCGCTGGTGCATCAGCGCGTCGCAGCGCGCTTTGCCCATCGCTTCGGTGGCGACGATGTAAGTCCCCACCGGCATGATGCGCTTACCCAGTTCGGGCGCGACGGCGGCGCCGAATTCGGACAGGTAGACATTCCCGGCCAGGACCACGAAGTCGCACGCGATCGCGCCCTGCGCCGTTTTGACGATCGGCTTGACGCCGCGTTCGAGCTGCGTCACGGGCGAATTCTCGAACACTTGCACGCCGACGGCGCGCGCCGCCGCCAGCAGGCCGAGACAGTATTTGAGCGGGTGCAGATGGCCAGATTGCGGGTCATAGGTGCCGCTGTGAAAACGCTCGCTGGCGATCCATTTGCCCACGTCGGCGTGCGCGATCGGTTCGACCCGGTAGTCGTAGCGGCGCCGCACGTCGTCGGTCCAGGCGGCCAGTTCCTTGGCCTTTTTGGCGTTGACGGCCATGCTCATGAAGCCGGGCGTGTAGTCGCAGTCGATCGCGTGGGTGGCGATGCGATCGCGCAACAGGCTCAACGCTTCAACCGTCATGTGCCAGGCGCGCCGCGCGTCATCCGCACCGAATTGCGACTCGATCGCGGCGTCGCTGGCGTAACCGACGATGGCCTGGCCGCCATTGCGTCCGGACGCGCCCCAGCCAACGGCCTTCGCTTCGACCAGCGCCACCGAATAGCCGCGCGCACGCAATTCGAGCGCCGCACACAGGCCGGAGTAGCCGCCGCCGACGACGCACACGTCGGCCGTCACGCGACCGGCCAAGGGCGCGGTGGGCTGGGGACGCAGCACGCTGGCCTCGTAGTATGAGTCCTGCGTGAGGCGGGTTTCCTTGTCGAGCAACATGGTCAGCGGCGAATTGGCAAAAGGTCAGCGATGGTGTCGGAGTCGGTCAGAAGCGCGTCAGGTAGCGCGTCGTTTCCCAGGCGCTGACATGCTGGCTGTACTCGTTCCATTCGGCGCTTTTGAGGGCCACGAATTCGTTGACGAAGTCCTGCCCCAGCGCGTCGGCCAGCACGCTGTCGGCCTTCAAGGCTTGCGCGGCCACGCCCAGGTTCTGCGGCAAAATTTGCAGACCCAGTTCGGCGCGCTGCGCAGCGCTCATCTCGTAGATGTCGCCGTTGACCGGCGCACCAGGGTCGAGCGCGCGCTCGACCCCATCAAGCCCTGCGGCGATCACGCCGGCCAGCGCCAGATACGGATTGGCCGAGCTGTCCGGCAAGCGCCATTCCATGCGCTTGTAGACCACCCGTGCGACCGTGGTGCGGTTGTTGTCGCCGTAGCCGATGAAGGCCGGCGCCCAGCTTGTGCCCGACAGCGATTCGCCACACATCAGGCGCTTGTACGAGTTGACGGTGGGCGCGCACAGCGCCGCCAGCGCGGGTGCATGGTGCAGCAAGCCGGCCATGAACTGGTAGGCCAGCGGCGACAAATTGAGGCCGCGCTGGTCCTCGCCCGCGTCGGCGGCGAACAGCGGCTTGCCGTCGGCGTCGGCCAGCGACAGATGAAAATGCAGACCGCTGCCGGGACGGTCGGCGAACGGCTTGGGCATCATCGAAAACTGCATGTTCTCTTCTTCGGCGATGTGCTGCGCCGCCATCTTGAAGAGCATGAAGTTGTCGGCCGCCTTGAGCGCGTCGGCATAGTGATAGTTGACCTCGAACTGGCCGCTGGCGTCCTCGTGATCGATCTGGAACACGCCCAGGCCGCAGGCGTCGAGCGAGGCGGTCAGCTTCTCCAGAAAACTGCGCTGGCGCAGCAGGCTTTTGGTGTCATACGACGGCTTTTCGAGCGCGTCTTGCGGCTCCGACTGGCCCGCCTTATCGAGCAGAAAAAACTCCGGCTCCAGGCCCGCGTTCAGCGTCCAGCCGCGCGCGGCCAGGCGCTCGACCTGACGGCGCAAGATCTGGCGCGGGCACACGGCGAACGGCGCGCCGGCTACATGCCCGTCGAGCGCGACGCGCGCGTAGCCGGGCAACCACGGCATCGCCTGCAGCGTCGACAAGTCGGCGCGCCCGTAGTATTCGGAGCGCACGCCGGTGCGCGGCAGCCCGGTGCCCCAGATCGACGGCCCGGAAAAGCCGGCGCCGGGCGCGACGATGTCAGCCAGATGGGCCAGCGGAATGAGCTTGCCCTTGGCGGCGCCATGAATGTCGGTAAATTGCGCGAACACGAATTTGACACCCTGGCGGGCGAGTTCAGCCTGATGCTGGGCGATGGTTTCAGCGGTGGTCATGGATAGTCTCGTGGCGCGTGCTGCGCCAAACAAATAGGGTCAGAGTCGAATTGTTTTGCAACTGTTGCAAATCAAATGGGGTCAGAGTCGAATTGTTTTGCAACTCTTGTCCGCTTGCATTACGGGTACAGATCGTCTGAAGCGGGGGCAAGCGTGTTTTGGTTGGGGTAAAGCCGTCTTAAATGGGGCCAGAGTAATTTTCGCCATACACCCGGCGAAAAAAAAGGCTCGGCGCCCCGCTCTGACCCCATTTAAAACTGCCCCCAACCAAAACGCCCCCACGTCAAACTGTGCTAACTGTGTGCTGGCGTTCTGCCCCCTAGCCGATCTGGATCCAGGTGGTCTTCAGCTCGGTGTATTTGTCGAAGGCGTGCAGCGACTTGTCGCGTCCATTGCCGGACTGCTTGTAGCCGCCGAACGGCACCGTGATGTCGTCGCCGTCGTACTGATTGACGTGCACGGTACCGGCCCGCAGAGCACGCGCGGTCTGAATCGCCTTGCTGATGTCGGCGGTCCACACGGCCGCTTGCAAGCCATACGGCGTGGCGTTGGCCTGGCGCACCGCGTCGTTGACGTCGGTGAAGGTGAGCACCGACAGCACCGGTCCGAAGATCTCTTCGCGCGCGATCGTCATCGTGCTGTCGACGCCGTCGAACAGCGTCGGTGCAACGTAGTAGCCGCCCGTTTCGGTGCGCATCTGGGTGCCGCCGGCCAGCAGTTTGGCGCCATCCTTCTTGCCCGCTTCGATGTAGCCCATCACGGTCTTCATCTGCGTGTCGTCGACAATGGCGCCCATGATGGTGGCCTCGTCGAGCGGGTCGCCCGGCGCGAACGCCGGGATCATGGCCAGCGCTTTTGCGAGGAAGGCATCCTTGATCGACGCTTCGACAAACAGGCGCGACGGCGCGTTACAGCTTTCGCCCTGGTTGAAATAGATCGAGCCGACAGCCGCGGCCACGGCCGCGTCGAGGTCGGGGCAATCGGCGCAGACGATGTTGGCCGACTTGCCGCCCAACTCGGTCCAGGCGCGTTTCAGGTTCGACTGACCGGCCATCTGGACGATCATCTTGCCGGTGCGGGTCGAGCCGGTAAAGCCGATGCAGTCGACATCCATGTGCAGCGCCAGCGCGGCGCCGGCCTCATGGCCAAAGCCCGGGACGACGTTGAACACGCCGGCAGGAATGCCCGCCTCGATGGCGATTTCGGCCATGCGCAGCGCCGTCAGCGGCGACTTTTCGGACGGTTTCAGCACCACGCTGTTGCCGGCCGCGAGCGCCGGCGCGATCTTCCACGACGCCATCAGCATCGGGTAGTTCCACGGCACGATGGCGGCCACCACCCCGACCGGTTCGCGCGTGATCAAGGCCAGGCTGTTGTCGGCGGTCGGCGCGATTTCGTCGTAGATCTTGTCGACCGCCTCGCCGTACCAGCGCAGGCAGTTGGCGGCGGCGCTGACATCGACACTCTGGCTGTACTTGATCGGCTTGCCCATGTCGAGCGTCTCGAGCAGCGCCAGTTCGTCCTTATGCACCAGCATCAGGTCGGCGAACTTGATCAGCACGCGCTTGCGCTGCGCCGGCGACTTGCCGGCCCAGCGCCGGTCGTCGAAGGCGGCGCGCGCGGCCGCCACGGCGGCGTCCACGTCGGCCACGTCGGCGCGCGCCACTTGCGCCAACAGGCGCCCGTCGATCGGCGAGAAGTCGTCGAAGGTCAGGCCCGACTTGGCCGCGCAACGCTCGCCGCCGATGAAGGCGCGGCCGTCGATTTTCAGGGCGCTGGCGCGCTCATGCCAGAGTGTAGTTGTCATACGATGCTCCTGCTATCAGAAACTGACCAGCGTCGAAACGCCGATCACATGGTTGTCGCGGCCGTACTGGCCATCGGCGTTTTGAAATACATTGCCGGTCGAACGGTCGTAGCGGTACTCGCCCTTGATGTTCACCCCTGGCATCAGCGCATAGTTCAGGCCCAGCGACAGCGCGGAGCGATTGGTGCCGCGGGTCGGGTCCAGCACCACCCAGTTGGCGCCGTCGAACACCATGCTCGAGCCGAAACCATTGCGCCCGTCCGGGCAGTTCGCCGGCGCGCCGGTGGTGTCCACGCAAGGAGCCGGATTGCCGCTGGCGTCGGTGCTGCTGCCGTAGGTGGAGCCGAACAGGCCGCCGCCGTTGCGGTCGTTGTTGATGTAGTCAAAGCGCGCAATGGCGTCCAGCCGCGGCGTAACCTTGTACGAAGCGAGCGCCGACATACCGTACCAGTGCTGACGGTCGCTGATGTAGGCATTGGTTGGCGTGGCACCCTGACGGCCATAGCTCAGCTGTCCCTGGAAGTTCCACGAACCGCGCGTGAAGAAGCCATCGACTTCGACCAGGTCGAGGCGACCGAACTGCACCTTGTCGTCGAAGCCAGAATGAATGCCCGAGAAACCGAAGCCGGAAAACTCGTTGAGCGCATAGTCGGCACGGTAGAACAGACCCGGCGTTTGCTGGCGCGCGGTGTTGATGCGCGCCGCGTTCAGATTGCCCACCATGACCTTCACGTCCCACGGGCCGCGCAGCAGTTCGAGCCCGGCGCCGGTATAGAAATTGGCGGCCGAGAAGTCAAACAGCAGGTTATGCGTAATCAGTTTGTTCTGGTTCGACGGAATCGACTCGTAACCGGTCCAGTCGGCCCATTGACCGGCGATCAGGCGGGTCGACAGGTCGCCCAGTGGCACCGACACGGTGGCCTCATGGACGCTGCTGCCGAAGTTGTAGCCGGCGCCCGCGCTCTTGCTCGGCATCAGCGTCAACTTGAACTTGCTGCCCCCTTCGAGTTCTTTCTCGACGCTGAACATGCCGCTGCCGAAGAAGGTGTTGTCGTAGCTGAACGCTTCGCCGGAACCGTTGATCGAGCTGTTGTTGTTAAAGAACATGAAGCTCGACGTCTTCGCGTTGCGGTTGTACATATACGTCGGATCGACGTAACCGGAGAACTTGAGCGCCTTGAAACCCATCGCCTCGTTGTTGTCCTCCATCGCCTCGGTCTTGATGCGGATGCGGTTGAAGTCGGCCACGTCGACCGTGCCGCCGGCCTGCGCGCTGGCTGCCTGCTCGGCCTGTTTACCGGCGGCCACGGCCGCCGTGCTGGCCTGGGCCGCCTGGGCATTGGCCTGAACCGCCGCCGTGTTGGCCTGGGCGCTCTGCGCGCTGACCTTGACGACCAGCGCCTCGAGTTCCTTGACCTGCTTCTTGAGCGCGTCCAGTTCAGCCTTGAGCTGCTTGTTGCTCTGCGCCATGGCGCCGGCAGGGAAGGCGCCAGCGATGGCGACGGCGATCACGAGTTTTTTCAGGATGTGCATTGATAACTCCTTCGTTGGAATGGTTTTAGTCTTCGGACTACTCTGTGTCAGCCTTGAATGCAGCGGAAATCTGTCGCTGGCGCAGCCGTTCGGAGCGCGCCATCATGAAGCTTGACGCGATGACCCCGATCGTCACCACCAGGATGGTCAGCGCGGCAACCGCGTTCACGCGCGGGTCCAGACCGAGCCGGGCGCGCGAGAAGATCACGATCGGCATGGTCGACGAGCCGGGGCCGGACAGGAACGCCGACAGCACCACGTCATCTAACGACAGCGTGAACGTCAGCAGCCAGGCCGAGCCGAGCGCCTGCGTGATGTTGGGCAGCGTCACCAGGAAGAACACCTGATACGGCTTGCAGCCCAGGTCCATGGCCGCCTCTTCGAGCGACTTGCTCATCTCGCGAAGACGCGATTGCACCACCACGGCGGCGTAGGCCATGCCCAGCAGGCTGTGGCCGATCCAGATGGTAAACATGCCGCGCTCGGGAAAGCCGAACACCTTCTGCACCGACACCAGCATCAGCAGCAGCGACAGACCGATGATCACCTCGGGCATCACCAACGGCGCGTTGACCATGCCCGAGAACAGCATGCGCCCGTGGAAGCGGCTGTAGCGGTCCAGCGCGAAGGCGGCGAACGTGCCCAGGATGACGGAGGCAAACGCGCTCGAGACGGCGATTTTGAGCGACAGCACGAAGCCGGCGATGATCTCGACGTCGTTCATCAACTCGCCGTACCACTTGACCGAGAAGCTGTTCCACACCATGTCCTGGCGCGAGCTGTTAAACGAGAACACGATCAGCACGATGATCGGCAGGTACAGGAAAATATACCCGCCGGCCAGCCAGCCGCGTCCGAACCAGCGTTGAATAAAAGTTTGACCGTTCATGCGCGCCCCTGTTGCTCAGCCTGATACTTGTTGAAGATTGCCATCGGCACCAGGATCAGCAGAATCACCACGACAGTGACCGCCGAGGCCAGTGGCCAATCGTTATTGGTAAAGAACTCGTCCCACAGCACGTGGCCGATCATCAAGGTCTCCGGGCCGCCCAGCAGTTCCGGAATGGTGTAC
The DNA here is from genome assembly GCA_038207625.1 of Burkholderiales bacterium. Taxonomy (GTDB): domain Bacteria; phylum Pseudomonadota; class Gammaproteobacteria; order Burkholderiales; family Burkholderiaceae_D; genus JBBQZO01. The sequence continues at coordinate 165,375 of JBBQZO010000006.1, read as the reverse complement.
TCGCCCACCGCCGGAATGAACACCAGCATGGCGCCGGCGATGATGCCCGACTTCGACAGCGGCACCGTGACGCGCCAGAAGGTTTGCATCGGCGTCGCCCCCAGGTCGGCCGCCGCTTCCAGGAAGCGCACGTCCATCTTCACCAGGTTGGCGTACAGCGGCAGGATCATGAACGGCAGGTAGCCGTAGACCATCCCGATGCACAGCGAGAACGGGGTGTTCATCATGTGCAGCGGTTCGCTGATCGCACCGATCGACATCAGGAAATTGTTGACGATGCCGTGGTTGGCCAGGATGCCCTTCCACGCATAGATACGCAGCAGGAACGAGGTCCAGAACGGCAGCATCACCAGCATCATCAGGGTCGGGCGGATGGTCGCTTTCGAGCGCGCCATGAAGTAGGCGAACGGGTAGCCGATCAGCAGGCACATGGTGGTGGTGATGGCCGCATACTTGAGTGAACTCAGGTAGGTGATCACGTACAGATCGTCCTGCAAGATGAACAGGTAGTTCGACACCTTCAGCTTGATGGTCAGGAAGCCGTCCACATAGGTGGCCAGGTGGCCGAACGGATTGCCGGCGCTTTCCATCTCCGTCACGCTCATGCGCAGCACGATCAGGAAGGGCAGCAGGAAAGCCATCGCCAGCCAGGCGAACGGCACCGAGATCACCAAACGGCGCCCGGTGATCCAGCGCAGCGTCAGGATGTGCAGCAAAGGTCGCAGTATCTTCTTCATGGCGGCCTCAGTTCGTCAGCACCACGATGTCGGCGCCGTCCCACCACGCAAACACGCGCTGGTCGCGCCGCAGACGGGTGGTCTCGTGGCGCGCCGCGTTGGTGCGCGAGACCTTGATGATCAGGCCCGAGTCGAGCTGCACCAGGTAGTGGGTCTCGTTGCCGAAGTAGGCGATGTTGCAGATCACGCCCTGCACGCAATTGAAGCCGTGTTCGGCGGCCGAATCGCGCTGCTCGACGGTAGGCGCCTCGCTCTGCACGCCGATTTTTTCCGGCCGCACCGCCACGGTGACCTGCATGCCGCGCGTGCCGGTGATGCCGTGGTTGACGTAGTGCTTGCATTCCTTGGTGTCGATGACGACATGGTCCGGCTCGTCGACCGTGACGATGCCGGGGAACAGGTTGACACTGCCGATAAAGTCGGCCACGAAGCGGCAGTTCGGGGTCTCGTAGATCTCGCCCGGTTTGCCCACTTGCAGGATGCGCCCTTCGCTCATCACCGCGATGCGGGTGGCCATGCTCATCGCCTCGTCCTGGTCATGGGTGACCATCACGACAGTCACGCCGACCTGCTCGATGAGGTTGACCAGTTCGATCTGGGTGCGCTCGCGCAGTTTCTTGTCGAGCGCGCCCAGCGGTTCATCCAGCAGCAGCAACTGGGGCCGCTTGGACAGGCTGCGCGCCAGCGCCACGCGCTGTTGCTGGCCGCCGGACAGCTGATGCGGCTTGCGCTTGCCGTAGGCCGACAGCTGCACCAGCGCCAGCATCTTTTCGACCCGCGCGGCGATCTCGTCTTTCGGCATGCCGTCGCGGCGCAGGCCGAAGGCCACGTTGTCCCACACCGACAGGTGGGGAAACAGCGCGTAGGACTGGAACATCATGTTGATCGAGCGCTGGTAAGGAGGCACCTTGACGATGTCCTTGCCGGCCAGCGTGATGGTGCCCACGGTGGGTGTTTCGAAGCCGGCCAGCATGCGCAGCAGCGTCGATTTGCCGCAGCCGGAGCTGCCCAGCAGGGCGAAGATTTCGCCCTTGTTAATGGAGACGGATACATCGTCTACGGCGCGCACGCCGTCAAATTCCTTGACGAGGTTGCGGATGACCAGAAGGGGTTCTTTCGCATCGGGGGTCGGTGCGGCGGTTTGGGCGATCGTCATATTGATTTAGTCAAAATGTGGGCAACGCCGTCATGTCACCGGACACGCGGCGGCCGGTCCCCTGCTGTGGGAACCGACCCTCCGGCGCCTGCCGGAGGTGGTATGGATGGGGTCAGAATTACAGGCCGGTCTTGAACTTGGTATACACGCGCGTCATGGTGCGGCGAATGTCGGCATTCGACGGTTCAGGCACGATCATCTTTTTCTTGTCCTCGTCCGACAGGTAGATGGTCTTGTTGTCGGCGATGTCCTTCTTGACGAACTTGAGCGCGGCCGCGTTCGGGTTCGCATAGAACACCTTGTTGGACAGGCTGGCGTGCACTTCCGGGCGCATGATGTAGTTCATCCACAGATGCGCGTTGTTCGGATGGGGCGCGTCGGCCGGAATGGCCATCGTGTCGAAGAACAGCGTGGCGGTGGTCTTCGGGATCAAGGCCTGGATGTTCTGGCCGGTCTTGCCGTCGATGGCGCGCTGACGGGCGATGTTGATGTCACCCGACCAGCCCAGCGCCAGACAGACCGAACCGTTGGCCATGTCGTTGATGTAGCCCGACGAGCTAAACAGCGTCACGTAAGGGCGGATCGTTTGCAGCAAACGGCCCGCTTCCTGGTAGTCGGCGCTCACTTTGGAGTAGGCCGGCTTGCCGATGTACTGCAGTGCCGGCGGCAGGATTTCGGATGGCGAATCGAGCACCGACACGCCGCAGGACTTGAGCTTGGAGATGTACTTCGGATCGAAGATCAGATCCCAGGCATTGTCGGGCATCGGCAGGCTGCCCAGCGCGGCCTTGACCTTGTCGACGTTGATGCCGACGGTGGTAAAACCCCACAGCCAGACCACCAGATGCTTGTTGCCCGGATCGAGCTTGCCGATCATGGCCTGCACACCCGGGTCCATATTGGCCAGGTTGGGCAGCTTGCTCTTGTCGAGTTCGCGCAGAATGCCGCCGTCGATCTGCATGCGCGCCCAGTTTGACGACGGCACCACGATGTCGTAACCAGTTTTTCCGGCCACCAGTTTCGCGTGCAGCACTTCGTTGCTGTCGAACAGGTCGTAACGCACCTTGATGCCGGTTTCCTTCTCGAAGTTCTTGATCGTATCGTCGGCGATGTAATCGGACCAGTTGTAGATATTGAGGATTTTTTCTTCCTGCGCCTGGGCAGGCGTGCTGGCGAAGGCGGCCAGCGTGGCCGCCGCCATCAGCGTAATGGCACTATGGGCAAAGCGCTTTTTCAACTGTCCAGCCTTGGATGCAACCGTCATGTTCTTCCCCTATCTATCCGTGTGTGTAGATTAACTGCTCGTTTTTACAAGGTTTTTATACGACCAATCTGCGCCTCCGTCAAGAGACATTGGCACGCCGCCCGCCAGCGTGTTTCCGATGGTCGGACCGAAGGCCGGTTGGCGCGCCAGAATGGTGCAAAAGCGCCGCCTAGCAGTATTTACATCCAGCCGCGCTGCTGCACGTCGGCCAGCGTCAGATCGAGACAATGGCGGATCAGGCTGACCATTTCGTCGATCTGGCCGCGCGTCATCACCAGTGGCGGCGCGATGATCATCCGCTCGCCCACGGCACGCATGATCATGCCGTTGCCGAACATGTGACCGCGGCAGATCATGCCCACCGACTTGTCGGCGTCAAACAGCACGCAGTCATGCACGGTCGCGCCCTTCTTCTGCACCAGGTTCAGGCCGGCGACGAAGCCGCAGCTGTCGGCGAAACCGACCAACGGGTGGTCGTTCAGCGTGGCGAACTGCGCCTTCAGGTAAGGGCCGGTGTCGCTGCGTACCTTGTCGACGATTTTTTCCTCTTGCAGGATGCGGATGTTTTCCAGCGCCGCGGCGCAGGCCACCGGGTGGCCCGAATAGGTGAAGCCGTGGTTGAAGTCGCCGCCCTTCTCGATCAGCACGTCGGCCACGCGGTCACCCACCAGCACGCCGCCCAGCGGAATGTAGCCGGAGGTGACGCCCTTGGCGAAGGTGATCAGGTCGGGCTTGATGCCGACCACGGTCGAGCCGAACCACTCGCCCAGACGGCCGAAGCCGCAAATGACTTCGTCGGCGATCAGCAAGATGCCGTATTTGTCGCAGATGCGCTGGATCTCCGGCCAGTACGTGGCCGGCGGGATGATGACCCCGCCCGCGCCCTGCACCGGCTCGCCGATGAAGGCAGCGACTTTGTCGGCGCCCACTTCGAGAATCTTCTCTTCCAGCCAGCCGGCCGCCTTCAGGCCGAACTCGCTTTCCGTCATGCCCTTGCCGGCCTCAAAATAATTGGGCTGGCCGATGTGCACGATGCCGGGAATGGGCAAGCCGCCCTGGGCGTGCATGCCGTCCATGCCGCCCAGCGAGGCGCCAGCCACGGTGCTGCCGTGATAGGCGTTGTGGCGGCTGATGATGGTGTGACGCTCCTTGAAACCGAGCAGATCCCAATAGCGGCGCACCATGCGCAAATTGGTGTCGTTGCCTTCCGAGCCCGAACCGGTGAAGAACACATGGTTGAACTGGGGCGGCGAAATTTCCACCAGCTTGGCGGCCAGCTGCACCGCCGGCACGTTGGTGGTGTTGAAGAAGCTGTTATAGAACGGCAGCGTCTCCATCTGCTTGTAGACCGCCTCGGAAATGCTGGTGCGGCCATAGCCGACGTTGACGCACCACAGGCCGGACATGCCATCGAGGACCTTCTTGCCTTCCGAGTCCCACACATAGATGCCGTCGCCGCGCACCATCACGCGCGCGCCCTTCTCGTTCAAGTCCTTGAAGTCGGTGAACGGGTGCATGTAGTGCTTCGAATCGAGTTTCTGGATTGCGCGTGTATCAAACACTTGCGGTTGCTGCGCCTGTTTGACCGACGCGACTAGAGCGGCGCTGGGCGCCAATGGGTTTGCGGACATGATAATTCCTCAGACTGAAATGAGTGAAAGTGGCGACGATCGCTTATACGTGCAGCAGCAAGTGTTCGCGTTCCCACGGGCTGATGACGGTCATGAATTCCTGGTGTTCCAGATCCTTGATGGCGGCATACACGTCGATGAAGCGTTCGCCCAGCACGGTGCGCAGCTTGTCTTCGGCGCGCAATGCTTGCAGCGCTTCGGGCAAACCTTGCGGCAGTTCAAAGGCCAGATCGTAGGCGCTGCCGGTCATCATCGGGGTCGGCTCAAGCTGCTCGGTCATGCCGAGGTAGCCACAGGCGAGCGTGACGGCCAGCGCCAGATACGGATTGGCGTCGGCGCCGATGATGCGGTTCTCCACGCGCCGGTCCTGCGAGCCCGATTCAGGCACGCGGAAACCCACGGTGCGGTTGTCCAGGCCCCACTGGATGTTGATCGGTGCGGCGGTGTGGCGCACGATGCGCCGGTACGAATTCACGTACGGGGCGACGATCGCCATCGCGGCCGGCATGTAGCGCTGCAGCCCGGCGATGTAGTGCTTGAAGATCGGCGCGGCCGACCCGTCGGTGTTCGAAAAAATGTTCAGACCGGTCTTCGCATCGACCACGCTCTGATGCACATGCATCGCCGAACCGGGTTCGCCGGCCATCGGTTTGGCCATGAAGGTGGCGTACATATCGTGCTTGAGCGCCGCTTCGCGCAGCGTGCGCTTGAAGAAAAATACCTTGTCGGCCAGGCCGAGCGGGTCGCCGTGCAGGAAGTTGATTTCCATCTGACCGGCACCGATTTCATGAATCAAGGTGTCGACGTCCAGATTCATCATCTCGCAATAATCGTAGATGTCCTCGAACAGCGGATCGAATTCGTTGACGGCGTCGATGCTGTAGACCTGGCGGCTGGTTTCGGCGCGCCCGCTGCGACCGACCGGCGGTTTCAAAGGCAGATCCGGATCGATGTTCTTGGCCGTCAGATAGAACTCCAGCTCCGGGGCGACGACCGGCTTCCAGCCCTTGTCGGCGTACAGTTTCAACACCCGGCGCAGCACCGAGCGGGGCGCAAAGTCAACCAGCGCGCCGTCGGCAAAATAGCAGTCGTGGATGACCTGTGCGGTCGGGTCGGTAGCCCAGGGCACCATCGTGATGGTGGTCGGGTCGGCTTTCAAGATCATGTCGCGATCAGTGGCGGAGATGGCGCGGTCGTAGGCGGCGTCGTCGACCGGGTAGTTGCCCGTCACCGTCATGCCCAGCACCGCCTCGGGAATGCGCATGCCGCGCTCCTGGGTGAATTTACCGCGTGGCAGAATTTTGCCGCGCGCCACACCGGTCAGATCGGGCACCAGGCATTCGATCTCGGTGACGCGTTTCTCGTTGAGCCACAAATCCATGTCGGTGTAGGTGAAGTTTTCGCGAATTGCCATTTTTATCTCTCTGAAGTCTTAATCAAACGCCGTGCCGCAAAAGGGGCACTGGCGCGCGTAACGCTAAAGTTGGATTGGCGGCGCTAAGGTACAGGCCGTGCCGCCCATTTTTCGTAGGTCGTCATGCGGATCTCCTTCGTTTGCTTTGGTAGTCGCGGCATGCTTCGCCGAAGGCACGAAACATTTGCATCGATGCGGGGTTGGTACGGATTTGCCACTCGGGGTGCCACTGCATGGCCAGCGTGAAGCCGGGGGCATCCTGCACCGAGAAAGCCTCAACGAGGCCGTCTTCAGCGCGCGCCTCTACCAGCAGGCCGGGCGCCAGTGTGGCGATGCCTTGGCCGTGCAGCGAATTGACCTGCAGCGTGGTGGCGCCATCGAGCATCATCGACAAGCGCCCGCCGGCCACCACGCTGACCGCGTGGGACGGCGCGTACTGCTGTTCGAGCGTGTGTTCTTTGTTTTCGCGGTGGTCGTTCAGGCCGGGCACTTCCTGCACCGCCTGGTGCAGCGTGCCGCCCAGCGCGACGTTCATTTCCTGGAAGCCGCGGCAGACCGCGATCAGGGGAATCCCGCGGCCAAGCGCGGCGCGGATCAGGGGCAGCGTGGTGGCGTCGCGCGCCGGGTCTTGCGGCAGCTCGGCATTGTGCACGTCCTGCTGGTAATGACTGGGATGCACGTTCGATGGCGAACCGGTCAGCATGATGCCGTCGATGCTCTCCAACACGCTGTCGAAGTCGGTCGACTCGCCCAGCGCGGGCAGGATCAAGGGTACGCAGTCGGCGCCAAGCACCACGGCATCGACGTATTTGAACTGCGCCGTGTGGTTCAGGTGCAAACCGATCTGGCGCGTACAGGCAGGAACAATAACGATTGGGCGTCGCATCATATCAATTCTTATAGTTATCTAGAACCATTTTTACCGTTGGAATGATCGCCATTGACTGGTCGTCTTCCACGCTGCATGATTCTCGTCTCGTGTTGGAAACTATCATAAAGGCTATTTGGTATTATTGCGAGTGCCACTTCGATTAAATCAATGGAACCACTTTTAACCATGTCTCCAGCCGCCGAACTGCTCGCCGCCATCCTGGCGCAGCCCGAGTTTCACCCGCGCCTGCCCTTGCAGCGCCGGCTGTACGAGGCGGCCAAGGCCGCCATTCACCAGCAGCAGCTGGGCGCCGGCAGCAAGCTGCCATCGAGCCGCGATCTGGCGCGCGACCTGGGCATTGCGCGCAATACCGTGATCGGCGCCTTCGAGCAGCTGGGGGCGGAAGGCTATGTGACGAGTAGCCAGGGAAGTGGCACCTTCGTCGCCCATTTGCAGGATCTGGCCGCAGGCGCCCACGCGACGCCACAAGGAATAGCATACACCTGCGCGCCGCTGTCGCGCCGTGGTAGCGAAATAACCACATTCGCGGCCGGCGCGCGCTACGAGATCCAGCCTTTCGCGCCCGGCGACGCGGATTTTTCCAGCTTTCCGTTCAAGCTGTGGCAGCGCCTGCAGAACCGGGTCTGGCGCGAGGCGCGCGCCGATCTGCTCGACAACAGCCAGGCCGGCGGCTACCTGCCGCTGCGCCAGGCGATCACCGAATACCTGCGCGTGTCGCGCTCGGTCAATGTGTCGGTCGAACAGGTGATGATCACGGCCGGCACCCAGCAGTCACTCGACCTGTGCGCGCAGTTGCTGGCCGATGTGGGCGACACCGCCTGGGTCGAGGACCCGTGCTACTGGGGCGCGCGGCGGGTGTTCCAGGCCTGCGACCTGCGGCTGCACCCGATCACCGTGGACGCGGACGGCATGGCGATCGCCGCCGACGACCTGGCCACCGATCCGCGCCTGATCTATGTGACGCCGTCGCACCAGTATCCGACCGGCGCGGTGATGAGCCTGGCGCGCCGGCGCGAACTGCTCGACATTGCCGTGCGCAAGAACGCCTGGATTCTGGAAGACGATTACGACAGCGAGTTTCGCTACACGGGGCGCCCGCTGGCCGCGCTGCAGGGACTCGACACCGACAACCGGGTGGTCTACCTGGGCACCTTTTCCAAGGTGCTCTACCCGGGCATCAAGGTTGGCTACCTGGTGGTGCCACCAAGTCTGACGGAGCCGTTCAAGATCGCCCTGTACGACCTGCAGCGACCGGGCCAATTGGTGGTGCAGGCGACGCTGGCCGACTTCATCGCGCTGGGCCACTTCACCACGCACATCCGCAAGATCCGCCAGATCTACGGCGCGCGGCGCGAACTGCTGCGGCGCACGCTGGTGACGCACCTGGGCGCGCAGCTGAACGGGCGCGTGACGATTTCAAGCGAGGAGTCGGGCCTGCACTTGGTCGTCGAACTGCCCGACGGCGTGGACGACGTGGCGCTGGCCAAGCTGGCGGCCGAGTCGAGCATTTCGGTCAAGGCGCTGTCGACGTATTACCTGGCGCCGCCCGTGCGCAGCGGCCTGCTGGTCGGCTACGCCTACGTGGCGCCGGAAAAAATCGCCTACTACGGCAAGTTGCTGGCCTCCGTGATCCAGTCGGGAGTGCGCTGATGCGCGGCATGCCTTGGCGCGACTTCCTCGCGCTCACCATCAGCATTTGCGTGGTCGGTCTGGGACTGGGCGCAACGATGCCGCTGACGGCACTTGAGCTGGACGCGCGCGGCATCGGCACCGGCGTGATCGGCAGCGTCACCGCGATCGGCGCGCTGGGCATTCTGGTGGCGGCGCCGTTCGTGGCGCGCTGGGTGGCACGCTTTGGCCCGCGCCGCACCATGATGGGCGCGGTGTGGGTGGCGGCGAGCTCCACGGCGCTGATGCAAACGTCGACCGATCTGGCCTTTTGGTGTTTGCTGCGGCTGGTGTTCGGCGCGTCGATGGGGGTGTTGTTCACGATCGGCGAGGCGTGGATCAACCGGTTGGCGCCGGACGCATCGCGCGGGCGCGTGGTGGGCATCTACGTGACCAGCTTCACGCTGTTCCAGCTGATCGGACCAGCGCTGGTGGCGCTGTTGAACGGCAAAGTGGGTTGGCGTTTCGTCGCCTGCGGCGCGCTGTTTCTGCTGGCGCTGCCGGGTTTGGCGCTGATCGACAAGGCGCCGCAGCATGGCGACGACGAAGTGCGCGCGCGCTGGCAGGACGTGCTGCCCTTGATGCCGATGATTGTCGTTGGCGCGGCGTTTTTCGCGCTGTTCGACACGCTGGCACTGAGCCTGCTGCCGCTGTTCGCGCTGCATCATGGGCTTGGTGCCGAGATGGCGCTGATGTCGGCCACGGTGCTGCTGGTGGGCGACACCTGCCTGCAGTTTCCGCTGGGTGCGCTGGCCGACCGGATCGGACGCGCGCGCGTGCACATCGGCTGCGGTGTGGTGGTGTGCCTGCTGCTGCCGCTGCTGCCGTGGGCGATCCACACGCCGTGGTTGTGGTGGTGCCTGCTGTTGGCGCTGGGCGCGGCGGCCGGCGCGATCTACATGCTGGCCCTGGTGGCCTGCGGCGAACGCTTCACGGGACAGGCGCTGGTGGGCGCCAGCGCGCTGGTCAACGTCAGCTGGGGCGTGGCCAGCAGCGGCGGGCCGCTGTTGACCGGGGTGCTGATGGAACGGGTCGGCGTGAACGCGCTGCCGGCCGTGCTGTGGTGCGGCGCGGCGCTGTTCCTAGCCAGCGCCGGCTGGGAGCGACGCAAAGCCTTGGGTGCGCGCGCCGCGTAAGCGCGTATTTCATCGAGTGAAAGCGAAGCTACAATATGACGGCATTTCGGCTTCGCGCAGCCTCACAGCGGTCGTCACGCTCATATGATTTGCCCGAGCAATTCATGAAAGGGATTGCCGCCCCCCATACTCACTTGGACTTCAGTTCCGCCAGCGCCTCATCAAATTCACGTGGCAAATACCCACGAATCATACGATTGCCAATCAACACGATCGGGACGCTCCCCCCACCAAGAGCCTTGAATTCCTGGCCTGCCTTCGACGATCCTATCACATCAAAATCAGAGAATTCGACGTTTTTTGCCCGCAAGTATTCGCGTGTTCGCTGACAGAATTGGCAAGTCTTATTTCCGTAGATTACAATTTTATTGTGCTGATTCGGAAAATAGGCTGCGTAGTTTCCTTCCTTATGTGTTGAGGAAAGCCACACCGGCGCATTAATAATCACATATCCAGTTCCTATGCCGGCCGCCACTAGGACTGCCATCGAAATCACTGAATTAAATTTCTTTTTAGACATCTATGTAACCATTGAAAAATGAGTAAACAACAACGCACCGCCACTTTTGCGGTTTCATTGTTCAGCACCAAACAACCGCAGTCAGCTTCGAATTGTTGTAACTATTTTAGCATTATTAACAGCCACCGAAGTTACGATCATGCATCCGACTACGAATAGGCACGCGACCGCGCCACATAATATGGCTAGCAACAAACCTGCTTCTGTCAAACTGATTTTTACATCAAAGAACGAAAAAACCATCCATCCGAGCGCCGCAGAGGCCAGCATCAACGACCATGCCTGAGCCAGTACATCGGTAACAAGCCAACGGGTTAAGGAAGCCAGCGGTTCGCCAAGGCAGACGCGCAGTCCAATTTCGCACCGCATGGCGCGGTAAACGCCCTGCACGTACAGCACAGTTCCTAAAACTAGCGAGAGAATTGCCATCGCCAACCAACTTTTGGTCGCCGAAGTGACGCTAGCAACCTGGCCTACAAACTCTAAGCCGAGCGGTATTATTTCCAGGTCCAGCTTGTAGGTTTCAAGTGCAATGTGCTCCAGTTTTCCCAGTTCCTCCTCGGTAGCGATGCCTATCCACATAGTCTGGACATGATCGAGAGCGGCCGTCCCAGCCGCATCGTCCACTCGCGACAACGGGAATACAATATTTTCGCTATCCACACTATTGCTCAACGCCGTTAACGGCGGCGGCATACCCACGAGAATGCACCGCCAACCAGACGCCAGAGGAATCAAGACGTTCTCCTGCTTCCATTCTTCATCAGGCCGATACAAAGCGCAGACTGGGAAATCATGATCGTTCCGGACATGAATTCCAAGTCCTTCGCCGTACAGCATCACTCTTTTTGACGTGCTCGTTTGCCGGTCGACGCTAACAATGCCAACGGTCCGATCCAACTGCAGAACCAGCGCGCCTGAGAACCGATGAGCAATTTCAACAAAATTACGCGGAAGTATGGCCGATCGGGGCGCCCCTTTGTCGTTATACACCTTCTTCACCGAGATTTGGTAACCACGTGCGCCGCCCAATTGCCCCGCACGCGCGGCCTCATCGTTGAAGTCCTTGATGTCGGAAGCTGTGCTAAACAAAGCAACCCACGCCAACGCAGACGCAACAAGCGCTAGACCACTCCTGGCGGGCACCGTCCATGCGCGCAGCAATGCAAAGCGAACGTGCCGGAAAACGTGCATATCACGCAGCGAGCGCCGCTTTGGCCTCGATAATCCGCCCTTGTTCGATCTTGACCGTCCGTCCAAGGGAGTCTGCGACCGCCGCGCTATGGGTCACGACTACCACTGTCGTGCCTGCGGCCGCCAGAGACTTGAGCGATTCGAGGATCTGCGCCGCACTTTCCTCGTCCAGGCTTCCGGTCGGCTCATCGGCAAGAACCAAGGAAGGATTGCGCATCAACGCACGAGCAATCGCGGCCCGTTGCGCCTGACCACCGGAAACCGCAGAAGGATAGCGATCAACTAGGGAGGCAATGCCCATCTCTTCGAGCAACGCGAAGGCGCGGTTTCTGGCCTCTTTGCGGCTCATGGCCAGGTGCTCAGTCGGGAGCAGCAGGTTCTGTAGTATGGTCAAATGCGGCAGCAGAACGAAATTCTGAAATACAAAACCTATTTCCCTTCCGCGAAATTCTGTCAGTTGTTGCGCCGAACACTCCGACACCAGTTGATCGCGAAATTCATATTGTCCTCGACTTGTCTTCAACATGCCGCCCATGACTGCGAGCAAGGTCGATTTTCCGCTACCGCTTTGCCCCATAATAGCCACCGTCTCACCGGCCAGAATTTCCAAATTAATATCGTTGAGCACGAAGGAATCGGCGCGACCGGAGAAATAATTCGCGTACATATTTTTAATTTTTATCATATAAATTCCATGACGTTGGCGCGAAATCAGATGAGTGAAGGGGACGAAATTATCGCGGATCAATTTCCACCGTCGCATTCATCCCAGGGATCAAATGCGCCACCAAATTCGATCCCAAATCGACAATGAATTCACGCCGAGACAAACCTGATTCATTGGAAATTACCGGCGAAATTGACTGGACTTTTCCGTTCACCTGGATGTTTTTTGCGCCATCGACAATTATGCTGGCACTAGCGCCTGCCGTTAGCTGCGCAGCATCCGCTTCTTTCACGATACAATAGGCCGACAAGTGAGTGGGATTGGCCGCCTCGAACAAAACCTCACTGCCCGCCACGCTTTCAATGCCAGAGCCAACCACTGCGCCGGGCTCCACCGAGCGCGACAGAATAACGCCGTCAAACGGCGCGCGAATGGCCGACTTCCGAATCTGATCATCGAGCACCCGCAGATCTAGCTTGGTCAGGGCCTGATTCAACTCATTATCCTTTGCCTCAATGCGTCGCTCCATCAACGTTGCCATTTCCCGGCCGAAGCGGGCACTGTTTCCGACACCACCAGCCATGTCCCGGACCACGGCAAATTCCTTTTCCGCCTTCGCGACTTGAAAACGAAGCAGTTCCGCGCGCTGCACAAGGCGCTCAAGTTCAATCTGAGTCCGTTCACGCCTCAAGTTGAGCGGTTCCACATCGATCGTGGCCAATACGTCGCCACGGTGCACGCTATCACCTCTTTGTACAAGCACCGTACGTACTTCGCCGCCGATTTGCGACTTCAAGCGCACGACCTGATTAGGCTTGAGCGTGCAAGATCCCCTCAATTTTAACGACATTGCCCCAGTTGGCGCCGTCCGAACATCGGCGAGCGGGAAAGGCATTTTGGCGGGGACTTCGGATCCTGTAAGAGCGCTGCGATGCTGGTCTTGGCAAGCGCCCAACAACAATAAAATGCTACAACATGATATGGCCTTACTTGCTGCACGCATATTACCAAGAACCTTTCAATTGCATTGCCAATGGCACACGGGTAGCGAGCATACTACCGAGAAATACAATTAGTACGGAGAGTGCCCCTACGCCAGCCATTGCTCCAAGCATGGGGTAGAGCGTCACCAATACCGGTTTTTGCACAGCGAAACAGGTTGCCATTGCAAGCACGCTTCCGAGTCCGATGCCGGCAAGGACCGCAGCCATGGTAGTCCTTGAACTCAACCAGACCGCCGCAAGCTTGCTGGCCCCTGTCGCTTGACGAAGCGAAACTTCCCGCTTCAAGCGCAACTGCCTGGTCAAAACAAGCATAAGTAGCAATAAAGTCGATACTGCAAACACGCCCTGCAGTAGTCGCGTGGCCCAGATGTCCAGATATGCAACCGACAATTGCTTTGAAAGGAATTGGGTCATAGGCAATAGCACAAGATTACGCTCACCATTCGCGCCTGCGTCCATCTCGACAATGTCAGCAAGTTTTTGGAAGGTCGCCGTCGAATCGACGCCGCCTTTAACTTTCGCGACAAGCCAAACTTTGACCGACATCGTTGTATTTGGCACCTCAATCTTGGCCGGCTCACCCGTTGCGAACAGCGTATAGTCAAACGCAGTCGATCCGCCAGGAAGATCAAATGCTTGCGCCGATAGCACGACGGCAAGCTTGTAATTCGACAAATCGACTTTTTGATCACCAGCGTTAATTAAGCTCGCGACGCTATCGGAGATCCCCAAGGTCGCGCGACGGGATGAGGTCCCGTTCGCCAGTTTCTGTTGGAAGGCCTTGCTCGGGACGTACGTTTCGCCGCCTAGCAACAATGGATCCCCCAGATGAAATTGTGTAATAAATTGAGTAGGAACATTAAAAATCGTAACATCACTGGTCAGGCCATCGTCGACTGACAGTTTTTTGTCCGACTTCGTTATCGCCATCATTGATTCAATCTCGGGCATCGCACTGAGTTTCAATGCTCCGTCACGCGATACGACAGCTAAAGGTCCATCGAGCATACTGACCGTATTTATTTGGGAACGGGCCGCTTCCACCGCAGTCAATATACGATTTTTCTTCACGCCAGGTGCGATCACGACCGCGCGATCAAAACCGTGTTTTGTCAGTTCATACGCCATTTCCACGCGACGCACACCCACAAAGGCCGCAAGCATGAAACACAGAAGCGTTAAGAGGCACGCCATTAGTAGAAATTTCTTTTCGCGAAACAAGATCATCATCGCTCATTCGAAGTGGCTGTAAGTACGAGAGCGGCTCCGTCAAAAGGAGCGCTCTTGATACAATTATGTTGTCACAGCGTCGATACGAGCCGCGACAATGGTTAAATTACTATGCTGGGCAGGCGATTTTAGTGCACACCGTCACGCTGCCGTCCGAGGAGCTGCCACAACGGTAGCAGGTGTCGGCCATCCTCAATGCAAACACTGCCGAAGACAGACCAACCACCAAACTGAATATAACCGTTTTTTTCAGAATCGACATATTTTTTCCTTTTTTAGTCAAAATGTTTTAACGAGGCAATTACGCTGGGCAATTAATTTTAACGCACACCGTGGTATTCCCGTCCGCAGTGCCTGTACAACGGTAGCAGGTGTCGGCCATCCTCAATGCGAACACGGCCGACGACAGACCAACCACTAAACTGAACACCACTATTTTTTTCAGAATCGACATATTTTCCTTTTTCTTCATTATAAGAGCGTCAATGACGACATCGCGGCCGGAAATTAATTCCGGTGCATACCATTGTTAAATGGCATTTACTGCAACCAAAGATCGCAGCCGTGAGATGCTATATCAGCAATACATTCATGTCAATAAATAAACTGTGTCAATTAGAAACTTTTGAGGCGTCGCACGCCTCGGTCCACGCTTTAGCTCGTCCCTTGTAGAGCGCCGGACGGCCGTGGATCAGCATCGCTCGTTCGGCGGCGCTCAACCGCGTAATTGAAACGTGATTTTGCCCCCCTCCTTCGGGGCCGCGCGGGTGATTCTGAACGCCCGCACAAGCGCTTCCTTCGTTCGCTGACACAGGTGCAGCGGCGCAGCTCGCCAACCAAGGTAGCCCCCCCCAAGTGCTTACTTGCGACAACCGGACGCGTCGTGCTGCCCAGTGGTAGCGAAGCTTCAAATCCGACCATTGGCTTTGTTGAGGTGCTTACCGCGCCCCGCCAAACGCATCGCATTGCGCCATCTTTTCGATTTTGAGCCGTGTTGCTGCCTCATGGGCATTCAACCCATGTGCCAGCAGCGTCCTCGCCTCTTATCCTCAGTCAAGGGTAGCGACGGGCAAATGGTAGCGTCGCTCCGTCCAGCCCTATTTGGCCGGCTCGGCCAGCAGCGCCAGCGCCGCCTGCAGCACCGTGTCGCGGCCCTGGCGCAGGTCGGCCACGGTGGGGTGCACCAGCACGCCGGGCTGCACGCCGACGCCGACAAACGCGCGCCCGTCCGGATAGCTGTCTTGCTTGGTGCAGATGCGCGCGCGCCCGCCGCCGGGCAGCGTGATGAACAGCGGCTGGCCGGTGCTGCCACCGGTGGGCTCGCCGACGATGCGCCCGCGCCCCATCGCGTCGAACGCGACGGCGAAATCCTCGGCCGCCGAGAACGTGCTGGCGGCCGTCAGCACCAGCACCGGCTTGGCGTAGTAGCGCTGGCCGTCGGGCTGCATGATCTGCAGATCCGAGCCGAAATTGGGCATGTTCTTGCCCCAGGCCCGATAGCTGGGCCGGTAGTCGCGGGTGGACCAGCGGCTGGTCGGAAACGGCTGCGTGGTCAGGGTGGCCAGCACCCGGTAGCCGACGCTGGAGCTGCCCCCGCCGTTGTCGCGCAGGTCGATGATCAGCGCGCTCGATTGTGCGATCTGGCCGTACGCGGCCATGAAGGCGTCGGCCGCTTCCGGGCCGTCGAAGCTGTTCAAGGCGACGTAGGCGACGTCGCCATCCAACATGCGCAGCGTGAACGGCGCGCTGTTGGGGCGCACCTTGCGCCAGGCATCCCACGACACGCGCCCCACCGCCGTGTCGAACACGGTGCCCTGCGCGTCCTTGAAGGTAACCTGGGCAGCGACGTCCAGCGGACCGTCAAGCAGCGCGAAACCGTAGGTGCGGTTATCCAGGTCCTGCTGGGTCGAGGCGCTGCTGTACGGCGTCACTTCGCGTTCGGCATAGACCTTCACGGGCACGCCGTCGATGGCGGTGATCTCCACGCCGCGCAGCACGCCGTCGGCGCGCAGCTGCGCATCGAACACGTCGAGCACCATCACCTTGCCCTGCACCAGCGCGGTATTGAGCGGCGCGCGCGTGATCTGTTTTTCGTACACCTGGCCAGGCGCATACACATTGGTGTGGCCATCCTGCAGCTGCGCGCACAGTTCGCTGAGCACCCGGTAGAACTGCGCCGTCGAGGTGGTGGCGCGCACCTTCGGGATGTAGGCGAGGTAGAGCGCGTCCCAGTCCAGTTTCTTGAGCTGCTCGACGAAGACGAAGTTGTACTTCACTTCGGACCAGAATTTGGACAGGCCGGCCAGCTTTTCGTCGTCGCTGATATTGTCGCGAAAGCCGGTCGCCAGCGCCGGCGAATTCCACAGGCGCGCGTCAAACGTGGCCTTGACCTTCATCTGCGCGATCAAGCCGGCCCAGGCCGGATCGGCACGCAAGCTGGCCAGTTCGCTGTCCTGCTCGGCGTGTGCGGCGTCGGTGTAGCCGCTCTGGTAGGCGCGCGTCAACGTGGCCATCGCATTTTTCCGGTCGCCCGCCAGCGCGTAGGCACCGGCGGCGTCGACCAGCAGCGGAAACTGCACGCGGTCGTGCTCAAACGCCTCGGTGTACAGCGCTGCCGCGCGCGCGTAGTGCTTGCCGGCGCGCGCATCGATCGCCTGCTGGACGAGATCTTGCGCCAGTGCGCAGGACGACAATACGAGCAGAGAAAATGCGGCAAACAAATGTCGTGGCATCAGCAAACTCCATGAAAGAGTGGCACGGGGAGCACCTGAACGGGCGGCACGGAAAGAAATTATAGACGCTTTGCGCCCCGCCACCTCGGCGAACTCGGCATTATTGCGCACCCTTGCTGGCGGACTGCGGCGCGCCGCGGCGCTGGGCGTCCGAGCGGTTCGAAGCGGTGTGCAGCTGGGCCAGCGCCGCCTGCAGCACACTGTCGCTGCCGCGGCGCAGGTCCGCCACGCGCGGATGCACCAGCAAGTTGGGCTGGACCCCGATGCCGACAAACAGTCGCCCGTCCGGATAGCGGTCCTGCTTGGTGCAGATGCGCGCGTGTCCACCTCCCGGCAAGGCGATTGTCAAGGGCTGGCCGCTGCTGCCGCCGGTCGGCTCGCCGACGATGCGCCCGCGCCCCATCGCGTCGAAGGCCAGCGCGAAGTCCTCGGCTGCCGAAAAGGTTCCCGCCGCCGTCAGCAGCAGCACTGGTTTGGTATAGCGGCGCAGCGGATCGACCGGCACGGTTTCGGGATCCCCATCGAAGTTCGGCAGCGCCGTTCCCCACGCCCGGTAGCTCGGTTTGTAGTGGCGCGTGGACCAGCCGCTTTTGGCGAACGGCCGGTCGGCCAGCGTGGCCAGGATCCGGTAGCCGACATTGGAACTGCCGCCGCTGTTGTCACGCAGGTCGATGATCAGCGCGCTTGACGGCGCGATCTGATCGAAGGCGGCCATGAAAGCGTCGGCCGCCTGCGCGGAGCCAAAGCTGTTCAGGGCGACATAGGCGACGCCGCCGGTCAGTGTGCGCATGAGGAAAGGCTCGGGACGCACGGCGAGCTTGTCCCAATCGTCCCATGCCATGCGCTGCAGCGCCTGCACCGAGGTTTTTCCGCGCGCATCCTTGAACGTGACATTCACCGGCACGCTGCGCTCGCCTTCCAGCAACGCATAGCCGTAGCTGCGATACGCGCGGTCCTGCGCGGTCGAGGCGCTGATCGTCGGGGTCACCATGCGCGCGGCATAGGTGCGCACCGGCACGCCATCGACCGCCGTGATCTCCATCCCGGGCAGCACGCCGTGTGCGCGCAAACCCGGTTCGAATACCTCCTGCACCATCACGTGCCCTTCAATCATGCCGGTGCGTAGCGGCACGCGCGCGCGCGCCTTGTCGCGCACCGCGTCCGGCGCCACCACCTTGGTATGGCCGTCCTGCAGCAGCGCACACAGTTCGTCAAGCACGCGGTAGTACTGGGCCGTCGAGGTGCTCGCGCGCACTTTCGGCAGGTAAGCCAGGTAGAGCGCGTCCCAGTCCAGTTTCTTGAGTTGCTCGACGTAGACGAAGTTGTACTTCACCTCGGACCAGAACTTGGACAGGCCGGCAATCTTCTCGTCATCGCTGAGGTTGGCGCGGTAGCCGGTCGCCAGCGCCGGCGAGTCCCACAGGCGCGCATCGAACGCGGCCCGCGCGCGCATCTGCGCGAGCAGCGTCAGCCAGCGCGGCTCGGTCTGCAAGCTGGCAAAATCCGTGTCGTGCTCGATGACGTCGGCGTTCACATAACCATGCTGGAACGCCAGCGTCAGCGTCGCCAGCGCCGCTGGCCGATCGCCCTCCAGCGCATAGGCGCAGGCGGCCCCGTACAGCAGTTCCAGATCGGCCGGGTTTTGTTCAAACGCCTGCACGTACAAAGCGGCGGCGGTGGCATAGTGCCTGTCGTCGTAAGCCTTGCGCGCCTGGTGCGCGCTATCCTGCCCGCGCGCAACAGTGCACGACATCACCAGGGTGAGTGCGGTAAGTGTGGCCAGCGCGCATCGTGTCATTGTCGAGCTTCCAAAGAACAGCTACCCGGTGTGCCAGACAGGCAGCCATGGCCGGACGCAATTATAGCTGTTTAGCATTGTTGCAAACATGTCGGAGGTGGCGATGATCCCGGCAGTGGCACCATCGCAGCAACGCTATTTGGATCTATTAGTGGTGCCATGCCAGGTGTAGTATCGATCCACTACCTCAACCACCAACGCACGCGAGCCCATCATGACCAATTCCGAACTTCAACAACGTAAAGACGCAGCCACGCCACGCGGCGTCGGCGTGATGTGCCAGTTTTATGCCGAGCGCGCCCTGAACTCCGAGATCTGGGACGTCGAAGGGCGTCGCTACATCGATTTCGCGGCCGGCATCGCCGTGCTTAACACCGGTCACCGCCATCCGAAGCTGGTCGCCGCGATCGAGCAGCAGTTGGGCAAGTTCACCCACACCTGCTACCAGGTGGTGCCTTACGAGAGCTATGTCGCACTGGCCGAGCGCATCAATGCGCTGACGCCGGGCAGCCACGCCAAGAAGACCGCGTTTTTTTCCAGCGGCGCCGAAGCGGTGGAAAACGCCATCAAGATCGCGCGCGCCGCCACCGGGCGCAGCGCCGTCATCGCGTTTTCCGGCGCCTTCCACGGCCGCACCAGTCTGGGCATGGCGCTGACCGGCAAAGTGGCCCCGTACAAACTGGGTTTCGGCCCCTTTCCGGGCGAGATCTACCACGCGCCGTTTCCCGTCGAACTGCACGGCACCAGCACGGCCGACGCGATCGCCGGGCTCAACATGCTGTTCAAGTGCGATGTCGATCCGAAGCGCGTGGCCGCGATCATCATCGAGCCGGTGCAAGGCGAAGGCGGTTTCTACGCCGCGCCGAACGACTTCATGCTGGCGCTGCGCAAGATCTGCGACGAACACGGCATCTTGCTGATCGCCGACGAAATCCAGACCGGCTTCGCGCGCACCGGCAAGCTGTTCGCGATGGAACACTACGACGTCGTGCCGGACCTGATGACGATCGCCAAGAGTCTGGCCGGCGGCATGCCGCTGTCGGCCGTGTGCGGTCGCGCCGAGGTCATGGACGCGCCCGCCCCCGGCGGTCTGGGCGGCACCTACGCCGGCAATCCGCTGGCGATCGCCTCGGCGCTGGCGGTGCTGGACGTGATCACCGACGAGAAGCTGGTCGAGCGCGCCGTCGTGCTGGGCGCGCGCCTGAAGGAACACCTCAACGCGCTGCGCTCGTCGATACCGCAGATCGCCGACGTGCGCGGTCTTGGCGCGATGATCGCCGTCGAATTCAACCACGCCACCACGGGCGCGCCGGATGCCGACTTCACCAAGCGGGTCCAAACGCGCGCGCTGGAAAAAGGTCTACTATTGCTCACCTGTGGCGTGTACGGCAACGTGGTGCGTTTTCTGTTTCCGCTGACGATCAGCGACGCCTTGATGGGCGAAGCGCTGGCCATCCTCGACGCATCGCTGCGCGAGTGCCTGTGAGCCGCCCCGACTATCCCTTTTTGAGAGAGCTGACATGTTGAATCTGAAAGACCCTACCCTGCTGCGCCAGCAATGTTTCCTGGCCGGCGCATGGAGCGACGCCGACGACGGCAAGACCATCACCGTCACCAATCCGGCCACCGGCGCCGTGCTCGGCACGGTGCCCTCGATGGGCGCGGCCGAGACGGCGCGCGCGATCGCGGCCGCCAACGCCGCCTGGCCAGCCTGGCGCAAAAAAACCGCCAAAGAGCGCAGCGCCGTGCTGCGCAAATGGAACGACCTGATGCTGGCCAACACGGACGACCTGGCCCTGATCATGACGGCCGAGCAAGGCAAGCCTTTGGGCGAGTCGAAAGGCGAAATCGCCTACGCGGCCTCGTTCATCGAATGGTTCGCCGAAGAAGGCAAGCGGGTCGCCGGCGACACCTTGCAGTCGCCCTGGGCCGACAAACGCATGATCGTCACCAAGGAGCCGATCGGCGTGTGCGCGGCGATCACGCCGTGGAATTTTCCCGCAGCGATGATCACCCGCAAGGCTGGCCCGGCGCTGGCGGCCGGTTGCCCGATGATCGTCAAGCCGGCCGAGCTGACGCCGTTCTCGGCGCTGGCGCTGGCCGAACTGGCCGCGCGCGCCGGCGTGCCGGCCGGTATTTTCAGCGTCATCACCGGCTCCTCGCGCGCGATCGGCGGCGAAATGACCAGCAACCCGGTGGTGCGTAAATTGACCTTCACCGGCTCGACCGAGGTGGGCCGCGTGCTGATGCAGCAATGCGCGCCCACCATCAAGAAACTGTCGCTGGAGTTGGGCGGCAACGCGCCGTTCATCGTGTTCGATGACGCCGACCTGGACGCCGCCGTCGAAGGCGCGATCATCTCGAAATACCGCAACGCGGGCCAGACCTGCGTGTGCGCCAACCGCCTGTACGTGCAGGACGGTGTGTACGACGCGTTCGCCGCCAAGCTGGTGGCGGCGGTGGCCAAGCTGAAGGTGGGCGACGGCCAGGAACCGGGCGTCACGCAAGGCCCTATGATCGAGCAAAAAGCGGTCGAAAAAGTCGAGCAGCACATCGCCGACGCGCTCGCCAAGGGCGGACGCCTGCTGGCCGGCGGCAAGCGCCACGCGCTGGGCCACAGCTTCTTCGAGCCGACCATCATCGCCGACGTCACCAGCGACATGATCGTGGCGCGCGAGGAGACCTTCGGTCCGCTGGCGCCGCTGTTCCGCTTCAAGGATGACGAGGAAGTGCTGCGTCTGGCCAACGACACCGAGTTCGGCCTGGCCGCCTACTTCTATTCGCGCGACATCGGGCGCATCTGGCGCATCGCCGAAGGCCTGGAAAGCGGCATGGTGGGCGTGAACACCGGCCTGATCTCGAACGAAATCGCGCCGTTCGGCGGCGTCAAGCAGTCCGGCCTGGGCCGCGAAGGCTCAACCTACGGGATGGACGATTACCTGGTCATCAAGTACATCTGCATGGGCGGCATCTAGTTGCAATCAGGCGTCGCCGGCCCCCATGGCCGGCAACGCCAGTAGTGCCTCAGCTCGGCGGACTCGACTCGGAGGTCGATTTGATGTCCAGCGCGTTGGAGTCCTCGAAAATCCTGCGGGCCGTCTTCAGCTGCTCGGAATTTTCCGTGTGGACCGAGATCAGCACGTTGCCCCCGCGAATTTTTCCCTCGTACAGTTTGGCCTCGTACTCGGGAATGCCCAAGCCGATCAAGGCCCCTGCGATGCCACCGGCGATACCACCGATGGCCGCCCCGCCCAGCGCGGCCATGATGGGACCGGCGGCAATGAACGGCCCGACACCCGGAATTGCCAGGCTGCCGATGCCGGCCAGCCACCCGAGGATGGCGCCAGCGCTCATGCCGGCCAATCCGCCGGCGGCCGAGCCTTCGGGAAGCTTGGTGTTCTGCTCGTGGGCGAAGTCGCGCGTGGCGCCCTTGTCGGGTAGCAAGACGGAAATCTCGCCGCTGGAAAAGCGCGCCTCTTTGAGATTGCTGACGATATGTTCTGCTTGCGATAGATCCACAGCGATGCAGTAAATTGCGGTTTTCATATCCACTCCTATCGTTTAGTGAGCCGTGACATCAAGCTGGTTGTCCACACGTTCAACACCATCGACTTGCTTGACCAGATTTTCAACCCGGTCTTTTTCGGCGCTCGTGTTCACCGGTCCGCGCAGCGTGACCGCGCCCGACGCGACCATGATTTTCGCGTTGTGGGCCGTGGCCGATAACGAGCGGTCATGCACGACCGCCGTGCGCACCGACGCCAACAACTTGCGGTCGGAAGCGGTGTTGCTTTGCTGCTCAGGCGTCAAGGTCGCGCGATCCTTGTCCCTGGCATTGATCGCCGAATTGTCAGGGGTGCTTTGCATCGAGGAATTGCTTTGCGCGCCGCTCGGGTGCGCCAGCGCCTTGGGCAGCGCTCCCAGCGACAGTAGCGCCAGCAGCGTCGCCGCCATTGTCGTGCTATGAGTGGTCAGTCGCATCAAGTTCTCCTTGGTGAAACACTCGCTCGAGCGCGACGGCTTGCGGCATCAACCCACCAGCTCGCGATGTCCAAGACTGGTGGGTATCCGTGCGCAGTCCGCGTCACGCAAGAATGGCTCAGCGCTTCGCAGCACGCCAGAGGCAAGTGCGGTTGAGGAAAGCTCCTGTGCAAACATCGAACAGGCAGCACGCGCGGATAACACCGCGCGGTTCCTGAAGCGTAGGTGGCACAGCTCGCCACGTCCATCGGAGCGAGCATGGCGCGCGTGTAGGCGCATGCATACTGAGCTTGTCGGACAACGCCTTGCAGCGTCGCCCGCCCCAGCGCGCAATGGCGAACTTGTCCACATGGCGTACGCCAGCGCCCTGTTCGGCGTACGCCGCGGCGCTGGCGTCGATGTCAAACCCGCGCGCGATGACGGCCACGACGCGACGCGCGGCAATGGTGCGCAGCGCGTTCGGGCTGTCGCAAACAGGGTCTCGCCCTATGCGCGCAAGCGGGCTGCGCACACCGCTCGGGCACTATTGCTGTTTCAGGTAATCGAGCAGGTCGAGCCGCTCTTCCTTGCTCAATGGCGCCAGCGTCTTGCCGTCTTCGGTGCGTTCGACCGTGCCGTATTCATGGCCGGCGTTGCTGTTGCCGTTCAAGCGCGTGTCGAACGTGAAACCCTGATAGCCGGCGCTCTTGAAACCCACTTTGACGGGGTCGAACTCGCGCGAGCCGACTTCGAATTTTTCGGGGCGGCATTCGGCGTCGGCTTGCGTGCCGCATTTTTGCGGCAGCAGCAAGTCGTACAGCGTCGGTACCGAACCGTTGTGCAAATACGGTGCGGTGGCCCAGATGCCGTTCAGCGCGCGCCCCTTGTAGGAATGCAGCGACGCATACGGCGTGACGGTGGTGTCGGGCACGTAATCGCCGTGCTTGTTCGATGGTTTGATTTCATTGCCGAAAAACGCTTCCTTCAGGTTGCTGATCCACTCGCCCCAGCGGCGCAGGAAACCCTTGTCGGCGTCCGGCGAGGTCAGCACGCCCATGGTCGCCTTGGTCAGCAACGCGGCGATCGGCGCCTTCTTGTCGAGCAGCAGATTGCCCACCCCCGCGCCCACATATTGGTTGCGCAGGATGCCCGAATAGCCGGCATAGCTGATGCTGTTGTCGGCCATGGTCGGATCGGTGCCCAGCTTGTCCACGCTGACCATGTGCGCGACCACGCGCCGGTCCGGCGAGGCGCGCTCGATTTCGGCGTGGCAGCTGACGCAATAGCGGTTGAACAGGCGTTCGCCGCGCAGCACGCGGGCCGGGTCGATCGAGGCGGCGCCGAAAATCGTTTTCGGCCATTGCGGCGATTGCAGGCTGGTCAGGTGGTTCTCGATGCGGCGCAGGTTTTGCGCGTTCACCGACGAATCATAGTGGATCGACTTTTCCTTCCAGCCCTGCCCCGTCAGCAGCGAGGACAGCGTGTGGCCGCTGCCTTCGTGCCAGTCGAGCGAACCAAACACGCCGATCACCTCACCCGTGTTGCGTCCTAGCGGACCCAGCCCGGCGTTGTCGCCCAGCCCGTTCCATTGCACGTAGTCGTGCTGGGCGATGTCCCACAGGAAGGGATAACTGACGGGCGCGTCGGCGCGGATGAACAGCTCGCGCTTGAGCCAGGCGATCTGCTTGGGGGTCCGGGCGACCCGTTCGATCAGCACGTCGCGGTCGTTGGAAGTGAGTTCGGCGCCCATGCCGGCCATGGCCGCGCTCACTTCGGCGGGGCTGTAGATATTGCGCAGCACGTCTTCAAGCTGCGCGCGGTTAAGCAGGTGTTCCAGCGTGCGGTTGTAGATGCGTCCGAACGCGTCCAGCCGCGCGTAGCCGTACTCGACCGGGCTGCGGTTGATGATGTTGTAGCTGGTCAGGCGCAGCGTGTAGCGCTTGATGTCGTCCAGCACGGCCGCCTCGTCGGCGTAATTGCCGCGCGCCAGCACCGCCTTGACGAAGCGCTGCTGCGCGGCCGGCGTGTCGCGCACCGCCTGCATGGCGGCCGTCAACTCCATCAGAAAGCCCACCATGTCGGACCCGGCCGGACCGCCGTCGATGCGCATCGCCGTGCCCTGATAATTGATTTGTCCCGTGTGGCAGGCCGCGCAAGTGAGGCCCGCAAAGTCGCGGTTCTTGTAGTTGTCCTTGACGAAGCCAACCGGCAAACCGTCCGGGTTGCGCTTGGTCGGGCGCTGCACCAGATAGCGGAAACGGTTCATGTTCTCGTTGGTGCGAAACAGCTCGTTCTTGCCGGCTTGTTCGAGCACCAGAAAGAAGTCATACGGCAGCAGGTCCGAGCCCTGGGTGGTGGTGTAGAACCACAGACTGTCTTCCGGCTTCCAGTTCTGCTCCAGGTAGGTGACCTTGGTGTAGCTGTCGCCAAACTGGTCGGCCTTGACGATGGCGGCTCCGCGCTCGGGGTCCTTGTCGGAGAACTCCAGCCATTGCGCCAGCGGTACGAACAAGGGCGGCAGGACGATCACGACGAGCAAGAGCAGAACGCCGCGCTTGCACCACTTCTTGAACGTTTCACGAGAATTCTTCACGGCGCCTCCGGCTGTTGACGATCACTGAGATCATATGATTATGATATCGACATCGTAACAGCCGGGCACATAATTGTCATCGCAATAATCATGCTGAAAACACTCGATTGCGTCCAGCCGGCGTCGGTGCAGGGATGCGGCACGACGGGCGCCATTAGCTTGGCTGCGCCCGCCGCCAAGCCGCTTAGCCTTTGCGGCGGCGTGCGCTCGCGCCCAGCAGCAGCAAGCCGGCCAGCAGCATCGCGTAGCTTTCCGGTTCCGGCACGCTGCTCACCAGCTCAAGGCCGGTATAGAACTTTCCGCTCGACAGCAACAGGGCGCTGATCGTGCCCGGCGCCTGCGCGCTGGCGATGTGCGCGACGCCGTTTTGCAGGTAGTCGAGCGTGCTGCCGATTTGCTGGCCGTTGGCGTCGAGGTAAGTCAGGTTGACCATCCCGGGCAAGCCAAAGCTGCTGTCGTCCTGCCACAGCTGCAGCGACGTCAGCGCGACCGGCGCGGCGAAGCTGAGCATCACCGGTTGCCACAACGCTTGCAGGCCGGTCACGCCGCTGGCCGCGCTGCCCTGGTAGCCGTAGGCCGACATGGCTTCGAGCGTGACGGCGGGCGCGCCCGCATCGACGATCCAGTGCTGGCCGATGACGTTGAAGTCGGCGTCGACGATGTCGGCCGTGGTGGCGTTGGCGAAGCTGATATCGGCATAGCTGCTCAGGCTGCCGGGCTGGGAGAAATCGAAATGGTAGTCGGCCCGGGCGGCCGTCGAAAACAGCGCGCCGGCGCAGACGGCGGCGGCCAGCATGACGCGTTGGGTGCTAGCTTGAAAAAACATGATGCTACTCCTGGTTGGAAAATCCTGATCGATGCGGCCGCGGTTGGCGCGCGCAACAGGCGCGCGCCAACGCGCTGCCAAGTCTTACTTCGAACCGCCCAGCACGGCCTGGCCGATCTTGAAGAACACGTCGGTGTTGTCCATCACGCCGGAGAACATCATTGCACCGCGCCCGTAGGCCGACAGCGGGATGTCGGTGGCGGTATGCACGCCCTGGTCGCCCGCCACCTGGCCGGTGATCAGGTAGCCGGTGCTGACGTTGCGGGTGTTGCTCTTGCCCATGGTCGTGACCGGGTAGGCGGCCAGCGGATTGGCGCCGATGAAGGGCTGCTGGGTGTCTTGCGCCGGCTCTGCGCTGGACTGCCAGGTTTCATAGCGGTCGGCGTTGGCGGCGTAACCGATCAGCATCTTGCCGGGCACGTCGGTCGTTTGCGGATAGCCGTCGGCCATTATGGTGTATTGCGGGAACGCGGCGGCGTCGTAGGTGGCGACGTTGGCGCTGCTGGCGCCATTGCCGGTGTAGGCACCGATGATGCCCACGCCGGCGCATTCATGGTCGGCCGTGACGATCACCAGCGTGTCCGGATTGGCGGCGGCGAAGTCTTGCGCGACCTTCACGGCGCGGTCGAACTCGATGGTTTCCTCGATCCAGCGATCGGCGTCCATCAGGTGCGACTGCTTGTCGATCGAGGCGCCTTCGATCATCAGGTAGAAGCCGTTGGTGTTGTTTTTATTGAGCACCTTGATGGCGCTGCTGGCCATCTCGTCGAGCATCGGCTGGTCGGGGAAACCGTAGTCGTCGACGATGGTCGAGGTCCCGCGCCGCTTGTTGATTTTGTCGAAGGCGACGTTCATGTTCGAGTAGCTAAACAGGCCCAGCAGCTTGTCGGGCACGCCGGCCGCGTCCAGCGCGCTCTTGTCGGCGGCGTAGGTGAAGCCGGCGCTCTGGAAGTCGGCGATCAGGTCGCGGTTGACGTCCTTGGCGCCCGCGTTGGCGCCCCAACCGGCCACCAGGTCGGACGGCAGCACGTAGTCGGTGCCGGTGGTGCGCACCGAGCCGTTGCCGATGTTGGCGGGGTTGGCCGCCGAGATGGTCGAGTTCTTCGGAATGAACCATTTGCGTCCGCCGCCCATCAGCACGGTCAGGCCGGTCAGGCCGCGGTCGTCGAGGTATTGGTCGACGATGCCGGTGCCGTTGCCGCGGTTGGAGGTGTGCACGGCGTTGGCGGCCGGGGTGGCGTCGAACACGTCGGCGGTGCTGACGATGCCCAGCGTCTTGCCCTTGGTGCGGTGCAGGTATTCGGACAGGTATTCGACGCGCGGGTTGTCGAACGCATCGTTGGTGTCATCCGGGAACACGCCCTCCTGGTTGTTCTGCGCCTTGTTGCCGGTGACGTAGTTGGCCATGCCGGGCGCCGAATCGGTGACGATCGAATTGAGTGACGACGTCATCACCATGCCGGTGAACGGGAACGTATCCATCGCCAGGCGGCCTTGCGCCTTGCCCTGGGCATAGCCCTTGACCATGATGCGCGCGGCGGTGCGGTGCGCCGCGCCCATGCCGTCGCCGAGCAAGATGATGACGTTCTTGGCCACGCGGCCCTGATTGGTCAGAATCGGCATCACCTCGAAGTTGCCGGTGGCGGTGCTGGTGGAACCGTCGCTTTGGGTGGCGGTGGCGGTCAGGATATGCACGCCAGGGGTGGCGTTGGAATAGGCGCGCACCGAAGCGGCCACCGATCCGGGCGCGGCGGCGATGATGGCGGTGGCCGGCAGCATGCTGGTGTTGGCCAGCGGCGCGACGACGTTCACGCCATCGACGGCAAACTGGACCGCGGTGATGGTCTTGCCCGCTTCCGGACGCACCGTCGCCTGCAAGTCAAACCGCTGGCCGGGCAGAAAGCGCGCCAGCGTGGCCGCGTCCGCGCTCAGCGGATTGCTCGGCGGGGTCAGACGGGAAATCGTCGGTGCCGCGAAGCTGGCGCTCGCGCCCAGGGCGACGGCGATCAGCACGCTCAGGTGTTTACGTGCAAACAAGGGATTTTTCATGAACCATTTCCTAAGATGAAAGAAGTCATTGCGATGGATTGTTGCGTTGCCGGGGTGCTGCTTGCGCGTCGATGGCGAGCCGTCAGACGCCTTGAAACGATGCTGCGGATAGCTCAGTGCCGACTTGCCAGCGCCTGCACCAGTTCCGGGTCGAGCTGCATGCGCACCGTCGACACGTGGCCGTCGGCCTCCTCGCGCGGGCCCAGGCTGAGCGTGCCGGTCAGGCGCAACAGGCCGGCGTAGTAAGGCACGGCACGGGTCGGCGTCGCGCCGCTTTCGAGATGCACGAACACGCTGCTGGCCGGCAGGTCGTCGGACAGGCTGTCGTCCTCGTCGGCCAGCGCGACCGGCAGCGGCGCGAGGATGAAGAAGTCGCTGGTCGGGGTGGCCTGTTTGGCCATATAACCGACGATACGCACGCGCTTGCCGGCCAGCGCCAGCAACTTGTCGGACGCCGCCAGGCCGCGCGGGCCGATCGGCATGTGAAAGAATTCGCGGAACTTCAGGTCGCTTACGCCGGCAGGCGGCGCCGGCGCCGCGCCGTCCGGCGACAGCGCCGCCGCGGCCGCGCTCGCAGGCGCCGCCTGCGGTTTGAGCGAGCCGGTCTGGCCGGCCAGCGCGCAGGCCGGCGCCAATACAGCGAACGTCAGCGCCAGCAGTGCGCGCGATGGATAGATGATCAGTAACGACGTAGCCAAGCTGGACTCCTCGATGAAAACAGGGAAAGCGGGGTGCCGCGCCGTCGATCCTGACCGACGTTGGTGGCGCGATTTGCCTTGGCGCAGATTATGGTCGGCCGATGTGACAACATAATGAAATTGCAATAGACCGAACGGGCTCGCTGGCGGCGCCGGACGCGGCGAGGCTGGCGGCGCCGCGCAGTCTTTGCGCCGCGCTGCGTGCGCACCGGCCGGCAAGCGCACGGCCCGGCATGCCGGCAACGGGCCGGGCGCACCAAGCCGGCCCGCCTCGCCTTGCGCGGGCCAATGCGACGCCGGCGCGCGCCAGAACACGCAATCCATCGGGATAGTGCGTTAGCATTGCGCTACGCGAATCATGCGCAAGCGCATCCGGCTTGGCGTGGCCTTCGTAGCGCCTCGGTCGCGCCACAAGATGGCCACCGATCGACACCCCAGCTCTTGTCCAAGGAGATATCGATGTCATTGAAATCGTCACGTCCGCATCTTCATCGCCATGTCGGCGCAACGTTTTTGCGCGCCTGGCCGCGTGTGTTACTGGCGCTGGCGCTTGGCGGCGGGTCTGCCGCATGGGCGCACATGGGAGCGGCGGCGGCGCCGGCAGCGATTGCCTATGGCGCAAACACGGCCGCTGGACGGGTTGAGCAGATCAACGGCATCGGCCTGTATGCGGAGTCGTATGGCAGCGGTCAGCCGATGCTGATCATCCACGGCAGCGGCCAGAGTATCGCGGCGGTGGCCGCGCAGGTCGCCTATTTCGCGCCGAACTATGCGGTGCTGGCGGCCGACAGCCGTGGCCACGGCAAGAGCGGCCTGGGCAGCGGGCGCCTGACCTACGAGCAAATGGCCGAGGACTTGAACCGCCTGATGGCGTTGCGCGGCCTGCGCTCGGTGTACGTGCTGGGCTGGAGCGATGGCGGCATCATCGGCCTGCTGCTGGCGATCCATCACCCTGACAAGGTGGCCAAACTGGCCGTCATGGGCGCCAATTTGCAACCATCGGGCGCCTACGATTGGGCCCAGCAATTCGTCGCCAGGGAAGCGCGCAAGGCCGACGCGATGCTGGCCAAGGGCGACACATCCAAACCCTGGGAAGCGCAGAAGCAGCAGCTCAATCTACTGGCCAAACAGCCCAATATCGGCTTGTCAGAACTCAAGCAAATCAGCGTGCCGGTGCTGGTGATGGCGGGCGACAAAGATGTCATCAAGGCCGAACACACATTGCAGATTTTCGACAACCTGCGCTACGCCCACCTGGCCATCTTCCCAGGTGCAACGCACATGATTCCGATCGAGGATGCCGCGCTGTTCAACGCGACGGTAGCGAAATTTTTCAGCTCGCCCTATACCCGCCCCGACACACGCGACCTGTTCAAGTAGCACGCCAGGCGGTGCGTTTTTTCCGCGCGCCGCCCCGGCCAGCCAGGCCCGCATTTACAGCACAGCTTGAGCGCATCGATCGACGGCGCTGCGCACTGAGGTCCATGAGCGCGCCCAAGGCGCGTCATTATTGGGGATCGATCCGCTGAAACGACACGCGTTCACCGATTTGCAGACGTTCTTCAACGTGGTATATGGCCGTCTGGCGCGCGTGCCAACCCGCCAGCGCGTACGAAGGAAGCCGACATGCGCCAACGCTACGAGTCCGTTGCGCGGCGATGCAACAACGAAACACATCGACTATCTCAGATCCTCGCGCTGAGCTCGGGGACGGGCAGGTTCCGTTAGTTCCGTGGCCCGAAGATCCCATACCAGAATGCGTCGCCGTACTTCAAGGCCAGCAGGCCGCAAACCAGCACCGCCACGACGACGTCGCCAGCGATGGCGCCCAACGAGGACAGCGCCCACTTGACGGCCAGGACGACACCAAGCACGACGCCCAAAACAGCGCCACAAGCGAAGCGTGTCGCTTGTTCGACGCCGCCCACTTCAGGGTCTTCGTGTATGTCCATCGTCATCGCCCTGACGTTCAGGTGTGGCCAAGCTGCCACTGCGCACCGCGCGTAAGCGCTCTGGCCGCGACGCGCGCCCTTGCCAGTTGCCCGGGCGCGCGGGCGACGGCGTCAAGCGGTTTCGTCGTACCGGCTGAGGCGGTGCACCAGCTTGGGCGCCAGTTCGACAGGACCGGAGACGGTCATGTCCAGGTCGCGCAGCAAGCCGTCCTTCAGGCCATAGACCCATCCGTGGATCGCCAGTTCCTGTCCGCGCTCCCAGGCATCCTGCACAATCGTGGTCTGGCACACATTGACCACTTGCTCGATCACGTTCAGTTCGCACAGGCGGTCCTGGCGCTGGCGGAAGGTGAGCACGTCGCCCAGGTAGCGCTCGTGTTTTTGATGCACGTCCTGCACGTGGCGCAGCCAGTTGTCGGCCAGCCCAATGCGCTGGCCCGTCATGGCCGCGTTCACGCCCGAGCAACCGTAGTGGCCGACGATCATCACGTGTTTCACCTTCAGCACGTCGATGGCGAACTGCAGCACCGACAGGCAGTTCAGGTCGGAATGGACGACGACGTTGGCGATATTGCGATGCACGAACAACTCGCCCGGCGCCAGGCCCAGCAGTTCATTGGCGGGCACCCGGCTGTCCGAGCAGCCGATCCACAGATATTCAGGCGACTGCTGCGATTCAAGTTTCTTGAAATAGTTCGATTCCTTGGCAACCATCGCATCGGCCCACTGGCGATTGCTGTCGAGGAGTCCGTTCAGGGCCGTGCTGGCGTCGTAAGCTGCTGTCATCTGATGATCCTTTTCCACATGAAAAGACCGCTGAAGGCCATGCGGCGCAACCTCAGCGGTCCAAAAAGCATAGGCGCTCGCACGCCGAATACCGTCGCTTATTCGAAGAAGTCCTTGACCTTGTCCATCCAGGATTTACTTTGCGGGCTGTGCTTGGCGCCCCCTTCCTGGGTCAGACGGTCGAATTCCTTGAGCATGTCTTTCTGCTTGTCGGTCAGCTTGACCGGGGTCTCGACGACGACATGGCAGAACAGGTCGCCGGCAAAGCCGGAACGCACGCCCTTGATGCCCTTGGACTTCAGACGGAAAGTCTTGCCCGACTGGGTGCCATCGGGAATCGTGAACGACACCTTGCCCGACAAGGTAGGCACTTCGATTTCACCACCCAAGGCCGCCTTGACGAACGAGATCGGCATTTCGCAATGCAGGTCGTCGCCTTCGCGCTGGAACACCGCGTGCGGCTTGGTATGGATCTCCACGTACAGATCGCCCGACGGGCCGCCGTTGGTGCCCGGTTCGCCGTTGCCGGACGAGCGGATACGCATGCCGTTGTCGATACCGGCCGGAATTTTCACTTCCAGCGTCTTGTTGCGCTTGATGCGTCCGGCGCCGGCGCACGGTGCGCACGGGTCGGTGATGACCTTGCCGGTGCCGTGGCATTTCGGGCAGGTCTGCTGGATCGAGAAGAAGCCTTGCTGCATGCGCACCTGGCCGTGACCGGCGCAGGTGGTGCAGGTCGACGGCGCGGTGCCGGGCTTGGCGCCGCTGCCGTGGCAGGTGTCGCACTTGTCCCAGGACGGCACGCGGATAGTGGTGTCGAAGCCGTGCGCAGCCTGCTCGAGCGTGATCTCGAGGTTGTAGCGCAGGTCGGCGCCACGGTAGACTTGTGGACCGGCACCGCGTCCGCGTCCGGCGCCGCCGCCGAAGATGTCGCCGAAGATGTCGCCGAAGCTGTCGGCAAAGCCGCCCGCGCCGCCGCCGAAACCACCGCCGCCACCCATGTTCGGATCCACGCCCGCGTGACCATAACGGTCATACGCTTCGCGCTTTTCCGGATTGGTCAGCATCTCGTAGGCTTCTTTGACTTCCTTGAATTTCTCTTCGGATTCTTTGCTGTCCGGATTGCGGTCCGGATGGTATTTCATCGCCAGCTTGCGATAGGATTTCTTGATTTCTTCTTCCGAAGCATTCTTTGCGACACCAAGTGTCTCGTAAAAATCGCGCTTTGCCATTTGCGGGCACCAGTCTTTTACAGATGTACTACTAATTATGCGAAAAAAGCCGAGTCGACGAAACCATCACTGGTTGGCATCGGCTCGGCAGGTCTTCACGGCGAAAGAACCGCGGTTCAGCGTTCGACCAGATCGGTCAAGGACGGCTTACTTGCTGTCTTTGACTTCCTTGAAATCGGCGTCGACGACATCGTCCTGCTTGGCGTGCTGCTCCGATGCACCGGCCGCTTGCGCGCCTTCGGCACCGGCCGCGCCAGCCTGTTGCTGCGCTTGCGAGTCAGCGTACATCTTTTCGCCCAGCTTTTGCGAAGCGGTCGACAGCGCCGCGACTTTGGCGTCGATCTCGGCCTTGTCGGCGTTTTTCAGCGCCGCTTCCAAATCGGCGATGGCCGCGTCGATCTTTTCCTTCTCGCCCGCTTCAAGCTTGTCGCCGTATTCGGTCAAGGACTTGCGGGTCGAATGGACCAGCGCGTCGGCTTGATTGCGCGACTCGGCCAGCTCGCGCAGCTTGTGGTCTTCAGCGGCGTTCAGTTCAGCGTCTTTCACCATCTTCTGGATTTCAGCTTCGGTCAAACCGGAGTTGGCCTTGATGGTGATTTTGTTTTCCTTGCCGGTGGCCTTGTCTTTCGCGCCCACATGCAAGATGCCGTTGGCGTCGATGTCGAAAGTCACTTCGATCTGTGGCGTGCCGCGCGATGCTGGCGGGATGCCTTCGAGATTGAATTCGCCCAGGCCCTTGTTGCCGACGGCGATTTCGCGCTCACCCTGGTAGACCTTGATGGTCACGGCAGGCTGGTTGTCGTCGGCCGTCGAGAACACCTGGCTGAACTTGGTCGGGATCGTGGTGTTTTTGTGGATCATCTTGGTCATCACGCCGCCCAGGGTTTCGATACCCAGCGACAGTGGCGTCACGTCCAGCAACAGCAAATCCTTGCGCTCGCCCGACAGCACGGAACCTTGAATGGCGGCGCCAACGGCAACTGCCTCGTCCGGGTTGACGTCTTTACGCGGATCTTTGCCGAAGAATTCTTTGACCTTTTCCTGCACCATCGGCATACGGGTCATACCGCCGACCAGAATGATGTCGTCGATGTCAGTCACTTTGACGCCGGCGTCTTTGATGGCGATGCGGCAAGGCTCGATGGTGGCCAGGATCAGCTCTTCAACCAAGGATTCGAGCTTGGCGCGCGTCATCTTCAGGTTCAAGTGGACCGGCGCGCCGTTGGCCATCGCGATGTACGGCTCGTTGATTTCGGTTTGCTGGGCCGACGACAGTTCGATCTTGGCGCGCTCGGCCGAAGCCTTGATGCGTTGCAGAGCGATCGGATCTTTTTTCAGGTCCAGGCCGTTGATCTTCTTGAACTCTTCGATGATGAAATCGATGATGCGTTGGTCGAAGTCTTCACCGCCGAGGAAGGTGTCGCCATTGGTCGACAGCACTTCAAATTGCTTCTCGCCGTCCACGTCGGCGATCTCGATGATCGACACGTCGAAGGTACCGCCGCCCAAGTCATACACGGCGATCTTGCGGTCGCCCTTGTCGGTCTTGTCCAGGCCGAAAGCGAGTGCGGCTGCGGTTGGCTCGTTGATGATGCGCTTGACGTCCAGACCGGCGATACGGCCGGCATCTTTGGTCGCTTGACGCTGCGAGTCGTTGAAGTAAGCCGGCACGGTGATGACCGCTTCGGTGACTTCTTCGCCGAGGTAGTCTTCAGCCGTTTTCTTCATCTTGCGCAGCACTTCAGCGGAGATTTGCGGTGGCGCCAGTTTTTTGTCGCGCACGGCAATCCAGGCGTCGCTGTTGTCGGCCTTGATGATTTGGTAAGGCATCAGAGCGATGTCTTTTTGAACTTCTTTTTCGTCGAACTTACGGCCGATCAGGCGCTTCACCGCGAACAGGGTGTTCTTCGGGTTGGTCACTGCCTGGCGTTTGGCCGGCGCGCCGACCAGAATTTCGCCGTCATCTTGGTACGCGATGATAGACGGCGTGGTGCGCGCGCCTTCCGCGTTCTCGATGACCTTTGGTTGACCGTTTTCCATGATGGCAACGCAAGAGTTCGTCGTTCCCAAGTCGATACCGATAATTCTGGCCATGATTTTTTTCCTTTTAATTACGAGATTTCAGATACTTCAGATATGTGGAAAAAGCGCGCGCTTTCAAGAGCTTGAAAGCGTCGTTTCTAGTTTTTATTTCGCTTGTGCTGCCGTAACGATGGCCGGACGCAACAGACGGTCGGCAATCATGTAACCTTTTTGCAACACCGTGACGACGGTGTTGGCTTCCTGGTCGGCCGGCACGACGGCCACGGCCTGGTGTTTCATCGGGTCGAGCTTGTCGCCCTGGGCCGGCAGCACTTCGATCAGGCGGTTCTTTTCGAACGCCGACGAGAGTTGCTTGAGCGTCATCTCGACACCTTCCTTGAGCGAGTCGATCGACGGGGACTCGACCTTGAGGGCCATTTCCAGGCTGTCCTTGACGGGCACCATCGCTTCGGCGAAGGTTTCGATGGCGAACTTGTGCGCCTTCGACACGTCTTCCTGAGCCCGGCGACGGATGTTTTCACCGTCGGCCTTGGCGCGCATGAAGGCGTCGTGCATTTCGGCCAGACGCGCTTCGGTGTCGGCCAGTTGCTGTTCCAGCGACGGCTCTTCGGTGACCAACGGCACGCCGGCTTCGGCGTCCGTTGCGGGGATCGTGTTTTCTTGTTTGTCCTGGTCTTGCATCGAAAAGACTCCTACTATCAATGGCTAATCATGTGTTTTTGGCAATTCACCCTGGCATGTTGCTGTGCCGCTCACAGCTAAGTGGGGTGATAAGCATTATTTTCAAGGGTCTTCCAACAACAGCGCGCAACACTTTTCGTGCGCACCGTGCGCGACATGTAACAACGGTTACAAATCTTACGACTCGCGGGGATTCATTTTTTGGCTAGACGATCTAATATCTAAGTATGCATTTTGCACGGCGCATCAGCACACAGCTTGGATCGTATATGGGGGGCTCAACTATGAAATTGCCATTGATCACCGCTACCATCGTCGCCTATACCGTACTGGTCATGGCGTGGATCTGCTACACCGGTCTGGTCATACCCTGAAGAATGCTATTCTAACAGCGAGCGCCGCGGACCCGACAAATCCCCATTTGCACGGGTGTGCGTGGCAGCCCCTCCGCTGACTGCCTCTAAAGGGTCGCGCCGAGCGCGCTGGCCTGTTCGCGTCCCACATGCGCATCCTTCTGCTGTGCTTCGCGCTGGGCCGGCGTCATCATCGTCGGCCAACCGATCATGTGTTGCTCGGCGATTTCGGCCAGGCCCGCAATCCAGGTCGGCGCTTCGTTCAGGCAAGGTATGTAGTGGAACTGTTTGCCGCCGGCCGCTTCAAATTCATGGCGCGCCTCGATCGAAATTTCTTCCAGTGTCTCCAGACAATCGCTGGTAAAACCCGGGCAGATCAGGTCGACCCGGGCCACGCCGCGCTGCGCCAGTGCAACGAGCGTGGGCGCGGTGTACGGTTGCAGCCATTCGGCCTTGCCGAAGCGCGACTGGAACGTGACCAGATAGTCATCCTTGGACAGGTGTAACTTGTCGGCCAGCAAACGCGCCGTCTTGTGGCATTCGCAATGGTAAGGATCGCCCAGCAGCAAGGTGCGCTTGGGCACGCCGTGAAAACTGATCACCAGCTTGTCGCCCCGGCCGTGCGCTTCCCAGTGGGCCAGCACGCTGTCGCACAACGCGTCGATATACGAGTCGTGCTCGTGGTAGTGCTTCACCATGCGCAGCTCGGGCACATTGCGCGACTGCGCGTAGTGTTTGAAGACGGCGTCATAGATCGACGCGGTGGTGGTGCCAGAGTATTGCGGGTAGGCGGGCAGGATCAGCACGCGCTCGCAGTGCTCGGCCTTGAGCTGCTCGAGCACCTCAGGGAGCGAGGGCGAGCCGTAGCGCATCGCCATCACCACGCGCAAACCGTCGTGGCCACGCTCCTTGAGCGCGCCGGCCAGCAGTTGGGTCTGCTTTTGCGTGTGCACCTTCAGCGGCGAACCCTCGCGCGTCCAGATCTGCGCGTATTTCTTGGCCGACTGGCTTGATCGAAACGGCAGGATGATCAGATTGAGAATGAACCACCAGACCAGGCGCGGGATTTCGACCACCCGCGGGTCGGACAAGAACTCGCGCAGGTAGCGGCGCACCGCCTTGCTGGTCGGGGCGTCGGGCGTGCCGAGGTTGACCAGCACGATGGCGCTGCGGTCGACCGTGCCGTGAACGAAGGGTGGTTCTTTTCGAAAGGACATGAAGGCAATCAGGGGATGAGCGGGGTAAGCCCGCTATTATAAGTTCTTGAGGGAACGGGAAAAAACTTTTTCCCGCCCGCTCAGGATGCCAGCAGCTCGCGTGCGTGCTTGCGCGTGGTGGCCGTGATTTCCAGACCGCCCAACATGCGCGCCACTTCTTCGACGCGCCCTTTGTTGTCGAGCACGTCGATGCGCGAGACCGTCTTGCCCGTCTCCAAGGTGCCCTTGGCGACCTGGAAGTGGGCGTTGGCCTGGCTGGCCACTTGTGGCAAATGGGTCACGCACAGCACCTGGCGCTGCTGCCCCAGGCGTTTGAGCAGGCGTCCCACCACTTCGGCCACACCCCCGCCGATGCCGCTGTCGACTTCGTCGAAGATCAGCGTCGGGGTGGTGGTGGCGTTCGAAGTGATCACCGAGATGGCCAGCGCGATGCGCGCCAGTTCGCCGCCCGAGGCGACCTTGGCCAGCGGACGCGGCGCCACGCCGGCGTGGCCAGCCACCAGAAATTCGACCTGCTCGACCCCGCCCGCATGCGGTTCGCACGCGTTGAGCGCGACGACAAAGCTGCCGCCCGTCATGTTCAACTCCTGCATCGCCCCCGACACCTGCTTGCTCAGCAACGTGGCAGCGCCGGCCCGGGTGCGCGACAGCGCCTTGGCGGCGGCCAGATACGCGGCCTTGAGCTTGTCTTCCTGGCGGCGCAACCCGTCGAGGTCGCTGGCCTGCGCCAGTTGCTGCAGCTTGTCGGTCAGGCTGGCGTGTTCCTGCGGCAATTCGTCGGGCGTGACGCGGAACTTGCGCGCCGTGCTGTGGATCGCCTCCATGCGCGCGTCGAGCTGACGCAGACGCTCGGGGTCCAGTTCGACCCGGTCGAGGTAGTCGTTGAGCGCGTACACCGCTTCCTGCAACTGGATGCGGGCCGGCTCCATGCAGTCGAGCACCGGCTGCAGCAGCGCGTCGATGGCGACCAGCTTGCCCAGCTTCTGGTTCAGCGACGACAGTTGCGAGATGATCGGATTTTCTTCCGACTCGGACAGCGCGGCCAGCGTTTCCTGGGCGCCTTCGAGCAGGCTGGCCGCGTGCGACAGACGGCTGTGCTCGTTGCTGACCTCGGTCCATTCGCCCGGCTTGACGGCCAGCTTGGCCAGTTCATTGACCTGCCATTCGAGCCGCTCGCGCTCGATCAGCACGTTGTTGGCATTGCTTTCGAATTGCTCGCGCTGACGCGCCAGCGCGCGCCAGCTCTTGAAGCTGGCAGCGACCAGCTGCGCCTCGGGCGCGGCGGCGCTGGCCTGGCTGTCGAGCAGCGCGCGCTGTGCCTCCAGTTTCAGCAGCGACTGGTGCGCGTGCTGGCCGTGGATGTCGACCAGCATCTCGCCCAAGTCGCGCAACTGGGTCGCGGTGGCGGCGATGCCGTTGATGTAGGCTTTCGAGCGCCCGGCGTTGTCGATCACGCGGCGCAACAGCGCCCCGCCCTCCTCGCCGGTGAACTGGTGCTCGGCCATCCACGCCTGGGCCTGCTCGCTGAGCGTGAACTCGGCCGTGATGTCGGCCTTGGGCGCGCCCTCGCGCACCACGCTGGCGTCGCCGCGCCCGCCCAGCGCCAGTTGCAGCGCGTCGATCAGGATCGACTTGCCGGCCCCGGTCTCGCCCGTGAACACGGAAAAACCGCTGGAAAATTCTAGTTCTATCGAGTCGACAATGACGAAATCGCGAATGGAAAGTGTACGCAGCATGAAGGGGTCTGGGTGGGTGTCAGGGGGACGCGCCAGCTACTTGAGCTTGCCTTCGTCCGACGGGTATTCGTTCCAGTGCAGCTTTTCGCGCAGTGTGTCGTAATAGCTCCAGCCTTCCGGGTGCAGGAAGGTGATGGTGCACGGCGAGCGCGAAATGATGATCTGGTCGCCCTGCATCAGGCTGGTGAACGTTTGCATGTCGAAGTTGACGCTGATGTCGCGCCCGCTGGAAATCTCGACCACGATCTCGCTGCTGTCGGGCACCACGATGGGCCGGTTCGACAGCGCGTGCGGGGCGATCGGCACCAGCACGATGCCGCCCAGGCTGGGGTGCAGCAGCGGTCCGCCGGCCGACAGCGCATACGCGGTCGAACCGGTCGGGGTGGCGATGATCAAACCGTCCGAGCGCTGGTTGTACATGAAGTGGCCGTCCACCGTGACCTTCAGCTCGGCCATGCCGGCGCCGGCGCCACGCGCCACCACGACATCGTTGACGGCGCGCCCGAAGGTGATGGTGGCGCCGTCGCGCTGCACGCGCCCTTCGAGCAGCGTGCGTTTTTCGGCCTTGTAGTTGCCGTTCAGGATTTCGCCCAGCACCGGAATCATGCGCTCGATCGGGATGTCGGTCATGAAGCCGAGCCGGCCCTGGTTGATGCCAATTAGCGGCACGTCGTAGGGTGCCAGCTGGCGCGCCAGCCCGAGCATGGTGCCGTCACCGCCCATCACGACGGCGGCAAATGCGTGCGCGCCGATTTCGGCCACGCTCATCGCTGCCACGTCGTTCAGGGCCAGATGG
This sequence comes from Burkholderiales bacterium, assembly GCA_038207625.1. GTDB lineage: Bacteria > Pseudomonadota > Gammaproteobacteria > Burkholderiales > Burkholderiaceae_D > JBBQZO01. The sequence goes on along the minus strand of JBBQZO010000006.1, from coordinate 125,410 downwards.
GCCGCCGTTTCGGCCTCGAACACCACGCGGTAATTGGCGCCTTGCAGAAACTCGACCAGCCGCGTCAACGCCTCGTCGATGCCCACCGTGTGATGCCGCACGATCAGCGCGATGGTTTTCTGCTTGTCTGACATGGCGGGCATAAGGATCTCGACGGTGGGAAGGGGGCGAACACGCAGCAGGTTACCCCATAACGTGCGGTTCGGCTACACGGCAACGGCGACGGCACTCCCTAAATACTGTACAAAAGCACAGTATACCGGCTAGTCGCTCCCTCGGGCAAGCACCCCAGCGCGCTAGTGCACCACCGCCATCAGCATGGTGCCCAGAATGGCCGAGAACATCACCACCACATGGGTCGTCATCAACACCAGCCAACGCCCAAAGGTGGCCTTGCGGCTGCCGCCGTAGACGCGCCGCATCGCCATCGGCAGATAGCTGGCCAGCCAGATGAATAGCAGGAACTTGACGCCGCCCCAGGGTGCCAGCGTGATCGCGCCGAACAAGACGAAGGCGAAGGCGTTGGTGTGCAGCGCGAACAGCAGGTGTTCACCATACCGTTTGCCCGAGCCCAGGTAAAGAATTTTCAGATACAGCGCGAACAGCGGCAGCATGCAGAACATCGCATACGGCACGTAATCGAGGAACGCAGTCGTCAGGATTTGGGCTTGTTCGGTATCGGGGCGATGCCAGAAAGCGCTGAACTTGGGCGCCCATTTTGGATTAATGGCGGCGATCGTCTGCTCCACGCTGATATTGCCGCTGACGTTGCCATCTTCCACCTTGAGCCCGGTGATGGGCGCCGGGGCCGGCAGCGACGTACCGGACGGCGGCGCGGCGGACGGCGGCGCGGCCGACGGTGGCTTGGCCGACGACGGCGCGGCGGACCGCGGCAAGTCGCCTGCCGCACGCGCGGGGGCGGATGGCGCAACCTTGACGACGTTGGCGGGTCCGACCTCGGCGTCGCTCCTGATGAGGTCCGCGTTGCTGCCGCTGTACTTGATCAGCGCGAAGAACAGCACCGACAGTGTCAGGTACAGGCGCAGCGGCTGGATGTGGCGCACGCGCCGTCCGGCGATGTATTCGGCCGTCAGACTGCCGGGGCGAAACAGCAACAGACCGATGGTGCCCCACAGCTTGCCTTCGAGCGCGACGTAATGACCGATGAATTCATGCAGGAATTCGCGCGCGCTCGGCACGTGCAGCACGGTCTCCTGACCGCAGGCGGGACAGTAGTTGCCGGTGGCTGCGGCGCCGCAGTTGCGGCAATGGCTCAAGTCGACGCTGTGCGCGCCCTTCCCGGTCAGCGAATGAATGTCGTGGTTCAAAGCCTGCTCTCTGCAATACGGACAAGGCTGAAATGGTAACCGAGTTCGCAGTAGTCATGCGCATCTGGCATGTCGGCGGGCAAATAAATTATAGATTCAAAGGTGCGACCGGCAATCCGCCGATCTATTACCCTTTAGCCAAGCACGCCCGAGCGTGTCCGCGCCGGCACCAAGGCCGCCAAACCGATCACCACGGACTATCATGAAACCACGCCTCCCCATGCTGATTGTGACTATCTCGCTCGCGCTGGCCGGACCGTTGGCGCTGGCACAGGAGCAAGCGCTGGCGCCTGCCCAAAGCCAGTCCCAGTCCCAGTCCCAAGCTCAGTCTCAGTCTCAGTCTCAGTCTCAGTCTCAGTCTCAGCCTCAAGCCCAAGCCCAAGCCCAAGCCCAGTCTCAGTCTCAGTCTCCGCCCCAGCAGCAGCTGATGCCCACTGGCTTTGGCCCCAACCCCGAGCTGCCCGAACCGAGCCATGCCCTGCTGCCGACGGTCAACATCGCGCCGGCGGTGCGCTGGTCCGGGCCGGCCACGCCCCAGCCGGCCGCCGGCCTGGCGGTGCGCGCCTACGCCGCCGGCCTGTCCCATCCGCGCTGGCTGTACGTGCTGCCCAACGGCGACGTGCTGGTGGCCGAAACCAACGCACCGCCCAAGCCGGACGACGGCAAGGGCTTGCGCGGCGCCGTGATGGGTTTCGCAATGAAGCGGGCCGGCGCGGCCGGCGCCTCGGCCGAGCGCATCACGTTGCTGCGCGGCATCGACGGACATGGCGCGGCCGCCGTGCGCAGCGTGTTCCTGTCCGGCCTGCATTCGCCGTTCGGCATGGCGCTGATCGGCCAGGATCTGTATGTGGCCAACACCGACGCGCTGCTGCGCTTTCGCTACAAGCCCGGCCAGACCAGCATCACGACGGCGGGCGTGAAAGTGCTCGACTTGCCGGGTGGGCCGATCAACCACCACTGGACCAAGAACCTGCAGGCCAGCGCTGACGGCACCCGGCTGTACATCGCGGTCGGCTCGAACAGCAACGCCGGCGAGCGCGGCGCCGCCGCCGAGGAAGGACGCGCCGCGATCTGGGAGTATCGCCCCGACACCGGCAAGGCGCGCGTGCTCGCCAGCGGCTTGCGCAATCCGGTCGGCATGGCGATCAACCCCGACAGCGGCGCGCTGTGGGCCGCCGTCAATGAGCGCGACGAACTGGGCGACGATCTGGTGCCGGACTACATGACACAGGTGCGCGACGGCGCCTTCTACGGCTGGCCGTACAGCTATTTTGGCCAGCACGTGGACAGCCGCGTCACGCCGCCGCGCCCCGATCTGGTGGCGCGCGCGCTGGCACCGGACTACGCGCTGGGCGCGCACACCGCCTCGCTGGGGCTGGCGTTCTACAACGCGGCGCTGATGCCGCAGTTCCGCCACGGCGCGCTGATCGGCCAGCACGGTTCGTGGAACCGCGCCAAACGCAGCGGCTACATGCTGATCTTCGTGCCGTTCGCCAACGGCCAGCCTGCCGGTCCGCCGCAGGACGTGCTGAGCGGCTTCCTGAACGCCGACGGCGCCGCGCAAGGGCGCCCGGTGGGCGTGGCGGTGGACAAGGCCGGCGCGATCCTGCTGGCCGACGACGTCGGCAATATCGTCTGGCGCGTCACGCCGGCCCAGCCATAACGGATATGTGCGGCCCCGCACGGAAGCACGCGGGGGCCGGGCGCATGCTCGATCCACAGCAGTTTTTCGGGCACACAGGCGGGGGCAACGATCCGCCGGCTCATCCATTTACTGAGGAGCGATCATGATCAAGCGTACAGGTACCGCCATCTGGAGCGGTGGCATCAAGGAGGGCAAGGGCAGCATCTCCACCCAAAGCGGAGTGCTCGACAACACGCCCTACGGTTTCAACAGCCGTTTCGACAATCAGGCCGGCACCAATCCCGAGGAGCTGATCGCGGCGGCCCACGCCGGATGCTTCACGATGGCCTTGTCGGCCCAGTTGGGCGAAGCGGGCATGACGGCGCAGCAATTGATCACCACCGCCACGGTGACGCTCGACAAAGTCGACGTGGGCTACGAGATTTCGACGGTGCACCTGCACCTGGTGGCCAAGATCCGCGGCGCGAACCCCGCCGCCTTCGAGGAAGCGGCGCTCAAGGCCAAATTAGCCTGTCCCGTGTCGCGCCTGCTCAAAGCGGCCGTCACGCTCGACGCGCGCCTGGAAGCGGACGCGCCCCAGTAAGCCGGTACTGCGCATCGCGGCGCCAAAGCGCATAGAATGACGTTTTCCTCATTCGACAGGTCAGGACCACGATGCGTATTTTGCACACCATGTTGCGAGTGGGCGCGCTGCAGCGCTCGATCGACTTCTACACCAAGGTACTGGGCATGAAGTTGCTGCGCACCAGCGACAATCCCGAGTACCAGTACACGCTGGCCTTCCTCGGTTACGGCAGCAATCCCGAACACGCCGAGCTGGAGCTGACGTACAACTACGGCGTCGACAGTTACGAGCTGGGCACCGCCTACGGCCACCTGGCCATTTCGGCCGACGATATCGTGCAAGCCTGCGCCAGCGTGCGCGCCGCTGGCGGCGCCGTCACGCGCGAGCCGGGCCCGGTCAAAGGCGGCAGCACGATGATCGCCTTCGTCACCGATCCGGACGGCTACAAGATCGAGCTGATCGAGCGGCGTCTTGACGCGGGCGGGGCCGGCTTGCACGCCTAGCGCGTAGCGATCGGACAGTAAAAAAGCGACCCGCGGGTCGCTTTTTTTGTGCCAACGCGGTGCTTATTTTTGCAGCAGGCCGTTGACCGGTTCCAGATCGGCTTCCTTGAGCGTGCCGGCGGCCGCCTTCAAGCGCAGCCCGCTCATGATCGCGTCATAACGCGCCTTGGCCAGGTTGGTGCGGGTAGCGTACAGCGAACGCTGGGCGTTCAGCACGTCGACGTTGATACGCACGCCGACCTGGTAGCCAAGCTTGGTCGAATCGAGCGCCGACTGGCCCGACACTTCGGCCGCTTCCAGCGCCTTGACCTGGGCCAGGCCGCTGGAGACGCCGCGGAAGGACACGCGCGCGCTCTGGGCCGCGCTGCGGCGCGCCGCTTCGAGGTCGTTGCGCGCCTTGTCTTCCAGCGCGATCGATTCGCGCACCCGGCTGGTGACGGCGAAGCCGCTGAACAAGGGCACCGACCAGCTGACGCCGATCGAGTTGCCGGTCGTCGTGCCGGCTGGCACGCCCGGTGTGGCCGAGCTGGTACCGCGGCTGGCCTTGGCATTGAAATCGACACTCGGATAATGGCCGGAGCGGCTTTTCTCGATCTCGCGCTTGGACAATTCCAGTTGCAACTGGGCGCCGACGACGCCGTAGTTCTGCTGTTCGGCCGAGGCGACCCATGGATCGATGGTGGCCGGGGCCGGCGGCAGGATCGTCACGCCCGGTTTCAGCAATGCCAGCGCGCTGGGGGTGGCGCCGATGATCGACTGCAGCACCGAACGCTTGTTTTCCAGGTCGTTGAGCGAGGCCAGTTCGGCCGCCACCACCAGGTCGTACGCCGCTTGCGCTTCGTGGGTGTCGGTGATGGTCTGGGTGCCCACTTCAAAGTTGCGCTTGGCCGAGGCCAGTTGCTCGGTGGTGGCGGCTTTTTCGGCCTGGGTCGAGGCCAGGCTGTCCTGCGCGCCCAGCACGTCGAAGTAGGCTTGCGCGGTGCGCGTGATCAGGTCTTGCTGGGCCTGGCCATAAGCCGCTTCCGAGGCGGCCTGCTGCAGTTTGCCTTGCTGGTAAGTCTGCCAGCTGCCCCAGTTGAACAGCGTCTGTTTCAGCGTCAGCGCGTAGGTATTCGAATGGCTGGTCTGGCTACCGCCGGAGGGCAGGCCATCGGGCTTGAACTCGCCGCTGGTGCGGTCGATCTCGCCGCCCAGGCCGATCTGCGGCAGGATGCTGGCCTTGGCCTGCGGCACGCGCTCCTGGCCGGCGGCCAGCGCATCGCGCGCGCTGGCGATCGTCGCGTCATGCGCGAGCGCCTGCTGGTACACCTGAATCAGGTCGGCAGCGTGAGCGCCCTGCGAAAAAAAAGCGCTGGCGATCAGCACGGCCATCAGGGATTTCTGCATTGCATTCTCCGGAAGTCGTCAAAAAAAGTTAAGAAAACTGCGGCGCATGCCGCACTTGCCATCGCCACAGCGGCCGGGCGCGCGCGCCCCTGCCCTTGCTGCCGCAATCAATACGTGGCCATTGTGCCGTCGACCTGTGTTGCCCAGGCGTGCATGCCGCCTGTCATGTTGCTGATACGGGTGAAACCATTGCGCTCGAGGAAAGCGGCCACCTGCATGCTGCGCATGCCGTGGTGACAGATGCAGACGATCTCGGCCTCGTCGTCCAGTTCGTCGAGCCGGGCCGGGATGGTGTGCATCACGATCGGCAGCGCGCCGGCGATGTGGCAAGTTTCAAATTCCCAGTTCTCGCGCACGTCCAGCAACACCGGACGGGGACGCGCGCTGTCGGCCAGCCAGGCCGCCAGCTCGGGGGCGCTGATTTGCTGCATGCGCGCCTCCGTTTAAAACGTGAACTGCGACGGCGTGAGCGCGTCCACCAGCGGCGCCACGTCGGTCTCGAACAGCTTGAGCGTGTCGTAAGCTGCCTCGCCCACGCGGGTGATCAACTGCGCCGTCATCACCGGCGCCGTGCCGACGATCACGGCCAGCCGGCCGCCCACCTTGATCTGCTTGAGCAGCGCGTCCGGCAGCACCGGCAGCGAGCCCGAGACGACGATCACGTCGAACGGCGCACCCTTGGTCCAGCCCTGGGCACCGTTGCCCAACTCCAGCGTGACGTTGTCGATACCGGCACGCGCCAGGTTTTGCTGGGCCAGCGCCAGATTGGCCGGCGCGATCTCCACGCTGGTCACGTGGCGACCCTTGTGCGCCAACAGCGCGGCCATGTAACCGGAGCCGGTGCCGATTTCCAGCACATTCTCATGTTTTTTCAGGTTCACTTCCTGCAGCAGGCGCGCCTCGAGCTTGGGGGTGAACATCGCACCGACCGGCAGCGGGATCTCGGTGTCGACGAAGGCCAGGTTCTTGTAGGCGAGCGGCACGAAATCTTCGCGCTTGACGACAAACAACAGGTCGAGCACATCCTGGTCGAGCACGTCCCACGGGCGGATTTGCTGTTCGATCATGTTAAAGCGGGCTTGTTCGATATTCATCTTGGGACTCGGTTTGAAAAAATGTAATCCGACATTTTATCGTTGAACTGCCTCAGAACCCATATCTTAGCGATCCGGCAGCACAGATCGCGTGAAATTGCGACAGTCTGCAGTTTAGAGGGATTGAACGCACGAAAACGCCGCACTGGCGCCGCCGTGCGCTGCGACTCAGGCCTGGGGCGGCGCGGCAACGCGCGGCACCAGGCCGTGCAGTGCCATCTCGACGAAGGCGTTGATGAAAGCGATCGGATCGAGCGCGCTCTGATCGCAGGGGCCCACCGAATGCTTCCACAGCATCAAGGTCAGCACCGGGGCCACCAGCACCTGGGTCATCAAGCTGGCGTCGAGCGGGCGAAATTCGCCGCACGCGACGCCGCGCTCGAGCATGCTGCTGATCATCATGCTGCTGCGGGTGATCACCTCGTCCTGGTAAAACTTGGCCAGTTCGGGGAAATTACCCGACTCGGCCATCATCAGCTTGGTGATCGCCGACGACTTGGTGGCGCCCACCTGCTGCCACCAGCCAACGATGACCTCGCGCAGCAGGTCGGCGCTGTGGCCGTCGAAGCCGGCAATGCTGTCCTCGGCGACGCCAATCGCGCTGACGATGTTTTCCCGCACCACGGCCTTGAACAACTCTTCCTTGTTGGTGAAATACAGGTACAGCGTGCCTTTCGACACACCGGCGCGCTTGGCGACGTCTTCCAGACGGGTCGAGGCATAGCCTTTTTCGCCGAACAGCTCGAGCGCGGCGGCCAGCAGTTCCTGGGGGCGCGCGTCCTTGCGGCGCTCCCAGCGTGGCTTGATATCAAAAGGGCATTGCATGAGGGGACTTTCAGATAACTTACTTTCGAGTCATTAATATTAGTCCTCTATGTGCCCGGCGTCAAGTTTCGCCGCCGTCCGGCGGCCGATGGGTTTGCGCTAGCGCCCCATGAACTTGCACGGATCCGGCGGCCAAACCGGTCATCGCGAAGCGCGCACCGGTTTACCCAGGAAGGCGCCGGTCGGCCAGCAAGAGTTGCTCAAACTGTTCGGCGTTGACTGGACGGCTATACAAATAACCTTGCATATGGTCACAACCTTCCTGCCGCAGAAACGCCAGCTGGGCCGCCGTTTCGACCCCTTCGGCGATCACTTTCAAGCGTAGGCTGTGTGCCAGGGTAATGATCGCACGAACGATGGCGGCATCGTCCACATCGACGCTCAATTCGCGCACAAAGGATTGGTCGATCTTTAACACGTCGATAGGGAAGCGCCGCAAATACGACAGGCTCGAGTAACCGGTACCGAAATCATCAATGGAGATGTGGATGCCAAGCGCCTTCAAATTACGCAGCACTTCGATGGCGCTATCCACATCGTGCATGACCGTGCCTTCGGTCAGTTCAAGCTCTAACAAGTGCGCCGTCATGCCGGTTTCCTGAATCAGATCGGCAATCGATTGCACCAGTGTCTGTTGGGCAAATTGGCGGGGCGACAGGTTGACCGCCACCCGCAACGCCGGCCACCCGGCACGGTGCCAGGCAATGGTTTGCAGACAGGCCGTGCGCAGCACCCACGCGCCGATGGGAATGATCAGCCCCATATCCTCGGCCAGGCCGATGAAGCGGGTTGGCGCGATCATGCCATGGGTCGGATGATGCCAACGCAGCAGCGCTTCCATGCCGATAATTTCACCGTTTTTCAAGCTCAGCTGTGGCTGATAGTGCAGCTCAAACTCATTGCGTTCGAGCGCACGCCGCAGATCGGCCTCAATCTTCAGCCGGTCCAGCGTGCGTTCATTCATCTCCGCGGTGTAGAACTGGAACGCGTTGCGCCCGAGTTCCTTGGCGCGGTACATCGCAATATCGGCGAAGCGCGTCAGACTCTCGACACTATCGCCGTCAGTCGGGAAAGTCGCCACGCCGATGCTACAGGTGAGGAAGAATTCATGGTCTTGAATCGAAATCGGTTTGGCGATCGCCTCCATGATGCGTGTCAGGACTGCCGCGCCGGTGCCATCATCGGGGTTTTCCGGCAGCACCAACATGAATTCATCGCCCCCCAGGCGCGCCACGGTATCGGTTTCGCGCACGCAGCTCAACAGACGCTCGGCGACGATCTTCAGCAGCACGTCGCCGGCCTCGTGTCCCAGGGTGTCGTTGACGTACTTGAAGCGGTCCAGATCCAGGAACGCCACCCAGAATGGGCTGTTTCTGCGTCGTCCGCCAGCGATGGCATCAGTGAGGCGCTCGCGCAGCAGATTGCGATTGGCCAGGCCGGTCAGACTATCGTGACTGGCCTGATACTCAATTTCAGCCTCGTAACCCATCGCCGTCGAGATGTCATACTGGGCCACGACAAAGTGACTGACGGCGCCGCTTTGATCCTGTACCGGTGCCACAAACAGATCGCTCCAGTAGCCGCTGCCGTCTTTGCGGTGGTTGCGCACCACGGCGTGGCCTTCACAGCGTTCGCGCAGTGCGGTATTGATCTGCTCGATGTTGCCCTGATACTGGGTACTGCCATGCAAGAAGTCCAGACTGCGCCCCAGCACATCCTGCGCGCTGAATCCGGTGATGCGTTCGAAGGCTGGATTGACATATTCGATCGGGTGCTCCGGTGCTTGCGCGCCGCACAGGATGATGGCATTGGCGGAGACCTCGATGACGCGCTCGCGCAGCCGCAGACCCTGCTCGGTTTGGGCGCGCCGGGCAATATCCTCGGCCAGGCGCAAGTTGGCAAACTCCAGCGCGGAAGTGCGTTCGCGCGTGGTCCGTTCGATCGTGGCAAGGCGTGTCACCAGCGCGTACACATACGCCGAGGCCAAGGCGGTCGACAGCAGCCCTCCCAGCAAGGCGTACAGCGAACCGTTGTGGCCTTCTGTGAACGGCAGTTCGGTTTGCGTCACCTCCACGCGCAACGCTTGGTTGGCCAGCGCGAAGGATAAGGCCACCGGGTCGGGCCGATCATAGAACCACCATGCCGGCAACCAATGCCGGCCGCGCGGCGACCCCGCCGGTTCCGTTGCACTCTCACCCTGACGGACGATCAACTGCTCCGCGCTATCTGGCGCGACGGCAAACAGCCCGATGCTCATCCCCGTTTGCAGGGGAAAACCCTGGGCCTTGAGGACCGGTTCAAGCAGGCGATCGGCGCGCAGTTCCGCCACGATTTCGCCGACCACCGCGCGCTGGCGCTGCGCGGCGGTGTCGATCGGGGCGCCTTGCCAAAACACCGGCACCAGCACGCGAAAGCCCGCATGCGGCGCGCTCGTCAGAAGTAGCGGCACCAGCGCGGTGCTGGCCATGGCGCCGCGTTCACGCGACAGGCGGCGTGCCTGTTCCTGCTGCGCGATCGGTGCCGTGTCCAGCCCCACGATGGCTTCGTTGCCGAACAACGGCTCGAGATAATCGACGACCAGATAGTTGTCACGGATACCGGCCCGGCGCGCACGACCATCGACCAACTCGGTCAGCATAAAGCCGGGAAATCGACGGCCCATGGTGGCTTCGTAGCCGGCGCGGTCGCCATGCTGGATCAGGCGTTGAAAACCGAGCGCCTGGATTTGTGGCGAATGCGCCAACAGCGGCTTGCTGAATCGGTGAAATTGTTCGCGGCTAATGATACCAAAAGTAGAAAACAATTGATTGAGCACCTCAATCTCGTCGATTGAATCGCGCATGCCGCCAACAATGGCATTGATACGAAGTTTGGCGTTTTGTTGGAATTGCACATTTTGCCGGGCCACCTCGATTTGTCGGATGGTTCCGAACAGGGCGCCGGTCAGCGTCAGGCCGATGAATAGCGTCAGCAGCGCCGACAGCGACACAGAAAAACGCACTCGCTGTAGCAGCCTTTGCATTGCTCACTCCTCGGTCTAGCCAGTGCAGGTTCAGCATCCGTGTGGCAGCTTGGCGCGTGTGCGTACTTCTCCACGCAGCAATGCACGCCGCTCATCCAAGGAGCTACACATGGTTTTTCATTCTGTCACAATTTTGACCACCACAATACGCCATCCCGATCTTTTTGTTGCCGCAACGACAGCCTAACGATCACATCCACAAAGCTTACTTGATAGGACGAATGGTTCCGCAGCGCGCGTCGAGACGCGTATCGGATTGACGTCGTCATGCCGCCGCGTCCGAACGGGCTGACGCAGGTCGGCGCGCTCGCCTCAGCGGGGCGCGGCCGCCGCGCGCAGGCGCTCGGCCATCCAGCCGCTCCACTGCGCTTGCGCTTGCTCGAGCGCGAGGCCGCGCATGACGACCGCATAGTCGGCGAACTCGATCGAACCCACATCGGCCAGCGGATTGTCGGGCAAATCCTCCAGATGGGCCCGATACGCCTCGAACTGGGCGACGCGCTCGGCATGCTGGCGCGCCTGCGCGGCGAACATGTCGGCCGCCGCCTGCGGCAACGCATACGCAGAACAATAGGCGCGCACCGCGATCTCGCTGCGCCGCTTGGCCGGCTCGAGCGGGCCGACCAGCCAGGCAGCCAGCGCGTCCAGCCCGGCCCGGGTCGGCGTATAGCGTTTCTGGTCCGGTTTGCCCTGCTGGGCAATGTGTTCAACCTGCACCAGGCCGGCCGCTTCCAGCCGTGCCAGTTCCGGATACACCTGACTGTGGCTGGCGTGCCAGAAGAAACGCAAGGCGCCCGTCACCGTGCGGGTGATTTCGTAGCCGGTGAGCGGCGCGCGCGCCAAAAAACCAAGAATGACCATGCCGAGAGTAGAGTTCATGCCATCATTATATGTCGTGATTGACATATCGGCAAAAACACTGGACACTGCATATGTCAACAACGACATATGGATGCCATCATGAAGCCAGCAAATCAATTCTTCCGCAACGCGCAGTTCAATTTTTCCACCAAGGTGGCGCTGGGCGGCATCTATCAACAGGGCGCCGACGCCGGCGAAGTGCTCGCGACGGTGGCCCGCATCAAGGACGGCGACTTCGAAAGCTGGCACCGCGCCTGGCACGCCGTGGGCGAGCGCGTCTGCGCCAGCGCCGAGCACAGCGCGCGCAACGGCCAAGCGCTCAGCGCGCGACTGGCCTATTTGCGCGCGGCCGGCCACTACGCGCGCGCCACCGTCACGCTCGACGGCACCGCCGATCCGGCGCGCTATGAGCCGACCTGGGAAAAAAGCCGCCATTGCTGGGACCAGTTCGTCGCCCTGTCCGGCGCGGCCATCACGCCGCTCGCCATCGCTTACGAAGGCACTACCCTGCCCGGCTATTTTTGCCGGGCCGACGACAGCGGACAGCCGCGTCCGCTGTTGATCATCGCCAACGGCGCCGACGCGCCCATCCATGCGATGTGGCTCTGGGGCGCGGCGGCGGCGGTGGCGCGCGGCTACCACGCGCTGATCTTCGACGGTCCGGGCCAGGGTGCGGCGCTGGTGCGCCAGGGCATACCGTTTCGGCACGACTGGGAAAACGTGATCGGCCCGGTGCTCGACGCCGTCACCGGGCGGGCCGACGTCGACGCCAGCCGCATCGCGCTGTATGGCGCCAGCCAGGGCGGGCACTGGGCGCTGCGCGCGCTAGCGTCCGAGCGGCGCATCGCCGCCGGCATCGCCGACCCGGCCGCGCACACACTGAGCGCGGCCTGGGAGGCGCACTTGCCGCGTTCGCTGCGCGCCCTGCTCGACGCCGGCGACGCGGCACGCTTTAACCGCCATCTGGGATGGGGTCTGACATGGTCGCGCGTGGCGCGCCAGACGCTGGCGATGCGGATGCGCCCTTACCGCACCGCCAGCGCGTTTCAGGCCTTCACGGCGGCGCGCCAGCATAATCTGGGCGAGCTGTGCGGACAGATCCGCTGCCCGATCCTGCTGTGCGAGCCGGAAGGCGAGCAGTTCTGGCCGGGGCAGACGTCGCAGATCTACCAGCAGTTACGCTGCGAAAAGACGCTGGCCCATTTTGCCGCCGAGGACGGTGCTGACGGCCACTGCGAGCCGATGGCGCGCAGCCAGGTCGAGCAGCGCATGTTTGACTGGCTGGCCAAAGCGATGCCGGCGCGCGCGCAGCAAGCGCAGGCTGGGCACGACGCGCCCGCTTGCGCGCGCGCAGCCGCGCCAGCGCTCGCTTAGGCCATGCTGGGTGCAGGCTCACTGCACACCGGCTCCCGGCGCCGGCCCATGTCATGCATGCGATGCAAGCAATGCTGTTTACCGGCTGCGGCAAGGCGCTGCTGCGCGCCAGCGTGCGCACGCCGCATCCCGGTCCCGAGCAGGTGCTGATCCGGGTGGGCGCCTGCGCCGTGTGCCGCACCGACCTGCACATCATCGACGGCGAGCTGGCCAGGCCGAAACTGCCGCTGATACTGGGCCATGAAATCGTCGGCGTGATCGAGCGCACCGGCGCGCGCGCCACCCGTTTTGGCGTCGGCGCGCGGGTCGGCGTGCCATGGCTGGGCTGGACCTGCGGCAACTGCCGCTATTGCCGCACGGGACGCGAAAACCTGTGCGCCAAGGCGCGCTTCACCGGCTACCACATCGACGGCGGCTACGCGCAATACGCGCTGGCCGATCAGCGCTACTGCTTCGCCATGCCAGAGCACTTTTCCGACGCCGAAGCGGCGCCGCTGCTGTGCGCCGGCCTGATCGGATACCGCGCGCTGCGCCTGGCCGGACCTGGCCGCGAGCTGGGCATCTACGGCTTTGGCGCAGCCGCCCACCTGATCACCCAGGTGGCGCTGCATCAGGGCCGCCGGGTCTACGCGTTCACCCGCGACGGCGACCTGGCCGGCCAGCGTTTCGCGCGCGCGCTGGGCGCAAGCTGGGCCGGCCCGTCCAGCGCGCGCGCGCCGCGCCCGCTCGATGCGGCGCTCATTTTTGCGCCCGTCGGCGCACTGGTGCCGGTCGCGCTGCGCGCCGTCGCCAAGGGCGGCTGCGTGGTGTGCGGGGGCATCCACATGAGCGACATCCCCGCCTTTGCCTACGCCGACCTGTGGGGCGAGCGCTGCCTGCGCTCAGTGGCCAACCTGACGCGCGAAGACGGCGAGCAATTCCTGGCGCTGGCGCCGCAGGTGCCGGTCCGCAGCCACAGCGTGAGCTACCCGCTGGCGCGCGCCAATGAGGCGCTGGCCGACCTGCGCCACGGGCGCATCGCCGGCGCCGCCGTGTTGTTGCCGTGGGCAGACTGAGACTCAGTCGTCCTGCCCGCGCAGCGCCATGTACAGCGTGTCGGTGCCGCGCCGGATCAGCAGCGCCACCGGCCGCCCGCTGTGGCGCAGCAGCTGGTCCTCGAATTGCGCCACCGTCAGCGCGCGCACATCGTTGATCGCCAGCACCACGTCGCCCGGCCGCACGCCCGCGCGCGCGGCCTGCCCCGTCACGGCCAGCACGGCCAAACCGTGGCTCAGGCCAAGCTGGGCGCGCTGCTCGGGCGCCAACCCCTGCAAGGCCAGCCCGGCCGGATCGACCGCCTGCTCGGGTGCGGTCACGCGTACCTGCGAGGCGGCGCGCTCGGGCGCCAGTTCCCCCAGCAGCACGGTGACGACGCGGCTGGCGCCGGCGCGCCAAATCTCGAGCCTGACACGCGTACCGGGCTTGCTGGCCGATACCATGCGCACCAGCTCGGCGCCGCTTTGGACCGCTTGGTCGTCAAACCGGCGCACCACGTCGCCGGGCAGGATACCGGCCCGGGCGGCCGGACCGTCCGGTTCGATCAGCGCGACCAGCGCGCCGCCGGCGTCCGACAGGCCGAACGAGGCGGCCAGCTGGGCCGACAGTTCCTGCACCTGCACGCCGATGCGTCCGCGCGTGATTTTGCCGGACGCACGCAACTGCTTGACGACGTCCATCGCCACATCGATCGGCACGGCGAACGACAGCCCCATGTAGCCGCCGGTGCGGCTGTAGATCTGCGAGTTCACGCCGATCACCTCGCCACGCAGATTGAACAGCGGTCCGCCCGAATTGCCCGGGTTGAGGGCCACATCGGTCTGGATGAAGGGCACTTCATTTTCCTCGGGCAGCGAACGGCCCATGGCGCTGACGATGCCGGCCGTGACGCTGTTCTCGAAGCCGAACGGCGCGCCGATCGCCGCCACCCATTGGCCCACCTCGGTCCGGGCCATGTCGCCGATGCGCACCACCGGCAAGCCCTGCGCGTCGATTTTGAGCAGGCCAATATCGGAGCGCACGTCCACGCCCACCACCCTGGCCTTGTATTCCTTGCGGTCGGTGAACTTGACAGTCACTTCGTCGGTATTGGCCACCACGTGCGCGTTGGTGACGATGTAGCCGTCGGCGCTGATGATGAAGCCCGATCCGAGCGAACGAGCGAGAAATTCGCGCGGCGCGGACGGTGGCAGGTAGCGCCGGAACAACTCGGCGACCGCGTCGTCGGCGCCGAACTCGGCCCCGTCGCGACTGTCGCGCACGGTGCGGATGCTGCTGATGTTGACGACCGCCGGCCCCTCCAGTTTGACCAGTGCGACGAAGTCGGGCAAGCCGGCGGACGGCGCGGACGCAGGCGGGCCCGTCCCGACGCCCGGCTGCGCTGCGGCGACGGCCGACTGGGCCGAGCCGGCGCTCGGGCTATCCGGTGCGCTGTCGCGATTCGATGCCGAGCATGCCGCCAGCGCCAGCAAGCCCGCCAGCAATACCACCTTGCATCTGCAAATACTATGCATGCTCGCCTCGCTGACGACGCCATCCCGTCGGGGATGGCGCACAGGCCCGACGGAGCAGCGCCGGAAGAACCTACCTGGCGGCGAAATCGGCGCGCACGGTGCGCCCGTCCGACATCTGGCATTCGCCCTCGCCGCCACCGGACATGCCGCGTGCCGGCGCCACCAGATGGAAGCGGCAGCGCATGTTCTGGTCGGCGCCGGCGGCCAGCGTGGCCACCACCTTGCCGCTGTAGCGGGTGATGAACTGGGTGGCCGGATAGACCGACGTCATCGGGTCGCCCCAGTACGGCCAGTCATACCAGCCGCGCCGCCAGTGCGACCACAGCGGCATCAGCACCTCGGCGCGGGTCTGCTGGGTGATCTGGAAGAAGCGCCCTTGATAACTGGTACCGGCCAGCGTGGCCGTCATGCTGCCGGACATACCGCCGTCCTGGCTGATCCAGCTGAAGGCGACCGGCGCGCTCTGCCCTCCCGGCCCCGCCACCTGTCCGCCGCCGGTGCCGGTGGTGGTGCAAGCTGCCAGCCCCAGACCGAGCAAGGCGAGGGCCGGCATCGTGATCGTTGTTCGCATGGGACACCTCGCAATGACGGTTGTAGCGAATTCGGTGGCGGCTCCGGGGAGCCCGCATTGAGCCGACGAAGCGCTGGTCGGCGCCCCCAGTCTAGTCTTCACGATTGACGCATCCTTGATACGCCGCAGAGCGACGCGGGCGCGTCCAGCCCAACGCGGCGGCCAGAACACAGCGCGCAGCGCGCCAGAGCGGTCTGGCTGATTCGTCTCAATCGTGCGCGCGCAAGCGGTGCGATGCTGATCCTGCTACCAGCGGCACGGCGCCAGACGCGCCGCGTCGCGCGCCCATTGCGCAAGCGCCGGCGCTTGCGCCAACCACATTGCGGAGGTCATCATGACGTCGGACAGCGAGATCAAGAAGAATGTCGAGCATGAACTGGAATGGGATGCCGACATCCATGCCGCCGAGATCGGCGTCATCGTCAACGACAGCGTGGTCACGCTGACCGGCTTCGTGCGCAGCTACAGCCAGAAGCTGCAGGCCGAGCGCGCCGCCAAACGCATCGGCGGCGTGCGCGCGGTGGCCAATGACATCGCGGTCAATCTGGGCAGCACAACGCGGGCAGACCCGGACATCGCCAGGGACGCCGTGGCGGTCCTCAAGGCGCAGTTGCCGCACGCGTGGGACGCGCTGAAAACCATCGTCAACCACGGCTACCTGCGCCTTGAAGGCGAAGTCGAATGGCATTTCCAGCGCACCCGCGCCGAAGAGGCGGTGCGCCGCATCCATGGCGTCAAGGGCGTGAGCAATCTGATTTCCCTCCGACCGACGGTCCAGCCGCTTGAAATCAAACGCAAGATCGAGGATGCCCTCAAGCGCAATGCAGAAATCGAAGCGAGTCACATCACGGTCGAGGCCAACGGCGGCGAGGTGACGTTGCGCGGCACCGTGCAAACCTGGGGCGAGCGCGAGGCGGCCGAGCAAGCGGCCTGGCTGGCGCCGGGCGTGGTGCATATCGAGAACCGCATCACGATGGCCATCTAGTGGCGCCGGGCCGATCGCCTGCGCTGGGTCGCAGAGAATACTGCGGCGCGCGCCCCGGCCAGACACCACCGCCGGCGACGCGAACGGCAAGCGCAAGGCGCAGCGTCAGGCGCATGCGCGCGTCCGGTCCGCCAGGACGTTCTGGTATAGTCCGCCTCGCCTGCCACCCATTAGCGTACCCCGTGACCACCCTATCCTGCCGCCCCGGCTGCGGCGCCTGCTGCACCGCGCCGTCGATCTCGTCCCCGATACCGGGCATGCCCCATGGCAAGCCGGCCGGCGTGCGCTGCATTCAGCTCGACGAGGCCAACGGCTGCAAGATTTTTGGGCAAGCTGGCCGCCCGGCCGTGTGCGCCGGCCTGCAACCCTCGCCTGAGATGTGCGGCGCCACGCGCGAACACGCGATGTTTTACCTGGCTACACTGGAACGCCTGACCTGCTAGCGCCAAACCGGCCCGCCACACAGGCGCGCAGCCGGACCGGCACGCCCCCGATGCCCGGGAACCGGCCGGCGCATGGTAAGCTTCGGTCCCGCCGTGCGCCTGCGCAGGGCCGCTACGCATCGATCCCGTCAACCATCCAGGCACAGCCTGCAAATACAATCATTCATGGATATTATTCTCGCGCTTAAAGTCATAATCATGGGTCTGGTGGAGGGTTTCACCGAATTTCTGCCTATTTCCTCCACCGGCCACCTGATCCTGGCCGAAAGCCTGCTCGGTTTCAAAGGCATGGAAGAGAAAATGAAAGTGTTTGAAATCGTCATCCAGGCCGGCGCGATCTTCGCCGTCTGCTGGGAATACCGCCAGCGCATCGCCAGCGTACTGAGCGGCCTGTTCGGCGACGCCAAGTCGCAGCGCTTCGCCATCAACGTGCTGATCGCGTTCATGCCGGCCGCCGTGCTGGGCGTACTGTTCAGCAGCAAGATCAAGGCCGTGCTGTTCAAGCCGGTGCCGGTGGCGCTGGCCTTCATCGTCGGCGGTGTCATCATCTTGCTGGTCGAGCGCCACGCCAAGGCCAACCCGGTCGGCCCGCGCGTCAATTCGGTCGACGAGATGAGCCCGCTGGACTCGCTCAAGATCGGCATCGCCCAGACCTTCGCGCTGATCCCCGGCACCAGCCGCTCGGGCGCCACCATCATCGGCGGCATGATGTTCGGCCTGTCGCGCACCGTTGCCACCGAGTTCTCGTTCTTCCTGGCGATCCCCACGCTGCTGGGCGCGACCGTGTATTCGCTGTACAAGGAGCGCGCGATGCTGTCGGCCGCCGACATCCCGCTGTTTAGCCTGGGCACCGTGGCCGCCTTCATCTCCGCCTTCCTGTGCGTGCGTTGGCTGCTGCGTTACATCAGCTCGCACGATTTCAGCGCGTTCGCCTGGTACCGCATCGGCTTCGGCATGGTGGTGCTGGCCAGCGCCCACTACGGCTGGGTAGTTTGGGCGGACTGACATCATGCATAGCGACACCGGCGCACGCGCCCTCCACCTGCTAGAAACGGTCTTCGGCTACCCCGCGTTTCGCGGCCAGCAGGCCGACATCGTCGACCATGTCAGCAATGGTGGCGACGCGCTGGTGCTGATGCCCACCGGCGGCGGCAAGTCGCTGTGTTACCAGATTCCGGCGCTGGTGCGCGACGGCGTGGGCGTGGTCATTTCGCCTTTGATCGCGCTGATGCAAGATCAGGTCGACGCGCTGGCCGAAGTGGGCGTGCGCGCCGCCTTCCTCAATTCGACCCAGACGTATGAAGAGTCGATGCGCATCGAGCGGCTGGTGCGCAGCGGCGAAATCGACCTGGTCTACGTGGCGCCCGAGCGCCTGATGACGCAGCGCTGTCTGGACCTGTTCGAGGCGTCCAAGATCGCGCTGTTCGCGATCGACGAAGCGCATTGCGTGTCGCAATGGGGCCACGATTTCCGCCCCGAATACATCAAGCTGTCGATCCTGCACGAGCGCTTTCCCAACGTGCCGCGCATCGCGCTCACCGCCACTGCCGACCACCAGACGCGCGCCGAAATCGCGCTGCGTTTGCAACTGGACGACGCGCGCAAATTCGTCTCCTCGTTCGACCGTCCCAACATCCGCTACCAGATCGTCGAGAAGGCCAACGGGCGCAAACAGCTGCTCGACTTCATCACGGCCGAACATGGCAGCGACGCCGGCATCGTGTACTGCCTGTCGCGCAAAAAAGTCGAAGAGACGGCCGAGTTCCTCAACGAAAACGGCCTGAAGGCGCTGCCGTATCACGCCGGCATGGAGTACGCCAAACGCAGCGCCAACCAGGCCCGCTTTCTGCGCGAGGAAAGCATCGTCATGGTCGCCACGATCGCCTTCGGGATGGGCATCGACAAGCCCGACGTGCGCTTTGTGGCCCACCTCGACCTGCCGAAAAGTATTGAAGGCTATTACCAGGAAACGGGACGCGCGGGACGCGACGGCCAGCCGGCCAACGCGTGGATGGCCTACGGCCTGCAGGACGTGGTGCTGCAGCGGCGCATGATCGACGAGTCGGAAGCCGACGAAACCTTCAAGCGCGTGCTGGGCGTGAAACTCGACGCGATGCTGGGCCTGTGCGAGACGCTCAACTGCCGGCGCATGCGCCTGCTCGAGTATTTCGGCGAGCCGGCCACGCCGTGCGGCAATTGCGACACCTGCCTGGTGCCACCCATTTCGTTCGACGGCACGGTGCCGGTGCAAAAACTGCTGTCGACGATTTACCGGGTCGACCAGCGCTTCGCCGGTGGCCACGTGATCGACGTGCTGCGCGGGGTCGAGACGGACCGCATCAAGCAGTGGCACCACGATGCGCTGTCGGTGTACGGCATCGGCGCCGAGCGCAGCGAAGCGGAGTGGCGCGCGATCCTGCGCCAGGCCATCGCGCTGGGCCTGATCAGCGTCGACCATGAATCGTACAGTTCGCTGAAGCTGACCGACGCGTCGCGCCCCGTGCTCAAGGGCGGCCAGAAGGTGCAGCTGCGCCAGTACCAGAAACCGGTCAAGCCGAAGCGCGCGACGACGGCGCCCAAGGGTTACGTCGAGAGCGACCTGTCCACGCAAGAGCAGAAGATCTTCGACAAGCTGCGCTGGTGGCGCGTCGAGACGGCGCGCGCACACGGCGTGCCGGCCTATGTCATTTTTGTCGACGCGACGCTGCGCGAAATCGCCAAGGTGCAGCCGACGTCGCTGCAGGATCTGCGCGGCGTGACCGGCGTCGGCGAGAAAAAACTCACCTCCTACGGCGACGAGATCGTCGCCTTGATCAGCGAGATGCTGTAGCGCACCGCCGACGTGCAAGTCGGCGCGAAGGTCCCGCAGCACGTCGCATCGCAGTGCCGCGCTGAAGTAAAGTGAAGTGAAGTGAAGTGAAGTGAAGTGAAGTGAAGTGAGCGTCTCCACAACAGTGAACGCCAAACAAAATGGGGTCAGAGTTTTTTTTCGCGGCACTTCGCGAAAATTACTCTGACCCCAATTTTTTTGGCCCCGGGCCGTCACAGCAGTGACAGGCCGAGGACCACTGACCTTACTTCTTCACGAACACCAGATCCCACACCCCGTGCCCAAGCTTGAGCCCGCGGTTCTCGAACTTGGTCAGCGGACGATACGCCGGCTGCGGCGCATAACCCTCGGCGGTGTTCTGCAGCAGCGGCTCAGTTCCCAGCACCTCCAGCATCTGCTCGGCGTACTCCTGCCAGTCGGTGGCGCAATGCAGATAACCGCCCGGCGCCAGCTTCTCGGCCAGCAGCTTGACGAACGGCGTTTGCAACAGGCGGCGCTTGTTATGGCGCGCCTTGTGCCACGGGTCCGGAAAGAACACGTGCACGCCGGCCAGCGACGCGTCGGGAATCATCTGGTTCAGCACTTCGACGGCATCGTGCTGGATCAGGCGCAGATTGCTCAAGCCCTGCTCGCCGATCTGCTTGAGCAGACTGCCCACGCCCGGCGTATGCACTTCGACGCCGATGAAATCCTTGTCCGGCATGCCGCTGGCGATGTGCGAGGTGGTGTCGCCCATGCCAAAGCCGATCTCCAGGATCACCGGCGCGCTGCGTCCGAACGCACCCGCGTAATCGAGCGGCGCCTTCGCGTACGGCAGCAGGAACTGCGGTCCGAGCACTTCCAGCGCGCGCGCCTGCGCGATCGACAGGCGCCCGGCGCGCGTGACAAAGCTGCGAATCCGATGTTCGCTGGGGTCATAAAGCATCGGCCGGCTGATGCCGTTGGGAGTCGTATCTGAAGACATGGAATGAAGGAAACTAAGAGGTAAAAAAACTGCCGCCGCGCCACGCGCATGCGCAGCGCCAGCAAGATGATCTAGTGCGGCGGGCCAAGCGGGCCCTGCGCACTGGGCGCCATTATAACGTACCGTCTGCGCCGTCTCGCGCCCCCCAATCGCGGCGCGGCCCGCCAGCCGTGCGCCGGCCGGCCCGCTATTTCAAGAAAATACATCGGGTTCCATCCTTTTTGATGGTGACGCTGCCAAACCTATCCTTTAGCATCGATTGGCGCAACAGAAAAACGGGCGGCCCGCCACACGCGGGCAAGCACGTCGGGCGCACAGCCGGGGCAAGCTGCCGCTGGCGAAGCGCACGGCACCAGCCGGCGCGCACAGGTTCGTTGAGGAGACAAAACATGTACGATTACGTCATCATCGGCGCCGGCAGCGCCGGTTGTGTACTGGCCGCCCGCCTTTCCGAGGACGCCGATGTCACGGTGTGCCTGCTTGAGGCGGGCCCGCCCGACACCCATCCGATGGTCCACATGCCGCTCGGCATCCTGTGGATGATGCGCAGCAAAGTAATGAACTGGAACTTCCACACCCGCGCCGAACCCGAACTGGACGGGCGTGCGCTGTTCTGGCCGCGCGGGCGCGTGCTGGGCGGCTCCAGTTCGAGCAATGCGATGTGCTATACGCGCGGCCATCCCAACGACTACGACGAGTGGGAAAAGCTGGGCAATCCCGGCTGGTCGTTCAAGGACGTGCTGCCCTACTTCAAGCGCTCGCAGCACCAGGAGCGCGGCGCCTCCGACTTGCACGGCGTGGGCGGCCCGCTCAACGTGGCCGACCAGCGCAGCCCGAACCGGCTCTCGCACACCTTCATCGAAGCGGGCATCGAGACGGGCCTGCCGTTCAACCCCGACTTCAACGGCGCAACCCAGGAAGGCGTGGGCTTGTTCCAGGTGACCCAGAAAAACGGGCGACGCTGCAGCACGGCGGCCGGTTACCTGAAAATGGCGGCCGCGCGCCCCAACCTGACCGTGATCACCGGCGCGCACGCGCGTCAGGTGCTGTTCGAAGGCCAGCGCGCGGTGGGCGTGGAGTTCCTGCGCGCCGGCGCGCAGGAACGCGTGCATGCGCGCGAGGAAGTGATCCTGTCGGCCGGCGCGATTCAATCGCCGCAGTTGCTGATGCTGTCGGGCGTGGGTGAGCGGCGCGCGCTGGAAGCGGCGCACATCGCCGTGCGCCGCGAACTGCCCGGCGTGGGCAAGAACCTGCAGGACCATCTCGATGTGATCATTGTCGACAGCTGCCGCAAGGCCATCTCGTCTGGCATCACGCTGCGCAATACGCTGCGCGGCCTGTGGGATTTTGCGCGCTACATCACCACCGGCACCGGCATGTACACCAGCAACGGCGCCGAAGGCTGCGGCTTCGCCAAGAGTTCGCCGCAAGAAGCCATTCCCGACCTGCAGTTCCATTTCAGTCCGGCGCGCCTGAAGCGCCACAGCCTGGACCTTGGCTTCATGTTTGGCGAAGGCTATTCTCTGCACGTGTGCAATCTGCGTCCGAAAAGCCGCGGCGAGATCGGTTTGAACAACGCCGATCCACACGGCCACCCGGAGATCCGCGCCAACTACCTGAGCGACCCGGACGACCTGCTGCGCATGGTGCGCGGCGTGCGGCTGGCGCGCAAGGTGCTGGCCGCGCGCGCGTTTGCGCCCTATCGCGGCGTGCAGCTGATGCCACAGGGACCGTGCGAAACCGATGCCCAGCTACGCCAGTTCATCCGCGCGCGCGCCGAGACGATCTATCACCCGGTGGGCACCTGCAAGATGGGCAGCGATGCACTGGCGGTGGTCGACGCGCAGCTGCGCGTGCACGGGCTGCAGGCCTTGCGCGTGGTGGACGCGTCGATCATGCCGCTGCTGGTGGGCGGCAACACCAACGCGCCGGTGGTGATGATCGCCGAGAAGGCCAGCGACATGCTCAAACAGGCGCGCCGCGCCCGCCTGCTGGCCACCACGGCAAGCGCGCCACGGGCCGGCGTCGGCGACGCCCTGCCACAGCTGTAAGCACCCGTGTTCTGCGCTGGTTCGGACGCGCTGGCGCCGCGTTGAAGATGCGTTTGCGTTAGCGTGATCGGGCACGCCGCCGCCCCCCTGCCCTCGCCCGGACCGGACCATCCGTCCGGGCGCACGGCGCGGTAAGCATCGCCACACGCTAGCCGAGCATCCCCTCCAATCGCTGCTTGCTACGCCAATACCCGGACCAAGCGGTGCTACACTCGCGCACAGCCGGAAGCTGCGCGCGTCCCACAGGTCGCGGCGCGCCGGTCTCTGGAGCTGGCCGACCAAACCATGAACCGCACCCCGCATCCGCGCACCGATCGTGCGCCCGCAACAGCGCTGGCACGCGCGCTGCCGTCACGCATGCCACCGCGCTTTGCACCGCCGCCGGCCAGCCCGGGCGCGCTCGCGCGCGACGCACTGCTGGCCGCGCTGGAACAGGATCAAGAGTGCGGCATCGTGCTGCTGCTCGCGCCCGCCGGCTACGGCAAGACCACGCTGATGCAGCAATATATGGAGCGCCTGTGCGCCCAGCACGCCGGCGCCAGCTGGCTGACGCTGGACGCGCGCGACAACGATCCGGTCCAGCTGATGGCCGACCTCGACAACGCGCTGCGCCTCGGGCTGGCCGGGCATGCGCCGACGCGAGGCGCGGACGTGGACACGCCAGCGCAACAGTGGCCGGCCTGGCTTGAGCAGCAAGCACCGGACGGGCCGCGTCACACGCTGTTTCTCGACGAATTCGAGCAGCTCAGCGCCGAGCCGGCCCTGCAGCTGCTCACGCTGCTGACCAAACGGCTGCCGCGCGCGCTGCGCCTGGTGATCGGCAGCCGCGCCAAGCCCGCGCTGGGTCTGGAGCGCCTGCGCCTGCGCGGTCAATTGCACGAACTGACAGCGTCCGAATTGCGCTTCGAGCCCGCCGAGACACGGCGCTTTTTCAACGGCCGGCTCGACGTGCCGCTGTCGGCCTGGCTGATCGAGCAACTGCAAGCGATCACCGGCGGCTGGCCGGCCGCGCTGCAGCTAACGGCGCTGGCCGCGCGCAGCCGCAGCGACCTGGAACGCTACGCGGCCGACCTGTCCGGCGGCCTGGCCCACATCGCCGACTACCTGAGCGAAGACGTGCTGCAGGCCCAGAGTGCGCCGCTGCGCGCCTTCCTGCTTGAAACGTGTCAGTTGCCGCGCCTGTGCGCGCCCGCCTGCAACGCCGCCACCGGACGCGCCGACGGCGCGGCGATGCTGGACTATCTGGAACGCCACGGCCTGTTCACCAGCGCGCTGGACGCGGGACGCAGCTGGTTTGCCTACCACCCGCTGTTCGCCCAGTTTCTGCAAAACCAGCAGGCGCACATGCTCGCGCCCGAGCGCGTGCGCGCTTGCCAGCGCGGCGCGGCGCACTGGTTTGCCCGCCACGGTGCGGCGGGCGAGGCAGCCGACTTGTGGCTGCTGGCCGGCGACAGCGCCGCCGCGCTGGAGGCGATGTCGGCCTGCGTGCACGAGCTGGTGCTGCAAGCCCAATTTAGCACCATCGTGCGCTGGCTGGAACGGCTCGACCCGCACGCGTTGACCAACGCCGGCCCGGAACTGATGCTGGGCGCCGCCTG
Organism: Burkholderiales bacterium; assembly: GCA_038207625.1. Classification (GTDB taxonomy): domain Bacteria; phylum Pseudomonadota; class Gammaproteobacteria; order Burkholderiales; family Burkholderiaceae_D; genus JBBQZO01. Next base: position 100,816 of record JBBQZO010000006.1, on the reverse strand, counting down.
GGCCTGCGGCTTTACCGGCGACGGCGCGCAGGCGCTGGCCTGGCTGGCGCGCCTGAACAGCGCGCGCCCGGCCGGCACCGAACGCGATCGCATTGACGACGAACTGATGGCGCTGGCACCGATCCTGCTGGCCACCGGCGGCGACACGGCCGGCGCGCTGGCGTTGGGTCTGGCGCACTGGCAGACGATAGACCGCGCGCACCGCTTCGCCGTCGGCGCGCTGGCCAACGTGATCGCTTACTGCCTGATGGTCGATGGCCAGTACGCATCGGCGCAGCAGTTCTGCTTTGACGCGCGCGAGGCCAACGAGGCAATCGGCAGCGCGCTTGGCCTTGGCTACGCGCTGTCGGTGGCCGGCCTGATCGAAGCCAGCCAGGGCAAGCTGACGCAGGCGCTGGAACACTTCGACAAACTCGACAAAATGGCCGCGCTGGCGCTGCAGCAGCCCTGGTGCGCGCCGGCCCACCTGAAGATTGCCTCGGTCAGCCTGATCGCCGCGGTGCTGCTCGAGACCGACCGGCTCGACCAGGCCGACGAGCTGTTGCAGCGCTACTTTCCGCTGGTGGCGCAGCAACCGTCGGTCGATATGCTGATGCTGTGCCACCTGGTGTACGCGCGCCTGAAACTGGCACGCGACGACGTCGACGGCGCGCACGCGATACTCAACGCGGCCGAACGGCGCGCCGCCAGCACCGCCTGGCCCGCCGCGCGCACCCACCACATCATCGAGGCCGAACGCATCCGCATCGCGCTGGCGGGCGGCGACAGCGAACGTGCCCTGGCGCGCGGCGCGGCGCTGGAACGGGCCGGCGCGGACCTGCACGCCAAACCGGCCGGCTCCTTCGTCGAAGAATGGTGCGGCGCCGGCATCGACACGGCCCGGCTGGCAATCGCGCGCGGCGCTGTGGCACAGGCGCGCGACCAGCTCGACGACGCCATCGCGCAGGCCCAGGCGACGGGGCGGCGCTGGCGCCTGCTCAAACTGCTGCTGCTGCGCGCGCTGGCCGAGGACGGCGCGGGCGATGAGACGGCCGCGCACGCCACCCTGTGCGCGGCGCTCGAACTGGGCTGGCAGATCGGCGCGCGGCGCAGCTTTCTCGACGAGGGACCACGCCTGTGCGCTCTGCTGACACAACTGCCGGCATCGGCGCTGGCCAAGCGCGAGCACGCGCACGAAATTCTGGCTTACTGGCGCGCGCTGTGCGGCGCGGCACCCGACGCCGCCGCAAGCGCGCCGGGCGCCGTCGTGCTCAGCGAGCGCGAGCACGCGATCCTGGACCTGCTCGCCACCGGCATGGGCAACGACCAGCTGGCCGGCACGGTATTTTTGTCGGTCAACACCGTGAAATGGCATATCCGCCGCATCCTGGAAAAGCTGGGGGCGCGCAACCGCAGCGAGGCGGTGTTCATCGCCACCCGGCTAGGCCTGCTGGCAAAGTGAGCCGGGCCGGCGTGGCCTTGATGCGTCCGGTCAGCTCATCGTGATGGCTCCCGACGGCACCAGCTGCGGCGATCACAGCGCCGGCAAGGCGAACCGGACATCCACGAGCGCCAACCGGCGCACCAAGCATTGGCCGTCAATCGCATCAAGAACAACATGGGGTAGCCCGCCGTTGTTACGAAACTTCCACGCAACACGGCCCCCCATTTTTCGTTCCTTTTCGACGACCTGGGTGCCAAGTCTGTCGACGATACGAGCGACGAACGCGGCGACCAGGCCGCCAGCGACCTGCCGGGCCGCGCCAGCGTCAGGACGACCCAGCGGCACTACCTCGGCGCGGCAAGATCGTCGGCGCTACCAAGTAGTCTTTGCCCTTTGTTTGAATGGAACCGATAGCTTCGATCGCGAGTGCGCTGATCAAAATTCGACGTAAAATCCGCTGCAACTGACGGCGATGCAATATTAACGACCCATCAAATCGACGCTACGAACGACCGTTTTCGCACCCCATAGCGGACACCGGTCGCGAACGAAAGTAGCCGTCAACTTCGGCCACCATCGCATCTTGCGGACCGGTTGTTAGCTAATCAACATTTAGGCTAACTGCCTTAATCTCATCTGTGTCCAAGTCAAATTTTATTTTTCGCCCATCAATCAGCTCGACGACTAGTAGATTCGCCTGATTGATGGATATTGAATACATCCACGCCAAATGCGACACGGTTCGCTTAAGTTGTGATTTATTTTTATACAAGTCTCCCAGGCGTACGAAGCGCACCAATTTACCGCGCTTGTAGAAGCGCAGCACCTCCAAATTCAAGGTCGAGTCTATAGGAATCAAGTTCATCCCCTCATAGCCAACGACTACTGAAGAACCATCATCGGTGACAAACAGCCAGCGGTGCCAGCCTTTTATAGACCATAGGACGGTGGAGTTTTCTCGTCGGAAGACCTTGGTTCGATTTGTCTTTGGATCCGACTCGGCGCAGTATGCCGTTGATCGAGAGCAGGTAATGACACGCTCAGGTGGGCCAAGGGGTTCGTCCGCTCTAGCAAAGTCCAGAAGGCTGAATAATATGGCCGCAAGGCAGAGGCAACGTGCGTTCATAAAGTTATCTAATTTTGTAATATTGAAGTTCGCTTGCGGCCGAATTCGGTAGAGAGCCGAGGGAAAGCATCGAAACAGATTTTACTCAGCGCTATCGTCGGTCGGATAGTGTGAGACGGCCAAGCCTAATCCAAGCCTAGCTACTTGTTGCAAGAAAGCGGAAGAAAAAATACTGGTTTGAGTCATAAATCCCGGTCGTGTCGAAACCGAAAAATCCAAAGTTATCTCATCAACACCAACAGCGACAGTCAGCTTCATAATTTCACCAGAATTTCTCGCGAGATAGAGTTTCGCCGATGAAATTTGAAGTGAAAGATCCTCATCATCGGCTCCACAAACGTCAAAATTGGCGCCTGAATCTACGTGGAATCGCCCCTTCAAAACTCGTTCTTGTCCTTTCCTCCAGGTCACAACAGGTATTAGTTCTTGACTTTGAAGCAGAGTATCAATATCAAGGTGTTCCCCAAATACTCGCAGCACGCAGCCCATGCATTGTTCTCCAAATATCATTCCACGAACGATCGGTCGTGGCCAGTCACTGCCATTCAGTTTGCTGGCCAGGACGCGTGTAACCCCACACCCGAACGACGCCATCTTCGACTGAGTACGGAATGTTGTGGCCGAGCAGTGTCTTCCGCAGCCACTCCTGTGACGTCGCCCTCAGCTCCAGCCATTCTATGTCAGCAACGGGGTGGATATGGTAGTAGAATTCGCCGTCCCAATCAGTGTAAAGTTCTGGTGGTGCAAATACGCTGCGAGCCCGGAACCTTGGTGCCTGCTCCCGAGGAGCCGCCAGCATTTCAGAACGAAGTTCCGACCACTTCGTGTAATTTAGTATTGGATAAAGTTCGCCGCGTTTGACCATCCCGGTCAGACGCTTCATGTCGTGTTCGTCTGGACGGGGCATCTCTTTTGGTCCGCAACCGAATTCGTGTTTAGCGTGCATATCCTGTTTCGCGATTAGAATACGACTGTCTGCTGCTGGCCGTTTGCTGAAGTAGCAGTTAAATGTCGATCAGCAGTCCCGACTTGCCACGAAAGATAACTTTCGAGGTTTCGCAAATGGAAGCTATGTCGTGACTGTCGGGGTGGAACGCAATAGCATACTTACCTATTCAATCAATTCGTCGACTTTCCGGATACATGGCAGTTGGATCGTTCTGTCAGCTCGACACGGATGAGTAGTCTTCAGTACTCTCGAGTTCTCCCTGCGAGTTCCAATAGCGCCAGACGCCTTCCTCTACACCGACAGCATACTGCCCTTCTGCAGCAAGCTGGCCATTTTCGTAAAAGTCTCGCCATGGGCCTTCCTCTAACCCATTGACGTAGGTCCCCTCGGAAACTAACTGGCCATTAGGATGAAACTCTGTGAACAGCCCATGGCGTATCCATCGTGTTTGGTCAGCTGATAGCACGCGCGCATACCGGAACCTAAGTTCGCCAGTCTCATGTGCAATCTCGGCGATGTGAAGATCCATAATTGTGTCCGTTGAAGAGTTGAGTCAAAAGTGCTGCAATGTCCGCTCTTGGCCGGTTGCTGACGATCATACAGGAACATTGACTGACCACTAACGCTGTATCGCTGTCGATCGCGGCGAGGCCGTCCGTCACCGATACTGATTTCGGCACCCGTCACCTGACTTCTGAGTACGCCAGGCAGCGTTCAACTTGTGAGCCGATGAAGTAAGTGACGACCGAACAAGCACCCGCGAATCTGTTGGCAAGACGAGGTCGAATCGAGGCAACCGCTGACCTCAAGAAGGCGCACATCGGGAACATAAATCGTTTTTGGGGAGCAATTTATTTTTTGGGGACCAACATCGCCTTGAGCATTGCGCTAAGGCCTTGATTCTATTGGAGCGGGTGAAGGGAATCGAACCCTCGTCGTAAGCTTGGGAAGCTTCTGCTCTACCATTGAGCTACACCCGCGTGCCCCGCATTCTACGCGCGTTTGCGCGCGCTTGGCAAATTTCGACCGTGCCCATGATGGCCCCGTGCCCGTTGGCGGCGCCCGCCCGTGAGACACGTCAGCACAACGGGCGGCGCTGCCGGAGGTGGATCGAAGCAACATGGCCGCATCGCGAATGTGCACTCGCCGCCCATCGTGCGCGGCGTCGTCCCGGTCGCGCGCGCGGGGCAACGGCGTATCGCGCGGCGAACGAATCGGTACGCTAACGAACAGAACGCATCGCCCGCAAAGCTTACTCTTACAGCTTGCAACGACGCCGACCAAGCGACGCGGCGAGCCCGGTTTGCCGATCAGCGCCGGGCCACGCAGCGCCGCCGTTTGGGTCGATCGAGAACCAACTGTCACCAAGGAAAACCACCATGTCAACATCCAATATCAGCGCAGCAAGCCGTGAAATAAAATCGCTCATCAACGAGGCCGAGCGCATGCTCACTGAAGCCAGTTCCGCAACCGGTGAGCGCGCCGAGGAATTGAAAAAACAAAGTTTGAAACTGATGTCGTCGGGCATGGCCAAGGCCAACGAACTTGAACGACTGGTCATCGATTCGTCGAAGGCGCTGGCCACATCGACCGACCTGCTGGTCCATGAAAGCCCATGGAAAGCGATGGCCATTTCGGGCGTGATCGGCGCCGGCATCGGCCTGGCACTGGGCGCGGCGATGGGCCGCAAGTAATTGAGCAGCGCGTCCACCGAACGCCGGCCGGTGTTGGGTGTGTCGCATAGTCCTACTACAAACATTACGGAGGCTTACCATGTACATCGGCATCGGCACGATTGTCCTGATCCTTGTCCTGATCCTTATTTTCAGGCGTTAAATTAACCCGCACGGAAACGGCGCGCGACGCGGGCATGCACATGCCGCGACACGCGTCAGTCCGGTTTTTCCACCAGATAGCCTTTCGCCGCCAGTGCCGCCACGTAGCCGCCCGGCTCGAGGATATCTTTCATTTGCAGCGTCGCGAAGGTGCTCGCATTGGTCGCCAGGGATTTTTCTGCCGTGGCCAGCCAGGTCGCCCGCATGCGCTGCTCCATCGACGGCAGCCCAGGCTGCGGGTTCATGAATGCGCTGTTGAATAACACGCCGGCGCAGGCGTCGCCCCGGTCGGCGTAGCTGAGCGCCTCGATCACCGCCACGTTGCCTGTCGCCCAGGCGTTCGCGCGCACGCGCATGGCGTCCAGATCCGTTTCCAGCCGCTCCAGCGTCTTTGCAAAACAGGCGATGTCGTCTAACGGCGTCTTTTTGAATTCCTTGAGCAACTTGGCAGGATCGTCGAACGCCAGCTCGATGTGCGACGGCGTCACCTTGATCTTGTTTTTCTTGACCATCTGATCGATCGCCTCGCGCACTTCCTGGCCCGACGTCAGCCCGGCCACGGCCAGCCCCCTGCGAAACAGTTGCTCGGACACGAAGACGGGCCGCTCGCGCTCGATGCCGTCGTCATTGCCGATGTATTTCGCCTTCAGCGCCTGCCAGCGCGCATACACATCGGCCGACAGCAGCTCGCGCAGCTGCGCGCCATCCGGGTTCTTCTTGGCGCCGATCGCGAAGGGCAGCAAGGTGAGCGCGCGAAAAAAACCCACCTGCGCCGAGATGGACGGGGACAACAAGTATTCCTGCGACTGCGCCAGAATCGCCTCGACCTGGTGCGAGCGCCACGTCAGCCCCTTTGGCAAGGGAGCGTATAGCCCGAACACCCACAGCACGTGCTCGCCCTTGGATATTTTCCATAGCCCCGGACCGGGCCGCTGACCGGGCACGATGACTTTCTCGGCAACGCTGTCGGGCGCATCGGCTGTGGCCGGCGTGCTCGGCTGGGGTGCGACGCCGGCAGCCTCGGCCTGAGATTGCGGCCACGCGGGCGCCGCCAGAAGAACCAGGCACAGCGCGGGAACAAGACGTTTGAGCATGGCGACCATCCATTTGTGTGTGATGGCGCAGATTAGCGGGTTTCATGCGACGTGCAACAACAAGAAACACGATGTTACAAAGATAATATGAGCCTGATGGATGGCGCGCCTTGACGCGCCCGCGTGCCACAAGACATTGGACCGGCAAGTTCAGACGAGAATCTGACATTGCACGGCAAGTTCAACACCGAGCATCAGCACCCGCGGCCAGGGCCGCAGGTGCCCGCCGGACGCGATGGCAGCGCCGTCCCACGAACAGCGCCGCGCCGCGCGAATAGCGTCTTTATTTCGACGCCGCAGGCTTGGTTTTGCCGCCTTCTTTCTCGCAAGTGCCTTTGGCGACATACTTCCATTCGTTAGCGCCCTTGTCGACCTTGGCTTGGCCGGCGCAGGAATGCGAACCGTCGCCGGTGGCGCAATCGTTCTGCCCCGCCTTGGCGATGCCGTAGCATTTTTCTTTGTCGCCCGCAGCGGTCGCGTCGGCGAGCGTGGTGGCGGCCAAACTGGCCAGGGCTGCTGCAATCAACATGTGGCGGGTGGTCATGGCGGTTCTCCAGGAATGGGCGTATCGGTTGAGTCGTCACGCGAAAACGCGCGCGGGCTGTCGCATTACCTTAGCATGATTTTTTCTGGCGGCAACACCAACGATACGCTAGCCCGGCCCGATTGTGGTTTTTTCGCGCAGCGGCGCGACAGCCGCGCCACGGCCCGGATGCCAGCGCGCGCCGTCAGGCGAGCGCGCTGGCCGGTGCGGCGCCCAGCACCTGGTTGCGGCCGTGGCGTTTGGCGTGGTACAGATTCTGGTCGGCCTGTTCCAGCAGCGCGGCCAGGCTGGCGCCTTGCTGCGGCACCGTCACGGCAAAACCGGCGCTGACGGTGATGAACGGCGCCGCCTGGCTGGCCGCGTGCGGCATGGCCAGCGCCTCGATGTTACGGCGCAATTGCTCGAGCACCTCGCCGGCCTCCTGCGCGCTTTGGCCGGGCAGGATGATGACGAAGTCCTCGCCGCCGTAACGGGCCACGAAGTCGCCGCTGCGGCGCAAGCCCTCTTTCAATTTTTGCGCCACGCGGCGCAGACACACGTCGCCGGCCAGGTGGCCGTACTGGTCGTTATAGGCCTTGAAATGGTCGACGTCGAACAGCGCCACCGCCAGCGACTCCTGGTGGCGCAAGGCGCGTTGCCATTCGCGCTCGGCGACCTGATCGAAGCGGCGCCGGTTGGCGATGCCGGTCAGGCCGTCGCCGATCGACAGTTCGGTCAACTCTCGGTTGGCCTGGCGCAGCGCGCGCTCGGCTTCCTTGCGCGCCGTGATGTCCTGGAATACCACCACCATGCCCTCTTCCGGGTGCTGCACATCGATCAGCTTGACGTTGGCGCTGCACCACACGGCGCTGCCGTCCTTGCGCCGGTAACGCCGTTCGCCGACGAAGGGCGCGCCACGCGCGAGTACCTGTTCCAGACGGCGCGCGCGGTTCTGGTATTCCTTGTCCGAGAAAAACACGATGCGGGTGGGCTGGCCGAGCAGCTCGCCCGCTTCATAGCCGAGGATGCGCTCGTAGCTGACGTTGCAGCGCTCGATCACCTGATGGCGCTGAAAGGCGATGCCGGCCAGCGCGTTGTCGAGCAAGGCGCGCTGTTCCAGCAAGGTCCGATGCAGTTCGGCCGTGCGCAGCGTCACCAGCGAGCTCAATGTCAATTCGGTCGCGCGCAGGCGCAAGATGCGCCAGCGGTAGGCTAGCGTCAGCGCGCCCAGCGTGGCCAGCGCGGCCAGCACGCGAAACCACCAGGTGGCCCACAGCGGCGGCAGGATCGTCACCGCCATGCTCAGTCCCGGTTCGCCCCACACGCCGTTCTTGCTGGACGCCTTCACGCGCAAGGTGTACTGGCCCGGGGCCAGGTTGGTGTAGCTGGCGGTGCGGTGCGCCGCGTCGCTCAGGATCCAGTCGGTGTCGAGGCCGTCGAGCCGGTAGGCGTAGCGGTTGCGCGCGGGGTCGGCGAAATGCATGGCCGCGAATTCGACCGAGAAGCTCGCGTCGTTCCACGGCAGCGTCAGACGACGCGGCTCGCTCACCGAGCCTTCCAGCAGCACCTGCGGCGCGCGCGGCAGTGCGCGCAGCGAGCGGTTGGCCACCGCCAGGTCGACGATCGCCACCTGCGCGGCCAGCGTATTGCTGCGCACGGCGTCCGGACGCACCGTCGTCAAGCCCTGCATGGTGCCAAAATACAGGCTGCCGTCGCGCGTGCGAACGGCGACGCCGTCGTAGAAATCACCGCCGCTGATGCCGTCCGAGCCGTAGAAATACTGCGCGCGCCCGCTCGCCGGGTCGATCCGGATCAGCGCCGAGGCGCCGCTCGCGGTGGCGCCGGCGGCCCACAGCTGGCCCTTCTGATCGTCCACGATCGACTCGATATACACCGACGACAGCGCGGCGTCGCCAATGGCGCGAAAGTGCAGCTGGCCGTCGGCGCCGTCTTGCGCCAGATTCAAGCCTTTCAGCGTGCCAACCCACACGCGGCCCTGACCGTCTTCGTACAGGCTGCGCACGAAATCGTTGCCCAGACTGTCGGCGCGGCCCTGCTGGTGGCGGTAGTGGCGCCAGCCTGCGCCGCCGCGCTCGCGCACGTCCAGTCCGTCGCCGTAGGGGTTGCCGATCCACAAGCGGCCGCGCCGGTCTTCCAGCATCACGCCGACGCTGGCGTTGGCCCGCCCGCCCGCCGCCCCGGGGTCGTAGGCGAGCGGCTTGACGACGCCGCTGGCCGGATCGTAATGCAGCACGCCGCCCTCGCTGGCCAGCCACAAGCTGCCCTCGTGCGCCGGCGCGATCTTGCGAATCGCCTGGTTCGGCGCCGCGCCCAGGCGCACCTTGTGCAACGCGCCGTCTGGCGTATCGAGCCGCTCCAGCCCTTCGGAGGTGCCGATCCACAGCACCGCGCCGGCGCCCTGCCACAGCGCCAGCACATAGTTGCTCGACAGGCTGGCCGGCCGCGCCGCATCGTGTCGCCAGGTCTTGACGATCGCGCCGCTGTCCGTGTCGAACAGGCGCAGCCCGCCCGGTCCGCCCAACCAGATGCGGCCCGGCCCGGCGCCGCTGAGCGCGTCGATGACATTGTCTTGCAGCGCCGCGTCGTGCATCGCCGCCTCAGGCACGAACCGTCCCAGGCCCTGGCTGCCCAGATCGGTGCGCGTCACCCCGGCGCCCCAGGTGCCCAGCCACAAGGTGTCGCTGCGGTCGAGCAGCATCGCGTAGATGTGGTTCGAGGGCAGGCTGTGCGGGTCGCCCTGCTGGTGCCGGTAGCGGGCAAACTGTTGCGCGCCGGCGTCCCAGCGCAGCAGGCCAGAACCCTGCGTGCCGACCCAGACGGTGCCATTGCGGTCCTGGTAGATCCCGAACACCCAGAACTGGCGCTGCTCGGGCGGACCGGCCAGCGTCCGGCGCGTGCTCCACGCGCTGTCCGGGCGCCACAGCACGATGCCGCTGGCAGTGCCTATCCACAGCTGCTGCGCGCTGTCGATGCACAGCGCGGTGGCGCCGCCCTGCTTGGCGTCGGGGTGGGCCGGGTCGTTGAGCAGGTAATGCACAAAGCTGTGGCTACCCGGCGCCAGGTAATCGATCGCGTCGGCCGAGGCGCTCAGCCACAGGCCGCCGCGCGCGTCGCGCGCCAGCGCGGCGATCTGGTCGCTGGCCAGACTGTCGGGCCGGGCCGGGTCGTGCTGGTATTTGTCGAAGCGTCCGCTGGCCGGATCGAAGTGACGCAGGCCGTGCTTGGTGGCCAGCCACAGGCCGTCCTTGCCGTCGTCGATGATGCGCCCGACGAATTCGTTTTCCTGCGCCGCTTGCGCTTGGGCCGGCGGCGTGAAGGTGGTGAAGCTCTCGTCCTGCGGGTTGAAGCGCGCCAGCCCCTTGTTGGTGCCCAGCCAGACGCGCCCCTGGCGGTCGCAGAAAATCGCACCGACGTAGTCGCCCGGCAGGCTGCGCGCATCGTTGTCCGCATGGTGGTAAATGATAGAGCGCTGTCCGTCGTGCCGGTAGGCGCCGTTCTGGGTGCCGATCCAGATGAAGCCCTGGCGGTCCTGCGCCAAGGACGACACGCTCGACGGCGGGGTCGACAGATCGCTGGCGGCCAGATTATCAAAGCGCAGCGTGTGCGGCATCGCCTGTGCGGGCCCGCCCAGACCGGTGAGCAGCCCGAGCAGCATGGCCAGGCCCCTGATCAAACAACGCAAACACAAGGGTCGGTTCAAGAACATCGCGTACGAGCGCCAGAGGTGGTTGGTCGGAACGTGAAGCGGCGTCGGCGGCACGGATCACCGCGGTTGCCCACCAACAAGACTACCGCATCCGGCCCGTTGCTGCAAATGTGCTTGCCGGGGTGGACAAAAACGACACAGGCCGGCCCCGCGAGGGACCGGCCTGGCGCTGCCGCTCAGTATTTACAGGTGTTCGCAGCGGCCCATCCGGGCGCCATGCTTGACCTGCTCGACGAACTCGTCAGGAAAGCTCGTTTCCGTCGAACGTCCAGCCTTGCAGACGAAGGCTTTCTTCATGTCGACATACCAGGTGGTCGGGTAGCCGGGAATGCCGCCCACCATCTCGTTGCCGCGCGCGTTGATCGCGCCCGGGCCGTCCATGCCGTAGCGGTAGGCCTCGGCCACGCCCTGGGTGCGGAAGAAATCGGACAGCTTGATCCAGCCGATGTCCTGCAGCCACAGCATGCCGTGAAAGCCGCTATACCACACGCCGGCCTGGGCGATCATCACCTTGCCGTCGTCGCTGATGTCGCTGGCGAGCACCGGGATCGGGCCGAATTGCTGCTGGATCGCCTGCGCGCCGTCCGTTTCGCAGCTCACGTCCATGCCCAGCAGCGGCAAGTCGACGCACCATTGCAGCACGCGTGGTTTGCTGAAGGCGCCGGCGCGGGCGCCCTTGGTGGCGTCCCAGAACACCAGACCGCTGCTCTCGGTCGACAGCGCGACCCGACTGGCGTCGGGCGTCATCGCGTAGCCGTCGATGGCGCCGATCACCTTGTACAGGTCGATCGGCTTGCCCTCGTCGATCCAGGCGTAGGCCTTGGAGAAGTTGGCGTTGCCCAGCACCACACGGCCATTGCCCGACACCGCGTGCGCCCGGTGCCACGGTTCGTTGACCACATCGACGCCTTCCAGGCTGAGCCGGCGCATGCCGCGTCCCTCGGTCCAGATGAAGGGGATGATCTCGGCGCCGTTGTAGACGTCGCCGTTCCAGCCACCCTCGCACATGCCGTCGCCGTTGGTGTCGACATAGGCGGTGCCCACCGCCGTCTTGCCGCTGCCGTCCAGCGCCCAGCCGTAGCTGGCCGACACGCCGATCTGGCTGCTGCCCCCGCAGGTGTCGCCGTTCAGGTTGCCCAGGTCGGTCAGGCTGCCCGTCTTGGTGTCCCAGATGGTGGCCGAGTTGGTGGTGACGGGCGAGCCGTCCTCGTAACTGCCGATCACGTTGTGGTTCAGATCGGCCTGCACGATGATCTTGCGCCCGTCGCGCGTGATGCTCGAATTGACCCCCAGCACGCCATCGGGCGACCAGGTGACGCCGCTCTTCGCATCCCACAGGAAGGGGATGTTGTTGATGGTGCCGGCCGCGCGCGAACCATCCTTGGACAGGCTGGACATGTAACCGTAGGCGACCGGCGTGTACTGCACACCGTCCAGATAGCCGTTGAAGTAGAAATTGGCCGTCTTGACGACACCCGCCTCGGCCGTGATGGCGTTGACCATGCAAGCCTTGTCCTTGGCCGGCGAGGCCTGCTCGTTGGTGTTCCAGTACTCGGCCTCGGACACCAGCGGGGTCGGGGTGGTCGGGTAGCCGCCGGCGATGATCTCCTCGGTGTAGAGCTGGTACTTCTGGCCCGGCGTCAGGTTGTTGATGCGGAACCGTCCATCCGGCCCGATCTTGCCCTGCGTCTTGTCGCCGGTCATCGCCGAAATCGCGTCGCCCAGCGGATTGTTGACGTTGCGCGCGATGACGTTGATGCCGCCGTAGGGCGTGTGGCCGTCCTTCAGGTACAGCGTGCCGGCGATCGAGCCGCGCGTCTTGCTGTAGGCGGGCGTCGGGTACAGGTCGGAGATGGCGGAGATGTCATCGGGCCGGTCGACCGTGCTCATCTCCAGCGCCGGGTTGCGCCCTTGCGCGCTGACCGTGTCCGGGGTGATGAAGGGGAACATCGTCTCGATATACTTCGGATCGATTTTATTGGCGCCCGGATCACTGCTGTTCCACGAGTGCATGGCCGGCACGCAGCCGGGCACGCCGGGGTACACCTCGAAATAGCCGGGCTCGCTGAAATAGGCCATGCCACCGTTGACCTGCGAGTGCGACAGATTGATCGCATGGCCGAACTCGTGGGTGAACACGCCGTTGATGCGGTGCCCGTCAATGTCCGGCGGTGGAATCCACGGCTGGTTCGGGTCCTGCACCTCGTGCGAGACGATCCAGCCGTTCATCACGGCGGTGCCCTTGACGATGGTCTCCGGATAGCCGTCGCCGTCGTGGTCTTCGGCGATCTCGGCGAAGGCGATGCCCAGCACCTGGTCCTTGGGCACGCCGAAATACTCCTCGATCACGGTGCCGTGCTGATCGTAGATGACGTAGATGCCGCCCTGGTTGGGCTGGCCGTACACCAGCCGGGCGGTGGCGCCGTCGTGCACGTCCACGCCGATGCTGGGCACGTCGCTGAACTTGATGAACTTGCTCGGATCGGTGACCGCGCGCCAGGTCGAGGTGGCCACGCTGCTCCACTGCTTGAGCGCGAAGGCAGTGATCTTGTCGGCCTGGGTGTTGGTGAGGAACACGCTGCCGTCGTCGCGGTAGGTGAAATCGCCGATGTCGGTATAGACCTGGATCGGCCCTTTGCTGGTGTCCCAGCGCAAGGGCTGCGGATCGCCCGGCTTGTCGGTCAGCGACAGTGGACCGCCGGCCTGCGCCAGCGTGCTCAGTGCCAACAGCGTGGCGCCCAATAGTAATTTGTTCGGCATCATCAGCGCATCACTCCTCGTTCGATCCATTGTTCCTTGACCGCGCGCTTGACCAATTGCAGCAGCACGCCGGTGTCGACCGCGCCGGCCGAGGTGGCCAGCATCGCCGCCTCGTTGGCATTGAGCATGGTCGGATCGACCGTCATGCCGCGGAACAGGCCCTGGTTATTGAAGCTGTTGGCGGCCTTGGCGCCACCGGCGGTGAACTTGCCCTGCGCCAGTCCGACCGGCGAGGTCAGACCGTTGTAGGACGACGATTTGTTGAGGAAGGTGGTGACCTTTTCCCCCACGGCCCAGGTCGGCATGCCTTCGATCCGGCTGGCCAGCAGATAGCGTCCGTCCGCCATCTTGCGCGGTTTGAGCAGGCCATACTGGCGGAAGCTGTAGCTGCTGTTGGTGGCCAGATCGCGCTTGATGCTGCCTTTGACCTTCAGCGTGATTTCCGTGTATGGCACGCCGTTTTGAATGCCATCGGTGAGCTTGCTCACCTCGCCCGTGACGATCAGCTCGGACACCTTGATCATCTGTTTCAGGTTTTGCGGCACCAGCTGGGATGCCTGGGCCGGCGCCGCCGCCAACAGCGCTGCGGCGAGCGCCAGCGACAGCGTGCCGGCAGCTTGCGATGCGCCGGCCAGAGCGGCCGGGACGGACGTGAACTTGGGCCGCCCGGCGGCGCGGCGCCACAGGGGGGGAACTGGTTTATTCATAGACCTTGCTCCTGATAGGAAAACAAACATGGACGGCGGCAGGCTAGCCATCGTCGACAACAACGTGCCGGCAGGTGCGCCGATGAGCGCGGGTGGCCGGTCACAGGCAAGCGCCGATCGGGCGCGTGGGACTGTATGTGTGGCAATTCCTCCTTCTGTGTGGCGATGCGCGGACGCGTTGCACGATCAAAAACACTTATCTTTTTTGCACGCCAGACGTTAGCAAGACGACACCGCAACGTATTGTCATTTCGTGACTCAGGGTTAGCAGTTCGTGACTCTCATTGACACTTTAATCATTTACTTGACATGTCAAGCTTTTCCGTTGACAGCGCGCGGTTTTGGACCGACACTGCTGAGATGAGCGTTAACACTTCGTAATGAATAGTGAGGTTTTAATAACATGCGCGAACGCTGTTCGAACTTCCCCGAGGTGCTGATACGCGCACGCGCCATGACCGGCTTCGCCGCCCTGGTCGCCAGCCACGGCGGTGATGCCGGTGCCCTGCTGGAAGGCGTGGGCATCCCGGCCCATCTGCTCGACAACCCCGATACGCCGCTGCCGCTGGCGCGCTTCGCCACGCTGCTGGCGGACGCGGCCAAGCAGCTGAACCTGCCCGACTTCGGCTTGCGGCTGGCCCAGCAGCAAGACATCAGCGTGCTCGGCCCGGTGGCCTTGTTCGCGCGCCACGCCGCCACGGTGGGCGAGGCGTGCCGCGCGATGGCGCGCAACCTGCCCTATCACAGCCCGGGCGTGCAAGTGACGGTGGAACAGGACCCGCTGCGCCCCGGCTACAGCCAGCTGCGCTGCGAGGTCAACCCGGGCGTGGACATGCCGCGCCGCCAGGCGATCGAACTATGCCTCGGGGTGGCCCAGCGTTTCCTGCTGACGGTGACGGGCGACGCCGGCGCCGACTGGCACGTCAGTTTTCGCCACAGCAGCGCACTGGCGCCGGCGCGCTACGGCCAGCACTTTTGCGGCACGGTGC
This sequence comes from Burkholderiales bacterium, assembly GCA_038207625.1. Classification (GTDB taxonomy): domain Bacteria; phylum Pseudomonadota; class Gammaproteobacteria; order Burkholderiales; family Burkholderiaceae_D; genus JBBQZO01. The sequence goes on along the minus strand of JBBQZO010000006.1, from coordinate 85,683 downwards.
GGCTGGAGCAGGAATTCAACACCCTGTCGCTACCGACCCGTCTGTTCGAGCTGGCGTTGGCGCCCGACAACGCGGTGCTCAGCAGCGCCGCCGAGCGCTATATCAGCAACGTGATCCGGCGCTTTCCGCTCGATATCGCCCAGCAGGTGGAGGCGCTGATCGAGCGCGACCTGGCCGGCGGCGGTGGCGGCCTGGTGCAGATCGCGCGCCAGCTCGGTCTGCACGAGCGCACGCTGCAGCGGCGCCTGAAAGAGCAGTCGGTGTTTTTCGAGGACATCGTCGACCGCCTGCGCCGCACCCGCGCCGAGGAATTTCTGTCCTATCCGGCCATTCCGCTGGCCCAGGTGGGGGCGCTGCTGGGCTACACCGAGCAAAGCTCCTTCATCCGGGTCTGCAAACGCTGGTTCACCACCACGCCGCAAAGCTACCGCGCGCGTTGCCTGAGCGAGCGCGCCGTCAAATAGCCCGGCGCAGCGCCGGGCGCGGCAATGGGTTGTCGCGCCGCGCGCACGTGCTCCGCAAAACGCTTGACGCTGCGCGCCGCACGGCCTGATACTTGGGATGTTTACTGCACTACGGAAACTGTCGATGAGGCGGCGCGTTGCGCGTCGCTATCCGTCCGATTTCCCGTCAGCGCGTCCGCACCACGCAGCGGGGCGCGGCTGTCATTGCCTGAACAATAACTTTTCCCGAGTGCTATGCCGACCACACCTCTGCCCCGCGTGCGCCTCACCGATGCCGGGTTCGCACTCGAACCGCGCCGTCTGATTCAGCTATTGTGGGCGGTCATCGCGGCCCTGGCGATCGTCAGCGCGCCGGCGCTGGCCAACGGCTTCGGGACCGCCAGCACGATCATGCTGGCGGGTCTGTGCGTGATGCTGCTGGCGATGCACTTTGCACGGCGCGATCGGATGGCGCTGGCGGCCAATCTGATGCTGTCGACGCTCACGCTGATGGTCTGCGCACTGATCTTCCTGTCCCAGGGCCTGCGCGACGAGGCGGTGTGCGCGTTGCCGGCAATCCTGGTATTTGCCGCCATGTTCGGCACGCGTCGCCTGTTCCTGTGCATCCTGGGCTTCATCATCGCCGTGCTGACGCTGGTGGTGGCGGCCAATCTGTATGGCTGGCACAGCAACGTGGTGCCGCCGGTGAGCTGGAATTCGCTGGTCAACCTGGCCACGGTGCTGGCGGTGACGGCCTTCTTCATCTGGCTGATGGCCAGCGACCTGCGGCGCGCGCTGGCGCGGCTGGAAACGGAGAACGGGCGCATTCGCGACTCGTTTGCACGCATCGACCTGCTGGCCCACCACGACGCGCTGACCGGGCTGCCCAACCGGCTGCTGGCGCGCGACCGCTTCGACCAGGCGATCGCGCTGGCGCGCCGGCGCCACACCTCGGTGGCGCTGCTGTTTCTGGACCTGGACAACTTCAAGGACATCAACGATTCGCTCGGCCACGCGGCCGGCGACATGCTGCTGTGCGAGGTGGCGCGTCGCCTGACGCACGCGGTGCGCGGGGTGGACACGGTGAGCCGGCACGGCGGCGACGAATTCTTGGTCATCATGGGCGGGCTGGCCGACGAGGAAGCGGTGGCGGCCACCGCCGTGAAGATCATGGAGCAGCTGGCCGCGCCCTTCCACATGCTGGGGCTGGACCTGTCGACCACCTGCTCGCTGGGAATCGCGCTGTTTCCCCAGGACGGCAACGACTTCGACATGCTGTTCAAGCACGCCGACATGGCGATGTACCACGCCAAGGATTCGGGGCGCAACAACTTCAGCTTCTACGACATCGACATCAACACCAGCGTGATCGAGCACCTGCACCTCATTTCCGGCATCCGCGCGGCGCTGGTGCGCGACCAATTCAAGCTGCACTACCAGCCCCAGTACGACTTGCGCAGCGGCCAGATCATCGGCGCCGAGGCGCTGATCCGCTGGCGCCATCCGGAGCTGGGCCTGATCCCGCCGGCCAAATTCATCCCGGTGGCCGAACGCTCGGGCCTGATCAACGAGATCGGCACCTGGGTGCTCAACGAAGCCTGCCGCCAGACCAAACGGTGGCAGGACGCGGGGCTGGACCAGCTGGTCATCGCGGTCAACCTGTCGCCGGTGCAGTTTCGCCGCGGCGACATCGAGCGCGATGTGATGAACGCGCTGGCCAGCGCCGAACTGAACCCGTCGTGCATCGAACTCGAACTGACCGAGTCGCTGCTGATCGCCGAGGCGAGCCATCTGACGCCGCTATTGAAACGCCTGCGCAACATGGGCATCCGCTTGTCGATCGACGATTTCGGCACCGGCTATTCCAACCTGGGCTACCTGCGCCGCTTCGAGGTCGAACGCCTGAAGATCGACCAGTCGTTCATCCGGCGCATGACCAAGGACGCCAACGACGAGGGCATCGTGCGCGCCATCATCCAGATGGCGCACAGCCTGAAACTCGAAGCGGTGGCCGAGGGCATCGAGGACGCCGAGACGCTGGCGCGCCTGATCGAACTCGGTTGCGCATACGGCCAGGGCTACCATTGGGCGCCGGCGCTGCCGCCAGAAGAATTTTTCAGCTTCGTCGGCGCCCAGCGCGCGCTGGCGCACTGAACACACCCGCCGGCGGCGCGCCTAGCGCAACAACGCGAGCGCGCGCTCGGGCTGGGCGTTGGCCTGCGCAAGCATGGCCATGCCGGCCTGCATCAGGATCTGGCTGCGCGTGAACTGCGCCGTCTCGCTGGCATAATCGGTGTCGCGGATGCGCGAACGCGCCGCCGCCAGATTGCTGGCGCTTTGCTGGGCGCTGGTGACCACCAGCGCCAGCCGGTTTTCGGTCGCGCCCAGCAGCGCGCGCACCCCGTTGGCGCGTTCGATCTTCGCGTCGAGGTAGCCCAACGCGCTGCTGGCGCCGTCGAAACTGCCGATGTCGACGGCCGGCTCGCCGCCGCTGCCGACGCTTTGCAGCACGCTGGCCGTGGCACCTGTCAGCGCCGAGGCCTGGGCGCCGGCAGTGAGGCCGGCCGCGCCCGGATTGCCCCCGCCCACGATCAACGCATTGGTGCCGGGCGCGGGGGTGTTGCTCAGATTGAGCGTGCCGTGATGTGGCCCCAGCCCCAGACCGAGCAGGGCCGCCTGGCCGCCACCGGCATCGCTGATGTCGATGTCGCGCCCGTCGCCGGCCGACAGCGTCAAGGTCGCGCCGCTGGCGCTGGCAGTGACGCCGCTGGTCCCGGCCACGCCATTGATCGCGGCGGCCGCGCTTTGCGCCCGCGTCGTGGCATCGACACCGCTGATCGCGCCCAGCGCCACGCCGTTGATCGACACGCCGCCGGGCACGTCGGCGCTGACGCTGCCGCTCAGGCCATTGCTGGCACTGGCGGAAATGCCGATGATGTTGGCCGCGCTGATGGCGGCGGCCAGTGCGTACGCGCTGGCGGCGCCGCGTCCGGCGCCGGCGCCGGCCACCGAGGCGCCCACCGCCACGCCATTGAGCGTCAAGTCGCCCGCGCCCAGCGCGCCGGCCACCGGGGTCGACAGGCTGACCTGGCGCAGCGGCACGTCGACCGCCGCCACGCCGCCGCCGCCGGACTGGTTGAGCACCGCCGGAATGGCCAGCGCCAGCGAATCGCCGTAGTTGGCACCGATCTGGAACTGGCTCTTGAACGAGCCGTCCAGCAGTGACAGGTGGTTGAACTGGGTCTGGGTGACGATCTGGGTGTTGCTGGCGACCAGTGCGTCGACCTCCTGCTGCAGCGCCTTGCGATCCGAGTCGTTGTTGCTGCCGTTGGCCGCCTGCACCGCCAGTTCGCGCATGCGCTGGAAGTTGTCGACCACGGTGGCCAGCGCGCCGTCGGCCACCTGCATCAGCGAGATGGCGTCATTGGTATTTTTGGCGGCCCGGTTCAGCCCCGTCACGCCGGCCGCCAGGCGTTCGGAGATGGCCAGCCCGGCCGCGTCGTCGCGGGCCGAGTTGATCCGCAGACCGCTCGAGAGGCGCTGTACGCTGACGTCCGCATCGAGCGCCGAGCGCGCATAACTGCGCTGCGCGTTCAATGAGTACAGGTTGGTGTTTATTTGCATCCGGGACTTTCTGGCCGACGCCCGGGTTCCGGGGATGCGCGCGCCGCCCTCGCAGGCCGCACGCGTCGTTAATTAATTAACGGCAGGCAAGCTGCGATACTTGAGCGGCACTCCCGGAGGGTCGCCGGTGCGATGCGTCCAGCCGACGTCGGCGCTGGCGCTGGCGACGTTAGCGCAGGCTCAGGCGAAGTCGGCACTGGCGCTGGCGACGTTGGCTCAGGCGACGTTGGCTCAGGCGAAGTCGGCGCTGGCGCTGGCGGCGCCCGCCAGTTCGGCCGGGCTCATGCGCGCGGCCAGCATCGCCTGGTAGCGCGCGGCGGCGGGCGCGCCGTTGCGCTGCGCGTGGCCCAGCCAGACATAGGCGTCGATGACGTCGCGCGCCACCCCTTGTCCATGGGCCAGCATCAGGCCGACGTTGAACTGGGCCCGTCCGTGGCCCTGCTCGGCCGCGCGCAGATACCAGCTATACGCTCTTGGGTAGTCCTGCGCCATGCCCTGGCCATTGTCGTAGCGCAGGCCCAGCGCAAATTGCGCGTGCGCGTGGCCCTGCTCGGCCGCCTTGCGGTACCAGGCGGTGGCCAGCTGGCCGTCCGGCATGGGCGCGTCCTCATGGTCGTACAGCAGGCCCAGCTTGTACTGGGCGGCCGCGTAATCCTGTTCGGCGGCGCGCGTGTACCATTGCATCGCCTTGCGGTAATCCTGCGCCACGCCCTGGCCGCAATCGTAGCGCAGGCCCAGGTCGAACTGGGCGCGCAGATGCCCCTGTTCGGCGGCCTTGCGATACCAGTCGAACGCCTGCGCCGGATCCTGCGCCACGCCGTGACCGCTCTCGAGCAACTGGGCGAGCTGGTACTGGGCGGCGGCAAAGCCAAGTTCGGCTGCCTTGCGATACCAGCCGTGCGCCAACAGCATGTCCTGCGCCACGCCCTGGCCTTGCTGGTGACGCAGGCCCAGATTGTGCTGGGCGCCCGCGTGGCCCTGCTCGGCCGCCTTGCGATACCAGCCCAGCGCGAGCGCATCGTCGCTGGCCACGCCGTCGCCGTTGTCGAACATCAGCGCCAGGTTGAACTGGGAACTGGCGTGGCCCTGCTCGGCCGCGCGCTGGTACCAGGCCAGCGCGCGCGCGCTGTCCTGCGCCAGGTCCTGCCCCTTGTCATAGCGCAGCGCCAGATTGAACTGGGCCGACGCATAGCCCTGCTCGGCCGCCTTGCGGTACCAGGCAATCGCCTGCTCGGCGTCCTGCGCCACGCCCTGCCCGTTGTCATAACGCAGGCCCAGGTTGAACTGGGCGCGCGCATAGCCCTGCTCGGCGGCCTTGCGATACCACATGATGGCGCTCGCGCTGTCCTGCGGCACGCCCTTGCCGCTGTCGTACATCATGCCCAGATTATTCTGGGCGCCCGCGTCGCCCTGCTCGGCGGCCTTGCTGAACCAGTGCATCGCCCCTTGCGCATCGGCCGGCACACCCTGCCCCTTGGCCAGCATCCAGCCCAGGTTGTACTGGGCCGCCGCGTAACCCTGCTCGGCGGCCAGCTTGTACCAGTGCGCCGCCTGGGCGAGATCGAGCGTGACGCCCTGGCCCTTCTGGTACAGCATGCCCAGGTTGTACTGCGCGTGGTCCAGGCCGGCCATCGCGGCCAGCCGGTACCAATGCACCGCCAGCGCATAGTCTTGCGGCACGCCCTGGCCGTTGACATACATGAAGCCCAGGCTGTGCTGGGCGTTGGCGACGCCGCGCTCGGCCAGCTCCTTCACGCGCAGGAATTCGGCGCTGTGCAAGCGGCTGGCGGGCGGGCTGGAGTCGGTGGGTGTAAGGGGCATCAAAAGGTCTCTGGTTGGCCGGCCCGCGCGCCGCCTAGGCGCGCGGGCACGCAGCACTATACTTGGATTGCCACCATGTTGGACACCTGGTGTGGCGGCTGCGGCTGCGGGTGCGGCAGCGCGCCGCCGGCCTGTTGTTCCTGCAGCACGGCGATGAATTGGGGCAGCGAGATCGGGCGGTGGTACAGATAGCCCTGCATCGTGGTGCAGCCGGACGCCTGCAGGTAGCGCGCCTGGACGTCGGTCTCGACGCCTTCGGCGATCAGGTGCAGGCCCAGTCCGCGCGCAATCGAGATGATCGCCAGCACCACCGGAAAGTGGCCGTGCTCATCGTGGATTTCCTTCACGAACGACTGGTCGATCTTGATCGTGTGGATAGGGAAGCGGTGCAGGTAGGACAGCGACGAGTAGCCGGTGCCGAAGTCGTCGATTGCCACCGACACGCCCAGCTGGCACAGTTTGTTGAGCTGCTCGATCGCGTACTGGGGGTTGCGGATGCAGATGTTTTCGGTGACTTCAACTTCGATCTGGGACGGCGCAATGCCGTAGCGCTGCAGCGCGCCGCGCATCTTCTCGAAGAAATCGCCGCGGTCCAGGTATTGGGGCGACACGTTCAGCGACAGGCGGATCGCCTCGCCGCCCGAAGCGTTCCACAGCAGCATGTCGCGGCACAGCGCGCCCAGCATCCAGTCCGAGATCGGCAGCATCAGGCCGTTCTCCTCGGCGAACGGGAGGAACTCGCCGGCCGTGAGCAGGCCGCGCTGCGGATGGTTCCAGCGCATCAGGCCTTCGGCGCCGATGATGCGCCCGCTCGTCACGTCCACCTGCGGCTGGTAATACATCTCCAGCTCGTTTTGCTCGAGCGCCTTGCGCAGGCTCTGCTCGAGCGCGATCTTCTGGTGCGACACGTCGAGCATCGAGTTGTGATAAAAACTGTGGCCGTTCTTGCCCAGCGCCTTGACCTGGTACATCGCGATGTCGGCGTGGCGCAGCAGCTCGTCGATGGTTTCGCCGTCGCCCGGATAGATGGCGATGCCGATCGAGGCCGAGATGTGCACCTCATGCCCGTCCAGGTCGAACGGCTCGGTCATGCAGGCGAGGAATTTGTCGGCGATCGCCTTGGCGTCCTCGCGGTCGCGCAGTTCGGGCAGCACGATGGTGAATTCGTCGCCGCCCTGACGCGCCAGCGTGTCGCCGCGGCGCAGGCATTCCTTCAAGCGCTGCGCGACCTGCTGCAGCAGCTCGTCGCCCTTGACGTGGCCGAGCGTGTCGTTGACCAGCTTGAAGCGGTCCAGATCGATGAACATCACCGCCAGTTCGCCCTGCTTGCGCTTGGCCTGGATCACGGCCAGCCCGAGCCGGTCCTTGAACAGCATGCGGTTGGGCAGGTCGGTGAGGATGTCGTGGTAGGCCTGGTAGGAAATCACCTCCTCGGCGCGCTTGCGGTCGGTGATGTCGCGCGCCACCCCGTAGGTGCCGCGAAACGCGTGCGGCCGGCACGCCTGCCCGCTTGGCTGCGCGCCGTCGGTGTCGATGCCGATGCCGATGCCGATGCTGGTCAAGGTATTGCTGAAGGTGCGGTCCTGGCCGTTGCCGTTGAAGCACTTCAGGCGCAGCTCGACATTGCGCGCGGCACGTTCATCGCCGCGGCGCTCCCTGAACACGTAGCGCGCCCGCTCCTGGTCCTCGTCATGCACCAGGAAGGAATAGTGTTTGCCGATCAGCTCTTCGCGCGGCAGGCCCAGCAACTGATGCGCGCGGTCGTTGACGAAGCTGATATGGCCGTGCTGGTCGAGCGTGTAGATGATGTCGGGCGAGCTGTCGACCAGGTAACGGTACATCCGTTCCGAGTTTTCCAGCTGCGAGGCGATGCGCGCGTTGGCCTGTTCCAGGCGGCGCTGCTTGAGCGCGTTGGCCACCGTTTTGAGCAGCTCCTCGCGGCTGTACGGCTTGCGCAGATAGTCGTAGGCACCGCGCTTGAGGGCACCGATGGCCGCCTCGATGCCGACGTCGCCGCTCATCACGATCACGTTGGCGTCGATCGCGCGCGCGTTCAGCACGTCCATGATTTCGTGCCCGCTCATGTCGGGCAGACGCAGGTCTAGCAGCACCAGGTCAAAGCGCTGGCGCGTGAGCTGCTCGAGCGCTTCGCTGCCGCAGGTGGCGGTGACCAGCTCGTACTGGCCGCCGCACAGCAACGCGTACAGCGACGACAACAGGCGCGGCTCGTCATCGACCAGCAGGATGCGCGCCGGCGCGCCATCGTCGTGCGCGCGCACCGGGGCGGCGGCCGGATCGGGTGCCGCGTGCGCGCTAACAGAATGCAAGTTCATGCTGACCTCAGACCGAATCAAGCGCCCGCGCCGGCGCGCTGGCCGCCAGGGTGACGCTGGCGCGCACCGGCAGCAGGATTTCGAAGGCGGTACCGCTGCTGCCGCTGCGGCAGGTGATCATGCCGCCGATCTGCTTGACCAGGCTGTGCACGATCGCCAGCCCCAGGCCGTGGTGCGCGCCGTCCTTGTTGCTGCGCACGGGCGCAAACAGATTGGCCAGCAGCTCGGGCGCCAGGCCCGGTCCGTTGTCGGCCAACACCAGCTCCAGATACAGCTTGCGCTCGCGGTTGACATGGCCGCGGTGCAGGATGTCGATGCGCCCGCCGCGCGGCATCGCTTCGACCGCGTTCTTGATCAGGTTGACCAGGATTTGCTTGAGAATGTCGCCGTCGGCGTCGATCTCGGCGGCCTGGTCGGGCATGCCGACGACGATCTCGATCGACGGCGGCACGAAGGCGGTGGCGCCGAACAGGCGCACCACATCAAACACCACGCGACGCACATCGGTGACGCCGGAGACACCCACCGGTTGCAGCTCGACCAGAGCGTTGACCAACTGGCCGACCCGGTCCAGTTCCTCGTTGAGGACGGCCATTTCACCCTTGACCGGTTCGCGCCTGGCCAGTTTGCCGTCCAACACGCTCAGATAATTTTTGATGATCGCCAGTGGGTTGTTCACTTCGTGCACCACGCGGCGCGAGGCCTCGCGGTATTCCTCGGCCACGTGGGCCAGCTGGCGGCGCGCATGGCCGCGCTCGGACTGTACGGTTTCCAGCGCGCTGGCCGCCTGGGCGCCGAACGATTGCAGGAAGCGTTCGCGGCGCTGACAGCCGGGCAGCTGCCAGGCGGCCACGGCGCCGATCAGCACGCCCAGGCAGCGCTGGCCGGCCACCAGCGGCAGGCACACCAGGCTGTCGCTGCGCAGCAGGCGAAACAGCTGCTCCTCGGCCATCAGCAAGGGCTGGCTGTCCCGGTGCAGGTAGACGATTTTGCGCAGGCGCGCGCTGTCGGCCAGCACGCTGCCCTTGGCCAGCGGCAGCACGAACTCGGCCAGCCTTTGCTGCTGGTCGCCGCTGGCCACGCCCATCAGCGCCTGGCCGGTGGGGTTTTCCAGCAGTACCACGGTGTTATTGAAGTCAAACAGGATGCGCGCCGAGCGCGTCATCGATTCGAGCAGACCCGCCTCGCCCTGCTGGCGCGCGAAGCTCTGCCCCACTTCGGACACCAGCACCATATTGCGCACTTCCTCGGACAGGCGCTGGGCCACCGGGTCGAGCGCAGCGCTGGGCGCGAGCGCCGCGGGCGCGCTGTGATCGGGGTCGGCCAGCTCGATGCCCAGATGCTCGGCGGCCAGTTCGACCTGGCGCTGGGCGGCGCTGACGATCTGGTCGACCACGGCCAGATCGAGCGCACACAGCGCCACCGCCTCGGCCAGCGCGAGCGGCTCGGGCGCATGGCAGGTCAGCACGTGGGCCAGCCGCACGATGCGTATCAAAGGGTGGGCCGTCTCCAGACGGGATGCCGGTTCGTGGTGGTACAGCACCGCATCGGCCAGGAAGGAATCGAGATGCCAGCGTTCGATCAGCCAGGCTCCCGCTTCCGAGTGGGTAATTTGCAGCGTGCGTTGCTCGACCGCGCACAGCGCCTCGTCGTCGCGCGCCGTGAAATTGTGCGCGTATTCCTTGGGCGCCGTGGCCAACAGGGCCAGCCGGCCCACGTTGTGCATCAGGCCGGCCAGATAGGCTTCCTCGACGTGCGGATAGTCCATCTGCTTGGCCAGCTCGCGCGCGATCACGGCCGCGCTCAGCGAATTGCGCCAGAAGGCGCGCAGGTCGGTGCTGCCCGAATGGGGGAAGTTGTTAAAGGTCTGGAACACCGATTCGCTGATCACCAGCGTCTTGATCATGTCGGTGCCCAGCGCCACCAGCGACTGCTCGAGCGCGACGCTGCGGCCGTTGCGGTGGTAGGCCGAACTGTTGGCCACCGTCAGGATCTTGCTGGTCATGCCAGCATCCTTGGCGATCAGCGCGGCCAGTTCGGGCATGCCCAGGTCGTCCGCCTGCAGGTGTTCGATCAGCTTGATCAGAATCTGCGGCATCGCCGGCAGACGCGCGATCAGCAGGCGATTGCGAATATCGGTGTCCGATTGATGCATGTTCTAGAGCGCTGCCGCCAATGGTCGTAGGTTGAACGTGGCGCTCAAACGACTCAGCGACCACAACAAAAATATTCCATTTGTCCGAACAGCGCTGGCATTGGCCGTCTGCTCCGATCCAGGAAAAAAGTGATCTTAGCATATAAGCACGGCGTTTCTTGCTGGGAATAATGTTTTAAGAAAAGATTTTCTTTTCCCTTATCGGCTTGCTATCGTCGTGCATTATCGGCTTGCTATCGCCTAACGTCCGGTACGCACAAGCATGCCCTTATAGTAACGCGAGGCCAGCCACAGGCTCAGCGCGGACAGCGCGAACGCGAGCTGCCCGCAGGCCAGCCACAACACCGAATGGGACAGGAAAGGGGCGATCACGCCGGCCACCACGGCGCCCAGCAGCGTCACCGCGAATGACTGGCAGGATGCGACCGTGCCGCGGATGTGCGGAAACAGGTCCATCGCCAGCAGCGTCGCGCCGGGCGCCACCATCGACATGCCGAAGGTGTAGAAGAACATCGGCGCAACCGACCAGGGCAGCGCGGGCGGGAACCACAGGTGGTAGGCCACGTTGACGACGGCCGCGCCCAGCAGGAAGCAAAAGCCGATGCCGATCTGGCGCGCGAAGGTGACGCGCCCGGCGATCCGGTTCGACGCCAGAGCGCCGAGGAAGATGCCGGCCACCGAGGGCACGAACAACCAGCCGAACTGGTCGGGGCCCAGATGCAGGTGGGTGGGCAGCATCACCGGCGCGGCCGAGATGTACAGGAACAGGCCGGCGAAATTGAGCGCAACCACGCCGGCCTTCATGTGAAACAGCGGCGAGCGGAAGATGGCGCCGTAGCTGTGCGCGAGGAAACCGGGATTGAAGGGCTGGCGCTTAAACGGTGGCAGCGACTCGGGCAGGCGGCGGTAGCAAAACAGGATCAGCAGCACCGTGTAGCCGAGCAAAAACAGGAAGATCGCGCGCCAGTCGAGCAGCTTGACGATGACGCCGCCCAGGATAGGCGCGATGGCCGGCGCGATCGAAAAGATCATCGTCACCAAGGACAGCAGGCGGGCCGCCGCCGCGCCTTCGTACAGGTCGCGGATGATGGCGCGCCCGACCACCACCCCGGCGCCCGACGAGACGCCCTGCATGATGCGAAACACCCACAGGTAGTGCACCGAGTGCGAAGCGGCGCAGCCGAAGGTGCCGATGGCGAACAGGACCAGCGAAACGATGATGATGTTGCGCCGCCCGAAAGCGTCCGACAGCGCCCCGTGCCACAGCACCATGCCGGCAAACGCCAGCATGTAGGCCGTCAGCGTCTGCTGCACCTCGATCGCGCTGGCGTGCAGGTCGGCCTGGATGTAGGGGAAGGCCGGCAGGTAGGTGTCGATCGAAAACGGCCCCAGCATCGACAGCGCGGCCAGCATGATGGCCAGGCCGACGGTGCCCAGCGCCGCCACACGTTTGATCGGAGGGAGCGGCACCGGGGTAACCGGATCCGGCGGCAGGTTCGCTGGCGGGTTGGGGAACATGATTTTTTCTTGTACTGGTTGCGCGCGCCGGATCGGCGGCGCAGCCAGCTTACCTTGTTTTCGGCCAGGCCACCTGAGGCCGCTTACTTTCGGCCGCCAGGCCGACGCGGCGCGCGCCAACCCGCCGCAGCGGGCTTACTGCGTCTTCGGCTTGGCTTCTTCGCGTCGGTTGTAGCCGGCCACCATGTCGAAGCGGAAGAAGCGGCATTCCAGCGCGCCGTTGAAGAACGGCGTCTTGCGCGCTTCTTTCAGGCGCAGCAGCTTGGGCAGCTTCAGGTCGGCCGTGAACAGGAACACGGTCCAGCCGGCGAAGCGCTGCTTGAGCGTGGTGCCCAGCGCGCTGTAGAACGCGATCGACATTTCGTCGTCCGGCATGCTGGAGTCACCGCGCACGCCGATCCGCTCGCCGTACGGCGGGTTGGTCAGCAAGATGCCCGGCTGCTCGGTGGGCGCTTTGACTTCCTGCGCTTCGATCTGCTTGAGCGGCACCTCGAACAGGATGCCCGCGCATTTGAGGTTATGGCGCGTCATCGCCACCATGTCGCCGGAAATGTCGCTGCCGAAGATGGTCGGCGTCTCGGGCAGCGGGTTCGGCTTGATCGACTGCTTCAGCGCGGCCCACTGGGGCGCGTTGAAATCGTTGAATTTTTCGAACGCGAAATTGCGGCGCGAACCGGACGGGATGCCCTGTACGATCTGGGCCGCCTCGATCAGAATCGTGCCCGAGCCGCACATCGGGTCGAACAGCGGCGTGCCCGGCTTCCAGCCCGACACGCGCAGCAGGCCGGCGGCCAGGTTTTCGCGCAGCGGCGCGTCGCCCGTCTCTTCGCGCCAGCCGCGCTTGAACAGCGCTTCGCCGGAGGTGTCGAGGTAGATCGTGAAATTGTGCGCGTCCAGAAAACCGACGATGCGCATGTCCGGCTCGCGCGTGTCGACCGACGGGCGTTTGTCGAACTGATCGCGGAAGCGGTCGCAGATCGCGTCCTTGATTTTCAAGGTGGTGAATTCGAGCGAACGCAGCGGCGACTTGACGGCCGTGACGTCAACCCGGATCGTGTGATCGACGCCGAACCAGTTTTCCCACGGCTGCGCCATGGTCAGGTCATAGATGTCGTTCTCGTTGACGTAGCCGGCGTGCGCCATGCGCATCAGCACGCGCGAGGCGATGCGCGAATGCAGATTGATGCGGTAGGCGTCGAGCAGCTCGCCCGAGCAATGGACCCCGCCCGGCACTTGATTGTGCACCTTCAGCGAGGAACTGTTCTGGGCAATTTCGCCCAACTCTTCGGCCAGCGCCGCTTCCATGCCACGCGGGCAAGGACAGAAATAAGAAGCCATGGTGTACCCTTTATCCGTTAAAAAAATTCAAACTACGATGGTGTGTGAACGCGCCAGATGGCCGCCACACACCGCTACTGCGACGGCCAATCAGGGCGCCGTTTGTTTGGCCAGCGCCCGGTCGACAAAGTCGAGTCGGTCCTGGCCCCAGAAATTTTCACCATCGACGACAAACCACGGCACGCCGAACACGTTGGCGTTGGTGGCGTCTTCGGTATTGCGCTCGTACTCGGCCTGCACGCTGGCCGTGTCGGACGACTTGAGCAGCATGCGTCCGTCGAGCTCACAGCTGTTGGCGATCTGGACCAGCGTGTCGGCGTCGCCGATGTTGCGGTCCTCGGCCCACAGCGCGCGCATGATCGCGCCGGTCAGCGCGAGCGCCGTGTCCACGCCCAGCGCCAGCCGGGTCGCCAGAATCAGCTTGGCCGAGGCGTCCGGCGACACCGGAAAGAAGGTCGGCTGGACCTTCAGCGGCAGTTGCAGGTATTCGGACCAGCGCGCCAGCTCCTGCAGGCGGTAAGCCTGCCGTTGCGGCGCGCGCTTGGCCAGCGGCAGTCCGCCCGACTGGCTAAATACCCGGCCCAGGTCGAACGGCTTGACCTCGATCTGGGCGCCGTGCGCCTTGGCCAGCGTGACGAAGCGCTCGTGACCGAGATAGGCCCACGGCGAATGCGGTGCGAAAAAATACTGGACAGAGTTATTCATCGTCGCCTATCAGAATGGTTTGACCACGACCAGGATCACGATCGCTGTCAGTAGCAGCACCGGCACTTCGTTGAACCAGCGGTACCAGACGTGCGTGCGCCGGTTCGCGCCATTCTCGAATTTTCGCAACAACATGCCGCAGGCATGGTGGTAGCCAATCACCAGCAGCACCAGCGCCAGCTTGACGTGCAGCCAGATGCCCGTGAACGCATAGCCGGTCCACAGCATGCCCAGGCCAAACGCGATCGCCAGCACGGCCAGCATGGTCGTGAATCGGTACAGCCGGCGCGCCATCAGCAGCAGGCGCGCGTTGGCCACCGTCTCGGGCTCCTGCGCCAGATTGACGAAGATGCGCGGCAAATAGAACAGGCCGGCGAACCACGACGTGACGAAGACGATGTGAAACGCTTTAATCCAGAGCATGGTGATTTCCGTGGTTGATGTGCTGCGACATGAAGATCCTCGTGTGGAAACGCGCTATTGACGCACTTCGCCGTGGCCGAAAACGACGTATTTGAGCGACGTCAGCCCTTCCAGACCGACCGGGCCGCGCGCGTGCAGTTTGTCGTTGGAGATGCCGATTTCGGCGCCCAGGCCGTATTCGAAACCGTCGGCGAAGCGGGTCGAGGCGTTCACCATCACCGAGGCGGAATCGACTTCGCGCAGAAAGCGCAGCGCGTCGCTGTAATCCTCGGTGATGATCGCATCGGTGTGCTTGGACGAATAGGTGTTGATGTGATCGATCGCCTCGTCGATGTCGGCGACGATCTTGATGGCCAGGATAGGCGCCAGGTATTCGGTGCTCCAGTCTTCCTGCGTAGCGGCCACCAGATGGTCGTAACCGGCCAGCAGCGCGAACGCTTCGGGGTCGGCGCGCAATTCAACTTCCTTGGTCGCATACAGACGGGCCAGTTGCGGCAGCACGGTCGGCGCGATGGCGCGCGCCACCAGCAGCGTCTCCATCGTGTTGCAGGTGCCGTAGCGGTGCGTCTTGGCGTTGAAAGCGATCGGCAGCGCCTTGGCGATATCGGCCTTGGCGTCGATGTAGACGTGGCAGATACCGTCCAGATGCTTAATCATCGGCACCGTCGCCTCGGCCATCAGACGCGCGATCAGGCCCTTGCCGCCGCGTGGCACGATCACGTCCACATACTGCGGCATGGTGATCAGCGCGCCCACGGCGGCGCGATCGACGGTGTCGACGATCTGCACGCCGTGCGCGGGCAAACCGGCGCCGGCCAAGCCTTCGGCGACGATTTTCGCCAGCGCCCGATTACAATGAATTGCCTCCGAGCCGCCGCGCAGGATGGTCGCGTTGCCACTCTTGATGCACAGACCGGCCGCGTCGACCGTCACATTCGGGCGCGCCTCGTAGATGATGCCGATGACACCGAGCGGCACGCGCATCTGCCCCACCTGAATGCCGCTGGGGCGAAATTTCATGTTCGAGATTTCGCCGATCGGATCGGCCAGCGCGACGATCTGGCGCAGCCCCTCGACCATCGTGTCGATCGCCCCGTCCGACAAGGTCAGGCGGTCCAGCATCGACGGCGCCAGACCGGCAGCGCGCGCCGCCTCCAGATCCTGCGCATTGGCCGCGCGCAGTAACGGCGCGTCGCGCACGATCGCATCGGCGATCAGCAGCAGCGCGCGATTGCGCGTTGCGCTGTCGGCGCGCGCCATCGCACGCGAGGCCGCACGCGCCTGCTTGCCAACCTGTTCCATGTACTCAGTGATGTTCATAAGCTTGCTTTTTAATAGGGTCAGAGTCGAATTGATTTACAACTTTTCCGCATGCATGATAATTAAATAGGGTCAGAGTCAAATTAATTTGCAACTATTTCAATTTATTAAAACTAGAATCGACATCGATTGGAGGCCGAGTCACATAAGTTGGCAACAATGTCCACCGAAACAATCGACCAGGTTTGGGGCCCTGCGGTCATCATGATTGAGTAGCGCGCGATGGAACTTCCACCTACCAACTCACCTAAAGCGCTCGCCATTGTTGGCGCCACGCATGTTCGAGGGCCGTACACAGTCGTTGTACAACAAGTCCAGCACAGTCGACTCCATCGCAAACCAATTTGCAACTATTTCAAATTAATTTGACTCTGACCCTAATTATTCCTCACTTTGTTCCAAATTAATTCGACTCTGACCCCAATTGTTTTCTCGCCACTTGGCAAAGTTTCAAATTAATGTGACTCTGACCCCAATTGTTTTGCAACGTTAGCCGCGCGCGACCGTCAGCGCCAGTTGCAGCATCGCGTCCCAGGCGTCGCCGGCGTGCGTCTTGGCGCGCAGGCCTTTGATCATTTTGTCGACCTGCGAGGCTTGCCGCAGCGCCAGCGCCAGCGTCGGCAGCGCAATGCGGCGCAGCGCAGGCTCCATCATGCGCTCGCGCGGCCCCCAGATGCGGCTTTCTTTGAGCAGCACACCAAGCGGGCGGCCCTGCGCCATGCCGGCTTTTAGTTTTAGCAGGGTGCGGATTTCTTCGGCCACCGCCCATAGCACCAGCGGCAGCGCTTCGCCCTCGCCTTTCAGGCCTTCGAGCATGCGCACCAGGCGCGCCGTGTCGCCCGCCAGCATCGCTTCGGACAGTTTGAAGACGTCGTAGCGCGCCACGTTCAGCACCGCGTCGTGCACTTGTTCGAACGTCAGTTTGCCCGGCTCGTGCAGCAAGCCGAGTTTCATGATTTCCTGGTGCGCCGCCAGCAGGTTGCCTTCGACTCGGTCGGCGATGAAGTCCAGGCTTTGGCGGTCCACGCTCTGGCCCTGACTGCCCAGCCGGGTGGCGATCCAGGCCGGCAGTTGCGCCCGCTCGATGCTGGGGATGTCGATGTAGACGGCCGCCTGCTGCAAGCTGGCCACCCAGGCCGCTTTCTGGGTTTGCCAGTCCAGCTTGGGCAGCGTGATCAGCGTCAGGTTGTCGGGGCTGAGGTCTTTCGCGTACGCCTGCAATGCGGCGCCGCCGTCCTTGCCCGGCTTGCCGCCGGGGATGCGCAGTTCGATCAGCTTTTTGTCACCGAACAGCGACAGCGACTGGTTGGCCGCCAGCAGTTCGCCCCACTTGAAGTTGCGCTCGACCGACAGCACGTCGCGCTCGGAATAGCCTTGCGCGCGCGCGGCGCGGCGAATCTTGTCGGCCGCTTCCAGCGCCAGCAAATGTTCGTCGCTGGTGATCACGTACAGCTGCCCGAGCGATTTGCTCAGGTGGCCTTCCAGCGCGTCAACCCGCAATTGCATGGATCAATCTCACAAAGGTTTGATGGCGGCCAGGCGGCGCAAGATCTGCTGCACCAGGTCGCTTTGCATGTCGCGGTACAGCAGCACTTCTTCCGATTCCTTGGCCAGCACCTGGTTTTCGTTGAAGCTGATACTGCGCTTGAGCGCGATCTCGGTGGGCGCCAGCAGCACGTTGCCTTTCGCGTCGCGCACCTGGAACACCAGCACATAGGTCAGCGAATACTCGCGCACGCGGCCCAGGCTGTTGAGCGACTGGATGGTCTTGCCACGCGTCTCGCCGATCACGTCGAACTGGGCGTCGGCCGCCGTGGCCTCGGGCACGATCGTCGTCTCGCCGCTGGCGCGCAGATTGCGTTTGAGCTCAGTGCCCAGCGACGACGTCTCGGGAAAGCTCAGGTACAGCGTGCGAAACGGCATCGTGTACTGGCCGGTCGAGCCGCGCGGGTGAAAGCCGCAGGCCGACAGCGCCCCCGCCAGCAGCAGCAGGGCGCAGGCGCGCAGCATGGTGAGACGCAGCGTCATCATCGCTCAGACCACGATGCTGATCAGCTTGCCCGGCACCACGATCACCTTCTTGGGCGGCGTCTCGATGAACTTCTGGATGCTTTCGCAGGCCAGCGCCAGCCGTTCGATGGTGGCCTTGTCGGCATCCTTGGCCACCGTCACGCTGCCGCGCAGCTTGCCGTTCACCTGGATCATCATCTCGATTTCGGCCTGCTCGAGCGCCACCGGGTCCACTTGCGGCCACTGCACGTTGAGGATGTCGCCATGCACGGCGCTGTAACCGAGCGCTTCCCACAACACGTGGGTGATGTGCGGCGCCACCGGGTTCAGCAAGCGCAGGAAAATCGACAGGCCTTCGGTGATGACGGCGTGCGAGGCGGCGCTGTCGTCCAGTTTGGCCGACTCCATCGTGTTGAGCATCTTCATGCAGGCCGACACGACGGTGTTGTACTGAATGCGCTTCAGGTCATAGTCGGCCTGCTGCAGGATCTTGTGCACTTCGCGGCGCAGCGTTTTGTGTGCCTCGGTCGCGCCGTCGTTGGACGGAGCGGCCAGGTTGGCGCTGATGCGCGCGGCCTGCGCGTAGCCGAACGCCCACACGCGGCGCAGGAAGCGGTTGGCGCCTTCGACGCCGCTGCCGGACCATTCCAGCGTCTGCTCCGGTGGCGAGGCGAACATCGTGAACAGGCGCGCGGTGTCGGCGCCGTACTGCTCGATCTGGGCTTGCGGGTCGATGCCGTTGTTCTTCGACTTCGACATCTTCTCGGTGCCGCCGATATGCACCGGCGCGCCGTCGGCCACCAGGGTGGCGCCTTGCGGACGGCCCTTGTCGTCCAGCGTCAGGTCGATATCGGCCGGGTTGAACCAGGTCTTCTTGCCGGCCGCGTCTTCGCGATAGTAAGTCTCGTTGAGCACCATGCCCTGGGTGAGCAGGTTGACGAACGGCTCGTCGAACTTGACCAGACCGAAGTCGCGCATGATCTTGGTCCAGAAACGCGCGTACAGCAAGTGCATCACGGCGTGTTCGATGCCGCCGATGTACTGGTCCATCGGCATCCAGTAGTCATTGCGCGCGTCGACCATCGCGTCCGTGCTGCCCGGCGAGGTATAGCGCATGTAGTACCAGGACGAATCGACGAAGGTGTCCATCGTGTCCGTTTCGCGGCGCGCGGGTTTGCCGCATTGCGGGCAGTCGCAGCGCAGGAAGGCTTCGTATTTGTTGAGCGGATTGCCGGTGCCGTCCGGCACGCAGTCCTCGGGCAGCACCACCGGCAGGTCTTTTTCCGGCACCGGCACCACGCCGCAGTCGGCGCAATGGATCATCGGAATCGGCGTGCCCCAGTAGCGCTGGCGCGAAATGCCCCAGTCGCGCAGGCGGAAGGTGGTCTTCTTTTCGCCCAGATTTTCACGCGCCAGATCGGCCGCGATCGCGTCCACGGCGGCGCTGTAGTTCAAACCGTCGTACTTGCCGGAGTTGACCAACACGCAGTGTTCTTTGTCGCCGTACGATTCCTGCCACGCGTCGGTGGAGAACTCTTTGCCTTCGACGCCGGTGACCTGCTTGATCGCCAGATTGTACTTTTTGGCGAACGCGAAATCGCGCTCGTCGTGCGCCGGCACGCCCATCACGGCGCCGTCGCCGTAGGTGATCAGGACGTAGTTGCCGACCCAGACTTCGACCTGGTCGCCGGTCAAGGGATGGGTGACGAACAGGCCGGTCGGCATGCCCTTCTTCTCCATCGTCGCCATGTCCGCTTCGATGACGCTGCCCAGTTTGCACTCGGCGATAAAGGCGGCCAGCTCAGGATTGGTGAGCGCGGCGTGCGCGGCCAGCGCGTGTTCCGGCGCCACGGCGCAGAAGGTCACACCCATGATGGTGTCGGCGCGGGTGGTGAACACGTACAGCTTGCCGTCGTTGATGGCGGCGCCGTCGGCGTCCTTGATCTGGTGCGGGAAGGCGAAACGCACGCCGACCGACTTGCCGATCCAGTTGGTCTGCATCACGCGCACGCGCTCGGGCCAGCCCGGCAGCTTGTCGTGCACGTAGTCGAGCAGCTCGTCGGCGTAGTCGGTGATGCGCGCGTAGTACATCGGGATCTCGCGCTTTTCGATCAGCGCGCCGGAGCGCCAGCCGCGCCCGTCCACCACTTGCTCATTGGCCAGCACGGTCTGGTCGATCGGATCCCAGTTCACGGTGCCGGTCTTTTTGTAGATGATGCCTTTTTCCAGCATCTTCAGGAACATCCACTGGTTCCATTTATAGTATTCAGGCTTGCTAGCGGTCATTTCGCGCGACCAGTCGATCGCCAGACCCATCGATTCCATCTGCTGCTTCATGTGCGCGATGTTCGAATAAGTCCATTGCGCCGGCGGCACGTTGTTGGCCATCGCCGCGTTTTCGGCCGGCATGCCGAACGCGTCCCAGCCCATCGGCATCAGCACGTTGTAGCCGTTCATGCGCAGGTAGCGGTACATCACGTCGTTGATCGTATAGTTGCGCACGTGCCCCATGTGCAGCTTGCCGGACGGGTAAGGCAGCATCGAGCAAGCGTAGTATTTGCCCTTCGGGAAACGCGGGTCGTGTTCGACCGCTTTGTAGGCGTCGATCGCCTTCCAGTGGGATTGGGCGGCTTGTTCGACGTCGGCTGGACTATATTTATCTTGCATGATGTGCGGCCAAAAGTGGAGATGGACCGATCATTATACCGGCTCGGCCCGCGAATCACGGCGGGCGCCGCCGCGCAACGGCGGGCGGTGTGCGCTTTGTTCGCCGGCGCCGCCAGAAAGACCGCACGCCAGCGCGAAATTGTGGAAAAATCCATCTTGGCGGGCATGCATCGGCATTGCGTCTTGCGGCGCCAGCGAGCACCATCCATTTCCACCCGAGGACCACAGTTTGAGCACGCACGCACCAACGACTTTGCTGTTTTTACCCGGCGCGTCCGGCAACACCACATTTTGGCAGCCGACCGCCGAGCGGATCGCGCACACCGCCAAGCAGGTACTGCTCGGCTGGCCCGGGTTTGGCGCCACCCCGGCCGATCCGCAGGTGGCCGGCATCGATGATCTGGTGACCGGCGTGCTGCGCCGGATCGAGCGGCCGACCGCCTTGATCGCCCAGTCGATGGGCGGCATCGTGGCCATGCGGGTGGCGCTGGCGCGACCCGATCTGATCACCCATCTGGTGCTGTGCGCCACCTCGGGCGGGATCGACATCAGCGACCTCGACACGCTCGACTGGCGCCCCGGCCTGCTGGCGGCCCAACCGTCGCTGCCGCGCTGGTTCATCGACACGCGCGCCGAGCTGAGCGCGCAGCTGGACGCCATCACGATCCCGGTGCTGCTGATCTGGGGCGACGCCGATCCGATCAGCCCAGTGGCGGTGGGCCGGCGCCTGGCATCGCTGTTACCCAACGCGCAGTTGCACGTGCTGGCCGGCGCCACCCATGATCTGACCAGCACGCACGGCGCGCATGTCGCCGCACTGATCGACGCCTATCTGGCCGCACCGAGCCTGGCCGGCGCGGCCCGCGTGGCGGCCTAGCGCGATGGCGACCCACTTGCGCGCGATCGGTGCGCACGAGCTGGCCGGCGTCAACGCACACTATGCGGCCATCGACTTCGTGCCATGCGGCGTACACGATCTGGTGGTGCTGGCCGAAGTCGATGGACAGTGGGCCGGCTTGGGCCGGCTGGTGCCGGTCGGCCCCGAAGTGGCCGAGCTGGGCGGGATGCATGTGTTTCCGGCGTTTCAAGGGCGCGGCCTGACCAAACGATTGATCGCGTTCCTGATCGCGCAGTCGCGCCACCGGACCCTGTATTGCCTGCCGTTTGCCGAACTCGAAGCGCTGTATCGGGCGGCCGGTTTCCATCGCCTCGATCCGGCCGACGCCGTGCCACGCCAGATCAGCGACAAGCTGGCCTGGTGCAAGCGGTTCTACCCCAAGCCCGTGCTGCTGCTAAAACGCGAGCGCGACGACTGAACGATTCAAACAACACCGCCCGCGCCCCATCGGGCACACTCACAGCGAGACCACCTTCAACAGGAGAACAGCATGATTCAAGGACTGCGCACCGCGCTCTACCCGGTCACCGACCTGGCCGAGGCCACCAAATGGTACGGCCAGGTGTTTGGTTGCACCCCGTATTTTGAGGAGCCGTTTTACGTCGGCTTTACCGTCGGCGGCTTCGAACTGGGGCTGGTCCCGGACGGCACGCCAGGCACCCACGGCTGCACTGCGCTGTGGGGCGTGAGCGATATCCAGGCCGAAGTGGCGCGCATCGTCGCGCTGGGCGCGAGCGTGAAGATGGGGCCGCAGGACGTGGGCGGCGGCATCAGCGTGGCCGAGCTGAACGATCCGTTCGGCAACCTGCTGGGGCTGATCGAAAATCCCAACTTCGACCCGCAGGCGATGCGCTAGGGTCGCGCGGCATTCCCGCAGGCGCCCGCAAAAACGCGGCGCTTGCGCACCAGCCCAGGCACGCAAGCGCCGCGTCTTCATGTGGCAGCACGCGTACCAGAGCACACAGGGGGCTAGCCCAGCTGCAGCACCAGTGCCGGCTTCTCGCCGTAGTCTTCGTAGCGCTCGTTGATGCCGGCCACGCAGTAGGTCATCTCTTCGAGGATGTCGGGCGCCTGCGCGCGCATCTGCGTCGCGTCCAGTACAACGATGGTCAGCGTCTCGTTCGATTTCAGACGAAATTTGCTCATGCCGTCGGCGTCGCGCAGGTAACTCATGCAATCGACCCAGGCGTCCATCGTGCCGGCGTAGAAATCGGGAAAGCCGAAGGCGCGTTTCGATTCGGCGTGGAAGCTGTCCCAGTTTGCGATGACGGCGCCATGTAGTTCAACGTTGGCCATGTGTGTCCTCTTTCTTGGGTTCGGTCACGAAGCCCAGGCGGGTCAAGCCGTGCGACTGGGCTGCCGCCATCAGCAAGGCCACCGCTTCGTAACGGGTATTTTTGTCGGCGCGCAGTTGCAGCTCCGGTTGTGGGTCCTGCGCCGCGGCCTCGATCAGGCGCTGCTCCAGCGCCGCGTCGCCCAGCGCCGCGTTGTTCCAATACACGTTGCCATTGGCGTCGATCGACACGCTCACCGTGTTCGGCTGTTGCGCGCTGACGCCCGACTGGGCGCGCGGCAGGTCCAGCTTGATCGCGTGGGTAAACATCGGCGCGGTGATGATGAAGATCACCAGCAGCACCAGCATCACGTCCACCATCGGGGTGACGTTAATCTCGGCCATCAGCGCTTGCTGGCGGTGCGGGTTGAAGCTGCCGAAGGCCATGTTCTCTCCAGTGCGCTATGTGATGAAGTAGGCGTGCAGGTCGTGGGCAAAGCCATCGAGCTCGGCCAACGTGAGCCGGTTCAGGCGGCTAAATCCGTTATACGCCAACACGGCCGGAATGGCCACCGTCAGACCGAAGCCGGTCATGATCAAGGCCTCGCCGACCGGGCCGGCCACTTTGTCGATCTGCACCGTGCCGGCGGCCGACACGGCGGCCAGCGCGTGATAGATGCCCCACACGGTACCCAGCAGGCCGACGAAGGGCGCGGTCGCGCCGATCGAGGCGAGGATGGTCAGGCCGCTTTCGATGCGATGGGTGGAGCGGGTGATTTCCTGGCGCAGCACGCGGATGATTTGCTCGTCGACGCTCATTGCGCCGGCGATCGAATCGGGCCGGGTGGTGTTGACGGCCCCTTGCGCGGGCAGCGGCCAGTAGATGTTTTCGCGATCGACCAGCTTGAGCAGGGCGATCCCGTCGGCCAGCGTGGGCGCGGCCCAGAAGCCGTCGATGGTGCGCGCGGCACGCCGCACGCGCCAGGCGCTGCTGGCCTTGGCGAGCAGGAAGAACCAGCTCACCAGCGACATCGCCAGCAGCAGGAAAGCCACCGCATGGCTGATCGCGTCGCCCTGGGCCCAGTAGCGCGCCAGGCTGAATTGATTGTCGATGGTCGGCGTCATGACGGCGCTATGCCTAGCCCTTGAGCGCCAGCACGTCCTGCATGTCGTACAGGCCGGTTTGTTTGTCGGCCAGGAAGCGCACCGCGCGCAGCGCGCCGTGTGCGTAGGTGACCCGGCTGCTGGACTTGTGGCTGATCTCGATGCGCTCGCCGATGCCGGCAAACAGCACCGTATGGTCGCCCACGATGTCGCCGCCGCGGATGGTGGCAAAGCCGATCGAGGACGGATCGCGCGGCCCGGTCACGCCTTCGCGCGCGAACACGCCGCATTCCTTCAGATCGCGTCCGAGCGCGTCGGCGATCACTTCGCCCATTTTCAGGGCGGTGCCGGACGGCGCGTCGACCTTGTGGCGATGGTGCGCTTCGACGATCTCGATATCGTAGCCTTCGGACAGGCTCTTGGCCGCCATCTCGAGCAGCTTGAGCGTCACGTTCACGCCCACGCTCATGTTTGGCGAGAGCATGATCGCGATTTTCTCGGCGGCCGCGGCGATTTGCGCCTTGCCGGCGTCGTCGAAACCGGTGGTGCCGATGATCATATTGATGCCATGCTCGGCGCAGTAAGCGACGTGGCGCAAAGTGCCCTCGGGTCGGGTGAAGTCGATCAGTACACTGGCCGTGGCCAGGCCCTTGGCCAGGTCGGCCTCGATCGGCACGCCGGACGGCTTGCCCGAAAACGCGGCGGCGTCGCTGCCGATATCGGGCGCGCCGGCCACATCGAGCGCGCCGACGAGCACACAATCGGGCGCCGCAGCAATCGCTTCGATCAGCATGCGGCCCATCTTGCCGCCGGCGCCGGCGACGGCGATCTTCATTTCACTCATACGGGTATCGACCATGGCTGCGACTTATTGTTCAGGTGGTTTGTTTTCAGGTGGTTTGGCGACGACGCCATCGACGACGTGGATGCCGGCCGCCTGTTCCTTGGCAGCGGGGGCTTTTTCGGCCGCGCGGATCGGGCCGGCGATGCGGGCGATGTACTCTTTTTCCGTCGGCAGGTTACCGCCGTCAAACTTGGCCACCTTGCCATCCTTGAAATACACGGTGACGCGGCTGGTGGTCAGCTCGCCGTCGCCGCGCGCCAGCCGGAACGGATAATCCCAGCGGTCGGCGTGGAACGCGTCCGTCAGCAGCGGCGTGCCGAGCACAAACTTGACCTGGTCGCGCGTCATGCCTTCTTTCAGCTGAACCAGCATTTCCTGCGAAATGAAGTTGCCTTGCTGAATGTCGGGACGATACGGCGAAAACACCCAGAAAAATTTCTGCAGCTTGGTCACGCGGGTGGTCTGGGCGCCGGCATTGGCCACGGCGGCGGTCTTTTCGGCGTCAACGGCGACGACGGTCTCCGGCACGGCGGCAGCGGGATGCGAGGCGAACGGATTGCTCAGCGCAGCACAGCCCGACATGGCCAGCATCACGCACAAGGCGCCAGCCAGAACCGGCGCGCGAGTGTTAAAACGGTGCAAAACAGCTTGGTTGACGCGCATAAGTGACCTCAAATTGATGGGCAGAAGGCTAAGCGCCCCTGTCTAAAACGCTATATGATAAAGCACATGACCCAAACTCGACCAACAAACATGAGTAACAATCCTACCGACCTCAAGGCCAGCGGCCTGAAAGCGACCCTGCCCCGCCTAAAAATTCTGGAAATCTTCCAGAACAGCGAGGTGCGCCACCTGACCGCCGAGGACGTCTACAAGATCCTGTTGGCCGAAAGCATGGATGTCGGCCTGGCCACGGTATACCGTGTGCTGACCCAGTTCGAGCAGGCTGGCCTACTGAACCGCAACCATTTCGAGACCGGCAAGGCGATCTTCGAGCTCAACGCCGGCTCGCACCACGACCATCTGGTGTGCCTGGACTGCGGCCGGGTCGAAGAGTTCTTCGACGAAGAGATCGAAACGCGCCAGCAGCGCATCGCCGAGGAACGCGGCTTTGCGATCGCCGAGCACGCGCTGGCGATCTACGGCAGCTGCGTCAAGGTCAACTGCCCCCACAAGCACTAGTTGCAAAACAAATGGGGTCAGAGTCGAATTAATTTGCAATGTTTCGAATTAATTCTACTCTGACCCTATTTAATTTTACGGCAACGGCGTCAAAGTCAACCGCCCGCACAAGCACTAGTTGCAAAACGTGGGGTCAGAGTCGAATTAATATGCAATGTTGCCAATTAATTCGACTCTGACCCTATTTAATTGTGGCTCAGCGCGTTCGACAGCAGCTTGGCCGTGATGTCGACGATCGGGATC
This sequence comes from Burkholderiales bacterium, assembly GCA_038207625.1. Classification (GTDB taxonomy): domain Bacteria; phylum Pseudomonadota; class Gammaproteobacteria; order Burkholderiales; family Burkholderiaceae_D; genus JBBQZO01. The sequence goes on along the minus strand of JBBQZO010000006.1, from coordinate 59,782 downwards.
ACGCGCTCGTAGGCCATGCGGGTCGGGCCGATCACCCCTAGCGTGCCAACGATCTGGCCGTTCACTTCATAGGGCGCGGTGACCACGCTCATCTCGTCCATCGGCACCAGGTTCGATTCGCCGCCGATGAAAATCTGCACGCCGGTCGCTTTGCTGGACACGTCGAGCAGCTGCATCAGGCCGGTCTTTTGCTCGAACATGTCGAACATCTGGCGCAGCGACGTCATGTTCGACGACAGGTCCGACACCGACAGCAAGTTGCGCTCGCCCGAAATGACCATGTCGTCGGAGTGGTCGGCCATCGCTTCGCTGCCAGCCTCCACCGCCGCCTGCATCAGCCGGCCCATGTCGTCGCGCAGCTGGCGCAGCTCGCCCTGCATGCGCATGCGCACGTCGTCGAAGCTCAGCCCGCGGTAGTTCTGGTTGATGTAGTTGGCCGACTGTACCAGTTGCGCCGGCGTGTAGTCGACGTCGGTCAGCAGCAGGCGGTTTTGCACGTCGCCGCGCGGGTCGACAATCACCAGCAGGATGCGTTTCTCGGACAGGCGCAGAAAATCGATCTGCTGGAACACCGATTCGCGCCGCGGCGTGAGCACCACGCCGGCGAACTGCGACAGCGACGACAGCATCTGGGCCGCGTTGGCGATGATCTTCTGGGGTTGCTGCTGGGTTTGCTGCTGCAGGCGCATGCGCGCATCGACCGCGTGTTCGTCGATGTGCTGCACCGTCAGCAGCGTGTCGACGAAGATGCGGTAGCCGCGCGGGGTGGGAATCCGCCCGGCCGAGGTGTGCGGACTGGCCACGTAACCCATCTCTTCCAGGTCGGCCATGATGTTGCGGATGGTCGCCGGCGACAGGTCCAGTCCGGAAATTTTGGACAGCGCGCGCGAGCCGACCGGCTGACCGTCCGCGATGTAACGCTCGACCAGGGCTTTGAGCAAAGTTTGGGCACGGGTATCGAGATGCATGATTCTATTCTGGCCAGACGCTAAAGGTGATCCCCTTATTATGCACGCTTGCGCCCGCAGCGGGCCGAATCTTGGCCACGCCGCTTGCCGCGCGCCTGCCCTTTGTCAACACTGGCGCGACTTCAGTCTGCGCCGCGCGCATCGCCGCGGGCCAGTTGTGAGCCGCTGCGGCAACCCATGGAGCGTACGCGGCGCGCGTGTGTGCCGGGCTGTTTCCGCGGCACGCGCAGCGCCGCCGGCGCGGCGCACGGCGCACGCACCCATCGGCCGCGCGACTATTCCTGGTGGCGCTGCTTGAGCCAGTCGAGCAACTCGTCGAAATTGGCGCAAATCGCGTCCGCCTGCACCCCGTGCTCCTCGTGCGCCCGGCTGCCGGTGCGGTTCAGCCACACCGCGCGCAGCCCGGCCTGCTGGGCGCCGCGCACGTCGAGCAGGATGTCGTCGCCCACGTACAGCGCGTCCTGCGGTGCCACCTCCAGCGCAGCGCAGGCGGCGTGAAAAATGGCCGGCTCGGGCTTGGCGCTGCCGAACTGGCCCGCCGCCAGCGACACCGAGAAATGGTGTGCCAGGCCGATCGCCTGCAGGTCGGCGTTGCCGTTCGAGACGGAGCCGATCAGCGTGCGCCCTTTCAGGCGCAGCAGTCCCGGCAACACGTCATCGTAGGGAACGACGGCGTTGCGCGCGGCGAAAAACAGCGTCATCGCCGCCTCCACCTTGCCAGCGTCCTCGCCGGCCAGTTCAAACGCGTGCAGCAGTCCGGCACGCCGCAGGGCGCCCAGATCGAGGTGCAATTCCGGCTGGCTGGCCAGCAGTTCCAGGCGGCGCTGGCGCAGCGTATCGATCGAGAAGCGCTCGGCCACGCGCGGCGCGTGCTCGGCGAGCCAGGCGTGCAGGTCGATTTCGGCCTGGCGGATCACCGGTGCGATCGGCCACAGGGTGTCGTCGAGGTCAAACAGGATCGCTTTTGGCCAGGGCAGCAGGGTGTCAGTAGTCATTGAGCGTGGGTGTGAGTGGATCGGCGTCGGTACGGCTGTCATCAGCAGGTCATGTGCGCCGCCTACATTAACGGACTTCACTTCCAACTAACGCACCGTCAAGGATAGCCATGCTCGCCCAGAAAATCAATTTCAACCGACCACTGATGACACGCCAGGTGCTGTTCGCCCTGGCGCTGATGGCCCAGGGTGCGCACGCCGATGATGTCGTCAAGAGCGTCAACCCGGATGCGCCTGCTGCGCTAGACGCGAATGCGATCGTGCAGGCGGTCATCGTGTCGGGCTCGAAAGTGGCCCACACGGCGCCGGTGCAAGCGTCGCTGAAGGCCACCGAACCGCAATCGGTGATCACCGCCGGCTTCATCGAACAGGCCATCGCGCCCAGCGCCGACTTCATCGCCGTGGCGCGCATCGCGCCCAGCGTGGGTGCGGGCGTGTCGGCCAATGGCGAAGGCCTGGGCGAATCGAAGGTCAGCCTGCGCGGCTTCCAGGACGGCGAATACAATATGAGCTACGACGGCATTCCGTTTGGCGACACCAACGACCCGACCCACCACTCGACGTCCTACTTCCCGGCCCGCATCATCGGCGGCATGGTCATCGAACGGGGCCCGGGCAACGCCAGCAATCTGGGCCAGGCAACCTTCGGCGGCTCGATCAACCTGTTTTCCAAGGAACTGTCGGACAGCGCGCGCTTCACGCCCTACGCCACTTTCGGCAGCTGGAACACGCGCATGCTGGGCGCCGAATATGACAGCGGCAGCGTGGCGGCGCTGGGCGACGCGGCGCTGATGTTGAACTATTCGCACCTGTCCAGCGACGGCTACCTCAGCTTCAACGGCGTCAAGGAGGACAATATCCAGTTCAAGCTGGAAAAGACCATCGGCGATACGGTGCTGACCGCCTTCTCGACCTACAACAAGATCCGCAGCTACGCGCCCGACAAGGCCGGCGTGACGCTGGACCAGGTGGCGCTGTATGGCAAAAACTTCAGCCTCAACAACGACCCGGCCAGCCAGAACTACGTCGGCTACAACTTCGCCGACAAGAGCACCGACTTCGACTACCTGCGCGTGCAATCCAAGCTGGCCAACGGCTGGGCGTTCGATAACACGCTCTACAGCTACGCCTACACCAACAACACCTCGTCCGGATCGGACGCGACGGGCGGCACCGCCAACGGCAGCAAGGCCGGCCCGACTGGCAACAAGGACGTGCCCGGCTACACCAAACTCAATGCCTACCGCGTGGTGGGCGACATCGCCAAGGCCACGCTGCAGACGACGGCCGGCCTGCTGCGCGGCGGGGTCTGGTTCGAGCACGCGCACAGCACGCGCAACACGCTCGACGTCGACTGGACCTTGAACCTGCCCAATCCGGTCGAGAAGACGGCGCCGAAAACGGTCAAATACGACCAGAACTCGGGCTGGAATCAGGTCGAGCCGTTCGTCGAATTCGAATGGGCCGCGCGCGACAACCTGACCGTCACGCCGGGCCTGAAGTACGTCAGCTTCAAGCGCAGCGTGGACGCTGTCGTCAACCAGGACACCCGCATCGCCACCGTGGCCGACCAGACCTACAAGGCCACGCTGCCGTTCCTGACGGGCAATCTGCGCATCGACCCGCAGTGGGCCGCCTACGGCCAGCTGGCGCGCGGCTTCCTGGTGCCGCCGCTGTCGATGCTGTACGTAAACAACCCCAGCGCCAGCAATCCGGCCCCGCAAACCTCGACCAACTACCAGCTCGGCGCGGTGCACAGCTCGACCAACCTGACCTTCGACGCCGACGTGTATTACATCGACTTCAACAACAAGATCGCCTCGTCCGGCGCCGGCACCGACCTGGTCTACTTCAACCTGGGCGGCGCCGTCTACAAGGGCGTCGAGGCGCAGGCCACCTACTACGTCGGCAACGGCATCTCGCTGCACGGCAACGGCTCGCTCAACAGCGCCAAGGTCAAGAGCACCGGCCTGGCGGTGGCCAAGGCGCCCGCCAGCACGGCCGCGCTGGGCCTGCTGTACAAGGCCGGTCCGTGGTCCGGCAGTGTGATCGCCAAGCTGGTCGGCGAGCAGTACGGCAAGGAAGGCGAGCCGGCCGCCTATAAAGTGGGCGCCTACACGACGACCGACCTGAACCTGGCCTACACCTTCAGCGCGCCGTCGGCAGCGCTGTTCAAGCGCGCGCGCATCCAGTTCAGCCTGCACAACCTGTTCGACCGTCAGGATGCGATCTCGGTGGTGCCGAACAGCAAGGGCGTCGCCTTTGACCAGTACGCCTTCCTGCCCGAGCGCAGCGCGCTGCTGTCGCTGACGGCCGATTTCTAGGCGCCGGCGCGAATGCGCTAACATGTGATGGCGGCCCCACCCGGGTCGCCATTTTTTTGTCCGGCGCGCCCTGCGGGCCGGTTCACCGTTGCTGGAATCCCATGCCCGCTCACCTGACCGTAACACCGCGCGCGCTGCTGTGCGCACTGACCACTGTACTCACGCTGGGCGGCTGCGCCACCCTGGCCCCGCCCGGCGCGCCTGAATTTTCCGCGATGGTGCTGCTGGGCGAAGACGGCGCAGCCGTGGCGCGCGTGATCCTGGCCGGCGCCACCTGCCCCGCCATCCACATCGACGGGCGCGCACTGCCGATGCAACTGCGCGCGCCGGCCGCCACGCCGGCGCTGCGCAGCACGCGTTCGGATCCGGCCGACAGCAAGGCGTCGGCCTTTCCCGTCATCAGTTGCGACGCGGCGCTGCCGCCGGGCAGCCGCGCCGCCTCGGTGCTGGGACGCACGCTGCCGCTGCCGCGCGCCCAGGCGCGTCGCATCGTGGTGATCGGCGACACCGGCTGCCGCATGAAGAAGGCGGACCACGCCTACCAGGCCTGCAACGACGGCGCGGCCTACCCGTTCGCCCGTATCGCGGCCGCCGCCGCCGCATGGAAACCCGATCTGGTGGTGCACGTGGGCGACTACCACTACCGCGAAAACGCCTGTCCGCCCGAGCAGGCCGGCTGCACCGGCAGCAGCTGGGGCTATGGCTGGGACGCCTGGCGCGACGACTTCTTCGCGCCGGCCCGCGCGCTGCTCGACGCCGCCCCATGGGTAGTCGCGCGCGGCAATCACGAAGCGTGCAAACGCGCCGGCCAGGGTTACTGGCGCCTGCTCGACCCGCGTCCTTTGCTGGCCGGGCGCGATTGCGATGATCCGGCCAACGATGCCGTGGGCGACTTCAGCGCGCCCTACGCGGTGCCGCTGGGCGAGGGCGCGCAGCTGATCGTGCTCGACACGGCCAACACGCCATTCAAGAACCAGCCGCGCGCCACGCTGATAGCGGCCCGGCAGCGCTTCGATGCGCTGGCGCGTCAGGCCAGTTACAACATCGGCGTGAATCACCATCCGATCCTGGGCCTGCACGCCAAACAAAACGACGATGGCACGCTGGAGGTGCTCGGTGGCGAGCCGGGCGTGCAGGCGGCCTTGCGCACGCAAGACGGACAGCTGCTGCCGGCCGGCATGCAGATGCTGCTGTCGGGCCATGTGCACCTGTGGGAGCAGATCAGCTTCGCCGGCGAGCAGCCGAGCCAGTTCATCGCCGGCTTTTCCGGCACCTTCGAAGACGTGGTGGCGCTGCCGACGCCACTGCCGGTCGATGTGCGCCCCGCGCCCGGCGCCGTGATCGAGCACCTGAGCACCTGGCTCAAAGATTTCGGCTTCATGACGATGGAGCGCAGCGGCGCCGACCAGTGGGAGGTGGCGGTGTGGAACGCGCGCGGCGAACAACAGAACCGTTGCCACGTCAGCGGGCGCAAATCCCAGTGCGAACAGGGCCGTCTGCGCTAGCGTGCACACGCTTCGGCGCCCGGTGTTACAGGCAGATACACGCGCAGTAGGCCTGCCGCTCGGCAAATGCTCTAAAATGATGCCCAAATCTGTCAACACTGCGGCGCCGGCGACTGCCCTGCCCAGCTTACCCTGTTCGTTTTTGGAGAGAATATGAAAAGTTTGTACCTGCGCTCATGCGTGGCGCTGGTCTGCGCGGCCGGCTTGGCAGCTTGCGGTGGCTCGGGCGGCAACTTGGTGCTGGGCGGCCAGGTCGTCGGCCTGATCCGCGACGGCCTGATCATCACGAATAAAGGTGTCGATCTGACGCTTCCGATGGGCACCACGGCGTTTTCCTTCCCCGACCTGATCGGCGCCAACACCGACTTCGACATCCAGGTGAAGACCGATCCACCGGGCATGACCTGTACGCCAGTCAACGCAAAGGGCACCACCAGCACCTTTGCCGTCTCCGGCATCGGCATCATCTGCGCCGCCAAGCCGCGTAGACTGGGTGGCGCGATTTCCGGGCAGACCAGCAAGCTCGTGCTGGTCAACGGTTCCGACACCGTGGAAGTGGCAGCCGACGCGACAAGCTTCGAATTCCGCCAGACGGTGGGCGATGGCTTGCCATACGGCATCAGCGTGTTTCAGCCGCCGGTGGGACAAACCTGCAGCGTGACCAACCCGAGCGCCAGGATAGGCGCGTTCAACCTGGTGGGCACGACGCCGGACCCGGCCAAGAATGAAGTGGCCAGCCCGGTCGCGGTGACTTGCGTAACGACGCCCTGATGGCCCCGGCCTCGACCGAGTTCAACGCCGCCATCGAGCGCATTTTGGCGCCCGCGCGGCGCTGATCCCCCTTTCTGGAGAATTTTATGACATTATCTTTTGTGCGCAGCGCCTGCGCGCTGACCTTGCTGGCCAGCCTGTCCGCCTGCGGCGGCAAGGCGCAGTACGACGTCGCCGGCGTCATTAGCGGCCTGACCTACAACGGCCTGGAATTGAGCAATAGTGGCTCGGCCATCACGCCAGCGGGCGGTACCACCTCGTTTGTGTTTCCCGGTCAGATCAGCTACGGCAGCAGTTACGACGTGACGGTCACCAAACAACCTGCGCACCAGACCTGCGCACCGGTGAACGGTAGCGGCACCGCCGGCCACACGGCCATCATCAGCGTCGGCGTCAGTTGCGCACTCAACAGCGTGGCGCTGACCGGTACGGTGACCGGTTTGACGGCCGATATGGAATTGACCAACGGTACCACCGGTGGCAGCTTGACCGTGTTAGCGGCCAGCGCCACCGGCGGCGCCACCACCTTTACCTTCGGCTCGTCCGTCGCCTTCGGGACCACCTATGGCGTCACCGTGCTGACGCATCCGACCAACTTCACCTGCACTGTCACCAACGGCACCGGCACCATGGGCGACACCATCCCCCTGCCGATTTCCGTCGCCTGCGTTCCCAACGCGGCACCCTGAGCGGCGTGCACAACGCTATTCATAAATCGAATAACTGATATTACAAAAATAAATTAGATTTATATGCCGCATCGCAGCATACTTGTACCTGTCTCCTCCAAGTCTCCTTAAAAAGAATTGGATTTAGCCCGCAGATTACTCCGCGGGCTTTTTTTTGTCCGCGTTTTCGCACGGCGCGACGCGGCAGCAACGGCCGCGCCGGCGCGCGCAGGATGCCGATACAAAACATGGATGGGGAGTGGCGCCGGTGAATCCGGCGACGCCTACGCCGCGTGCAGCAACAGCGCCGCGACGGTGGCCGCGCTGGCGCGGTCGAGCTCGATAAATTTGATGCCGGCGCTATAGTGGCCGTCGTCGCGCGTGTCGCAGTAGACCACCTGCCCCATCGCCAGCACCTGCTGCAACTGGCCGGCGCACTGCACCGCGAAGCGGATCGCGCACAGCTGTGCCAGTGGCAGCGCATCGGCCAGTTGCAGGCGGATGCCGCCGGCCGTCAGATCATGGGTGTGCGCGGGCCGCGTGTGCGCGTCCTGCAGCGTCACCGTGGCCGCGACACGCAAGGCGACCCGGCTGGCGCGGGGCTGCAACACCGATCCGCTCAGGCCGGCGGGTGGCGCTGGTTGGCCAGCGCCACGTACTGGGCCAGCCCGATCGCTTCCGGACGCAGCGTCGGGTCGACCCCGGCGGCGATCAGCTGGGCTTCGGTAAACATGCCGGCCAGGCAGTTGCGGATCACCTTGCGGCGTTGCGAGAACGCCTTCAGCACCACCGCCTCGAGCGTCGGGCCGTCGCAGGCGAGCTGCTCGGTGACGGGCACCATGCGCACGATGGCCGACTCGACCTGCGGGGGCGGATCGAAGGCGGTGGGCGGCACGATGAACAGCAGTTTCATGTCGTAGCGCCATTGCAGCATCACCGACAGGCGACCGTAGGTCTTGCTGCCCGGGGCGGCCACCATCCGTTCGACCACTTCCTTTTGCAGCATGAAGTGCTGGTCTTCGATCAGGTGGGCGAACTCGGCCAGACGAAACAGCAGCGGGCTGGAAATATTGTAGGGCAGGTTGCCGACCACGCGCAGCTTCTGGCCCGCGGGCACGGGAATGCTGGCGAAGTCGAACTTGAGCGCGTCGCCCGAATGCACCGTCAGCTTGGCGCGCGGGAAGGAGTTTTCCAGCCGCACCACCAGGTCGCGGTCGAGCTCGACGACGTGCATGTGCGCCAGCCGGCGCGACAACCGCTCCGTCATCGCGGCCAGGCCGGGGCCGATCTCGACCATCGCGTCACCCTGGGCCGGGTTGATGGCCTCGGTGATCGCGTCGAGGACGAATTTGTCGGTCAGAAAATTCTGGCCGAAGCGTTTGCGGGCTACGTGTTTCATTGTTTTTTCTTTTAAGTGGTGGCGCCGCTGGCCTGGACCATTGCCACGGCGCAGCGGATCGCCTGTTCCATGCTGGCGCAGTCGGCCAGTCCCAGGCCTTGCGCGGCCAGGTCCAGCGCGGTGCCATGGTCGACCGAGGTGCGGATCAAGGGCAGGCCCAGCGTGATGTTGACGCCGCGCCCGAAGCTGGCGTATTTGAGCACCGGCAAGCCCTGGTCGTGGTACATCGCCAGCACGCAATCGGCTTGCTCGAGGTATTTGGGCTGGAACAGCGTGTCGGCCGGGTACGGGCCGCGCGCATCGATGCCGCGCGCGCGCGCCGCGTCGAGCGCGGGGATGATGGTGTCGATTTCCTCGCGCCCCAGATAGCCGCCCTCGCCCGCGTGCGGGTTCAGGCCAGCGACCAGAATGCGCGGCGCCTTGATGCCGAACTTGCGCTGCAGCTCGCTGTGCAAGATGTCGAGGATCTGGCCCAGTTCGGCTTGCGTGATGGCGCCGGCGACGTCCTTGAGCGGCAGGTGGGTGGTGGCCAGCGCAACGCGCAGCAGCGGCGCGCCGTGGCCCGGTTCGCCGGCCAGCATCATCACCACCTTGGCGGTGGCGGTTTTTTCGGCCAGGTATTCGGTGTGGCCGGAAAAAGCCACGCCGGCGTCGTTGATGGTGCTTTTTTGCAGCGGCGCGGTGACGATCGCGTCGAACCAGCCGGCCTGCACGCCTTCGACGGCCAGGTCGAGCGTGGCCAGCACGGCGCGTCCGTTGTCGCGGTCGAGCACGCCGGGCACCACGTGGGCGTCCAGCGGCACGTCGATCACGGCGATGCGTGCGGGGCCGAACTGGGGCAGGCCGCTGTTGCGCAGCGCCATCGTCGACAGCGCCACCAACGAAATCTCCGGGTCGATCAGGCTGGCCGTCAGCGCCAGGAAGGCGGCGTCGCCGATCAGCACGCAATTGACCTCGGCGCGCAGGGCCCAGGCGGCCCGGATCGCGATCTCGGGGCCGATCCCGGCCGGCTCGCCGCTGGTCACCGCCAGCACGGGGCGCACGGCGCGCCGCGCAGCAGTCAAGGCGGACATCATCGTGGCCTTATTTGTCGTCGCTGCGGAACTCGACATAGGCGCGGTCGCGCACCTGGCGCTGCCAGTCGTCGGTCGCTTCCTCGAGCTTGCGCTCGCGGATCGCCTGACGCGCGGCATTGCGCACTTTCTCTTTCGACACGTCGTCGCTCTTGCGCTCCAACACTTCGATCAGGTGGTAGCCATACGGCGTTTCGATCACGCCGCTCACTTCACCGATCTTCAGCGCGTTCATCGGCCCTTCGAATTCGGGCATCGTGTCGCCCGGATACAGCCAGCCCAGGTCGCCGCCCTTGGCGGCCGCGCCGTCGTTGGAGAACAGCCGTGCCAGCTCTTCAAACTTGGCCGCCTTGTTGTCCAGACGTTCCTTCAGTTCGGTCAGCTTGTGCTTGGCGTCGCTGGCGCTGACGGTCGGGGTGACCTTGATCAGGATGTGGCGCGCATGGGTCTGCTGCACGGTGGCCTTGTCTTTGGCGTCAGCCAGGCTGCGCCGGTCGACCACCTTCAGGATGTGGAAACCGGTGGTGCTCTTCATCACCTGGGTGACCTGGCCGGGCTTGAGCTTGGAGAGCGCCTCGCCGAAGGCCGGCGGCAAGCGGTCCATGGCGCGCCAGCCGATGGCGCCGCCGGTCAGCGCGTCGGGCGCGTCGGAATAGGTGGCCGCCATTTTGGTGAATTCGGCGCCGGTGCGCAGTTGGCGCATCACTTCATCGGCGCGCGTCTTGCGCGCGGCGATCTGCTCGGGCGACGCGTTGTCGGGAATGCGGATCAGAATCTGCGACAGGTTCAGCTCGACCTGGTCCTTGGCGGCGGCCGCCTCGGCCGTCAGGAAGCTGTCCACTTCGGCGTCGGCGACCTGCAGCTTGCTGTCGACTTCGTGCTCGCGCAGGCGCTGCATGATGATTTCTTCGCGGATCTCTTCGCGGAACGACGCGTAAGGCGTGCCTTCCTTTTCGATCTGGTTGCGCATCTCCTGCATCGACAGCTTTTGCTGCTCGGCGATGCGGGCGATGGCGCGGTCGAGCGTGAGGTCATCGACCCGCACGCCCATTTCCTTGGCCAGTTGCAGCTGGGCGCGCTCGACGATCATGCGTTCGAGGATCTGGCGCTGCATGTCGGCCGGGTCGGGCATCGCCACGCCCTGCTTGCGCATGCGCACTTCGACCGACTTGATGCGTGCGGTCAGCTCGTTGCGGGTGATGACCTCGTCGTTGACGACGACGGCGATCGCGTCGGCCATGACCGGGGCGCTGACCGCGGCCTTGGCCGGGGTGGCGCTGGCCTGGGCCAGCGCGGCGCCGCCGAAGCCGGCGCACAGCGCGCCCAGCAGGACGACGGTGAGCTTGAGTTGATGCTGACGAACTATGCGCATAATCTGTTTCACGTGAGAGTAATCAAAATGCAGACTCAACGGCTCTGGCTCTGGTTCAGCCGGGTATAGCCGGGAATGCTCTGGTACAGCGATTGGAGCGGGTTGCCGACTCCGAAACCGCTCTTGGACAGGCCGCTCAATTCCAGTTGGACAAAGAACGGCGACGAGGTGTTGTTGGCCGTCGTCACGAAGCGCTGGGCCCCCATCCGAAACACCCAGCAATCGGCATTGTATTCGAGTCCGACCAGGCTTTCGAGCAGTTTGCGGTCCAGCGTCGAATAGTTGGCACGCGCCACCGCGTACCAGCGCTTGGCGATCGGCCACTGGGTCGACAGGTCGACGTTCTTGAAGCTGTCGCGCAAATAACGGTATTCGAGGTTGACCACTTTCTTGGCGCCCGGCTGCCATTGCACGCCGTAATTGGCACTGGCGACCCGGCTGGCGCTGGGATTGTATTGTACCGCGCTGTCGAAATTCCACGCCTGCGTGATCCGTCCGGAGGCGGCCACCAGCACGTCGGAACGGCTGGTGTCGGCCTTGGTGTTGGGGTCGAGCGCGACACGCTGGTCGCGGAAATAAAAGCGCTGGCCCAGTGCCAGGCGCAATCGTTCGGCCCCGTCCGATTCAATGAAGCGCGACACCACCGCCGCCGTGACCTGGTTCGCGTCGGCGATCCGGTCCGAGCCGAGGAAGCGGTTTTCGCTGAACAGCTGGGCGAAATTGAAGCCCGCCTCGGCCGAATCGAAGCTGGGGAAGGCGCTCTGGTCCTTGTACGGCGTGTACGCGTAGAACAGGCGCGGCTCGAGCGTCTGCGTCACGGCCCGTCCGGCCAGCTTGGCGTCGCGCTCGAACACCATGCCGCTGTCGAGCGAAAAGGTGGGCAGGGCGCGCGTCAGGGCGTTCGGATTGTTGCCGTTGTTCTCCAGCGCGTACTGGCTGGCGTTGAGGATCAGCTTGGGCGTGACGAAATAGCTCGGCCGCACCCACGGATAGCTGACCTGCGCCTGCAAGGTGGCGCGCGTGCCGCGCACCAGGTCGGGATGCCAGAAGCGTGTCAGCTCGGCGTCCACCGTCCAGTCCAGGCCGCGCACATCGTAGCGCCCGGCGTGGAAATTGATCTGTGGCAGCCGGTCGTAGGGGCGCGGCACCGTCAGCGTCGGGTCCAGCGCGGCGGCCGGATCCTGCAGCACCTGATAGTTCTGCACGCGTGCCGACAGGCTCCAGAACTGCTGATTGTAGTCGGTGCGCAGTTCGCGCAGCAGTTGGCGCTCGGCCGACGTCGAGGTCGACTTCGAGAAGTCGCTCGGGTAATTATCATCCGAGGCGGCCCGCACGTTCCAGCCAAAACCCAGCCCCGGCGCGAGCGCCTGGCTGTGTTTCGAGTTCAGCAGCCAGCGGTCGGTCTTGGTCTGCTGGTCGTGCAGCAGGAATTCGACGGTGCTCTCGCCCGCGTAGGGGCCGGCGTCGGTCTCGCCGATGTAACGCCCGTTGGCGCCGATCTGCAGCCCGCGTCCCAGGATCAGGCGCGGCGACAAGGTCGCGTCGCGGTTGGGCGCGATATTGAAATAGTAAGGCAGCGTCAGCTCGTAGGCGCCCTTCGAGCCGCCGCCCACCTGCGGCGAGAGCCAGCCGGAGCGGCGCGCACCGGACAGCGAGAACGACATCGCCGGCGTGTACAGGAAAGGCACGTCCTTGAAATACACCACCGTGTTCGAGGCCAGGCCGACGTCACGCCCGGTATCGAGGCGCAGCTTGCTCGCCTTCAGATACCAGTCCGGGTTCGGCCCTTCGCAGGTGCTGTAGGTGCCGGCGCTGACGATCGCCTCTTCTTCGTTGAGGAAGTCGATCCGGTTGGCATTGCCCTGCGCGTTGTTGAGCTCCATGTGGTACTCGGGATGCAATATCCAGCCCTTGCCCGAATCGAGGTTCAGTTGCAGCGCATCGCCCTTGTAGCGGTCGCCAAAGCGCCACATCTTGACGTTGCCCTGGGCCGCGACCTCGTCCTCGACCTGCTTGTAGCAGGCCGTGTCGGACGTCATGCGGGTCGCGCCGCGCACCACTTCGACATCGCGCGCCAGGTTGATCTGGCGCTCGGTGCGCCCGGTCACTTCCTCGGCGTTAATCGTCACGGGGGCGTTCTTGTCGTCCACCCGAGCGCGCTGCACCACTTGGGCATGCAGCGGCGCGGCGGCCATGACGGCAGCGAGCGCGGTCAGCGCGAATGCCCAGCGTTGCGGGGGTGGGGGGGCCAGTTTGCGGCTCATGAAAAGAGGAGGTGAAACACCATAACAGGCGATTTTTCGAGTTCAATCCCTTATTATATGGGAATCTTCACCATTGACCTGATTAACCAGGTAGCACCATGTCATTATTCCCACCGCACTCCCCCGCTTCCCCCGCTCAAGACAGCCGTCTCGATCTGCTCACCGGCTGGTTGGCCACCCTCGATCTGGTCGATACCAGCAGCTTGCGCCCGGCCTCGGCCGACGCCAGCTTCCGGCGTTACTTCCGTGTCGACGTGCTTGCCACCGAACAGGACCGGCTGGGCGCTGCCCTGATCGTGATGGACGCGCCGCCCCAGCATGAAGACGTGGCGACGTTCCTGAAAGTGGACGCGCTGCTGGCGGCGGCCGGCGTGAACGTGCCGGCCATCGTCGCGCAGGACGTCGCCAACGGCCTGCTGCTCATTTCCGACCTGGGCAACACCACCTACCTGCAGCAGCTCAACCTGGACAACGCCTCGGCGCTGTACGCCGACGCGCTCGAGGCGCTGGTGCGCTTTCAGCTGCACAGCGAACCGGACGTGCTGCCCGAGTACGACCGCGCCGCCCAGCTGCGCGAGATGATGTTGTTCCCCGAATGGTATGTCACGCGCCACCTGGGCGTGACGATGAGCGACGCGCAAACGAGCCAGCTGAACGGCGTGTTCGAGGCGATCCTGGCCAACACGCTGGCCCAGCAGCAGGTGTATGTGCACCGCGATTACCACTCGCGCAACCTGATGGTGACGACCCAGGACAACCCCGGCGTACTGGACTTCCAGGACGCGCTGTACGGCCCCGTTACCTACGACCTGGCCTCGCTGCTGCGCGACGCCTACATCCAGTGGGACGAGGAGCTGGTGCTCGACCAGGTGGTGCGCTACTGGCAGCGCGCCAAGCAGCTGGGCCTGCCGGTCAATCCCGACATCGACGCGTTTTACCGCGACTTCGAATTCATGGGTCTGCAGCGCCACCTGAAAATTCTGGGCATTTTCTGCCGCCTGAACTACCGCGACGGCAAGGCTGCGTATCTGAACGACCTGCCGATGGTGCTCGACTACGTGCGCAAGACGGCCAACCGCTACATCGCGCTAAAACCGCTGGTGCGCCTGCTGGACGCCTTCGAAGACAAGACCCCGCAGGTCGGCTACACTTTTTAATTGGCGCGGGCGCGGCCCGCACCGACTTTTACCAGAATTGACGAACACCCATGAAAGCCATGATTTTTGCAGCCGGTCGGGGCGAGCGGATGCGTCCGCTCACCGACACCTGCCCCAAGCCCTTGCTGAAAGTGCGCGGCCGCCCGCTGATCGTCTGGCACGTGCTTAACCTGGTGCGCGCCGGGATCACCGAGATCGTCATCAACCACGCCCATCTGGGCGAGCAGATCGAACACACGCTGGGTGACGGCACTGCCTATGGCGCCACCATCGCCTATTCGCACGAGGACACGGCGCTGGAGACGGCCGGCGGCATCGCCAAGGCGCGCCACCTGCTGGGCGACGAACCCTTCCTGGCCATCTCGGGCGACATCTACTGCCCGTATTTCGACTTCGAGCAGGTCAAGGACGTGCTGGCCGAAAAAGACCTGTGGGGCGTGCCCTACCCGCTTGACCAGCGCGACGTGTGCTGGCTGTATCTGGTGAAGAACCCCAGCTATCACCCGGACGGCGATTTCGGCCTGAACCTGTACGCGATCGCCAACGACGGCGAACCGCGCCACACCTTCGCCAACATCGGCGTGTACCGGCCCGAGATGTTCGACGCCATCACGCCGGGCAGCTACGCCAAGTTGGGACCGTTGATCCGCGACTACGCCGCGCGCGGCCTGGTGGGCGGCGAGCTGTATGCGGGCGACTGGGTCAACGTGGGCACGGTCGAACAACTGGAGGCGCTCAACGCCCCGCTGGCGGCCAGGGCCCGCCGATGAACGCGTTCGCGGCGCGGCGCGCCCGGCTGGGCGCCCAGATGGTGGCCGGCGCCGTGGCGATCGTACCCACCGCGCCGGTGGCCGCGCGCAACAGCGATTGCGACTACCCGTACCGGCACGACAGCTATTTTTACTACCTGTGCGGCTTCACCGAGCCCGATAGCATGCTGGTGCTGGTGGCGGCCGACGCCGGCGCCCCGCCGCGCGCCATCCTGTTCTGCCGCGAGAAAAACCTGGAACGCGAAATCTGGGACGGCTTTCGGCACGGCCCGGACGGCGCGCGCGCCGCCTTCGGGCTCGACGCGGCCCACCCGATCGAGCAACTGGACGCCGAGATGGTGACGCTGCTGGCCAACGCGCCGGCGCTGTACTACGCGCTCGGGCGCAGCGTCACGCTGGACGCCCAGATGAAAACCTGGCTGGCCGGTGTGCGCAGCCAGGCGCGCGCCGGCGTGCATGCCCCGGCCAGTGCGCACGATTTGCTGCCGCTGCTCGACGAAATGCGCCTGTTCAAGGACGCCGGCGAACAGGACCTGATGCGCCGCGCCGCCACCATCTCGGGCCAGGCGCACGCGCGTGCGATGCGCGCTTCGCGCCCCGGCATGTTCGAATACGAAATCGAAGCGGAACTGCTGCACGAGTTCCGCCGCAATGGCGCCCAGGCGCCCGCCTACAACTCGATCGTGGCCGCCGGCGCCAACGCCTGCGTGCTGCACTACAACGCCAACAACGCGCAAAGCGCGGACGGCGACCTGATCCTGATCGACGCCGGCTGCGAATTGGACGGCTACGCCTCCGACATCACGCGCACCTACCCCGTCAACGGGCGTTTTTCAAAGCCGCAAAAAGCGCTCTACGAGCTGGTGCTGGCGGCTCAGGCGGCCGCGCTGGCCGAGGTGCGCCCCGGCGTGCGCTACAACGCCATCCACGCCGCCGCCGTCGCGGTGCTGGCGCAGGGCATGCTCGATCTGGGCCTGCTCGCGTCGGACAAGTATGCCAGCGTCGAGGACGTCATCGCCCAGCGCGCCCACCTGCAGTTCTACATGCACGGCACCGGCCACTGGCTGGGCATGGACGTGCACGATGTGGGCTTGTACCGCGAACCGGGCACGCCCGACCAGGCCGCACGCCTGCTTGAGCCGGGCATGACGCTGACGGTCGAACCGGGCATCTACGTGCGCCCCGCGCCCGGCGTGCCCGAGCAGTACTGGCATATCGGCATCCGCATCGAGGACGACGTGCTGGTGACAAGCGACGGCTGCGAAGTGCTCAGTGCTTGCGCGCCGAAAAGCGTGGCCGAAATCGAACAACTGATGCGACCGAGCTGATGACAAGCACTCAAGAAACAGACTACGACGTCGCCATTCTGGGCGCCGGCCCGGTCGGCATGGCGTTGGCGGCGCTGCTGGTGCAGCGCGGCATGGCGCCGCAGCGCGTGGCTCTGCTCGACAGCAAAGCGCTGGCGCAGGCGGTCAAGGATCCCCGTTCGATCGCGCTCTCGCATGGCAGCCGCCTGCTGTTTGAACAAATCGGCGCATGGCCGATCGCCGCCACCGAGATCCACCAGATCCACGTGTCGCGCCGCGGCCAGTTCGGACGCAGCGTGATCGAGCGCGCCGAGCACGGCGTGCCGGCGCTGGGCTACGTGGCCCGCTACGGCGACGTGGTCAGCGCGCTGGCCGGCGTGTGCGAGCGCGCCGGCATCACCAGCCTGCGCCCCGCCCATGTCAACGCCTGCGTCGAATCGGACAAGGACGTGACGCTGCAGATCGACGACGGGCGCACGCTGCGCGCCGCCGTGGCGGTGCAGGCCGAAGGCGGCCTGTTCGGCGAGCAGGCCGAGCGCAGCGAAAAACGCGACTATCAGCAAACGGCGATCATCGCGCGCGTGTCCACCAGCGCGCCGATCGCGCACCGCGCCTACGAACGCTTCACGGCCGAAGGTCCGCTCGCGTTGCTGCCGCAAACGGACGCGGACGCCCACCAGTACGCGTTGGTGTGGTGCGTGCACCCCGAGCGCGCCCGCGCGCTGCTCGCACTGGACGACGCGGCCTTCCTGGCCCAGTTGGGCGAGGCCTTCGGCGGCCGGCTGGGACGCTTTAGCGCCAGCACGGCGCGCATCGCCTATCCACTGGGCCTGAACGCGGCCGCGCGCGCCACGCCGCGCACGGTCGCCATCGGCAACGCCGCGCAAACGCTGCACCCGGTCGCCGGCCAAGGATTGAACCTGGGCCTGCGCGACGCGTTCGTGCTGGCGCGCCTGCTGGCGCAAGGCGCCAACCCGACCATGCTGGGCGCCTTCAACGCCGAACGCGCCGTGGACCGCCAGCTGACGGTGCGCCTGACCGACACGATGGCGCGCGCCTTCGCGCAACAAGGTCCCGGCCAAGCGCTGCTGGGCCTGTCGCTGGGACTGATCGACGCGGTCCCGCCGGCACGCCACGTGCTGGCCGAACTGATGATGTTCGGGCGCCGCTAGGGACCAGTCGCGCCGTGGCGTCGTTGACGCCGACGCGGGACGATCAACACACGCTCGGAAGCGTCGACCATGCAGGCCCCGTGCGCCGCAACGCCGATCCCCGCATGTCGTTTCGGCGCTTTGCGTCTGCCCCGGCAATCGTCGCACAGTAGCCAATGCCATTGCATGGCGTTGGGACGAAAAAAAACGCGCCGAAGCGCGTTTTTTTGTTCTTGCGAAGTGCGCCTTAGTCGACGGCCTTGACCATCGCTTCGATCACTTTCTTGGCGTCGCCAAACACCATCATGGTTTTATCCATGTAGAACAGTTCGTTGTCCAGACCGGCGTAACCGGCGGCCATCGAGCGCTTGTTGACGATCACGGTTTTGGCTTTGTAGGCTTCCAGAATCGGCATGCCGGCGATCGACGATTTCGGATCCTTGGCCGCAGGATTGACGACGTCGTTGGCGCCCAACACCAGCACCACATCGGCCTGGCCGAATTCGCTGTTGATGTCTTCCATCTCGAACACCTGGTCGTACGGCACTTCCGCTTCGGCCAGCAGCACGTTCATGTGGCCAGGCATACGCCCCGCCACCGGATGAATCGCGTACTTGACGATGACGCCCTTGTGGGTCAGTTTTTCGACCAGTTCCTTCAGCGCGTGCTGGGCGCGTGCCACCGCCAGGCCATAGCCCGGAACGATGATCACGGTTTCCGCATTGCTCATCAGGAAAGCGGCGTCTTCTGCCGAACCGGACTTGACGGGGCGCTGCTCTTGCACGCCACCGGCAGCGGCCGCTGCGTCGCCGCCGAAGCCGCCCAGAATCACGTTGAAGAACGAACGGTTCATCGCCTTGCACATGATGTAGGACAGAATCGCACCGCTTGACCCCACCAGCGAACCGGCGATGATCAGCATCGGGTTATTGAGCGAGAAACCGATACCGGCCGCGGCCCAGCCCGAATAGCTGTTGAGCATCGACACCACCACCGGCATGTCGGCGCCGCCGATCGGGATGATGATCAGCACGCCCAGGATGAAGGCCAGCACCGTCATCGCGATGAACGGTTTCCAGGCCGGCTCGACGCCATCGGCGAAGCAGAACACCAGACCAAGTCCGATCAGCGCAACGGCCACCGCCAGGTTCAGCATGTGCTGGCCCTTGAAGCTGACCGGCGCGCCCTGGAACAGGCGGAACTTGTACTTGCCCGACAGTTTGCCGAAGGCGATCACGGAACCGGAGAAGGTCACCGCGCCAACGAAGGTGCCGATGAACAGTTCCAGGCGATTACCGAACGGCAGCGCCATGCCCATGCCGGCAATATTGAACGCCGAAGGTTCGGACACGGCGGCCACCGCGATACACACTGCCGCCAGACCGATCAGCGAATGCATCGCCGCGACCAGTTCCGGCATCTTGGTCATTTCGACTTTTTTGGCCAGCGTGGCGCCGATGCCACCGCCGACCAGCAGGCCGATCATCACCAGACCGAAGCCGAAGCCGTCGGCGCCGGTTTGCGATTTGATTTTTAGCATCAGCAGCACCGTCGTCACGGCGGCGATCGCCATGCCGCTCATGCCGAAGGCGTTACCCTTCCTGGCGGTGGACGGCGAGGACAAACCCTTGAGCGCCTGGATGAAGCACACCGACGCCACCAGGTACAACATGACAACCAGATTCATGGTGATGAAATTCATGCCTTCGCTCCTTCTTTGGCCGCTTTCGGTTCTTTCTTCTTGAACATCTCGAGCATGCGCTGGGTGACCAGGAAGCCGCCGAACACGTTCACCGCCGCCAGCGCGACGGCCAGCGTGCCGGCCACCTGCCCGACGATGCCCGTCGTCAGGCCAGCGGCCAGCATGGCGCCGACGATGATGATGGCCGAGATCGCGTTGGTGACCGCCATCAGCGGCGTATGCAGTGCCGGTGTGACGGTCCACACCACGTGGTAGCCGACGTAAATGGCCAGCACGAAAATGATGAGATTGGTAACTGTGTGACTAACCACCATGAACTGATCGAGTTCCATGAAGCTCTCCTGTATGCGTATGTGATCGAGCGGGCCAGCGGCCCGCCCGCAAAGCTGCTATTTTTTCAGACCCGTGATCTTGTTTTTGTCGTCGACGAACACAATCTTCGGGGTATAGGTCGCTACCTGCGTTTCAAGCATCGGCGCGTAAGTGCAGATGATGAGCAGGTCGCCCAGATGGGCACGGCGGGCCGCCGCGCCATTGAGCGAAATCTCGCCGGTACCGCGCAAGCCCGGAATCGCGTAAGTCGAAAAGCGCTCGCCGTTGTTGACGTTGTACAGCTCGATCTTCTCATTGACCCAGATATCGGCCGCTTCGAGCAGATCGACGTCGATGCCGCAGGAACCTTCGTAATTCAAATCGCACTGGGTGACGGCGACACGATGGATCTTCGAGCGCAGCATAATTCTTTGCATAGACATCTTTACTTCTTCCTTCTAAGTTTGAAATTTGTTCGTGGTGCCGGTAGTTATTTGCGCAGCAGCTCGCCGCCGAAGCACACCAGACTGGCCTTCAGAATCTCTTCCTCGCGGTCGATCACCAGTTGGTCGTCCTTGTCGATGATCAGCTTCATGAAGTCGAGGACGTTGCGCGCATACAACGCCGAGGCGTCGGCCGCCACCAGCGTGGCCAGATTCGGCTCGCCGACGATGACCACGCCGTGCTTGACGACGGTCTTGCCCAGCTCGGACAAGGGGCAGTTGCCGCCCTGTTCGACGGCCAGATCGACGATCACCGAGCCCGGTTTCATCGCCTTGACGGTTTCTTCCGAGATCAGAATCGGTGCGGCGCGCCCTGGAATCAGCGCTGTTGTGATGATGATGTCAGCCAGCTTGGCGCGTTCATGCACCAGCTCGGCCTGACGGCGCATCCAGTCGGCCGGCATCGAGCGCGCATAGCCGCCCGAACCCTTGGCGATCTCGCGTTCCTCGTCGGTCAGGAAAGGCACGTCGATGAACTTCGCGCCCAGCGACTCGACCTGTTCCTTGACGGGCGGACGCACGTCGGACGCTTCGATGACCGCGCCCAGCCGCTTGGCCGTCGCAATGGCCTGCAGTCCGGCCACGCCCACGCCCATGATCAGCACGCGCGCCGCTTTCACGGTGCCCGCTGCTGTCATCAGCATCGGCATGAAGCGTTGATAAGTGTTCGCTGCGACCATCACCGCCTTGTAGCCGGCGATGTTGGCCTGCGAGGACAGCACGTCCATCGACTGGGCGCGCGTGATGCGCGGCACCGCTTCGAGCGCGAACGCGGACAGCCCGGCCGCGGCCATGGCGGCGTTGTTATCGGCATCGAAAGGATTGAGCATGCCGATCAGCACCGTGCCCGGCTTCATCAGCGCGCGCTCGTTGGCATCCGGTGCGCGCACCTTGAGCACCACCTCGCAAGCGTAGGCCTCGGCGGCGCTGCCAATCTGTGCGCCGGCGGCCAGGTAGGCCTCGTCGAGCACGGACGCCATCACGCCGGCGCCCGACTGCACGATCACCTGATGCTTCGCTGCCAGTTTCTTGACCGTCTCCGGTGTTGCCGCCACACGGGTTTCGCCCGCTCGCGTTTCGGCCGGTATGCCAATTCTCATGAACGTCTCCTAAATGATGAACTGCTAAATGGTGAGATGCTAGATTAATATTCTGTCCAGAATATTACACGGAAACGGGAAAATGAAACGACCGGTCACTTTTTCTAGACCGTTTGCTCGATTTTGCACAAATCGCACTGCAGCATAGTCGCACGCACCAAGGTAGAATGGCGGCTTCTAACAAGGACACCCATGCCGCACGTTTGGAAACCCTCGGTGACAGTGGCCGCGATCATCGAGCGCGATGGCCACTTTTTGCTGATCGAAGAAGAGACCAGCGATGGCGTGCGCCTGAATCAGCCGGCCGGCCACCTCGACCCGTTCGAATCGCTGGCCCAGGCCGTGACGCGCGAGACGCTGGAAGAAACCGCGCACGACTTCACCCCGACGGCGCTGGTGGGCATGTATATGTCGCGCTACCGCTCGACCCGGCGCGGCGCCGACGTCACCTACCTGCGCTTCGCGTTTTGCGGCGAGCTGGGACAAGCGCACGACCAGCCGCTCGACGAAGGCATCATCCGCACCTTGTGGATGACGCGCGACGAAATGGCGGCCTGCCCGGAGCGCCACCGCAGCCCGCTGCTGCTGACGTGCGTGGACGATTACCTGGCCGGCCGGCGCGCACCGCTGGAACTGCTGCACACGCACAACTCGATCTTCGAGGCGGCGACCGATATATAGATGGACGAACAATGAGCAAGCGATGAGCAAAAAACGCGTGGTAATCGGCATGTCCGGCGGGGTCGACTCGTCGGTCGCGGCGTGGATGCTGAAGGAACAGGGCTATGAAGTGATCGGCCTGTTCATGAAGAACTGGGAAGACGACGACGACTCCGAATTTTGCTCGTCGCGCCAGGACTGGATCGACGCGGCCAGCGTGGCCGACGTGGTGGGCGTGGACATCGAGGCGGTCAACTTCGCGGCCGAATACAAGGACCGCGTGTTCGCCGACTTCCTGCGCGAATACCAGGCCGGGCGCACGCCCAATCCGGACGTGCTGTGCAACGCCGAAATCAAATTCAAGGCCTTCCTGGACCACGCCATGCATCTGGGCGCGGACCTGATCGCCACCGGCCACTACGCGCGCGTGCGCGAGCACGCCGGCAAGTTCGAGCTGCTCAAAGCGTTCGACGCGAGCAAGGACCAGAGCTACTTCCTGCACCGCTTGAATCAGGCGCAGCTATCCAAAACGCTGTTCCCACTGGGCGAGATCGCGAAGACCGAAGTGCGTCAGATCGCCGAAAAACTGGCGCTGCCCAACGCCCAGAAGAAGGATTCGACCGGCATCTGTTTCATCGGCGAGCGCCCGTTCCGCGATTTCCTGAACCGCTACCTGTCCTACCAACCGGGCCCGATGAAGACCGACGACGGCAAGACCGTCGGCGAGCACGTCGGCCTGTCGTTCTACACGCTGGGCCAGCGCAAAGGCATCGGCGTGGGCGGCATGAAGGCCTACAAGAATCCGGACGGCTCGAGCGACGCGTGGTACGTGGCGCGCAAGGACATCGCCAACAACACCTTATATGTCGTGCAGGGCCACGACCATCCATGGCTGCTGTCGGGCGCGCTGCGCGCCGACCAGGCCAGCTGGGTCGCCGGCAGCGCGCCAGACGCGCGCGCACTGTCGGCCAAGACGCGCTACCGCCAGGCCGACGTGGCCTGCTCGATCGCGCCCGACGGCGACAGCCAGTTCGCGCTGCGCTTCATGGATCCGCAGTGGGCCGTCACGCCGGGCCAGTCGGCCGTGCTGTACGACGGCGACGTGTGTCTGGGCGGGGGCATCATCGACAGCTCCACTGCCAACTAGAGCGGCGCATGCTGGCCCGGCATGTTGACAATGATGACGATACGACCGCGCGCCACGCTGGCCCTGTTGATGGTCGTCTTGTGCGCCGCGAGCGCCGCCGCACATGCTGAAGAAATCGTCGGTGGCCAGCTCGTTTGGCTGCGCGCCAAGGAGGCGCTGACGCCAACGCCGCGCCACTGTTGCCGCGCCTATCGATGACAGAAACGCGCTCGCCGCCCCGAGGAGTGCGCTTGCCGGATCGGTCGACGCGGCATTCCCGGATTGGGCGCGGATGCTTGCCGCACATATCAACAGCGACGCTCCCAAGGAAAATGCCCAGTCTGCCCCTGCGGCAAGACACCCAGCGGCGTGTCAGCACCAGTTATTGTCCACAGTTGCCTGAACATTGCGTTAAGATTAGTATCGTCACAACATCAACCTCGGCGGCCCCGCGCTGCACGCACTTCAAGGATACCCATGAATTGGTTCATAGCGGCACTGACGAAATACGCGGATTTTTCCGGGCGCGCCAGACGCAGCGAATACTGGTATTTTCTGCTGTTCTATATCCTGATCGATATCGGCCTGACCATCATCGATGAAGTGACGGGTGCTTTTAGCTTTGGCCGGCACATGGGCCTGCTGTCGGGCCTGTTCGGTCTGGCGATGTTCATTCCCATGTTTTCCGTTGCCGTACGCCGGCTGCATGATACGAATCGCAGCGGCTGGCTGCTGCTGCTCGGCCTGATTCCACTGATAGGCACCATCATCTTGCTGGTGTTCATGGTGCAAGACAGCCATCAAGGGGAAAACCGCTTCGGCCCGAACCCCAAGGAAGTCGCCTAGTGCGAACTGAGCGACCGGGCCGGGCGATACCCCTGGCCCGGCTCAGGCCAACTAGTTGCAAATTAACCACATTGCCCTCCGGGCCGGCCCGTTGCCGCCCATCATAAATTTCCACATGGAAATTTCGATACAATTGCATGCTTGACAGCATCATGTAACTATCACAACATGCTGCTTTCGTGTAAATTGAGCTCGTCATGCATCGTCATACCCTCGCCGCCCTGGCCTGCCCAGCGTGCCGCGTAGCACTGCACCAACCTGAGCATGCGCTCGACCATACTCCACTGATCCACGGCATACTGACATGCCCCCAGTGCGCTATCTGGGTCCCCGTCGTGCAGGGCTTTGCCCTGTTCAGCGAAGCGATGCCGGCCGGCACCCCGGACCTCGATGCGCGCCTGACCGCGCTGCACGCGCACATGTCCGGCGGCACCGACTATGCGCAGTTTGTGCACAATCGGCACGCGCGGCGCATTCCCGACAGTTATGCCGCGTTTCAGCCGTTCAACGAATCGACCCGCGCCGTGTATGCGCTGTTCGACTTGATCCGCGCCACGCTCAAACCGGGCGACCTGATCCTCGACACCTGGGGCCGCACCGGCTGGAGCGGCGAAATGCTGGCCGCCGCGTTTCCGCAGCAGCATGTGATCTCTGTCTGGGAAGGCAATTTCGATGTGCTCGGCCACGCCGGCTACGCGTTCTGGCTCAAGCACGGCGAGCGCGCCCCCAACCACGACATCGTGTTTGCCAACCCGAGCGCCGGCTTGCCCTTCCTGGACGGGCGTTTCGCGTTCGTCCACGGTCTGGACTCGCTGCATCGCTACAATCCCTTGACCTTCGGCGGCGACATCCTGCGCATCGCGCGCGCCGACGGCGTGATCAGTTTTCCCCATGTCCACCTGGCCAACAGCGAGCCGCAGCCTTTCTTCGAGCGCGGCGGCTGGAAGTCGCTCGGGCGCGCCCATCAACAGCGCTTCGAGCTGGCCAAGGGCCGCGCCGGACGCAGCGTCATCGTCGCCTCCGAAGCGCGCCTGTTCGATGCGCAAGGCACCCTGCACACCGAGCCGGACAACCCGCACTACAACGGCCTGGTGGCGCTGGTGCCGCCGGCCTGGGACGGCGCGCCGCTGCGCACGGCGGACCTGGACATCTGCCTGCCCGAGGCGCGCGCCGTGCTCAATCCGCTGCTGCGCATCGACACCGTGCGCGGCATGGCGCTGATCGATGCGCAGGCGCTGGGCGGCCTGATCGACGACCTGCTGGTGCGCCATCCCTGCTACACCGACCGGCTGGCCCGCCTGAACCCGCAGGCGCTCGACACGACCGAACTGCAAATCCTGTTTCACCTCGGGCAGTTGCGCACGCTGGGCGAAACCGCCCAGCGGCTGGACTTGCCGTTTGCGCAAGTGGCCGAACACTGCGCCCGGCTGGTCAAGCGCGAACTGATCCAGGTGGCGCCGCTGAGCCGCGCGATGAGCCGTCTGCAAGCCTATTACGCCGACCAGATCGTGCGTCCGCTGGCGCAGCAGGAAACCTTTGCCTATCTGTGGCAACTGGCGCCGACCTTGTACGGCGCGCGTCCGATGCTGGTGGCCGGCGCCGACGACAGCGTGTTTGGCTGGGACGAGGCGAGCATGCTGGTGGCGGCGATGCGGCGCGGCCTTGACGAGCTGGGCGTGCGCGCGGGCGACCGGGTCGCCATGCTGAGCGGCCCGCATCCGGTCGCCACGCTGATGTGCTGGGCCATTTGGTTGAATGGCAGCGTGGTGGTCCCGCTGCGCAAGGAATTGTGCGACACCCCCTCGGCGCTGAGCAGCCTGCTCGATCACATCGAGCCGGCCCTGTTGCTGCTGGACGGCGCGCGCGCCGGCGCCGCCGCCCTGGCGCGCTGCGCCACGCTGCTGCTCGACGATCCGCTCGACGATGCCGCTGCCGTGGCGCCGCTGCTGAGCGACACGCTGGGCGACTGGCTCGATCTGCCGGCTGTGGACGAGGTACACGCCAAGCCGGTCCACCCGGACGATGCGGCCGTGATCCTGTTCACGTCCGGCAGCACCGGTATGCCCAAGGGTGTGGTGCTGAGCCAGCGCGCGCTGCTGCAAAGCGGTCAGCTGGCCGCCACCCAGTTCGGCTGGCACCACACCGACACGCTGCTGTCGCTGGCCGACATGCACACCATGAGCGGCTTGCGCAATCCCTGCGTGGCGGCGCTGTTTGCCGGCGCGACCGTGTACTTGCCGGAAGACGCAGAGCGCCTCAACGTGGGCAAGACGCTGCAAGC
Source organism: Burkholderiales bacterium (assembly GCA_038207625.1). Classification (GTDB taxonomy): domain Bacteria; phylum Pseudomonadota; class Gammaproteobacteria; order Burkholderiales; family Burkholderiaceae_D; genus JBBQZO01. The sequence continues at coordinate 33,528 of JBBQZO010000006.1, read as the reverse complement.
GTGTGCGGCGCGCCGCGTCACCGTGCTGGCCACCGGCCCGGCCTGGCTGGCGATGCTCAACGCGCTGCCCGACCATCTGCTGCAGCACCCGGCCACCTTGCGCCAGATCGCCTCGACCGGCGCCACCTTGCAATCGTCGCTGCACGACGCGGTGGCCCGGCGCATGGGTGTATCGATCATCGATTATTACGGTCTGACCGAAACGGGCGGCCTGTGCCTGGTGTTCGACCATGCCGGCGCCAGCGCGCAAACCATCGTCAGCGGTCGCGCGGTGGGCGCGCTGATGCAGGTGTGCGACGCGGCCGGTCAACCGGTCGTATCCGGCCAGCCCGGCCAGTTGCGGGTGCACAGCAACCAGCTGCTGCAAGCCTACTGGCGCAATCCGCAACAGACGGCGACGATGTTGCGCGATGGCTGGGTCTACACGGGCGACCTGGCCAGCTATGACGAGCACGGCCGCATCACGCTGCTCGGGCGCGCCGACGATCAACTCAAAAACGAATTCGGCGAAATCGTCTTCCCCGCCCACCTTGAACGCGTGATGGCGAACTTCCCGCAAGTAAGCGACGTGGCCGTGTGCGCCGGACCGCGCGGCCTGATCACGTTCGTGGCGGCCGAGCAGGACTTCGCCCTGACCGACTTCGTCGCCTACTGCCGCCAGCACCTGGCCAGTTCCTATGTGCCGCGCGAAGTGCGCCAACTACCTGCTTTACCGCTGAGCCCGGCCGGCAAACTTGACCGCCGCCGCCTGACCCAGCTTGCCCATGCACCATCGGAGAGTCACTAATGTTTACCCCACGTCCAAGCGCCGCCCAATTTCTGGTCGGCCCCACCAACCTCAGTTTCGCCACCCTCAACGAACAGATCGCCCACGTCGCCCACTACCTGCTGGTGCGCCAACTGGCCGGCACCCAGGTGCTGCTGATGGTGCGCGAAGACCACGATTTCGCCCCGCTGGTGCTGGGCTGCATGCGCGCCGGCGTGGTGCCGCTGATCCTCGACGCGCGCACCGTCAGCGCGCAAGTGGCGGCCATCCTTGAACTGACCGAGGTGGCCGGCGTGATCGCCGACGCCGCCCTGATCGACGGCTGGCGCGCCGAAGGCCTGGCCTTGCCGGAGCATCAGCTGCGCGTCAGTCCGGCCGCGCGCAAAGGCCAGCTGCTGCGCAAGCTGATGGGTCGGCACGCCCAGGTCGACCTGGCCAGCTGGCCCGGCCTGCTGGACGGCCCCACCCCGCCGCCGGCGCCGCAGCCGGCCATGGACGGCATCGCCTACGTGATCTTCACGTCGGGCAGCACGGCGCGCCCGAAAGGCGTCGAAATGAGCTGGTCGGCCATGCTGTGCCACCTCGACACGCTGACGCGCCATTACGCGCTGGGCCCCGAGGCGCGCATCATGAACCTGATGCCGCTGTCGCATGCCGACGGGCTGGTGCACGGCGTGCTGCTGTGCTATCGCAGCGGCATCAGCATGGTGCGTCCATCCGAGTTCAGCATTGGCCAGATCGAGAGCCTGCTGATCGCGCTGTACCGCGAGCGGATCAGCCATCTGGTGGCCGCGCCAACGGCGCTGGCCTTGATGACCCAATACGGCGGCCACCTGGCGGAGAACTTCGCCAACAACGCCTTTCGCTTCGTCATTTCCTGCAGCGCGCCTTTAAGCGAGGCGGTCTGGTCCGATTTCAGCGCGCGCTTCGGCGTGCCCGTTGTCAACACCTACGGCCTGTCCGAGACCGGCACCTGTGCGCTGTACGCCGGTCCCGATGCGGCCAGCCACAAGATCGGCAGCGTGGGCATGCCGCGCGACATGGACGCCAAGATCGTCAAGGCCGATCTCAGCCTGGCGCTTGACATGGAGGAAGGCGAGCTGTGTCTGCGCGGACCGAACCTGATGCGCGGCTATCTGAATGATCCGGTCAGCACTGCGCAGGTGCTGCGCGACGGCTGGCTGCACACCGGCGACCTGGCGCGGCGCGACGCCGACGGCGTGTATTACATCGTCGGACGGATCAAGAGCCTGATCGTGTGCGGCGGCTACAACCTGTCGCCCGACGCCATCAACGCCGTGCTGTTGGGCCACCCGGCGGTGCTGGAAGCGGCCACGGTGGGCATCGCCGATCCGATCTGGGGCGAGATTCCGATCGCCTGCGTGGTGCTGTGCCCCGATGCGCAGGCCGACAGCGCCAGCCTGCTGGCCCACTGCCGCCAGCACTTGAGTGAACAGGAACTGCCGAAGAAAGTGCAGTTCGTCGCCTCGCTGCCGCGCAACCGCGCGGGCAAGGTGGTCGAGGCCAGCTTGCGCGCCTCGCTCACGGCCGGCAGCGTGCAACGCGCCGCCAGCGGCGACGTGCGCGAGGCCGTGCTGCGCCTGGCCAGCGAGATCTTCACCGTCCCGCTGGCGCAGCTCGGCGCGCAATCGGGTCCGTCGAATACGCCCGGCTGGGACTCGCTGGCGCACATCAATTTCGTGGTCGGGCTCGAAGCGGCGTTCGGCATCCGCCTCAGTCCGTCGGACGTCGTCAGCATGGACACGCTCGACGCCACCGTCGATCTGGTCCGGCGCCATGCGCGCTGAGGCCGCGCCGTCCGCCCCGCCGCTGTCGATCTGGTACTGGTGCGCGGCGCTGGCGGCCGCGCTGTACGCGCTGGCCTGGAGCTGTCCCGGTTCGGTGCTCGCCGACGACCTGCATTACTATCTGGCGGCGCCGCGCGCGCGCGGTGAAGTGCGCGTGCTGGCCATCGGCAGTTCCTTGCTGATGGCGGCCACGCGCGCCACCGCGCGCCTGCCGCTGGGGCCGAATGCCTATCTGAACTGGCAGCGCAGCACCCGCTCGGGGCTGGGCCTCGGCGAGTTCGCCGACACACTGGCGCTGATCGAACGCGCTGCGCCCGACCAGCTGGTGATCGAGGCCAACCTGTTTGTGGTGCCCGACCCGCAGCCAATCAGTGAACGCGAGCGCGCCACCGTGCGGCACGCGCGCGCCAGCCTGTGGCGCCGGCTCAGCGATGCACGCGGCGCCGAGCAACTCTGGGCGACGGACGACTATCGCTGCGCCGACACGGACGCGGCCGGGCGCGACGAGCTGCGCCTGCACATGGCCGAGCACATTGCGCTGCTGCGATCGAAGTACCAGTCGCTGCTGATCGACCCGGCACTACGCGCCACCGTGCTGCGCCTGCTCGCGCGCGGCGTGCCCGTCACGATCCTCGACATTCCGCGCTCGCCGGAGGTCGAACAGAGCACCGGCGCCGTCAAACAGCTGTGGTTGCGCAGCCTGCGCGCCCAACTCGGAGCCGATCCGCATCTGAGCTACCGCAGCGCGCCGGCGCTGCCCGACGCGGCCATGTACTGCAGCGGCGGGCATCTGCGCCCGGCCTTTCGCCCGCGCGTGGAAAACTGGTGGTGGCAGGATCTGCTGTCGTCACGCAAGGAGGCGAGCTAGTCATGCAAAGTCTGACCTTGTTTGGCCTGCTGTTCATCCCGGCCACCGTGGCCGCCTACTGGTTGCTGCCGCGCGCCTGGCGCCCCGCCCTGTTGATCGCGGCGGGCGCCGCGCTGATCGTCCAGGATGGCTGGTTCAGCCTGTTGGTCTGGGCCGCCCTGCTGGGCTGGCTGGGCGTGATCCTGTTGCCGCGCTGGCGGCGCCCGCAACGGATGCAGCAGCTGGGCCTGGCCGGCCTGTTGTTGATCTTCTTTGTCTATCAATACGGCAAAGCGGCGAACCTGTTCGCCGCCACCTTGGGCTTCGCCTTCGTGCTGCTGAAAGCGTGGCACCTGATGGTCGAGGCGCGCTATGCCAACGATGGCGAACGGTTTTCCGTGCTGACCGTGAGCTACCTGTTGTTTCCGCCGACGGCCACGCTTGGTCCCGTGCAGCGCTTCGACGCCTTTCGCATCGAGCTACAGCGCGCACGCTGGGATGCCGCGCAGTTCGCGCGCGGCCTGGAGCGCCTGCTGGTGGGCTACTGCAAGGTGGTACTGCTGGTGCAGTACCTGCTGGTGGTCAAGCTCGACAACCTCAAAGGCTTCAGCGGGCACGTCTGGCTCGACAACTATCTGCAGTTGTTGAACTACGGTGTGAACCTGTATCTGCAGTTCTCCGGGTTCTGCGACATCGCGATCGGCTTCGCCGCCTTGCTCGGCATACGGGTGCCGGAAAATTTCAATTTCCCGTTCATGGCCGCCAGCCTGTCCGATTTCTGGCGCCGATGGCACATCACGGTGTCCGGCTGGTGCCGCGATTTTGTGTTCACGCCTATCTATAACGGCACGCGGCGTTACCTGTACGCCAGCGTGGCCAGCATGCTGGTGCTGGGCGTGTGGCACGAGCTGTCGCTGCGTTACCTGGCGTGGGGATTGTTCCACGGTGCGGGGATGGCCTGCTCCCACCTGTGGAGCGCCACCCCGTTGGCCGGACGTCTGCGCCAGTACCGGGCGTGGCGCCTGACCTGCTGGTTTTTGACGCTGCAATTTGTCATCGTCAGTTTTGCGCTGACATCGAAGGCGACGATGCACGACACCGCGCTGGCGTTGACGCGCCTGCTTGGCATTGGTCTATAAGAAAAGGAGCCGCCCATGTATCAATTCTTGCTGCGCTGGATGAAGCCCGGCCTGGCCCAATGTGTGATGGTGCTGGTGTACAGCGGCTTGCTGTTGGCGCTATGGCTGCGCTGGCCGATTGCTGCGATGCCGGGATTCCGCTACGGGCAGATGTAATTCCGGGTTGCCCGGCGCCGCGCGGCGCTAGCCCTGCTGCTGACGCTTGATCATCGCCAGCACGGCGTTGCGGATGGTTTTCAGCACCGCGTCGGCATTGAACGGCTTGACGATGAAGCCGTGCACGCCGCGCGCCATGGCCGCCTGGATGGTGGCCGCGTCGAACGAGGCCGACACCAGGAAAATGAGCGTCTTGGGCGAGCTGGCGCGGATCGCGTCGACCACGTTTTCGCCATCCTCGGCCAGGTCATTGTCGATGCAGACAAAATGCGGGTTGAATTTTTGCACCAGCGCCAGTCCGCGCGAACTGGTGTGAGCTTGTCCAACCACCTCGTAGCTGCCGTTGGCCAGCACGGTGCCGAGCAAGTCGCGCGCCATCGCGTGGGAGTCGACGATCACTGCATTCAAAGCCATTGCATCTCCTTTTCGTAAAAACGCTTACTTGGTAAGGGCAAGCATATTCCATGTGACGCCAAGACGCACATCTGTTTTCAGTGCCACCAATTGGCGCGACAAGGCCAGCATGTCGCGCTCGGCGCGTAGCCGCTCACCGACCGGCGTTTTCAGGATGCCGGCGCCGGCCATCACCGCCGCCAGGTCACCGTAGGCGTTGAGCAGCTTGGCGGCGGTCTTCATGCCCACCTTGGACACGCCCGGCACGCCGTCGGTGACATCGCCCATCAGCGCCAGCAGGTCCGTCATCTGCTCGGGCGCGACGCCAAATTTTTTCTGCACCCAGGCCGCATCGTGCCACTCGCCCTTGAAATGGTCCCACACCAGCGCACCGTAGGCGATCAGGCCATGCAGATCCTTGTCGGTCGAGGCGATGATCGCCTCGCCGCGCCCCTCGCCCAGCCAGCGCAGCACGGCCGTGCCAATCACGTCGTCCGCCTCGACGCCGTCGATCACCACCACGCACATGCCCAGCTCGCGCAAGCGCTCGTAGAAGGCCGGCAGCGCCTCGCGCAGCGGCGCGGGCATCGGCGCGCGCTGTTCGCGGTAGCGCGCATACAGCGCGTGGCGCCAGGTGCTGCCGCCCGCGTCGAACGCCGGCAGCACGTGGCTGGGATCGTGGTTGAGCAACAGCTTGCGAAACGACGACAGCGCATGGCGCAGCGCGACCTCGGCCTTGTCGGGCGAGTCGGGCTCCGGGCTGGCCTCGTACACGCGGCGCACGATGTTCAGGCCATCGATGGCAAGCAGTTTTCCCATGCGACGACGGTCCTTATTTCATCAGCTCGTACGGACCGCCGCGCTCGAGCGCACGCAGGTAGGCCGGGCGCGCGTGGATGCGCTTGAGGAAGGCCATCAGCTTCGGATGGTGCTCGCCCAGGCCGCCGCGCGCGCCGGCCGCCTCCAGCACGAAACTCATCTGAATGTCGGCCGCCGAGAACTCGTTCCCGGCGAACCATTTGGTCTTGCCCAGCTCCGCTTCCAGGTAGTCCTGCTGCTGGCGAAGCTGCGGCAGGATGTAGCTGCTCTTGACCTTGTGCGCGATCGCCTTGGCGATCGGGCGCACGAAGAACGGCATCGGCCCGCTCTCGACCTTGTCAAACACCAGTTTCATCAACAGTGGCGACATCGCCGTGCCTTCGGCGAAGTGCAGCCAGTAAGTCCAGCGCAGGCGCTCGGGCGTACCCACCGCCGGCACCAGTTTGCCCTGGCCGTAACGCTCGACCAGATACTCGATGATCGCGCCCGATTCAGCGACCGTCAGCGCGCCGTCGGTGATGACGGGCGACTTGCCCAGCGGGTGCACGGCGCGCAGCGAAGCCGGCGCCAGCATCGTTTCCGGGTCGCGCTGATACTTCTTCACTTCGTACTCGAGCCCCAGTTCTTCGAGCAACCAGAGGATGCGCTGCGAGCGTGAATTATTCAGGTGGTGGACGATGATCATGTGCTGCTTTCTCCAAGGGTGGGTGCCAGGCGCGCGGCCGGCCGCCGGAATTCGGCGCTACTTTAGCATTGTTGCCCCGTTTTCGCCGCAGCGATAGCCCTGTAGCGCAAAGCGCAGTACACTCGATGCCGTCTGCCACCCGGCCGACGTCCGCCCGGAGCGCACCATGAGTCCATTCCCGTATCGCTATCTGGCCTTTCTGATCGTTTGTGTGACGTTCGTGCTGGCGACCCTGCTGGCGTTCCTGCTGGGCCAGGGCTGGTGGCTGGTGCTGCTGTCGGGCGCCTTGACGGCGGTCGGCATCGCCGATCTGCGCCAGAGCCGCCGCGCGCTGCGCCGCAATTATCCGATCCTGGCGCACTTCCGCTTTTTCTTCGAAACCATCCGCCCCGAAATTCGCCAGTATTTTCTCGAGGACGACACCGACGCACGCCCATTCTCGCGCAACCAGCGCTCGATCGTCTACCAGCGCGCCAAGCAGGAAACCGACAAGCGCCCGTTCGGCACCCAGCTCGACGTGTACGAGGCGGGCTACGAGTGGATCAACCATTCGATCACGCCGGCCGCGCTGGCGCAGCACGATTTCAGGATCGACATCGGCATGCATCCGGACTGCCCGCGCGCGCTGCCGTATTCGGCCAGCGTGTTCAATATTTCGGCGATGAGCTTCGGCGCGCTGTCGGCCAACGCGATCCTGGCGCTGAACGGCGGCGCCAAGGCGGGCGGCTTCATGCACGACACGGGCGAAGGCAGCATCAGCAGCTACCACCGCGAACACGGCGGCGATCTGGTGTGGGAAATCGGCTCCGGCTACTTCGGCTGCCGCAACCCGGACGGCAGCTTTTCGGAGGAAAAATTTAGCGCCAACGCCACCACCAGCCAGGTCAAAATGATCGAGCTGAAACTGTCGCAAGGCGCCAAGCCGGGCCACGGCGGCGTGCTGCCGGGCGCCAAGGTGACGATCGAAATCGCCAGTGCGCGCGGCGTCGCTCCCGGCCAGGAATGCGTGTCGCCGGCCAGCCACTCGGCCTTTTCGACGCCGCTGGAAATGCTCGCCTTCATCGACCGGCTGCGCACGCTGTCGGGCGGCAAACCGACCGGTTTCAAGCTGGCCATCGGCCACCCGTGGGAGTTTTTCGGCATCGTCAAGGCAATGCTGGTATCGGGCATCCTGCCCGACTTCATCGTCGTTGACGGCGGCGAAGGCGGCACGGGCGCCGCGCCCGTCGAGTTCACCGATCACGTCGGCACGCCGCTGCAGGAGGCGCTGCTGCTGGTGCATAACACGCTGGTGGGTGCCAATCTGCGCGCCAAGGTCAAGATCGGCGCGTCCGGCAAAATCATCACCGCCTTCGACATCGCGCGCACGCTCGCGCTGGGCGCCGACTGGTGCAATTCGGCGCGCGGCTTCATGTTCGCGCTGGGCTGCGTGCAGTCGCAAAGCTGCCACACCGACCGCTGCCCGAGCGGCGTGGCGACCCAGGACCCGCTGCGCCAACGCGCGCTGGTGGTGCCCGACAAGATGGCGCGGGTGGCCAATTTTCACGAGAACACGATGAAGGCGCTGGCCCAGCTGATCGCCGCGGCCGGCCTGACCCACCCGGCCCAACTGAAGCCGCATCACCTGGTGCGGCGCGTCTCGGCCAACCAGGTCAAGCTGGCCTCGGCGCTGCTGCCCTATCTGGACCCGGGCGAGCTGCTCGATCCGGCCCAGGTGCACCGCCTGCCGCCCGTGTTCGGGCTGTACTGGCCGATCGCGCAGGCCGAATCGTTTCATCCACTGCGCTGACATAAACACATCAAAGTACCGCAGCGCGCGACCAAATGGTGCGCGCTGCGGCGCTTCGTACAACTTGCTGGAACCTTTCACCGAAACTCGCGACACTTCCGCCTTCGCTGCCCGCTCCCCCTGCAGCGAACTCCCGAAAAATCGCGATTCACGTCGAAAGAATTCCACCATGAAGCAACAGCTCGTCCTTGTGTCCGCCCTCTCCCTGCTCGCCGCTTGCGGCGGTTCCAGCCATACCGACGCGCCTCCGGTGGCGTCGGCACCGGCCATCTCGGCGACCCAACTGAGCCAGATCGACGAGTTCGTCAAAGCGCAGATGGACAAGCAGCACATGCCAGGCGTATCGATCGTCGTCACCAAGGACGGCAAGCCGATCCTGGAACGCGGCTACGGCCTGGCCAACGTCGCCGCCAAGGCCAGCGTGACGCCGGACACGGTGTTTCACATCGGCTCGATCACCAAGCAATTCACGGCGGCGGCCATCATGCTGCTGGTGCAGGACGGTCGCATCACGCTGGACCAACCGGTCAGCATGTATTTCCCGAGCGCGCCGGCCAGCTGGAAAAACATCACCATTCGCCGCCTGCTGAACCACACCTCCGGTTTGCGGCGCGATTTCGGCATCGAGATGCTGCAGCAGATCGATCTGAACAAGGTCTACACGATCGATGAGCTGGTCGGCTTCGCCGGCCAGCTGCCGCTCGACGCGCCCACCGGCGCGGCGGAAAGCTACAGCAATATCGGCTATCACCTGCTCGGTTTCCTGATCCAGAAAGTGAGCGGCCAATACTATGCGGACTTCCTGCAAAGCCGCATCTTCAAGCCGCTCGGGATGAGCAGCGCCGACGTGATCCTCACGAGCCGCCCGACACCGGCGCTGGCCACCGGTTACGTGTGGGCCAACGGCGCGCTGCAGGCGCCGTCGACCGACGACCGGATTCCGGGTCTGTTCGAAGGCGAAGGCGGCCTGCAAATGAGCGCGCATGATCTGGCCAAATGGGATGTCGCCTTGACCAGCGGGCAGATCCTCAGCGCGGCCGTCCAGCAGCAGATGTGGACCCCGGCGCAGCTCACCGACGGTACCAGCGCGAACTACGGTTTCGGCTGGGTGCTCGACCAGATCAACAACCATCCGTTCACCTGGCATAACGGCGCGCTGAACGGCTACACCGCCCAGTTCGCGCGCCACACCCACGAGGGCCTGTCGGTGATCGTGCTCGACAACCTCGATTCGGCCGCGCCGGTGCGCATCTCGACGCGCATCAGCGCGATCCTCAATCCCGATCTCGACTGGGCTTTGACCTCCGACACCGAACCGGCCGTGACGAGCTTGATGCGCAGCCTGATCGACCAGGTCGCGGCCGGCGCCCTGGTGGTCGACGATCGTTTCACGCCGGCGGCGAAAGCGGCGCTGACGCCGGCGCTGGTGGCCGGGTACGTGGACTACTTCAAGGATTTCGGCGCCATCGAGAAATTCGGCCTGATCGACAAGTCGAGCGCAAACGGCATGCGCGAGTATCGCTACCTGCTGCGCTCGGCGTCGGAAACCGTCACGCTCGGTCTGCGCCTGGACGCGAACGGCAAAGTGGCCTCGGTCTCTATCGTGTCCGAGTAGTTGGCGATGCAGCGGCGGCGTACCCGACATGCGCGCTTGCGCCGCCGTCCTAGCTTGACAGCGCTCAGCGGCGCACGTGCAGTTTGATGACGCGCTGCGCCGTCGGCGCATTCGCTTGCGGCGCCGGATCGGCGCAGGCCTTGCAGCTGTCGCAGCCGCTGCCGCAGCCGGAGGTCGTGTTGAAGATGCGCACCAGCGTCGCCTGCGGCACGCCGCGCTGGGTCAGCGCGAACACCACGCGTTCGCGCCAGCGCAGCGGCAGGTATTTGGCGGCCACGTACAGCGACGCCAGTACCACGATGCAGCCGACGATCAGGTGGTCAAACATGTCAGGCTCCCGTCATCGCCAGCGCGATGCGATAGGTGATGAACGAGGCGGCGTAGGCCAGCGCAAACATGTAGCCGGCCATGATCAACGGGTAGCGCATGCTGTTCGTTTCGCGCTTGACCACCGACAGCGTCGACATGCACTGCGGCGCGAACACGTACCAGGCCAGCAGCGACAGCGCGGTCGGCAGACTCCACGATTGGGCGATGATCGGTGTCAGCGAACTGGCCAGTTCCTTGCCCGTTTGCGACAGCGCGTACACGGTGCCCAGCGCGCCGACCGCCACTTCGCGCGCGGCCATGCCCGGCACCAGCGCGATGCAGATCTGCCAGCCGAAACCAATGGGCGCGAAAATCACCGCCAGCGCGCGGCCCAGCATGCCGGCCAGGCTGTAATAGATGGCCGGCTGGGTGGCGCCTTCCGGCGCGCCGGGAAAGGTCGACAGGAACCACAGCAAAATCATCAGGGTCAGGATGATGGTGCCCACGCGCGAGAGGAAAATCTTGGCGCGCTCCCACAGGCCCAGCGCCAGATTGCGCAGGTGCGGCCAATGGTAGCTGGGCAGTTCCAGCATCAGCGGCTGCTGGTGGCTGCCGCCCATCGTGCGCTTCATGAAATACGCCACCGCCATGGCCGAGGCGATGCCGGCGAAGTACAGCACGAACAGCACCAGTCCCTGCAGGCTGACCAGGCCGCCGACCTGGCGCTCGGGAATGAAGGCGGCGATGATCAGGGCGTACACCGGCAGGCGCGCCGAACACGTCATCAAGGGCGCGATCATGATCGTCACCAGCCGGTCGCGCGGATTCTGGATAGTGCGCGCGGCCATGATGCCGGGGATCGCGCAGGCGAAGCTCGACAGCAGCGGGATGAAGGCGCGCCCGGACAGGCCCACGCCGCCCATCACCCGGTCGAGCAGAAAGGCCGCGCGCGGCAGGTAGCCGCAGTCCTCCAGCACCAGAATGAAGAAGAACAGGATCAGGATCTGCGGCAGGAACACCAGCACGCTGCCGGCCCCGCCCAGGATACCTTCGACCAGCAGGCTGCGCAGCAGGCCGTCGGACATGTGCCCGATCAGGAACTGACCGACCGCATCGACCCCGCTCTTGATCAGCTCCATCGGCGTGTTGGCCCAGCTGAACACGGCCTGGAACACGAAGAACATCAGCACCGCCAGCAGGATCGGTCCCAGCACCGGGTGCAGCACCACATGGTCGATTTTTTCGGTCAGGTTGCCGCTGTCGTGGGTGTCGATCACGCACACGTCGAGGATGCGGCGCACCTCGCGCTGGGTCTGCTCGACCGACACCAGGTCGATCGCGCTCAAGGAATTGGCGACGACGCCCTTGGTGTGCACCATCGCGTCGAGCGCGGCCAGCAGCAGCTTTTCGCCGCCGCTTTGCACCGCGACCGTTTCCACCACCGGCATGCCCAGCTCGTTTGACAACTTGGCGGTGTCGATGACGATGCCGCGTTTTTTGGCCACGTCGACCATGTTCAGCGCCAGCACCATCGGCAGGCCCAGGCGCGAAATTTCCAGCACCAGGCGCAGGTTCAGACGCAAATTGGTGGCGTTGACCACACACACGATCGCATCCGGTGCCTGCTCGCCGGCGCGCAGGCCGGCCACGACATCGCGCGTGATCGCTTCATCCGGGGTGGTGGCCGACAGGCTGTACGCGCCCGGCAAGTCGAGCACGCGGAACGCGCGTCCGGACGGCGACGTGAAGCTGCCCTCTTTGCGCTCGATCGTCACGCCGGCGTAATTGGCGACCTTCTGGCGCGCGCCGGTGAGGCGGTTGAACAAGGCGGTCTTGCCGCAATTGGGGTTGCCCAGCAGGGCGATCAGCGGCGCGCGCATGACTGCCTGAGTCGGTGTTTCTACAACGGCCATGGCTTATTCCGGCTGGATCGAGATCAGCGCCGCTTCGAATCGGCGCAGCGCGAAGGTCGAGTTGCCGACCTTGACCGCCAGCGGATCGCCGCCCGGCAGGCCGCGCTTGAGCATGCGGATGCGCTCGCCCGGCACGAAGCCCAGTTCCATCAGGCGGCGCGCCGTGTCCACGCCGGCGTCGCGTTCGTGCTGCTGGGCTGGCGCCAGGTGGATCACGGTGGCGCTCTTTCCGGCAGCGAGGAAGTCGAGTGTGGTCAGTGTCGAAGCAAGAGTCATGATAGCGCTTTGTTCAGTGAAAAAATCGCGTCGCGCTGGCGGCCACCGGTGGGGGCTATTGCCGCATATCACGAAGCGTTAACAGATACTACCACCATAAACGCTAATGCGAATGGTTTCTATTTGCAGTTCTCCAATTGTGCGCGCCGTCTGTGCAACAAATCCGGAAAAACTTGATGTACCTCATGTTCTGCGCCCTGTGCCGACCAGCAAGATGGCGCATCGGCACAGTTCGTCAAAGTGCTTGCAAAACGGGCAGAGTTGGGTGAGAATACAAATGGTAATGATAACCGTTCTCATTCAAATGGGCGAAGCGGCAAGTTTGCCACCGTCCGACCTGCGCAGGAGCCAGCATGATAGTGTGTGTATGCAATAATATTTCAGACCGCGAAATCCGCCAGGCGGTCGACCTTGGCCTGTCCACGATGGCAGAGCTGCGGCGCGACTTGGGTGTGGCGACCTGTTGCGGCAAATGCGCCAGTTGCGCACGCGACGTGCTGAACGCGCATCGCGAGCAGATCAGTCCGTCAAACCTCAGAACGACCGAACTGCGGCGCGCGCCGCAAGCGGCATAAGGTCCACCACTATGTATACCGTCAGCGCCGCTGGTCCCGCCAATGTCAAACGCCACGCCGCGCGCGGCCTGCGTGCACACCTGGCGCCGCTGTCGGCGATCCTGCTGGCCCACCTGCTGCTGTTCTATGCGCTCTACACGGGCGCCTGGCAACAGGTGGCGCGCCAGGTGCTGACACAGGAAACCTTCGTCAGTCTGGTCACGTCGCCCCCTGCGCCGGCGCCCAAGCGCGAACCGGCCGCACCGAAAACCCTGGCGCCAAGCGTGCCGCAGCCCACGCCGGTCTTGCCGGCGCCTAGCGTGGTGCATATCGACACAACGCCACCGCCCGCGCTGACGCCGGCCTCTGACGCGCTCAGCGCGCCCGCGGTCGTCGCGCCCGTCGCGCCGACACCGGCGCCGATGCCGGCGGCGCCCAAGACCGTCTCGGTCGGTGTCGAATATCTGCGCGCGCCTGTGCCTGATTATCCGTCCGTGTCGCGCCGCATGGGCGAGCAAGGCAAGGTCGTGCTGCGTATCCTGGTCAATGAAAAAGGTTTGCCGGAGCAGGTGGCGGTGCAAACCTCGTCGGGCTCGGGCCGGCTCGATGAAGCGGCCCGCCAGGCGGCGCTACGCGCACTGTTCAAGCCGCATCTGGAAGACGGCCGCGCGGTCGCGGTGTTCGTGCTGGTGCCGCTCAATTTCGAACTGTCGCGCTAAACGCCCACCCTGCCGGGGGCGGGCAGCGCGCGCCGGCCACTTGCGCCGGGCCTGCCGTCCAAGTATTCTGCCCAATCCTGCCTACCGAACTCACTCCCATGCCACACACACTACACAAGCCGTCCGCCCTGCATGCCGTCCCGCTGGCCAGCGCCCGATCGCGCCGCGTCGTCTTCGTCAGCTGGCTGCGCAAGATGCACGGCTGGATCGGGCTGTGGGGCGCCGTACTCGGCCTGCTGTTCGGCAGCACTGGCATCTTGCTCAATCATCGCAATATCCTCAAGATCCCCGCCGCGCAAGCCCAGGAAAGCACCTTGCAAATGGCGCTGCCCGCGCCCGCGCCGGCTGACGCGCAGGCGCTCGCGGCGTGGGTGCAGCACGCGCTGGCACTGCCACGCAGCGCCGCCAAGGTCAAGGCCGAACCGGCCCGCAGCGTCGCCTGGGGCGATGCCACGCTGCAGCAACCGGCGCGCTGGAGCGCCTCTTTCACGACCCCGCAAAACAGCGTGCAGGCGGAATATTGGATCGGCAACAGCTTCGTCACCATCAAGCGCAGCGACAACAATCTGTTTGCCACTTTGAGCAATTTACACAAGGGCAACGGTGTCGGTCTGGCCTGGGTGCTGCTGGTGGACACGCTGGCGGCCAGCATCATCTTGTTGTCGCTGTCGGGCGTGCTGCTGTGGACGCTGCTGAACCGCCGGCGCATGCTGGGCGCGGCGATTGCCGCCAGCGCGCTGGCGACGACGCTGACCCTGGCGCTGCAAACGCTGTAGCAATTGCATGTAGAAATAGCATCGTGCGCGACGCGCCGTTTGCTATCATGCAGCGACCTGCTCCGCTTTAGCCACCTCACTGTCAAAGGCCATCCATGAAGGGCGATAAAAGCATCATCAAGCTGCTCAATGCACAGCTGACCAACGAACTGTCGGCCATCAACCAGTATTTCCTGCATGCGCGCATGTACCGTCACTGGGGACTGGCCAAGCTGGCCAAGAAGGAATACGAGGAGTCGATCGGCGAAATGAAGCATGCCGACAAGCTGGTTGACCGCATCCTGATGCTTGACGGCCTGCCCAATTTGCAGGCACTGCACAAGCTGCTGATCGGCGAGACGGTGCCCGAGATGCTCGCCTGCGACCTGAAGCTGGAACAGGCGGCGCAAGTCACGGTCAAGGACGGCATCGCCGCCAGTGAACTGGCGCGCGACTACGTGTCGCGCGATCTGCTGCTGGAAATTCTGGAAGATACCGAAGAGCATATCGACTGGCTCGAAACCCAGCTCGACCTGATCGACAAGGTCGGCCTGCCCAACTACTTGCAAAGCCAGATGGAGCCTTGACGGCTGCTTAAGGCGCGCGCTCGGGCAGTTGCCAGCGCTGCCTGAACGGCACATAAAACCCCAGCTCGCGCGGCACCGCGCCGTGCACGGCGCAGATCGCGCTGGCCAATTCATTGGCACGCGCCAGCGTCTGCACCAGCGGCCAGTCAAGTTCCTGCCCCAGCAACAGCACGGCGGCGAAGGCGTCGCCGGCACCGACGCTGTCGACCAAGGCCACCGGCGGCGCGGGGCAGAACAATTCACTGCCGTCGGCGCCCATGCACAGCGCGCCGCGCGCACCCAGGGTGATCAGCAGCGTCGTCAATGAAAATTGTGCCATCAGCGCGCGGCAGGCGGCATGCACCGGCGCGCTGTCAACGGCTTGGCTCGACAGTCGGGTAGCGGCGAACCAGGCGAACAATGTCTGCAGCTCCGCTTCGTTGACCTTGACCGTATCGGCCGCCCGCAGCGACTCGGCCACCCAATCCCGGATATCGGCTTGCGAGCGCAGGTTCAAGTCCAGAAAGCGGCTGCACGGCGCCGCGCCAAGCAGATTGCGCAAGCTGGCGCGCGCAACAGCGTTGCGCGCGCCGAGCGTGCCAAAGTAGAGCGTCACTGGATGCACACCGGCCAAGGCATTGAGCGCCGGGGCGCTGTCGATGAAGTCGTAAGCCTGATCCGGCAGGATGCTGAACTGGTGGCTGGCGCCCCTGCGTTCGACCAGCACGCGCCCGGTGTCTTCCAGCGGATCGACCTGCAGACCGTCCTCGGCCAGCCCGAAGCGGCGAAATTCGGCGCGCACCAGAGCGCCATCGCGGTCGGCGCCGATGCGCGTGATCATCAACGGCGCCGCGCCCAGCGCGGCGAGGGTGCGCGCGACGTTGAACGGCGCGCCGCCGACCACCTGTTCGGTGCCGAAATCGTCGACCAGCGCCTCGCCATACAGCACGATTGTGTCGCTACGCTCGTTCATCGCTTTGCCTCATGCGCATTGCCCGCGTCGCATCGTCCGGATGGACGAACGGCGCGCCGTTAAGCATAGCGCACTTCGCGGCCGGCGCACATGACCTGGGCGCCGGCCCGCGGGTTTGCTGCGCAGCAACGGCGCCAGGCATGCCTGATCGGACAGCGCGAAGTTCAAACGCGCGCCGTCCGAATAGCGCGGGATAGGGCGCGCCGATGACGGCGCTATCGCCCGTACGGCGACATCGCCGTGCCCGTCGCGGCAGTGTCGTCATGCCATTTTGCAAGCTGTGAGGCGGTGCGCGTGCGCCAGCCGCCAGCCGCCGGCCGCCAGCGATTGCGCCACGTGTCGGCGCGCGGCCAATGAAAACGCCGCCTGAAAAGGCGGCGCGCAGGATGGGACGTGGCCAGCTTACTGCGGCACGGTGTCCTTGAAGGACGGACGCTCGGACAGCTTGTCGAACAGGCGCGCCAGGTTGGCGTAGTCGCCGCGCCAGCCGATTTCCGGGAAGCGGAACGACAACCAGCCCAAAGCGCAACCGACGGCGACGTCGGCCAGCGTGTAATGGTTGCCGGTGCAAAAGGACGATTCGCCAAGATTATCGGCCATCACGGCCACGCCGGCATGCACTTTGCTCATCTGGCGCTCGATCCAGGCGGCGCTTTGCTGCTCGGGCGGACGCAAGGTCAGCTCCAGACGCACCAGCACGGCCGCATCGAGCACACCGTCGGCCAGCGCT
Organism: Burkholderiales bacterium; assembly: GCA_038207625.1. Classification (GTDB taxonomy): domain Bacteria; phylum Pseudomonadota; class Gammaproteobacteria; order Burkholderiales; family Burkholderiaceae_D; genus JBBQZO01. Next base: position 16,716 of record JBBQZO010000006.1, on the reverse strand, counting down.
TCCCAGCATTTCACGTCGGCCCGTTCGCGACCGTTGGGCGGCAGCAACTTGCCGACCGGCGTGAGCGTGTCGAGGTATTCAACGATCACGCGCGAGTCGAACATCGGGCGACCGTCTTCCATGACCAGACAAGGCGCCTTGCCCAGCGGGTTGCACTGATGAATTTTTGTCTCGGCCGACCAGACGTTTTCCAGCGTGTAGGAATAGTCGAGTTTTTTTTCTGCCAACACGACGCGAACCTTGCGGACATAGGGGCTGGCGAGGGAACCGATCAGTTTCATAGATGCTTATAGAATAGGATTGGGTGCCAGTATAACATCGGCGCCGCCCGTTTCGGCGCTTTGGACGGTTCCGCAAGGGCGCGCCGACAACAGCCGGCAAGCGCTGCGCGCACCGGTGGTAAAATCGCTGCTTTACCGCATTTGCGCGCGCGCCCTTCGCGCGGCACGCCCTTCGCCGCCATCGGCAGCGCAATGCCAACCAGTTTTCTCTTAAAGCCAGCCTCCCATGACCACTACCGCTCCCTACTCCACGCTGTCGGCCCTGTCCCCCCTGGACGGCCGCTACGCCACCAAAACCGACAAGCTGCGCCCGATCCTGTCCGAGGCCGGCTTCATGCACCACCGCGTGAAGGTCGAAATTTCCTGGCTGCAGGCGCTGTCGCTGGCCGGTTTCGACGAGATCAAGCCGTTTTCCAGCGCCGCCACAGCACTGCTCGACAAGATGGCCAATGAATTTACCGAAGCCGACGCGGCCCGTATCAAGGCCATCGAAGCGGTCACCAATCACGACGTGAAAGCGGTCGAGTACTGGCTCAAGGAACAGGTCCAGGACGTGCCCGAGCTGGTGGCCGCGTCCGAGTTCATCCACTTCGCCTGCACGTCGGAAGACATCAACAACACCTCGCACGGCATGATGTTGAAGGCCGCGCGCGATGGCGTGATGCTGCCGGCGCTCAACAGCCTGATCGCCAAGCTGACCGAGATCGCGCGCACCAATGCTGCAGTGCCGATGCTGGCGCGCACCCACGGCCAGACCGCCAGTCCGACCACGCTGGGCAAGGAATTTGCCAACGTTGTCGCGCGCCTGCAACGCGCCGCCAGCCGCATCGCCGACGTCGAGATCCTGGCCAAGATGAACGGCGCCGTAGGCAACTACAACGCGCACATGTCGGCCTACCCAAGCTTCGACTGGCCGGCGTTTTCCAAGGCCGTCATCGAACAGCGCCTGGGCCTGACCTTCAACCCGTACACCATCCAGATCGAGCCGCACGACTATATGGCCGAGTTGTTCGACGCCTTCGCGCGCGCCAACACCATCCTGCTCGACCTGAACCGCGACATCTGGAGCTACATCTCGCTGGGCTACTTCAAGCAGACCACCAAGGCCGGCGAAATCGGCTCGTCGACCATGCCGCACAAGGTCAACCCGATCGACTTCGAGAACTCGGAAGGCAACCTGGGCCTGGCCAACGCCGTGCTCAAGCACATGGCCGAGAAGCTGCCCGTGTCGCGCATGCAGCGCGATTTGACCGACTCGACCGTGCTGCGCAATATCGGCGTGGGCCTCGGTTACACGCTGCTGGCCTACGACAGCTGCCTGCGCGGCCTGAACAAGCTCGAAGTGAACGCCGCACGCCTCGAGCAAGACCTCGACGCCACCTGGGAAGTGCTGGCCGAGCCGGTCCAGACCGTGATGCGCCGCTACGGTATCGCCAACCCGTACGAGCAACTCAAGGAACTCACGCGCGGCAAGGGCATCTCGAAGGACGCGCTGCACGCCTTCGTCGTCACGCTGGCCATTCCGCAAGAAGCGAAAGACCTGCTGCTGGCCATGACGCCGTCGAACTACGTCGGCATCGCGGCCCAACTGGCCAGCGCGATCTGATTGATTGCCTGCGCCGCGACGTGCGCGGCGCAGGCAATGCGCGCGCTGCAGCCGCGGCGCGCCAGCGGCCCGCTGTTGCCTCTGGCGGTTTGCGCCCGCTGTTTCCTCTGGCGGCTCCCCCCCGCTGCACCCATCCGCCGTTTCCTCCCGCTGCCTGCTCTGGCTGCTTCCTCCCGCTGCTAGCTCTGGCTGCCTCCTCCCGCTGCTAGCTCAGGCTGCCCCCTCCCGCTGCGCCCATCCGCCGTTTCGTCCGCTGCCTGCTCGCGCTGTTGGCCTGCTGGTTCGCCCATTTTTCCCCGCCCCGGCGTCAGCGGCCAAGCTGCGCCGATTGTCTCCGTTCGTGCAATCGTGGTAGTGTAGCCCCGACCCAAATGCGCCAAATAAGCCGGCGCAAGCACACTCAACGGTTTTTTGGTAATATTAGTCCTAACACGTACTATTTCCCGAGGAGTTGCTTGATGCCCCGCTACACCCGTATCGCAATCTTGTTGCACTGGCTGATTGCCGTGATGATCGTCGGCGCGTTCTCGCTCGGGCTGGTGATGGCCGACATGCCCGGCATCACGCCGACCAAACTGAAGTATTTTTCCTGGCACAAATGGAGCGGCATCACCATCCTGGCGCTGGTCTGTCTGCGTCTGTTGTGGCGTCTGGCGCACCGCGCCCCGCCCTATCCGGCCGGCATGGCGCGCTGGCAGCAATCGGCCGCCAATGGCTTGCACGGTTTGCTGTATGTGCTGATGTTCGCGGTGCCCGTGTCGGGCTATTTCTACACGCTGGCGGCCGGTGTGCCGGTGGTCTACTTCGGCCTGATTGCGCTGCCGGTGCTGATCGAACCGAATCCCGAACTCAAGCCCATCCTCAAGGAAATCCATTTCTGGCTCAACATGCTGATGGCCGCGTCGGTCGGCGCGCATGTGGCCGCCGCGCTCAAGCACCATTTTGTCGACAAGGACGGCGTGCTCAAGCGCATGCTGCCATAAGCCTCCCCTGCCGTCAGCACCCAATTATCCAAGGAGACACCATGAAACGTCGTATTGCCACCCTCGCCGCGCTGCTCGCCGGCGCCTTCGCGGTCCAGGCCGCCGTGCTAAAGACTGACCTCGCGCACAGCAGCGTGGCGGCCGTGTTCAAGCAAATGAACGTGCCCGTGGAAGCGAAGTTCAAGAAGTTCAGCGCCAACATCGACTTCGACGCGGCCAAGCCGGATGCAGCCAAGGCCAGCGTGGACATCGACGTCGCCTCGCTCGACCTGGGCGAAGCGGACATGAACCACGAAGTGGCCAAGAAGGAATGGTTCAACGCTGCCCAGTTCCCCAAGGCGAGCTTCGTGTCGAGCGCCATCAAGGCGGCCGGCGCCGGCAAATTCACCGTGACCGGCAAGTTGTCGATCAAGGGCAAAACATCCGACGTGAGCTTTCCGATGACGGTCAAGCTCGATGCCGGCAAACAGGTGTTTGAAGGCGCGTTGCCGATCAAACGTCTGGCATTTAACATCGGCGAAGGCGACTGGAAAGACACCAGCGTCGTCGCCGATGAAGTAGTCATCAAATTCCGCGTCAGCGCGGCGCAGTAACCCTCCACTACCTAACAAGGATCGCCATGAAACTGAAGCACCTGATCGTCGCACTGATCGCCACCTCGTCCTCCGCCGTGTTCGCACAAAGCTACAACATCGACCCTAGCCACACCTATCCAAGCTTTGAAGCCGATCACATGGGCGGCCTGTCCGTGTTGCGCGGCAAGTTCACCAAGACCAGCGGCACCATCGTGCTCGACCGCACTGCCAAGACCGGTTCGCTCGACATCGTGATCGACGCCAATACCATCGACTTCGGCAACGAAAAACTGAACAAGCACGTCAAGTCGGAAGATCCTGGCATGTTCAACACTGCCAAGTTCCCCACCGCGACCTACAAGTCGAAGTCGATTGCCTTCGACGGCGACAAGCCCGTCTCCGTGAACGGCGAACTGACGCTGGCCGGTGTGACCAAGCCGGTCAAGCTGACGATCAACAAATTCAAGTGCATCATCCATCCGATGATGAAGCGCGAAGTGTGCGGCGCGGACGCGTCGGCCGAATTCAAGCGCAGCGATTTCGGCATCAACTACGGCGCCGCCTACGGCTTCAATCAGGACGTCAAACTGTCGATCGAAGTCGAAGCGATCAAGGCCGACTAAGTTTTTCACGCCGCACCGAGAGCCCCGCTCCCGAATACGGAGGCGGGGTTTTTTTGCGTGCCGCGCGTCGGCGTGACGCGCGGGCCGCCTCAGGCGCGGCTGATCGACACGCCGCCGTCGACCAACATCGCGCTGCCCGTGATGAAACTGGCCGCGTCCGACGCCAGGTGAAGCACCGAGCGCGCGATCTCCTCCGGCCGCGCCAGGCGCTTCAAGGCATGCAGGTTCTGAAGATAGGCCAGCAGGTCCGGCGAGGCGCCCGGGGCGTTGGCGAAGTTCATCGCCGTGTCGGTGCCGCCAGGCAAAATCGCGTTGGCGCGAATGCCGTGCGCGCCCAGTTCCACGGCGAGCGTCTGAGCCAGCCCGACCAGCCCGGCCTTGCTGGCGGCGTAGGCCGCCATGCCGGCCACGCCGACCGTGTGGCCGACGAAGCTGGAGGTGAAGATCAGCGAGCCGCCGCCGCGCGCGATCAGCGCCGGCGCCTGATACTTCGCACCTAGAAATGCGCTGGTCAGATTGGTGTCGAGCGTGTCGCGCCACTCGGCCAGCGACATCTGCACTGCGGGCTTCATCGCCCCGACCGTGCCGGCGTTGTTGAACGCAATATCGAGACCGCCAAAACGCTCGATGGCCGCGCTGACCAAGGCCTCGGCCAGCGCCTCGTCGTTCACATCGCCGGCGATGGCGAGCGCCTTGCCGTCCATCGCCTCAATCTGGGCGACCAGTGTGTCGAGCTCCGACTGGCGCCGCGCTGTCACCACCAGCTGCGCACCTTGTTGCGCGAACAGCAGCGCGGTGGCGCGCCCGATGCCAGAACTGGCACCCGTGATCAGTGCGACCTTGCCTGACAATACGTTCATCTCCAACTCCTTCATCGTTAATCGAGTTGACAAGCTTACCGAGCCGGACGGCGCGCCGCGCCCCGTTTGTTGCGCTCCAAATCGAACGTCCCGTCTGCACCGGCGCGGGTGTTCGTCGCCAGCGAGTCACGTCCTGCGCATGCGCCCTAACCAAGAAGATTCCTTGGCCTCCGAGCGGCATTGCTAGTCGATAGTCACCATGAAAACCTCGATATCGACAAAAACACCTCGACGCCCGCCGTCAGAATCAGATTGACTATTTCGTCCCCGGTGCGGATACTCGGGGGCGCTGCGCGCAGCGGCGCGGTTCCGATCAGCCCATCACAAAGACGACAATCCGAATGAAAATATCCTTACTCACGCTCGCCATCCTCAGCACCGTCGCACACGCCGACGAAGGCATGTGGATGCCGCAGCAGCTGCCACAAGTAGCGAAACAACTCAAAGCGGCCGGCCTCAAACTGGACCCGGGCACGCTGACCAAACTGACCGAATTCCCGATGGGCGCGATCGTCAGCCTGGGCGGTTGCTCGGCGTCCTTCGTGTCGCCGCAAGGCCTGGTGGCGACCAACCACCACTGCGTGTACGGCAGCGTGGCGCACAACTCGACGCCCGAGCGCGACTTGCTGGCCAACGGCTTCCTGGCCAAGACGCTGGCCGATGAACTGCCGGCCGCACCGGGCAGCCGCATTTTCGTCACCAAGGACGTGGCCAACGTCAGCGCCAAGATCATCGATCCGGCGACCGCCAAGCTGTCCGGTAAAAAGCGCAGCGATGCGATCGAAAACAACCAGAAGAAGCTGGTCGCCGAGTGCGAAAAAGATGCAGGTCACCGCTGCACCGTGTCGAGCTTTTACGGCGGCCTGGAGTTCTACCTGATCAAACAACTGGAAATTCGCGATGTGCGCCTGGTGCATGCGCCGGCGGCCGGCGTGGGCAAGTTCGGCGGCGACACCGACAACTGGATGTGGCCGCGCCACACCGGCGACTACGGCTTCTACCGCGCCTATGTCAGCCGCGACGGCAAGGCGGCCGACTACGCGAAGGACAACGTGCCCTACGTGCCGAAGCACTTCCTGAAACTGGCCAAGGAAGGCGTCAAGGAAGGCGATTTCGTGATGGCGCTGGGCTATCCGGGACGCACCAACCGCCACCGTCTGCCATCCGAAGTGGCGTTCACCTTCGACTACAGCTATCCGACCTACGTGAAAAACTCGGGCGAGGCGCTGGCCATCATCGATCGCGAAACCAAGGATGCGCCGGACACCAAGCTCAAATATGCGTCCCAGGTGGCCGGCATCAACAACTACTACAAGAACCGTTCGGGCATGCTGGCCAGCTACGCCGGCAGCGATTTCCTGGCCCGCAAAACGGCCGAGCACGCCGAGTTGAAAGCCTGGGTCAACGCGACGCCGGCGCGTCAGAAAGAATTCGCCGCCGACATCGAGCAGATCGAAAAGCTGATCGCCCAGCGCGACGCCGAAGCCAAGCGCGACGCCAACCTGGACACCTCCGCGCCGCGCCTGCTGCGCGGCGCACGCACGCTGTACCGCCTGGCCAATGAAACCACCAAGCCCGACACCGAGCGCAAGGCCGGCTTCCAGCAACGCGATCTGCCGCGCCAAAAATCGGCCGTGGCCGCCATCGAGCGCAGCTACGACGAAAAGGTCGACAAGGCACTGGTGCTCAACAGCCTCACCAAGTACGCCGCGCAGCCAAAAGCGGAGCACAACGCCAGCTTCGACGCCGCCATCGGCCTCAAGGACGGCATGGGCGCGCCCGAGCTGAAAGCCCTGCTCGACACCCTGTACGCCGGCTCCAAGCTGGGCAACAAGGACGAGCGCAGCGCATGGCTTGAGCGCAAGCCGGCCGATTTCAAGGCCAGCACCGACAGCTTCATCGTCGCCGCCGTCGCCATGTATGAAGACGGCATGAAACGCGAAGCCGAGGACGAGGAATTGGGCGGCAAGATCCAGCAAGCCTACGCCAACTACATGAAGGCCAAAATCGCCTTCATGGGCAGCCGCGGCCAAGCGATCTACCCGGACGCCAACGGCACCTTGCGCGTGACCTTCGGGCGTATCGCCAGCCGCGACCATGGCGCCGACGGCACCACCTGGACCGCCTTCACCACTGTCAACGGCGTGGCCGCCAAAGCTACCGGCACGGGCGAGTTCAACGCCCCCGCCAACCAGCTTGCCGCGATCAAAGCCAAGGACTTCGGCAAGTACGCCGACGCCAAGCTGAAGACCGTACCGGTCAACTATCTGGCCACGCTTGACATCACCGGCGGCAACTCCGGTTCGGCCGCGCTGAACGCCAAGGGCGAGTTCATCGGCCTCGCGTTCGACGGCACGCTCGACTCGATCATCTCCGACTGGGACTTCAACAAGGCCAACACGCGTTCGATCCAGGTCGACCTGCGCTACATGCTGTGGGAGATGAAAACGGTCGATCACGCCGACAACCTGCTCAAGGAAATGGGCGCCGAGTAAGCCGAAGCAAGGACGGGCCGCGCGCCCGTTCCAGCGCTTCTTCGCCAGCCACGCCGCCCGCCGGGTCGCGTGGCTTTTTCACGTCCGTCGCAAACGCGCGCAGATCGATCGGCGCCGCCTTGCCCCTAGCGCCGCGCGCCGGCGCGCTGCGACGCAACACTAGGGACGGCTTGGAAGGCCACTTATACCTTCGTATAGATCACAAAAACTTAAAATAACAATATCATATTTTGCATGTGATCCTTGCCGGCGCAGCCCGTTTGGGCCAGTTAAAGTCGGACAGCCAATCCATCGTTTGTCGGTTTATCGCACCGGATGTTATCGGCAAACTGAACTCCGCATTGACACGCAGCCATATTCGAAATTCGCCCCCACAGGAGAGCCAGCAATGAAAACCATCATCAAGACCGCAATTTTTTTGTGCGCCAGCGCATTGCTACAAACGGCCTACGCCGATCAACAATTCTCGTACACCGAAACCTTCACGAGCGTGACCGACGCCAGCAGCAGCTTCGTTCTGTACGGCACATTTAACGAGTCCGACGCCGGCGTGCTCACCAGTTTGTCGTCCAGCGTGATCGAACATGGAAACGTCACATTGGAGATGAACATCACGTCCTTGTCAGCCGTGCGATTCGTGCAACTTCCCCAGGCGATGACGAACGGCCTGCCATTGCAGATCAATGGTTATTTCATCGGACTGTCCGGCAATCGGAACACCATCACGTCGTGCGGTCAGGTGTTTTTGGACGGCGATGGATGCGCCAGCTGGCAGAGTGTGGATCCTTCCGTCCCATCGCAAGGGCTGACCAATATCCGCACCCAAGGCGCGGGCGCGGGCGGGAACTGGCTCTCGCAAGACACCTTCTCCCAAACCGGCGCCCTGCAGATCGCGGCCGTGCCTGAGCCTGGCGCCGCATTCATGCTTTTTGCGGGACTGGGCTTGTTGTTCGCAGTGGGGCGTCAGAAACGCCGCGCCGGTTATAAGTAATTCCCCCACACCGGGCGCACGAGGGTTGGGCGCCAAATCGCCCTTCGTGGCTATTTGGCGCCCGGTGCAAGCGCGCGCGGATCGATTCCGGTCGCCCTTCGCAAGGCGCCCGAAATCGCTCTCGAGGAACAATGTGCATCGGCATGTGGACCGCCGCCGCCTCGCGACGAGGCGTCCTGCCTGACACCTCGCGCCGGCAATCAACGTCGCTTATACCTTCGTATAGATCACAAAATCTTAAAATAATAATATTCTATTTTGCATGTGGCCTTTTTCGGCACCGCCACTTTGTCTTCGACTATCAATTGAGTCAGCCGTGATGTCGTTTGGAAATATAACTTCCAGAATCAATGCCTGAATTGTTTTTCACATGTTTCCGCATTATCTAATGCGATCTTCAATTCATATTACCCAGCATTGTTCACGCACCGAACCAAGATCGATTCATTGTTTTCACAGAATAGCTTCTTGTCTTGTCCTGCGCTCATTGCGATCGACAAACTGACAAGTCGCTGCGTTTCTGATAGTCACGTGCGTATTCCCATTTCCAGCCGGTTGTTATTAGCAATCTGAAATCTTCAATTACAACAAATCACATTCGTCATTCCACAATCTCAGGAGAATAAACCATGAAAACCACACTCAAGGCTGCCGTATTCGTGTGCGCAAGCATGCTGTTCCAAACGGCCCATGCCGATCAACAATTCTCATACACGGAAGGATTCACCAATCAGAACGACCCAAGCAGCACATTCGTGCTGTTTGGCACGTTCAACCAATCTGACGCGGGCGTCCTCACCAGCTTGTCGGCGCGCATAGTCCAAAATGGCACAAACACGATGGACATGAGCATTGACTCGCTATCGGCGGCGCACTTCATTCAACTGCCACAGGTAACGACGAATGGCCTGCCGTTGCAGATCAGTGGTTATTTCATCGGACCAGCCGGCAACCGCAATACGATCACCTCGTGCGGCCAGATCTTCTTGGACGGTGGCGGATGTGCATCGTGGCAGAGCTGGGATTCGACCGTCGTCTCGCAAGGGCTGACCAATACCCGCACACTGGGCGCGGACGCGGGCGGCTCCTTCCTGTCGCAGGATACCTTCGCCCAGACTGGCGCGCTGGAAATCGCCGCCGTGCCTGAACCAAGCGCCATGTTGATGCTGTTTGCGGGACTGGGCTTGTTGTTCGCGGTAGGACGTCAGAAACGCAGCGCTGGTTTCATGTAATCACCGCGCAAGCGGCGCAATAGGGTTGCCAGTGAAGAAGAACCCGTTGCGCCTGCCGGACACCGCACACAGTGCGCCTATCCTGCCATGAACTGAACGCTTAGACGCGAGGGCGTGATCAAGACGCTCCTGATTACCCTGCCCCGATTGACCGGCCAGCGCGCGTTCAGCCGGCCAGCGTCCCAACGCAGTCGTTGCGACTGAGGCGGCGACCATCGTCCCCCATGCCGGTGCGCTGAACAAGCCGCCTTGCCGGCGCCAGACACCACAACGCATTCCGATTTGCGTGAGCTATGCCAGTCCCGCCGCGTCCGACGACCGGCAGCGCGACGTCTTGACGCGCCACGCTTGACGCGCGCACTGCCTAGCTTGGGCATGCGAACTGGCATCCGATGACGTGACGCATAGATCGGCTAGCGCATTGGCAAAAAGGGGCGCAAGCGCGCCCCTTCTAATTCACCGCGCACGCCAAATCAGGCGGGCTGGTTCAGACGCGAATTGCGCAGACCGTAGACGAAGTACGTCGTCACCGCCACCGACATCCAGATGAAAAACACGCGGTAGGTGGTGGCAGACAGATCCTTCATGATGAACAGGCAGGCGAAGATCGACAGCCCCGGCACCACGTAAGGGCCGAACGGCACCCGAAATCCGGCCACGCCCTTGCCGTTTTCCTTGTGGCGCAACACCGGCACGGCGATCGAGACGACGATGAAGGCGGTCAAGGTGCCCATGCTGACCATATCCCACAGAAACGTCGCATCGACCAGGCCGGCCACCAGGCCGACCATCACGCAAACGATCACGGTGTTGCCGGTCGGCGCCAGCGTGCGCGGGTTGACCTTCTGGAACAGCTTGGGGATCAAACCGTCGCGGCTGATCGCATACAGGATGCGGGTCTGGCCGTAGATGGTCACCAGCGTCACGCTAAACACGGAAATGACGGCGCCGGCCGACAGGATCAAGGCCGGCCAGGCTTTGCCCGTCACGGTCTGCAAAATCACCGCCAGACCCGCTTCCTGGCCGGTGAACTTGGCCGCCGGCTGGGCGCCGATGGCGGCCACCGCAACGAGCAGATAGAACACGGTGACGATCACCAATGCGGCCAGGATGCCGATCGGCACGTTGCGCTTCGGGTCCTTGACTTCCTCGCCTGCGGTGGCGATCGTGTCCAGGCCGATGAAGGAGAAAAACACCGTCGCCGCCGCCGCCGTCACGCCGGCCATGCCGCCCGGACCGATGCTGTCGGCCGACTTGAAGAAAGGCTTGAAATTGTTCACGTCGAAACCGGAGAAAGCGATAACGACGAAAAATATCAGGATCGCCAGCTTGATCATCACCATGATTGCATTCGTGGTGGCGGACTCCTTGGTGCCGCGGATCAGCAGGAAACAGCACAATATCACCAGCAGTATCGGTGGCAGATTGAACTGGCCCGGATGGAACTCCACGCCGTTCAGGCCCGACACGATCATTGGCGTGCGCAGCATTTCAGGAATCTGCCAACCCAAGGCGTTTTGCATGAAGTTGTTCAGATAGGCCGACCAGCCGATCGCCGTCGCGCTGGCGGCCAGGCCGTATTCGAGAAGCAGGCAGGCGGCCATGATGAAGGCGGCGAACTCGCCCACGGTGGCGTAGGCAAACGAATACGACGAACCGGAGGCGGGAATGCGAAACGACAATTCGGCGTAGCACAGCGCGGTCAGCCCAGCCGTCAGGGCGGCCATCAAGAAAGCGAGGATCACCGACGGGCCCGCTTTTGGCACGGCTTCGGCCATCGTGAAGAAGATCCCGGTGCCGATCGTGGCGCCGACCCCGATCATGGTCAGCGGAAACAGACCGAGCGTGCGTCCGAGGCCGGTGCCCGGTTGAGAGTGTGCTTCGGCCGCCTTGGCGGAGACCGTTTTGGTACGTATCAGTTTCTGGCCCAGTGTTTGATTCACAAGCAATCCTTTTGATGATTGATACACAACCGGCGCGATGTGTTGCATCGCGCGCCGGCCCAAACGCCTATCGTCGTACGGCGGCGAGCCGGCCATGCCACAGCGGCACAGGCCGGGGACGGATCGCGCCCCGCCAGCAAAACTAAGCGATTATAGGGGTTTCTGTGCTTTACCAATACACATCTTTTGTAGCGAAAATTCGGCCCGCGTGTGCCGCTGTCCGACTCAGCCTGCCATGCCGTCGATTGCCTGATGCACGTCGTAACTCATCAGCGCGAGAAACACCAGCAAGCCCAGATACATCACCGCATAGTTGATGCGCGTCTCACGCGCCACCTCGTAATACTGCTCCGGCAAGGCGGGATTGCCCCAGATGGCCGCCTTCAGTTGCGGATACGCCAGGATCGCGATCAGGATCAGCATCGGGCTGGGACGGTAAAAGAACAGCGCCGCCAGCAGCGGCACGCCGAGCAACCAGACCTTGGGCGAGATGATGGCCGTGATGCGTCCGCCATCGAGCGGCGAGATCGGGATCAGGTTGATCAGATTGAGCATGAAGCCCGCATAGGCCAGCGCCAGCATCAGCGAACTGTCGTAGCGGCGCGCCAGCGCGTAGCAGCCAAGCGCGGCCAGCGTGCCGGCCAGCGGGCCGGCGAAACCGACATACGCTTCCGTCTCCACATTGTGGGGCAGCTCCTTGAGCGCGATCCACGCGCCCACGTCCAGGCCGCGCTGGCGCGCCGCCACAAAATGGCCCATCTCGTGGCAAAAGATCAGCAGCACGAATCCGACCGCGTAGCGCCAGCCAAACACCCAGCTGTACACCAGCATCGACAACAGCATGGTGCCACCGGTGGTGGCCAGCTTGCCGGCCATGAACAGCCACGCCAATAATTTCCCCATGGCGCTTATTTGCTCAGGTCGACTTTGGGGCAGTGTTCGGCGTTCTGAGCAAACTCGGCTTTATTGCTCAGTTCTGCTTCCTGACTCACCTCTTCGTTGTTGCTCAGGCCATCTTTGCGCTTGCCGCCGAAGAACTTGTAGATCGCGCTGGCGCCCCCTGCCAGCGCCAGCACGAGCACTTTCTTGAACAGCAGCAGGAACCCCAGCAGCTTGCCAAACAAACCCAGCTTGGCCGCGATGCCGCCGGCCACGAGCGCGGCGATGCCGTATTCAGCGACCTTGTCGGTCTTGCTGTCGAAGTCGGCGTAGCGGTTGCCGTCGGAAAACTCAGTGAAGGCGGTCACATGTTGCATGTCCCCCTTGATCGCGCCCAATTGGCTCATGCCGGCCACCGCGTTGAGCACCAGCACGCCGTTGCGTCCCAGCACGCGGATGTTGTAGTTCAGCGTGTTGTCGCGCGCGCCGTCGGTGGACAGCTCCTTGGCCCAGTACAGCTTGTGATTGCGCTTGTCGTAGCTGGGCGCCTCGGCCCAGCCGATCAGACTCATGGCCGGATAGCCGGCACGCTTGCGTTCGTCGTTGCCGGACTGGACCGACTCCTTCATGTCCTTGAGCAAGTCCGGGTACTTGATGCTGTCGGCGTCGTCATCCTTGACGTGGCCATCCTGGTCGTAGGTGACGATCACGCCCCAGCCCGTGTCGCTGAGCGGACTGACCTCCGCAGGCACGATCATGCCCAGTGTCTTGGCGCCGGGCGGATTGCCCCAGGCATCGGCCAGCACGCGCGCCGTGTCGTCCGGCGGCAGATAGCGGAAGCTGGCCGGCAAGTTCAGACTGGCGATGCCGCCAGGCAACACGATCTTGCCTTGCTGGTAATGCAGCGACGCGGCGAACGCCTCGGCCGACAGCTTGACCGGCACCTCGCCGGCCATGGCCGGGCAGAACCAGCAGGGGGCCGCGCACAGCAGCAAGGTCGTCAACAGTGTCTTCAGCATGGGGAGGTGTCCTAAAAATTCCGATAGTGCAACAAGGCCGCGCGCGAGCAGGTGCGCGCAGCGCTATTTTAGCGCTAAAAATTATAAAACTATAAATAATTAATTTGTGACATTATTGCTTTTTGGAGCCAATCAGTTGGCGCCACACGACACACGCAGCGCGCACCCATCGCTGGCTTGGCAGATCGACGCGCACAACCGTCCGGCGCCCCCGGTAGCTCGCGTCTTGATCCGCTCGTCATAGGGAAACCGGGCTTGCGCGCGGCAATCGCGCCGGGCAGCACAAGCGCTCGGCGCGGGCCGGCGCAACGCCTTGATGGCACCCCGTCAACAAATTTCTTTCAACTAAATCGATATATTTTCTAAATATCTATTTGCTATTTTTAAATATATTTGTAATATATGGGTGTAGTTCAATTTTTCCGTGTCGACAGGTCGGCCGCCAGCCCGGCGCGCTGCACGCTCGACCCGCAAGCAAACCTGTTCGGCAAGCGCCGGCCAGCCCCGCATCCCGCCGCCAACACGTGGGCAGGGGGACTGATCGGCAAGCAGTAAAGGCAGCGGCGCGCGCAGCGACGTTCGGTGCCACGGTGGTACGTGACGGCGCGGCATGGTGCACGCGAAGCGCGTTGAATGACACATTATGGAGACAAACAGATGTCATATTCGAAGAAGAAAATCGCGCTGGCCGGCCTCATCGCCAGTCTGGCCAGCAGCCTCGCCTACGCGGGGGCCGACCTGTCGCCCCGTGCGCCGGGCGAAGAACTGAGTGCGACGAATGGCGCGCCGATGCCGCGTACTCCGCAAACCCTGCCACCGAGCGCGGAACAGCAAGCCTACAACCTGGCGCCGACCACCAAGCCCCGGCTGGACCTGATGAGCGCGCAGCAACGACGCAGCACGCTGTCCAAGACCAGTTCCGTGAAGACGCCCGAATGCGTCGACATGAGCCTGCTGGCGACCTACAGCGGCAGCGCGCTGGCCGACTACGTTGCCAACCTGGTCGACTATGAATGCGGCTACGGCTTGTTCCAGCTCGACAGCACGGCCGCGGCCGTGATCTTCACGGAAGCGAACTTCCTGGCAGTGGCGCAGCGCTTCGCGCTCGAGGCAGGCACCTACGACGCCAGCAATATCGTCCTCAACAACCTGCTGGTGTATCTGCGCGCAGGCTACTACCTGGCCAGCTACCAGAAAGTGGCCTTCCCGTCGAACGCGGTGCGCGACGTGTTACGCACCGGGATCCAACCGCTGGTCGATGGCACTGTGCTGTTCAAGGACAATCCGAACACACCGAACACGGCGGCCGAAACGCTCAAGCTGATCACCAATATGTTCGACGAGGCGCATTTCCTGCCGTCGGTGCGCAACATCATCACCCGTTACACCAATTCCTCGGTGCGCCCGCACGCCAGCTACGCGCTGCGTGAGGCGACCGCGTCGCGCGGCTTCACCGGCGCGTTGACGGTGTTCTTCTACGCCCAGTTCCGCAACGAAAGCCGCACCATCGAAGCGGCCGATCCGTCGTATGCCCGGGCGCTGTACAAGTTCGTGCGCGACAACAAGAAGGATCTGATCGACACCGGCGACGCGTTCCAGCTCAACGACACGGAAAACGAAGCCTTCCGTTTCATGCAATATCCGTCCCTGAACGCCACCGTCAAGGCCGAGATCAAGGCCACGCTGGCCACCACTTCGCTGACCGGTAACGACATGGGCATGTGGCTCAACGCCGCCGCCGCCGCCGACTTCTACGACAGTGGCAAGTGCGCCGACTACGGCACCTGCGGCTATACCACCAAGCTCACCGACATCGTGCTCAAAGACCGCTACACCTGTAGCCCGACGATCAAGATCCGCGCGCAGGACATGTCGCCGGAGAAAATGGCCTGGGCGTGCGCGACCGTCGGCGCGGAAGAGACCTACTTCCACAAGATGATGAAGACCAACAACACGCCCGTTGCCGATGACTACAATTCGGCGTTGGAAATCAACATTTTCCACGACTACACCCAGTACTCGAAATACGCTGGCATCATCTTCGGCATCTCCACCAACAACGGCGGCATGTCACTCGAAGGCAACCCGGCCGACCCGAACAACCAGGCCCGCTTCATCGCCCACGAGGCATCCTGGCTGCGTCCTGAATTTTCGGTATGGAACCTGAAGCACGAATACATCCACTACCTCGACAGCCGCTTCGACATGTACGGCGACTTCGGCATGGCGATCAGCAAACCGTCGGTCTGGTACATCGAAGGCCTGGCCGAATACCTGTCGCGTGAGAACGACGACCAGGAAGCGATCGACCTCGTACAAGCGGGCAATCCCGTCTACCCGCTGAGCACCGTCTTCAACAACGACTACTCGATGAACGACTACCAGAACCGCGCCTATCGCTGGGGTTACATGGCAACACGCTTCATGTTCGAGAAGCACCGCAGCGATGTCGACACCATCCTGGCCAAATTCCGCGTTGGCGACTACACCGGCTACTGGAATTACATGACCGCGCTGGGCACCCAGTACGACGCCGAGTTTGCCACCTGGACGGCCGCCGCGACCACCGCCGGTTGCCCGACCTTGCCCGGTCTGGAAGGCCAGGCTTGCCCTGTGCCGGTAGAAATTCCGCCGGTGGCCATTCAGGTAACACCATGCAACTCGAGCAACCAGCTCAACAAATACTGCTGGGTTGATGTCGATCTGGCCGCCGGCCAAAACGCCTCCGCGGTGATCAACTTGCCAGCCGGCGCCAAGAACCTGCGCCTGTGGACGGAAGGCGGCACGGGCGACGTCGACATGTACGTCAACTTCAACACCTGGCCAACCATCGGCGGTGCCAACACGGCCACCTCGATCACCCCGGGCACCAATGAAGAGTCGGTCACGATCGCCACGCCGGTGACCAACAATTGGTACTACATCTACGTCAAGGCCAATACGGCCAGCGCCGGCGTGAAACTGCACGCCAGCTGGGACTAAGTGAGCGACCCGCGGCGGCACGGTGGCAACACCGTCCGCCACGCCAGACGCCGACGCGTCTGGCGCTTCGAATGCCGCAAGCGCGCTTGCGCACCCTGAAACAGCATGAGGAAACCACCATGAACCTGAAACACAACCTGATCAAGACTGCCCTGGCCGGCGCATTCGCCCTGTGCAGCGCCGCCGCACTGGCCGATACCCCGGCGTATGTCACCGTCACCGGCGACGACGCCAGCGTGCACCTGCT
>JBBQZO010000005.1:0-249539 GCA_038207625.1 Burkholderiales bacterium | reverse complement strand
CACCGGGGGGGGGGGGCGCTTCGGCTATCCGTCACAGGCCGAGCCACACGCGCGGGCACCCTGCCGGACTTTTCTCACCGCCAACACGCGTGACCGCCGCCGCGACAGCGCGCAGCAGGGTGATCGCGCCGACGGCGCGCTATCGCGCTGGCCGCCTGCCTACGGACGCCGCGCGCGGTGGCGCGGCGGCGCATGTGGGACGCATTCGCGGGCGCGCCCGCGTCGCCTGTTGTCGGGTCCGCGCACGGGCCCGTGTTGACGGTGCGCTGCAGGCGGCCGCGGCGCGCGCAAGGCGTGCTTTTCCGGGGCGGCGGTGCGCCGTCCACCCGCGTTTCATACGGCCTGTCCCGTCCAGGGCACCGTTCGTCGCATTCCAGTGGTTGACGATGGCGGGGCTGGCTATAGTTCAATCACGGCACCGGAATCATCGCAAGGAAACATCAGCAACTGCGCCGGGAACGGGGCGGCGGCCTTGCCCAGGGGCGCCTGCCCGCGCCCCTGCCGGCTGCTCATGCTGACCCGCCGCCGCGTCGATGCCGGCGTGCCGGTTCGTCATGAACCGCCGCATGTGTTGGAACGCTGCCGACAAGGCCCGGAGTTCATCGCCGCCTTTCTGGTTCGATTGAAAATTCACTAAACAATATGGATGCAATAATGAAAAAATATCTTCTTTGCCTGGCCTGCCTGCTGGGTGGCGCCGCGAGCGCCGATGAACTGGCGGATGCGAACAAACTGATGGACGGGAAAATGTACCCGCAGGCGATGGCCGTGTACGGCAAGCTGGCGCAAGCGGGCAATGTGGAGGCCCAGTTTCATCTTGGCGAAATGTATCTGTATGGCGAGACGGGCAAGATCGACCTCGCCCAAGCCGCCAACTGGTTTCAAAAAGCGTCGGCGGGGGGCAGCGGCCAGGCAGCCGGCGCCTTGCAGCTCATCAAGGAACGCGCCGAACGGCGTGTCGATATCGCGTACTGGACCGACCGCTACGACGGCGCGGATTTACGTTCGGGGAAATTCAATTGCGCCCGTCCATTGGCTGCGGCGGTGTCCACGACCAACGATGATATCGAGCGCGTTGCCGCCAGTTTTGCGACGTGGCAGGATTGCTACAACGGGTTTGTGCAGAACGTCAACAGTGCCCTTCCGCCTGGCAAGCACATTCCGGCCGACGTGCTCAGGTTGATGGACCAGTCCGAGTATGACCGGGCGATCGCCCACGTCGATGCGGTCTTCACGGCGATCAGCGCCGACGCCGCGAAAACCGCCGACGCCGTCGTGGCCGAACACGCCGCCTGGCACGCGGCGACCCAAGCCTATAGCGACGGAGAAAAGCAGCGCCAGAGAGTCGTCATCCGCGCCATCAGCGAGAGCCACGGGAAACGAGGCAACAACTAAAGGGCGCGATAGTGTCGCGCACGCAGTCGGTGCGCCGCACCGTTTGCCGGCCTCTACAGGCCGCCCCACAGCGCGGCGAGCGTCGCCAGCGCGGCCATGCCGGCCGTCTCGGTGCGCAGGACGCGCGGACCCATCGACAGCGCCAGCGCACCATGGCGCAGCGCAGCGTCTTCCTCGACTTCGGTGAAGCCGCCTTCCGGACCGATCATCAGCGTCAGCGCCTGAGGCGATTGGTGGCGCGCCCAGTCGGCCAGCGATTGCTCCGCGCGCGGCGTGAGGATCACGCGCCGGTGCAGATCGTGCTGCGCGATGAACTGCTTGAATTCGTTGACGGGTGCCAACTGGGTGAGCCGATTGCGCCCGCTTTGCTCGGACGCGGCCACGATGATGCCCGCCCAGTGCGCCAGCTTCTTGTCGGCCCGTTCGGGCGCGAGCCGCACCACGCAGCGCTGCGTGGCCAGCGGCACGATACCGGCGGCGCCCAGTTCGACCGCCTTTTCGACAATCCAGTCCATCTTCGCCCCTTCGGGCAACGCCTGCGCCAGCGTGATCGCATACGGCAGTTCGGCGTCGCGCGCGACGTGCGCGCGAATGGTAGCGCTGGCGCGTCTTTTCTCGACGCTGGCCAGCAGCGCCACGACTTCGCCGCCGTCCCCGTTGAACAGGGTCACCGCATCGCCCGGCACCATGCGCACCACATGCACATGGTGGGCCACCGCGTCGGGCAGATCGATGGTGGCGCCGGGCGGCAGTGGCTGGGGGCAGTAGAAGCGGGGCATGCAAGTCCTGGAGCGAAAATGGGGCGCGGCGCGGCCGATGCACGGCGCGGCACGACAAAACGCGCGCACGTGGCGGCGTCGGCAGGCCTAATTCTAAAGCGCGCGCTGCCGGTCTGGTAAAATACTTGGCTCAGCAAGCTATGCACGGCCCCGCATTCCCATCCTAAGACCTCACTTGAACCGACCATGACGACGACACTTCCCACTTCAAGAATGGCCAACGCGATCCGCGCGCTGGCAATGGACGCAGTACAACTGGCCAATTCCGGCCACCCAGGCATGCCGATGGGGATGGCCGACATCGCCGTGGCGCTGTGGGGCGGGCATTATCGCCACAATCCAGCCAATCCGAAATGGATCAACCGCGACCGCTTCCTGCTCTCGAACGGGCACGGCTCGATGCTGCATTACGCGCTGCTGCACCTGACCGGCTACGACCTGTCGATGGCCGACATCAAGAACTTCCGCCAGCTGCACTCGAAGACCCCGGGCCACCCGGAAGTCGATATCACCCCCGGCATCGAAACGACCACCGGCCCCCTCGGCCAGGGCATCGCCAACGCGGTCGGCATGGCGCTCTCGGAGTATCTGCTGGCGGCCGAATTCAACCAGCCCGGCTTTGGCGTCGTCGACCACTACACCTACGCATTCCTGGGCGACGGCTGCCTGATGGAAGGCATCTCGCACGAAGTGTGCGCGCTGGCCGGCACGCTGGGCCTGAAAAAACTGATCGCGCTGTACGACGACAATGGCATCTCGATCGACGGCAAAGTCGAGGGCTGGTTCACCGACGACACGCCGATGCGTTTCGAGTCCTACGGCTGGAACGTGATCCGCGCCGTGGATGGGCACGACGTCGATGCGGTGGCCAGCGCGATCGCGCTGGCCAAGCAGTCCGACAAGCCGACCCTGATCTGCTGCAAGACCATCATCGGCAAGGGCTCGCCCAATCTGCAAGGCGGCGACAAGGTGCATGGCGCGGCGCTGGGCGAGAAGGAAGTGGCGGCCGTGCGCGCCTACCTGAACTGGGATTCGGCACCGTTCGAGATTCCCGCCGACGTGTACGCGGCCTGGGACGCGAAAGCGGCCGGACACAAGTTTGAAGCGGACTGGAACACGACGTTCTCCGCTTACCGCGCGCAGCATCCGAAGCTGGCCTCGGAACTGGTGCGCCGCACCAGCGGCGAACTGCCGGGCGCCTTCGCCGGCGTGCTGGCCGACGCCATCGCCTCCTGCGTCGAGAAAAAAGAAAACATCGCCACCCGCAAGGCCAGCCAGAACGCGATCCAGGCGCTGGCGCCGACGTTGCCGGAGTTCCTGGGCGGCTCGGCCGATTTGACCGGCTCGAACCTGACCAACTGGAAGGAATGCGTGGCGCTGCGCTCGGGCAAACCGGGTAACCATATCAACTACGGCGTGCGCGAATTTGGCATGAGCGCGATCATGAACGGCATCGCCCTGCACGGCGGTTTCATCCCGTTCGGCGCAACGTTCCTGACGTTTTCGGACTACAGCCGCAACGCGCTGCGCATGGCCGCGCTGATGAAACTGCGCTCGCTGTTTGTGTTCACCCACGACTCGATCGGCCTGGGCGAAGACGGTCCGACCCACCAGTCGATCGAGCACGTATCCTCGCTGCGCCTGATCCCGAATCTGGACAACTGGCGTCCGTGCGACACCGTCGAATCGATGGTCGCCTGGGGCGCCGCCGTGCAGCGCAAGGACGGCCCGTCGACGCTGATCTTCTCGCGTCAGAACCTGCCGTACCAAGCGCGCAGCGCCCAGCAGATCGCTGACATCGCGCGCGGCGGCTACGTGTTGCAAGACGCCGTCGATCCGAAAGTGATCCTGATGGCGACCGGCTCCGAGATTGAATTGGCGGTGAACGCGGCGGCTACCCTGACCGCCGAGGGCATCGCCGTGCGCGTGGTGTCGATGCCGTCGACCGACGTGTACGACCGCCAGGACGCCGCCTACAAGGCCGGCGTGCTCACCCGTGGCGTGCCACGCGTGGCGATCGAAGCGGGCGTGACCGACTTCTGGTACAAGTACGTCGGCCTGGAAGGCGCCGTGGTTGGTATCGACAGCTTCGGCGAATCGGCTCCGGCCGGCGCGCTGTTCAAGCATTTCGGCTTCACGGTGGAGAACGTCGTCGCCAAAGCGAAATCTGTGCTGGTCGCGTAAGCGCCAGAGTATTTGTGCTGCTAACTACCTTATTTTTTCATTTAATCAGGAGCAAAGTATGACGATCAAAGTTGCAATCAACGGCTATGGCCGCATCGGCCGCAATATCCTGCGCGCTTTCTACGAAGGCGGCAAGGCGCAAGATATCCAGATCGTCGCCATCAACGACCTGGGCGACGCCAAGTCGAACGCCCACCTGACCCGCTACGATACGGCGCACGGCAAGTTCCCCGGCACCGTCACGGTCGAAGGCGACAACATGATCGTCAATGGCGATCCGATCCGCGTGTTCGCGCAGCGTAATCCCGCCGAGATCCCATGGGGCGAGCTGGGCGTGGACGTGGTGCTCGAGTGCACCGGCTTTTTCACCACCAAGGAAAAGGCTTCGGCCCATCTGAAGGGCGGCGCCAAGAAGGTGATCATTTCCGCACCGGGCGGCAAGGATGTCGATGCGACCATCGTGTTTGGCGTGAACCACTCGGTGCTGAAAAGCACCGACACGGTGATCTCCAACGCGTCCTGCACCACCAACTGCCTGGCCCCGCTGGTCAAGCCGTTGAACGACGCGATCGGACTCGAGTCGGGCCTGATGACGACCGTGCACGCCTACACCAACGACCAAGTGCTCACCGACGTGATGCATGAAGACCTGCGCCGCGCCCGTTCCGCGCCGATGAACATGATCCCGGCCAAAACCGGCGCCGCTGCTGCAGTCGGCCTGGTGCTGCCTGAATTGAACGGCAAGCTCGATGGTTTCGCGATCCGCGTACCGACCATCAACGTCTCGCTGGTCGACCTGACCTTCATCGCCAAGCGCGATACCACGGTTGATGAAGTCAATGCGCTGATGAAGGCCGCCTCCGAAGGTGCCATGGCCGGCGTGCTGACGTATCAGACCGAGCCGCTGGTGTCGAGCGACTTCAACCACAACCCGGCGTCGTCGAATTTCGATTCGACGCTGACCAAGGTGTCCGGCCGTCTGGTCAAGGTCACCTCGTGGTACGACAACGAGTGGGGCTTCTCGAACCGCATGCTCGACACCACCGTCGCGCTGATGGCTGCCAAATAAGTCGCTTCGGCGCTTGTAAAAAAACGCCCTCCGGGGCGTTTTTTTTCGACGACATCCCAGGCCCGAGTCAGTGTGATTCGAGGCCGAGGTCTGCACCCATGAAGGTGCGCATCAGCGTTCCCGGACGTGCGCGTGAGCGTTGTCAGCGTAAGTCGCGCAGCGCTGCGTCGCGCAGCGAGCGCCAGGCACCTCAGGGCGCCGTGGGCGCCTCAAAGATGGCCGACCACAGGCGGCGCACCTGTTCGGCGTGCTGTGCCACCAGCGCCGGCTCGGCGCGCGCGTCCATTCCCTGCAGACGCAGCTGATGCTGCAGCTTGCGCAGCGCGCGGTAGGCATCGCCCACGCTGGCGGCCAGCGACGCGTCGATCAGTCCCAGTTCGGCGCACATTCTGAGCAGCGTGATGTTGCCCATGTTGGCCGTCAGCTGCGGATACTGGGCCGCGTGGCGCAGCACCAGATACTGCACCATGAATTCAATATCGATCATGCCGCCCGCGTCCTGCTTCAGGTCGAACAGGCTGGTACGGTTCGGGTGCGCGTCGAGCATCTTGCGGCGCATCGTCAGCACTTCGGTTTTGAGCGTGTCGGCGCAGGCGCTGCGGTCCTTGCGCAGCACGTTCTCGCGAATTTGTTCGAAACGCACGCCGATCTGCGCGTCGCCGGCGCAAAAGCGCGCGCGCGTCAAGGCCTGGTGCTCCCAGATCCAGGCCGCGCTGCCCTGGTAGCGCTCGAACGCGGCCACCGACGACACCAGCATGCCCGACGCGCCGTCCGGACGCAGCGCGATGTCCACGTCAAACAGCATGCCGGCCGAGGTGTGGCAGGTCATCCAGGTGATGAAGCGCTGGGCCAGTTTGGCGTACAGGCCGGGCGCGTCCTGGTCGTCGTCGTCGAACAGGAAGATCACGTCCAGGTCGGACACATAGCCCAGTTCCTTGCCGCCCAGTTTGCCGTACGCGATCACGGCAAAACGCGGCACCTCGCGGTGGCGCGTGGGCAGCGTTTGCCAGGCCGCCTGCACGGTGGCGGCGACGATCACGTCGGCCAGCGCCGACAGGTGGTCGGCCAGCCGCTCGACCGACAAGTCGCCGGCCAGGTCCTGCGCCAGCAGGCGGAACAGCTGGGCGTGGTGCAGCTCGCGCAGGATGTCCATCTGGCGCTCTGTGTCGCCGGCCGCCGCCGTCATTTGCTGCTGCAGTTCGCCTGCCAGCAGCACCAGATCGGGCGCGGCGCTGCGCACCCGCTCGTCGAGCAGCTCGTCGAGCAAAATCGGGTGCTGGGTGAGGAACTTGGCGGCCCAGTCGGAGGCCAACATCATGCGGATCACCCGTTCGAGCGTGTGCGGGTATTCGGTGAGCAGCGACAGGTAGGCCGAGCGGCGCGCGATGGCCTCGAAAAAGTCCAGCAGGCGCCCCAGCGTGGCGCTGTGGCTGCCGTGCGCGGCCGCCGCGGCGCCGGCGATCAGGGGCAGGGCGGTGTTGACCAGGGCCAGCAGGCGGGTGCGGCTGGCCTCGGGCAGCGACTGCAGGCGCGGCGCCTGCCAGGTCGCCAGCAGGCGCTGGGCGGCGCCCCTCGGGTCGTCGAAGCCGAGCGTCTGGAAGCGCGCCTCGATGGCGGCGCGGTTGTCCAGATCGGCCGCGTCGTTGTGCGACTGCGGGTCGATGTCGTCGGCGCCGCTGGCACTCTTGTCGCTGAAGATGGCGTCGAACTGGGCCGCCACAAAAACGCGCTGCACCTCCAGTTCGCGCAGCAGCGCCGCGGTGTCGGGCAGATTCATCATCTGCGCCACGGCCAGCCGGTCGGCCTCGTTGGCGGGCAGCGTGTGGGTCTGGGCGTCGTCGAGGTATTGCAGCCGGTGCTCCAGGTTGCGCAAAAAGGTGTAGGCGTGCAGCAGCTGACGTACCGTGTCGGGCGCGAGCAGCTCCTTGTCGGCCAGCACGCGCAAGGTGGCGCGGGTGGAGCGGTCGCGCAGCGCGTGATCGCGCCCGCCGCGAATGAGCTGGAACACCTGGGCCAGGAACTCGATCTCGCGAATGCCGCCGCGTCCCAGCTTGACGTTGTTGCTGCGGTCCGGGTGCAGCCGCTCCTGGCGGTTGACCTCGGCGCGGATCTGCGCGTGCATGGTGCGGATCGCGTCGATCACGCCGAAGTCGAGGTAGCGGCGGAACACGAACGGGCGCACGATCGCGTCAAGCGCGGCGATGTCGCCCGCTTCGCCCGTCACTGCGCGCGCCTTGACCCAGGCATAGCGCTCCCATTCGCGCCCCTGCACGATCAGGTATTCCTCGACCATGTTCAGGCTTGCCACCAGTGGGCCGGAGGCGCCGTTCGGACGCAGCGCCATGTCGACCCGGAAGGTGAAGCCGTCCTCGGTGATCTCGCTCAGCGCGGCGATCAGCTTCTTGCCCAGCCGGGTGAAAAATTCGTGGTTCGACAACTGGCGCTGACCCGCCTCAAGCAGGCGCGTCTCGCCATCCTCCGGATACACGAAGATCAGGTCGATGTCGGACGACACGTTGAGCTCGGCGCCGCCCTGTTTGCCCATCGCCAGCACCATCATCTGCTGCGCGGCGCCGCTGTCCTGGCCGATCGGGCTGCCGTGCGCCTGCACCGTCTCGGCCATCAAGGCGCGCAGGTGGGTCTGGATGGCGAAATCGGCGAAGCGCGTCATCGTCGCCAGCACCTCGTCCAGGTCGGCTTGGCCGGCCAGGTCGCGCGCGATCAGCGCACACACGATCAGGTTGCGCAGGCGGCGCATCGCGCGGCCCAGTGGCAGCGCGCTTTCTTTTTCCAGCGCTGCGCCAAAATCGAGCTGGGCAAGCGATAATTGCGCCACCTCGGCCACCCGCGCGGCGCGCGCCGGATCGGCGCCTAGCCAGCGTTGATAGTAGCGGGAGGCAGATAGCAGGGCAGCTTGGCTCATTCGGCGGGACCAGGAGTGTAAGGAAGCGTTAAGTGGCGGTTCGAAGCAGGGGCGATGCGGTAGAATTGCCGCCACGCGGACGGTGCAGGTCCACCCGCGACGCGCCTTGGCTCGATGGTAAGGTAGGCGCAGGCATTGATGCAAGCGCTCTGTATGGATGAATTTTTAACGGCGTGCCGGATTTTATAGCTGATTGATGCAAAACGAGCAAGACCACTGCGCGCACGTGAGCGTACCCCTGGCCGTGCGCTGGCGCCGGCTGCGGGCCGCCTATCGTCTGGCCAATCTGGCCACCCACCATGTGCTTGGCTTTTCGGTCAAGCTGGTGCTGCTCGCCTATTTCGTGTTCGCACTGCTGTTCCTGACGCTGCGTTACGCGGTGCTGCCCAATATCGACTACTACAAGGGCGACATCGAACGCCTGGCCAGCCGCGCGCTGGGCAATCAGGTATCGATCGCGCGCATCTACGCGTCCTGGCGCGGGATGCGGCCGAACCTGTTCCTGGGCGACGTGCTGTTGCGCGACAAGCAGGGCCGCCAGGTGCTCAGCCTGCCCAGTGTGTCGGCCACCCTGTCGTGGTGGAGCGTGGCGGCGCTGGACGTGCGCTTCGAATCGCTCGAAATCATCCGCCCCGAGCTGGACGTGCGGCGCGACCCGGATGGCAAGGTGTTCGTGGCCGGCATCGCGCTTGACCCTGGCAAGGGCGATGGCAAGGGTGCCGAGTGGGCGCTGGCGCAGCACCAAGTGGTGATCCGCGAAGGGCGCATCCACTGGACCGACCAGTTGCGCGGCGCGCCTGAACTGGCGCTCGAGAACCTCAATCTGGTGCTGCGCAACCGCTGGCGCCAGCATCAGTTCGCGCTGCAGGCCACGCCGCCGGCAGCGCTGGGCCGTCCGCTCGATGTGCGCGCCGATTTTGTCCACCCCAGCTTCGCCACGCGCAGCGCCGATGTGCGCCTGTGGCAGGGCGAGTTGTACGCCGACTTGCGCGACACCGACCTGGCCGCCTGGAAGCCTTATCTCGACTTCCCGTTTACGCTATCGGCCGGCAAGGGCTCGCTGCGCGCCTGGCTGAACCTGGATCACGCCAAGCTGGCGGGATTCACCGCCGACGTGGGGCTGGCCGGGGTCAGCGCGCAGCTGGGCAAGGATTTGGCCCCGCTCGACCTGGTGCGCGTGACCGGGCGGGTATCGGCGCGCGAGTCGTATGCGCCCGGCGTACAGGACGGCACGCCGACCTTCGGCAGCGCCGGCCACAGCGTCACGCTGACCGATTTTTCCTTGCAGACCAGCGCCGGCCTGACGCTGCCGCCCACCTCGATCGCCGAAACCTACAGCCCGGCGCAGGGCGGCAAACCCGAAAGCACCGCGATCTCGGCCAAACTGCTGGACTTGCAGACCTTGTCGGCGCTGGCCGAGCAGCTGCCGCTGGCCAAGGCGCAGCGCCAGTTGCTGGCCGATCTGGCGCCGCGCGGCCAGCTGCTCGATTTTTCGGCCCAGTGGCAAGGCGCCTATCCGGCCGTTTCCAGCTACCGGGTCAAGGGCCGGGTAGCTGGCCTGGGTCTGGCCGCGCAGGCCCCACGACTGGCGCGCGCGCGCAGCGCCACGCTGCCGGCGCAGGCGGCCACGCCGGCCATTCCCGGCTTCGACAACCTGACCGGCGCGATCGATGCGACCGAGCGGGGCGGCAGCTTCGTGCTCAATTCGAGCAAACTGGTGCTGCAGATGCCGACCTATTTCACCGATCCGGCGATGCCCTTCGACCGGCTCGAGATGCAGGCACGCTGGACCTTCCAGCCCAATAATGAATTTCTGTTCAATGTCGATGCGCTCAGTTTCACCCAGGGCAGCGTGCACGCGACGCTGTCGGGCAGCCACCTGATGCCACTGCGCAAAGAAGCCGGCAAGACGCTGGGCAGCGTCAATTTCGACGGCACGCTGGGCGGCTTCGACCTGAAGACGCTGGACCGCTACTTGCCGCTGCAGACCCCGCACGAGCTGCGCCTGTGGCTGACCGGCGCGCTCGAAGCGGGCATGGCGCAGGACGTCACGTTCAAGCTGCGCGGCGATCTGGCACGCTTTCCGTTTCGCGCCGACACCCCCGCCGACAAGGCCAAGGGGGAATTTCGCGTGGCCGGCCGGCTCGAGGGCGCGCGCCTCAATTACGTGCCGGCGCTGTTGGCCAAGGACGGCATGGCGCCGCTGTGGCCGCAGGCCGACAACATCAAGGGCAGCTTTCTGTTCGACCGCACGCGCATGGAAATTCGCGGCGACACGGCGCGCACGCTGGGGGTCGGCCTGTCGAACGTGACGGCGGTGATTGCCGACTTGACCAGCCACGACATGATGCTCGACATCGACGGCACGGCCAGCGGGGCGATGCAGGAATTTCTGCGCTACGTGGCGGCCAGCCCGGTGCTGGACTGGATCTCGCGCTTCACCGACGAGACGCGCGCGTCCGGCAACGCCAGACTGGCGCTCAAGTTGCACCTGCCGCTGGCGCACATCATCGACGCCAAGGTGCAAGGCTCGCTGCAGCTGATCAATAACGACGTGCTGCTGTTCCCCGACATGCCGCCGCTGCAGGCGGCCCAGGGCAAGATCGAGTTCAACGAACGGGGCGTGAACCTGAACGGCATCGGCGCCAGTTTCCTGGGCGGCCCGCTGGCGCTGACGGGCGGCTCGCAGCGCGACAATTCCATCGTGATCAAGTTGGGTGGCACGCTGGGTGCCGAAGGACTGAAAAAAGGCTATCCGGCGCCGGCCATGCAGCGCCTGGCCGGTCATCTGAGTGGCAGCACCCGGTATAGCGGCGCCATCACCGTCAAGGACCACCAGACCCAGGTCAGCATCGAGTCGAACCTGGCCGGGCTGGGTCTCGATTTTCCGGTGCCCGTGAAGAAGGCGCCCGCCGAGACGATGCCCTTGCGTTTCACGCTTAATGCGAGCCCGCCGAACGAGGCGGGCCAGGCCAGGGACGACATCCGTGTCAACCTGGGCAGCGCCATCGCCGCGCGCTACCAGCGCCAGAAGCAGGGCCGCGCGCCATGGCGCGTGCTGCACGGGGGGATCGGCGTGAACGTGCCGGCGCCCGAATCGGACGTGGGCCTGATCGTCAACGTCAACCTGAAAACCTTGAATGTCGACCAGTGGACCAGTCTGGGCGGCGCGATTGCCGGCGGCGCGCGCGGCGCGCCCCGCAGCGACGGTGAAGTGAGCGACCTGGCCCAGTACGTGGTGCCGGACGTGATCGCCGCGCGCGCCAACGAACTGGTGATCGGCGAGCGCAAACTCGACAACGTCGTGGTGGGCGCCTCGCGCGAGCGCGGCGTGTGGCAGGCCAGCATCGACGCGAACCAGGCCTCCGGTTACCTGACCTGGAGCGAGACGGCCAGCGGCTTGGGAAAAGTGACCGCGCGGCTGGCCACCCTGATCATTCCCGAATCGGCCGCCAACGACGTCAAGGATCTGCTCGAAGGGAGCAAGAGCGCGGCCGCGCCGATCCCGGCGCTCGACATCGTGGCCGAACGTTTCGAGCTGTTCAACAAGCAGCTGGGCCGGCTCGAACTGGTGGCCAACAACGTGCAGGCTGCGCGCGGGCGCGAGTGGCAGATCAACCGGCTGTCGCTGGCCAACGCCGACGGCGATTTGAAGGGCACCGGCAAGTGGGTCATCTCGGGCGCGCAGAGCAGCACCAGCCTCAATTTCACGCTCGACATCGCCGACGCCGGCAAGCTGCTCGACCGGCTCGGCTTTCCCGAGACGCTGCGCCGTGGCAAGGGCAAGCTCAGTGGCGATGTCGCCTGGAACGGTCTGCCATACTCGCTCGACATTCCCAGCCTGTCCGGCCAGATCGCGCTCAATGTCGAGTCGGGCCAGTTCCTCAAGCAGGAGCCGGGCGCGGCCAAGCTGCTCGGCGTACTGAGCCTGCAGGCGCTGCCGCATCTGTTGAAACTCGATTTCCACGACGTGTTCTCGGAAGGGCTGGCGTTCGACGGCATCACCGCCAACGCCGCCATCACGCGCGGCGTCGTCAAGACCGACAACCTGAAGATGCACGGCGTGGCCGCGACGGTGCTGATGGACGGCAGCGCCGA
The DNA here is from genome assembly GCA_038207625.1 of Burkholderiales bacterium. Classification (GTDB taxonomy): domain Bacteria; phylum Pseudomonadota; class Gammaproteobacteria; order Burkholderiales; family Burkholderiaceae_D; genus JBBQZO01. The sequence goes on along the minus strand of JBBQZO010000005.1, from coordinate 237,091 downwards.
CATCGCCAACGAATCGACCAATCTGCACGTGGTGGTGATCCCTGAATTTAACCTGGGCACCGGGCCGCTGGTGTACGCGCTGGCGGTCAACCCGGTGGTCGGGATTGGCAGTTTTCTGGCCCAGCTGTTCCTGCGCGCGCCAGTGATGCGCGCGCTGACCTACCAGATGCAGGTGGTGGGACCGTGGAAAGCGCCGATCGTCACCAAACTCGATGCCGGCAAGGTGCCGCCGCTGGCCGAGAAAAACACCAAATAGGAGCATACCGATGTCCACCGTCGCCGCAGTGCAGATGATCTCCACCCCCGTGGTGGCCGACAATATCGCCAGCGCCCGCCGTCTGATCGGCCAGGCCGTCGCGCGCGGTGCCGAGCTGGTGCTGTTGCCCGAATACTGGGCCATCATGGGCCTGCACGACACTGACAAGCTGTCCCACGCGGAGCAGCCTGGCCAGGGACCAATTCAGGACTTCATGGCCGAGATGGCGCGCAGCCATCAGATCTGGCTGATCGGCGGCACCTTGCCGCTCGCCTCCGGCGACGTCAACAAGGTGATCAACACCACGCTGGTGTACAACCCCCAGGGCCAGCAGGTGGGGCGCTACGACAAGGTGCACCTGTTCGGCTATTCGAACGGCAGCGAAAGCTACGACGAGGCGGCCACCATCGTGCCTGGCACGGCCGTCGCCAGCTTCGAGGCGCCGTTCGGGCAGGTCGGCATGTCGGTCTGCTACGACTTGCGCTTTCCCGAGTTGTACCGCGCGCTCGGCCAGAGCGCGCTGCTGGTGGTGCCCGCCGCGTTCACCTACACCACCGGCAAGGCGCACTGGGAGGTGCTGCTACGCGCGCGCGCCATCGAAAACCAGTGCTATGTGCTTGCCGCGGCGCAGGGCGGGCAGCACGTCAACGGCCGGCGTACCTGGGGCCACAGCATGCTGATCGACCCGTGGGGCGAGATCAAGGCGGTGCTGGCCGAAGGCGAGGGCGTCGTCGACGGGCAGATCGACCTGGCCTATCTGGCCAGCGTGCGCGCCAACCTGCCGGCACTGCAGCACCGCAAAATGTAGCGCGCCGGCGCGCGCGCCGCAGGCAAGTTGGGCGGCTCGGATGCGGCGCCGGCGCCGTGGCGCGCCCGACGAACAGTGCTGAATGTGGCACAATGGCTGATACACCAAGAAAGACCGAGATCATGACTCCATTTGAACCGAATCTGAGCACCCTGGCCGTGGCGCGCGACTTGCTGCTCACGCCGTTTGGCCTCGACGAAGGCAAGCTGCTCAATACGCTGGGCACGATGTTTACCCACAAGGTCGACTATGCCGACCTGTACTTCCAGTTCACCAAAAGCGAAGGCTGGAGCCTGGAAGAGGGCATCGTCAAGACCGGCAGTTTTTCGATCGACCAGGGCGTGGGCGTGCGCGCCGTGTCCGGCGACAAAACCGCGTTCTCGTATTCGGATGAAATCTCCGAAAGCGCCTTGCTGGAAGCGGCGGCCGCCACGCGCACCATCGCGCGCGTCGGTAGCGGCAAGATCAAGGTCGCCTCGCGCATGCAGCAACAGGGCGGACGCGCGCTGTACCTGCCCAACGATCCGCTCGCCTCGCTCGACGCCACCGCCAAAGTGAAGCTGCTTGAGCGTGTAGAGAAAATGGCGCGCGCCAAAGACCCCCGCGTGGTGCAGGTGATGGCCGGTCTGGCCGGCGAATACGACGTGGTGCTGGTGGTGCGCAGCGACGGCGTGCTGGCCGCCGACATCCGCCCGCTGGTGCGCGTGTCGGTGACCGTCATCGTCGAGCAGGACGGACGGCGCGAGATGGGCTCGTCGGGCGGCGGCGGGCGCTTTAGCTATGGCTATTTCAACGACGTCATCCTCGACAAATACGCCACCGAGGCGGTCAACGCGGCGCTGGTCAACCTGGACGCGCGCCCGGCCCCGGCCGGTCCGATGACCATCGTGCTGGGCCCGGGCTGGCCCGGCGTGCTGCTGCACGAGGCGATCGGCCACGGTCTGGAGGGCGACTTCAACCGCAAGGGTTCGTCGGCGTTTTCCGGGCGCATCGGCGAACGGGTCGCCGCCAAGGGTGTCACCGTGGTCGACGACGGCACGCTGGCCGACCGACGCGGTTCGCTCAACATGGACGACGAGGGCAATCCGACCCAGTGCACCACGCTGATCGAAGACGGCATCCTGAAAGGCTATATCCAGGACACCATGAACGCGCGCCTGATGAAGATGCCGATCACCGGCAACGCGCGGCGCGAATCGTTCGCCCACCTGCCGATGCCGCGCATGACCAACACCTACATGCTGGCCGGCGACAAGGATCCGGCCGAGATTCTCGCCTCGGTCAAAAACGGCCTGTACGCGGTCAATTTCGGTGGCGGCCAGGTCGATATCACCAACGGCAAGTTCGTGTTCTCGGCCAGCGAAGCGTACATGATCGAAAACGGCAAGGTCACCTACCCGGTCAAGGGCGCAACCCTGATCGGCAATGGCCCCGACGTGCTGAACCGGGTCTCGATGATCGGCAACGACATGCGCCTCGATGCCGGTGTCGGCGTGTGCGGCAAGGAAGGCCAGAGCGTGCCGGTGGGCGTGGGCCAGCCAACGCTGCGCATCGAAGACGTGATCGTGGGCGGCACCGCCTAAGGTTCGCGCTGCAAGCTTGCCCCCGACAGCCCGGCCCGCGCCGGGCTGTTTGCTTTTTGCGCGCTAGTACTTGTAGCGCAGACCGGCGCTGAAATAGCGTCCCAGCGCGCCGTTGTAGTCGAGCGGATTGTAGGACGTCGCGCCGTAGGTCAACGGGTCGAGCGGGGCGACGCGGTCGAACAAGTTCTGCACCGTGCCGTACAGCTCGATCTTGGGCGTGATGCTCCAGCGCGCCGTCAGGTCGAGCGTGGTGAAGGCGGCGATCTTGCAGCCGCCGGGCGCATCGCGTCCGTCGGCGAAGTGACTGGCGCAGCCGTCCGGATCGTTCTTGAAGTTGCTGTTGGTGAGCGCGCCGCGATAGTCCACCGTGGCCGATACTTTCCATTCGGCGCGCTCCCAGGTCGCGCCCAGATTGACCCGGTTGCTTGGCGTGCCGATGCAGTTGGTCACGTCGCAATTGCCATGCGTGCCGGCGAAGTCACGTTCGCTGCCGTCCTGTTCGGTGCGCAGCCAGGTGTACAGGTGGGTCCACTTTGCGTCCAGCGCCACCGAGCCGTAGTCGGCGCCCAGCTTGAAGCCGTGGCGCAGGTCCAGGTCGACCCCGCGTACCCGCGTCTGGGCCGAATTGACGTAGTTCGCCAGCACCGCCGTGATCTGGCCAGGGTCGCCGGGAATGCCGGTCGCCGTGGACGCGTCGCGCGCCACGTGGCCGGCTGCGATGGCCGCATCGGTCTGCTCCTGATTGATCTCGTTGCGCCGCTTGATCTGCCAGAAGTCGACTGACACGCCAGTCTTGGGCAGCGGATCCCACAGCATGCCGAATGCGAGGCTGGTCGATTTTTCCGGTTGCAGGGCCGGATTGGGCGAGGTGATGATGGCGATGGCTGCCGGATTGCAGGCCGAGGCCACGCCCAGGTTGCAGCGCAATGGGTCGCTTGCGGTGGAGAAGGCGGCTAGCCCGCCGACGCCGTTCTCGGCCGCGCTGGGGGCGCGAAAGCCGCGCGCGTAGGTGCTGCGCAGCGCGAACTCCTTCACCGGCGTCCACTTCGCGCCCACCTTCGGCGTGTAGGAATTGCCCACGTCGGTGAAATGGTCGGCCCGCAGCGCGCCCGACAGTTCGAGCTCCTTGAGCACCGGCGCGAGCAGCTCGGTGTAGGCGGCGCCCGCGTTGCGCTGGCCCTTGTAGGCGGAGTAGCCCAGGCCGATGATATTGCCCGTCTCGGTGCCGGTGGTGGGCGTCAGCTCGGTCGATTCGTGGCGAAATTCGGTGCCCAGCGCCAGCCCGAGCGGGCCGCCCGGCAGTTGGGCGATCTCGCGGTTGGCCTTGAAGTCGAGCTGGGCCAGATGGGTGTGCGAATCGTTGGCGATTGACGGCGACAGCGCCGCGTACAGCGCCGGCGAGTTCAGGCCGGCGTTCTCGCCGATGCGCCACACGCTGCCCGCCGGCAGCGCCGCATACGCGGGATTGCGCATGGCCGCCGCCACATTGGCCGCGCTGGGGTTAAGCAGGGCAAAAGCGACGTTGCGTTGCAAGTAGCCCAGGTCGTCGCTGCCGACCTGGTTTTGCGACAGCAGCAATGCACTGTCGATGTCCCAGGCGCCCAGCGTGCCCTTCACGCCGGCCGCCACGCGGTAGAAGGTCGAACCGATGTGGCTCACGCGCGGTCCCACATCGGCGGCCAGATAGCGCAGCCGCGCGACGCTGCCGAAGTAGGGATTGTCGGGGTGATTCGCCCCCAGCGCCACCGAGGCATTGCTAACGGGGCCGCCGGGAAAGCCGACCGATGAGCTCACCGACGACGGCGTCGTCGACGAGCTCGAGTCGCTGTGGTACACATTGAGCTCGAGATAGGCCTGCATCTGGCTGTTCAGTTGCACGGTGGTGCGCGAAAACAGGTTCTCCGTTTCCTGGCGCGGCTGGATCTGGTTGTACACCTGCGACGCGTCGATCAGGCAGCCGCCCAGCGGATCGCCCTGCGGGTGCTTGGTGAAGTTGCCGCAGGCGGCGCCGGGAAAGGTGCGCGTGAAGCCAACCCCGCCCAGGTTGCCGCGGTTGTAGTAGTCCAGCGTGTCGGGATTGCGCACATTGCCGTTGATGGCGGCGCCAGCGAGGTTGTTGTCGAGGATGGCGCCGGTGCCGCCCAACGCCTCCTGGGCCGAGAAGCCCAGGTCGCGCAAATCGGCGCGTCCGATCTGGGCGCGCCCGGCCCGATCGCGGTTCCACACCGCCTCCTTCTTGCCGTATTCGGCGCTGAACAGAAAATTGTAGTGGTCCTTGTCCAGGTCACCCATGCCGTGGGTGACGGCCACGCGCAGGTCGCGCCCGTCCGAGTAGCGCGATTCGCCCGCGCTGGCCTTGACGGCGGTGCCCACGTAATCCTTGCGCAAGATGACGTTGACCACCCCGGCGATCGCGTCCGAGCCGTAGATGGCGGAGGCGCCGTCCTTGAGGATTTCGATGCGTTCGACTGCCTCGGCGGGAATGATGTTCAGGTCCGAGAATACCTTCTGGCCGTCGTCGGCCAGGCCGTAGGGCGCGATGCGCCGCCCGTTGAGCAGCACCAGCGTCGAGGCCGCGCCCAGTCCGCGCAGCGAGATGCCCGAGGCGCCGGCCGCGAAGCCGCCGCCGAAGCTGGTCGGCACCGAGCCCTGGTTGTCCACCGCCAGCGTCTGCAGCAGTTCGGCCACCGTGCTGCGGCCCGATTTTTCGATGTCGGCGCGCGACAGCGTCTGCACCGCCGAGGCGCTTTCGGCCTGGGCGCGACGGATGTTTGAACCGGTGATTTCGACCCTGGCCACCACCGGCTGGTCGGGCGCGGCGGAGGATTGCGCCCGGGCCGGTGCGGCGAGCAGGGTCAGGCTGGCGGCGGCGAGCGGGAAGGCGCAGCGGATCGCTCGGGACAAGGTCATCTCGGTCATGTGATTCTCCAGGTAAAGGCGAAGGCAGCAGCGCTGGCGCGTGCCGCCATCTGTTGGCGAAGCAAGATTTTTTAGTTTTGTCCCGTTTGCCGGCCCGACGGTGGAGATAGATCAAGCCCCGGGGGCTTAGTGCCCGACTGTGGCGCGACTGCGACAGACGGCGCGCGCGACAATGTGCTTGCCAAAAGCCGTCTATTGTTGTTATAGTCGTTCAAACACCACGGGATCTGCGATGCACAGCTACACTTTTTTTACCGGCCATTTTTATTTTAGCCATTCCAACCCAGAGGCGGTGGAGTAGCGGTCGGTTCACGTAGCAGCAAAAACGAGATCCCAGCAAATCCTTAAAAACCGCCAGCGATGGCGGTTTTTTTATGCCCGCAATTTTTTCATCACAATTGAACGGAGAACACCATGCCACGCACCGACGATTTGCGCATACGCGAAATGAAAGAACTGACCCCGCCCTCGCATCTGATTCGCGAGTACGCTTGCGGCGAAGCGGCCGAACAGACTGCCGCCGGCGCGCGCGTCGCGCTGCACCGCATCCTGCACGGCCAGGACGACCGCCTGATGGTGGTCATCGGCCCCTGCTCGATCCACGACACGGCCGCGGCGATGGACTATGCGCGCCGGCTGGTCAAGGAGCGCGCGCGCTTTGCCGGTGAACTGGAAATCGTCATGCGCGTGTATTTCGAAAAACCGCGCACCACCGTCGGCTGGAAGGGCATGATCAACGATCCCTACATGGACAACAGTTTTCGCATCAACGACGGCCTGCGCATGGCGCGCGAGCTGCTGCGCGACATCAACGAGCTGGGCCTGCCGGCCGGCACCGAGTTCCTCGACGTGATCAGCCCGCAGTACATCGCCGACCTGATCAGCTGGGGCGCGATCGGCGCGCGCACCACCGAGTCGCAGGTGCACCGCGAACTGGCCTCCGGTCTGTCCTGCCCGGTCGGCTTCAAGAACGGCACCGATGGCAACATCAAGATTGCCGCCGAAGCGATCAAGGCTGCGTCGCAGCCGCACCACTTCCTGTCGGTGACCAAGGGCGGCCACTCGGCCATCGTGTCCACCAACGGCAACGAGGACTGCCACATCATCCTGCGCGGTGGCAAGACGCCGAACTACGACGCGGCCAGCGTCGAACTGGCCTGCCAGCAGATCGCCGCGCTGGGCTTGGCGCCACGCCTGATGATCGACGCCTCGCATGCGAACAGCTCGAAGAACCCGGAGAACCAGGTGCCGGTGTGCGCCGATATTGCCGCCCAGGTGGCGGGCGGCGACAGCCGCATCGTCGGCGTGATGATCGAGTCGCACCTGGTGGCGGGACGGCAGGATCTGGTGATCGGCAAGGAGCTGGTGTACGGTCAGTCGGTCACCGACGGCTGCATCGATTGGGACAGCAGCGTGCGCGTGCTGGAAGGCCTGGCCGAGGCGGTGCGCCAGCGCCGCCTGAACGCCGAAGTCTAAGCGGCGCAGACGAAAAAAAACCCGCGAGCCGAAGCTTGCGGGTTTTTTTTTGAGCCTGCCAGCCGAAGCTGGCAGTTTGTCGTACCAGTCCTATCAGAACTTGTAGTTGTACTCGGCGGTGAACTTCACCGAACGTGGGTCGGTGTAGCTGGTCACGCGGCCGTATTGTGGATCAACCAGCGCGCTGGTGTTGTAGGTCTCGTAGATACCCTGCACCGTTTGCTTGTTGAACACATTGAACACGTCCACTTTCAGTGCCAGGCCTTTGACTTGCGCAGGCTTGAAGACCAGGTTCATGTCCAGGCGCACGTCCCAAGGCAGATTGCCCTTGCTGCCGCGTGGCGCGATCACGCCGGCGCAGTAGAAGTAGTTCGAGCCGTAGTCATACGCTGGCAGCACCGTCGGGTGGTTGCCGATACAGTTCAAAGGACGACCTGCTGCAGCCAGAGCGTTGCCGCCGATGGTCCACTCAGGCGTGACGTCGTAGAAACCGTAGGCCTTGACTTGATGGGTGCGGTCATTTGGCAGCAAGCCGTTCGAACCTTCCATCAGCTCCTTGGTGTCCCAAGTCGTCGTTGCACCTGGATTGATCTGACCATTTTCCGAACGGGTCTGACCTTCGGTGTTGCCCTTGCTGCGCGACCATGTGTAGTTCAACTTGCCATACCAGCCGTTGCGCAGTGGATGCTCAGCGAACAGGTCGACGGCGGCGTAGGTACGCTCCGCTTTCGGCATGCCGATCATCGCGGCAGTCAGGTGCACTGGCGTGTAGGTCTTGCCGGCCAGCGCAGGGTCCTTGTCGTTGAAGTCGACCAGGAAGTCGTTGTCTTCGCCCGGATTGAACGTTGCGCAACCGAAACCACGCCAGTTGGCCTTGCTTTGCTCCGGATGGGCAGCGAGCCACTGGTCGAAACCGCGGCCGTCGCACAGATCGTCGAGGGTCGATTGCAGTTTGCGATAGGTTGCTTTTGCACCGAAGTTCAGATCAGGCGAAAACTGCTTTTCGAAGCCCAGCGTCAGTTCGTCCTGGAAGTTAGGCTTCAGGCCCACTGCGCTGACCGTCTTCGGATCTTTTTCCTGGTTGTACTCGTTGTTGGTCGAGAACGGGGTACCCAGTGCCACCAGACCGGTTGGCAGACCATTGACGTCGGTGCCGGTGTAGCTGAAGGCTTGACGGGTAAACAGCGAACGGCTGGCGCCGCGCACGCCGATCATCGACGGCACTTGCAGGTAGTAGCGACCGGCAGTACCGAACACTTTCAAAGAGGCATCGCCGTTGACGTCCCAAGCTGCGCCCACGCGTGGCGAAATCTGGTTCTTCATGTCGAGGTAGGTTGCGCCCGAGCCGTTGATGTTCTTGAACTGTTCGTCACGCAGACCGAGCGACAGCAGCAGGTCTTTGGTGACTTGCCATTTGTCTTCCAGGTATTGTGCCGATTGCTGCGAAGCGACCGTGGTGGCCGAGCTGAAAATGGTCTGGCGTACCCAGTAACCATCTTTGGCCAGCGGACCCGTACCAGCGGTGGCGACGGCCACGCTGACGCCCGAACTCGACAAAGTGCCTGCAACGGTCGGGTTCGCTTGCTTGAAGTATTGCCACTGGCTGCCGCCGGCAGTGATGAAGCCGGCGTTGGCGCTGGTCAGCTTGACCTGGTCGAAACCGGCGCGCAGGGTATGCGTGCCGAGCTTGTATTCCAGATCCATGCGACCGGATTTGACCGTGTCTTTGCCGTCTTTTGGCATGATGTTGCCGGTCAGCGGCTGGTTGTTGGTGTAAGCGATGTTAGGAGCGCGCACACTTGGCGAGGACACCACCTGAGCGATCGACGACTTCAGGTCGAACACGTCGTAACCGTCAAAGGTGTTGTCATGCAGCGAGGTGCTTTGGCCGTACAGCGCCGTCAGCGTCAGGTCATCGGTCAGATTGCCGGTGTACTTGAGGATGGTCGCATCGGCGCCCACGCCAAGCGTGTTGGCCGGATCGTTGTGATAGTGTTCGCCGGAATTGACGACCAGGCCGTGTGCGCGCGTGGCATAGTCGTAGCCGTAGTATCGGGCGTCGCGGGTGTCATCGTCGCCGATCAAGGTCAGTTCAAGGCGATGATTGTCGGAGATGTTCCAGTCAAACTTGCCGACGTAGCGGACCACGCCGTCGTTGATCTCGCCCCAGCCCCACTTCGACAGCGAGTTGGCGTCGCTGGAGGTGTTGCGCAGCGCGCCGACACGGCTCGTATCGGTGCTGGTTTTTTCAGCGGCCAGGAACATGAACAGCTTGTCCTTGATGATCGGGCCGCCGACGTAGGCGCCGACACGGGTCTCTTGGACTTCGTTGTCTTCGCGACGCAGGCGCAAGGTGCCGTCGGTAGCCGCGTTTTCCTTGGCGCCGGTCACTGCATAGTTGAAGTCCTTGAACTTCGCGCGCATCTGGCGCGGGGTAATCGATGCCGTTGCGCCGACTTCCCAGCTGTTGGTGCCGCTCTTGGTGGTGACGTTGACCACGCCACCAATCGAACGACCGAACTCGGCGCCGAAACCGCCGGTCAGGATTTGTGCCTGGGAGATCGCGCCAAATGGCAGTTCGGACGAACCGAGGCCGGTCAGCGGATTGGTGACAGGGAAACCGTTGACGTAGTAGGCGTTTTCGGACGCGCCGGAGCCGCCGAAGCTGGCACCTGCGTAACGGTAGTCGGCACGGGTGGTGTTCGGTGCCAGCTGGATGATCGAATCGATGCTTGGCGCGATTGGCAACTTGGCCAGTTCCTTGGCGGTAAACGAGGCGCCGTTGTTGGTGTTCGAGACGTCGATGCGTTTGCGCTGGCCGGTCACCTGGACCGACTGTACGGCGGCGGCGGCGAACGACACGTCCGAACCTTGGCCGATGGTGACTTCGACTTCGCTGGAATTGACGACTTTGTCGCCTTGCATCAGCTGAACCTTGTAACGGCCCACTGGCAGCGCGGTAGCCTGATAGCGCCCGCTGGCGTCAGGGGTGATCTTGCGCTGCAGATTGGTGTCTTGATTGATGATGAGGATCGTGCTACCACTGGCTTCGACGCGACCGAAAATGGTGCCGGCGGCGTTGGACTGCGCCATGACTGGTTGTACCAGACCCATGGTCAGGGTAGTGGTGGCGAACGCCAGCGAGAGCGCTTGCGCAATAACGGTTCTTCTAATCATACTTTCTCCGGAAATTGAAATAATGTTTTGGTAAAACATACTCGTGGGTCTCTGAATACGCGTAGAGGTATGAATGTCCTCTGGTAATACGTGCGTTCCAGTTTGTATTTATGCGTTCTTGCCAACGATATGGTGAAAACGTTTTTAAGACGCACACATCTGAACACCGCCCGTACATACAGTCAACCTTCCGCAGTGACATTTGCACAGAAACAACAGATTGGCGGCGGGGCCGCGGCTCTGTTTGTCCGCGGCGCCGTCGGCGCGGTGGAAAATCGGCAACAGCCGGTCCCCGGCGGCGTCATTCTGCGCTATCGTTGTGCGCACATCGCCGGGCGCGCGCCCTTGCCGGCGCGACATTCTTGGCGAACGGGAGATGGGGCATGAAACGACTGTGGGCCTGGCGCGTGCTCGGTATGGCGCTATACATTAGTGCGTTCGGGCACGCCGCTGCCGCGGACCAGCGCGCCGATGCGCCACCGAAGACCTTGCGCTACATTCTGGCGGCGGCCGAAACGGGCTTCGACCCGGCCACCGTGCGCGACCAGTACACCGACCACCTGATCCAGGCGCTGTTTGAGCCCTTGATGACGTACGACTACCTGGCGCGTCCGGCCAGGTTGGTGCCCGGCACGGCAAAGGCCTTGCCCGAGGTGTCCGCCGACGGGCGCACCTACACGATCCGCCTCAAGCGCGGCATCCTGTTCACGCCCGATGCGGCCTTCAAAGGCCGGCGGCGCGAGCTGACCATGGCCGACTATGTGTATTCATGGAAACGGCTGTTCGACCCGAAACTGGCTTCGCCCCATTCCTGGCTGTTCGAGGGCAAGGTGGTCGGACTCGATGCGCTGGCCGAGGCGGCCAAACACAGCGGCCAGTTCGACTACGACGCGCCGGTGGCCGGCTTCGAGCTGCTCGATCCCTACACGCTGCGCATCCATCTGACCCAGACCGATTTCAATCTGGGCATGATTCTGGCGCACCAGCCCACGTCGGCGCTGGCGCGCGAAGTGGTGGAAAAATACGGTGACGTGAAAGGCGAAGTGGCCGCCAATCCGGTCGGCACCGGCAGCTACCGGCTGGCCGAATGGGTGCGCGCCAGCCGCATCGTGCTGGTGCAAAATACCGACCACCTGCCCGAGGTGTGGAACTTCCAGGCCGGCTTGGACCCGGATGACGCGCGCATCGTGGCCCAGATGAAGGGCAAGGCGATGCCACAGATCGCCCGCATCGAGATCGCGGTGCTGCTCGAGGACCAGTCGCGCTGGCTGTCGTTCCAGAGCGGTGCGGCCGACCTGTTCTGGCTGGACGGCCCGCTGGCGCCCAAGGCCATGTTAGATGGCAAGCTGCGCCCGGAGCTGGCGGCCAAGGGCGTGCAGCTGTCGCGCCTGCTCGATCCGGAGATCACCTTCTACTACTGGAATATGCAAGATCCCGTGCTGGGCGGCTTCGCCAAGGAAAAAATTGCGCTGCGGCGCGCCATCGCGATGGCGCACGACATTGACGAGGAAATTCGCATCGTCTGGAATGGCGAAGCCGAGCGCGTCCAGTATCCGATACCGCCGGGCGTGGTCGGGCACGATCCGGCCTATCGCAATGCGCTGCAGTACGATCCGGCGCTGGCCAATGCCTTGCTCGACAAGTTCGGCTACAAGAAGGGTGCCGACGGCTGGCGCACGCTGCCCGACGGCAAGCCACTGTTGCTGCACTACGCCTCGCGCAACGAGGCCAGCGGCGTGCTGCAGGCCGAAGTGTGGCGCAAGACCTATAATGCGCTGGCCATCCACATGCAAAACGACAGAATGATCTTCACCGATATCCTGAAGGCGGAAAAACAATGCAAGTTGCAAAGCCGCAGCTATCAGTGGACGGCCGATTATCCGGATGGCGACAATTTCATGCAGCTGTTTTACGGACCGAACGTGCATCAGAATAATAATGGCTGCTATGTCGATGCGCAGTACGACGCGCTGTATGCGCGCAGCCAGCAGATGCCGGCCGGACCGCAGCGCGACCTGTTGTACCACCAGATGGCGCGCCGGATCGAATTGAACGGCGCCGCGCTGATGGGCTACGCGCGCTTTCGCAATATGTTGGCGCAGCCGAGCGTGCTCGGTTACAAGAAGCATCCGATCTTGCAGCAGGAGTGGAAATACATCGACATCGAACGCGCCAGATAGCGCCGCCCCAGACACCGGAACCTGACCATGCTTGCCTATATTCTTCGACGCCTGTGGCAAATGCTGCCGACCATGCTGGGCGTGGTGCTGCTGGTGTTTTTCCTGTTTAACTGGGTGGGCGGCGATCCGGCCTATATTTTGGCCGGCAAGATGTCGAACCCCGAGGCGATCGCCAACATCCGCGTCCAGCTTGGCATCGACCAGCCGTATCCGGTTCAGCTGTGGATCTTCATCAAGCAGATCGCCAGTGTCGATTTCGGCAGCTCGTGGGCCACCGGCGAGGCCGTCTCGCACATCATCGCCACCCGGCTGGGGCCGTCGCTGACGGTGCTGATCCCGCTGACGCTGTTGGAGACCGGCTTTGGCATCGCGCTGGCACTGGCCATCGCCTTCGTGCGCGGTTCGCTGACCGACCGGCTGGTGATGGTTGCCTGCACGGTTGGCATGTCGATCAGCATCCTGGTCTACATCATCGTGTTCCAGTATGGCTTTGCGTATCAGCTCGGGCTGTTTCCCGTGCAGGGTTGGGGCGATGGTCTGGGCAGCAATCTGCTGCGTTACGCGCCGCTGCCGATTCTGATCGGACTGGTGGTGTCGATCGCGCCCACGCTGCGCCTGTTCCGCAGCTTCGTGCTCGACGAGGTCGGCCAGGATTATGTGCGTACCGCGCGCGCCAAAGGGCTGAGCGAACGGCGCATCATGTGGGTGCATGTGCTGCGCAACGCGGCCATCCCGATCATCACCTACGTGATGGCCAACCTGCCAGCGCTGCTGATCGGCGCCTTCCTGCTCGAACGCTTCTTCGGCATCCCCGGCATCGGGCGCGAAGTGATCCTGGCCGTCGAGCGCAGCGATTTTCCGGTCATCAAAGCGATCACCGTGTATGTCGCGGCCGCCACGATGGTGTTCAACCTGCTCACCGACCTGCTGTACCAGGCGGTCGATCCCCGCGTGCAACTGAGGTGACGCACATGAGCACACCGTCAATCTCGCCCGGCCTGTGGACGCTGGCCTGGCGCCGTCTGCGCGCCGACCGGATCGCGATGATGTCGCTGGGCGTGGTGGCGCTGTTCCTGCTGATGCTGCTGATGTCGGCCAGTGGCCTGATCGCGGCCGACTGGGAAGACGAAGTGGGCGTCAACTACGCGCCGCCCGGCTTCGTCGGCGCACAGGACGCGCTGCCCGCCGCCGCGCAGGGCGGCGCGCCCGCCGCGCGTCCGGCCAACCCCTTCGATCCGCTGGCCGAGGACATCGCCGCGATCAGGGCGCACAGTGGCGGCGCCGCCCCGGCCCCGCTCGATAGCTACGGCGTGGCCGACCCGCTGGCCGCCGAGATGGCCGAGCTGCGCGCCGCGCGCGCTGGCAGCCAAGCGCAGACGCACGCGGCCAAACTGGCCACGCTGCCGTTCGGGGCCGACAAATGGGGCCACGACGTGCTGAAAAAAACCATCAAGGGCGCCGAAACGTCGATTGTCGTGGGGCTGGTGGCGGCGCTGCTGGCGGTCACGCTGGGCACGCTGTTTGGCGCCGTGTCCGGTTACTTCGGCGGCTTCATCGACGATCTGTTCAATTGGTTTTATAGCGTGTTCACGGCGATCCCGTCGATTCTGATGATACTGACGGTGGCCGCCGTGCTGCAGCAAAAAGGCGTGCTGACGATCGTGCTCATTCTCGGTTTGACGGGATGGACCGGGCCGTACCGCTTGATCCGCGCCGAATACATCAAGCACAAGGGGCGCGAATACGTGCTGGCGGCGGACGCGATCGGCGCCTCGCACTGGCGCAAGATGTTCTCGCATATCTTCCCCAACGTCAGTCACGTGGCGCTGGTGCAGCTGTCGATTCTGGTGGTGGGCTTCATCAAGGCCGAGGTAATCCTCAGCTTCCTCGGCTTCGGCGTGCCGGTTGGCGTCGTGTCGTGGGGCAGCATCCTCAACGAGGCGCAAAACGAACTGATACTGGGCAAGTGGTGGCAGCTGACGGCGGCCGCCTGCGCGATGGCGCTGCTGGTGACGGCGTTCTCGCTGCTGACGGACGCGCTGCGCGACGCGCTCGATCCGAAACTGACATGAGCGGGGATACTTCGATGACGCCAGATTCGTCCATGTTGCTGTCGGTGCGCAATCTGCGCGTGCGCTTCCAGCTCGATAAACACACCAGCGTCGAGGCCCTCAAGGGCGTGTCGTTCGACGTGCCGCGCAACGCGACAGTGGCGCTGGTGGGCGAATCGGGCAGCGGCAAGTCGGTCAGCGCGCTGGCGGTGATGGGTTTGCTGGCGCCCGACAACGCGATCGTCGAGCCGGCCTCCAGCATCGTGTTCGCCGGGCGCGAGCTGCTGACGCTGCCCGCGCTTGAACGGCGCGCCATCTGCGGCAAGCACGTCGCGATGATCTTCCAGGAGCCGATGTCCTCATTGAATCCCGTGTTGACGGTGGGCTTTCAGATCGGCGAGGTGCTGCGCCTGCACATGGGCATGAGCGCGCGCGCGGCGCGCAGCCGCACGCTCGCGCTGCTCGCCGAAGTGGGCATCGCCGATGCGCAGCACAAGATCGATGCCTACCCCAGCCAGATGTCGGGCGGCCAGCAGCAGCGTGTGATGATCGCCATGGCGATCGCCTGCGAGCCGCAACTGCTGATCGCCGACGAGCCCACCACGGCGCTTGACGTGACGATCCAACAGCAGATCATGGCGCTGATCGCCAGACTGCAACAGCAGCGCGCGATGTCGGTGCTGTTCATCACCCACGACCTGGGCCTGGTGGGCGAGATTGCCGACCAGGTGATCGTGATGCGCCACGGCGCAGTGCGCGAGACTGGCAGCGTGCGCCAGATTTTCGACGATCCGCAGGACGCCTATACGCGCGCGCTGCTGCACTGCCGGCCCACGCTGGACGCGCGCCCGCTGCGCCTGCCGGTGATCGACGATTTCCTGGCCGGACGGGCCGGGCGCGACATCGTGCTGCCCGAGCGCAGCCGCGGCCTTGTGCCCGGCCAGCCCGAGCTGCTGGTGGTGCGCGAGCTGTCGAAGAGTTTCTTTGTGCGCGAAGGGCTGTTCGGCAAGCGTGAATTCAAGGCCGTCGATGGCGTCTCTTTCTCTGTGCAGCGCGGCAAGACGCTTGGCGTGGTGGGCGAATCGGGCTCGGGCAAAAGCACGCTGGGCCTGACGCTGCTGCGCCTGCACCAGGCCAGCGGCGGCAGCGCGCTGTTCGAAGGGCGCGATCTGCTGGCGATGCCGGCGCGCGAATTCATGCCCTACAAGCGGCGCATCCAGATCATTTTCCAGAACCCCTACGCCACGCTCAATCCGCGCTTCACGGTCGGCCAGATCTTGCTCGAGCCGATGCGCATCCACCGCATCGGCGCCGACGACGGCGCGCGCGAGGCGCTGGGCCGCGCGCTGCTCGACAAGGTCGGTCTGCCGGCCCAGGCGATGGGGCGCTATCCGCATGAATTCTCCGGCGGACAGCGCCAGCGCATCGCCATCGCGCGCTGCCTGACGATGCAGCCCGAGATGCTGGTGTGCGACGAGTCGGTGTCGGCGCTGGACGTGTCGGTGCAAGCCCAGGTGCTGAACCTGCTGCAAGATCTGCAGGATGAATTTGGCATCAGCTACATCTTCATTTCGCACGACCTGTCGGTGGTCAAATACATGGCCGACCAGGTGATGGTGATGCAGCAGGGGAAGGTGGTGGAAATGGCCGATTCGGACCAGTTATATCGCGACCCGCAGCATCCGTACACGCGCAGCCTGCTGGCGGCGATTCCGCGCCGCTTGCGGTGAGGCACGCACTTTTGCGCTAAGATGGCGGGATGTCCAAGCTCCAACTCCTGCTGCAACACTATGGCGTGCTGATCGTGTTTGCCGCCGTGCTGCTCGAGCAGATCGGCCTGCCCGTGCCGGCTTATCCGGTGCTGATCGTGGCCGGTGCGCTGGCCGTGGGCGGGGGCATCAGCTGGCCGCTGTGTTTGCTGGTGAGCCTGCTCGCCTGCCTGATCAGCGACTATTCCTGGTTCTCCGCCGGACGCCACTATGGCAAGCGCATCCTCACACTGCTGTGCAAAATTTCCCTCTCGCCCGACTATTGCGTCAGCCAGACGGAAGATAATTTCCGCCGCTACGGTCCGAAGGCGCTGCTGGTGGCCAAGTTCATCCCCGGCTTTAACACCATCGCCGCGCCGATGGCCGGTGCGCTGGGCACCAGTCGCGTGCGCTTCCTGTCGTTTTCGATCGCCGGCGCGCTGCTGTGGAGCGCCACCGGCGTGGCCATTGGCGCCTTCTTCCACGCCAGCGTCGACCAGGTCATCGATCAGCTGAGCACGATGGGCGGGATGGCCTTGCTGGTGTTGCTGGCCTTGCTGGCGCTGTTCGTGTTCTACAAATTCCTCGAACGGCGCCGCTTTCGCATGGGTCTGCAGATCGAACGGATCGGCATCGATGAGCTGATGGCGCTGATCGACCAGGGGCACCAGCCGACGCTGGTCGATGCACGCTCCGTGACGGCGCAACAACTGGAGCCGGCCATACCGGGCGCGCTGATGTTCAACGCCAGCGCGCCGGAACAATTTGCCATCGCGCTCGATAAAGACCGGCATATCGTCGTCTATTGCAGTTGCCCCAATGACGTCACGGCTGCCAAGGTCGCCACACAATTGAGGGCACTGGGCTTTCATGCTGCCCGTCCGCTGCACGGCGGCCTCGATGCCTGGAATAGTTACAGCGTCAGCGCCCCTGAACGCGTCGGCGCGGCGCAATAGCTCCCGGCGCCCGCCATGGCCGTTGATTGTTGTGTTTCAGACGTGCCGGACGGCCCGGTCGCACATATATTTAGCGTGAAAACAATATCTTGTTAGTCAGGTTGCGTAGTCAGACTACGTTACAAACCGTTATTTTGTGTGTCAAAGTCTATCAAATCGTTTTTCATGTACTAAAACTACAAAGAGTGCTTGCATCGAGGGTATCAAATCCCTTAAGCTTGGCAATTGTCCCCACACTTGCAATCATGAGCTTTCAGTCCGACACCTTGCCGCCAACGACCACCTCGCCAGTTCGCTACCTGGACGGCCCGCGCCTGCTCGCCGATGTCGGTGGCACCAACGCGCGCTTTGCGCTGGAACTGGGGCCGGGCGAGATTGCGCTGATCGACGTGTTGCCGTGCGACGGCTACCCGACGCTGGCCGACGCGCTGCGCGCCTATCTGGGCTCGCCCAAAGTGCTCGCCGCCGGTTTCGCGGCGATTGCGCACGGGGCCATCGCGATCGCCAATCCGGTCGATGGCGACCTGGTGCGTATGACCAATCACCATTGGGAATTTTCAATCGAGGCGATGCGGCGCGACTGCGCTTTCAAGACGCTGGTCGTGGTCAACGACTTCAGTGCCCTGGCGCGTTCCTTGCCACTGTTGGATAACAGTCAAAAGCACCAGGTCGGCGGCGGCAGCGCCGTCGCTGGCAGTCCGATTGGCTTGCTCGGCGCCGGCACCGGTCTTGGTGTGTCGGGCATGATTCCGTCCAAGGATGGCTGGATTGCGCTGCGCAGCGAAGGTGGTCACGTCAGTTTTGCGCCGTCCAATGACACCGAAATCGCTATCCTGCGCTTCGCATGGCGCGAGTTCGAACATGTCTCGGCCGAGCGCTTCTTGTCCGGCGACGGACTTGAACTGATTTATCGCGCACTGGCGTTTCACACCGGTCAGCCCGATGAGGCGTTGAGCGCGCCGGAAATTTCGCGGCGCGCGCTGGCCGGCGAGTCCGCCTTGTGCGACGAAGTCGTCGAGGCGTTCTGTGGCATGCTCGGCACGCTGGCCGGCAACCTGGCGGTGACGCTGGGCGCGGCCGGCGGTATCTATATTGGCGGGGGCATCGTGCCACGCCTGGGCGAGCGCTTCGCGCGTTCGTCGTTTCGCAGCCGCTTCGAGCACAAGGGCCGTTTTCGCGCCTACCTGGCGCGGGTTCCCACCTTCGTCATCACGGCCGACTATCCGGCCTTTCTCGGCGTCTCAGCCATCCTGTCGGAAAAACTGAGCACCGTTTGACGCTGTTCGCGTCGTTGCGCGTGCACAGTTTGTCACCGCGCCACTTTTATCGGGTACAATGGCCGATGTTGGTGGAGACGATGGCTATCGTTATCGTCATGGCGCCGCGATCAGAAGCGCGTTTCCCCCTGAAATGACCGACTTTTGCCCGCTGTGTACGAGCCGGCAGTCGTCAGTGGCTGAGTTCAGATCTCGCCACCGGTAGCATCCCGCCTGGCGCTTCCAGCTTGGCGACGGAATCCAGTTTGTGCGCTGTAGCCCGCTCGCGACGTCGTTGACGCCGGCAGCATGCTTTGCACAATGGATTTGTTTGATACTTTCTCTGCATACGAGCATACCCGTACAAGACATCGATATGAATACCGTTGAGGCGAAAAGAGTCCTCGAAACTGCGCTGCTTTGTGCGCGCGAACCGATCTCGATTCATGGGATGAAAAAGCTGTTCGTCGATATCGATGACAACGGCCGCGCTTTGGGCGTGGGCGTGGGCGCCGACACGATCAAGCTGATGCTCGAGGAGTTGCGGCGCGACTGGGATGGCAAGGGTGTCGAAATCGTCAGTCTGTCGACCGGCTGGCGCTTCCAGAGCCGGCCCGAGATGAAGCAGTATCTGGAGCGCTTGAGCCCGGAGAAGCCGCCCAAGTATTCGCGTGCGACGATGGAGACACTGGCCATCATCGCCTACCGTCAGCCGGTCACGCGCGGCGACATCGAGGAGATCCGCGGCGTCGCGGTCAACTCGCAGACGATTAAAATGCTGGAAGACCGTGGCTGGGTCGACGCGATCGGTTACCGAGACGTGATCGGCCGGCCCGCCTTGCTGGCCACCACCAAGCAGTTTTTGGATGACCTGGGTTTGAATTCGCTGTCCCAGCTGCCGCCTTTGCAGCAAATCAGCGAGATGCAAAGTGGCCTCGAAATGGAAGCGCTCGAGGCGGCCTTGCAGGAGAATTTCCAAAAGACGGCACCTGGTGCCGTTGAACACGATGGTGCAGGTAGCAGCGTGGTTGCGGCAGACAGTCCGCCCGACCCTGATGCCAGCGCCGCTGCTTCGCCCGTAGAAGCTCTTACTCACGACCCTGCGCCAGAAATAACGGTTGACGCTGCGCCAGGTCAGCTCAACCAAGAAACCAATAATGAATCCACCTAAAACTACAGAGACCGCTGCCGGCACCGATTTGCCAGGCATGGACCAGGCCGCCGAGGCGCCCGCGAAACCAAAACGCCGCACCAAGGCGCAGATCGAGGCCGCGGCAACGCAGGCTGCCGACGCGCCAGCGCTTGATGCATCAGTGGCCGACGCGCCGAAACCAAAGCGCCGCGCCAAGGCCGCCGCTGAGAGCGACGCGGCACCAGCCGAGGCGCCAGTTGCCGCGCCAGCCGATGCGGCGCCTGTGGCCAAGCCGCGCGCCAAGCCGGCCGCCAAGCTCGCCGCCCTGATGTCCGCGCCAGTTGCCGCCGAGCCGGCTGCAGCGTCGCCAGTTGATGGCGCGCCCGCCGAAGCCGGCGAGCGTCCAGCGCGCGCGCCACGTGCGCCGCGCCCACCGAAAGCGGCCGTGGCCCGCGCCGAAGCTGGCGCTGCCGTGCAGGTCGAGCCGGCCGCGCCAGCGGACGGCATGCCGCGCCAGGAGCGCGGTCCGCGCGGCCCGGCGCGCATGCGCGAGCAGCGTTCGATCCGCGAAGCGATGAATCCACCACGCGTGGAAGTTGTCGCCGAGCCGGTGATGGTCGACGGTGTCGCTGTTGAGGTGGCGCCAGTCGAAGGCGCGCCGCGCCACGAACGCGGTGCCCGCGGCGAGCCGCGCACTGGCGGCAAGAATCAGCCGAAAGGCAAGGGCGGCAAGGGTGCGCGCAACCAGGGTCAGCCAAAAGGCAATGACGCCGACGCGGCCTTCCAATATGCCACCTCGGCCGCCTTCGATGCCAGCGACGACGGCAAGCGCGCCCCGCAAAAAGTGGTGCGCCGCGACCTGACGGCCGAAGACGATGCGCCAAAACTGCACAAGGTACTCGCCGAAGCCGGTCTCGGTTCGCGCCGCGACATGGAAGACTTGATCATGGCCGGACGCGTGTCCGTCAATGGCGAGCCAGCCCACACGGGGCAGCGTATTTTGCCCACCGATGCGGTGCGCATCAACGGCAAGTTGATCTTCCGCCGCGTCAGCAAGAAACCGCCACGCGTGCTGGTGTATCACAAGCCGGCCGGCGAAATCGTCAGCCACGATGACCCGGATGGTCGTCCATCGGTGTTCGATCGCCTGCCGACCATGAAGGCCGGCAAATGGCTGGCCGTCGGTCGTCTCGACTTCAATACCGAAGGGCTGCTGCTGTTTACCACGTCCGGTGATTTGGCCAATCGCCTGATGCACCCGCGTTACAACATCGACCGTGAATACGCCGTGCGTACGCTGGGTGAGTTGGAAGAAGGCATGCGCCAGAAACTGCTGGCCGGCGTCGAGCTCGAAGACGGCATGGCGCAATTTACCAAGATCGCCGACGGCGGCGGCGAAGGCATCAACAAGTGGTACCGCGTGGTGATCGGCGAAGGCCGTAACCGCGAAGTGCGCCGCATGTTTGAAGCCATCGGCCTGACCGTGTCGCGCCTGATCCGTACCCGTTATGGCGTGATGACGCTGCCGAGCAGCTTGAAGCGCGGTCGTTGGGAGGAGTTGGAAGAAAATGCGGTGCGCGATCTGCTCAACGTGTTTGGCGTTGAAAAGCCGGCCGCCGCTGCCGAAGGTCGCTCCGCCAAGCCGCGTGGCGATGCGCGCGGCGGTCCCCGTCCGGATCGCAGCGAGCCGCGCGAAGCACGCGCGCCACGCGAAGCGCGCGAGCCGCGTGAATCGCACGAATCGCGCGAAGAGCGCAATGATGCGCGCGGCAACAAGAGCGTCGCGTCGCGCGAAGAGCGCGAACCGAAAGAGCGTGACGGCAACCGTGCCGACGGTCCGGATCTGAACCGCAACGTCGATCCGTTCCCGAAAGCGCCGCGCGGCCAGGGACGCGGCGGTCCGTTTCAAGGTCGTCCAGGTTCTGGTCGCCCGGGTGGTGAAGGTCGCGGCGCTGGCATGGGGCAGGGCGGTCAGCCGCGCGCACCGGGTCAGTTCGACGGCCAGCCGCGCTCCGGGCGTCCGGGTCAAGGTCAGGGGCCTGCGCAAGGTCAGCCGCGCGGTCAAGGCGGTCAGGGCGGCGGTCAAGGTCGTTCCGGCCAGGGTCGTTCCGGCGAAGGTCGTCCGGGCGCGGATCAGCAAAGCCGCGGTCCGAAAGGCCCCCGTCAACCGGATCCGCTGCAGACCACGTTTGGTTTCGGCAATGCCGGTTCGGCGCGCCGTTCGCAAGCCCGTCCGGCCGCGCCGTCCGAGCACGGTTTGCCTCGGCGCGGCCGGCGCGGTTAAGCGCCTGCCGATCGGTTTTGCGCAGGGCAATTTTTCCAGTTGACAAGTGTTGTTTGCTGGTTTAATTGTCCTTGATCGCATTGCGGGCAGGCCCGGAACGCGTTATAATCTGCAGCCTAATAAAAGTTCTCCGCAGGGTTGTTTGGTGGGGAGTGCTTTCATCTGGTTGAAATAAGAAGATGGGCATCTGCCCATTTTTTTTTTGTTGAACCGTTTTTCGCAGGCCGTTTGAGCCGCGAAGTTGGAGTTTTACTTGCAGCAGTCGGAACTAATTGAAAAGACAGTAAAAGGTCTGGGCTACGATCTCGTCGATGTCGAGCGGGCCGAGCGCGGGCTGTTGCGCGTGTATATCGACTTCACCGCGGAAGACGCGGCCGAAAAAGGCCCGATCACGGTCGAAGATTGCGCTACTGTGAGTCACCAGTTGTCGCATGTGCTGACGGTCGAGAATGTCGCTTACGAGCGCCTCGAGATTTCGTCGCCAGGTCTGGATCGTCCGGTGCGCAAGCTGGAAGACTTTGTCCGCTTCGCCGGTTTTGAAATCAGCGTCAAGCTGCACGTGGCGATGCCCGGCACGAATAACCGCAAGACCTTCACCGGTATCTTGCAGGCGCCGCAAGGCGACCAGTTGTCCCTGGAATTTGATGGTAAAGATGGTCCGGCGCTGTTGGAATTTACGCTCGCCGATGTGGATAAGGCACGATTGGTGCCGCAGGTGGATTTTAGGAGTCGCAAAGCATGAGTCGCGAAGTTTTGTTATTGGTTGACGCGCTGGCGCGTGAAAAAAACGTCGATAAAGATGTCGTCTTCGGGGCGCTCGAGTTCGCCTTGGCGCAAGCCACGAAGAAGCGTTACGAGGGCGAGGTCGACATTCGCGTTTCCATCGACCGCGAGTCGGGCGTGTTCGAGTCCTTCCGTCGCTGGCACGTGGTGCCTGACGAAGCGGGCCTGCAACTGCCAGACCAGGAAATCCTGCATTTCGAGGCGCTCGAGCAGATTTCCGACATCGAAGTCGACGAATACATTGAAGAGCCGATCGAGTCGGTCGAGTTCGGACGCCGCTTCGCGCAAGACACCAAGCAGGTCGTGCTGCAACGTGTGCGTGATGCTGAGCGCGAACAGATCCTGGTCGATTTCCTCGAACGCGGCGATTCGCTCGTCACCGGCACCATCAAGCGCATGGAGCGCGGCGACGCGATCGTCGAATCGGGCAAGATCGAAGCGCGTCTGCCACGCGACCAGATGATCCCGAAAGAGAATCTGCGTATCGGCGACCGTGTGCGTGCATTCATCCTGCGCATCGACCGCAATATGCGCGGACCTCAGGTGATCCTGTCGCGCACCGCGCCAGATTTCATCATGAAACTGTTTGAGCTGGAAGTGCCGGAAATCGAGCAAGGCCTGCTGGAAATTAAATCGGCGGCACGTGACGCTGGCGTACGCGCCAAGATCGCTGTCTACACGGCCGACAAGCGCATCGACCCAATCGGTACCTGCGTTGGCATGCGCGGTTCGCGCGTCCAGGCTGTCACCGGCGAATTGGGCGGCGAGCGCGTCGACATCGTGTTGTGGTCGAGCGACCCTGCGCAGTTCGTGATCGGCGCGCTGGCCCCGGCCAATGTGTCCTCGATCATGGTCGATGAAGAAAAGCATGCGATGGACGTGGTTGTCGATGAAGAGAACCTGGCGATCGCGATTGGCCGCTCCGGTCAGAACGTGCGCCTGGCCGCCGAACTGACGGGCTGGAAGATCAACATCATGACGGCCGAGGAATCGGCCGACAAGTCCGCTGTTGAAACGGCCGCGGTTCGCGCGCTGTTCATGGAAAAGCTCGACGTCGATTCGGAAGTGGCTGACATCCTGGTGGAAGAAGGTTTCGCCAGCCTGGAAGAAATCGCTTACGTGCCGATCTCGGAAATGCTCGAAATCGAATCGTTTGACGAAGACACCGTCAATGAATTGCGGACCCGGGCGCGTGATGCGCTGGTCACCGAAGCGATCGCTTCGGAAGAAGGTCTGGAAGGCATGGACGAAGCGCTGGTCGGGCTGGAAGGCATGGACCGCAACACCGCCGGCAAGCTTGGCTTGGCCGGCATCAAGACAGTAGAAGCATTTGCAGCACTGGCCTACGACGAATTTGGCGCCATTTTGGCACTGTCGGCAGACCGCGCACGTGAATTGATTAAGAGTGAATTTGAAGATGTGACCGACGATGAGATGAAGCTGGTCGACTCCAAGTACGACGACCGCGTCAAGGCCCTCCAGGCCAAGGCGTGGAGTTTGGCAGAAACGGCCAAGGCTTGATTATCTTTATCATCTCCGCGACACATAGAAAAGAGGACTGAATGGCGAGTAACAACGTAGCCCAATTTGCCACCGAACTGAAGATGCCTGCAGATTTGCTGCTGACGCAGCTGCGTTCTGCCGGCGTCGAAAAAAGTTCCACGTCAGACTCATTGTCGAAAGATGATAAGGACAAGCTGCTCGATCACCTGCGCCGTGCCCACGGCACGGTGTCGGACAGCGAAAAGAAGAAGATCACGCTGACGCGCAAAGAAACCACTGAAATCAAGCAGGCCGACGCCACTGGCAAGTCGCGCACGATTCAAGTGGAAGTGCGCAAGAAGCGCACCTTCGTCCAGCGCGACGAGCCGACCCCAGCGCCGGTCGCTGTGGTCGAGCCGGTCGTGCCTGTCGTCGATCCAGCCGATGTGGCGCGCCGCGAAGAAGAAGCGCGCCGCCAGGTCGAGCTGATCGCCCGTCAGGAAGCTGATCTGCGCGAGAAGCAGGAACATCTGGCCAAGCTCGACGCTGAAAAAGAGGCGCAAGCGAAAGCCAATCACCAGGCTGAACTTGACGCCAAGCGCGAAGCGGATGCCGAAGCGAAGAAGGCTGCTGCACTGGCTGTGACCGCCGGCAAGTCCGACGGCGACGAGATCAAGCACGCCGCTGCCGAAGAAGCGAAGAAAAAAGTCGCTGCTGCCGCCAAGGATGCCGCTGACCGCGCCGAAGCGACCGACCGTGCCCGCAAGGCCGTGGCCGACGAAGTAGCCCAGATCAAAGCGATGATGAACGCGCCACGGCGTGCCATCAAGGCGCCCGAGCCGGTGCCTGTAGCTGCCGTGATCAAGCCGAAAGTGGCCGAAGGCACGCTGCACAAGCCAGCCGATAAAAAGCCGGGCGAGAAGAAAGACGACAAGAAGCCGGTCACGGCGGACAAGAAGTCGATCAAGTCGGCCAATGTTTCCTCTACCTGGTCGGATGACGCGAAAAAACGCGGCGCCCCTAGCTCGGTCAAACCACGCGGTAACACCGGTGGCGGTGGACGTGACGGTTGGCGCGGCGCCTCGAAAGGCCGCCGCTCGAACCACCACGACGATCGCGAAACGAATTTCCAGGCGCCGACCGAAGCGGTCATCAAGGATGTGCACGTGCCGGAGACGATCACCGTCGCCGAACTGGCCCACAAGATGTCCGTGAAAGCGTCCGAAGTCATCAAGCAGTTGATGAAGCTCGGTCAGATGTGCACCATTAACCAGGTGCTTGACCAAGAGACAGCGATGATTCTGGTGGAAGAGATGGGCCACAAAGCATTCGCGGCTGAACTCGACGATCCGGAAGCACTGTTGGCCGACATCGGTGAGCACGCTCACTTTGAGTCGACTCCGCGTGCGCCGGTCGTCACCGTCATGGGTCACGTCGACCATGGTAAAACGTCGCTGCTCGATTACATCCGTCGCGCCAAAGTTGCGTCGGGCGAAGCGGGCGGGATCACGCAGCACATCGGCGCATACCACGTCGAAACGCCGCGCGGCATCATCACCTTCCTCGATACCCCGGGTCATGAAGCCTTTACGGCCATGCGTGCTCGCGGTGCCAAGGCAACCGACATCGTCATTCTGGTCGTTGCGGCCGACGATGGCGTGATGCCACAAACGAAAGAGGCGATCGCTCATGCGAAAGCCGCTGGCGTGCCGCTGGTGGTGGCGATCAACAAGATCGACAAGCCGGGCGCCAATCTGGACCGCGTCAAGCAGGAACTGGTTGCCGAACAAGTCGTGCCGGAAGAATACGGTGGCGAATCGCCATTCGTGCCGGTGTCGGCCAAAACCGGCGAAGGCATCGATGCCTTGCTCGAGCAAGTCTTGCTGCAAGCGGAGGTGCTGGAACTGAAAGCGCCGAAAGATGCGCCGGCCCGTGGTCTGGTCGTCGAAGCCCGTCTGGACAAGGGCCGTGGCCCGGTCGCGACGATCCTGGTGCAATCGGGTACCCTGCGCCGCGGCGACGTGGTGCTGGCTGGTTCCTCGTATGGTCGTGTGCGTGCGATGTTGGACGAAAACGGCAAGGCGATCAGCGAAGCTGGTCCGTCGATCCCGGTCGAAATCCAGGGCTTGACCGAAGTGCCGGTCGCCGGTGAAGAAGTCACCGTCATGGCTGACGAGCGCAAAGCGCGTGAAATTGGTCTGTTCCGTCAAGGTAAATTCCGCGACGTGAAACTGGCCAAGCAGCAGGCGTCGAAGCTGGAAAACATGTTCGACCAGATGGCCGAAGGCGAAGTCAAAAATCTGCCGATGATCATCAAGACCGACGTGCAAGGTTCGCAAGAAGCGCTGGTGCAATCGCTGCAAAAGCTGTCGACCTCCGAAGTGCGGGTGCAAGTTGTGCACGCCGGCGTCGGCGGAATCAGCGAGTCCGACGTCAACCTCGCGGTGGCCTCGAAAGCGGTCATCATCGGCTTCAACGTGCGTGCCGATTCACAAGCGCGCAAGCTGGCCGAGTCGAACGGTGTCGATCTGCGTTACTACAACATCATCTACGATGCAATTGATGAGGTTAAAGCTGCGATGTCCGGTATGTTGTCGCCAGAAATGCGCGAACACACCATCGGCGCGGTCGAGATTCGTCAGGTCATCCTGGTGTCGAAGGTCGGCGCGATTGCCGGTTGTCTGGTCACCGATGGTGTCGTCAAGCGCGGTTCTTCGGTCCGCCTGCTGCGCAACAACATCGTGGTCTGGAGCGGCGAGATCGATTCGCTCAAGCGTTTCAAAGACGATGCAAAAGAAGTGCGTTCCGGCTTCGAGTGCGGTCTGTCGCTGAAAAACTTCAACGACATCCAGGTCGGCGACCATCTGGAAGTGTTCGAAGTCCAGGAAATCGCACGTACGCTGTAATAAATTAGCGTCACCCGCGGGGGCTGCAGGAGATCGGGGTCCAACCCCGGTTTTCGGCAGCCCCCGCTTTAGTTGTACTATCAGTAGTTGAAAGCAGAAAATGGCAAAGCACAGCAAAAACATCCCAGCCCGCGGTTTGCGCGTGGCCGACCAGATCCAGCGCGATCTGTCTGAAATCGTCGCCTACGAGTTGAAAGACCCGCGCGTTGGCATGATCACCATCACCGAAGTGCAGGTCACGCCTGACTACGCGCACGCCAAGGTGTTTTTCACCTTGCTGTCGGATGACAAGGAAGTGATCAAGAACACCGTCGCCGGTTTGCAGGCGGCCTCCGGCTACATCCGCAACTGCCTGGGCAAACGCCTGCACATCCACACGCTGCCGATGCTGCACTTCGTGCACGACAGCTCGACTTCGCGCGGCATGGAATTGTCGCTGCTGATCGATCAGGCCAACGCCGTGCGGGCCGCCGACGCCGAGCCCGACGTGGTGCCGGGCGACGCCAAGGATGCGGATTCAGAGTGACCGCTCCCGCCGTGCAGAAAAAAGGCATGAAGCCGTCCCATCCCAGGAAGATTCGCGACCTGGTCGATGGCGTGCTGTTGCTCGATAAGCCGGTCGGCCTGTCGTCCAACGACGCGCTGATCAAGGCCAAGCGCATCCTGAACGCGAAGAAGGCCGGCCACACCGGCACGCTTGATCCGTTCGCGACCGGTTTGCTGCCGCTGTGTTTTGGCGAGGCCACCAAGTTCGCCCAGGATTTGCTGGAGGCGGACAAGACCTACGAGACGCTGGTCCATCTCGGTCAGACCACCAACACCGGCGACACCGAAGGCGAGGTGCTGGAAACGCGCGACGTGAACGTGACGCAGGAGCAGATCGAAGAAGTGCTGGCACTGTTTCGCGGCCCCATCATGCAGGTGCCGCCGATGTATTCCGCGCTCAAGCGCGACGGCAAAGCCTACTACGAGTACGCCCGCGAAGGCATCACGCTGGAGCGCGAAGCGCGCCCGGTGACGATCCATCGTCTCGACTTTCTCGGCTATGAAGCGCCGTTCCTGAAGCTGTCCGTCACCTGCAGCAAGGGTACCTACATCCGCGTGCTGGGCGAGGATATTGGCGCCGCGCTCGGATGCGGCGGCCACTTGAACGCGCTGCGCCGCACGCAAGTTGGCGCGCTGACGGTCGATGGCATGGTCACGTTAGAGACGCTGGGCGAGCAGGCCGCGCCGCTGTCGCTGCTGCGCCCGGTCGACGCCTTGCTGTCGAGTTTTCCTGCGATCGCATTGACGCCGGAACTGGCCAAGCGCTTCCTGCAGGGCCAGCGTCTGGCGCTGGGCAAGGAGCCCGAAGTGATCGTGCCGGCGCAGTTCGGGCGCATGCGTGTGTATGACGGCGAAAGCCTGATCGGCACCGGCATCTTGCAAGAATATGCGATCCTGGCGCCGGAACGGCTGATCGCCACCAATCACGGGCCGAGCTAAAAAGCCAAGACACTCTGCCATTGTGGTGAAAAAAGCAGCAACTCTTTGAAAATACAGGCCTTTTACCGATTAGTGCAGCGCAACACGTGCTATACTACGCGGTTCCAGAATTCAGCCTGCCCGTACACCTTCGTACACATCCGTACATCTATCGTTACTACGACCATGTCAAATACAAAACGCGCAATTCGTAACATCGCCATCATCGCCCACGTTGACCACGGCAAAACAACGCTCGTGGACAAACTGCTGCGCCAATCCGGTACTTTCCGCGACAACCAGCAAGTCGAAGCCCGCGTGATGGATTCGAACGATCTTGAAAAAGAGCGTGGTATCACGATTCTGTCGAAGAATTGCGCTGTCGAGTACGAAGGCACCCACATCAACATCGTCGACACCCCAGGCCATGCCGACTTCGGCGGCGAAGTCGAGCGCGTGCTGTCGATGGTTGACTCGGTGTTGCTGCTGGTCGATGCACAAGAAGGCCCGATGCCACAAACCCGTTTCGTCACGCGTAAAGCGCTGGCACTGGGTCTGAAGCCGATCGTCGTCATCAACAAGATCGACCGTCCGGGTGCACGTCCTGAGTGGGCCATCAACGCCACGTTCGAACTGTTCGACAAACTGGGCGCCACCGAAGAGCAACTGGACTTCCCAGTCGTGTTCGCATCGGCCCTGAACGGCTACGCCAGCCTCGACGCCACCGTGCGCGAAGGCGACATGAAGCCGCTGTTCGAAGCGATCCTGAAACACGTGCCAGCACGTGAAGACGACCAAGACGGTCCTTTGCAATTCCAGATCACCTCGCTGGACTACTCGTCCTACGTCGGCAAGATCGGTATTGGCCGTATCACCCGCGGTCGCGTGCGCGCACTGCAAGACGTGGTCGTCATCGACGGTCCTGGTGGCACCCCGATCAAAGCGCGTATCAACCAGGTGTTGAACTTCAAAGGCCTGGACCGCGTCCTGGTCGACGAAGCGGTCGCCGGCGACATCGTGCTGATCAACGGTATCGACGAAATCGGTATCGGTTCGACGATCTGCGCACCGGACACCCCGGACGCGCTGCCAATGCTGACCGTCGATGAGCCGACGCTGACGATGAACTTCATGGTCAACAACTCGCCACTGGCCGGCCGCGAAGGCAAGTTCGTCACCAGCCGCCAGCTGCGCGAACGTCTGGACCGCGAACTGAAAGCCAACGTCGCTCTGCGCGTGGCACCGACCGACGACGATACGATTTTCGAAGTGTCCGGTCGCGGCGAGTTGCATCTGACGATTCTGATCGAAAACATGCGTCGCGAAGGCTTCGAGATGGCTGTGTCGCGTCCGCGCGTGGTGTTCAAAATGGTCGATGGCGTGCGCCACGAGCCGTTTGAGCTGCTCTCCGTTGACGTCGAAGAAGCCAACCAGGGCGGCGTGATGGAAGAACTGGGTCGTCGTCGCGGCGATCTGCAAAACATGGAGTCCGATGCAAAAGGTCGCGTTCGTCTGGAATACCGCATTCCTGCACGTGGCCTGATCGGCTTCCAGGGCGAATTCATGACCCTGACGCGCGGCACCGGCTTGATGAGCCACATTTTCGACGAGTACGCACCGGTTGACGCGTCCAAAGGCGAAATGCAAGGTCGTCGTAACGGCGTGCTGATCTCGCAAGACGACGGCGCCGCCGTTGCCTACGCGATCTGGAAACTGCAAGACCGCGGCCGCATGTTCGTGGTGCACAATGACCCAGTCTACGAAGGCATGATCATTGGTATCCACTCGCGCGACAACGATCTGGTCGTCAACCCGATCAAGGGCAAGCAATTGACCAACGTGCGTTCGTCCGGTACCGACGAAGCGGTGCGCCTGGTGCCGCCAATTCTGATGTCGCTCGAATACGCGGTTGAATTCATCGCCGACGATGAGCTGGTCGAAATCACGCCGAAAAGCATCCGCCTGCGCAAGCGCTGGTTGAAAGAAACGGATCGCAAGCGTAACTCGCGCGAATCCTAATCTTCACCGTTCGCGGGGCACTCGCCCCGCGGCCGAGCCCGAGTCTGGTTCTGTCGGGGTCTAGCTGTCATCGCCTGCGCGATGACGATGACCCGGATGCGCCAGACCCGGGCTTTATTTTTTTCTGCACTAGAATCGCACCATGACCGACAAAATTCTCCCTTCACGCCGCCTGTCCGTCGCTCCGATGATGGACTGGACCGACCGCCATTGCCGCGTGTTCCACCGCCAGATCACGCGCCATACCTGGTTGTACACCGAGATGGTGACCACCGGCGCGCTGGTGTACGGCGACGTGGCGCGCCACCTCGATTTTTCCGACGAGGAGCATCCGGTGGCGCTGCAACTGGGTGGCAGCGACCCGACCGACCTGGCTAAAAGCGCCAAGTTGGGCCAGCAGTGGGGCTACGACGAGATCAACCTCAATTGCGGTTGTCCGTCCGAGCGGGTGCAAAAGGGCGCGTTCGGTGCCTGCTTGATGGCCGAGCCGCAATTGGTGGCCGATTGCGTCAAGGCCATGCGCGACGCGGTGTCGATTGACGTCACCGTCAAGCATCGCATCGGCATCGACCGCAACGAGTCCTACGATTTCGTGCGCGACTTCGTCGGCACCGTCGCCGAGGCCGGCTGCAAGACCTTCATCGTGCATGCGCGCAACGCCGTGCTGAAAGGCTTGTCGCCCAAGGAAAACCGCGAGATTCCGCCGCTGCGGTACGAGGTCGCTTACCAGCTCAAGCGCGAGTTTCCGCAGCTGGAGATCATCATCAACGGCGGCATCAAGACGGCCGACGAGGCCGCCTTGCATCTGGAACACGTCGATGGCGTCATGCTGGGCCGCGAGGCATATCACAATCCGTATGCGATGGCCCAGTACGATGCGCGCTTCTATGGTGCCACCGAGGCGCCGCTCACGCGCGACGAAGTGCTGGCGGCCATGGTGCCGTATATCGAGCAGCAACTGGCGCTGGCCGGCGCACGCGGACTCAAGCTCAACAGCATCACGCGCCACATGCTCGGCCTGATGGCCGGCCTGCCCGGCGCGCGCGGCTTTCGTCAGACCCTGTCCGACCCGAAGCAACTGGCCCGGGGCGATGCCCGCCTGTTGTTGGCGGCCGCCGCGCGCCTGCATCAGTTTGCCTGATGCGCCTGCCCAAACCATCCGCACAGGCTGCGCAACGCCTCAGCGCAGCCTGAACACAGCCTGAGCAAGGGCTGCGCACAGGCTGAGCAGCTCCTCAGCACAGCCTTCCTAAGCCTCGGCACAGCCTTCCCTGAGCCTCAACACAGCCTGCGCAAGGCATCCGCACTGCCTGCGTAAGGGCTGAACAAGTCCTCAACGATGCGCGCATCGCGACCCGATCGATGCCAGCGGGCGGCGCATCGCCCCATCCATCGTCAGCGCGGCGAGCTTGCTGCCCTGGCGGGAACCCGCGCTTGCATCCGCTGCGCCTGAGGATGCAATTTTGTGCATCCGCAGGCACATGTCAAAATTTACACACGGCAATAAATGTCCTTGCGCCATATCAATTTCGCTTGCCTTCAGGCAAAATGAGAAACTATAATCCCGGTCTGCTTCCCTATTTCATGCCATAACGCAGCATTCAAGTGTTGTTCTAGCGAAATAATTCGCACCTACGCAGTTCTTTTTTGCATCCGCAGTCATTTTTTTGATTTATCCTGATTACTGGACTATCTTTGACCGTAATCAGTACGAGGGAAGCTAAGAAAGAGTAGCGGGCGGCGAGTCATCTGTACTCAAGGCAGATTTCATCAATTGGTTTCAGAGAAAAAGAGACGACATGAATTTAACGAATATGAAAGTCGGGACACGCTTGGGTCTCGGATTTGCCCTGGTAATGCTGTTGCTGGTGGCACTGACCATACTCGGCATTAGCCGCATGGCGCAAATCGAAGACCGGCTCGACCGCGTCGTCGGCGTCAACAATGTCGTCACCCGTTTGGTGATCGATATGCGTTCGAACGTCAGCGACCGCATCACGTCGCTGCGCGTGCTGACCCTGATGACGGACGCCGGCGACATGGAGCCGGAAATGGCGCGCATCAAGGAACAGACCCGCAAGTACGACGAGGCCGAAAAGAAACTGGTGGAGAAATTCGCCACCGAAGCGTCGCCCGAGGAAGTGGCGTTGCTGGCCCAGGTCAAGGAATTTGAAGGTGTCGCGATGCCGGCAATCGCCAAGGCGTCCGAGCTGTGGCTGGCCAACAAGGCCGAGGAAGCGACCAAGGTGATGATCAAGGAGATCCGCCCACCACAGAAAAAATGGATGGAAGCGCTCGACCAACTGGCGACGCTGGAAGACAAGCTGAACGGCCAAGTGCAAAGCGACGCACAGAACGCCTTCGTCAATGCGCGGACTTTCATGCTGGTGCTAGGTGCGCTGGCACTGGCGGTGAGTGTGGCCGCAGCCTTCGTCATCACGCGCGGTCTGCTCAAGCAACTGGGCGGCGAGCCGGACTACACGGCGCGCATCGCCGGCAACATCGCCGGTGGCGATCTGTCGGTCGCCATCGACACCGCAGCGGGCGACGACGCAAGCTTGCTGGCCGAAATGAAGCATATGCGTGACAGCCTGGTTGGCATCGTTGGTCAGGTCCGGGTCGGCACCGAGACAATCGGCACCGCCTCGCGCGAGATCGCCGCCGGCAATATCGACCTGTCCTCGCGCACCGAGATGCAGGCCAGCTCGCTGGAAAAAACCGCCTCGGCGATGGAAGAATTGACGTCGACGGTGAAACAGAACGCCGACAACGCTCGCGAGGCGAACCTGCTGGCCGCGACCGCAAGCGACGTGGCGCGCAAGGGCGGCGTGGTGGTCTCGCAAGTGGTCGACACGATGGGCTCGATCAACGAGTCGGCCAACAAGATTGTCGACATCATCGGCGTCATCGATGGCATCGCCTTCCAGACCAACATCCTGGCGCTGAACGCGGCCGTGGAAGCGGCGCGCGCCGGCGAACAAGGCCGCGGCTTTGCCGTGGTGGCCGCCGAAGTGCGCAACCTGGCACAGCGCAGCGCTGCAGCTGCCAAAGAAATCAAGGGTCTGATCGGCGACTCGGTCGAGAAGGTCGAGCGCGGCAGCAAACTGGTCGGCCAGGCCGGCGTGACGATGGACGAGGTCGTCGCCAGCGTCAAGCGGGTCACCGACATCATGAGCGAAATCGCTAACGCCAGCCAGGAGCAAAGCGCCGGCATCGAGCAGGTCAATATGTCGATCATCGAGATGGACGGCATGACCCAGCAAAATGCCGCGCTGGTCGAGCAAGCTGCCGCGGCCGCGCAAAGCTTGCAGGACCAGGCCAGCGAACTGGCGCACGTGGTCAGTATCTTCAAACTGGTCGAAGGCGAAGCGCTGCATGTGCGCGCGCCGTCGGCAATGGCGGTCGCACCGCTGGCCTCGCGCAGCCTGCCCAGCCGTCCGGCGGCCAAGCCAGCACTGAAGCGCCCGGCGCCCGCGTCGGCCCCGAAAAAGGCCGCAGCATCCGGTGGCGGCGACGATTGGGAAGAGTTCTGATACGGCGCTGTGCACACGGTCCTGTCACGGGGCCGGCTCGACAAATTAATTATCTGATGTGGAAAAAATGAAGAAAAGTTCGATCAGTATCATCGCCGCGCTGTTGTTGTCCGCAGTCTCTGTTGGCGCCAGCGCCTCCGACGTGTCGGCCGTGTTCGACGCCAAGAACTGCAAAGCCGAGTACCCGAAGACCTCGCTGGTCAACGAGGAGCAGGGCGCCGTGTCGATGGCCTTCCTGGTCTCGGCCGAAGGCAGCGTGCTCGATTCGAAGGTTGAAAAGACCAGCGGTTACAAAAATCTGGACAAGGCGGCGCTGAAGGCGATCAGCGCGTGTAAATTCAAGCCGGGTACCAAGGACGGCAGCGTGGCGCAAAGCTGGGCCAAGGTGGAATACGTCTGGAAGCTGTAGTCCTATCACTATTACTGGGGAATTGGAATGTCTACTACTAAGCGTCATATGAATGTTCTTGCCGCCCTGATCCTGTCGGGCGCCAGCGCGCTGGCAGTCGCCGGCGAGGTGGCGGCCAGTTTCGATCCGAAGAACTGCAAGGCCGAGTATCCGAAAGCATCGCTGCTCAACGAAGAGCAGGGCACCGTGTCGATGTCCTTCCTGGTCTCGGCCGACGGTTCGGTCGTCGAGTCGAAGCTGGACAAAACCAGCGGCTTTAAAAACCTGGACAAAGCGGCGCTCAAATCGATCAGTGCCTGCAAGTTCAAGCCGGGTACGAAGGATGGCAAGCCTGAGCAAACCTGGACCAAAGTCGACTACGCCTGGAAGCTCGACTAGTTGCCAGATCAGACGCGCGCCGGTGGTGCGCGTCGGACCGCGCCATTGCGCTGTCCACGGATTGTTCCCGCACCACTCCCCCAATCGCCACACTGCGCCGCCCTCTGCTCGATTGTGCGTGCAGCGCCGCTGCTGCCGGCTTGCGTCAGGCCAGACGCTCAAATTGCATCTGCCAGTTCAGCTCCCACGTCCGGCCTGCGTCAGGCGACATGTGCTGCTGCCAACACGGGCGGGCGGACTCGGTGTCGGACCAGGTGTAACGCACGCGTATCGGATTGCCGTCGAGCTCGTCATCGCACTCGAACACGCCGATCCCGTTCTCGAATCGTCCAACCACGGGCGGCGTCAGCACGCCGGCGCCGTTCAAGCCGCCAGTGTGATTGTCGAGCCAGTAGATACTCCACAGCCTCGTTGGCGGGCTGTACACGCGCAGCGACATGCCGACAAATCCCGGGCGCCAGTTGTCGGCGATGAAATCGTCGTAGTTGCCGATGCCGCCGGGCAGCGCAAGATTGTGCTGGGTGGCCGGAAATTCTTCCCAATCGTGCTTGTCCTTCAGGCGCGTGCACAGGCGCCGGTTGCGCACCTGCCAGTGGCCGAGCAGGAAGTCGAAGTCGCGGATACCGTCGTGCCGCGATGTGGTGTTGTGCATGGTGTGCGTTTCCAGGTTGACCGTGATCAGTCGCTGCTGACGGGCGTGCCGATGGGCGCGCCAGCGCTGCCCGGTGGGTGCGCGCGCAAGGCGTCGACACCCTGGGCCGTGACCGCGAGCACGACGGTGTGATAGCTGTCGATGCAGGCCATCAGCGCCTCGCACGGTCCGTCCAGCCAGGCGGCGCTGGCGTAGAACGCCAGCTGGCTGGCGCTGCGTTCGGCCAGGCTGGCATACGCACGGATCAGCACATAGTCCAGCGCTGTATGCAGCGATGGCTGGGCGCGCACAACGTCGGTGCCGGCTGCGCGCAACAGGGGCAGCGACTGCTGTTGCATCAGCTGGTCAAAGCGTGTCGCCATGTCCGGCTTGAGTGTGTAACTGCGCATTTCAATCACGTGATGCATGGGCTTTTTCCCGTCAGTCAAAAGAATCCATGATAATGTCGGCCGGCGTCCGCGACAACGCAACATCGACGGTGTTTGGGGCGCTGCAGCGACATCATCGAAGGTTTTTTGAGGGGCTTGCTTTGAGTTTTGAACTGGACGCGTACGACCGTAAAATTCTCGCTCTGTTGCAGGACAATGCGCGCCTGAGTTTCTCGGAACTGGGTCGGCGTATTCACCTGACGTCACCGGCCGTGGCCGAGCGCGTGCGCCGGCTCGAGCAGGCGGGCGTGATCGATGGCTACGGCGCGCGCATCAACCTGCGCGCGCTCGGCTACAGCTTCGAGGCGCTGATCAATATCACGGTTCAGTCACACGACGCGCTCGACGCCTGGGCCGCCGTCCACCCCGAGGTGCTGGCCCTGCACGCGACCACGGGCAGCCACTGCGCCGTGCTGCGTATCGCTGTGGCAGCGCCCGAGCACTTGCAGGCCTTGATCAAATCGCTCGGTCAAATCGGCACCACCAGCACCGCCATCGTGCTGTCCTCGCAGTTCGAAGCGCGCGCGCGCGTGCCCGCCGAACAGCTGGCCGTGAGCCTGCCGCAAGGGCGGCCACGCTAGCGCAGAGGTCGCTGAAATTGCTCGCTGGCATGGGATTAATTGCCATGTCGCAGCACTCCATTCCGCAATGGCAATGCTGTGAAGCATGGTAAAAAAACACTGGATACGGGACACGGTTTATGCGTATAATTTGTTTGCTTGTCGAAAACATAATTGTCGTAATTTGCCTGTTCACCCTCTGTCGCCGCGTGCCGGAGGGCTCGCTCAAACGCTGTGTGGGAGACGTATTTTGGCTGGCTTCAATACCGATGGCGTGACCGAGTTTCTGCAGGAAATTTCCCCTGATGCGCCATGTGGCGCCAATCTTGAATACGATCCCGCCTTCCTTGAGCTGGAACAGGCGGTCAAGGGCAAAGCTGAGGCACAGTTCGGCAAGACCATCAGTGCCGAAGTGCCGCCTGATTGGAAGCAGGTCAGGACGCTGGCGCTCGAACTGATCGGGCGCAGTCGCGATCTGCGCGTGGCGCTGCCGTTGACGCGCGCCTGGCTCAAATTGCAGGGCATCAAAGGCTTCGCCACCGGTCTGCTGTTGATACAGCAGTTGCTCGAACAGCGTTGGGACAGCGTGCATCCGCAGCTCGACCCCGACGACGACCTCGACCCGATGCTGCGTGTGAACACCGTGGCGGCCTTGTGCGAGGCGAGCACGATTTTGCGCGAATTGCGCGAAACGGGTCTGGTGGCATCGAAAGGTTACGGTCGGTTTTGTCTGCGCGACATCGACATCGCCACCGGCGAAATGGACGCGCCGGCCGGGGTGGAAAAGGTCGCGCTGGCAGTGATCGATGCGGCGTTTCGCGAGGGCGAGGCGGGTGAGCAGCAGGAGGTCCTCGCTGCGCTCGAATCGGCCTACGCCAGCAGCTGCGCGATCGAATTGACACTGACGGCGAAGGTGGGCGCAGCGCGCGCGATCGATCTCAGTCCGCTGTCGAAAATGCTCAAGCGCGCGCGCGACTTTGTGCGCGAGCGCAGCGCCGCGCCGGCGCCCGACAGCGCAGCGCAGGCCGGGGCCGACACCGCCGCCGCGCCTGCTGCGCCGGGTGACGCGGCGGCGCCCGCGGCGCCGGCGCCACCGCGCGGCGACATCAGCAGCCGAGATGACGTGGTGCGCATGCTCGACAAAATCTGCGCCTACTACGCCAGTCACGAGCCGTCGAGCCCGATTCCGCTGCTGCTGTTGCGCGCGCAGCGCCTGGTCGACAAGAGTTTCATGGAGATCTTGCAGGATCTGGCGCCCGACGGTGTCGGCCAGCTTCAAATAATCAGCGGTATCCAGAGCGAGTCCTGACAAACCGGACCGCCGTGGCACGCGGACGTCGGCCGCGCACCGCCTACAGCCTTATCAGCACCATCCTTGTAGCAGTTTTCAACTTCACCAGGAGAAATGTCGTGGCAAAAGAGAGCAGTCAGAAATTCATCGCCCGTAATCGGGCACCACGCGTGCAGATCGAATACGACGTCGAAGTGTATGGCGCCGAAAAGACCGTGCAACTACCGTTCGTGATGGGCGTGTTCGCCGACCTGTCGGGCAAGCCGGCCGATCCGCTGGCACCCGTGGCCGATCGCAAATTCCTAGAAATCGACGTCGACAACTTCGACGAGCGCCTCAAATCGATGAAGCCGCGCGTGGCCGTGCAGGTGCCCAATACCCTCACCGGCGAAGGCAATATGGCCGTCGACATCACCTTTGAGAGCATGGATGACTTCACGCCGGCGGCGGTGGCGCGCAAGGTCGATTCGCTGAGCAAACTGCTCGAGGCGCGCGGCCAGTTGTCCAATCTGCTTACCTATATGGACGGCAAGTCCGGCGCCGAGGAGCTGATCGCCAAGCTGCTCAAAGAGCCCGCGCTGATGCAGGCATTGACGTCGGCACCGAAGCCGCAGGAATAAGCAGCGCCGCCCCCGGCCGTGCTCCCCACCATATTTTAGAAGGAAAGATTTCATGGCTACCGCAAGCAATGAAGCGCAAGTCCAGTCCGGCGAAGAAACACTGGAAATAGGCGACTTTGCCAGTCTGCTGCAGAAGGAATTCAAACCCAAGACCGACAAGGCCAAGGACGCCGTCGAAAGCGCCGTCAAGACGCTGGCCGAGCAGGCGCTGGCCGGCACCAACCTGATCTCGGGCGACGTGCTGGGCACCGTCGAGGCCTTGATTGCTGCGCTCGACAAGAAGCTCACCGAGCAGGTCAACCTGATCATGCATCACGCCGAGTTCCAGTCCGTTGAAAGCGCCTGGCGCGGTCTGCACTACCTGGTCAACAACACCGAAACGGACGAGTCGCTGAAGATTCGCGTGATGAATATTTCCAAAGGCGAGCTGCACAAGACGCTGAAGAAATACAAGGGCACGGCCTGGGATCAAAGCCCGATCTTCAAAAAACTGTACGAGGAAGAATTCGGCCAGTTCGGCGGCGAACCGTATGGCTCGCTGGTGGCCGACTACTACTTCGACAACAGCGCGCCCGACGTCGAGCTGCTGGCCCAGATGGCGCAGATCGCCGCCGCCGCGCACGCGCCACTGATCGCCGCCGCCGACCCCAGCGTGATGCTGATGGAATCGTGGCAGGAGCTGGCCAATCCGCGCGACCTGACGAAGATCTTCCAGACGCCAGAACACGCCGCCTGGCGCTCGTTCCGCGAGTCCGACGACGCGCGTTACGTGGGCCTGGCGATGCCGCGTTTCCTGTCGCGCGCGCCCTACGGCGCCAAGACCAATCCGGTCGAGGAGTTCGATTTCGAGGAAGACACGGGCGGCTCGGACAGCGCCAAGTTCACCTGGGCCAACGCCGCCTACGCGATGGCAGTCAACATCAACCGCTCGTTCAAGAACTACGGCTGGTGCTCGCAGATCCGCGGCATCGAGTCCGGCGGCGCCGTCGAAGGCTTGCCGGTGTACACCTTCCCTACCGATGACGGCGGCGTCGACATGACCTGCCCGACGGAGATCGCGATCAGCGACCGGCGCGAGGCCGAGCTGGCCAAGAACGGTTTCATGCCGCTGGTGCACAAGAAAAACAGCGACTTCGCCGCCTTCATCGGCGCCCAGTCGCTGCACAAGCCGGCCGAATACGACGATCCGGACGCCACCGCCAACGCCAACCTGGCCGCGCGCCTGCCTTATCTGTTCGCCACCTGCCGCTTCGCGCATTACCTGAAATGCATCGTGCGCGACAAGATCGGCTCGTTCAAGGAGCGCTCCGACATGGAGATCTGGCTCAACAACTGGATCGGCCGCTACGTCGAAAACAATCCGGCCACCGCGTCCGAGGCCGACAAGGCGCGCAAACCGCTGGCCGGCGCCGAGGTCGTCGTCGAAGAGGTCGAAGGCAATCCGGGCTACTACCGCTCCAAGTTCTTCCTGCGTCCGCACTATCAGCTCGAAGGCTTGACGGTGTCGCTGCGCTTGGTTTCAAAGCTTCCCTCAGCCAAGGGTTGAGGTTGTCGCGTGGTACCGGGTGGCGCACAGTCACCTGTTTTGCAATGCATGTAATCCCGCGCGGCGCGCGCCACAGTCCATCGTGGCGATGACGCAGCACGGCTAACGTCAATCCAAACTGATAGAGGAACAGAAAATGATACTGCTTAAATTTGCCACCGCCATCAACGGCGACTCGGTCGTCGACAGTCATGACAAATGGATCACCATCGACTCCATGCAAATGGGCGTGGGCCGCTCGATCTCGGCCAGCGGCGGCGGCGCCGACCGCGAGACCAGCAACCCGTCGTTCTCCGAAATCACGCTGACCAAATCGACCGACGTTGCTTCGGCCGACCTGTTCATGCAATCGGTGTGCGGCATGAGCCTGGGCAAAGCCGAACTCCACTTTCTGCAAACGGGCGGCGCCGACAAGAAACAGCAGGTCTACATGAAGATCGAACTGACCGACGCGATCGTCAGCTCGTATTCGATGAGCAGCGGTGGTGACCGTCCGAGCGAGTCGTTCTCGCTCAACTTCACCCAGATCAGCTATCAGTACGATGCCTTCAGCGGCACCAAGGTCACCACCGGCACGCCGAAGAAGTGGGACCTGGCCAAAAACGCCACGTTCTAAGCAGCTCCCCGCCGGCGTTGCGCGGCCGGCCCCGGTGCCGCGGCGCGGCGCCGGCGCTGTCAGATACCCGGTCTCGGCCAACGCCGACCGGGCCCCATTTTTGGCTGTGAGCGAAGGAAACCAGACATGTCCGCAAGCGATGCACTGAACGCGCTCAAGGCCGGCGATTTGCAGCAGGCGCTCCAGGCGCTGCAACTGGAAGTGCGCCAACACCCCGCCGACGCCAAACGGCGCGTCTTTCTGTTTCAATTACTGGCCGTGCTCGGCCAGTGGGACCGGGCTCTGACCCAGCTGACCGTGGTGGGCGACCTGGACGCGAACGCGATGCCGATGGTGCATGCGTATCGCGAAGCGGTGCGCTGCGAGCTGCTGCGCCGCGATGTGTTCGCCGGCACCCGCGCCCCCGTCATTTTCGGCGATCCGCCAGCTTGGATCGCCCAGCTGCTCGACGCGCTGCGGCTCGACGCCGCCGGCGACCGGCGCGCCGCGCAGGATCAGCGCGCGCTGGCGCTGGAGGCCGCGCCCGGCGTGGCCGGCACGATCGACGGCACCCCGTTCGCCTGGCTGGCCGACGCCGACACGCGCTTGGGGCCGGTGCTCGAACTGCTCGCGAACGGCAACTATTACTGGATACCGATGCAGCGTATCCGCAACGTGCGCCTGGAAGCGCCGAGCGATCTGCGCGACCAGGTCTGGATGCCGGCCGGCGTGACGCTGGTCAACGGGGGCGAACTGGTCGGCTTCATTCCGACCCGCTACATGTCTGGCGACGCACCCCAGGACGACGCGCTGTTGCTGGCGCGCCGCACCGAGTGGGTCGCGGTGGCGCCCGAGGTCTATATCGGACGCGGCCAGCGCATGCTCACCACCGACGTGGACGACTATCCCTTGATGACGGTGCGGGCGATCGACTTCGATCACCCGGCGCTTGAGGCGGCCGAACCCCTTGATCCGGACAGCGATGCATAAATTGCCTTGCGGGAGAGCCTCATGGCCGAGCTGAGTGCGCGCGAACGGCTGCAACCGTCGCTGTTGGACCGGCTGACCGACGACGACACCTTGACCGAGCAGGAAACGCGCGACAAGCGCGTGCTGTCGATGCGCGGCCTGCGCCGCGCCGTGCTGCGCGATTTGGGCTGGCTGTTCAATACCACCGGCCTGGCCAGCGTGCAGGACATCAGCGCCTATCCGCTGGCGGCCCAGTCGGTGATCAATTTCGGTTTTCCCGACATGTCCGGCAAGACCTCGTCCGGGCTGGACCTGGGCGAAGTGGAGCGCCGTCTGCGCCAGGCGATCTGGGACTTCGAACCGCGCATCCTGCGCGACACGGTGCGCGTGACGGCCACCGCCAGCGACGCCGGCGGTGGCAACCCGAACCAGATCGTTTTTGAGGTGCATGGCGAGCTGTGGGGCCAACCGCTGCCCGAGCGGCTGTATCTGAAAACCGAACTGGATCTGGAAATCGGCGAAATCCGCGTGTACGACAACGACGCCAGGCCACTCTGATGGATACCAAACTGCTGCGCTATTACGAGCGCGAACTGCAGCACCTGCGCGAGATGGGCGGCGAATTCGCGCGTGAATTTCCCAAGGTGGCCGGCCGGCTCGGGCTGGAAACCTACGCCTGCGCCGATCCGTACGTGGAGCGCCTGCTCGAAGGCTTCAGCTTTCTGGCCGCGCGCGTGCAGCTCAAGATCGACGCCGAATTTCCGCGCTTTACCGAACACCTGCTCGATCTGGTCTACCCCCAGTATCTGGCGCCGACCCCGTCGATGGCGATCGTGCAGCTGCAGCCGGATCTGTCCGAAGGCAGCCTGGGCGCCGGCTTCGCGCTGGCGCGCGAGACGCCGCTGCGCAGCATGCTTGGCAAGGGCGACCAGACGTCGTGCGAATACCGCACCGCGCACGAAGTGATGCTGTGGCCGGTCGAACTGGTCGAGGCCAAGTACTTCACCTACTCGGGCGAGCTGGGCGGCATCGATCTGTCGCGCATGGGGCCGATCAAGGCCGGACTGCGGCTGCGCCTGAAGGCGTCGGCCGGGCTGGCGTTTCACGAGATCGCGCTCGACAAGCTCAATTTGTACCTGCGTGGCAGCGACTCGCTGCCGGCCAAGCTGCTTGAACAATTGCTCGGTCACGCGCTGGGGATGGTGGTGATGCCCACCAAGCTGCCGGCCAGCTGGCACCAGATTGTCCACAAGGAGCACATCGCCTCGGTCGGCTTTGACGACGACCAGGCCTTGCTGCCGTGTGGCGCGCGTTCGTTTCGCGGCTACCGCCTGCTGCAGGAATATTTCGCCTTCCCCCAGCGCTTTCTGTTTGCCGAACTGGGCGCTCTGCAAACGGGCCTGCAGCGCTGCCGCGACAAGGAAATCGACATCGTCGTGCTGTTCGATCAGATCGATCCGGTGCTTGAACAGAGCGTCAGCGCGGCCAATTTCGCGCTGTACTGCACGCCGGCGATCAACCTGTTTCCCAAGCGCGCGGACCGCATCCACCTGACCGATCAGCACAGTGAATACCACCTGG
The DNA here is from genome assembly GCA_038207625.1 of Burkholderiales bacterium. GTDB lineage: Bacteria > Pseudomonadota > Gammaproteobacteria > Burkholderiales > Burkholderiaceae_D > JBBQZO01. The sequence goes on along the minus strand of JBBQZO010000005.1, from coordinate 194,049 downwards.
TGCCGGACCGCACGCGGCCGATGGATTTCGAGATCTACCAGGTACTCGGCGTGACAGGTTACGGCGCCGGTCCCGACGCGATGCAGCGCTTCCAGCCCTTCTACACCTCGAACGATTTGCAGGCTGACGTCGACAGCCGCGCCTACTACCAGCTGCGCCGCCAGCAGCGCGTGCTGTCCGAGCGCCAGCGCCGTCAGGGGCCGCGCTCGAGCTATATCGGCAGCGAAGTGTTCCTGGGACTGGTCGACGCCTACGAGGCGCCGGTCGCGAGCAGCTTGCGCCAGCTCGGCATCGACACGCTGTGCACCAACCGCGACCTGCCGCTGGCCATGCCCGTTGGCAGCGGCAAGACCGACTTTAGCGTCGAGACGGCCGCGCCGGTGCAGTCGGTGCGCTGCATCGTCGGCCCGACCGTGCCCGCGCCCTCGCACGCCGAAGGCGAAACGGCCTGGCGGCTGGTCAGCCATTTGTCGCTGAACTACCTGTCGCTGCTCGACGGCGACGGCCAGGAAGGGGGCGCGGCGTTAAAGGATTTGCTGCGCCTGTACTGCAACGCGGCCGACGTGGGCAGCCAGCGCCAGATCGACGGCATCCGCTCGGTCAGCGCAAGCGCGATCGCGCGGCGCTTGCCGGTGCCCGGTCCGATCACCTTCGGACGCGGCCTGCAGATTACCGTACTGATCGACGACGCCGCCTTCGAGGGGCTGGGCGTGTTCATTCTGGGCGCGGTGCTCGAGCAGTTCTTCGCCAAGTACGTCAGCATCAACGGCTTCACCGAAACGGTGATCAAGACCCCGCGCCGCGGCGTGGTGATGAAATGGCCGGCCAGGGGGGGGCAATGCAAGATCATCTAGCGCGCATGGCGGCGTTCGAGAACAACCCGGGCGCTTACGATTTCTTTGCGGCGCTGCGTCTGCTCGAATGTGCCTATCCGGACAAGCCGCGCATCGGCCAGTCGCTGCGCCCGCACGACGACGCGGTGCGCTTCGGCCAGGTGCCGTCGATGGCCTTCGAGGCCGACATGCTGGCCGCGTTCAAGCCCGCTGCAGACGGCGGCGCGCCCCGGCTGGACGTGAATTTCATCGGCCTGTTGGGCGCCAACGGCCCGCTGCCGCTGCACCTGACCGAATACATCCGCGACCGCCTGCGCAACGCGTCCGACCCGACGCTGGCGCGCTTTCTCGACGTGTTCCACCACCGCATGATCGCGCTGTTCTACCGCGCCTGGGCCAGCGCGCAGCCGACGGTGAGCCTGGACCGGGCCGACGCCGACCGTTTCTCCGATTACATGGCGTCGCTGGTCGGGCTGGGCATGCGCTCGCTGCGCGCGCGCGACGCGGTGCCCGACTTCGCCAAGCTGCACTATGCCGGCCACCTGGCCGCGCACACCCGCAACGCCGACGGACTGGCCCAGATTCTGTCCGATTTTTTCAAGGTCAAGGTCGAGATCGAGCAGTTCGTCGGCCACTGGATGACGCTGCCCCAGGATAACCGCTGCCGCCTGCACAGCGGCCACGACGCCCAGGTGCTGGGCATGACCACCATCCTGGGCGCCAAGGTGTGGAACTGCCAGCACAAGTTTCGCATCGTGCTGGGACCACTGACGCTGGCCGACTATCAGCGCCTGCTGCCCGGCGGCGACAGCTTCAGGCGCCTGCTTGACTGGGTGCGCAATTACGCGGGCCTGGCCTACGACTGGGACGTCAACCTGCTGATGAAAAAAGAACACCTGCCTCAGCTGCGCCTGGGTCAGCAGGCCCGGCTGGGCTGGAGCAGCTGGCTGCGCAGCCGGCCGGCGGCGCAGGACGACCGCCAGTGCGTACTCAATCCAAATCAACATTCCACACACCACGCAGTCTAAACAAAAAACCAGGGGAAAATCATGGCCGAAATCAGTCGCGTTGCCTTGTTCGGAAAGCTCAATAGCCTGTGCTATCGGGCCATCGAAAGCAGTACCGTGTTTTGCAAACTGCGTGGCAATCCGTATGTCGAACTGGTGCACTGGTTTCACCAGATCATGCAGATGCAGGACTCCGATCTGGTGCGGGTGATCCAGCACTTCGGACTCGACCCGGCCGTGCTCTCGCGCGACCTGACGGCGGCGCTGGACCGGCTGCCGCGCGGCTCCAGTTCCGTCACCGACCTGTCCTCGCAAGTGGAAGAGGCGGTCGAGCGTGGCTGGGTGTTCGGCACGCTGATGTTCGGCGAATCGCAGGTGCGCAGCGGCCATCTGCTGGTGGGCATCCTGAAGACGTCGTCGCTGCGCAACAGCCTGTACGCGATTTCGCGCCAGTTCGAAAAGATCAAACTCGATGTGCTGGCCGATGAATTCGCCACGCTGTTGCAGGCCTCGCCGGAAGCGCAGATGGCGGCCTCCGACGGCTTCCAGGTCGGTGGCGGCGCCGCACCCGGCGAGGCGTCCGGCGCCGTGCCGCCGGCCGCGATGGGCAAGCAGGAAGCGCTCAAGCGCTACACGGTCGACCTGACCGAGCAGGCCAGGAGCGGCAAGCTCGATCCGATCGTCGGGCGCGACGACGAGATCCGCCAGGTGATCGACATCCTGATGCGGCGGCGCCAGAACAACCCGATCCTGACCGGCGAGGCGGGCGTGGGCAAGACGGCCGTGGTGGAAGGTTTCGCGCAGCGCATCGTGGCCGGCGACGTGCCGCCGTCCCTCAAGGACGTGGTGCTGCGCACGCTCGACGTGGGCCTGCTGCAGGCCGGCGCGAGCATGAAGGGCGAATTTGAAAACCGCCTGCGCCAGGTGATCGAGGAAGTGCAGGCGTCCGAGAAACCGGTGATCCTGTTCATCGACGAGGCGCACACGCTGGTCGGCGCGGGCGGCGCGGCCGGCACCGGCGACGCGGCCAATTTGCTCAAACCGGCGCTGGCGCGCGGCACCTTGCGCACCGTGGCCGCCACCACCTGGGCCGAGTACAAGAAGCACATCGAAAAAGACCCCGCGCTGACGCGCCGCTTCCAGGTCGTGCAAGTGCCTGAGCCGAGCGAAGAAAAAGCCATCCTGATGATGCGCGGGATCGCCACGACGATGGAAAAACACCACAAGGTGCAGGTGCTCGACGAGGCGCTGGAAGCGGCCGTGAAACTGTCGCACCGCTACATCCCGGCGCGCCAGCTGCCCGACAAGGCGGTCAGCCTGCTCGACACCACCTGCGCGCGGGTGGCCGTCAGCCAGCACGCGACGCCGCCGGCGGTGGACGACAGCCGCAAGCGCATCGTCGCGCTGCAAACCGAGCTGGCCATCATCGCCCGTGAAACGGCGGTCGGGCTCGACACCACGGCGCGCGCCGCGGCGGCCGAGGAAAAACTGGCCGAGGAATCGGGCCGGCTGGCCGTGCTGGAAACGCGCTGGAACGCCGAGAAGGAACTGGTCACGCGCATCCTGACGTTGCGCGGCAAGCTGCGCGACGTGACCGGCAAGGTCGAGGGCGCGGCGGACGCCGAAGTCGCTCCGGACAACGCGGGCGAGCGCGACGCGTGGCTGTCCGAATTGAAAATCCTGCAGGCCGAACTGGCCAGCCACCAGGGCGAAACGCCGCTGATTCTGCCCACCGTCGACCACCAGGCGGTCGCCTCGGTGGTGCAGGACTGGACCGGGATTCCGGTCGGGCGGATGGTCAAGAACGAGATCGAAAACGTGCTCAAACTGGCCGACACGCTGGGCCAGCGCATCATCGGCCAGAAACACGCGCTGGAGATGATCACCAAGCGCATCCAGACCGCGCGCGCCGGCCTGGACAACCCCGGTAAGCCAATCGGCGTGTTCATGCTGGCCGGCACCTCGGGTGTGGGCAAGACCGAAACGGCGCTGGCGCTGGCCGAAGCGCTGTACGGCGGCGAGCAAAACATCATCACCATCAACATGAGCGAGTATCAGGAGGCGCACACGGTGTCGACGCTGAAAGGCGCGCCGCCGGGCTACGTGGGCTACGGCGAAGGCGGCGTGCTGACCGAGGCGGTGCGCCGTCGTCCGTACAGCGTGGTGCTGCTCGACGAAGTCGAAAAAGCCCACCCGGATGTGCACGAGATCTTCTTCCAGGTGTTCGACAAGGGCTGGATGGAGGACGGCGAAGGGCGCGTGATCGACTTCAAGAACACCTTGATCCTGCTCACCACCAACGCCGGCACCGAGATGATCAGCAATCTGTGCAAGGACCCGGACCTGATGCCCGAGCCCGAGGGCATCGCCAAGGCGCTGCGCGAGCCGCTGCTCAAGGTGTTCCCGCCGGCCTTGCTGGGACGGTTGGTGGTGATTCCCTACTATCCGCTGAACGATGAGATGCTCGGTGCAATCATCCGCCTGCAGCTGGGGCGCATCGCCAAGCGGGTCGGCCAGAGCCACAAGATCCCGTTCACCTACGACGACGAAGTGGTGCGCCTGATCGCCAGCCGCTGCACCGAACTGGAAAGCGGCGGGCGCATGATCGACGCCATCCTGACCAACTCGGTGCTGCCAACCATCAGCGGCGAGTTCCTGCGCCGCATGATGGACGGCAAGCCGGTGGCGCGGGTCGAGGTCGGGGTGACCGGTGGTGAGTTTTCGTTCACCTTCGATTGATTGTTTGAACGGTGGGCGTGCGTCGCTATCGCTGCGCTGTGGCGACGCACGCGGCAAGTGCACTGCTGGCGCCACGTCGACGGTTCCTCATGCGCCTGGCCAGCGCTGGCGCATCGGGCGAGGATCGGACGTCTGGTTGGTTGACGATATTTCCACGATTGGTCAGCGGCTACCCGGTTCGCCGCCGCTGGCTTGTCGTCCTATGCACTGAATCAATCGGCCGCACGATACGCATTCTGTTGGCGCTCGCGCGCTTATCACTGATGCAATGATGGAGGAAACTTGCCATGCCAATGAGTAAAAAGGTCGTGCTCGGCACCATTTCAGAACTTGGTTCCACAAATACCAAATGGGGTATTTGCGGGATCAATGCGTGCATGATGTTGTTGTTTGATTTCCGCGCCGGTCCACGCAGGCGCGAGCTGATCTTACATACCCAATTCCATACCATCCTCATTGCGATCAGCAAATGGCTGGACGAGATTGAACGGACCAATGCCCCAATCAAGCAAGCAATCATTGATTATGCGTCCGATTTTGGCATGCCCGACGGAAGCCAGTTGAGCTGGGACTTTCACACGACGAAGCAACAGATTAACAAGTTGTTGTGCGGAAGTAAGAGTCAGGTAACGGAAGAGAAACTGGCTGAACTGGAGATCAATCTGCCGCTGCCGCCTGAGGCAATCGTGCATTTCCTCACCACGATGTACGGGGTCGACGCCCGATCAGAAGAAACGCACAGTCAAACGGCAACCGGGATCATCGGGGTCAAGAGTCCTGCGGCAAAAGGAAACCCCGCTTACCACGGCCTTGGACACTGGATTTACGGCGGGCGAGGCAAATATCATACGTGGGGCGACTCGTACAACGCGATCATCGACATCGGCGACTGGAAATTTGAAGCGGTCTACCGGGTCTACCTGGGCAGTGTGCAAAACGTCAGATCGACCACCCAGAAGGTCGGATAGCTTGCGCGCAGCAGCACGGGATCGATGGCGTCCGAATCACGCCCGATCATTATGAAACGTTGGTGATGTTGTGAGCGACGTGGCGAGCGGACATCGCTGCCAACACGGGTTCGACCATCACCGCATGGAAGCGCCGCGCCGGGCGTGTCAATGCGGGCGCGACTGGTACTTTACTGTTCCCGGCTCGGGACGATTTGATTGCATGTTCACACGATGAAAAGGACAAGGTATGACGATGACATTTGCAACGCAAGCACTGAAAGATGCTTGCATGGGGCATCAGGGCACGATGTCGAAATTGACAACCATTCGGGTGACGGACAACTACGGCACGCCAGGGCCCGCCAATTTGAATGGCAAGCATGCCCACATCACCAGCCACGTTGGTATTGCCTGGCACTGTTTGCCAAACGGCGATATCCATATCCTCGCCTTGGGCCAGAAGCACAATAGAAATACCGGGCGGGGCGATAGTGGTTATGACTGGGACGCGAACGGCAACGTCAATTTTTGATGTATCTGCAATGCGCGCCGCCCGCTCTATGTTTGCTTTCGGCCCGCGCCGCGCCGACTTGCCATGCGGCGCGAACGCCCTCCAAGCAAGGGGGCAAACTGGCCAGCGACACCAGCGGGCCTGCGAAGCTTAGAGAAAAGATAGTGTTGTCTTAGTAATAAAAACATGCGATGATTTATTGGACCGGCGTCGTCATGGCACGCGCTCGTGGCGACCGATGACGGCAGATGCCGGTCTGGTCACGATGGTTCAGTGCGGGTGCGATCGAACAGGGGAAATGCCATGCCAAATCAGGTGTCGATGGGCGCGATGTTGCAATGCACGTTCGGCGCGGCGCCGTCCTCGCTGGTGGTGTTGCCGGTGAATCGGGTGATGGGCGAAGGGCCGCCGGCGGCCAACATCATGGATCACATGCCGATGGTTAATATCATGCCTTTCGGCGTGTGCAATTCGGTCGCCAACCCGATGGTGGCGGCCGCCACCGCTGCCGCGCTGGGTGTGTTGACGCCGATGCCGTGCATCCCGATGACGATGGCGCCGTGGGTGCCGGGCGCCGCCACCGTCATCCTCGGTAACATGCCCTCGCTCGACAATGTCTCCAAATGCATGTGCAACTGGGGCGGCGTGGTCAGCATCACCAATCCGGCCACCACCAAGACCATGATTCCCTGAGTGCGCCGGCACCCGGCTAGCGCTCACCGCAGTTGATCAACACCGATTGGAAGTAACGTTATGGCAGCGACCCAGGACACCCGCAAGATCGACGTCAGTTGCCCGCTCGGGCCGAACGTGCTGCTGTTTTTGCGCATGTCCGGCAGCGACCATCTGAGCGCGCTGAGCGAATACACGCTCGACCTGCTGAGCGAAAAGTCCGACATCCAGATCGACGCCATTTTAGGACAGGACATGTCGGTCACGCTGGACCTGCCCAGCGGACAGACGCGCGAATTTAACGGTGTCGTCACGCGCTTCGTGCTGACCGGGCGGCAAGGCCGCTACGCCAGTTATCAGGCGACGCTGCGTCCTTGGCTGTGGTTCCTCACGCGCAGCGCCGACTGCTTCATTTTCCAGGAAATGAGTGTCGTCGATATCATCAAGAAGATTTTCGACAAGTATGCGATCGCCGACTTCGACCTCGGTTCACTGTCGGGCAGCTACACGGCGTTGCCGTACTGCGTGCAATATCGCGAGACCGATTTCAACTTCGTCAGCCGGTTGATGGAATCGTGCGGCATCTACTATTTTTTCACCCATCAGGACGGTCGCCACACGATGGTACTGGCCGATTCCTACGCGGCGCACACCACCATCGCCGGCTATCCCGAACTGTCCTACGTGCCCGACAACGAAGAGGCGATGCGCAAGAGCGAAGTCGTCTACCGCTGGCTGATGGGCGGCGAAATCCTGGCGGACGCCTGTGCTTTGAAAGCCTTCGACTTCGAGAAACCATCCGGCAACCTGCTGGTCAAGTCGACCGTGTCGCGCAGCTACGATCAGGTCGGCCATGAGCTGTACGACTATCCGGGCAATTACATCACGCGCGATGCCGGTGAAGCACAGGCGCAGACCAACATCGAGTCGATCCAGGCCGGCTATCAGACCATCCGCGCCAGCGCCACCACCCACGGCATCGTGCCGGGCGGCCTGTTTAAGTTGAAGGACCATGTGCGCGAAGACCAGAACTGTGAAGTGCTGGTGGTATCGGCCCAGTACCGCATGGCCTCGAATGCCTACGCGGCCGGCACGGCCGCGATGAGCGAGGGCGAGATGTTTTTCGATTGCGACTTCACCGCCATCGCCAAGACCTATATTTACCGCGCCACGCAAAGCGCCCACAAGCCGGTGGTGCGCGGCCCGCAGACGGCCATCGTGGTCGGCAAGGCGGGTGAAGAAATCTGGACCGACAAGTATGGCCGCATCAAGGTGCAGTTCCACTGGGACCGGGTGGGCAAGGATGACGAGGCCAGCTCGTGCTGGGTGCGCGTGTCGCAGGGTTGGGCTGGCAAGCGCTGGGGTCAGATGTTCATTCCGCGCATCGGCCAGGAGGTGATTGTCAGCTTTCTCGAAGGCGACCCGGATCAGCCCTTGGTGACGGGCTGCGTGTACAACGCCGACATGATGCCGCCGTACGCCTTGCCCGACAAGGCCAGCCGCTCGACCTTGATGAGCAATTCAACCAAGGGCGGCGACGGTTACAACGAGCTGCGCTTCGAGGACAAAAAGGGCAGCGAGCAAGTGTTCATGCACGCCGAAAAAGACCACGAGCACTACGTCAAGAACGACCTGATGGCGTGGATCGGCAACAACCAGCATCATATGGTGGAGAAGGACAAGCTCGAGCAGATCGGCGGCGACAAGGGCAGCACCGTCAAGGGCGACTTGAGCGAAAAAGTGACCGGCACCACGTCGATGGATGCCGGCATGGACTGGCAGACCAAGGCCGGCATGAAGGGCGGTTTGGAAGCGGGCACCGATGTGCATATCAAGGCCGGCATGAACGTCGTCATCGAGGCCGGCATGAGCATCACGCTCAAGGCCGGCGGCGGCTTCATCGTGATCGGGCCGGTCAGCGTGGCCGTGTCAGGCACGCCGATCCTGCTCAACAGCGGCGGTTCGGCCGGCAGCGGCGCGGGCATATCGCCCAAGGCGCCGAAAGATCCGACCAAAGCCGACGACGGCACCAAATGATGACGCTGCGCGCCGCATCGACGACGCTAGTGCTTGCCGTGCTGTTGAGCGCACACGCCAGCGTGGCCGGCGCGTTCGAGCGGCCGGCGATTACCCAAGCGGACCAGCCGCTGCGCGTGCTGCGCGGGGTGGCCGTGTACAAGGGCACGTCCGGCGTGATGGTGCAAAAGGACGACATCGTTGAGACGGGCGAGGGCGCCGGCCAGCTCGAGATGTCGGCCGACATGATGATCATGCTGGCGCCGCAGACGCGCGTGTATCTGGCCAGCCTGGGGACGGCGCAGGCGGCGCGGCTCGAGCTGGTGGTGCTGGCCGGCTGGGTCAAGCTGGCCAACAAGCCGGGCGGCGCGAACGGGCGCGTCACCGTCATCACGCCCTTGATGCGGGTCACGCTCGACGGCGGCGCGAGCATCGTGCACGTCAGCGAGGGCAAGAGCGAGATGTTCGCCGAGGACGGCGCCCAGACGGTCGCCCAGGTCGATGGCCGTGGCAAGCCGGGTGCCGAGCTGAAGGTCGGGCGCGAACAGTATGCGCTGCGCCCGGACGGGCAAAGCGCGCGCGTGCTGGCGCGCCCGCCGAAAGAATTCATGGCCGAGGTGCCGATCCCGTTTCGCGATCCGCTCACGGCAGCGCCCGATCGCCTGAAGGGCGCCAAGGTGGCCATCGTCAAACTGCGCGAGGCGGAGTTCGCCGATATCGCACCCTGGCTGGGCGCCGACCTGGCGCTGCGCAAGAGCCTGGTGAGCCGCTACACGGCGCGCCTTGCCGACCCAACCTTCCGTCAGCAACTCGACGCGCAGCTGGGTCAGTCGGCCGACTGGAAACCGATCCTGCATCCGCCACCCCCGCCACTCAAACCGGGCCACTAGCGCGTGGCGCGCCTTGCCATGCCGGCCCACCAATTAATTCACCATCTGTCTTATTCGCGCTGAAGGAATTATGATGAAAATGTCGATCGCCACCAAGTTCAACCTCGTGTTCGTCTCCATCTTTGCGGTGGGCTTCGCGGCGGCGGGCCTGATCGCCAATATGCTGCTCAAGGACAATGCCCGCGAGGAGACCTTGCAAAATGCCCGCCTGTTGCTTGAATCGGCTAAATCGGTGCGCACCTACACGTCGAAACAGATCGTGCCGCTGCTGCAGACCCAGTTGAAGTACCAGTTCCACCCGCAATCGGTGCCGTCGTATTCGGCGGTGGAAAACTTCAATCTGGTCAGCAAAAGCTATCCCGACTTCGCCTACAAGGAGGCGACGCTGAACCCGACCAATCTGCGCGACCGCGCCTCGGACTGGGAGGCCGACATCGTCAACAAGCTGCGCAGCGACGCCAACTTGAAAGAATACGTGGGCGAGCGCGAGACGCCGACCGGGCGCTCGCTGTATATCGCGCGTCCCTTGCAGATCAAGGACGCGGCCTGTCTGGTGTGCCACAGTACCCCGGACGCCGCGCCGAAGACCATGCTTGACCTGTATGGTCCGAACAATGGCTTCGGCTGGAAGCTTAACGAGATCATCGGCGCCCAGGTCATTTCGGTGCCGATGACGGTGCCGCTGGAACGGGCCAGCAATATCTTCCGCACCTTCATGCTGTCGCTACTTGGGGTATTCTTGTTCGTGTTCGTTGCGCTCAACGTGATGGTGCATGTGTTTGTCACGCGTCGCATCTTCAAGCTCGCCACGCTGGCCGACCAGGTCAGCATGGGCAAGTTCGATGTCGACGAGTTCGACGTGTCCGGCAACGACGAGCTGTCGGCGCTGGCACAGTCGTTCGGGCGCATGCGCACCAGCCTGGCGAGCGCGCTGAAAATGCTCGAGGAATAGTCATTCGCACCATGAAAGCAGTCCACGCATGTTAGACAAGCTCGGCAAATACAGAATCGATGGCGTGCTTGGCACGGGCGCCATGGGCGTGGTCTACAAGGCCTTCGACACGAATATCGAGCGCACCGTCGCGCTGAAGACGATACGCGCCGAATTGTTTGGCGACCATGCCGACGGCGACTTGTACGCGCGTTTCAAGAACGAGGCGCAGGCTTCGGGGCGACTGTCGCATCCGAGCATCGTGGCGGTGTACGACTTCGGCGAGATCGACCAGATCGCCTATCTGGCGATGGAGTATGTGCAGGGCACGCCGCTCAACGCGCTGCTCGTGGCCGGCGTGCCGACCGACATCGACGCGTCGGTGTCCTGCCTGTCCCAGCTGTTGCGCGCGCTTGACTATGCGCACGCGCGCGGGGTGGTGCATCGCGACGTCAAGCCGGCCAACCTGATCATCACCGACGACGCGCTGGTGAAGATCACCGACTTCGGCATCGCCCGCATCGAGTCGTCCACGCTGACCCAGACCGGCTCGGTGATCGGCACGCCCAGCTATATGGCGCCCGAGCAGTTCCGCGGCGAGACGGCCGACGGGCGCACCGACGTGTTCGCCGCCGGCATCGTGCTGTACCAGCTGCTCACGGGCGGGCGCCCCTTCGTCGGTTCGGCCTCGACCGTCATGCACCAGATTCTCAACGAGACGCCGCCCAATCCCAGCGGCAAAAACGCCGCGCTCGGCCCCGAGTTCGACGTGGTGGTGCAAAAGGCGCTGGCCAAGAATCCGGCCGACCGGTATGCGTCGGCCCAGGCTTTTCTGGAAGCCTTGCAGGGCGCGCACCGGGTCCACAAGTCCAGACTGGGCGCCAATACCAGCGCCGAGGACGACAACGAGCGCACCGTGATGGCGTTTCGTGCGCGCGCCGCCGGCGTGGCTGCCGCCGCACCGGGCCAGGTCGATCCGGGCTACACGCCCACCTCACCCGGATCGAGCGCGATCAACACGACGACCCCGTGGAAGGTCGAGATGCTGCCTGAGTTGCAGACCTTGCTGTCGCTGCAGGTGGGGCCGATGGCGCGCCTGCTGCTCAAAAATGCCGCCGGGGGCGCTGCGAATATCGACGAATTGTGCGACAAACTGCTGCCCCACATTCCGTCCGAGAAGGGGCGCGCGCAATTTCTCGACGGGGTGGGCGGGCTGCGCAAAAAGCTCGCCAGCAGCACCGGCAACACGGGCGGTGCGGGCACGTCGCGCACCGGTGGCGCGGCGCTGGCGACCGGCCTTGGCGGGGCCACCGCCATGAAGACGTCGATGACCGGCATCACGCTGGCGCCCGACATCCTCGAACTGGCCGAAGAAAAGCTCACGCCCTACATCGGACCGATCGCGCGCGTGATCGTCAAGAAGGTGGCCAAACAGACGGCCGACCGGCGCGAATTCTTTCTGCTGCTGGCCGCCAATCTGCCCACGGCCGAAGAGCGCGCGCGCTTCTTGCGCGAGGTCGGCGCCGGCTAGAACGGGGCGCTGTGGTCGTGGCGGCGCGCGATGTTATTCATAGAACTAGCCAATTTGTACACGATTCTAAAGGTATAATTGACAACATAGATCGACGCCGACGGGCCCGCAATGGCGTGCCCGCTTAGCCTCAGGCGCTGCTGGCCGGCCCTACCTCATATTGACGATACGATGCCTATCACACTGCGTGTTGAAAGCTATTGCAACGAACCGGTGGCGCAGCCTTTGTCCGCGCGCTTCGACCAATTGGGCGGCACGATCGGGCGCGCGGTCGGCAGCGGGTTGATGCTCGACGACGCCAGCAAGTACATCTCGCGCACCCACGCCAGGATCGACTTCCAGAACGGCGCCTATTGCTTGACTGATCTGGGCAGCAATCCCAGCCTGGTCAATGAGCGCCCACTCGGCAACGGCCGCCAGGTCGCGCTGTCGCATGGCGACCTGCTGTCGATCGGCGACTACCAGATCAAGGTCGACATCAGCAGCGAACAGGCGGCGCCGCTGCCGCTGTCGCCGCTGCAGACCGAGGCGCCCGCGCCGGCGCGCCTGGATCCGGCCTATGACAACGGCATCATCGATTCGCTGTCGGGCGCCAGCATTCTCGATGTGGGCGGCGCCTTCGATCTGGGCCTCGATGCCGATCCGCTGGGTATGAATCTGTTCACCCCGCAAGCGGTGGTGCCGGACGGTCTGCCGATGGCGCCGCAGCGCGCGACGCCGGCATTCCGCGGCGCCGAAAGCGACCATGTGTCACCCGAGTTGCAGGCGTTTTCCACCCACCCGGTGGCGCCGTTCGCGCAGCCGGCAATGGCGCCGCCAGCGCCGCCGGCCAGCGCGCGCGCGCCGATGGCGATCCCGGACGACTACGACCCGCTGGCCGATTTCCTGCCGCCGCGCGTGAGCAGTGCGGCGCCGTCCGCGCCCGCGCAGGCCTGGAGTGCGGCGCCAGCGCCGGTCGCGCCGGCTCAGCCTACGTGGGACGCACCCGCCGCCGCGCCGTCTCAGCCCGCATGGGACGCGCCCGCTGCTGCGCCGGCGGCGCCGGTCGCGCCGCCAGCACCGATGCCGGCGCACGCAGCGCCAGCGTTCCCGGCCCAGCCTGCGCCGGCGTTCCCGGCCCCGCCGGCACCCGTGTCGCTGGAGCAGCTTGCGCCGACGTTCCCGAGCCAGGCAGCGCCCGCATTCCCGGCCCCGCCAGCGCCAGCGTCTCCGCTGCCCGTGCCGCCGCGCCAGGCGCCCGTTGACGCTGCGCCCAATGCCAATCCTGCGCCGCACGCGCCGGTGGCCGACAGCGAACTGCTGCAAGCGCTGTTGCGTGGCCTGGGCCTGCCGGATCTGACAGTGAACCGCAGCGGCCCCGAGCTGGCCGAGCTGGTCGGCGCGATGCTGCGCGAGGCGACCGGCGGCACGATGGGGGTGTTGATGGCGCGCGCGATGACCAAGCGCGAGAGCCGGCTGGAGATGACGATGATCGCCACCCAGGCCAACAATCCCCTGAAATTTTTTCCTGACACCGACAGCGCGCTGTCCCAGATGCTGGGCAATACGATGCCCGGCTACATGGCGCCGGTGCGCGCCTACGCCACCGCGTTCGACGACCTGAAGGCGCACGAGCTGGCGATCCTGGCCGGCATGCGCGCGGCGCTGGGCGGGGTGCTGCACCGCTTCGACCCGGCCGCGATCGAGCAGCGTCTGCAGGTGCCCACCGTGATGGACAAGATGATGCTCAGTAATCGCAAGGCCAAGATGTGGGATCGCCTGGTCGAGCTGTATCAGGAGATCGCGCGCGACGCCGACGACGATTTTCAGCGCATGTTCGGCGAGCAGTTCGCCGCGGCCTACGAGGAACAGATTGCGCGCTTGCGGCAATCGCGGCGATAGCACAGGCAACTTACCTTTTTAAATGGGCGGAGCAACATGGCGTGGAATAGCAAAGTAGTCTGGTCCGAAGGCATGCTGCTGCAACCGCAGCATCTGCAACAGCACGACCGTTATCTGCACACCTTGCTCGAGTCGCGCGTGGCCGGACTGCGTCCGTACAGCTGGGGTTTTCGCGCGCTCGCGATCGACGAACAGCAACTGGCACTGGGCAAGCTGGCGCTGCAAAGCTGCACGGCGGTGCTGCCCGACGGCACCCCGCTGACGCTGCCGGCCGAGGACGAACTGCCGCTGCCGCTGGACGTGCCCGACGACGCGCGCAATGTGCTGGTGATGCTGGCGCTGCCGCTGCGCCGGCCCGGCATCGCCGAAGTGGGCAATGACCTGGGACCGGACAATTTCGCGCGCCACCGCAGCACCGAATACGAGGCCTGGGACAGCAATGGGCTCGACAACAGCGCCCTGATGCAGGTCGGGAAAATGCGTCTGCGCCTGGCGCTGGAGGGCGACGTGGCCAATGGCTATGTGGGCCTGGCGGTGGCGCGCATCGTGGAAAAGCGCGCCGACCTGCGCGTGGTGCTCGATCCCGAATACTGCCCGCCGGTGCTGGACTTTCGCGCCGCCGTGCGGCTGGGCAGCTTCGCCGACGAACTGGTGGGCATGCTGCACCAGCGCGGCACGGCGCTGGCCAGCCGGCTCGGCCAGCCGGGCGCGGCGGGGGCGGCCGAAATCGCCGACTTCCTGCTGCTGCAGCTGATCAACCGCGCCGAACCGCTGTTCGGCCATCTGGCCAGCATGAGCGGTTTGCACCCGGAGCAGTTGTACGTCGAGATGGCGCAGCTGGCCGGCGAGCTGGCCACCTTCACGCGCTTTGATAAGCGCGCCAACGCCTACCCGACCTACCGGCACGACAAGCTGCGCGAGAGCTTCGCGCCCATCATCAACGACCTGCGCAGCGCGCTGTCGATTGTGATGGACGCGCACGCCGTGCCGATCCCGCTCGAGGAGCGCCAGTTCGGCATCCGCGTGGCGGTGATGACGGACCAGGAATTGCTCAAGTCGGCCAGCTTCGTGCTGGCGGTGAATGCGCAGATGCCGCCCGACGCGATCCGCAGCGGCTTTCCCGCCAAGGTCAAGATCGGTTCGGTGGAGAAGATCCGCGACCTGGTCAACCTGCAGTTGCCGGGCATCGGCTTGCGGCCCTTGCCGGTGGCGCCGCGTCAGTTGCCGTTTCACGCCGGCTTCACCTATTTCGAACTCGATCGCAACAGCGAGTACTGGAAACCGCTGGCCAATTCGGCCGGTTTTGCGATGCATGTGCCGGACGATTTTCCTGGGCTGCAGATGCAGTTCTGGGCCATCAGGAAGTAGCGAGCCAGCCGCTGGCGGGGCTGCGCGCGGCGCGCCCGGCGCGGCCCGAACCGATATACTTTGCGCGAAGGTAAATCTATTGTGAGCACGCAGGAACCACACAATTCGTCCCAGGACCCGGACCGCACGATACTGGTGCCTTCGCCCGGCGGCAAGCGCGCCGCAGCGCAGGCCGACGCGCCGGCGTCAAGCGGCGCGCCGCCCGCGCAGAGCGGTGCGGCGACGCGCAGCGCACCCGGCGCACAAGGCGCGCCGGCCCAGTTGCATGGTCACGGCCTGAACCGGCTGGTGGCCGCCGCCAATCCCTTGCTCGACCTGGTGCTGCCGCTGCGTAATATGGCGGCCCATCCGCAAGTGGAAAATTTGCGCCAACAGCTGATCGTGGCGATCAAGACCTTCGAGCGCGAAGCGAAGGAGGCGCTGGTCGAGCACGATGCGCTGGCCGCCGCGCGTTTTTCGCTGTGCACTTTTTTGGATGAGATTATCTCGTCGACGCCCTGGGGCGGCGGCGGTGTGTGGGCCAGCCGCAGTCTGCTGGTGACGTTCCATAACGAAGCGTCCGGCGGCGAGAAGTTCTTCCTGGTGCTGCAGAAGCTGTGCCAGAACCCGGCCGCCAATATCGACATCCTCGAGCTGATGTACCTGTGCCTGTCGCTCGGCCTGGAAGGGCGCTACCGGGTCGTCGAGGGCGGGCGCGCGCAGCTCGACACCTTGCGTGAGCGCCTGCAGCAGCTGATCGCCAAGCAGCGCGGTGCCTACGAGCCGGCGCTGTCCCTGCACTGGCAGGGCGCCAGTGGCAAGGGCGAATCGCTGTGGCGGGTGATCCCGATCTGGGTGATCGCGCTGATCGCGCTGGTGACGCTGGTGCTCATTCAGTTGATCCTCAGCTTCATCCTCAGCCGCAGCTCCGATCCGGTGGCCGAGGCGATCCACAATATCCACATCGAGACGGCCGCTGCGCCGGCGCCGCGCGCGCAGGCGCCGGTGGCTGCGCCCGTGCGGGTGGCGCGCTTCCTGGCGCCCGAGATCGAACGCGGGCTGGTCAGCGTCAACGAGACGGCCGAGCGTTCGGTGATCACGCTGCGCGGCGACGGCGTGTTCGCCTCCGGCAGCGCCGAGGTGGCGAGCGAGTTCGTGCCGCTGCTAACGCGCATCGGCGACGCCTTGAAGCCGGTGCCCGGCAAAGTGATCGTGGTCGGTCACACCGACAACACCAAGGGTTTCTCGGTCAAATTCCCGTCCAACTGGGATCTGTCGAAAGGGCGTGCGGCGGCGGTACGTGCGTTGCTGGCCGAGCGCGCCGGGCCGCCTGAACGCTACAGCGTCGAAGGGCGCGGCGACCTCGAACCGGTGGCGCCCAATGACAGCCCGGTCAACCGCGCGCGCAACCGGCGCGTCGACATCATCGTGCTGACGCCGGCCGCGCCGTGACGCGCCGCGCCGTTTTTTTCATTCACTGCATCGCTCACAGGATCTCTGGATTGCTATGAAACGATTTTTTTCTTGGCTAGTGCGGCCGGTGGTGCTGTCGTTTTTCGGCGTGCTGTTGCTGGCGCTGATCATCTGGTTTGAGGCGCCGCTGCTGGCCTTCAATGGCAAGGAGCCGTTCGCCTCCGAGGGCGTGCGCTGGTTCTGGATCTGGCTGTTTTTCCTGATCTGGGCGGTCTACTTCATCTGGAAGTATGTCGCCGCGCGCATCGCCAATGCGCGCCTGGTCAAGGGCGTGGCGGGCGAGCCCGAGGCCGCCCCCGGCGCAGAAGAATCGCGCGCCGAGGTGCAGGCGGTCGGCAAACGGCTGCAGGAGGCGATGGAGATCCTGCGCAAGACCAAGCCCGCTGGCAAGGGCGGCGGCCAGTATATGTACCAGCTGCCCTGGTATATGTTCGTCGGTGCGCCCGGTTCGGGCAAGACCACCGCGCTGGTGCAGTCCGGCCTGACGTTCCCGTTGGCGGAATCGATGGGCAAGAACGCCATCGGCGGCATGGGTGGCACGCGCAATTGCGACTGGTGGTTCACCGACGAGGCGGTGCTGCTCGATACGGCCGGGCGCTACACCACTCAGGACAGCTACACCGAGGTCGATAAGGCAGCCTGGGGCGGCTTTTTGCAATTGCTGCGCAAGCACCGCCGGCGCCGTCCTGTCAACGGCGTCATCATGGCCGTCAGCGTGGCCGATTTGCTGCAGCAAAGCGAGGCGGCGCGCACCAATCAGGCGCAGGCGATCCGGGCTCGCATCAAGGAGCTGCACGAGCAGCTGGGCATGCGCTTCCCGATCTATGTGATGGTCACCAAGTGCGACCTGCTGGCGGGCTTTACCGAGTTCTTCGACAACCTCGGGCGCGACGAGCGCGCGCAGGTGTGGGGCGTGAGTTTTCCGCTGGCCGACGGCGCCCAGGTCGACCAGGCGCTGGCCGCGTTTCCGGCCGAATTCGATGCGCTCGAAGGGCAGTTGCAGGCGCGCCTGCTCAGTCGCATGCAAAACGAGCGCGACGTGCAGCGGCGCGCGCTGATGTACAGCTTTCCGCAGCAGTTCGCCAGCATGGGCGATGTGCTGCAGCGCTTTCTGGGCGAGGTGTTTCAGTCCACCCGCTACGAGGAAAACGCGCTGCTACGCGGCGTATATTTCACCAGCGGCACGCAGGAGGGCAGCCCGATCGACCGGGTGATGGGCGCGATGGCGGCCGCCTTCGGGCTGGAGCGCCAGGTGCTGCCGCTCAATTCGGCCAGCGGGCGCAGCTACTTCATCACGCGTCTGTTGCGTGAGGTGATCTTCCCCGAGGCCGAACTGGCCGGCGTCAATTTGCAGCTAGAGCGCAAGCGGCGCTGGCTGGCCTGGGGCGGCTTGATCGCCATCGGCGTGCTGACGCTGCTGCTGGCGGCGGCGCTGCTGACGAGCTTCGTGCGCAATCGCACGCTGGTCAATAACGTCAAGCAGCAGGTCGAGCAGATCAACCAGCTGGCGGCCTCCACCAGCGCAGGCGGCTCGGCGCTGGCCGCGCTGCCGCTGCTGAACGCGGTGCGCGACATGCCGGCCGGTTACGCCGAGAAGGACAAGGACGTGCCGCTGTTGTCCACTTTCGGTCTGTACCAGGGCGACAAGCTCGGTGCCAGCGCCCAGTCGCTGTACCGCAAGACGCTGCGCGCGACGCTGTTGCCGCGCATCGCAGGGCGCATGGAGGAGCAGCTGCGGCGCGCCAACGCCAACAACCCCGATTATCTGTACGAGGTACTGCGGGTCTACCTGATGCTGGGCGACGCCAAGCACTTCGACGCCGAGTCGATCAGCGCCTGGGTCGACTACGACTGGCAGCGCAGCCTGAGCGACGCCAGCGAAGCGCAGCGGCTGGCGCTGTCGGGCCACGTGCTGGCGCTGCTGGACGCGTTTCACGACGCCGATACGCCGTGGCAGCTCGATCCCCAGCTGATCGCCGACACCCGGCTGGCGCTGGCACGCATGCCGCTGCCGCAGCGCATCTATAACCGCTTGAAGCGCGATCTGGCGCACGCCAAGCTGCCCGAATTTACCGCTGCCGTGGCGGGCGGGCGCGACGCGCCGCAAGTGTTCGTGCGGCGCAGCGGCGAGCCGCTCACGCGCGGTATCCCGGGCATGTTCTCAGTGGCCGGATACGCCAAGTTCCAACAACAAAGCGCGCAGGCGGTGCTCGACGTGGCCAAGGACAGCTGGGTGCTGGCGCAGCAGGAGGCGGTCAGCGCGCCGGCCAGCGCCGAGCAGACCAGCGCGGCATTGCTGCAGCTGTACTACAACGATTACATCGCGCAGTGGGATGCCTTGCTGGCCGACGTGGCGATCGCGCCGTTCGGCACCCTCGACGGCGGCGCGCGCATCACCAACACGCTGGCCGGAACCGAGTCGCCGTTGAAAAAATTCCTCGTCGCGGCGGCCAAGGAAACCACCCTCGAAGGCAGCGCCACGGCTAAAACCGTGGCCGGGGTGAGCGAGGCGGTCAAGGGCAAGCTGGACGCGTACAAGAAGAAACTGGAAAGTGCGCTGGGCACCGACGACGGCGCGCCGGCCGCGGTGAAGCTGCAAAATCCCGTCGACCTGCATTTCGAGGACTTGCACAAACTGGTGGGCGGCCCGCCCGGTGCACCGGTGCCACTCGACCCAATTCTGGCCATGCTCAAGGACGTGGCCGCGTATCTGGATGGCGCGGCGGCGGCCAAGCGCGCCGGCACGCCGGCGCCACCCGGCGAAGCGCTGGCCAAGTTGAAGCGCGAAGGGGACGGCAAGCCGGCGCCGCTGGCGGCGATGCTCAAAAATATCGATAGCGGCGGCTCCGGCCTGACGCTGGGCAGCGAGCGCGAACGCCTGAACGCCTTGTGGGGCGCCAGCGCCGCGCAGTTCTGCCGCAGCGCCATCGCCGGTCGCTACCCGCTGGTGCGCAGCGCCGCGCAGGACGTCACCCAGGACGACTTCGGCAAGTTCTTCGCGCCGGGCGGCTTGATCGACGATTTCTTCCAGCGCAACCTGATGCCGTACGTCGACATGGGCGGGCGCCAGTGGCGCTGGCGCGCCAACGCCGACAATATCTCGCTGGGCATTCCGCAGGAAGTGCTCAACGAATTCCAGCGCGCGGCCCAGGTGCGCGAGGGCTTCTTCGGCAGCGGCGGCAAGCAGCCGTCGATGCGCTTCGAGCTGCTGCCGGTCAGCGCCGACGCCGCCATCAGCAAGGTCACGCTCGACATCGACGGCCAGCCGGTGGCCTACGCGACCGGCACGCCGGCGCGTGCGGTGTCGATCCAGCTGCCCAGCGGCAAAGGCGGCGGCCAGGTGCGCTTTGACGTGGCGCCGTCGTCGGCCCATTCAGACCTGCACACCGAGGGATCGTGGGCCTGGCTGCGTATGATCGACAAGGGCGCGCAGGAAAATAGCGCGCAGGGCGAGCGCTTCAAGCTGACGTTTGACTTCGACGGGCGCAAGGTGGTCTACAGCATGACGGCGAGCAGCGTCATCAACCCGTTCCGGCGCGAGGCGCTCGAGCAGTTCCGCTGCATGGATCGCTTGTGACGAGCGGCGCGCCCGGGTTCTTCGGCAAGGTCAGCAGCCACGGCGACTTCGTCTCGCGCCGCCTGCCGACCAGCTTCACGCAGGGCTGGGACAACTGGCTGCAACAGGGCATGCACGCGGCGCGCCTGAAACTGGGCGTGGACTGGCTGCCCAGCTATCTGACCAGCCCGCTGTGGCGCTTTGCGCTCAGTCCCGGCCTGCTCGACCAGCAGGGCTGGGCCGGCGTGCTGATGCCCAGCGTGGACCGGGTAGGGCGCCATTTTCCGCTGACGCTGGCCGCACCCGTGGACGCGGCGGCGCCGCAGCTGGACTGGCTGGCCCAGCACGCGGCCTGGTTCGACGACCTGGAAACGCTGGCCTTGTCGACGCTGGCCAAGAATTTCGTGCTCGATGAATTCGACGCGGCCTTGCAGACGCGTAGCAGCTTGCCTGGCGTCGCCGCGCGTGCGCCCGACAGCGCCTGGTGTTTTCCGGTGGACGATCCGATGGCCGGCATCGGCAGCGCCGGCGGCGCGATCGCGCAGGTGCTGTTGGCCGGCCACAGTCTGTGGTGGACCGACGGCTCGCCCCATGTGGGCGCATGCGTGCTGGTGTGTCGCGGTTTGCCCGATGCGGCGCACACGGTGGCGATGCAGGACGGCAGCTGGGCGCCGTCCGGCTGGCAGTTGCCCGCGTTGCTGCCCTAACTGGCCGCCATCAGCACCGCGGTGATGTTGTCGCGGCTGCCGTGTTCCATCGAGGCGGCGATCAGCGCGGCGCAGCACTGGTCCAGATGGTCGGCATCGGTCTTGCCCATCAACTCGGCGATGACGCCGTGCGGCACGCTGCCGTGCAAGCCGTCGCTGCACAGCAGGTACAAGTCCTTGGCCTGCAGCGTGTAGGGTTTGACCTCGGGGCGCACTTCGGGCGACGGGCCGATCGCCTGCAGCAGCATATTGCGCGGCGGCAGATGCTCGAGCAAGCCTTCTTCGAGCGCCTGCTGATACAGCGTCTGGTCACGCGTGAGCAGGCTCAGTTCGCCGTCGCGGTAGCGGTACAAGCGGCAGTCTCCCACGTGAAACACCACCAGCGGGCCGCCCGCGTAGGATTGCCAGAAGCCGGTCAGCGTGGTGCCCATGCCGTGGCCATCGCCATTGCCCTGCGCCAGATTTTTCGCGTACACCTGGGCGTTGGCGAATTCGACCGCTTCGAACAGCGTCATCACGGCCGGCATGGACTGGTCCGACCAGGTTGCGTCGGGGTCGTAGGACACCGGACCCGATGGCGCCGCACCCGCGTTGGCCAGATCGCGCCGGGCCTGTTCGCCCAGGTTGGCAAGGAAGTCGCGCACCGCCAGCAGCGCATCGGCACTGGCGATTTCGCCCGCCTCATGGCCGCCCATGCCGTCGCCAATCATCACCAGGCCAAGCTGAGGGTCGATCAGAAAATTGTCTTCGTTCGAATCGCGCACCAGACCGACGTCGGTCATGCCGTAGGCCTGGCCCATGGCCAGGTTGAAGGTGGTGCTGGGGGAAAGCTGCGTCCAATTGCTCACGTTAGCTCCGGGTCGTGGTGACGGCGGGTGTCGTGCCTGGGGCACGGATTCAAGCGCAGTGGTCGCGATCAGTTTAGCACGGAAGAGTGGGCAGAAAACTGTGTCGTTTTCGCCATCGGCGCAGCGCATTGCGCCGGCACCGGCGTCAATACTTCTGGATCAGGTCGACCCCGCTGGGCAGCGCCGACACGTAGGCGATCGCGCCCGGCGTGGCGCGCACGAAGGCGATCACTTCGGCGTCGCCGGACTTGAGCGGCGGCGCATTGAGGCCGTCGCGAAAGCCCTTCTTGGTCCACAGGGTTGCGTACTTGGTCGGATTCATGCGCACCACCTTGTCGAGGAATTCGCGTTGCAGCGCGGCGTTGTCGACCGGGACGAGCTTGAGCGCGCCAGCCATCTGCTTGTCGCCGATATACACGTCGCGCACATCGACGCCGGACAGTTGCGAGGCGCGATGGGCGATCACGTACAACTCGCCGGCCAGCACGGGTCGGGCGAACAGACTACCAGCCAAGACCAGCAAGGCCAGCGCTACGACGGAGCACTTCATACTTTCTTTCTTCATCTTGCGGCGCGACGCATCAGACCAGCCGCTTTGCGGGTAAATTTTTCCAGTCGATGGGACCGACGATATCGCCCCGCGGCGCGACTTGCCCATCGCGTTCAGCGTGCAGTGCGCCACGCTGTTGCCAGGTGACTGGACGGCGCCGGCGACCATGGCAGGAGCGCGTCGTCAGCGGTTGGTTGCGCCGCCGGGTCAGCACGGCAGGGCGACGTGCGGCGTCGGTTGTTCGGTGCCGCGACGGCAAGTACCGCAATGGCGCACCGGTTTTTGCAGTGGCGCCCAGGTGCAGGCTCAGCATCATATCAGCATTGCGGCAACATGTAGAAAAAAGCAACATCGCGTTAGCCCCCGGTGTCAGAAACGTATGGCGTACTGCAACTGCGCTTCGTGGTAGCTGCTGCCACCGTCGCGCGTTTCGTCGGTGCGATTGAACTCCATTTTCAGCGCTGCCTTGGGGGCGAGGTCGTAGCGCAGGCCGACCGCCTGGCGCGTGTACGAGCGTGCGCTGCGGCGCGACAGGAAATAGTTGTCGAGCTGGTCCAGACTGGCTTTCTCGAAGCGCACGTAGGGCGTCAGGTCGGCGCCGAAGGTTCTGCCAATCTGCACGAAGCCACTCCAGCTGGCATGCCGGGCGCCATTGCCGCCCAGGTCTTTGTTGTTGAAGTGGTAGTACTCGCCGATCACGTCCCAGTCGTTGGCGTCGTAATAGCCGTAGGCGCCCAGCACGCCGACCCGCGTGCGCTGCACCTCGCCCACGGGGAAGCTGGCATCGACCTGTTCGCCGAAGCCGTGCAGGCCCACGATCAGGCCGTCGTAGGCGTCGGCAAAGCGATAGCGCAGGCTGGCCCCCACCATTTTGTTGGCGTTGTCGTCCTTGACGTTGTTGAACTCGAGCGTGCCGTCGACGATGCGCCCGCCATTGCCGACATACAGATCGTATTCGAGCTTGCCGGCTCCCAGCGGCAGCATGCCGTTGGCCCACAGACCCACGGTATGGTTGGGCACAATACCGCCGTCATCCTCGAACGCCAGCATTTTCGGACGCAGCACCGAAGTCTGGATCTGGGCGCCGTGATGGTAGGCCGTGTTCCAGTAGCCGAACGGGGTGTGGAAGCGGCCCAGCCACAGTGTCAGCTGGTCGTTGACGGTGTAGCCGATTTGCATGCGTTCCAGTTCGGTGGCGAGCACGCCGCTTTCACCGTATTCGAAATTGAGTTCAATCAGGGACTTGATGCGCCCGCCCAAGTCCGGCGTCAGATAGAAATCGACATTGCCAAGCACGAAGCCGCTGCGCCGTGTGTCCGACACCGGTTTGCTGGAACTGGCGTAGCCGACATCGGTAAAGCCGTGCAGCGCCGCGCCGGCGTTGCTGTCGAGGCGGGCCGACGAATCGGCCAGCTGCGCAAAGTTGCGCTCGATGGTATCGAGTCGGCCGTCCTGGCTGGTCGGATTGGGCCGCGCGAGCGACGGTTGCGGCGCCGTGCCGGCGCTGTTCTGCGCGGCCGGTGCGGCGCCGGGCTGGGCTGTTTTGACCTGTTCCAGCGCCAGCAGGCGGGCGGCCAGTTGTTCGATTTGGGCCGTGCTGGCGGCCAGCTTTTTTTCCAGTTCGGCGATGCGCTGGGCATCCGTCGCGGCCCACACTGGCGAGACGCTCAGTGAGCCGACCACGATACTGAACACACTGGCGCGCAGCCACGTGGCGCGCGCGAAGAACGTCGACACAGACTGATCTCCCGACATGGATAGGGTGGGCGCCGCCAACAAATGCAGCGGCTGCTGGCATTGTGCGCCGTGATGATGCATGTTGGCAACAACGCAGTGGCGCCGTGTGCGTCAGATGCACACGGGTGGTTGTTACGGCGCGACGGTGCGGCGCGCTGCACGCCCGTTCGGCAGGCGCAAGAATCGGCCCCGAGCTGGCAAGGCGCGCCAGTTCGGGGCCGCGGGAGCGCGCGCCGTCGTGGGCCGCGCGCTCGGGGAGGCCAGACTCAATGGGTCGCTACATAGCGCACGCTTCCGGTGCCGAGCAGATCGAACACCGACTGATCGACCGTGTTAGTGGCACCGATGCGCGGCGCGGCGATCAGCTTGTTCATGTCGATCACGGCAACATAGGTCGGCGTGCCGGTGGACCAGTCGGCGATCAGCGCATACGGCTTGCCGTCGTTTGGACTGGTGTAGGCGGTAATCGTGTGCGGATCGAAACCGGCCGAGAAGATATTGCCATCGGGCGTATTGGGCAGGATATCGATGTAGGCATAGTCGACGATTGTCGGCGGCGTGCCACCGGTGCCCGGCGTGGCTGGCAGCTTGAACACGGCGAACGACTGGCCGCCGAATTCGCCGGTGGCCACTCCCAAGTGGGAAGCACCCGGAGCGACCGAGATGCCCGATACGCCGGCGGCGAAGATGCCGTTAAAGGTGAACACGCTGCTCGGCGCACTCCACACGCCGGCCCCGAAGCTGGCCTGGTTCAGGTCGGCCATGCCAACGGAGGAAGTGAACTCGATCGCCGTCAGCGCAATGCCGGTGGTGCAGTCTTCGGCAGCCGAATCATAGTCAATGCCGCCGCCTATCGTGCCGTTGGCCAGTTCGGCCAGCATATTGCCACTGGTGCCCAGTTGCACCAGCCCGTAGTTGGAATCTTCTCCGGGCGACAGTAGCAGGCTGCGCCCGGCATCGACCGAGATGTTCTCCGACACGGGGTGGCTCAGCGCGAATGGCGCGCTGAATACGCCGCTGCCCAGGTTCAGGCCCTGGATGCCGGAGCGCGACGGGCTGCTGGTGATGCCGACGGTGACGTAGGCGGTATTGGTGAGCGCGTTGATCGCCACGCCGCAGTTCTGGCAGGTGCCGCCGGAGAAACTGGCAAAGCCGGTCGCGCCGCTGGTGGCCGTGCTGCTCAGGCTGGTGCCAGTAATGCGGTACACATCGGTCGAGTTGGCGGTGCAGACCGTCTCACCGGTGGCCGGGTTCGACGAGCAGGAATTGACCACGCCCGGGGTGGCGATCGACACCGGCACACCGGGGCCTTCGATCGGCACCGCCTGGACGCCGGTGGCCGTCCCGCCCCACCAGCCGTTGGGCACGTAGGCGGTCACTTTCGGCCCGAGCGCAACCGCCAGCGAGCTGGTGGGCAGACAGGAATTGAGGGTGGTGTTGGTGTTGGTCACGCTCAGCACTGAACAGGCGGGGCTGGCAAAGGCGGTGCCACCGGTGTCGATGCCGGAAATCGACACCAGATACGAGCCTTGGGCCAGCGAGGCGGGAATCAGGAAGCGGATCTGGTCGGTGTTGCCGACCACATGAATGATGGCGCTGCCGGTCGTATCGACCTCACCGGCCACCGGTCCGCCCGCGGCGCATGTGGGGGCGATGGCGATGACGATCTTGTTGGCCAGCACGACCGGCAAGCCGTTCGAGACCAGTTTGACCGACGTGACGCCGGCCACCCCGCTGCTGGGCAAGGCGGCCACGGCCAGCTTGACGCTGGTGTCGGCCAGCGCCGCGCCCGATCCGCACAGCGCCAGCGCGGCCAGCGCCGACCCGCGCAGCAGGCGAGCGGCGCGCGCCCGTGCGCGCCCGAGTGCACCCGGCGCCAGCCATGCCAGGGCGCCGGCCAGCAGCAGAGCCAGTGTGCTTGGCAGGGGGACGTCGGTGCTGCCTGTAACGCCAAAGATCAGGCTGGTGTCGCCGTCCTGCAGGGGGCCGCCGACGTTGGTCAAGGGAGCGGAAAAAAAGCTCGGCGCGACCGTCACGAGCGAGCCGACGTTGAGCGAGGTCGGGCTCAATTGGCCGCTCAAGGTGGCGCTGATCGGCACGATGCCACTGCCGGTGGAGACGGTCGGTCCGTCATACGACAAACCATCGAGGCTCAGTACAAAGTCCGACTGGGTAAAGGTCTGGGTACCGCCGCCGGTAAATTCCACCAGCAGGCTCAGGTTTGACAGCGTCACCGGATTGAGAACCGGAAAGTCGGGCGCGAACGCGTTCGCGCCCGTCATATTGGCGATGTCGAATTGCGCCGTGGTACTGGTGGTGGCGTCAAACGACAGGAAGCCGATCGGAATGAAGCTCGCATGGGCGCTGGCGCACATCAAACCGGCCGCGAGCAGGACGCTGCCTTTGCGCCAGACGCGGCGCAATAGGGGCCAAAGATTACTCATCATATTCTCCTCACAGGTGGATAGGCGCTCTGAACTTGCCAGCCAGGGCGCTCAAGCAGGAACGTGGATACCGCCGGCAGCTGCACGCAAAATGCGTTCCATGCGCAGAAAACCATTACGTATCAATCGCTTGCATTGCGATCGCCGGCTGCGCGAGGGGGCGCTGTAAAGAAGATCGACGGGGCGCGCAGATTCGAACGCGCCGGCTTGAGGTGGCGCCGCTGTGCGGTAAGAAATATGCGTGGGAACTTTGACGACGGACAAGGCAGTGCGGCGACATCGACCTGCGCCGTCGCGCCAGGCGCGCGCACGCCGGCGCTGGTGCCGGCGCAGTGCGGACGCGGCGCTGGGGTGCGCGGCCCGCGCGGCCAGTGGTAATGGCCGCCGAACCGCTGCAGCGCGATCCGGTCAAACAGGTGTCACTGAGGATTGCTGAAATGTTGAACCTTCTTCGCCTGCAGCGCGCCAAACAAGAGCGGTAAGTGTCCGAGTTCTCCCGGTTTATCGACTTGTCGTGCGCAGCATCGCGCGGTCCTCGCGCAGCGGCGGCGCGCGTGGGACATCTGCTGGGATCGCGGCATTGACACGGCCGACCGTGCCAAGGCTGAGCCCGACCGGATAGCTGTCAAACCGTATGCGTGTGAGTCAGCCGCGCTGGTTGCTGGTGCGCCAGGTCGGTCGTCGGACCAGGCGGCAAGGGGAGTGCGCTGAACCGACGTGCGTAGCGGCGCGCGGCGTTGCACGTGGTCTGATGGCCAGCATGGAAGGCGCCGGGGGACGCCGCGTGTCGAATGCCAAAAACAAAAAAAGACAGGCGAACCTGTCTTTTTTTGCGCGCGTGAAGCGGATTACTTTGATGCGGCGGCAGCTTCTTTGGCATCGGCTTTGGCTTCGACAGCGCTGGCCTTTGCTTTGGCTTTTGCTTTCGACGCCTTGCGGTGTGCCTTGGCCTTGGTGACTTTCGCTTCTTGCTTGACGTCAGCGGTCTTGTCGTCGGCCTTGACGTCCGCTTTCATTTCCTTGACGTCGGCTTTGACGACAGCTTTGGTTTCCTTGGCGTCGGCTTTGACGTCCGCTTTCATTTCCTTGGTATCGGCCTTGACAACCGCTTTGGCTTCCTTGGCATCGGCTTTCATAGCCTTGCTGGTGGCGCTCGTCGGTGCTGCGGCGGCAGGTGCCGATGGGGCTTGAGCGAAAACCGAAGTGGCAAACAGGCCGGCGATCAGAGTGGCGATAATCTTGTTCATTTGTATTCCTTGAGTGTGGTCTTGATTAACTCAGGTGATCCCTGAGGACATGAGCAAAAAACGCCTGGGGCGGGCAATTGGTTGACCGTCCTTGCAATTGCTTACATCTCGATGTGCGGGCCGGCCAACGCGGCGATCCGCCAGAATAGTAAGGAAATGCCCAGCGAGGACCGCGACATCAAGCATGACAACGCCGTCGTTGCTCACAAGAAAATGAGATCGGCCACGATGGGAGGACAATCCCTACACAGCGGGCCGAACGGGAACCCGCAGTCCCGCCAGAACCTGGAAATCCCCAGCTGCACAGCCGTACCAAGGTGATCGACGTGAGCGTGTTGGGATGACGTACACACAACCGCGATTCTGGTGCGCAAAATGAAAAAAGGGTTACAAGCCGAAGCATGTAACCCTTTGATTTACTGCGCATTCTTTGGGGTGGCTGATGGGGCTCGAACCCACGACAACAGGAATCACAATCTAAGCCGCAACACGCCGCAAACCCGCATGGATACTAGGATTTGGTGTTCCTATTTTCCAACGGATGGAAAAATTATGTCACGGCGCCATGCGGGTTTGCGGGCCTCGGTTGGAAAGTTTTTGCGCTTCGACCTGGCCTTATTCCGTCGCACTAGCCTTCTTTTCTTTGCGCCGGTCGTAGTGTTTGTGCGTGGTGCTCGGGTTGGCGTGGGCTGCGAAATCGTAGGCGTCTGCGCTGCGATTTCGTAGCTTGGTCGTGATCGCTGCCGGGCGCACATCTGACAGTGTGAAATAGGCCGAATGCTCGATCAACTTGAGCCCAGGCTCAAATTTCTCCACCATTTTTGTTGATTGCGCGCGGTCGTAGGCTGCCTTGTAGCGCACCTCCCAAGCCTTCTTCCTGGCCAGTTCGGCGGCAACCGCGTCGTCGAGCGACGCAAGCCATTCAAACATCGCGTCGTTCCAGACCGAGCCCCAGCCACTGCGGGTGTACGCGCCGCCGGTCGAATTCGAGAATAGGTAGGAGCGCTCCGTCCGGTGG
The DNA here is from genome assembly GCA_038207625.1 of Burkholderiales bacterium. Lineage (GTDB taxonomy): Bacteria > Pseudomonadota > Gammaproteobacteria > Burkholderiales > Burkholderiaceae_D > JBBQZO01. Next base: position 165,161 of record JBBQZO010000005.1, on the reverse strand, counting down.
GTTTGTTGGGCTCGCTTGACGACGGCGCGCAGCCTGGTCGACCATTCGCGCAGCTTCACCACCTCCGACTTGCCCTTCTTTCGCTTGGCGCTAAGCACGCGCACGCCATCGTCAGACAGCCCATCGACATGGAACGGACGCACCTCGGCCGCCCGGAATCCGGTCAGGTAGGTGAACATGGCGGCGCACCCGAGCACCCGGAATTGCGCGCTGTCGTGGCGCTGCGCCCAGAGATAGAAGCGCACGATTTGACTGCGCGAGGTCGTGCGAACATTGGTCTCGGTCTGGTTCTGCATCATGCCGACAAACGGATTCGCCTCGATTACTCCCCAGCGCACGGCGTAGTTGCAGATCGTGGACATCAGCGACATTTCTTTGTTGGCCTTGGCCGGCGCGCCTGATTTGGCGCGCGCATCAAGAAACTGGTAGCCGTGCAGCGTGCGCAGCGTCATCGGCGCCATGCCGCCAAAGAATTTGATCAGGTTGGAATACGTGGATGCGCGCACGGCCAGGCCATCCTTGGACTGGTCGAGGTAATGCGTCGGCGCGATATCGTCCCGGAAGCGCTCGATCATCTGCGCGACCGATCCGGCCGTCACCACGCCCTGCTGGATATCGAGCGCCGCGCGCTTCGCGCTCCGCTCGGCATCGGCAATGCCCTTGCGGTCGCCCAGCGCGGCGCTGCCCAGCGTCTCGCTAGTGCCGTCTTGGTACTGGTAGTACCAGGACACTTTGCGCACGCCGACGCGTTTGTACAGCCGGTCGACGCCGGTGCGTTCCTTACGCGAAGGCGTTGAGGTTGGGAGCTTCGGCATATTTCGTCTGCACTTTCTCTTCGGTGATGCCCATCTTTCGATCGTGATACGCCCGCGCTACTTTTGGCAGCCCGCTCGCATCAACCTCGAAACGCCATTTATTCCGCGTCAGCCACGTGGCCATCCGACAGCGCTGGTTGGCCTTGCAGCCGACCAGCTCAGCAAGCTCCGTCGCGCTAAGGTAGTTCATTTGGAGTTCCTTTGAATTGTGCTGCCAGCATGGTTGAACATGGCTGCATAGGACCGCAGTGCGGCCGTGCGATCGCGCCCGCCCGATTCGTGCTCGCGCAGGCGGTGGTGGTATCGGCGCCTGCCATACGCGCCGACTGAAACGTGGCCGGGCCAGACGATATAGCCGAGAAATGGAATTCCTGCGGCGGCCGGCGCCAGGCGAATCTTCTTGGGGTGCAGCGTCAGGCCGTCGGCGGCCAGCTTGGCGACGATGGCGGCGCTGATCGCGAGCAGCTGCTCGCGCGTATCGGCCAGGATCACCATGTCGTCGACGTAGCGGATATAGCGGCCAACGCGTAGGTCCTGTTTGACCCAGTGGTCGAAGTCGTTCAGGAAGATGTTGGCGAACAGTTGCGACGATAAGTTCCCGATCGGCATGCCCTTATCCCGGGTCCGGCGGTACATGCCATCGGCGGGGAACAGGTCGTCATATTCGTCGCCCGTCCGAAATGAGTCGATCAGCGCGACCAGCACCGCGCGCACGTCTTGGTCGCCGATATAGCGCAGCGCGCGAGCTTTTAGGATCGAGTGGTTCACGCTGTAGAAATACTTCGAAATATCGAGCTGCAGCACCCACTTGGCGCCGGCCGAGCGCGCGAACTGGGCCAGGCGCCGGACTGCCGCGTGCGTTCCGCGCCCGGGAAGGTTACCGTAGGTATCGTGAATGAAGCGCGGTTGCCAGATCGGCAGCATGTACTGGTAGAGCATCCAGTGCACCACGCGGTCCTTCATCGGCGCGTCGACCACGTGGCGAAACTTCTTCTCGCGTACGGTGAATGTCTTGTATGGGCCGAACGAATATGTCCTCGCGCGCAGGCGATCCTGTACGATCGACAGGTAGTGCAGTGGATCGGCGCCGAAGCGCTGCACGCGCAGGCTCTGCGTTTTGTTCTGCTTCGCCTTGCGCCAGTAGCCGAACAGGCTGGCGAAACTGGTCATCTGGTAAAACGGTGTCGGCGCCGCGTCGCTTTCCGCTACGGCACCCGTGGGCCCCGCAGCGGTCTTCGGTTTGGCAATGTGCCGTGCTTTCGGGATTCCCCCAGGAGATGATCGACCAAGAATAGGCTTTCCGTGAGCGAGCTCAGCGTCTAAGCATGAAATTTTTGGGTCAGCGGAAGCCGACATTGTCGTTGGCATTGTCGGGCCAGTCGTTGTTGAGATTGAACACGCCGGCGTTGTCCTCGTCGTTCCAGTAGCCACCCCGGATGAGCGCATTGCCAGACCTTCCAGATCACCCCCTTCGTTGATCATGATGCGGCCTTCCCGGCGCGGAGCAGGCCGCCGACCAGCCGCCCAAGCTCAACGGCTAAGCCGACTCGGTGATCGAACGCGAATTTGAGCTTGCTTAGCCGTGGGGCCTGGGTGAGGTAATATTTCAGCAGGTCGATGTCGGCAGAGATCGTATGCAGGATGCCGACCTTGTCGCTGGCCGTGCCGTAGGCGAAGATGTTGCGCATCATCCGCGCCATGCACGCACGTAGGTTTTCGCCGAACGTGGCGCGCAGGTTGCGCGGCATCCTGATGATGTCCTGCAGCAGCTGGGTGTCGAGGTCCTGCGCCTGCGATTTCAGCTTAAAGCCGGAACTGTCGGGATTGGCCAGCAGCTGCTTGGTGCTGGCCGTGTTGACCTCGCCGCGCGCGACCAGGTCGGCGATCACATCCTGGACGATCTTATCGGACACGGCCGCCAGCACGGATGCGTTCGTTCCCGGCTGGCTTGATGCGTAGACGGTGTAGCCGTCGGTGCGATTGCCAAGATACACGACGTATGGGATCAGGAAGTCCTGAACCAGCGGCCACAGGCGTTTCTGGAAATTACCGGCGGGGAAGCCGACGCGCAGGTGCGGGCTGTCCGATGTGCCGACCAGCGAAATCTTGTAGTTCTTGAGCGTATTGAGCGCGTGCGCGCTGCGGTCATACCCGTGTAGGAATTTCCCGGCCTGTACTAGCACCAGGTGGCCAGGGTATCGCTGCTCGAGCTTGGCGCTAACTTCGGCCATCGGGTCGGCTTGGCCGAGGCCGACTTCGATCCCGCGAAACGCCGTGATCGAAAACGCCTGCACTTCGTCGCGCGTCGGGATTTGACTTTGATTCTTTTGCATTGCTCGCTCTGCTCGTTGTATTTTGCTGATCCGATCACCGCTTGCGCAGTGACCGGTAACCGGTGACCTGGGATCAGGGACCTATGCGGGTTTGGTGCAGCGGAAGCCGACACGGTCGTAGACATAGTCGGGCCAGCCGCCGACGAGACAGAACACGCCGGCGTAGTCCCCGCCGCCCCAGAAGCCACCCCGGATGAGCGCAGAGCCAGACCCGTTATCGCTGGCAGCCGGGCGCCAGCCCATGCCATGCGTCAGCGATGCGTGCGGCGCGGTGGCGATCGACGGCGAGTCCGCAGCGAATGCGCGCGCGATGATGCCGCGCGCGTCGCCCTGGACGTTGTCGAAGATCCAGCCGAACAGGTTGCCGGCGGCGTCGCAGATGCGTTCGCCGTTCGACAGCGTGAACCAGCGGTCCTCGTCGGCGTCCTCCGGCACGTAGGTGCCCGGCTGCGCCTCGTCGACCGTGCCATTGCGCAGGCCTTGTTTGAGCTTGCCTACGCCGACCGTGCCACTGGTCCAGTTGGCGGCCACGCCGGCGATATCAAACGCGATGGCCAGCGCCTGTGTCTCGGTGATCAGCGCGAAACCGGCGGCGATGCAGGCAGCGACGGATTCGTGATAGTTGATGTTGACCAGCGGCGCGCCGGCGGCGGTGACGACGACCAAACCGGCCGTGCCCATCGAGCAGAAATACTGGCCGACGTGGAACGACGGCTCGACGTGACCGGACGGCAGCGTGACAGCCGGGACGGTGACGAAAACGGATTGCTCGGCCGCCAGGACGGCGGCAGATTCGACTGCTGTTGATTGGTTCATCGTATTCCTTCAGTTGGTAGTGGGTGTTGCGATCGGTATTACTTCTGGATTTGTTGCAAGTGCCAGCCGAAACGCCTCGGCTTCGGTGTGCTTCGGTGCTTCGGCGCCGGGGGCGCGAAAGTCGCGCAGTCGGCAAAAAATGCGATATTGATTCGTGTTCTCGGATGCAAGCGCCGCCTGAAGTCGTCGCACCTCGGCCTGCAGGTGCTCGATCTCGGTGACATGCCGTTGAAACGCGGGGATCCGGTCGACTGGCAAATCCTTGCGCTGCGCCATGTACCCGCAGCGGCGAACCATGTGCGCGTGGTTTGCTTGCCAGTGCGCGACGTCGATTTCGCCGCTTCGCACCAGCCGTTGCGCAGCCGATAATTCAATCGATAGTGCTTCGACCTGTTGGTATGCCGAGCGCGCCGCCGCTTCGTGGGTCTGAAATGTCGCCAGCCAGGCGCGATAATTCATGACGCCGCCCGATCGGTAGCGAGCTCGGCGCTTGCGACAGGCTCCTTCACCTGCAGCGGCCGCATGCTGCCGGTGCGCAGGTTCACGAACGCGCCGTGCCATGTCAGGCGCCCGTGCCGGAAAAACTCCCAAAGGATGCTCAGCGCCGGCGTCACGATCGCCTGATTGATAAACAACTCCTGGCGCTCGAGCGCTTCGGCCAGGCCGCAACTCGGCGTGTCGTCCTCGATCGCGTTCACATCGACCAGCTCAGGCAGCAGTGAGTAGGGATCGGGCAGGCGCACGCTGCCCGACGGAATGGCGCGCAGCTGGTGATAGCCGTCCAATTCTCCCAACACAACCTGACCGTCGGCAGCGCGGTTTCCAAGGTCCATTAGGTACTGGGGCTTGTTCCCGCGCATGCACTGGGTGATTTGGTAGCGCGCCCTGGCGCTGTCGACGCACGTGATCATCATGTCGCAGGCAAAGCGGTTCGCCTCGTACCGACCGAAGAACGATTGCCAGTTAAGGCCGAAGAACGCGTTGATACGCGTGACCAGCACGTGGGCCTTACTGGCGCCGACGTCGAACGCGCCGAACAGCTGGCGGCCCATGTTGGCCTCGCTCACCGTGTCCGGATCGAAGGCGCACACGAGCAGGCCCGGGTGGCCGAGCGCGGTGATTGCGTGGTTCAGGCGCGCCAGGCCGGTCAGCATCTGCGACCCGTTGCCGCCGCAGCCGACCAGCGCGATCGTGACGCGCTTTTGCAGTAAATGAGCTGGCGTAATGTGTGGCATCGCTGTCGTCCTATGCCGCTGCGGTTTGATCGAGCGGCGCCGACACGCCGAAGATCTTCTCGGCCGGTACTTTGAGCGGAATATAGAGGCCCAGCACGCACAGCCGGAACGCGACCGACGGCATGGCCAAGTCCAAATTGCCGAACACGCCGGCGATCTTGACCGAGCCAGCATCGTCGATATCGTCCGTCGCGCTGAACATCGCCGGAAAGGCGCCGTGGCTGTGCAGGTCCATGGCGATGCTCTCGTCCTCGGCCAGCGCCACCTGCTTGTAGCGCACATGCGATTCACTGGCTGACTCGATCTCCGGATAGCGGATTCCCCAGGCCTTGGCTGCATGGTTCCATACCAGGCTAGCGGCAGCCTCAGTGGGCGATTCGACCATCGCGTGGGCGCCGAACTCCTGCAGCTCCATCAGCGCGGTGCCGAGCGCGCCGAACGCTAGCTCGACCTTCGGCGTCACCGGGCCGAATGGGATGTGCACGGCCTTGTGCTCGACCAGGCGGTGAATAAAGTGCAACCACGGGCGGCGTGCCTCCAGATACAGGCCATCGCTGGCCAGCAGGAAGCGGTGGCCGTTCTCCTGCAGCGGAAAGAATTCGCAATACAGCGGCACCGCGACGATGGGCGCCGACTTGAACAGCGTCGCATCGAGCTGGAATTTTTGCGCGTCGAGGTTTTCCTCGTCGACGGCCAGCATCATCGGCCGTTCGGCACGCAGCGCCGCCTCGGCGTGTTCCAGGAAGGCGGCATAGGACGTGCGCGTGATATCGAGCAGCTCGTCGAATTTCATTGTAAGTTCTTGACCGTTCATTGTGTGTCCTTGGTTAGCGGGCGTTGCGGTTGGAGGATGCGATCCGTTCGATCGCGGTTTTCAAATTCTCTTTGGCGGAAAGAAGGGCGAGACCCATGGCGACAGGATCGGGCGTGACCAGCTGGTCATGCCACAGCGCCTTCATGCCGCCCTTGTATTTCACGGCGCCGGTGCGATTTGGGTGTGTGAAATGGCTGCGGAAGAACGCGTCCTCGTACACCGCGATCGCTTCGGCGCCCACCGCCGGCGGCAAGGCGACGTTGCCGGTGCAGATGCGGCCGCCATCCCACACGTTGAAGTGCGGCGCGTGGCATAGCTTGGTGGCCGGGCCCGGGCGCGCCGATTCTCGCAGCGCGAACACGAACCAGTCGCCCGGCACCGCGACGAACACCAGCGCGGGGTGCGCGACAGGGCCATGCGCATCGGCAACTTCGGGGTCGGTCGATTTGAACCAGGCCGTGCGCGTGCTGGCCGGCGTCCACCATGCGATCAGGTTGGGCGATGTGAACAGCAGGTTATCTGGAACGAAACCGGCGTAGGCCGTGGCGACGTCGACCGCGCGGGCGAACCGGGCAAGGTTCTGGCTCGACATCGGCACGCCGGCGCCGATCACCTTGCGCATCGGGTTTTCCGCGTCGACCTCGACCGAGTGCGTGGTCGCATAGACGTCGCCGCGGTTCGATTCGTACATCAGCAAAGCGCTGACCAGGTGCAGCGCTGTATCGCCCTGGGTGATGATGTTGACGGTTTTCATATTTGGTCGCCGATCAGGTCGAGCAGGCGTTCCGTGAGGGTGGCCAGTTGCATCATTTGTTCTGTGCGCGCTTTGTAGCGCTTGAAATCCTTGCCCGTCAGGCGCAAGGGGTGGGCGTCGATGTACTCGCTGTATTCGCCCGACTCGCCGAAGTCGTTCAGGGCGTCGTCCAGCGCACGGCTGATTTGGTCGTTGCTGGTCCACAGCAGCACCATGCAGCCGTCGATGCATTGATCGCAGAACTGGTGGGCGCCGATTTCATGCGGCTTCAGGCGAAATCTGGGCGCGCCCGCCAGTGCGGCAATCGCATCACACGCGGCGATCACTTCGTGGTCGTGGCTGCTCTGCGCGGCGTCAACGATGGTCTGGCGCGCCAGCACGCGCCGAGGTGCAGTTACCCATCGCGGAATGTGCTTGTAGAACTCGGCGCGGGTCAGCACGTCGTCATCATCGAGCACCTCCTGCACGGTGTCATAGCCGCGCTCAATCCGTTGGTCCTCGAGTAATTCCTCGTCGGTGCTGCTGTCGTGCCAGTACAGGTATTCTGCGTAGCTGGCGGCGCGCCATGGGTCCAGCGCGTCGGGTAAATGCAGGCAGGCGTCGTGCAGGACAGCCAGCACTGTCTGGCCATAGCCCTCCAGTGTCGACTCGAGCTCGCCGATGCCGCGTGCCAGCGTGAAGCGCGGCATGTCGACATTGTCGTTGCGGCGCAGGCAGAACCATCCGACGTTGCCGCGTCCTTCGCGGTGGCGGCCGGTGTAGTCTTCCAGTTCCTGGACGTGCATGGTCCAGTTGAAATACTTGGGCTGGTACTGGATGCTGTCCCACCAGGTGCTGAGCGCCAATGTGGAGAGGGCGTGTTCGTCCGCCGCCATATCCTTGTCGGAGGTGAGCATGGTTCCGGTTATTAGGTTCGCCTCCAGCAGCGCGATAGCGAGCGGAGCCGTCAGGATATTTTCGCCCGCGATGCGCATCGTCATCGGAACCGAGGAGTGCAGTTTCGGCAGCGCCAGCGCGCACATCGGCATCACGGCAGCACCCCTTGTACAAGCGATGGCGCCAGCAGGCGCTTGCCGGCCTGGCCCTTGTTGTCCTTGATCAGCTGCGATGTCGCCTTGGCCGTCGGCGTGTTCGCCATGCCGCTAGCGATCACGTGCGCGTGCGCGGCCTTGTCGCTGAGCGTGCCGGTGGCGCGCAGCTTGGCTATCGCGGTTTTGCGGGTCACCATGATCAGGCCGCCTTCGGTTCGCAGTGTTGGCGGTGCAGCTCGATCAGCCGCATGCTCGCATCGACCGGAATGCGGATCACCTCGTTCTTGTGCAAAGCCTCCTGCATATCCTTGACGAACTCGGTGTCGCCCGCGCCGAGCCAGTTCGCGTGCAGCAGCTCGGCCAGGTCGTGCACCATGCCGGTCAGACTGCCGCCACCCTTGGTGCCGACGGCGCGCCGGAAGGTGTAGATGGTCTTGGCGCCGCGCTGCTCCGGGCCCTCGATATCGGCGCTAATGATTTCCGGGTATACGGTCGCATAGAAGTCGCGCACCTGGGCCAGCGTGAAGGTGTCGGACGGATCTGCCAGTACGATACCGTTGTAGCGGAATTCCCGCAGCAGTTTTTCGATTTTCATGGCCGTGGCTTTCTTAGAAGAGGTCGAGGGTGAGCGTGTCGACGGCGGCGACGATCGCGGGCGCCGTCGTCGGGCCTTCCGCCGTCGGCGCGCTGTCCGTCTCGTCTTTGCTTTGCTCTGCGGGGACTGCGCCGGTCTTATTGGATTTCCGGCCGCGCTTGGCGGCGGGCGCCTTTCCGGTAGGCGCATCGGGATCGGTTGCATCGTCGTCGCCGTCGGCCACCGCCTGGGCCTGCTCGATCAGCGACATCTTCGGAGCTAGCCATACGGCCAGCGCGGTGGCGAAGCCTTCATCCAGCTCGGCGGCAGTCCCGAGCAGCGACAGTGGGCGCAGCTTGTGGGCCGTGGTCTTGTCGCCGGTCTGGGTGGGCGTGACGCTGACGCGCAGCTCGTCGGACTCGGCGGTGACGACGATCAGCAGCGTGGAATTTTGCGCGAGCGCGTGCAATGCAGTAAACATGGCAATCCTTCGTTCATGGTTGGTGGTGGGGTGCTGCTGGCTCAGTCGTTATCGTTTGCCTGCATCATTTTTACGTCGAAACGGTCGCGCCGCTTCATGTGACGCCGTGCGACGGCATACAGCGTCGCCTTCAGGTTTGGCGTGCCCAGCATTTCATCGAGCGACTTGGTCGTGCACAGCTGCCGATGTGCGATCTCCAGCGCGGCGCGGTCGGGCTTGATGCGGGCCATGATCAAAAGCCCTCGATGGCGACGTGGCCGGCGCGACGCGCGGCCTCGATCCGGTTCATGCCGCAGCGGCGGAAATGACGGTAGCAATGCAGGAAGGTCAGCATGCGCGCCCCGCCAGGGGATTGACGCTGATGCCGCACGCGACGTCCGAGAACATGTTGACCGCATCCATATAGGCACTAATGCTTGAGGCCGCCAATGCCACGTAGGTGATGCGCTGGGTTATCGTATTGACGATGACGGTGTACGCGCTCATGCATCCACCGCGCCATCAATCACCGTCGCAAACAGCAGATCGGACAGCGGCTTGTCGTGCTGCTCAAGCGATCCGGACAGCATCGCGACGAACATGCGGGCGCGCGCATCCACCGAAACGGGTTCGTTGCGCTTTGCGCGCTCCGCGCAGCCGCGCAGGATGTCTTTCAGTTCGATGGTGTTCATCTAATCCCCCTTGTGGGTTTGGTGGTGCTTCGGCGGCGACTTGGCTTGCGGGCGCGCCGCCGCTGCGCGGTGGCTATGTCCAGTGACCCGGGACTAGAGGCCCGAACTGGTCTTGGTGCAGCGGAAGCCGACATCGTCGTAGGCATCGCCGGGCCAGTCGCTGCCGAGACAGAACACGCCGGCGTAGTCCCCGTCGCCCCAGCAGCCACCCCGGACGAGCGCAAGGCCAGACCAATCGCGCTCGCCGTCAGGGCGATAGCCCATGCCCATTTCACGCGATGGGTATGGCGCGGAAAGCGACGGTGAATCCGCGGCGATCTTGCGCGTCAGGCCCGCCTCATCACCCTGCACATCGTCGAACGTCCACGTCCAGACATTCCCGGCCAAGCCATACACGCGCTCGCCGGTCGCGAGCTGGTGCCAGCTGCGCTCGAGCGAATTGCACGACACATAGTCGGCCGCCTGCGCACTTTTCACGGAATTGAGGTGTAGGCCCTGATAGACCTTGCCGTGACCGACTTTGCCGCCGGTCCAGTTTGCATCTTGCTGACAGATGTGGTGGCGGATCGCCAGTTCCTGCGACTCGCGCGCCAACTGATAGCCGGCCGCTTCGCACGCCGCGACGGCATCGGCGTGCTTGATGTTGACCCAAGGTTTGGCCGACACGCTCAGCACCAGCTTGCCGTCGGCACCCTTGGATGCCGGGTAGCGACCGTACTGGAACTCATCGACCACGCGCCCATTCGGTAGTACTGTGCGCGGCACCGTGACGAAATGCTCGTCGGCCAGAACGCCCAGGCTGAACATCAGTCCCGGCGAGCCGCTGATGACGCGCACTTCGTCCATCAGCACGATCAGGTGCTGCCCCGACGAGGACTGGCGAAATTTCGTGAGGCCTTCCCAGGTGCTCTCGACCGACAGGCCGGTGATATTGCAGCCATGCAGGCGGGCGGTGAAGGTGCGCTCTTCGATCAGTTCGAGGGCGGCGGCGGATCGGTTCATGTGTACTCCATCCATTCGGTGGTGAGAGGTGTGGCGGCGCTGCTTGTGGGCGCGCCGCCGCTACGCGGTGGCTATGGCCAGTGACCCGGGATCAGAGACCCGAACTGGACTTGGTGCAGCGGAAGCCGACATAGTCGAGGGCAAAGTCGGGCCAGCCGTAGTCGAGACCGAACACGCCGGCGCGGTCCCCGTCGTTCCAGCAGCCACCCCGGATGAGCGCATTGCCAGACCCGTCGCGGCCTGCATCCGGGCGCCAGCCCATGCCGTATGACATCGAAGGATGCGGCGCGGTGGCGATCGACGGGGAGTCGGCGAAGAAGGCGCGCGCGATGACGCCGCGTTCGTCGCCTTGCACGTTGTCGAAAATCCAGCCGAACAGGTTGCCGGCGGCATCGCAGATGCGTTCGCCATTCGACAGCGTGAACCAGCGGTCCTCGTCGGAGTCCTCCGGCACGTACGTGCCCGGCTGCGCTTCGTCGACTTCGCCATTGCGCAGGCCCTGTTTGAGCTTGCCCACGCCGACCGTGCCACTGGTCCAGTTGGCGGCCACGCCGGCGATGTCGAACGCGATGGCCAGCGCCTGTGTCTCGGTAATCAGCGCGAAGCCGGCGGCGATACAGGCGGCGACCGATTCGTAATAGGTGATGTCGACCAGCGGCGCGCCGGCGGCTGTGACGACGACCAGGCCGGCCGCGCCCATCGAGCAGAAATACTGGCCGACCTGGAACGACGGCTCGATGTGGCCGTTCGGCAGCGTGACAGCCGGGACGGTGACGAAAACGGATTGCTCGGCCGCCAGGACTGCGTTCGATTCGACTGCGCTTGCTTGGTTCATGTGGTCTCCATCGGTGGGTGGTGGTGCGATGGGCTATATTAGGCATGCCTAAAATTAAAGTCAACAAAAATATTCGACATACCTAAATTAACTTAGGTAATGCCGAACACTTTGCTACGAAGGATGGTTTTTTGTATCAGTACGGGGTGTTGTACTTTAGTGTGAACTCTTTTTCGAGTGCGTTGCATATAGCATGCATTGCGTGGAGCTCCTCGGTTGTCGCGTGGCTGGCATCTTGCCAGCACTGCTGTACTTTTGAGCGATCGATCAGCCGTTGCATCTCTAGTGAGACTTTGCCGGCAGCGCCTTTTTCTGAGTACGCGGCATCAAGAAATGGAGTGGATTTTTTTTGATTTGCGAGCCCAACTACAAATATCGCCGCCAGGACGCCGCCGCAGCTCCACAGCCAAAATCTGGATTTTGGCTTTCTGGCCCCGCATCTCGGGCAGGCGATGGCGGAATCGCTACGTGCTTTCCCGCAGTCGCGGCAATTTACTAATCCCATTTGTTCCTAGAAGTGGTCGCCCTCGCGCCGAACAACCCGGCCAATTATGATGCACTCATTTTCTTTGCATGCGCGGCGATAAAATTTTCGTTGATCGAAATTGTCCGACATGAGCCACCACTGGCCTAGATCGCGTGACATCCTCTTTACCACCGCCTCACCATCGTAGTTGACGGCGAAAATACCATTGTCGACAGGCGACTTCGCATCTAGGTTGATTACAACTATATCGTCCTCGTGTAGTGTTGGTTCCATACTCTCGCCCTTGACCCGAATTGCTATGAGTCTAGATGGATTGTATTCCTTTCGATCCGCCCAGCTCTTCGATATCGCCATCGTACCGCCATCCCGGCGATCGGGTTCCGTCTGGAATCCTGTCACGCCTGCTTGCAATCGAAGTTGAACCATGGGGATCTGGTAGGTATTTTCGCTGGGCTCACTATCATCGGAAATCACAACGCGCATCGCGCCAGGTAGAAGGTCAGTGATCGAATCAACGCCGTGAAGTAGCCACTCCGGGGTGATGCCCAGGGCAGAGCATACCTTCATCAGGTTGGCGCCTTCAATCATTCTTGTGTTGCCATTCTCCCATTCTGTAACTGTAGGTGCGGATACTCCAACCAGCTTGGCGAAAGCTGATTTCTTGATTTCCTTGGCCTCTCGGGCCTGTGTTAGTCGTTTGTGCCAATTCATTAGGCAATCCTAACAGTTGATGGGTTTGCTATGGCTAAAAATTAGCTTGCTCTAAACGCTTAGGCATGCCTAAAATAAGGTATGTCTAAAGAAATCACGTCTGACCAGATCATTGATGCCTTGGGTGGCACATCCGAGGTGGCTCGGCTTTGCGAGGTGCGCCCGCCGTCGGTTTCGGACTGGCGGCATACGGGCATCCCAAAGTCGCGGCTGATGTTCTTGCGACTGGCGCGCCCGGCTGTCTTTGCGAAATTAGAGGGGCTGGCGCCGCCCCCGCAACCAATCAACTATGAAGGATCGGCATGAATAAGGAAAACCTGCGCCTGTCGCTGACGAAGGCGGTCATCGCCGTGAGAACTGACGCCGACGAGGGCGAGCTGGTGAGCGCGGCGACCGATGTGCTGTGCGCGTTCGCCGAGATGATTCGCGGACCGGTGGCAGTTCGCACGACCACCGGGCCGGACGGCGATTTGTTCGGCGCCCTCGTCGACGTCGCCACGGCTGGCGCGCTGCCATTGCCCATCGTAAAAGTAGGCCCCCTCCAAGGCGTCTCGTTGTTCTCGGCCTCAGTTGCGCTCGTGCGTGAGTGGCTTGCTGATGCCGAGCGCGGAAGCGATGCGCTCGGCGAGCCAGTTTGCACGCCGGGGCGACTTATTGCGGGGCTGACCATCCTTGCAAAAGCGCAATGACGTGAGCGACAGAGGCTTGATGCATTCCGATCACCGTCAGCTGATCGTCGCGCGGCAGCGTGACTGTGAACGAGACCGTGTCGCCATTCTTGAATTTTAGTTCGCGTGTGATAACCGGTTGCATCGACGCGATATCGATGTGATAGGTCGCGCTTGAAATCGTTGTGTCCACGTGGGTTCCCTTTGGTGATTGTTGTGTGAGAACTGCAATCGTAACTCATTGGTAACTCCCGCCTATTGTTTTTATTGCATGCAGTTTCGCGCATGTTCCCGCTATTCACACCATTTTTTGATCAGGGCCACGAATGAACGTACTCGATGCATTTCACCAAACCGTGCATGGCTTCGCCGGGGGCTGCGAGGCGCTGGCCGTGCGGCTCGGTATGCAGGCGACGATTTTGCGCAATAAGGCGAACCCGAACTCGGCCGCGAACAAGCCGATGCTGGACGACGCCGACCGGGTCATGGGCATCACGGGCGACCACCGCATCCTGCATGCGCTGGCGCTCAACCACGGCTACGTGTGCATCAAGGTCGAGGTGGAGGGCAGCGCCAGCGATATGGCGGTGCTGGAGTGCATCACCGACATGTGGGCCACCAACGGTGAGGTCGGCGCCGAGGTGCGCCGCACGCTGGCCGACGGCCGCGTCGAGCAGCACGAGGTGGTCAAGGTGCGCGAGGCGGTCTACAAGGCCCAGCGCGCGCTGGAGCAGATGGTGGCCCGCCTGAATGGCATGGCCGAGAAATGACCATTCTTGCCACTCGCCCGCCGGCCATCACGCCGACGGTCACATTGCTGCGTCTGCGCCGGGCGCGCGCTGCCTCCCTAGCGCTAGCGATGCTGATGCTGCGTCTCAATGCCAGGCTACCGAAATGATCCTGTCCTCTATATTTTTTTGCCTTCTAGCGAGCCCATCAATCATGAATCGAAAACATGCGCCCGTCGCACCGGGGGAGCTTAACCCGGCGCCGACGTTTCATCTTTCTCGCTGCGCACAGGGCGGCCAACTGGCTGCACCAGTCAATAAGGCGCGCAGCCGGGCGCACTACGATGCGCTCGCCGCCGAATCAAAATCCGAGACGCGCGCGCGGATTGGTACGCCATCATGAAGCCGCCGAGAATCGGATCACGCACCGAGCTGATGCTGGCCGACTTGCGCCGGGTGTCGATGACGCTCGACCAGGGCATGCTGCGCTACGCCGCGCTTGATCTGCGCCGGTCGGAGCTGCGCGGCATTTTCGATCGGCTGATCGATTCCGGATGGGTACAGGAGATCGACGGCACCTATTCGATCAGCGTCGCCGCATGCCGCGTGTACGCGCTGGCCGAGGCGCCGCCAGTGCGGCCCGGCCAAGTCGCCGGCCCGGCCTATCGTCCCGCGCCAAAGCCACTGGACGTGACGCGTGTTCGTATCGTCGAAACGCGCGAGGGCGCGCTCGACTATCAGACCATTCCGACCCTGATCGGCAACCTCCGGTATCTGCCGGGCCAACTCAAGTGATCGAAGCCGGGTTAAAAGGGTGGTTTTTCACTCGTTTTAACTTCGCGCAAAGTGATCTTCATGGCGAGCGTTGCCGCTTCATATGCTGACGAGTGGCCCACGATACTGTCATCAAATTGAAGCGCATCTATTGATGCGGTGCAATTTTTTCCTGTCAGCTCAGCTAACGCCATCGCGAAGGCTGTTTGTAGTTTTTCAATCGAAATCGATTTAATGGAGTTATTCATGAAGATGACCTTAGAAATGACGCGGGCAATACTTGGCCGCTTTGCTGTTGTATTTCCGTTGCCGACAGCGTCAGCGCCGGACGATTTGGTAAATGTTTGGTTTGGGGTGATTGGCGAATTTTACATTGATGAGGTTGTGCTGGCCTGCAAACGTTTGATGACGACGTTGACTCGCTTTCCGTTTCCTGCAGATATTGTGGCCGAGTTGGGCCGCAACGACTCGGAAGCTTGAACTGGTATTGAGGGCGGACAGCGCATGAACTACTACTCGCATCACATCGGCGACTTCAACACCAAGACGCTGCATTTGTCGCGCCTGGAGCGCGGCATCTACCGTGACATGAGAGATCTCTATTTCAACAAGGAGGAGCCTTTGCTCGCAGACAAGGGGCGTCTGTACCGCTTGCTGCGCGTGACGACGCCCGAAGAGATTGCGGCGGCCGATGCCGTGCTGGACGACTTTTTTGAGTTGGGCGCGGCTGGTTGGGTCAACGCCGACTGCGAGCACATCATCCAGGAGTATTACACCAGCATCGAAGCGGGCAGTGCCGGGGGGAAGGCTGCGAAGAAAAAGCGCGAGGATGCCGCTCGTCAGGCGCAAGAGCAGCTGGAGGCAGCGGCGCGCCTGGCGCAATCGAATCTTGATTTCACTACTGAGCAGTTCGAGAGGAGTTCGAGCACTGTTCGCGAACAGTTCGAGCACAGTTCGGGAACTGTTCGCGAGGGTACCAACCAAAACCAAAACCAAAACCAAAACCAAAACCAAGAACCAGAAACCCCACCACCACGGCCAACGCAAACCGTAGACCGCGAGGGCGGGGCCTCGGCGGTCGAGCTGAGCATTGCGTTTCGCGCCGAAGGGGTGAAGACGCAGCCCGCCAACCCGATGCTGATCGCGCTGGCCGAGCAGGGTGTGAGCTGCGCGACCGTGCGCTGGGCATGCGGGGAGGCGAAAAAATCGAAGCCGAACGAGCAGATTGGTCTGGGCTACGTGGTGGGTTTGCTGAAGCGCTGTGCTAGCGAGGCGGCCGCGATCAGTGTCGCCGGGATTACCCCTCCGGCGAGAGCTGCGCCGGCCGGGCGCGAAACGGTGAAGGACCAGCAACGGCGTGAAACCCTCGACGGCTTGACAGGAAACGGACAACGAAAATATGAACAACCACGCGAAATCGATATCACCCCTGACGCCTGATCACATCGAGGCATGGCCGGCGAACGCTATCCCCGAGAAGTGGGTCGAGGCGCTGTTCAACAAAATGGCCTTCACCTACGGCGTCAAGTTCGCCGACCAGTGGCGCGGCATCGACGCGGCCGGCATCAAGCGCCACTGGGCCGAGAAGCTGGGCGTGATGACCGGGCAAGAATTGACCAGGGGTGTGATGCGCCTGGAGTCACGCGACTGGCCGCCTACGCTGCCCGAGTTCATCAAGCTGTGCCGGCCAGTGCTCGACCCGGTCGTCGCGTTCCACGAGGCGCTGGAGCAGGGCGGAAAGCGCGAGCGCGGCGAGCCGGACGAATGGTCGTCGCCCGCGATCTACTGGGCGTGGCGCCGGCTTGGGCCGTACGAGTTCGCCCACCAGGTCTACGCTATCCTGCGACCGCGCTGGGAAGCCGCCCTTATGGCTGAAATGGAAAAGGACCCGATGGTGCCGGTGCCGGCCCAGACTGTGGCCTTACCAGCGCCGGGTAAGGCGCGGCTGTCGAACGAGAAGGCCGCGCAATTGCTCGGCGAGTTCAAGGTCAAGACGCTGAGCGATGCAGGATCGGGCGATAGCCGCCGCTGGGCCACGCGGATCATGGCGCGCAAGGAAAAGGGTGAGCACTTCTCGATCTTCGTGGTTGAATCGGCCGAGCGCCAGCTGGGGATGCGATGAGATCGCCGCATAAGATCGAAGTGCAGGCGTTCCGCCAGTTCACCGGCCTTGAGCAATGCCTTGACCTGTGGCTGCAGTGGCAGAAGCGAAGCGACATGAGCCTGGGTTGGCGCGGTCGCTCGGCGATGATGGAGGGTGACTGCAGCGCCGACTCCGAGCAGCTCTACGACCACATGGAAAATACGGCCGGCCTGGCGGTGGAGGCGATGATCTGCAGCCTTCCGCGTCACCTCAACTGGGCGATTCGAAAGCGCTGCGGCATCACGATGGTCTGGAGCTTTCCGACGCTGCCGTTCGCTGACGTGTTGGCCGAAGCTGAAACCGAGCTTGAAAAGAAATTGAAAAATAACATTGCAACCCGAAGTTTTTTTCTCTAGAATCCGTACCCAGACGGGTTCATCACGTCCAAAGCTTTTAAAGCCTCGCAGAAATGCGGGGCTTTTTGCATTTCGGTGTCACCTTTTACGAGGGATGAATCATGACCGATGTGGTGCGGCCAACGAAGGAAACGGTGCGGGCATACATGGAGCGTCGTGTGCTCGACCCCGAGCCGCCGCCGACCATCGAAGAGATTCGCCGCCAGCTCGGCTGGTACCTGATCCCGCGCTGCATGACCATCGCCGATCGCCCGGATTGATTTTCAACCTGGAAGGGAGGTGATCCATAAAAGCCATCTCCATCGCGGCGCCTAGGCGCCGTTTCCGCTGCGCCCCATTCGTGGTGGCGCAGCCCTTTTCTTTCAGTGATCGATTGCCCAAGTCAGCGCCCGGCCATCCAGTCACCATTGTTCGCACTTAAAGGAATCAAATGGAAGCGACATCGGAAACGAACGTCAGCGTTGCTATGCTTGATGCCGTTAAGCTCACTCTGAGCACTGGCGACATGCTGGCTGTCATGGTTCCACAACGGCTCAACGCCGCACAACGAGAGTATTTGATGGCCATGCTCGAGCCTGCGCTGCCAAAAGATGTAAAGGTGTTGATCTTCGACGGTGGTATTACGGTCGCGGCGATATCCAGTGCCAAGAGCTGCATCTAGACCGTGCAGCTATTCGGGCTGCAATACGCTGGTTAGTGATAGCAGTGGGCGATGTGTGAAGCACCCTCGCGTCCCTTGGATCAAGTCAGCGCCGGTCAAGCGCATCACCGGGCGCAGGCTACAGGCGATGCGCGCCACGCTGTTCACTCGCGAACCTCTGTGCGCCGAGTGCCTGCGCCAAGGTCGCGCTGTGCCAGCGACACAGCGCGATCACATCAAGCCGCTCGCCGAAGGCGGCATCGACGACGAGACAAACGAGCAAGGCTTGTGCCGCCCCTGCCACGACGTCAAGAGCGCCGCCGAGGCGCAGCGCGGCAGAAAAAAACAGACCTGACTATATTTTAGGCAGGGGGAGGGGCAAAAGTCGCGGGGCGGCCAAGCGGAAACCGTATGCTTACCTGTGAATTTATGGGAGGCGGAAACTACCCCCCTGGGGTTGAACTCAGACCATAGCAGGCTACACCATGACCCTAAAACCCGACTTCGCTGCAGTACTTCCCGCTGTCGGCGGATCGACAGTTTCAGCGCTCGGCACCGAGGTCACATCGCCGGACCCGCCGCCCGTGATCGGGCTTAAACCCGACGAACTTCAGGTCTACGAATACATCTGCGAGTCGCTGCGCCTGGCCGGTGTTGAGCACCTGACTGCCGGCATGCCGCTGGCCGTCATCGTGCGCACCTTCATCGACTGGATTGCAGCATCGAAGGAATGCGCCGAGAAGGGGCGATCGCAGACGTCAAAAACAGGATGGGCGACCCCAACGCCTTGGGCTGACGATGAAAAGCGGCTCAAAATGGAGTTGGGACAATGGTTGCCAAAAGCATGTTTGACGATACCGTCGCTGGCGCGCGTCCGAAAGGATACGGGCGAGAAGGGCGGGCAGGACGACCTGTTCGGCGATCTCGTAAACCACGCCACCAGCTCACCCGCAAGGCGATCGCTAAACTGACGCCGGCCGAGCTGCACGAGTGGGACGAGGTCTACGGACTGCCGGTTCTGCGCGGCGAGATCATATCGTGCCGTTTTGTGTACCTGGCCGTGAAGCGCCACTACGACGACCTGGTCAAGGGTGCGGCGCGCGGCCTGGTGTTCGTGCCGGCGCATGGCTGGCACATCATCAATTACATCGAGAAGTTCTTCGTCCACATCAAGGGGCCGCTGGCTGGCAGGCCGATCCTGCTGGACCCATGGCAGAAGTTCTGGACCGCCGTGCTGTACGGCTGGCGTCGGGCATCCGACGGCGCGCGCCGATTTAACCGAGGCTACGAAGAGGTGGCGCGCAAGAACGGTAAGAGCACATGGAAGGGACCCCAGGGCGCCTACCTGTTTTCGATGGACGGGGAGATCGGCGCCGAGGTCTACGCGGTGGCGACAACGCGGGCCCAGGCGATGACAGTGTTCAAGCCTGCGTTCGACAATATCAAGCGCTGGGTGCGGCGATCGCCGGGCGTCGCCAAGTCGTTCAAGGTCTTCGGCGGCCTGAATCAGGAGAAGGTCGAGCTGGACAGCTCGGTGTTTGCGCCGCTGCCTGCCAACGCGGAAAACCTCGATGGTCTGAACCCGTCGGCGATCCTATTCGACGAGCTGCACGCGCAGAAGCACCGCGACGTGTGGGACGTCATGGAATCGGCGCTTGGCGCCCGGCTGCAACCGCTGCTATCGGCGATCACGACGGCCGGCTTCATCCTGGACGGCATTTGCACCGAGGTGCGGGCCTACCTGATCTCGGTTTTGGAGGGGAAGCGCGTCGACGACGCGATCTTCGGCTACGTCTACACCCTCGATGAGGGTGATGATCCCTTCGAGGAGGCGCTCTGGTACAAGGCAAACCCGGGCCTGGGCAAGTCGAAAACGCTGGAATACATGCGCGGCATGGCCCGCAAGGCCGCCGCGCTACCCGGCGCCAAGGCGAATTTCCTGACGAAGGACTTGAATATCTGGTGCAACAGCGCCGATGGCTGGTTCGACATCAGTGTATGGGACAAGGGCGGCAAGAAATTCGACCTGGCGATGCTCAAAGGGCGGCGCTGCTTCGGCGGCCTGGACCTTGGCTCGACGCGCGACCTGACGGCCTACTCGCTGGTGTTCCCGCCGGACGAGGACGGCGGCGAATGGTATGTGCTGGTCTGGTTCTGGTGCCCGAAGGACAAAATCAACTCCGAGGAGCGCGACGATGCCGCGCCCTACAAAGCGTGGGAGGCGGCGGGCTGGATCGCTGGAACGGACGGCAACGTCACCGATTACAACCCGGTGCGCCAACGAATACTCGAGTCGATGCAGGAATTCGATATTGCCGAAATCGGTTTCGACCGCTGGAATGCGCTGCAACTGGCGAACGAGCTGCTCGAACTGGGCGTGCCGCTGGTCGAAGTGCCGCAAAACACGGGTGGCATGTACCCGGGCAGCAAGCGCCTGGAGGAGCTGGTCTACGGACTGAAACTAAAACACGGCGGCAACCCGGTGCTGCGCTGGTGCGCCACTAACACCGCGCTGCTGTTCGATACGAACGGCAATTTCCGACCTGACAAAAAGAAGTCAAACGCCAACGGCCGTATTGACGGAATTGTTGCGACCGTCATGGCCTTGAGCCGGGCGGCGTCCTACGAACCTGAAGGAAACATCGATGACTTCATTAACGCACCGGTCCGCACATGAACCTGTTTAGCTCAATGCGCAGCTGGTTCGGGCGCGCTGGCGCGATCGGCGAGACGATCGGACGGCAGAACCCGGTACCTGGTGCCGCCTTGATCCCCGATGCCGTAAATATGGGTGTCGACGGCGCGCTGCAGATCTCGACCGTGTGGGCCTGCATCGACCGACGCGCAACGACATTGGCCAGTCTGCCGTTGTTCGTCTACGAGTCGAAGCCCGGCGCCGGCCGGCGCGACATCGCGCGCGCCTCGCGCCTGTACGCGCTGCTGCACGAATCGCCAAACTCGCGCATGACGCCATTCGAATTCTGGCGCGCCATGGTGATGAACCATGACCTGCGCGGCAACGCATATGCCCGTGTCGACCGCGATGCGAATGGCGAGGCGCTGGCGCTGTGGCCAATGCCGTCAGACCAGACCGAGGCAGTAGTGCTGCCGGACGGCTCGATGGTCTACAAATACAGCTTCGGCAACGATATTGCCGTGCTCGCGTCCGAAAACGTCCTGCACATCAAGAATCTAGGCAACGGCACCACCGGGCTGGCCAAGCTGGATTTCATGCGCGCTACCACCGATGAGGCCGCCAAGGCACAGGGCGCGGCAAGCAAGATCTTCGGCACCGGCGGCAAGCCGACCGGTGTGCTGATGCTCGATAAGGTGCTCAACAAAGAGCAGCGTGCGGCCGTCGCGGCCAATTTCGAGGGTATGGCCGAAGGCAGCACGTCGCGCCTATACGTACTCGAAGCAAACATGAAATACGAGCAGCTGAGCATGTCGCCTGCCGACCAGCAGCTGCTGGAGACGCGCAAGCTCGGCGTCGAAGAGCTATGCCGCTGGTTCGACGTGCCGCCCGTGCTGGTGCACCACTCGAATGTGACCGCCTGGGGCACTGGTATCTTCGAAATCAAGGACGGTTTCTACACGCTGTCGATCGCGCCGCTGTGCATTAACATCGAGCAGGCCCTGCGCAAGCGCGTCATGACCCCGCGCCAGCGCGTAACGATGACCGCTGAATTCTCGATGGACGCCCTGTTGCGCGCCTCGATCAAGGACCGGTACGAAATCTACGCCAAAGCCGTGCAAAACGGCCTCAAGACGCGCGGCGAATGCCGCCAGTACGAGAACGACCCGCCGATCGACGGCGACGATGTGCTGACGGCGCAAAGCAACCTGGTGCCGGTGACGATGCTCGGCAAAGTCGCTGCAGCCGGTGGCACCGGTGCAAATATTGCTCAATAACGAGGAAAAACATGGAACGCAAAGCACTGGCTTTCGCCGACGCACAATTCAAGCTCGAGGGCGACAATTCGTCCTTCACCGGCTATGCATCGACGTTTGGAAACGTCGATAGCGGCGGCGACACCATCCTGAAGGGCGCCTACACCGACACGCTGAAGCAAAACGGCTTGCCGAAGATGTTCTTCAACCATGATAGTTACGCCGTCCCGATCGGGAAGTGGACCAAGGCCGTCGAGGACAACTATGGCCTACTGCTGACCGGCGAATTTACGCCCGGCAACACACTGGCCGAGCAGGTCAAGGCAGCCCTGAAGCACGGCACCGTTGACTCCATGAGCATCGGTTACGCCCTCAAGGCTGGCGATTTTCAGGAGACCGCGACCGGCCGGATCATTAAAAAGGTTGCACGCCTGGCCGAAACGTCGATCGTGACCTTCCCGATGGACAAACTGGCGAAGGTCGACCTGGCCAGCGTGAAATCCTTCACCGACGAGCTGGACCAGGTTACGACCATTCGTGATTTTGAATATTTCCTGCGGGATGCGGGGAATTTCAGCAAAGGGGCGGCGCAAGCGCTGACCGCCCGCGCCAAAGTGTTGTTTTCCCTGCGGGATGCAGGCGATGACGCCAAGGCGGAAGATGTTGGCGCCGCCATTCTTGCGCGGATCCGGCAAATCAGCCAATAAGCCCGCATCACCCACCAATCAAGCCGCTTACGCGGCTTTTTTTACGCCCAAAGGAAACACTATGAAACGTAGCAAACTGTTCGGACTCCCCCTCGGCGCAGCCGTATTTCTGGCCGTTATCGCGATCGCAAGCGTCGCCCACGCCGCCGGCGCCGACGTGCACGGCTTCATTGCGCAAAATGCCGGTGCGATGGCGGGCATGTCGCTGCTCGGCTGCATGGGCACGCTCGACGGCGCCAGCATCATGAAGGCGCTCGATGGTGTCGATGTGAAAATCACCGCCATGGCCACCAAGGCCGATGCAGAAATTATCGCCAACGGCAAGGTCTCGATCGAAACTAAGGCCGCCATCGATGCTATCGGTATCGAGCAGCGTACGCTGGCTGATCGCCTGCTGCTGGTCGAGCAGAAGGCGACCGCGCAGCCTGAGTCCGCGCCCGTCGATGAGTCCTACGGCGCCCAGTTCACCAAGAACGCAGAATATGCGTCTTTCCAGACGAAAACCGGGCGCGGCTCGATCGGCCTTGAACTGAAAAGCACCGTCACCAACACGATCGGTCTGACCTTCAGCGAACGCCGTCCCGGCCTGGTCGAAGGCGCCTTCCGCGTCTTCACCATTGAAGACCTGCTTACGTCGATCCCGACCAGCTCGAACGCGATCGACTGGGTGCGCGAGAACGTGTTCACCAACGCCGCGGCGGAAACGGCCGAGGGCATCATCTTGCCGCAATCAAGCATCACCTTCGCTGCGCAGACCATGCCGGTGCAGAACGTCGGCCACTTCATCAAGATCACCCGCCAACTGGCGATGGACAATGCCAGCCTGGCCGCATTCATCAACCGCCGCATGGTCTACGGCGTCAACCTGAAGGTTGAAAACCAGCTGGTCGCCGGCAATGGCACCTCGCCAAACCTGAACGGCCTGACCAACACCGGCAACTTTACCGCGCACGGCTATACCTCGGCATCGCTGACGGCTCTGAACCTATCGCCAACCAACCGCTTCGACCTGATCGGCAAGATGATCGGTGATTGCGCGCTGGCCGACTACCCGGCCGATGTCGTGGTGTTGAACACGGCAGACTGGTGGACGCTGCGCCTGACCAAGGACAGCCAGGGCCGCTACATCCTGGGTGACCCGGGCTCGGCCGTCCCGCCGACGCTGTTCGGCCTGCCGGTTGTCGCCAGTAACGCTATGCCCAGCGACATGGTCTGGGTCGGCAGTCTGTCGCAAGCGGCCACCCTGCATAACCGCGAAGGGATCATGGTCGACCTGTCCGATTCCGATGAAAACAACTTCCAACTGGGCCTCGTCAGCGTGCGTGCAATGCGCCGCCTGGCGCTGACGGTCGAGAAGCCAGCTGCTGCTCGCTATGGCGATCTGACCCCGGCATAACCACAAGCGGGCCGGCCTGCATCGGCGGCCCGCAATCAGGAGATAAGCATGGAAATGGTCGAAGTCGAAATAACCGGCATGGCAATCACGGCGCGCTACGGCACGCTGCAGACCGGCGCCATCCTGCGCACGGATGCCGACTACGCGGCGCACCTGGTCAACGACTGCGGCGCCGCGAAGTACACGACTGCGAAGGCCTGCGCGTCGCCAGCAAGCACTGAAAAAGCCCCTGCGTCCGCGCAGAAGCCGAAAAAAGCACTGAAATAATCGAGGAACGCAATGGCAAAGAA
Organism: Burkholderiales bacterium; assembly: GCA_038207625.1. Taxonomy (GTDB): domain Bacteria; phylum Pseudomonadota; class Gammaproteobacteria; order Burkholderiales; family Burkholderiaceae_D; genus JBBQZO01. The sequence continues at coordinate 141,009 of JBBQZO010000005.1, read as the reverse complement.
GATCCAAATTTCGGCTGACGTTGAAGTCACTCCGCTGACCGTCGCCGTAACTGCAGCGCCCGGAAGCGCTGGCGTTGCTGTTGCGTACTCGCTCGCATCGTCCGCCGTGACGGTGACCAACACTAGTCTGGCCTGCGACGTGCAATACAAGGTCGATTCCGGCGCATGGATGGAGCTGGAGCGCAACGACGGTAAGGAATTGCAGATCAATCTTGCATCGAGCGCTCTCTATTTACGTCGCGTCGGGCTCGACGGGGGGCTCGCTACAGTCTGCCTGAGTATTGATGGCTTGCCGACAATCCGCGCCGGCGCGGCGACAGTCGCGCAACTAGCCACAAACGCTGACGGCTCTACCGCTGGTATCACATTGCCAACTGGTACGGTCATTCCGTTACAGCCTGATCAATTCAACCGCCCACCATCGGTTGGAGATAATGCGAGCACTGGTTATACCGCCGCGTCGATCTGGCAGGCGGGCGGGCAGCTCTATCAGCCTGTTGCTACGCCTGATTCGACGGCAGCGGCGTGGGGGCAACTACCAGCAGTAGCCGGCTGCTTCACTGACATTGTGGGGGCAGCTAACACGCTGTTTGCGGGCGGTTCAGTCGCTGGGCTAGCTGGCTACACTGGCCCAACCTGGGATATCAATGTCACTATCTCGGGCACGGATACCACGTTCACAATCAATGTCCTGCCAGGCGGCGAAATCGACGTACTAAAACTGCAGGCCGCAATGGGCCGGGCTGATAATGGCACGGTCGTCACATGCATCAAAGCATACGACCACAGTGGCGCCGGGAACCACTACGTCAAGCATCCATCCTATGCCGCGCCACTCGTTGCGTTCAGCGTTCGCACGGGTCGTTACTGTCTCACCAGTGAGCCACAGTACGGGACATTCCGCACTCTGAAAGCGCCGGCTGGCGTTATCGCATCCGGCACCAGCCCACTTACCTCTGGTTTTGGCGTGAGCGGCAATGCGTGCATGATGTACGCATACGGATGTGGCGTGGCCGCTGCCGGTGGCGGGTACGGCCGACTGGCGACGCTGGGCGACCTGGCTAACACTACGGTAGCGGACCGCCGCCGGGTTGAAATGTTCACCTACACTTCGGGCGAGTTCCTCGCAGTGCGTGGCGGCAGCGCATATACGCCATCGCCCGTTACTCCTCTCGATTCGCAGCCCTGCGTCGTCATGGCAAACTTTTCGACGAATACGCTGACGACATCGGTCAACGAACGGATCGGCACGGTATCAATACCAAATGACACCGACGTCTACACGAGCGGATGGCTGTTTGCGCGCGACCCGACCATATCCAACGACAACTATGGCGCGATGGAGCTCGTCGCGTTCGGTGTAGCGAAAACGTCGCAGTCAGCCTCGACGATGAAGGCGCTGCGCTACAGCTCGTATGCTCGATTCGATATTCGCCCGCAGGCGCTGAGCCAAAACTTTTTAGTCGGCGACTCTCGCTTTCTCAACGCGCTGCCTTTCGCCAGCAAAATTGAAACGATTTCGTTGCAGTTTGCGGCGCGCATTGGCAAGACAGCGTCCGTGTTCTCGATGGCGAACGGTGGCAAGACGCCGGCGCAACTGCAGGCCACTGTTGCGGTTTCGGTGGCGGCCTGCTACGCCCCGAATATCCGTTCGACTGTGTACGTGTTGGCCGGAATTAACAACTTCCTCGTTGCTGGGACGACGGTAGCGCAAGCGCTGATCGACCTAAAGGCGTTGCTGGCGTCGCTAGCATCGCCGTATGCACGAGTTATCCTCATCAATGAGCTGGCGACTACCAGCACTACTGGCGGCGCCAATGTGAACCTGCCACTGCTACGCGCTGCCATCACATCGGCCGGGCCATCTGGCATGGGTTGCTACCAGATTCTTGACCTGAATTACCTTGCGCCCATCGCCGCCCCCGCGAACTCGCTGTATTACGACGACACGGTCCACCCGACCCCGGCGCTGGGCAGCATCATCGCGTCAGTGCTTGCCAGGTTTATGTGGTGACCATGTTTGACGACATCTTTGCACTTGCGCTTGCAGTCTCCACGCCAGCGCCGTAATACGCGTTCTATACCCAGCCATGCACCAACGAGCTGTCACCGCGCACGCTGGTGGCGCGCTTCGCCAGCGTGGCTGCTGCGCAGGCTGAGTTCACGCGCGACGGTACGTGGCTGGTCTACAGCCCTTACTAAGCCTATGTTCTGGCCGGTCCGGATGGCGATCACTTCTACAGGTATACACGCGGTACGTTTTAAGGAATCTATGACCAAAATCTGCACAGTTCCGCCAGCCGTGCTGGCTGTCACGCTCGCCGACGCCAAGGAAAACATGCGCATCGACGGTAACGATCTCGACGCGCTGGTTTCGAGCTGGGTAGCCGGCACTGTCGCTGCGCTCGAGCACGAAATCGGCCAGTGCATGATGGAGCAGACATGGACAGTAACGCTTGACGAGTTCCCGTCGATTCCAATGCAGGTAATCGGTTCGGCGCACGTGCGGAAGATCATGAATGCAATCGACCTGCCGCACCCCGTCATCAGCGTTACGTCCATCAAGTACCTGGACCTGGCCGGCGACGAGCAGATCCTGGCGCCGTCAGCCTATCGGATTTCCCGCAAGGCCTACAGTACATCCGTTGCTCCTGTCGTGGGCACTGTATGGCCCATCACGCTCACCGAAACCGATGTAGTCGTCGTAACGTGTGTCTGTGGCTACGGCGATACTGCTGCGGCCACGCCGCCCAATGTCAAACTGTACGTACTGGCCAAGCTGGTCGAGCAGTTCGATCCAGTGTCTTCGACGATGCGCGACCTGAAGGACGACACCGTTCAATCGAAATTCATCACGCGCCTGCTCGATGCTTGCCGGTCGTATCCATGAGCCTCGCAACGACACTCGACAAGCGCGTGACGCTGCAGGCGCCCCCATCCGGTCGCGACGACACAGGCGCGGCGCTGCCCGGCTGGACCAACGTCATCACCGATGGCGACGGCAAGCTCTGGGCCGGCATCGCCGATCTGACCGGCCGCGAGTTCATCGCCGCCGGCGCCGAGCAGGCTGCCGTACAAACCAAAATCACGATCCGCTACCGGACCGGCGTCACGGCCGCCATGCGCGTGCTGCACGGCGCTGACGTCTACCGGATCGAGGCGGTGCTCGGCCAGGCCGGCCGCACGCTGCTGCTCATGTGTTCGCGGGGTGTTGCATGATCACGTTCGACGCATCCGGCCTGGTCGCCGGCGTGGCCAGCGCCGTCGGCAAGTTGACCGATGCGCTGGGCGAATCGACGCTGCGCGCGACCGGATTCGCCGGCGCCGAAGTGTTTCGTGACGAGGCGAAGAGAAACGCTTCCAGCCACGTCAAGACCGGCGTCCTGATGAACAACATCATCGTCAAGCGCGCCGAGGAGGCATCGGACACCAACAAAGTGCAAACCTACCTGGTCACGGTACGTAGCGGCAAGCACGGCCATGCCGGCGATGCCTACTACTGGCGCTGGGTTGAAAACGGTCACTCCTTCGTCCGGCGCAAGAAGAAGGGAACAAGCTGGAAGGCGCACCGTGCCGCCGCGCTGCTCGAGTACGGCAGCTCAAGCGTGCCGGCCAAGCCATTCATGCGCCCGGCCTATGAATCAAAAAAACAGGAGGCGATCGACGCCATGAACAAAAAACTCGCTGAACGCGTCGCGCAACACCTGGGCGGTGAATCGTGAGTATGGAGCAGCTGGTCTACGCCGCGCTGCGCGGGCTGGTCAATGACCGCGTCTACCCTGACCTAGCCGACGAGCCGCCAGAGCGTCCATACATCACCTATCAGCAGGTCGGCGGCGAGGCGATCAACTTCGTCGATGCGGCGACGCTGCCGGGTACCAGCAATGCGCGCGTGCAGGTCAACGTCTGGGCCGACACGCGCCCGGTGGCATCCGCGCTGGCCCGCCAGGTCGAGAACGCGCTGCGCGCCGTGGCCGGCCTGCAAACGACGGTGCTCGGCGCGGCGGTCGCACTCTACGAGCCTGAGACCAAACTGCGCGGCACGATGCAGGATTTCTCATTCTGGTTCTAACCGGCATACGCACGACTCAATTCTGACCCGCCTCGTGCGGGTTTTTTAATGCCCATTTCGGGCGAAACCCCGGCCCGCCACGTGCGGGCTTTTCATTTCCCGAAAGGAAATTTATGGCACAAGTACCTACCGGCAGCACCTTCTACATCGCGACCGCGTTCGGCTCGGCGCTCACCACCACGGCCGTTACCAACGCCGCCGAGGCAGTCGTCACTTCGGCCGCGCATGGCTTGGCCAACGGCGACATCGTCGAAGTGACGTCGGGCTGGGGGCGCCTGCAATTGCGCGCAGCCCGCGTCAAGGGCGTGGCGACGAATACCTTCACGCTCGAAAGCATGGACACCAGCAACCTGAGCTTCTTCCCAGCCGGCGCCGGCATTGGTTCGGTGCGCAAGGTAATCACGCTGCAGCAGATCACCACGGTCATGAACCCGACCGCGTCCGGCGGCGAGGCCAAGAAAGTTACCTACCAATTCACCGAGTCCGACGTCGAGTACACGATCAACGATGGCTTCTCCGCCGTCAGCCGCTCGCTGGAACTGGATGCGGACTCAATCGGCTCGGCTGGCTACGTGGCGGTCAAGACGCTGACCGACGTTCAGTCCAACACCATCCTCAAGACAATGACCAAGAGCGGCAGCTTCACGCTGCTGCCCTGCACGGTCGCGATGAACGAGGAAGTGATCTACACGTCCGGCCAGATCAACCGCGTCAAGGTCGACTTCTCGGGCAACAACAAGAGCACCCGCTACGCCTCGTAACCCTTGCCCGGCCCGCCTCGGCGGGTCTTTCCACGCTCGCCCGGTCGCTCCTGGCGGGTCTTTTTTCTTCCTATCGAAAGCACATCATGGCAAAAGCAAAATTCACCCTCGCAGTCTCCCCGACCTTCAAGGCCACCGTGCAGATCCCGCGCGCCGGCGCCGAGTCGGGCGACATCGAATTCACGTTCAAGCATCGCGACCGGGTCGGCATCAATGAATTGCTCGATTCCGTCGGCGCTGGTGACGTCGTCCACGTCGATCTGATCCTTGATGTCGCCAGCGGCTGGGATCTGGACTCCCCGTTCGACGCGGCCAACATCAAGGAACTGGACCGCCTCTACTACGGCGCCGTCCGCGCGATCTTCAACACCTATATCGCCGAACTGCAGGGAACGCGCGCAAAAAACTGATCGCCGTCGCCGAGGCGATCTATCGGCCCGGGCCGACCGCCGAGGACCTTGCGACGGGTTTCACCGCTGAGGACTTCGAGGTCGACCCGGTCGAGACGTGGCCGGAAAACTGGCGTGTTTGCTGCCTGTTCGCGCAGTTGGGCACGCAGTGGCGCGTCGGCGGCGGCGGGCCGATCGGCCTTGACTACAACGTGCTGTACCGGCGTATGGACCGCATGGACCTGACGCCGGACGAGTACGACGAGATGGAGCACGACATTCAGATTCTGGAATGCGCGGCGATCAACATGATGCACAAAAAATAGGACCACCAGATGACCGGTACAGCCCAAACCGCAACAATCGAAGTCGTCGTCGACGCGACTCGCGCCACCGAAGGACTCAACGAGATCAGCGGCGCCGCAGTCCGCACCGGCCGCACGGTCGAGAACCTGGGCGGTAGCGCAGGGCGCGGTCTGGGCGATATCGGCACCAGCGGCGAAACGGCCGCGCGCAAAGTCACTGCGGCGACGGCCAATATGGTCGGCGCCATCCAGCGTACGACTGCGTCGATGGAGGCGGGTAGCCGCACCAGCGCAAAGTATTTCGAGACGCTGGCCAGCCAGCGCGGCATCAACGTCGAGGCACTGCGCCCATACCTCGAGCAGCTCGAGCAGGTGCGTATCAAGCAGGACGCTGCGCGGCGCGCCTTAGACGCGACTCCTGAATCGCTGAATCGCATGGGCGTGTCCGCCGCGCAGACCGCCGCAGCCTTGCGGGGTGTGCCGGCCCAGTTCACCGATATCATCACGTCAATCCAGGGTGGACAGGCCCCGCTGACCGTGTTCCTGCAGCAGGGCGGGCAGCTGCGCGACATGTTCGGCAGCGCTGGCGGCGCGGCCAAGGCGCTAGGCGGCTATGTTGTCGGCCTGGTCAACCCGCTGACGGTCGGCGCCGGCGCCGCGCTGGGCCTGGCCTACGCATACCATGAGGGCGCGCTCGAGGCGCAGGCATACAGCAAGTCCATCATCTTATCCGGCAACGCGGCTGGCGTAACATCCGGCCAATTATCGGACATGGCGCGCAAGGTGAGTAATTCCATCGGTACGCAAGGAGCCGCCGCCGAATCAATCGCAGCGCTTGTAGCCACGGGCAAGGTATCGGCCGAAAACATTGCCTACTTTAGCGAGGTGGCAATCAAGGCCCAGCGTGCGCTTGGCCAGAGCGTTGGCGATACCGCGACGGAATTTGCAGATCTTGCAAAGAGTCCGGTCGTCGGCTTGGAACGCCTCAACGAGAAATACCACTTCCTCACCGGTTCGATTTATGAGCAGGTGAAGGCACTACGCGATCAAGGGCGGGAATATGACGCTGGCGTTGTCGCCCAAAGGGCTTACGCGGATGCGTTCGATGGTGTAACCACTAAAGTCACCGCAAACCTTGGGGCGATGCAGGCAGGATGGGCCAAGGTTTCCGCTGGGGCTAAGTTTGCTTGGGACGCGATGCTCAACATTGGCCGGGTCGACTCGTTGTCCGACCAGCTCGTGAGCGTACAGGCAAAAATTGCCAAGGCTCAAAAACCACTTGATGTTGCGGTAGGTGGGAATGCGGCAGACCGCGCGAGCTTGAACGACAATCTCAAGTTGGAAGAAAGTCTTAAAAACCAGATTGCTTTAGAAGCTGCGAAGGCGAGAATTCAGGCGGATCAAGCTCGATTTAATGCAGCGGATCTGGATTGGTCAAAGGGTAAATTCGATTATCTAACGCGCGAAAAACAGCTTGAAACGGAGCTGGCGGCAGAGCGGAACAAGGGGCTTGAGGCCGGCAGGTCCGATCTGGAAATCGCAGAACGGCTTTCTGCTGTGCGCCGGAAATATGCCGACATCGAGAACGCTGGGATCGACAGCAATATCGAAGCGCTCAAGCGCCTGGCAACAGTACAGGACATCGTCTCCGGCAGCCAGGCGACAAAAATCGCCGCGGACCGCGCAAGCGGCTTTATCGCCGAGGCCGATTCGGTCGAGCGGCTGGCGGCCATTGAGCTTGGCGCCTTCGACCGCAAGCGGGTCAGCCTGAAAGCGGAACTTGACCTGGTCGCAAAGAAGCAACTGAGCTACAAGGACCAGCAGGCGCTGAGCGGGGAAATTTACGCCAACGATATCAGCCAGATCCAGCGCAAGATTCAGCTCAGCAACGACCTCGTAGCGATCGAAGAAAAGAGCTTTCGCCTTGCGGTAAACAACTATGCCGACCAGTTCGACAAAGCCACGGCTGATCGTGACGCCTTGCGTACGCAGGTGCTGACGCAGAATGACTATAACGAAACGATCGGGCGCACAAAGGATGAGCTACTCAGCGTCGAGGCTGCGCGCCTAGACGCATCGGCAGCGATGAAAGTCGAGCGGGCTAATATGCTCGACCTTATCGATTCTTCGGGCAAGCTTGGTGATACCTATCGAGAGCAGGGTAAGGAGCTTTCTAACCTCGCCGCATCGAAACGTGTCGGCGCACTCAAGGAAGCTGCTGATGAGCAAAACAAGGACTGGAAGAAATCGGTCGAAAAATATGAGGATGTCTTCCGTGCCGGCTTTGCCGATATGCTCAACAATGGGCTAGATGGCTGGCACTCATTCACGAAGTCGCTGACGACGACGTTCAAAACATCGGTGGCAGATCAGATTTACAAGATGTTCGCGCAGCCATTGGTTGTTCAGGTAGTTGGCAGCCTGGTCGGCATGACCGGGGTGGCCGGCGTAGCACAGGCGGCAGGCGCTAGCGGGCTCGGTAGCATCGGTAGCATTGGCGGCGCCGCATCTGGCGCGTCATCGCTCTACAGCGCGTACACGGCCGGCGGCCTGGTCGGCTTCGGCAATGCGGCGCTTGGTGCGACAGGACTTTCCGGTTTTGCCTCAGGCCTGACCGGATCGCTAGTCGGCTCGGCTTCTGGCTTGGGGGCGACGGTGGCTGGATCGGCGACCGGCATTGGCTCGGTGGCCGGCGTTGGTGGATCGATCGGCAGTAGCATCACTGCAGGCCTGGCTGCCATCGGTCCTGTTGGCTGGGGAATCATCGCCGTCGCTGCCGTCGCAGGTCTGGCCTCGATCGGCAAGCGGGATGATGCAGTCGTCACATCATCCGGCCTGCGTGGGTCGTTCTCGGGCGACTCGTTCTCCGGCTCGACCTTCGCGAATATGAAGGAAAAGTCGCACGTATTCTGGAGCGGCGACAACGACTACACAGTCCCCGGCACGGTCGCCAGCGCACAACAGAAGGCGCTGAGTGGCGGTTTCTCGGCCATCAACGCGACGATGTTGGCGCTGGCGTTAACGCTTGGCACCGGCGATACCGCGATCAAGAACTATTCGCACTCGATCGACCTGACCTTCACGGGTGACCAGGCTAAAGATGCCGCTTTAGTCACTGCCGAATTTTCGAAGATGTCGGACGAGCTAGCCTTGCGCGTGCTGCCGAGTATCAACGATTTCACCAAGGGTACCGAGACTGCTAGCGCAACGCTGCAGCGCGTCGGTGGCGACTACATGGTCGTCGATGCGTCGCTGGCGTCGATTGGCGCCAGCTTTGGCGCCGTCGGTGTCGAATCGATTACGGCGCGCGAGCGCCTGGTCGACCTGCTCGGAGGCGTGCAAAACCTGTCCAGCGGCGCGACCTTTTTCGCGCAGAACTTCCTGACCGAAGCCGAGCGCATGGCGCCGGTGGCCAAGCAGGTCAACGACTCGTTGGCAGCGCTTGGCTATATCGGCGATACCGCCCTCACGACGCGCGACCAGTTTAAGGCCGCCGTGCTGGGCCTGCAGGACGGTGGCGCGTTAGCGACTGAAGCCGGCGCAAAGACCTTTGCCGGCTTGATGAGTGTGGAAGGCGCGTTCGCGCAGCTTCATCCGGCCATCGATGCAGTCGCTGTGTCGGTACGCTCGCTGACCGATATCGCCGGCGAGCGTAAAGGGCTGCAGGACCAGATCGACGCTGCAACGATGAATCCCGCGCAGCTGGTACAAAAGCAGCGCAATCTGATCGACCCTGGTAATCAAGCTCTGTTCGACCAGGCCCAGTCCGATACAGCGGCAAAGGTCGCGCGCGACGCGCTGGCCAGCGCCAATAAGTCCGTACAGGACCAGGTTGACGCATTCATCGCGGCCAGTTTGCCGCTGGCCGACCAGCGCGCCAACGAGCTAATCGGGCTGGACGACACGACGGCGGCGCTGAAGCGGCACTACTTCGCGCTGCAGGACTCAAAGACGGCCAGCGATACGGCGACAGCGGCGCTCAACACGCTGGCCGCCGCCAACAAGTCGGTGCAGGACCAGATCGATGCCTTCGTCAATGCAGGCCTGCCGCTGGCCGACCAGCGCGCCAACGAGCTGATCGGGCTGGACGACACGACGGCGGCGCTGAAGCGGCACTACTTCGCGCTGCAGGACTCAAAGACGGCCAGCGATACGGCGACAGCGGCGCTCAACACGCTGGCCGCCGCCAACAAGTCGGTACAGGACCAGATCGACGCCTTTGTTAATGCCGGTCTGCCGTTGGCCGACCAGCGTGCCAACGAGCTAGTCGGGCTGGACGATACGACGGCGGCGCTGAAGCGGCACTACTTCGCGCTGCAGGATGCAAAGACGGCCACCGACACGGCGACGGCGGCGCTTACCACGCTGGCTGCCGCCAACAAGACTGTGCAGGACCAGATCGATGCCTTCGTCAACGCCGGCCTTCCGCTGGCTGACCAGCGCGCCAACGAACTGATTGGGCTGGATGCAACGACGGCAGCACTGAAGCGGCATTACTTCGCGCTGCAGGACTCTAAGGCAGCGGCCGACACGGCGACGGCAGCGCTCAATACGCTGGCTGCTACCAATAAGTCGGTGCAGGACCAGATCGCGGCTTTCGTCAATGCGGGCCTGCCGTTGGCTGACCAGCGCGCCAACGAGCTGATCGGGCTGGACGCAACGACTGCGGCGCTGAAGCGGCATTATTTCGCGCTGCAGGATCAGAAGACGGCGGCTGATGCAGCGGCGGCCGCTGATGTGGCGCGTCAGCAGCGCGCCGACGCCGCGGCCCAGGCAGCAGAGGCGGCTCGTCAGCAGCTGATTACCTCGTCGCATTCCGACCTGGCGTCTGCCTACGACAGTACTTCGTCGTCATTGAAGGCGCTGATCACAAACCAGCAGGATGCCGCGAAGGCCAGTCGCGCATACGGGCAATCGCTTGCCGTCGGATCACTCTCGCCGTTCTCGGATGATGTGCGGCTGTCACTGCTGAAGCAGCAGTTCAATGTCGCAAAACCGGAAAACGCTCAGGCGACTGGCAGCGCGTACCTCGAGCTGTTGAAGACGCAAAGCATGTCTGACCTGGAATACCTGCGCGGGTTTGCCGAGGTTCAGCGCGCCAACGAGGCGCTGGCCATGGCCAGCGATGGCCAGGCGACGATTGCGCAATTGCAACTAGCAGCAGCGGATGCATCGGTCGCTGGATTGCTAGACGTCAAGGCGGCAGTGCTATCGCTGCCGGACGCCTTAGCAGCCTATCTGAAATTGGTACCGCGTATATCGCCACTTGTCTATACGCCCGATCCGGCAATTTTGATCAACCCGAGTCGGGTCTATGCCGCCAGCCAGCTAAATGGTGTGCTGAATGGCGATACCAGTAAATTAGAAGCGGAGATTAAACTGATGCGTGAGCAACTCGCGGCGGCACTGGCTTTAATTGCCGGGCATACGGGGAAAACGTCGGATACCCTCAGCTTTGTCACCCAGGGCGGGACAGCGATATTGACGGAGTCGCTGGTATGAGCGGCATCCTGAGTGTCATGGTGCCGATCGTGCTCACCGACGCGATGATCATTAGTAGCACCGCGCCGGAAACTGACTACGCAGTCTACAACCCCGCTACGACCTATGCACTTGGGGGGCGGTGCATCAGCACCGTCACCCATCGAATCTACGAAAGTCTCCAGCCCGGAAACATTGGGCACGACCCGACGCTGCTGGCCAGCCGCACCGGGGTATGGATCTACTGGGCCGATGTCGATCCTACAAATCAGCGCGCGATGTTCGACGACGAGGTCAGCACGCCAACGGTATATGCGTCGCCGCTGACGGTTGTACTGCGCCCGGGGCCATTTAATGCACTGTTTGCTGCCGGACTCGAGGCCGACCATATCACGATCACCGCCAAGGTAACGACAGGCGGCGCCACGTTCTACAGCTACAGCGGCGAACTGGAAGACTCCATGCCGGGCGATTATGACGAGTTCTTTTGGGACCCGTATCGGCTGCAGACAAGCATCGCCAAGCTCGGCATCGACCAGTACAGCAACCCCGAGATCACGGTCACGCTCACCAGTACCGCTGGCGCTGTCAAATGCGGCGTCCTGTCGGTTGGCAGTTCGCGTTCGCTGGGGAAAACACTCTCCGGCGTGACGGTCGAGCCGCAGTCGTTCTCTCGGGTCATCACCGATCCGAACACCGGGAAGACCTCGATCCGTCCCGGCAAGGCAGCCAAAGACCTGACCGTCAGCGCGCTGATCGATATCGCCAACGCAAATAGTGTCATCGATGTTCTGACCGCCGTGCGGGGTGTGCCATGCGTGTACATCTGTTCCGATAGTCCGCGGCTGGCAGCGATGAATGCGTATGGCCTTGGCGTCGGCAAGTTGACCTATAACAAAGACATCAACGCAACCCTATCCCTCAACGTGCAAGGACTTATTTAATGGCAACTACACCCCCAAGCATGACGCCAACGCCGACCCCGGCGATCCAGCGCGGCGACCGCGCGACGTTCGCAACGCGCCTCGATGGATTTATCACCTGGTTGACGACGGCGCCAACTGAATTCGGCGCGGCGATGGCGAACGTCTACGCTAACGCTGTCGATGCATTTAACCAGGCCGTGGCGGCAGGATCGTCTGCCGTTGCATCCGCAGCATCAGCGGTCCTGGCAAATAGCTCGGCAAACGCCGCTATGGTAACGGCAAATGTGGCCGTGTGGGTTAGCGGTACCACATACGCATTTGGAGCCAACGCTATCAGCCCATCTGACGCACGTACTTATCGGCGTCTGATCCCAGGCGCTGGCGCAGTTGATCCATCCCTTGACCCGACAAACTGGCAACTAATATCTGCGGCGCCATCCGGGTCGCAAACATTTACTGCCAGCGGCACTTTCACACCAATATCTGGCGTCACGAAGTATGTCGTTGAAATTGTCTCAGGCGCTGGCGGTGGTGGTGGCGGCGGGTTTGGGGTTAGCGGGACGCAAGGCATTGGCGGCGGCGGCGGTCAAGCCGGAGCGCGTTCGTTGACAACAGTGCTCAACCTTTCTGCCCCAGTCACTCTTCTGGTGGGTGCCGGCGGAACTGGTGGTGCCGGGGTGGTTTCCGGCATAGGTGGGGCTGGGTCTTCAGGATCACCATCTTCCTTCGGCGGTTATGCGACAGCGGCCGGCGGCGTTGGCGGTGGCGGTGGTGCTGATGCCTCATCAACCGCCGCCGCTGGAAGTAATGGCAATGCCGTTACAAATGGCGGCGGAGCTGGCGGCGGTTCGGGCGGAAGCATCAATGGATCTGGTGGCGCCGGCGGTGCTGGCGGCGCTGGCTACACCTCGGCCGGTGGCGCCGGTGGCGCAATTGGGGCGTCAGGCGCATCGGCAGCATCGGCTAGCTTGACGCAGCCAATATGCTACGGCGGTGGCGGCGGTGGCGGCGGTACTGGCCCTGGCACAAACGGCGGCAATGGCGCACAAGCCAGCGGCGGCGGCGGTGGCGGCGCAACACGGACCGGCACATCAGGCGCTGGTGGCGCTGGTGGCGCTGGCTACATTCGTATTTTCTGGTAACGGGGGCGCTATGAGAGCGGCACAAATTATTAACGGCGTGGTGGCTAGCTTCATCGAAGTTGAGGAGTTCACAGAGGCATGGGTGAGCCCGGAAGGCGCGCAAATTGGCGATACATGGGACGGGCACGAGTTCTCGCATGCCCCGGCGCCAATTCCGGCGCCAGTTGTGCCGGCTTCGGTTTCAATGCTCAGCGCGCGGCGCGTACTGATTTCGACCGGGCTGATCGCTGGCGCCAATGCATACCTTGCCGGGCTGATCGGAATGGATGGCGACCTGGCGCGCGCCGACTGGGAATTCTCGCCGCGCGTGCATCGCAATAACCCGCTCGTGATCGATCTCGGGTCGGTGCTTGGCAAGACGCCGGGGGAACTTGATGCACTGTTCATCGCCGCCGACGCTCTCGACCAGGCCGCACAGGCGAATCTCCGCGCAGCATAGCCGGCCATCCATCCATCCCCCCCCCAACAGCCCGCCGCGCGCGGGCATCTTTTTTCCCAAAGGAAGCCTATGCCAGAGATCGACAGCGAAGCAAAAAAGGAGTTGATCAAGGAAGCGATCAGCGAATGGCTCGACAAACAATTTGCAACGCTCGGCAAGTGGACACTGGCCGGCGCGGCATCGGCCGGCGTAGCAGCGCTGGGATATTGGATTTTGACAAATAACGGATGGCACAAATGACCGAACACTTCACACTGGCCGAGCTGGTTGCGTCGCAGACCGCGACTCGCAAGGGGATCGACAACACGCCGGGCGCCGACGCGCTCATCAACCTGGGACGCCTAGCCGCGACGCTCGAGCTGGTGCGTGCGCTCGTCGGCGGGCCAATCACCGTGTCGAGCGGCTATCGCTGCCCGGCGCTGAACCGCGCAGTCGGCGGCGCAGCGAATAGCGCGCACGTCAGCGGCCTGGCCGCCGACATCACGGCGCCAGGTCTGACGCCGCGCGCGCTGGCGCTCCTGATTCGCGAGAGCGGCATTGCATTCGACCAGCTGATCTACGAGGGTACGTGGGTACACATCGGCCTGTGCGCCGGCGTGCCGCGTGGCCAGGTGCTCACCGCCACATTCACTGCTGGCCGGGCCAGCTACTCGGAAGGAATCGCCTGATGGCACTCGACCCCGTTTCTGCCGCACTCGATATCGGCGGGAAAATCATTGACCGCATCTGGCCGGACCCGGCGCAAGCAGCGGCCGCCAAGCTCGAGCTGATGAAAATGCAGCAGGCCGGCGAACTGGCGCAAATCACCGGGCAGCTTGACGTGAACAAGGTCGAGGCCGGCAGTGCATCCGTTTTCGTCGCCGGATGGCGCCCATCGGTCGGATGGGTATGCTCGGCCGGCCTGGCGATCCAGTTCGTCATCGGCCCAGTCTTGACCTGGGCGGCGGCGCTGCTCGGTCACCCGATTGCGTTCCCGTCGCTCGACATGGGGACGCTCATGACGCTGCTGGCAGGTATGCTTGGCCTGGGCGGTATGCGCACGGTCGAGAAATTGAACGGCGCCACGAAGTAGTGCGAGCGCGCGCGACATCCCGACGAGGAGTGCAGCTAGAAACAAAAAAATCCACCTCAAGGGTGGATGTTTTGCCGCCGTTGTTGGAAACTTCCTGAATCTGTTGGAAATTTCAACATGCGAAATTGCGTTTCACGTCTAAGTCTTTGTTTCTAAAGCATTCTTTGGGGTGGCTGATGGGGCTCGAACCCACGACAACAGGAATCACAATCCTGGACTCTACCAACTGAGCTACAGCCACCACTGTACAACGTTTGTCCCGATGTTTCCGAGGCAGAGCAAGATTATACAAACTTCTGGGCGAACTGGCAAATCAAAATGCATCGATTAATCGACTTTCGCTATTTTTCCCTCAATCTGCAGTAATTCCACTGGCGGCGACAGCGCCAGCAGCGTCGAAAACGCCTGTGCCAGCGCTTGCGGGGCGGCGCTGGCGTAGCCGATCAGCTGCGCTGGCGTGCTTGACGGCGCGCGCTGCAGCTTGGCTGTGCTCAATAGCCGGCTCAGTTGGCGCGCCACCGCGTCGCCCGTGTCGATCAGCACGATCGGTTGCGTGCTGGTCGCTTCGATCAGGCGCTCGATCGCCGGCTGCACAAACGGGTAGTGGGTGCAGCCAAGCACCAGCGTGTCGACCCCTTGCGCCAGCAACGGTGCGACGTAGCGCTGCAGCAGCGCATCGACGGCCGGCGTATTGAGCTGGCCCAGCTCGATCAGGTCGACTAATCCAGGACAGCCTTGCAGGAAGAACTCGGCGCCGCTCGCTTCGCTGATCTGGGCGCGCAGTTGCAGGAACTTGTCGCCCGACAGCGTGACGACGGTGGCCAGCACGCCGATCTTGCCGCTATGGCTGGCGGCGGCGGCCGGTTTCAGGCCCGGCTCGACGCCCACCAACGGCAGGTCCGGGTAGCGCGCGCGCAGCGCCTTGATGGCCGCCACGGTGGCGGTGTTGCAGGCCACCACCAGCGCTTTGACGCCGCGTCCGACCAAGTGTTCGGCCACGTCGAGCACGCGCGCGGTGACGGCCGCTTCGGGCCGGTCTCCGTAAGGCGCGTAGTCGGAGTCGGCGAAATAAATCAGGTGTTCGTGCGGCAGTTGCGCGTGGATGTGGCGCAACACCGACAAGCCGCCCACGCCGGAATCGAACACGGCGATCGGCGCGTCGGCTGGCAGGGCAGGGGATGCAGGCTGGGTCATGGTGTGTTTGGCAAAGGACGGGGCGCGGTGCTGCGCGCGTGCGCGGCACCGCGATGGCCGGGATGGTGCACCCCGGCCCGGCGATCAGGCGGAGACCACGGGGATCTGGCTGATGGTGCTCAGCGTTTCGATTTTGGCCTTCCACTCTTTCGGGCCGGTGTTGTGCACCGACGTGCCGTTTGAATCGACCGCGACGGTCACTGGCATGTCGGTCACATCAAACTCGTAGATCGCTTCCATGCCCAGGTCGGCAAAGCCAACTACGGTGGCCGTCTTGATCGCTTTCGACACCAGATAGGCGGCGCCGCCCACGGCCATCAGGTAGGCCGACTTGTGCGCCTTGATCGAGGCGATCGCCTCGGGGCCCCGTTCAGCCTTGCCGATCATCGAGATCAGGCCGGTTTTTTCCAGCATCATGTCGGTGAACTTGTCCATCCGCGTGGCCGTCGTCGGGCCGGCCGGGCCGACCGCTTCGTCGCGCACCGGGTCGACCGGGCCGACGTAGTAGATGACGCGGTTGGTGAAGTCCACCGGCAGCGTTTCGCCCTTGGCCAGCATGTCGGCGATGCGCTTGTGCGCGGCGTCGCGCCCGGTCAGCATTTTGCCGTTCAACAGCAGCGTCTGGCCCGGCGTCCACGAGGCCACTTCTTCCTTGGTCAGCGTGTTCAGGTCGACCCGACGCGATTTTTCCGTGTCCGGCGTCCAGTGCACGTCCGGCCAGGTGGACAGCGCCGGCGGTTCGATGTAGGCCGCGCCCGAGCCGTCGAGCACAAAGTGCGCGTGGCGGGTGGCGGCGCAGTTGGGGATCATCGCCACCGGTTTGGATGCGGCGTGGGTCGGGTACATCATAATTTTGACGTCCAGCACCGTGGTCAGGCCGCCCAGACCCTGCGCGCCGATGCCCAGCGCATTGACCTTGTCGCACAGTTCGATGCGCAGCTCTTCGGTCTTGTTTTTCGGGCCGCGCGCTTTCAGTTCGTACATGTCGATGTCGTCCATCAGCACTTCCTTGGCCATCAGCATCGCCTTCTCGGCGGTGCCGCCGATGCCGATCCCCAGCATGCCGGGCGGGCACCAGCCGGCGCCCATCAGCGGCACCGTTTTCATGACCCAGTCGACCAGCGAATCGGACGGGTTGAGCATGACGAACTTGGTCTTGTTTTCCGAGCCGCCGCCCTTGGCCGCGACCTTCACGTCGACGGTGTTGCCTTCGACCAGTTCCATGTGCACCACGGCCGGCGTGTTGTCCTTGGTGTTCTTACGGTCGAACTGCGGGTCGGCCACGATGGAGGCGCGCAGTTTGTTGTCGTCGAAGTTGTAGGCACGCCGCACGCCTTCGTTGACGGCGTCGGTGACGGTGCCGCTGAAACCTTCAAAGCGCACGCCCATGCCGATTTTGAGGAACACGTTGACGATGCCGGTGTCCTGGCAGATCGGACGCTTGCCTTCGGCGCACATGCGCGAGTTGGTCAGAATTTGTGCGATCGCGTCTTTGGCGGCCGGGCTTTGTTCGGCCTCGTAGGCGCGCGCCAGGTGTTGAATGTAGTCGGCCGGATGGTAGTAGCTGATGTATTGCAGCGCGGCGGCGACGGATTCGATCAGATCGTCTTGTTTAATGACAGTCATGGGGTTCTCGCAAGGTAGGTCGGTTAAGGGTGTTTGGCGTGGTTCATGGTGACGGTCATGATGCGGTCGGTGTACGCGATCGCCATGGCCGAGAGCAGGAACACCAGGTGGATGCAGGTTTGTGCAATCAACACCTGGGGCGAATATGCGTTGGCGTTGATAAACGTCTTCAGCAGATGGATCGAGGAAATGCCGATGATGGCCGTGGCCAGCTTGGTTTTCAGTACCGATGCGTTCACGTGCGACAACCATTCGGGTTCGTCAGGGTGATTTTCCAGCCCCAGGCGCGAGACGAAGGTTTCGTAGCCGCCGATGATGACCATGATCAGCAGATTGGAGATCATCACCACGTCGATCAGGCCCAGCACCACCAGCATGATGGTCGTTTCGTTGAGCTTGGTGGGCGGCGCGGCGCCGTCCACGGCGACGGCGGCGAAGATGTGCTGCAGCGCCGCCTCGTTGCCCAGCGCGGCGCCGATCAGGTCTTTCAGCTCGACCCAGAAGTGGAACACGTAGACGCATTGCGCCAGGATCAGACCGAGGTAGAGCGGCAGTTGCAGCCAGCGGCTCAGGAAGATCAGGTTCGGCAACGGCCGCAACTTTGGAACGGGTTTGGCGGCAGGCGTTGCGAGTGGTTCGGTCATTGATGGGGCTTTCTGGACGATGTTCGCTATTTCACTGCGTCATTTTACACGCGCTGGAAAATAGCGCGAAGCGGCGTGAAGCGCTTGATTTAGCGCCAGTGCGCTGCATTTAGGACGAGATTGTCATCCATTGCGGGGCGAGCATACCAATTGGTGAGGGAAATATTGGTAAGATTGCATATTCGTCAGGCGTGATATTGCGCCGCAATGGTACAGACCGGGCGTTGTCGGCGTGCGGGGGCCGCACTGTAAGGGGTCCGTAAGCGATGGCGCCTATCGTCAAGTCAAACCAATTACTCATGGAGATCAGCATGGCCGGGACAGACACCACAGCGCAGGAACATCAAGGGTTGCAGGAGCATCGCGTATTTGCGCCGCCCGCAGCATTCGTCGACGCCGCCGCGATTTCCGGCATGGCACAGTACGACGCGCTGTGCGCCGAGGCGCAAGCCGACTATGAAGGTTTCTGGGGCCGGCTGGCGCGCGAAAACCTGGTCTGGCAAAAGCCGTTTACGACCGTGCTGGACGAATCGAACGCGCCGTTTTACAAGTGGTTCGAGGATGGCCATCTGAACGTGTCGTATAACTGCCTGGACCGCAATCTGCAAAACGGCAACGCCGACAAGACCGCCATCATCTTCGAAGCGGACGACGGCGAAGTCACGCGCGCCACCTACGCGCAGCTGCACGAGCGCGTGTGCAAGTTTGCCAACGGCCTGAAAGAACTGGGCATCGGCAAGGGCGACCGCGTCATCATCTACATGTCGATGTCGATCGAAGGCGTGGCCGCGATGCAAGCGTGCGCGCGCATCGGCGCAACGCACTCGGTGGTGTTTGGCGGCTTCTCGGCCAAGTCGCTGCATGAGCGCATCATCGACGCCGGCGCCGTGGCCGTCATCACGGCCGACGAGCAAAAACGCGGCGGCAAGCATTTGCCTTTGAAGTCGATCGTCGACGAGGCGCTGGCGCTGGGCGGTTGCGATACGCTCAAGCATGTCGTCGTCTACCAACGCACCGGCGGCGAGATCGCTTTCACGCCGGGGCGCGATGTGTGGCTGCACGATCTGGTGGCCAACGTGGCCGCCACCTGCGAACCGGAATGGGTCAGCGCCGAGCATCCGCTGTTCATCCTCTACACGTCCGGCTCGACCGGCGCGCCCAAGGGCGTGCAGCATTCCAGCGGCGGCTACCTGCTGTG
Organism: Burkholderiales bacterium; assembly: GCA_038207625.1. Lineage (GTDB taxonomy): Bacteria > Pseudomonadota > Gammaproteobacteria > Burkholderiales > Burkholderiaceae_D > JBBQZO01. Next base: position 121,760 of record JBBQZO010000005.1, on the reverse strand, counting down.
GGCGGCGCTGACGATGAAGTGGACCTTCGACATCAAGCCGGCCGACGTGTTCTGGTGCACCGCCGACATCGGCTGGGTCACCGGCCACACCTATATTGCCTATGGCCCGCTGGCCGTCGGCGCGACCCAGATCGTGTTCGAAGGCATCCCGACCTTCCCGGACGCCGGCCGGTTCTGGTCCACCATCAAGAAGCACAACGTCAGCATTTTTTACACGGCGCCGACGGCGATCCGCTCGCTGATCAAGGCGGCCGACGTCAACCCGGTCGTCCATCCGCGCAACTATGACCTGTCCAGCCTGCGCCTGTTGGGCACGGTGGGCGAGCCGATCAATCCGGAAGCGTGGATGTGGTACTACAAGAACATCGGCGGCGAGCGTTGCCCGATCGTCGACACCTTCTGGCAGACGGAAACGGGCGGCCACATGATCTCGCCGCTGCCGGGCGCCACGCCGATGGTGCCGGGTTCGTGCACGCTGCCGCTGCCGGGCATCATGACCGCCATCGTCGACGAAGCGGGTCAGGACGTGCCGAACGGGCAGGGCGGCATTCTGGTCGTCAAGCGGCCGTGGCCATCGATGATCCGCACCATCTGGGGCAATCCGGAGCGCTTCAAGACCAGCTACTTCCCCGAGGAGCTGGGCGGCACCATGTATCTGGCCGGCGACGGCGCGATCCGCAACAAGGAAACGGGTTACTTCACCATCACCGGGCGCATCGACGATGTGCTCAACGTGTCGGGCCACCGGATGGGCACGATGGAAATCGAGTCGGCGCTGGTGGCCAATCCGATGGTGGCCGAGGCGGCCGTGGTGGGCAAGCCGGACGACACCACGGGCGAATCGATCTGCGCGTTTGTCGTGTTGAAGCAGGCGCGTCCGACCGGTGACGAAGCGAAGCGGCTGGCGCTGGAGCTGCGCAACTGGGTCGCCAAGGAAATCGGTCCGATCGCCAAGCCGAAGGAGATCCGTTTCGGCGACAATCTGCCGAAGACGCGCTCGGGCAAGATCATGCGCCGCCTGCTGCGCGTGCTGGCCAAGGGCGAGACCATCACCCAGGATATTTCGACGCTGGAAAATCCGGCCATTCTGGAGCAGTTGAAGGAAGCGTCGTAAGCGTCGCAAGCGCTGTTTGAACCGCTTGCAGGTGCGCGCGGCAAGGTTTTCGCGCACCTGCATTAACCGGCGGCATCAAATATTTTTTGCGGATCGGCCGATCCTTGCTATAATATGCGGCTTCGTGAAAGCGAAAAAGAAGTAAGCAGGAGAGATGGCTGAGTGGTTTAAGGCGCACGCCTGGAAAGCGTGTGTAGGCTTATACCCTACCCGGGGTTCGAATCCCCGTTTCTCCGCCAAAGATGCAAATGAGGACGTTTCCAAGCGTCCGCAGTAGTCCTGGAACCCGCCTCATGCCCTGTGCTGATGCGGGTTTTTTGTTTTTCTGCTGCCGGTGGCGTGCGGCAGAGTCCGCCGTCGCCACGCGGTTTTTGGGACCGGTATTTCAGTCTGGCCAGATTTCGCAGGCCGCGTCTGCGCAATGGCTCTCGCTGCAAACGCGCAGCTGTCGTCTGCGCTTTCTGCTGACCGGCCCGCACGCCTCCACGCCTTCCCGTTGCCTTGGTCTCCCATGGCCGTCGGGCGTCGATCAAGAGCGAACAGGCGCGCCACTTTTGCGAAGCCGAGCGCATCGATACGGGCGCGCACGTGTCGACGGCGCTCGGACTGTGCTCCCGCCGCTTACTTATGCGATCATCAATGATCGATGTCGAATGACGCGATGCTTGATGACCGCACGCACACGCTGAAAGGCGAACCATGGCAACACTCGCACTGGTATTGAAAGACGTCCGGCAATGCACGCTGTGCGCGGCGCAGTTGCCGCACGGGCCCAGGCCTGTCGTCCAGGCTGCTCTCAGTGCGCGGATTCTGATCGTCGGGCAAGCGCCTGGCAGCAAGGTGCACGCCAGCGGCATCCCGTTCGACGATGCCAGCGGCGATCGCTTGCGCGACTGGCTGGGTATCGAGAAGGAACAATTCTACGATGCCGGTCTGGTCGCCATCGTCCCGATGGGGTTCTGCTACCCCGGCACGGGCAAGGCCGGCGACCTTGCGCCGCGCCCGGAGTGCGCGCCCGCGTGGCGCGAAAAGATCCTCTCGCAGCTTAAGCGCGTGGAGTTGACGCTGGTGATCGGTCAGTACGCGCAGCGCTATCATTTTCCCGACACGCAGGCGAACGTGACGGAGCTGGTGCGGGCGTGGCGCAGCCACGGGCCAAACGTCGTGCCGCTCCCCCATCCCAGTCCGCGCAACAATTTATGGCTCAAACGCAATCCCTGGTTTGAACAGGAATTGTTGCCGCAATTGCGGCAGCGGGTTCGCCGTTTGCTTGTTCAAGACTAAACGTATTAATACCCACGCGGTTTCGCGGTGGGCCGACAAGCTGCGCGCGTGGGTCAGCGTCCCCGCTGATATTTGCGTCGCGTCAACAACGTCAACGACCAGATCGCCATGCTGGTAACTCGACAGCATCGACACGCAAGCCTGACGCGGCGCGCATGGGACGCATGTATGCGCAATTTGCAAGCGCTGGAGCTGCGCCATACGAAGCGGCTCGCATGGCGCGCGTCGCTGCTGACCAGCGCTTTTACTTCGCGCTGAAAATCCGTCACGACTGGTACGGCAAGGCCTTGCAATGGAAGGAGATCGCAATGCGTAACGCCCAAGTGTTTCGCGACCGACAGCTTCAGATGATCGCGCGCGCGCAATGAAAAAGCACATCGACCGACGCGTTGCCCCATCCCTGCACAGCAAGCGGGCCCGATCCACCGACCCCAACGGGCCCTTGCCCTCGCTGGTCGAACAATTGCACGATCCGCTGTACGCGCTGTTTTTGCTCAAAAACGGCAGTGCGGCGCCGACCAAGCAAGCCGAATTTCTCGACCGGATGGTGGGCTTTCTGAAGGACTTCGAGCGCGCGGCCGGCAAGCGCGGCACGCCCGCCGAGGATGTCGCATCGGTCATCTATGCAGTCTGCGCCGCCACCGACGAGGTGGTGCAGCGCGCCAGATTCGTCTCCGACGACGGCCTTGAGGCTTTCTCGCTGATCTTGACGGTGTGCCGGGGCGAAGGCGCCGGGCACAAATTCTTCGAGCGGCTGGAACACTTGCGCGCGAAGGGCAAAGCCCATCTGTCCGTGCTGGAGGTGTACCACATGTGCCTGCTGCTTGGCTTCGAGGGCAAGTACCGCCTCGGCGGCAGCGACACGCTGCACAATCTGATCGTGCGCGTGGGCGAAGAGATCTTGCGCATGAAAGGCAAGAGCGCCGGCTTCGCGCCGCACGCAGAACGCCCCGACAACGTGGTCAACCGGGTTGGTCCGGACCGAACGCTGTGGGTGGCCTGCGCCGTGTTCGTGCTGTTCGGCTTGGTCGCCTATGCCGGCTTGCGCATTTCGCTGGAACGCGAAGCGCGCACCATGCTGGCCAAGTACAACAAGGTCATTGAGCCGCTGCAGGCGCCGGCCAATGTGACGATCACGCTGCCGTAGCTGCTGGCTAGGCGCCCAACGCAAGCACGGGCGGATCGCTTCGGGATACGAGCACTGGCGGCGTTGTGTTTGCCACCAGCTTGACAGTATCTGCCCCCCCTTCATGGCGACGAGTCGGCTGGCTATTAACCAGTGCGTTGCGCATAGGCTGTGGGATCAATCGCAATGGCGACAACCCGTCATTGTGATATTTGGGACGGAATCATCGGTGGATTGGGGCGTACAGGGTCGGCGGGCGCACAAACCGCCGATGGAAATATTTCCTTGATGTACACTTTGCGTCCATGCCTTGTGATCGTCATCAATGAACATCCTCACCGCACTGTTTGGGCAAAAGAAATCGTCTGGGTCGCTAGGCGCGAAGCCATCGTCCCATCAACTGTATCTTGCCGGTATCCGGGAGGCGGTCGACAGCTGTACTCTAACACCCGATCTCGTCGCATTTGTTAACCATTACTCCGGTTTCATCCGGCATGCCGCAATTGCTCGTTGTGTCGAACTTGGGTGGCCCGGGTTGCTGCCGGTGGTAGCCGGAAGGCTCAATGACTGGGTGCCGCAGGTGCGCGACGCGGCGCGTTCGACGGTGATGACGATGATGCCGCTCGTTTCGTCGATCCAGCTGTTGGCCACGGTTCCCTGTGTCATGCAACTGCTCGATGCGGGCAGGACGGATCATGCGCAGTGGGTTGTGCAATTCGAGCACGAGGTCATTCGCCTTGTCGACGTGCGGGACCTGCTTGCGGCGACGCGCGGCTTCAACGCCAAGGTCGCGCGGGCTTGTTTTGCGCTGTTGAACAAGTACCGTTTGGTCGATGCGGAAACGCTCGTTAGCAGCGTCCTCCCTTTGCGCGATGACATTCTTCTGGCGAATCATGCGCTTGCGCTTTGTGCCGAGTTATCGCCGGAAAGCCAGCGCGTGCAGTACGGGCTCGCCTTGACGTCGCATTTCGGCGCTGTTCGCACGACCGCGTTACGCCGCTTGCTGGCGCTGGAGAGCGACGCGTGCAGACGCCAGTTGGCGGTCGCCGCGTTGTTCGACGTTCAGTCATCGGTGCGCGCACTGGCAATGACCTGCCTGCGGTCGATGCAATTCGACCTGCGGGCCTACTATCGTCACGCGCTGCAGGAACCTGCGTTGTCGGCGAAGCGTGCACAAGTTGGTCTAATGTCACTCGCGAGTTTGCGCGACGCAAGCGATATCGTGCTGGTGCGTCACTTCACGAAGGCGCCACAGTCGGCCGTTCGTGTCGCCGCCCTCAGCGCGTGGCTGAAACTGGCCATCAATGACAAGGACATGGTCGCTACCCAAGCGTTGATGGACGACGCTCTCCGGGTGCGCAAATTCGCATTGCAGCTGGTCCGCAAGCAAGGTGCCTACATCCCGTTCCAGGTGGTATTCGCGAACCTTATCTCGCGCGCCGATGCAGCGCTTCTGCTTCAATTTTCTGATAGTAATAAATGGGACTGGCTCGAATGTATCGCACGCGTTGCGTTGCTCGGCATGCCGGACGACGAGCTGCGATCTCGTTTGCGCGATGCGATCAATGCATGGCGGCGCAGCGCGGGCAGGCGTTACGAGGTGCCCCGCGCTGAACAAATGACATTCCTTGCGTCCGGCGAAGCACTCGCGGCACTGGGCGATCTGATTGGTGAGGACGCGCAACTGATCAGAAACCTGCGCCAAGCGCGTTTTCAGGACTGTTGACGCGTCGCGCCACTGTGCTTTGCGGCATTGATCGAGCACATCGGTGAGTCACGATGGCGCGACCTGCGTGCCGACGACAAGTGTCTATCTGGGGCGGCCGGCACAGGCCAGCATCAGGGGGCGGTCTCGAAGAAGCCGTTCATGCTGACGAGTTTGCCGTCGTCGTCATATTCGCCATAGCTGATGCCGCTGCCGACGGTGACGTTGTCCTGGGTTTTCAGGTCCCAGTTGGCGATGCTCCTTTGATGGTGGGCGGCGAACTTGGTGGTGACGAAATGGCCGCCGGGCACTTGCTGGTGGAAGTTTTCCATGTAGGCGATCAGCGCCGGCCACGAGCGCGCCTGCACCAGCGGATCGGTGTAGACGGCGTCGGCGGCGAGCACCTCGGCGAACGCCGCCAGCCGGTCGGCCTGCGCGTGCATTTTCCAGGTGGCGGTGTATTTCTCCCATGTCGCTTGCAATGTCATGTCGTGCTCCTTGGTCGATCAGTGAATGGGGATGGCGTAGTGCATGATGGATGCAGCGGAGTCGGGCCGGTAGTCGGCGCCGTAAAACTCCAGGTCGGCGCCGGCGCTGTGTTTGCGCCCGCTGCGCGCCAGCCAGGTCGAATAGATGTAATTGACCGTGTTGTCGATCAGTGCGACCGCGCCCTTGTGCGCGAACCTGGCGTAGGTCGATGGCGGGGTGTGCAAGGCCTGCATGCCCTGCGGGATAGGTGCGGCGACGCTGACCTCGATGGCGCAAAAATATTCCAGCTCGTCGCTGTTTTCCTGCACCTGGCGCACGATGCCATAACAGGTGCCAGCTACCGCGTGTTCAATTTCCGGCAGACGCGCCAGAAACTGTTGCCACAGCGGGGGCAGCTTGTCGCCCAGATTGTTTTTCTCCGAATCGCTGCCGAAGTAGCGGGTTCCCATGCCAACCAGTTGCATTTCTTTCTGCTCATAGATGTCGGGGACGGTGTTCATGCCCAGGTGAATATGGCGCAGGTAGTCGAGGTCGAACTTGAGTTTGCCGGGAAACGGACGCTTCTGGCCGGCCCGACGGTATTGGGCGGGCGTCGTGTCAAACGCGGCTTTGAATGCGCGCGTAAAACTTTGCTGGCTGTCGAAGTCTGCCGCGACGGCGATGTCGATGATGCGCGTGTCCGTGTTCAGCAGCAGCGTCAGCGTTTGCGCCAGCCGCCTTGCGCGGATGTAGGCTTTGACGGTGTCGCCGGTCAAGCCTTTGAACATGCGTTGAAAATGCCAACGGCTCATGCCCGCGTGGCGCGCCACGGCGGCGATGGCAATCGGCTGCGTCAGCGTATTTTCAATGTAGTCGACGCCACGTTGAATTTGATCGAGATAATGCATCACTCCTCCTATGTGGACGAATGATAGAGCGATTCAAGCGACGACTTTTGACATTTTGTGCTCGCTTGCCCTCCTTTAAGCCGGCCGCGCGCGTCGGTGCGGCCCGGTGTGCCAGGCCGGGCGGACAAACCCCTTGGTCTGTGTGCGCTGCGCCACCGGTGCTGCGCCGCGTTAGTTGATCGATCCGAACTGGCGGAACGCTTCCCGCACGTTTTCGCGCAGCACGGCGTTGTTCCAGGGCTTGGTATAAAAGCGATAAACCGCTCCGCAATTGACCGCCGCCATGATCGATTCAAGGTCGGCGTAGCCGGACAGGACGATGCGAAAGGTGTCCGGGTACAACTCCTTGACGCGTGCCAGGAAGTCCGTTCCCGTCATCACCGGCATGCATTGATCGCACAGGATCACGTGGACCTCGTGCAAGGCCAGCAGCTCGAAGCCTTGCGCCGCGGACTGCGCGTACAGGATGCGGTAACCGTCGCCGCGGAACAGGTTCACCAGGAACTCGCCCGTCATCGCGTCGTCGTCGACGATCATCAAGGTCTTGTTCGATGTCGCGGGGGTATCGGCACGCGCCAACTGTGCGTGTTGGCGCAGCAGCGCGCTGACCTGGTCGGCCGGCAGCGGACGGCTGAAATGGTAACCCTGGATCTGGTCGCAATCATGGCGCCGCAGAAAACTGAGCTGCGCCTCGTTCTCGACCCCTTCGGCGATCACGCTCAGCTTGAGGCTGTGCGCCATGCTGATGATCGCCAGCACAATCGATGCGTTGTCGGGATTGCTGGTGATGTCACGGATGAACGCAATGTCGATCTTCAATTTATCGATCGGGAAGCGGCGCAGATAAGCCAGGCTCGAATAACCGGTGCCGAAGTCGTCGATCGAAATCTGCACGCCGCGCTGTTTCAAGGTGTCCAGCGCGTCCGTGGTGCGGGTGGTGTTGGCCATCAGCGACGTCTCGGTCAGTTCCAGTTCGAGCAGGTCGGCGGGAATGGCGTTGGCGGCCATGCCGCGCGCGATGTCGCCGTCCAGGTCGCCTTCGACAAACTGGCGCCCCGACACGTTGACCGACACTTGCACCGCGCCCACCGGTGAGCGCAGCCACAGGCCGATCTGGCGGCATACTTCGGCAATCACCCAGCTGCCCACCGCCACAATCATGCCGGTCTCTTCGAGCACGGGAATGAACAGGTTGGGCGCCACCAGTCCGTATTCCGGGCGCTTCCAGCGCAACAGCGCCTCCAGGCCGCAGATCCGGCCGCTGCGCAGATGCAGCTTGGGCTGGTAGTACAGCACGAATTCTTCCTTGTCGATCGCCTTGCGCAAGGCGATTTCCAGCTCGAGACGCGCCTGTACGTCGACATTCATTTGCGCGGTGAAGAAGCGGTAGGTATTGCGTCCGGCCCGTTTGGCCTGGTACATGGCGGTGTCGGCGTACCTGATCAGCGTATCGGCATCGGACGAATCATCCGGGTGCAGCGTGATGCCGATGCTGGCGCTGACGCTGACCGCGTGACCAAGCAGTTCAAACGGCGCGCGCAGCGCCTCGCGGATCTTGTTGGCCACCAGCACCGCACCCTGCTGGCCATCCTGGATCAGCAAGATCAGCGCGAACTCGTCGCCGCCCAGACGCCCGACCGTGTCGCGCACGCGCACGCACTGGCTCAGGCGGTTGCTAAATTGCAGCAGCAGCTCGTCGCCGACCGTATGGCCCAGCGTGTCGTTGATGTTCTTGAAATGGTCGACGTCGATGAACAGCACGGCCACCAGGCAAGCAGTGTCGTGCGCCATCGCCAGCGTGCGTTGCAGTGTGTCGTAGAACAAGGTGCGGTTGGGCAGGCCCGTCAGCGCGTCGTGATGGGCCAGGTGGTGCAGCCTCTGTTCGGCTTCCTTGCGCTCGGTGATGTTGCGCGCGACGATGACGATGGTCCAGTCCCTACCCGAGCGCAAGGCCTGCAGATGCACTTCGACCTGCAAATTGGCGCCGTTCTTGCAACACAGGGAAGTCTCGATCGTGTCGGCGCGCGCGTTCCCCTTGATCAGGTCGTCAAATTGGCGCTCCAGTTGCTCCGGATTGGCCACCTCGATTTCGACCGGCCCCATCTTGAACATTTCTTCCCGTGTGTAGCCGAGCAGACGGCAGGCGGTGGCGTTGACTTCGATGAAGCGCATGCTGGCGCGGCTGACCAGCACGATCGCATCGGCGGTGGCGTCCATCGCGGTGCGAAAACGTTGCAGCTCGGCGGTGCGCGCCTGCACTTGCAGTTCCAGGCTGGCGCTGTGATCCTGCAGGTCGCCAAAGGCTTTCAGGCGCAGCAGATTGCGCACGCGCAGCCACAATTCGGCGCGGTCGACCGGTTTGGTGAGAAAGTCCTCGGCGCCCGCGTCGAGTCCGGCCAGACGCGCGCTGCGCTCGGTGTGCGAGGTGATGATGATGATGGGAATGCTGGCCGTGCGCGGATCGGCCTTCAGTGCCGCGGCGACCTGATAGCCGTCCATGCCCGGCATCATGATGTCGAGCAAAATCAAGTCGGGCGCGCAGTGCCGGACTGCGGCCAGCGCCTCTTCGCCGCTGGCCACGCTGGACGTGGCGTAGCCTTCCGGGTGCAGCAGCAGCGCCAGCAGGCGACGGTTTTGCGCTTCGTCGTCGACGATCAGAATGTTCGGTGGCCGCATGCTCATGGCGCTTCCCCGTCCGCCAGCAGGGCATCGATCGCCGCGTACAGATGTTGGTAGCGCAGCGGCTTGGCGATATAGCCATCGCAGCCGGCCACCTTGCTTCTTTCCTGATCTTCCTTCATCGCCATGGCCGTCAGCGCGATCACCGGGATGGCGGCGGTGGCCGGGTCGCGTTTGAGCAAGGCGGTGGCGGCCAGCCCGTCCATGCCGGGCAGTTGGATATCCATCAGTATCAGGTCGGGCAATTCGGCGCGTGCCATCATCAAGCCCGATTCTGCGTCTTGCGCGCTCAACACCGTGTGTTGGACGTTACGCAGCAGCAGCGAGGCAAGCTTCATGTTGGCCGCGTTGTCTTCGATTACAAGTACTCTGGCCATAGGAAGGTTTTCCTTTAATGTGACGATAGGGCGCGCTGCACCTGGGCGATGAAGCGGCCCTGATGGAAACCGGCCTTCTCGACGATATGGATGATTCGATCCGACAAATTGCTCAGCACATCGCGATCCTGCGTCGTCACCTGTTTGGCGCTGACCACCAGGATCGGAATGCGCGCCGTCTCGCTACTCAGCTGGAGCGCCTCGACGACCTCGAAGCCGTTCATCTCGGGCATCATCAGGTCGAGCAGGATCAGGTCCGGATGCAGGCGTCGCGCCAGCGCGATCGCCTCGGCGCCGCTGTAGGCGCGCAGCACCGCGTAGGCCGGCGTGGGCAGAAAGCCGGCGATCGCCTCGACCGCTCTGGGATCGTCATCGACGACCAGCACGGTGCGGGTGCGTTCGGGCGCCGCTGGCAGCGCCAGAGCGGCCAGCGAGGCTTTCAGCTGGGCGCGACTGAGCGGTTTTTGCAGCACGGCGCAGGCGCCGCCGGCCAGCGCCAGATTGTTGTCGGCCAGGCCGGAGAGCACCACCACCGGTACCTTGGCCAGCGTGGGGGCGTCGCGAAGGTGCGCGAGAAACTCCCAGCCATCCATGCCGGGCGGGTCGATGTCGAGCGTGATCAGGCTGAACGTGTGCTGTGTGGCGATCAGCAGGGCCGCCTCGGCGCTGGCCGCGCGCAGCACCGCAAAGCCTTCCGCCTCGAGCAGCAGGCGGGCCAGTTCGGCCGCGTGATCGTTGTCGTCGACCACCAGGGCCAGCCTTTGCGTCGGCACCGGCACCGGCACCGCCATCGTCAGCGGTATTGGCGCTGCCGCCGACGCAGGCGTTGACAGCGGTGCCGGCTGGCGGCGCGGCTCGGCTGTTGTCAGCGGCGCGCTGTGGCGCAGGCTGGCGTCGGCGCCCTGGTTGGGCGTGCGCAGCGGCAGCCAGGCGGCGAAGCGCGAGCCGACGCCGGCGCGGCTGGCCACAGCCACCGAGCCGCCCTGCAATTGGGCCAGTTGCTTGACCATCGCCAGCCCCAGTCCGGTGCCTTCGAATTTGCGCGCCAGGCTGCTGTCGATCTGGCTGAACGCCTGGAACAGCTTGCCCATGTCAATGTGCGAGATGCCGATGCCGAAGTCGCTCACGCAAATTTCCAGGAAGTCGTTAAATTCATTGTCGGCCAGCGCGAAGCCGTGCACCGGCCAGTCGCCGGGCAGCACGCCGACAGCGTGGCGCGCCACGCGGCGCGCGCGCAAGGTCACCGGCCCGCTGTTGGCGCTGAACTTGACGGCGTTCGACAGCAGGTTGTAGATGATCTGCTTGGTCTTGCGCACGTCCAGGTGCTGCATGCCAAAATCGTCGTCGATCGCCAGTTCGAGCGCGATGTGCTGCAGCGCCGCGGTGTCGCGCACAATCGTCAGGCTGTTGGCCAGCAAGCTGTTCAGGTCGACCGTTTCGAGTTCGAGTCCCATCATGCCCGCCTCGACCTTGGACAGGTCGAGGATGTCATTGATGAGCGATAACAGATGCTGGCCGCTGGTAAAGATGTCGTCGATGTATTCGTGCTGCAGCGCCGTGGTGCGCCCCATCAGACCGTCCCTGAGCGCCTCGGAAAAACCGATGATCGCGTTGAGCGGCGTGCGCAACTCGTGCGACATGGTGGCGAGAAACTCCGATTTCATCAGACTGGCCCGTTCCAGCTCGATATTTTTGTCCTTCAGCGCGTGTTCGAAGCGCTTGCGCTCGGTGACGTCGCGCGCCGCGGCGAACACGCCGCGCAGGCGGTGGTCGCGGTCGTGGAAGGTGGCGGCATTGTAGGAAACCACGGTTTGCTCGCCATTCAGGGCGCGCACCGTCAGTTCGTAATTGCTCACCTTGTGTTCGCGCAGCACGCGCGCGATGGCCGCGTCGGCGCGCGCCGGATCGGTGAAGAAATTGCTGCACGGCGCGCCGATCAGCTCGTCGCGGGTGCGCCCGGTCAGCGCCACCATCTGCTGGTTCACGTCGGTGATGATGCCGCGCGGGTCCGTCATCATCAGCGCGTCGATATTCGATTCGATCAGCGAGCGGGTGTAGAACTGCTGGTCGCGCAGGCGCTGGTCGAGCACCTCCTGGGCCGCTTCAACCTGCTTGCGGGCGGTGTTGTCGGTGCCGATCAGCAGGTAGCCGATGATGGCGCCGCCCACGTCGCGCAGCGCCGTCACCGACACCACGGCCGGGAAGCGGCTGCCGTCCTTGCGGATGTAGGTCAGCTCGTAGATGTCTTCGATGCCGCGCGTGGCCTTGAACACCAGCGCTTCGAAGCCGGGCGTGATCGGGGTCGCCAGTTCGACGCTGAGCGCTTTGGCGCGGGCGATCACTTCCTGTGGATCGGAAATGTCGGCCGGGGTAATCTGATTGACCACTTCGGCGGCCGTGTAGCCGAGCATGCGTTCGGCGCCGACGTTGAAGATCTGGATGACGCCCTTGTCGTCGGTGGCGATACTGGAAAAATAGGCGCTGTTGAAAATGGCGTCCTGCAAGGCTCCCGTCTTGATCAAGCTTTCCTGGCGCTTGAATTCGAGGTTGCCTTCGGCGCCGGCGCGTCTATCCCTGGCACCGATTCCAAATCCGTTCGTATACATGGTGGCTTCCGCGTCAATAGAGAATGATCAGTTGGTAGCTGGACATGGCGTCCGGCGCAAATGCAGAGCAGGCTCGCAGTTTGGCGCCGATCAAATTCGGGTGCGGCGCGGCCGGCGCAAGGAGGAGAAAAGCAATGGATAAAGAATAGCAGAGTTAATTCACAAGAAGTTTTTAATTAATAGTTGGTTTCGATTTTTACGCGTAATGATTCACGACGCCAGTTGTGCAAGCGCAACGCCGTGCCGGCACGATCGCGCGGGCGTAAAAAAACCCGCTCTCACGGGGTGGTACGACGGGCCCGGTAAGCAGGGTGTCAGGTTTGTGCGGCAGCTTTGGCGCGCTGTGGGTTTGCGGGACCTGGCCGGCATCGACGTCGATGGCAGATGGCCGCTTCCATGCTGCCCGTATCGGCAACATGATCGCACGGCGGCGCGACACAGGTGCTGAGCGGGTCGGACAACGCAGACGGCCGAAGAGCCGGACGGGCCGGCTCTTCGGGTCATGCCTGGACTGGTCCGATCTGTCCGGACCAGTGGGCTTTGCTTAAGGAGCTTGAACTTTCAGCTCGCTCTTGACATCCTTCACGCCTTCCAGCGAGGCCAGGATGTGGATGACGCGGTCACCCGTTTGTGCGTTCGGTACCGCACCGGTCACCACCACGACGCCTTTTTTGGACGTCACGGACACGGGCAGACCGCTGATTTCTTTATCGCTGCTCAGGGCCAGTTTGGCCGACGAGGCGATCACTTCATCGGACACCGACGCCGTGGCGCCTGCCATTGGCTTACCAGCATCTGCAGCGTAGCTGGACGAAACGGCACCAACGTTCAACAACACGATAGCGGCCAGGGCGCACATCAATTTTGACTTTTGCATGATAGATCCTCTCAATGTTTAGAATAAAAGCAACACAGTAAAAGCGTCACACTTAACCATGTAGCAAACGCCGTGCCAGCTATTTTTATTCGTTTTAAATCAATTACTTAGATTGATTGCGCTGGATTTTGCCGGTGCCACGGGGCAGTTTCGGCCCGATCTTGTCGTGTGACCCCGACAAGATCCTGGGTCTTGATGCTAAGTCATTGATTTTTATGGGGTTCAAGCTGTCGCTCGGGAGCGACAGGGGCGCCGTCAGCCTTGAACAGGCTGGGCGTGAGCGCATATTTGCTGAGCAATCGGTAGAACTCGGTGCGGTTGCGATCGGCCAGCCGGGCCGCGTCGGCCACGTTGCCATCGGTCAGGCGCAGCAGCTGGACCAGGTAGTCGCGTTCGAAGCGCTGCTTGGCCGCATCGTAGCTGAGCACGTCCAGCGACGGCAGGCGCAGCGCCCTTTGCACCAGCGACAGTGGCACCAAGGCGCCGGTGGCCAGCGCGCACACCTGCTCGACGACGTTGTAGAGCTGGCGCACATTGCCCGGCCAGGGCGCCGTCACCAGCGCGGCCAAGGCATCGGGCGCGAAGCCGTTCAGCGGCTTGCCGTACTTTTCGCTCAGCTGGTGCAGGAAATGGTTGGCCAGCAGCGCGATGTCTTCGCGCCGCTCGGCCAGCGTGGGCAGGTTCAGCGTGACCACGTTCAAACGGTAGTACAGGTCTTCGCGGAACTGACCGTCGCGCATCGCGACGTCCAGGTCGCGGTGGGTGGCCGACAACAGGCGCACGTCGATCGGTTTGGTAATCGTCGAGCCGACCTGGCGCACGGCGCGTTCCTGCAGCACGCGCAGCAGTTTTACTTGCAGCGGCAGCGGCATGTCGCCGATCTCGTCAAGGAACAAGGTGCCGCCGTCGGCCGCCTGGAACAGCCCGTCGCGGTTGCTGAGCGCGCCCGTAAACGCGCCCTTGACGTGGCCAAACAGTTCGGACTCGAGCAGCTGCTCGGGGATCGCGCCGCAATTGACGGCGATGAACGGCCCCTTGGCGCGCGCGCTGGCGTTGTGCAGCGCGCGCGCCAGCAGTTCCTTGCCGCTGCCGCTGGCGCCGCGGATCAGGATGCTCGCGTCCGACGCCGCCACCAGCTTCGCTTCGGCCAGCAGGCTGGCCATCTGGGTGCTGCGGCTGATCAGCTCGGCGCGCCAGGCTTCGTCGTCGCCCTTGGCGAGCGCTTGCGGGGTCGTCAAGGTGACTGCCTGGGCCACCTTGTCGAGCAGCAGCTTGCCGTCGAACGGCTTGGTCAGGTAGGCGAATGCGCCGCGCGCGGTGGCCTCGACCGCGTCGGGAATGGTGCCGTGCGCGGTCAGCAGGATCACCGGCAGCGCCGCGTGCTGACGCCGGATCGCATCGAACAGCGCCAGGCCGTCGATGCCGGGCAGGCGCACGTCGGTGATCACCAGCGCCGGCAGCTCGACGGCCAGGCGGGCCAGTGCCGCTTCGGCGCTGGCCACCGCTGTCACGCGGTAATTGCCCGCTTGCAGGCGGATGGTGAGCAGGCGCAGCAGGTCGGGGTCGTCGTCGACCAGCAGCACGTGCGCAATGCCAGGCTCGGCGGCCCTCATTTGGCCGCTGCGCCGGTCACGGGCGGGCGTACCGACAGCGTGCGTTCGATGCTCTTCAGCGCCTCGAGCTTGTCGTTGAGCTGCTCGTTGCGGCGCTGCGCCTCGCGCAACTGGGCGCCCAGCCGGTCGACGGTCTCGTCCTGTTTGCGCGCCTCGGCATAGCCGGTGGCCAGCGACTGGGCCAGCGCCTTCAGTTCGGGCGCGTCGGCGATCATGCCGTCGAGCAAATTCTGGGCGCGCAGCAGGTCGCCGTTGCCTTTTTGCGCCGCCAGCAGCATCGCGCGGTGCAGCAGCAGGCTGGCCGACGGGCGCTGGCGCGCCTGCTCGGCCAGCGCGCGGCCAAGTTCGGGCGCGCTCATCTGGCGCGCCGCCGCCTGGTAGGCCAGCATGTCGGTGAGTGTGTCGGTGTCGCTGGTGTTTCTGACGATGGGCGCCGGCGTTGGCGGCGGCGGACACAGCGCGCGCGGCGCGCTGGGCGCCACGCTGCAGGCACACAGCAGCGCCGCGCCAACGCTAGCGCTGAGGCGGTAAATTCGTTTAGGTATCATGGGGTAGCTCGATCTGAAAATGGGCGCCGGCCTGGCGCGCCACCAGGCGCACCGTGCCGTTGTGCGCGGCAATGTATTCGCGCACGATGGACAGGCCGATGCCGTTGCCGTTGCGTGCTCCGGCTCTCTGGCGCTCGCCCTGGTAGAAGGGTTCGAAGATGCGTTCCTGGTCGACCCGTGCGACGCCCGGGCCCTGGTCGATGCAGGCGATCGACACGCCGCTTGGCGTGCTGCCAAGCTGAAACATGATCTTGCCGCCGTCGGGGCTAAAGCGCACCGCGTTCGACAGGATATTGGCCAGCGCGACGGCCATTTTGTCGGCGTCGAGCAGCAGGGGCGGTGCGCTGCCGTCGAGCGTCACTTGCAGGCGGCGTGCCTGCCACTGCAGGCGCTGGGCATCGATCACCGTGTGCAGCAGCGCCGCCAGATCGACATGGCTGCGTTGCAGGTGCTGGGCGTCGAAGGCGGCCGTGTTGTAGCGCAGCAGGTCTTCTATCTGGGTTTGCAGCGACAGGCTGTTGGCGCGCAGGATGGCGGCGATCTCGCGCTGGCCATCGGTCAGCGGACCGGTCACCTCGTCCTCCAGCAGCGCCACGCCTTCGCGCAGCGCGGCCAGCGGGGTTTTCAGCTCGTGCGAAATATGCCGCACGAAGCGATCCTGGTCGTCGTTGAGTGCGGCCAGGCGCTGGCGCAGCCAGTCCAGTTGCTGTCCGAGGCGGCGCGTGTCGGCCGGGCCGCCCACGCTGACGCTTTGCTGGAAGTGATTTTGCCCCAGGTTGGCGATCGCCAGCTCGATCCGGCGCAGCGGGCGCGAGAGCCACAAACCGAAGCCCAGCGCCAGCAGCGCAGCGACCAGCACGGCGCCGGCCAGCAGGCTGGCGAGCAGGCGGCGCTGGCGTTCCAGTTCGCTCAGCAAGGCGGCGCTGCGGCGCGCGATTTCCTGCTTGCCGGCGCGCGCCAGGCTGTCGTTCAGGGCCGGCAAACGGGCAAACGCCGTTTGCAGGGCGGCGCTGCCGCTGTGGCTGGGACGGGTGCTGAGCTTGAGCGCGGACCAGATCGCGTTGCTGCTGGCGTTCCACTCGTTGACCAGTTCGACGGGCAGCGCGGGCAAGGTGGTGCGCATGGCTGCCAGCGTGCTGCTGGCGTCTTGCCAGGCATCGACATAGCGGGTGCGCAAGGGCGCGTCGCCCAGCACCATGAACTGGCGCGCGCTGCGCTCCATCGCCTGGCTGCGTTCGGCCAACTGCTGCGCCTGTTCCGTCAGCAGCACCGCCTGGGCGGCGTTTTCGCGCCCCAGTCGCGCCAGCCGCTCCAGCGTCAGCAGCGCCTGCACCGAGGTCGTCGTCAGCACGGCGGCGATCAGGATGAAGGCGGCGAACAGCAGTTGGCGGAATGATAGTCTGGACAAAATACCAATCTATTGAAGACGACTTGGCGCACGGAGCATCATGCTGTGAATGGGGACAATGCCCGGTTTTGCCGGGCATGACGTGGATCGGCTGGCGGCGTCGCGCTTGCACGCCTGGGTCGGGCCCGGTGTCCAGGGCCAAATCGGGGCTGTCCAAGCCGACGCGAGCGACCGGGGAGAAAAGCCCCGCCACGCCCGCTCGCCGGCATAGCGACGGCGTCGTTTTTCAATGTCGCAACGCGCGGGCGCGGCCTGCACGCCGCCCCGCTCGCGCCCATGGCGCCTTGCTGTGCGGCGCCGTTCGCGTGCTCGCGCGACGCCCGGCCGGGCTCAGCTTACGCTACTTTGACCAGTGCCACCTGGGCGCCCTCGGTGGGGCGGCGTTTCTGACGCCGGTCGCGCGCGTTGCCCCAGTCGCTGATGCCCTCGTCGGACACATGTTCCATGTCGCCCGCGCGGTTCACGCTGTAGTCCTTGAACACCACTTTTTCGTTGACGTGGGCATGCGCCGAGATGCGCGTGTATTCAAACAGTACCGAACGGATCACGTCGGCGCCGGCGCCAATCCGGCTGCCGTGGCCGATCCAGGTCGGGCCGACGATGTGGCAGCCTGCCTCGATGTGGCAGCCCGAGCCGATGTACACGGGCCCCTCGATGGTGGTGCCGTTCCAGTCGATCTGGGTATTCAGGCCGACCCACAGGCCTTCCTCGATCTGCAGGCCGGGCACGTCCATCTGCGCCACTTCGCCCATCAGCACGCTTTGCGAGACGCTCCAGAAATCGGCCATATTGCCGATGTCGATCCAGTTATAGGCGCGTTTTTGCGCGTAGAACGGCAGGCCGCGTTCCACCATCAGCGGAAACAAGTCCGAGCCGATGTCAAACACGGTGTCGGCCGGGATCAGGGCCAGCACCTCGGGTTCGAAGATGTAGATGCCGGTGCTGGCGAAATTCGATTTGGCGTCCGCCTGGGCCGGTTTTTCCTGGAACGACACGACCTTGCCGTCCGCGTCGGTGACCACCACGCCGTAGTCGGACACGCGCTCCCACGGCACTTCCTTGGTGATCACGCTGGCCAGCGCGCCCTTGCGCTTGTGCTCGAACAGCGCCGCGCGCAAGTCCAGGTCGATCAGTGCGTCGCCGCACAGCACGATGGTGGTGTCGTCGAAGAAGCCGCCAAATTCCTGGATCTTTTTCATGCCGCCGGCCGAGCCGATCGGCTGCGGCACCACGTCGCCCGCATCGTTGGTATAGCCCTCGAAGGAATAGCCGATCTGGACGCCGAACTGGTGCCCCTCGCCAAAGTACTCTTCGATCTTCTCGTGCAAATAGCTGACATTGACCATGATGTCGAGTACGCCATACTTGGCCAGGTGCTCGACCAGATAGGCCATCACCGGCTTGCCCAAAATGGGGATCATCGGCTTGGGGAGATCGTAGGTCAGCGGGCGCACCCGGGTGCCTTTGCCTGCGGCAAGTATCATCGCTTTCATTGTATTTTTCCGTATGGTGGGGTGGGTCGGGAACTGGCCGGCGTGACGGTGCGCTTAACGCGTGCTGTAACGGTATTTGCGGCAGTGCACCAAAAACTGAACAATGTCGACCGTGTAGCGGCGCACCAGCCGGCGCGGCTCCAGGCACAGGCGATACAGCCATTCCAGGCGCAGCGTTTGCACCAGCGCCGGGGCGCGCGACTTGGCACCGGCCCAGAAGTCGAACAGCGCACCCACGCCGATCACCACGCCGGCATTGAGGGCGACGCGATGGTCGAGTATCCATTGCTCCTGAATCGGGTTGCCCAGCGCCACTAACAGCACATCGGGCTTGCTGCGGTTGATGTCGTCGATCAGGTGCCGGTCGTTGCGGATGTCATCGTAGCCGTCCGAGGCGCCGACGATCTTCTGTCCCAGCTGGTGGCGCGCATAGTCGGCCGCGCGGTGCAGCACCGCAGGCGTGCCGCCCAGCAGATACACGCGCAAAGGCTGCT
The DNA here is from genome assembly GCA_038207625.1 of Burkholderiales bacterium. Classification (GTDB taxonomy): domain Bacteria; phylum Pseudomonadota; class Gammaproteobacteria; order Burkholderiales; family Burkholderiaceae_D; genus JBBQZO01. The sequence continues at coordinate 103,060 of JBBQZO010000005.1, read as the reverse complement.
TGGCGCGGCTGAAGAAATAGGGCGTGAAATCGGTGCCGTTCAGGTTTTCCTCGAAACGGCTGTTCTGGATCATCAGCGCGGCGATGTCCATGCCCACGCCGTCGTTGACGACGATCACCGACTCGTCTTGCATGCGCGGCAGTTCGGCGCGGCATTGCACGATGAAGTTGGTATTGGCGAAAAACAGGGCCACCTTGCGTTTCATCTGCAAGGCCGTCAACAAGCGTTGGGCCAGGCGGTGCGAGGTGGTTTGAGTGACGTCAAAACCGGCAATCGGGATGGTGCTGTTTGCATGCATGATGTGCTTTCGTACGTGTTCATGAAACTTGGGGCCTCGTCGAGTGGACGATCCCGAACGCCAGCCTAGCGCTGACGCGGGACTGGCACGAATACCCGCACGACCGGATGGGCTGGCGTACAAGGTCAGGCTCGATCTGCTCTCCCAGCCGCCACGGCACGCTGTGGCGGCACAGATTCTGCCCCGCTCGCCCGTTGCGCAGCACGCCCATGGCGCGCCCCGCAGCGGGCGACATCGGCGCCCGCCATTCGTTGTGGCAATGCATTCCGACCCGCGAAGGATAGGTGGCGCGGCACGGGTCCGTCTGTGTGATACCTCACATAGCGCGGCACTATTTTGTGCGGCGCAGCACGGGGGCCGTTTCAGTGTGCGGCAACGCACAGATCAGTTTGCCGCGTTTGCATACCATGCGTTCATCGCTTGAGAAACGCCGCTAGCAACGCCCCACGACGGGGTCGACAGCCCGGCGTAGCGGGGAAAGCACCAGGCAATTGCTGCAGTTGCGCAAGCTCGAAGGTGACGATTTTTCCTCACGCATGGCGCCGCCGCAGTGGCAATGCGCTGCCGCGCAGAACCTCACAACGCGGGCGTGCATGCCCAAGGGATGCATGGCAGCAGGGTTGCCCGCGCACACAATTGCCCGTCCGCAATGCAATCATTTACTGCAGCAATAGCAATGGAAGTGACTATGTTCTCCTTACACATGAATGCCGATCAGATCGACTGTGCATTGCCAGCGCCGCAGCCGGCGTTGCGCAGTGCAACATCGCCGGCCTGTTCGGATGGTGCCCGCCATGCACACTGAACTGCGCCAGATGGTCGGTGCGAACAACATTCCGGTGCTGTCGTTTTGCAAGCGCCTGCTCAATCCGCTGGTCATCCTGTCCACCTTGTATGTGCTCACGCGCAGCCAGAGCGAGGCGTTTTCGGGCAACTACGTGGTGCTGGCGATTATCGCCTTCTTCATTTCCTCGTTCGTGCACGAGCAGATCGACTCGTACCGCAACTGGCGCCGTGGCCGCCTGCTGGCGTACGCCCGCGACGTGATGTTTGGCTGGGTCGTCGTGGTGGCGATCCTGATGCTGGTCGCGTATGCGACCGGTTATGCCTACAAATATTCCGAATCGGTGATCGTGGCCTGGTTCGTGCTGACGCCGTTCCTGTTGCTGGCAAGTCAGCTGGGCCTGCGCAAGCTCGCCTCGGATCTGGCGCGCAAGGGCCAGATGCGCACGGCGGTGATCGTCGGCGCCAACCCGATCGGCCTGAAACTGGCGCGCCGCATGGCCGAGTTTCCCGACATGTTCATGGAGATGCGCGGCTTTTTCGACGACCGCAGCGAGGTGCGTCACGCGCAGGACCTGGGCGCCGAGCTGCTGGGCAATATGTCGGAGATCGCCGACTACGTGCGCACGCATGGCATCCACATCATCTTCATCAGTCAGCCGATGTCGGCGCAACCGCGCATCGCCCAGCTGCTCGATGCGCTGCAGGACACCACGGCGTCGATCTATTTTTTACCGGACATCTATATGTTCGACCTGATGCAGGCGCGCTTTGACCAGGTCGGCGACGTGCCCGTGGTGGCGATTCGCGAGACGCCGTTTACCGGCATCGACAGCCTGGTCAAGCGCGCCAGCGACATCGTCATGGCCAGCGTGATTCTGGTGCTGCTCGCGCCGGTGATGGGCGCGATCGCCGCCGGCGTCAAGTGGACTTCGCCCGGCCCGGCCATCTTCCGCCAGCGCCGCTATGGTTTGAACGGCGAGGAAATCATCGTCTACAAGTTCCGCTCGATGGCGGTGTGCGAGGACGGCGCCAAGGTCACCCAGGCCAGCGTGGGCGACGTGCGCGTGACGCGCCTGGGCGGCATCCTGCGCCGCACCTCGCTCGACGAATTGCCGCAGTTCATCAATGTGCTGCAGGGACGCATGAGCATCGTCGGACCGCGCCCGCACGCGGTGGCGCACAACGAGCAGTACCGCGGCCTGATCAAGGGTTACATGCTGCGCCACAAGGTCAAGCCGGGCATCACCGGCTGGGCCCAGGTGAACGGCCTGCGCGGCGAAACCGACACCGTCGACAAGATGGCGGCGCGGGTGGAGTTCGATCTTGACTATTTGCGCAGCTGGTCGCTGTCGCTGGACCTGTGGATCATGCTGCGCACCGTCAAGGTGGTGCTGGGTGGCGACAAGGCCTATTAGCGCGCTGGCGCAGATAAGCAATGGGGCAGGTCCGGCTTTGGCGCAGGCCTGAGGTGTACCAAACACAAGGAGTGGCAATGTTTACACGGCAGATGTTGTTGGCAGTATGGATGGTGAGCGTGTCGGGCGCGGTTGTGGCCAACGTTCCCGTCATCAAGCTGGCACAAACCCACCAAGTCGAGATCGGTTTCGATGCTGCGTCCGCCTCGCCAAGCGTGTCGGGCGCGTCGGCGTCGAGCGCGTCGGCGTTTGCGCCGCGGGCGGCAGCGCTGTCGGCCACCGGCAAGTCCGGCGCGCTGGAGCAGCAACTGGGCACGGGCTCGTTTGCTTCGTTCGCCGGCCCGGCGCTCAAGGCCGGCGTGGTGCCGGCACGCGTTCAGCCGTACGTGACGGCGCCGTCCGCGCCCGGGCGCTGGGCTGCGCTGTTGCTGGTGCTCGCATGCGTGCTGTATCAGGGCCGGCGCAGTCGCCGTCAGGCGCCGCCGTTTGGTTTTCGGGGGCTGGTGTGAGTGCCGTGGCGCGCCTGAGCTGGGCCGCACTGGCCGTGCTGGCGGCGTTGTCCCTGGCCGCGTGCAAGCCGGTCGTCGACCCGACCAAGCCGGCCGTCGGCGCGCGCGCGCTCGTCACGGTCAACGACGTCGACATCGCCATGCCCGATTCGCCGGGCGAACTGAAGGTCGACAAGCGCATGGTGGAGCAGTTGATCGACCGCCAGGTATTGCAGGAAGAAGCCTTGCGTAACAAGCTCGATCGCGACCCGCTGGTGCGTCAGGCCATCGAGCGCGAGCGCACCCGCATTCTGGCCGACGCGTATCTGCAGAGCAAACTCGGTGCGCAAAGCGCGCCCGGCCAGAACCAGATCGACAGCTACTTCAACGAGCACCCTGAGCTGTTCGGCGCACGCAAGCTGTTCGTCATGCAGGAGCTGGTGGTGGCCAGCAAGGACTTGAGCGCGCCGCTGACGGCGCGCGTTGAAACGGCGCACGCGATCGAACAGGTCGCCGCATGGCTGGACGCCCACCATGTGCATTACGAGCGCAACCAGTGGTCGCGCACGACGGCTGAACTGGCGCCCGAATTGGTGCTCAAGCTGCAGGCGATGCACAGCAAGCAGCTGTGCGTGATCAAGGCCGGACAGTACAGCATGGTCGATTTTCTCGTCAGTGTCAGCCCCAGCCCCGTATCGAAGGCGGCGGCACACGCGCAGATCGCCCAGTATTTGAGCAACAAGATGCGCCAGCAGATCGGCGAGGACGAAGTGGCGCGGCTGCGCAAGGGCGCGCGCATCGTCTACCTCAACAACAATCAGGACGATGCACTGACCCTGCGGGCGGATCAGCTGATCGCCACGCCGCCCCGGCTGGCCGCGCGCCAGACGGATGTGAAATAACCCGGCCCGAACCGGGCCGAGCGCATTGGGCGCGAGATCAACTTCAATAAGGATGAACGACATGAAAAAACTGATAATGGGCTTGTTAATTGCGCTGATGGGCGCACTGGGCGCCAGCGCCTGGGCCGCCGACGCCATGCTCGGTCCCAGCGACGGCTTGAAAATCACCGTCTACGGCAGCCCCGACCTGACGCTGGAAACCAAGGTAAGCCAGTCCGGCAGCATCACCTTTCCGCTGATCGGCGAAGTCAAGGTGGGCGGCCTGGTCGTGGCGGAAGCGGAAAAGAAGATCGCCAGCATGCTCGTCACGGGTGGCTTCTTGCGCACCCCGCAGGTCAATATCCTGGTCACCGCGTCGCAAAGCCAGATGGTGTCGGTGCTGGGGCAGGTGGCCAAGCCGGGCTTGTATCCGGTGGACGGCAAACATAATCTGACGGCCATCCTGGCGCTGGCTGGCGGCGTGATCCCGGACGGCGGCGACATCGTGCTGCTGATCCGCAACCGCGGCGGCAAGACCACCAAAGAAGCGATCGACCTGGTGGCGATGGTGCGCTCGGGCGACCTGAACAAGAATCTGGATCTGCGCACCGACGACGTGGTGTATGTCGAGCGCGCGCCGCGCTTTTTCATCTACGGCGAAGTGCAAAAGCCGGGCGCCTACCGGCTCGAACGCAATATGACGGTGCAGCAGGCGTTGCCGCTGTCGGGTGGCTTGACGCCGCGCGGCACCGAACGGGGCATGCGCCTGAAACGCAAGAATGCCGACGGCACGACGCAGGAATTCAAGCCCAAGTCAGATGACATCGTCCAGATCGACGACGTGATTTCGGTGAAAGAGAGCTGGTTCTGATGCGCGCGCCACACGGTCGCCGTCCCGCGCGAGGGAGCCAGCCATGAACCTGTCTCAATTTCTGCTGATCCTGCGCGCGCACTACAAGCTGATCGCCATCACCGTGCTGGTGACGGTGGCCGCCGCGCTGGGCGTGAGTCTGCTCAAGCACAAAACCTACAAGGCTACCACCGCGCTGGTGCTGAACTACAAGGGCACCGATCCGGTGACCGGCCAGGCGATGCCGTCCCAGCTGATGCCCGGCTATATGTCGACCCAGGTCGAGCTGGTCACCAGCATGAGCGTCGCTTTGCGGGTGGTCGACGCGCTCAAGCTGGCCGACGGCCCGCTGGTCAAGCAGAAATTCCTCGACGCCACCGACGGCGAGGGCAATGTGCGCGACTGGATCGCCAGCGGCCTGCTCGACAAGCTCGACGTGGCGCCGCTGCATGACAGCAGCGTGCTCAACATCACCTACACCGGCTATGAGCGCCAGATGGCGGCCAATGTGGCCAACGCCTTCGGCGCCGCCTACCAGCAGGTCAGCGTGCAGCTGAAGGTCGATCCGTCGAAGAAGACGTCGGTGTATTTCAACGACCAGGTCAAGCAGTTGCGCGACAATTTTGAGCTGGCCCAGCAGCGCCTGTCGGCCTACCAGCACGATCACGGCATCGTCAACGCGAACGCCGACAAGAGTCTGGACGTGGAAACGGTGCGTCTGAATGAACTGTCGAGCCAGTTGGTGACGGCCCAGGGCCAGGCGATGGAAGCGCGCGCGCGTCAGCATCACGCCGGCGGCGCCGCCTCGCCCGACGTGACGAACAACCCGATGATCCAGAACCTGAAGGTTGAACTGGGCAGCGCCGAATCGAAGTTCTCCGACATCGAACAGAAGATGGGCAAGAACCATCCGCTGTACGTGGGCGCCAAGGCCGAAGTGGACAAGCTGCGCGCCGGTCTGGCTGCGCAGACCCAGATTACGTCCGAAGCGATCGGCACCAACGCCAACATCTTGCAGCAGCGTAGCGGCCAGGTGCGCTCGGCCGTCGAAGCGCAGCGCGGCAAGGTGCTGCAATTGAATCGCTCGCGCGACGAGCTGGCGGTGCTGGGGCGCGAAGTCGACAGCGCCCAGCGCGCCTACGAAACCATCGCCCAGCGCCTGACGCTGACCAATCTGGAAGGCCAGGCCAACCAGTCCGACATCGCCGTGCTGACGCCGGCGCTGGCGCCCTTGAAAGCGTTCGGACCGAAGATCGTGCTCAATACGCTGGTCGCGCTGGTGGTCGGGCTGATGCTCGGCGTGGGCGGCGCGGTGATGCTCGAACTGCTCAACCGACGCGTGCGCTCAAGCGCCGATCTGGCCGAACTGGTCGGCCTGCCCGTGCTGTGCGTGATCAAGCGCTCCGGCGCGCTGCCGCGTCAGACGCTGGGCAAACCGGCGCCGCCGCGGCGCGATCCGCCCGGCATGACCGCGCTGGCCGGCTAAGCGGCCCGCCCCAACTACCGCACACAGCGACAAGGAGCCATGTATGCACACCACTACCCAAGTCCGACCGCAGGGCGCCAATGACGGCGCCGGCCAGGACGACACGGCGGCAACCCGCCGCACCATCGGCGCGATCCTGGTCGACGCCGGACGCCTGAGCGCCGCCAACGCCGAGCGCATCGCGCAATTGCAGCGCGAGCGCGGCCAGAGTTTCGGCGCCACCGCGCTGGGCCTGGGCCTGTTGACGCAGGCCGATATCGACCTGGGCCTGGCGCGCCAGTTCGACTTCCCGTATCTGCTCAGGGGCACCAGCGATCTGAGCGACGAGCTGATCGCCGCCTACGATCCGTTCAGCGCGCAAGTTGAAGCGCTGCGCGCGCTGCGCAGCGCGCTGATGCTGCGCTGGTTCGAGCGGGCCGAGTCGCACACCGCGCTGGCCATCACCAGCGCCGAGCGCCACGAAGGGCGCAGCTTCCTGGCCGCCAACCTGGCGGTGGTGTTTTCCCAGCTGGGCGCGCGCACGCTGCTGATCGACGCCGACATGCGTCATCCGCGCCAGCATCAATTGTTTGCGCTGCCCAACCGCAGCGGCCTGTCGGCCATCCTGGCGGAGCGCGACGACGTCGACGCCATTGTGCGCGTTCCAGGCCTGGTCGACCTGTCGGTGCTGCCGGCCGGCGCGATGCCGCCCAACCCGCACGAGCTGCTGACGCGTCCGAAATTTTCACAGCTGCTCAAAGAGCTGGGCCGGCGCTACGACGTGATCCTGATCGACACGCCGCCGGCCTCGCTGTGCGCCGACGCGCAGAGCGTGGCCGCGCGTTGCGGCGCCGCGCTGGTGGTGGCGCGCCAGGACCAAAGCCATGTGCGCGCCACGCGCCAGATGGTGGACGGCTTGCAGCAGGCCGGCGTGAATGTGCTGGGGACGGTGCTCGATGAGTTTTGATGCGAGCGCGCTGCGCCCCGGCGCGCAGCGGCTCGAACGCCAGACCTGGATCGACCTGTTGAAGGGGATCGGCATCACCCTGGTGGTGCTGGGCCACGTCAGCTACAACAAGCTGCTGGTGCAGACGATCTTCATGTTTCACATGCCCTTGTTTTTCCTGCTGGGCGGCTGGCTGCACAACGCCGGCGCGCCGCAGCTGGTCTACCTGAAGGCCAAGGCGCGCAGCCTGCTGGTGCCGTACCTGTGTTTTCTGGTGCTGTTGTGGCCCATCGAATTGCTGATGGCTTTCCCCGACCAGGCGTGGAGCGGCGCGTGGATGGTCGATACACTGCTCAAGCCGATGCTACTGGGCGGCCAGATGCTCACCGGCGTGGCCTCGGTGTTCTGGTTCGTCACCTGTTACTTCCTGACCCAACAGCTGATGCATTTTCTGCTGCGTCGTTTTAGCATGACTAGCTGCGCGCTGATCTGCGCGGCCATGTTGGCGCTGGCCTATGTCAACGCCGGCACGGCGCAGCTGCTGACGCTGCCGTGGAGTGCCAATAGCGTGCTGTTCGCCGCGCCGTTGTACCTGATCGGCTACCTGGCGCGCGCGCAGCGCCTGCGCACGCTGCTGCCGCTGTATGCCGGCGTGGCGCTGGTGGGTGGGCTATTGAACGTGTTCGGCGTGCGTAACTCGATGGACATCAAGGCGCTCGATTACGGCGTGCCGCTGCTGACGCTGGTGTGCGCCGTGGCCTGCGTGGCGCTGCTGGCCGTGCTGGCCCAGCTGCTACAGACCAAGCTGCTCGGACGCGCGCTGGCGATGCTGGGTGGCGCGTCGATGACGATCATGTTCCTGCACCAGTTTGTGCAGCTGACGATGGCCAAGCTGTTCGGCATCACGCAGGCCTTGCCGCGTCTGGTGGTGGCGCTGCTGGCCTGCTACCTGATGCACCAGCTGTTCAAGACGACCTCGCTGACGGCGCGCCTGCTGCTGGGGAGTTCCGCGCGACCGGCGCCACCGGTAAGTGGAGGCGTGCGATGGTAAGCGTCGACGCAAGCGTCAACATCAGCGCCATCGTGCCGGCGTATAACGTCGAGGCGTACATCGCCGAAGCGCTCGACTCGCTGCTCAATCAGAGCGCGCCGTTCCACGAGATCATCATCGTCAACGACGGCAGCAGCGACGCCACGGCGGGAGTGCTGGCGCGCTATCAGCACATCGCCGGCGTGACCATTTTGCATACCGATAACCAGGGCCAGGCCAGCGCGCGCAACCTGGCCATCACGCAGGCCAGCGGCGACTACCTGTACTTTTTCGACGCCGACGACGTACTCGACGGCGAGTTTGTCGCCACCATGCACACGCTGCTGACGCAGCAAGCGGAAGCGGACATCGTCTATTTTTCGGGCGCCTCGTTTTTGGACAGCGGCTGCGAATCGAGCTATCTGCCAGCCTACGATCGCCAGCTCGACCAGGTGTATGGCTCGGGCGTGGAAGCGACCGGCGCAATGCTGCGCGCCGGCGTGTACTTCGCCAGCCCGTGTCTGTACCTGTCACGCCGCAGCTTATGGGGCGGGCAGGGCTTGCAGTTCCTGCCGATCGTGCACGAGGACGAAGAAATCATCATGCGCCTCAGTTGCCTGGCGGGCGTGTCGGTGTGCGTGAGCACGGTGTTCTTCCAGCGCCGCATCCGCGCCGAGTCGACCATGACGCTGCCCAAATCGCAGCGCAACACGCTGGGCTACCTGCGCACGCTTGAATCGATCGCGCAGTTCTGGCGCCAGAACCGCGTGCGCCTGCGCTCGATCCGCGCCGAACTGGTGCGCCGCTTCTACAACATCCTGCGCGGCTATCTGGCGCTGTGCACGACCATCAAGCAGCGCCCCGCCTACGGCAAGCTGCTGGTGCTGATGCTCGAACTGGGCCACCTGCCGGGCCTGCGCCAGCTCTATGAAATGAGCGTCTCGCCCGGCCTGCACCGCCGCCTGGCGGGCCTGAAACGCACACTGAGTGGGCAGGGCGGCGCGTAAGCGGCCCGCCAGCCTTACACAACCATCACGAAAGACTGAACTTGTCCACCATTTCAAACGCCCGCTGGGTCGCGCTGTCGCAGGCGGCCCGGGTCGCCTCCCAACTGATCAGCATGACGGTGCTGGCGCGCCTGCTCGCGCCCGACGCCTACGGCCTGATGGCGCTGGCCGCCATCATCACCAACCTGGCCTATCTGTTCAAGGACATGGGCACGGCTGCGGCGGTGATCCAGGCGCGCGAGGTCTCGCCGGTGATGGCCAGCACGGTGCACTGGACCAATGTGGGCCTGGGTCTGGCGATCGGCCTGGCGGTGGCCGTGTCGGCGCCGGTGATGGCACGCCTGTTCCATGAGCCTGGCCTGGCCAAGGTGCTGTATTTCCTCGCGCTGGTGTTCCCGATGACCGGTTTGACGGTGCTGCATCAGGCGCTGATGGAGCGTGAATCGAAGTTCGCGCTGGTGGCCACCGCCGAAATCGCCGCCGCGCTGGTCGGGCTGATGGTGGCGCTGCTGCTGGCATGGCGCGGCGCCGGCGTACTCAGTCTGGTATTCCAGATCGTCGCCGCCAGCGCGGTGTCGTCGGCGCTGATCATTTTTCGATCCGATTTCCGGCCCGGGCGCCACTGGAACGTGGGTGAATTCAAGGCCATCGCCGGTTTCAGCGGCCACCTGTCGCTGTTCAACGTGCTGCTGTACGTGTCGCGCAACGCCGACGGCATGGTGATCGGACGCATGCTCGGCACCGCCACGCTGGGCGTGTATTCGATGGCCTACCGGGTGATGTTGTTCCCGCTGCAGAACATGAGCTTCGTCGCCTCGCGCGTGTTGTATCCGATCATGAGCCGCAAGCAGGACGCGGTGTCCGAAGTGGCCAGCCTGTACCTGCGCGCGCTCGGCTTCATCGTGTTCCTGACGGCGCCGCTGATGGCCGGCCTGTTCGCCTTGCGCACGCCGTTTGTGCATGTGCTGCTGGGCGATAAATGGCAGGGCGCGGCGATCATCCTGGCCTGGCTGGCGCCGGTGGGCTTCATTCAGTCGGTGGTCAGCACCACCGGCACGGTGCTGATGGCGCGTGGCAGCACCGCGTTGATGCTGCGCCTGGGCGTGCTGGGCACGGCGCTGCAGGTGTGCGCCTTCGTGATCGGCGCGCGCTGGGGCATCGAAGGCGTCGCCTGCGCCTACCTGATCGCCAATATTCTCAACGCGCTGCCGGCGCTGTATTTCAGCGCACGCCTGATCGGCGTTGGCCCGATCGCGCTGGCGCGCTGCATGGCGCCGGCGGTCTGCGCCGCATTGTTCATGGCGGCGGCGGTGATGACGCTGCGCGCGCCCGTCGAAGCGGCGCTGCCGAACGCCTTGCTGGCCTTCGTGGCGCTGGTGGCGATCGGCGCGCTGGTGTACGGCGCCACCAGCCTGGTGCTACTGCAGCCGCAGCTTTTGAGCTTGCGCGCATTTTTAGGATTTCAAAAGAAAGCAGAGGGATAAGATGACCACTTTTGACGTATTGTTACCAGTAAAAGACGGGATCGCCTTCTTCGCCGAAGCGCTCGACAGCATCGTCAACCAGACCTATGTCGACTGGCGCCTGATCGTGCTCGATCACGGCTCCACCGACGGCAGCCTGGAACTGGCCCAGGCCTATGCCGCGCAAGACACACGCATCATCGTGCGCTCGTTCCCGCAGGCGCAGGGTCTGTCCGGTCTGCTCAATTGCGGACTCGATTTGTGCGACGCCAGGTATGTGCTGCGCCAGGACGCGGACGACCTGTCGCTGCCGCTGCGCATGGAAGTGCTGGCGCGCGCCTTCGAGGCCAATCCTGGCCTGGTGGCGATCGGTTCGCTGGGCGACGTGATCGACGCAAAAGGACATGTGATCGGCAAGATCGACATGCCCACCGGGCGCCACGGGGTGGCCGCCTGCGCCTTGTTCCGCACGCCGATCTGCCATCCGGCGGCGGCGCTGCGGCTGGCTGCCGTGCGCCGGCTGGGCGTGCGTTACGGGGAAGACTTCATCGGTGCGCTGCCGCCCGAACGGCGCATGCAGGTGGCCGGTCTGGCCGAGGACTATTTCCTGTTCGGCCAGCTGGCGCTGGTGGCGCCGTGCGTCAATCTGAGCCAGCCGCTGATCGCTTATCGCTGGCACGGCGGCAACGTCGGCGCCACCAAGCATCGCGCCCAGATGCAGATGGCGCTGACCATTTCGCGCTACCTGGCTGAATCGGCTGCGCTGTTGCACGGCATGGCCAGCTGCGATCCAGCGCCGTTTTGCAATCATGGCGAGCAGCTGTTCGACATCGAGGGCAAGAGCGACTTCAGCGACGACTATGCGCTGCTGCGCCAGCTAGTGCGCGAGCTGGTGCCGGCCAGCGCCGAGCGCACGCGCGAGCTGGCGTTTCGCAAGGTAATTTCGAACCGGGCCAGGTGGTTGATGGGGTTGCGTTTTGCCGGCTTCGCGCTGCGCTACGGCGCCCGTCCGGCCGAGCTGCGCACAGTACGCGGCTGGCTGCTGCGCGGTCTGCGCAAGCAAGCGACTCTGGTGTTGACCGCCACCGGGTTGGCGCCATGAGCGGCGCCGCCATCAGCGCCGCGCGCAGCGAGGTCGGCCCGGTGCCGGCCGTGAGCATCATCATTCCGACCTATAACCGCGGCTATTGCATCGCGCAGTGCCTGCGCAGTGTGCTGGCGCAAAGCTTTCGCGACTACGAGATCATCGTCGTCGACGACGCGTCCGGCGACGACACCGAGGCCCAGGTGGCGGCGGTGCACGACGCGCGCATCAGCTTTATCGCGCACAGCAAAAACCAGGGCGGGGCGGTGGCGCGCAATACCGGCATCCGCCGTGCGCGCGGCGAGTTCGTCGCGTTTCTCGACAGCGACGATACCTGGCTGCCCGACAAGCTGGAAAAACAGATCGACGGTCTGCGCCAGCGCGGCACGGCCTGGGGCCTGAGCTACACCTGGCTGGCCTGCGTGGACGACGCCGGCAACGAGACGCTGCGCATCAATCCGGAGATCGAGGGCGAATGCTCGGAGGAGATGCTGGTGTCGAACTTCATCGGCTCATTTTCCAACGTGGTGGTGCGCCGCGATTTGCTGCTGGAAGTCGGTGCGCTCGACGAATCGTTTCGCAGCTGCCAGGACTGGGATCTGTTCATCCGTCTGAGCCAGCGCGCCCAGGTGCACTGTCTGCGCGAATACGCGGTGCGCTACCTGCAAAGCGTCACCGACAAATACCGCATTTCGACCAATCCCCGTTCGGTGATCCAGGGCCACCGCGCCATCCTGAGTAAATATGCCCAGCAGTACGCGGCGCTGCCGCGTCCGTATCGGCGGCGCGCATGGCGCTTCTTCATGCGCGTGTTTGCCGACGCGGGCAGCGTGCCCGACGTCGTGGCCAGCGCGTTTCAGCGTCTGCGCTGCGGCCCGTCGCTGGGCGAGTTGAAGGACACCGGCCATTTGATGGTGCGTGCGGCGCGCCGCTTCATGCGCATCAAGACGCTGGCATTGAAGCGCGCATGAGAGCGGCGACGATGACATCGAACCAGCCTTCGCCGCTGAGCCGGCACCTGCCCAAGGTGCTGCTGGTGCTGTTCGCGGTGCTGGCCGGGGCCGGCCTGCCGGGCTATATCGGCGCGGTCGACAACAGCCTGGCGCGCGCGATGGCGCTGCCGGCGATGCTGCTGCTTGGCCTGCTGCTGATGTACAGCCGCACCGCGCTGCTGATGCTCATTATCCTGGGGCGCGCGTCCGGCGACGTGTTCTTCGACGCCACCAAGGTGTCGCTGGGACCGTTGCAGATTGGTGTGGGCGGCTTGATCAATATCTTCGTGATCCTGATCGCGCTGCTGCTGGTGATCGAAAAGCCGGCGCTGCTGCCCAAGAAGATGCTTGGCATGTGGGTGCCGTTTCTGCTGATCGGCGCGGCCAGCATCGCGTTCTCGCCCGTCAAGGGCGATGCGGTGCGCCTGTATCTGGCGCTGATCTCGTATTTCGCGATCTTCGTGAGCGCCTTCTACCTGGTGCGCTGCGCGGAAGACTTCAAGCGCTGCGTGCGCCTGGTGCTGTGGTCGGCCCTGTTTCCGGCCGTGTACGGCCTGCTCAATATCGCCATTCACGGCGCGGTGATCGGGCCGAACGGCGCGCGCCTGCAAAGCACGTTTTCGCATCCGAACATCTACGCCTTCTATCTGACGCTGGTGATCTCGATGGGGTTCTACGTGCTAAAAAGCGCGACCTACAAACTGAGCACGCCGGCGCGAATCGGCCTGAGTGCTTACTGTCTGCTGATGATGGCGCTGCTGTTGCTGACCCAGACGCGCAGCGCCTGGATCGCCTGCTTCGCGCTGTTCGCCGCCTACGCGGTGTTGTTCGAACGGCGCTACCTGCTGTACCTGATCGTGCTGCCGGTGCTGGGCCTGCTCGTTCCCAGCGTGCGCGAACGGGTGCTCGACCTGGGCGCCGGCAACGAGGTGATCCAGTACGCGAAACTCAATTCCTTCGCCTGGCGCGTCTACCTGTGGGAGTCGGGACTGCACTACATGCAAGCGACCCACTATCTGCTTGGCTACGGGATCGACTCGTTCCAGCATTTTTCGCCGACCTTCTTTCCGCTGGCCGGCAAGACCAATTTCAATGCGCACAATCTGTACGTGCAGTGGATTTTCGAGCTGGGTGCGGCCGGCCTGCTGGCCTATCTGTATCTGATGGCACGCGTGCTGTGGGTGTTGAAGATGCTGTTGCCGATCAATCGGTTGGGTGCTTTCGTGCTGCTGGCGATGGTGATCCAGTATCTGATGGTATCGGCCTCGGACAACATGGCCTACTACCTGGCGTTCAACTGGTACTTCTGGCTGATGATCGGGGCCGGCTGCGCCGTCGTCGCCAACGCGCCAGCGAAGCACAAACACGATGAGAACAACGATGGAAGGCATTTCAATGAAGCGCGATAAAGACTGGCAGGCGGACCTGCGACGCTACGACATGGCCCACCCCTTCCTGCGCGAGCAGTCGATCTGGGCGGTGTGGGTGTACCGCTTCGGACGGCGGCTCGACGTGCGCGTGCCGGGCCTGGTGACGCGCCTGATGACGAGCTGGTACTGGCTGCTGTTTCGGCTGGTCGAGACGGTGGTGGGGATCAGCCTGCCCAAGTCGGTGTGGATCGGACCCGGTCTGCGGATCTGGCATTTCGGCGGCATCTTCATCCATCCGGACGTGCTGATCGGCGCCAATTGCACGCTGCGCCAGGGCGTCACAATCGGCAACCGGGTCGTCGACGGGCCGGTGCCGACGCTGGGCGACGACGTCGAGCTGGGCGCCTATGCGCAGCTGCTGGGCGGCATCCGCATCGGCCACGGCGCGCGCATCGGCGCGATGGCGGTGGTGCTGTGCGATGTGCCCGACGGCGCCACTGCCGTCGGCGCGCCGGCCCGTATCATCGCCGCGCCCGGCTTCAAGCTCACAGTCGTCGAAGAGGATATTTATGGATAACGCCAAACCGACCCAGATCGCGTATTTTGTCAACCAGTACCCGAAGGTCAGCCACAGTTTTATCCGGCGCGAGATCCTGGCGCTGGAACGCCAGGGCTTCGAGGTCCAGCGCATCGCGCTGCGCGGCTGGGACGACAGCCTGGCCGACGCCGAGGACGAACGCGAGCGTGCACGCACGCGCTACGTGCTCAAAGACGGTATGGGCAGCTTGCTGGTGGCCAGTTTGCGCAGCTTCGGCGCCGGGCCGCTGCGCTTTTTGAAGGCGCTGCGGCTGGCGCTGGCGATGGGCTGGCGCGCCGACCGGCCCTGGCCGCTGCACCTGATCTATCTGGCCGAGGCGGCGCGCATCGTACCGTGGATGCAGCGCTTCGGCGCGCGCCACGTGCATGCGCATTTCGGCACCAATTCGGCCGAAGTGGTGATGCTGGCGCAGGCGCTGGGCGGGCCGCCGTACAGTTTTACCGTGCATGGGCCGGAGGAATTCGACAAGCCTGAATTTTTGGGTATCAAAGAAAAAGTCAAGCGCGCCGCCTTCGTGGTGGCGGTCAGTTCGTTCGGGCGCAGCCAGTTGTACCGCTGGATCCGCACCAGCGACTGGGCCAAGGTGCAGGTGGTTCATTGCGCGCTGGAGCCGGCCTTCCATGCGGGGCCGGCGCAGCCGCTGCCGAGCGCGCCGCAATTGGTGTGCGTGGGCCGGCTGTGCGAACAGAAAGGTCAGCTGCTGCTGGTGGCGGCCGTCGGCCAATTGCACCGCAAGGGCATCGCCTTGTCGCTGGTGCTGGCCGGTGACGGCGAGATGCGCGCCGAGCTTGAAGCGCTGATCGCGCAGCAGGGTTTGCGCGACGTCGTGCGCATCACCGGCTGGATCAGCAGCGCCCAGGTGCGCGACGAGATCCTGGCTGCGCGCGCGCTGGTGTTGCCCAGTTTCGCCGAAGGCCTGCCGGTGGTGATCATGGAGGCGATGGCCTTGCGCCGGCCGGTGTTGACCACCTATGTGGCCGGCATCCCCGAGCTGGTGCGCGCCGGCGAGGGCGGCTGGCTGTTCCCGGCCGGCGACGTCGATGCGCTGGCGGCGGTGCTGGAAACGTTCCTGGCCACGCCGCTCGCAACGCTCGAGACGATGTGCCAGGCTGGCTACCAGCGCGTGTTGGAGCGCCACTCGATCGCGCTCGAAGCGGCCAAGCTGGCGCTGTTGTTTCGCGCCGGCCTGGCCCCGTCGCCCCACGGCGCGGCAAGCGCCTCGCCGATCGGAGTGACACCATGATCGCGCTGGAAATCCTGTTTTTGCTGGTACTGCTGGCGCTGGCGGTGCCGGTATGCGTGTTCGCGCTGCAGATTGGCGCGGCGTTGGTATTGCGCCGCAAACTGGCCGCGCCGCTCGGCGCGCGCCCGACGCTGGCCGTGCTGGTGCCGGCGCACGACGAGGCCGCCGGCATCGCCGCCACGATCGCCTCGGTGCGCGCCCAGCTGCTGCCGGGCGACCGGTTGCTGGTGGTGGCCGACAACTGCACCGACGACACTGGCGCGGCGGCCATGCAGGCCGGCGCCGAGGTGCTCACGCGCTTTGACGCCGAGCGGCGCGGCAAGGGCTATGCGCTGGACGCCGGCGTGCGCCATCTGGCCCAGGCGCCTGTGCAGGTGCTGATCGTGATCGATGCCGATTGCCTGCTCGAGGCAGGCGCGATCGAGCTGCTGGCCGCGCGCAGCCTGGCCGAAAATCGCCCGATCCAGGCGCTGTACATGATGCGTTCGCCGCCCGGCGCGAGCCTGAAGACCAAGGTGGCCGAATTTGCCTGGGCGGTGAAGAACCGCGCGCGCGCGCTGGGCTACCAGCGCGTCGGCCTGCCATGCCAGCTGATGGGTACCGGGATGGCGTTTCCCTGGGAGCAGATCGCGCGCGCCGATCTGGCCAGCGGCCACATCGTCGAAGACCTGAAGCTCGGTCTGGAATGTGCGCGTGCCGGCTACGCGCCGCGCCTGTGCGAGCAGGCCCGCGTGACGAGCGTGTTTCCGGCCAACGTGGCCGGCGCACATACCCAGCGCACCCGCTGGGAGCACGGGCACCTGGGCATGATGCTCAAGGAGGGGCCGCGCAATCTGTTCGACGCGCTGCGCAGTGGCAATCGCGACCTCGCTGCGCTGACCGTCGACATGTGTGTGCCACCGCTGGCGCTGCTGACACTGGGCGTGCTCGCGCTGTGCGTGCTCGGCCTGCTGATGTGGGCGCTGAGCGGCCATCTGCTGCCGTGGGGCTTCGCGCTGATCAATGCGCTGCTGCTGGGCGCGGCCGTGTTGCTGGCCTGGGCCAAGTTCGGACGCACCATCCTCACTTTCCGCAACCTCGCGTATGCGCCGATCTACGCGCTGCGCAAGATTCCCGTGTACCTGCAATTTCTGGTGCGTCGTCAAGTTGCGTGGGTACGTTCCCAGCGCGACGAACCGTGAGTGTGCCGGCGGGCCACGCCTGCCTGCCGCTTCACGTATTGAACAAAGGAGAATTCTCATGACATCGAATCGTCATCCCTGCGCAGTCGCTGCGCTGGTGCTTGCCATCGGCCTGGCCGGCCACGCGTCGGCCGCGCTGCAGGCCACCGCCAACATCAATGCCCTGCGCGTTGACACGGTGTTCGCTCCCAGCAGTTTCTGGTACACGGTGATTCCGAACGACGCGCCGATCAATTCCAATTCAACGGCCTATGTCAGCGAGTTTCTGCGTCAGAAAAAGGCTTACTATGGCAACGTCAACATCAACACCTATTCCTACGCCAGCCCGATGTACGTGGTCGGCGCCGATGTCGCGCCGGTCCAGGTGACGGAGTGGGACTGCCAGAACAAGCACTTCAAGGACAAGACGCTGGCCGTCCACTGGGACGCGGTGCCGATTCCGCCGACCGCCATGCCGGCCGACGGCACCGACGCGGAGATGGCGATCTACCAGCCATCGTCGGACACCGTGTGGGAATTCTGGCGTAGCCGCAAGGTCGACGGCAAGTGGCAGGCGTGCTGGGGCGGACGCCTGAACAAGGCCTCCACCAGCGACGGCGTGTTCCCCACCGTGTACGGCACCACCGGCACGAGCTTGCCGTTCATCGGCGGGCAGATCACGGCCGAGGAACTCAAACGCGGCGAGATCCGCCACGCGATCGGCATTTCGCTGGTCGATGCCGAGCACTTCAACATCAAATCCTGGCCGGCGCACCGCTCGGACGGTTACAACCCGACCAAGCAAGCAAACCGGATACCGGAAGGCTTGCGTTTCCGGCTTGACCCCAAGGTCGATGTCGACAAACTGGGCCTGCATCCGGTGGCCCGCACGATCGCCATCGCGGCGCAAAAATATGGCTTCGTCATCTGGGACAAGGCCGGCGCGATTTCGCTGCGCGCGCAAAACCCGAAATCGTACACCTCGCTGGGACAGAGCGATCCGTATGTGGCGCTGTTCAAGGGCACCCGCTCGTCGGCCATTCTGGACCGTTTTCCGTGGGATCACCTGCAGTTCCTGCCGATGGATTATGGCAAACCTGACACTGCACAAATCCTCAACACCCCCAATCTGAAAGCAAAATAACACCATGAAAATTACTGTAATTGGCACCGGCTACGTCGGTCTGGTGACCGGCACCTGCCTGGCCGAAATGGGCAATCAAGTGTTGTGCCTGGACCTGGACGAAAAAAAGATCGCCACCCTGAACGGCGGCGACATTCCCATTCACGAACCGGGTTTGCTGGAAATGGTACGGCGCAACGTGGCGGCCGGACGGCTGCGCTTTACCACCAGCGTCCAAGACAGCGTCGCCTTCGGCGTGCTGCAGTTCATTGCGGTGGGCACCCCGCCCGACGAGGATGGTTCGGCCGACATGCAATACGTGACGGCGGCGGCGCGCAATATCGGGCGCTACATGACCGACTACAAGGTCGTCATCGACAAGTCCACCGTCCCGGTGGGCACGGCCGACCAGGTCAAGGCGGCGTTGCGGGAAGAGCTCGACGGGCGCGATCTGAAGCTCGATTTCTCGGTCGTCTCCAATCCTGAGTTTCTCAAGGAAGGCGCGGCCGTCGACGACTTCATGCGCCCGGACCGGGTGGTGATCGGCGCCGACGACGAACGCGCCATCAAGCTGATGCGCGAGCTGTACGCGCCGTTCATCCGCAACCACGACCGGGTGATCGTGATGGACGTGCGTTCGGCCGAGCTGACCAAGTATGCCGCCAATGCGATGCTGGCAACGCGCATCTCGTTCATGAACGAACTGGCCAACCTGGCCGACAAGCTCGGCGCCGATATCGAGCAGATCCGCATCGGCATCGGCTCGGACCCGCGCATCGGTTTTCACTTCCTGTATCCGGGCTGTGGCTACGGCGGTTCGTGCTTCCCGAAAGACGTGCAGGCGCTGATCCGCACCGCCGACGACAACGACGCGGGCTTGAAAGTGCTGCGCGCGGTGGAGGAGGCCAACGAGGACCAGAAGCATCTGCTGCTGCACAAGATACGCGCGCGCTTTGGCAGCAATTTGAATGGCAAGAACTTCGCGCTGTGGGGGCTGGCGTTCAAGCCCAACACCGACGACATGCGCGCCGCGTCGAGCCGGGTGGTGATCCAGGGGCTGTGGGAGATGGGCGCGCGCGTGACCGCCTACGATCCGGTGGCGATGAACGAAGCGCGCCGCATTTTTGGCGACGATCCGCGCCTCAGTTACGCCGACTCGCCGATGAGCGCCCTGAACGGCGCCGACGCGCTGGTGATTGTTACCGAGTGGAAGGAGTTCCGCGTGCCGAATTTTGATGATGTCAAGGCCGCGCTGGCCACGCCGATTATTTTCGACGGGCGCAATCTGTACACCCCATCGCAAGTGCGTAGCCACGGCATCGAATACGTCGCCATCGGCCGACGCTAGATTTCACTGGCGTGCCGCCCTGCCACTCGCAGCGGCGCGCGCCTCGGCACCGGCTATCGGCTCGCAATCAAGGGTTGACACTTGATCTGGCGCATGGATTTTGCATTCGATGTGCACTAGCCTTGATGGACCGCGGCGCTCACCCGAGCGGCCCGGTGTTGTGGCCCGCCCGCTGAGCCGGCGTGGGACCTCGATCCGATTGTACTTCCCATTCCAAGCAGGACATGCATGCCCAGATCTGTTCGTGACCAGTCCGAAGCCGTGCTGTCGATACCCGCTTCGCGGCGGCTGGTCGGCGCGATGTTGCTGAGCTTGTGCGGATGCGCCAGCCAGCCGGCGCCGCCGCCGCTGAGCAGCGGCGTCGCGGTGCCGCCCGCATGGTCGATACCGGCTGGCGCGCCCGGGCAGCCGACAAGCTCCTTGCAGCAATGGTGGTCAGGGTTCGATGATGCATTGCTCAATGAGCTGGTCGAACAGGCTTTGCGTGCCAACACCAGCATCCGTTCGGCGCGTGCCGCCTTGCAGCAGGCGCGCGCCTTGCGCGAGGTGGCCGGCGCGCAGCTGTGGCCGCGCCTGTCCGGCGCGGCCTCGGCGCAGCACACCACGGGCGGCAACGGCGCCGCCAAGCGCGTCGCGCTCGGGCTCGACGCCGGCTGGGAGCTGGACCTGTTCGGCGCCAACCGCAGTGCGCTGGGCGCCAGCGTCGCCGCCGAGCAAGCCAGCGCGGCCGGCCTGGGCGGCACGCAGGTATCGATCGCGGCCGAGGTGGTGCTGGCCTATCTGACGCTGCGCGGCGGCCAGGCGCGCCTGGCGATTGCGCGCGACAACCTGGCAATTCAAAACGAGACATGGCAGATCACGCGCTGGCGCAATCAGGCCGGCTTGTTGAGCGCGCTCGAAGTTGAGCAGGCGCGCGCGGCCGCCGAGCAGACCGGCGCGCAGTTGCCGTCGTTGCAAAGCGCCATCGCGCAGAGCAGCCACGCGCTCGCCGTGCTGTGCGGCCAGGCGCCGGCGGCGCTGTCGAACCGGCTCAGCGACGTGGCGCCGGTGCCGCGCGCGCGCGCCGCGCTGGCGCTGGAGATTCCGGCCGAGACCTTGCGCCAGCGTCCCGACGTGCGCGCCGCAGAATATCAGCTGACGGCGGCCAGCGCGCGGGTCGATGCCGCGCAGGCGGCGCGCCTGCCCAATTTTCAGCTGAGCGGCTCGCTCGGTCTGAGCGCGCTGACGGTCGGTGCGCTCGGCGCTGGCGGCAGCTTGGCCAGCACGCTGATGGCGCAGGCCACGGCGCCGCTGGTGGACGGGGGCGCCCGGCGCGCCCAGGTGCGCGCGCAACAGGCGGCGTTAGAGCAGAGCCGCGCCGCGTATCAGGCCAGCGTGCTGGGCGCGCTGCAAGAGGTGGAGGATGCCCTGATCGCGCTGCGCGGCGATAACGCGCGCCTGCTGCGCCTGCACGAGGCCGCCGATGCCGGCACCGCAGCGGCGCGCATGGCGCGTCAGCGTTTCACCAGCGGTGTGGTGGATTTCCAAACCGTCCTCGATACCCAACGTACTCAATTGAACACGCAAGATAGCCTGGTCAGCGCCACCGTCGACGTCAGCGCCGATCATGTCCGGCTGGTTAAGGCGCTCGGTGGCGGCTGGCGTATGACGCCCGACCCGCTCGCTCCCGCGCTGTCGCCCACACAATCTCATGCCCCGGAGCGTCCATGAACCTGCCTTTCACGCCTGAGCAAGCGAATTTGCCGACACCGACATCGACACCTGGCGCACCGACACCGACACCGACACCTGGCGCATCAACGCCGACACCGACATCGGCGGCTGGCCCATCAACGCCAACATCGACATCGGCGGCTGGCCCATCAACGCCAACATCGGTATCGGCATCGGCATCGGCATCGACATCGGCATCTGGCGGGTCAACGCCGACACCGACCAGCGCGCCGTCCGGCGCCGTGGACCTGGCCGCCTTGCTGGACGAACCAGCTGCGCGTCCTTGGTACCGGCGCCATGGCCTGTGGGGCGGCTTGCTGCTGGCGGCGCTGGTGGCGCTCGGCCTGTGGTTGTGGCAGCAGCAACAAGCGGCCGATGCGGCGCCGCGCTACACCACCCAGCTCGTGGGACGGGGCGACCTGACGCTCACCGTCACCGCCAACGGCAGCTTGCAGCCGACCCGTTCGATCAACATCGGCAGCGAGTTGTCGGGCACGGTCAAGAAGGTCAACGTCGATGTCAACGACCGGATCCACGCCGGCCAGGTGTTGGTCGAACTCGATCCGGCCAAGTTGCAAGACCAGGTCCAGCGCTCGCGCGCCACGCTCGACGCGGCCAAGGCGAAACTGGTGCAGACCAAGGCCACCGTCACCGAGGCCGGCGCCGTGCTGGCCCGGCTCGACGCGCTGGCCCGGCTGTCGGACGGCAAGCTGCCGGCGGCCAGTGAGCACGACGCGGCGCGTGCGACGCTGGCGCGCGCCAATGCCGATCATGGCAGTGCGCAAGCGGGTGTCGTCGAAGCCAGCGCGGCGCTGTCGACCGACCTGACCAATTTGTCGAAGTCGTCGATCCGCGCCCCTGACGCCGGAGTGGTATTGACGCGCAACGTCGATCCGGGCAATGCGGTGGCCGCCTCGCTGCAGGCGGTGACGCTGTTTACCGTGGCCGAAGACCTGTCCCGGCTGCGTCTGTGGGTCTACGTCGACGAAGCCG
This sequence comes from Burkholderiales bacterium, assembly GCA_038207625.1. Lineage (GTDB taxonomy): Bacteria > Pseudomonadota > Gammaproteobacteria > Burkholderiales > Burkholderiaceae_D > JBBQZO01. The sequence goes on along the minus strand of JBBQZO010000005.1, from coordinate 80,807 downwards.
ATGTGGGCGCCGTGCAGACGGGCCAGGACGCCACCTTCACGGTCAGCGCCTATCCGAGCCGCAAGTATCCGGCGCGCATCACGCGGGTTGGCTACGGCTCGACCATCACCGACAACGTCGTCACTTACCTGACCTACCTGGACGTGTCGAACGACGATCTGAGTCTGCGCCCGGGCATGACCGCCAACGCCACCATCGTCGCCACCCAGCGCAAGGACGTGCTGCTGGTGCCCAATTCGGCGCTGCGCTTCACGCCCGCGGTGGCGGGCGCAGGCCAGCCGGCGGGCAAGGGCAGTCTGGTGTCGTCGCTGATCCCGAGCCGCCCCAACACCAGCACGCGCCGCTCGGCCGCCGAGCGGGCCAGCACCAAGGCGGTGCGCCAGGTCTGGGTGTTGCCGCAGGACGGCGTGGCCACAATGGTGGCGGTGGTTCCCGGCATCAGCGATGGGCACATGACGGAAATTACCGGCGGCGAGCTGCGCGTAGGCATGGCCGTGATTACCGCCCAGAAGTCGGCGGCGACCAAATGAGTTCGCCGCTGATCGCGCTGCGCGGCGTGACCAAGGTGTACGGCACGGGCCAGGCCACGCTGGTGGCCTTGAAGGGCATCGACCTGGACATCCATGCCGGCGAGTTCGTCGCCATCATGGGACCGAGCGGCTCGGGCAAGTCGACCGCAATGAATATCCTCGGCGGCCTGGACACGCCCAGCGCCGGCCAGTTTCTGTTCATGGGCGCGCACGTGGAGGCGTTGACGCGCGACCAGCGCGCGCGCCTGCGCCGGCGCTACCTCGGCTTCGTGTTCCAGGGTTTTAACCTGCTGGCGCGCACCTCGGCCCAGGAGAATGTCGAGTTGCCGCTGCTGTACCGGGGCGATGGCGTGGCCGTGCGGCGCGCCGCCGCCGCCCGCGCGCTCGCTTCGGTGGGTTTGCAAGGCTGGGAGCAGCACACGCCGGCCGAGCTGTCCGGCGGCCAGCAGCAGCGCGTGGCGATCGCGCGCGCGATCGTCACCGAACCGGCCGTGGTACTGGCCGACGAACCGACCGGCAACCTGGACTCGCAGCGCATCCACGAAATCATGGGGCTGCTGCTGGCGCTGAACCGCGACCACGGCATCACCGTGCTGATGGTCACGCATGAGCCGGACATGGCGGCCTACGCGCGCCGGCTGGTGCGTTTCGTCGACGGGCGCATCGCCAGCGATGTCGTCAATCCGACGCCGGTGACGGGGCCACCGGTGTTCGAGGAGAACGCCTGATGTGGCTCAGCACGCTACTGCTGGCGCTGCGCTCGATCCGGCGCAATCTGCTGCGCTCCTTCCTGACCATCCTGGGCATTGTGATCGGGGTCAGCGCCGTGATCACCATGGTCACCTTGGGAAACGGCGCCACGCGCGCCGTGCAAAGCCAGATATCTAGCCTGGGTAGCAACTTGCTGATGGTGCGCGTGGGCCAGCGCCAGGGACCGGGCGGCGGCGGGGGCGCGCCCCAGTTCAAGGAGGCGGACGCCGCGGCGATCGCCGCGCAGATCGGCGGCGTGGCCACGGCCGCGCCCGAGGGGCGCAGCGGCGCCACCGTCGTCGGCAATGGACGCAACTGGGCCACCACGGTGACCGGCGGCAGCAACGCCTGGATCGTGACCGGCAACTGGAAACTGGCCGCGGGGCGCACGTTCGAGCCCGACGAGGAGCGCGCCGGCGCCGCCGTCTGCCTGGTGGGCGAAACGGTGCGGCGTGAAATCTTTGGCGGCCAGGCCGGTGTGACTGGCCTGGGCGAACAACTACGCATCAAGAAGTTTTCCTGCGACGTGATCGGCGTGCTGGCGGCCAAGGGGCAGGGCGCGATGGGCAACGACCAGGACGACACGGTGCTGGTGCCGCTGCACACGCTGCAGCGGCGCGTGACCGGTTCGCTGCGGGTGGGGACGCTGCTGGTGTCGATGGAGGAGGGCAGCGACAGCGCGCGCCTGAAGGCCAGTTTGCGCCAGTTGCTGCGCGAGCGGCGCAAGCTGGCCGACAGCGACGACGACAACTTCAACATCCTCGACACCCAGCAACTGGCCGACACGCTGTCGGGCACCACCAAGGTGATGACCACGCTGCTGGGCGCGGTGGCGGCGGTGAGCCTGCTGGTGGGCGGCATCGGCATCATGAACATCATGCTCGTGTCGGTGACCGAGCGCACGCGCGAGATCGGCCTGCGCCTGGCCATCGGCGCGCTCGAGCGCGAGGTGCTGTTGCAGTTTCTGATCGAGGCCGTCACGCTGGCCGCGCTGGGCGGTCTGGTGGGCATCCTGATCGCCACGCTGGCGTCCTGGCTGCTGGCCGGGGCGATGGGTGTGCCGTATCTGTTCGATCCGGCCATCAACTTGCTGTCGTTCGTGTTCTCTGCGGGGATCGGCGTGCTGTTTGGCTATTTTCCGGCCCGCCGCGCCGCGCAGATGGACCCGATCGAGGCGCTGCGCCATGAATGAGGCGAGCGGCGCGCCGCAGCGGCATCCGCGCCGCGCCTGCCGGGCGCCGGCGCCGACCAGGAGGCATGCATGATCGACACACCGGCGAACTGGGCGATCGAAGTGCAGGCGCTGAGCAAATACTACGGTCAGCAGTGCGCGCTCGATCAGATCGATCTGCGCATCGCCCATCAATCGATCTTTGGCCTGCTCGGGCCCAATGGTGCCGGCAAGAGCACGGCGATCAAGATCCTGACGACGCTGCTCGCGCCCAGTTCCGGGCGGGCGTGCGTGGCCGGCTTTGACGTGCTCAACGCCCCGCTCGAGGTGCGTCGGCGCATCGGCTACGTGCCGCAGATGCTGTCGGCCGACGGCGCCCTGACGGCGCGCGAAAACCTGCTGCTGTCGGCCAGCCTGTATGGCCTGCGCGGCGCGCAACGGGCCGCTTGCATCGACGAAGCGCTGGCGTTCGCCGGCCTCGACACGGTGGCCGGCCAGCTGGTCAAGCAGTTCTCGGGCGGCATGATACGGCGCCTGGAGATCGCCCAGGCCACCATGCACCGTCCGCAGGTGCTGTTTCTTGACGAACCGACGATCGGGCTGGACCCGGTCGCGCGCCGCACCGTGTGGGCCCGCCTGCAGGAGCTCAAGGCGGCCACCGGCATGACGATCCTGCTCACCACGCACGACATGGAGGAGGCCGATTTTCTGTGCGACCAGCTGGCGATTTTGCATCGGGGCCGGGTTGCCGTGACGGGCACGCCGGCCGACCTGAAGCGCCAGATCGGCCCGCAGGCGAGCATGAGCGACGTGTTCGTGGCCCACAGCGGTGTGCTGATCGAGCAGGGCGGCCACTATCGCGACATTCGCGCGGCGCGCGATACCGCGCAACGGCTGGGCTGAGCGATGCGCGACTTCCTGTACGCGACGACGGCGGTGGCGCAAGCCGAGATCCGCAAACTGCTGCGCGATCCGACCGAATTGCTGTCGCGCGCCGTGCAGCCGGTGTTGTGGCTGGCCGTGTTCGGCCAGGTGTTTAGCCAGGTGCGCGGCATCCCGACCGGCGCGCTGAGTTATCTGGACTTCATGGCGCCGGGCATTCTGGCCCAGAGCATCCTGTTTAGCGCCATTTTTTACGGCATCGCCATCATCTGGGAACGCGACCTGGGCATCGTCCACAAACTGCTGGTCACGCCGGCCTCGCGCAGCGCGCTGGTGCTGGGCAAGGCACTGGCGGCCGGGCTGCGCGGTTTGCTGCAGGCGCTGGTGGTGTACCTCGTTGCGCTGGCCCTGTCGGTGCACATTCAGTGGGGTATGACGCCGATGCTCGGCGTGGCCTGCGCCGTGTTCCTCGGCTCGTGCATTTTCGCCACCTTTTCGCTGGTGATCGCCTGCGTCGTCAAGACGCGCGAGCGCTTCATGGGCATCGGTCAGATCCTGACCATGCCCTTGTTCTTCGCATCGAACGCGATCTACCCGATCGCGCTGATGCCGCCATGGTTGCGCGCCGTGGCCACTGTCAATCCGCTTAGCTACCTGGTCGACGCGCTGCGCGACACGATGATCGTCGGCGGCCACGGCGTGTACCCGCTGGCGTTCAGTTTTTCCGTGATGGGGGCGGTATTTCTGGCGCTGCTGACGGTCGCCACGCGCTTGTATCCGGGCCTGGCGCGCTAGGGCGGCGTGGCTGCTTGCACCGCCCGATGGGGGCGAGCGCCGGATGTATTGACGAATGGTATCGATATGCGCTGCCAAAGGTGGTGCAATACGGTGCTTTGCATGATTCGTTGGTACTTTTCGGCGAAAGTGAGGACACTCTGGAGTTCGTTCACATGCGGGGCCCGGCAGAAAATAGTGCCGGTGCGGCAGCGCCGAACGACCGACGCGCCGCAGCCAGGCGCAATGCTCCAGGGCCAACGCAGGTGAATGGGAAAGCAGACATGAAACCAAGCATACGATGGACGCTGGCCGGTATCGGCGTGCTGTCGCTGACACTCTGGTGCGTGAGCACGAGGGCGCCCGCGCCGCTGAACGCGCATGCGCTGGCCCAGCGCATCGTGGTCGGCCAGACCACCAAAACCGAGCTCGATGCGGCGTTTGGCGCCGCGCCGGCCGTCAAATTTGGCAGTGGCGACGATATCTGGGTCTACCAGGATCGCGCAGCCGACCCCGCCAGTGCACGCCGCCATCGGGTCGCCACCTTGCTGGCGAGCGCCATGTCCAGCCGCGCGCAAGAGCTGGTGATCCTGTTCGACCGGGCCGGCGTGGTCAAAAAATACCGTTTGCACGCGCAGCCGGGCTGATCGCTTCGGTGCGGCGCGCGGCGCGTCGCCAATTCAATGAAACTTGGCGTTTGACAATATCGTCACGCCGCCAGATACTTGCTGTGGTGGAGTTGAAGGCAGCTCCGTGGACCCAAGCGGGGGTGGCATGCGTACTATCGGGCTGGCGGCGCTGATGTTGCAGTGGGTGTTATGCGGTGCCGTGCTGGCCGACGATGGCGTGACGGCGCACGAAATCCGCATCGGCATGGCCAATGCGCTCAGCGGGCCGGCGGCCGGGCTGGGATTGCAGCTGCGCGCCGGCGCCAACGCCTACTTCGACAAGGTCAACGCCGGCGGCGGCGTGCACGGGCGCCGGCTGGCGCTGGTGAGCGTCGATGACGCGTACGACCCGCTGCAGTCAATCAAGGCCACCCATGCGCTGATCGACACCGACAAGGTGTTTGCCTTGTTCGGCTACGTCGGCACGCCCACTTCCAACGCCGCGGTGCCCATCGCCAGCAAGGCGGCGGTGCCGTATCTGTTTCCGTTTACCGGCGCCCAGTTCCTGCGCGAGCCCGCGCAAGCGATGGTGTTCAATCTGCGCGCCTCGTATTTCGACGAGGCCGAGGCGCTGGTGGCGCACCTGACCGGCACGCTGGGCATGAGCAAGATCGCGCTGTTCATCCAGGACGACGAGTTCGGCGAGGCCGGCAAGGCCGGCGTGGTGCGCGCGCTGCGGCGACGCCATCTGGACGTGGTGCTGGAGTCGCGCTTCCGGCGCAATACCATCGATGTCGAGACGGGCCTGGCGCAGCTGGAGCGGCACAAGCCGCAAGCGGTGATCTTCATCGGCACCTATCGGCCGCTGGCGATGCTGCTCAAGAAGGCGCGCGCGCACGCGCTGCGCGCCACGTTTGCGACCGTGTCCTTCATCGGCACCAGCGAGTTCATCAAGCACGCCGGCGCCCACGGCAACGGTGTGCTGATCAGCCAGGTGATGCCCTCGCCGGATGACGCGGCCGACGTCCTCGTCAAGCAATACCAGGGCGATGTGGCGCCCGCGGCACGCAACTACGGCTCGCTCGAAGGCTATGCCGACGCCGTCGTGCTGGTCGAGGCGCTCAGACGCAGCGGCCCGGCGCCGAGCCGGACGGCGTTGCTGCGCACACTTGAACAGATGAACATGTCGCTCAGCGGCATGGCGCTGCGCTTCAGCGCGAAGGACCATCAGGGCATGGATCAGGTCTATCTGACGCAGGTACAAGACGGTAAGGCGGTGCCGCTGAAATAGCGCCGGCGCCGTTGGTGCGCCATCTCGACAGCGTGCGCCGGATGGGCGATACTGCCCATTTTCGGGAGAAACCGTATGCGTCTGAATCGCCGAGTTTTCATGCTCCAGTGTGCGCTTGCCCCGGTCGTGCTGGCGGGTGGCGCATCGGCCCGGGCGGCCGATCCGATGCTGTCGGAAAGCGAACCGAAGGCGCTCGAATTTCACTACAAGGCCGATAGCGCGACGGTCGATGCCAAGGCCCATCCCAGTTGGACCAGCGCGCAAAAATGCAGCGCATGCCAGCTCTACGAGGACGGCGCGGACGGCGCCGGCAGCTGCCTGCTGTTTCCTGGCAAGCGCGTGGCGGCGATCGGCTGGTGCACCTCGTTTAATTGAAGCGCGCGGCGAGCGGCGCCGCCCCGGCTGGCCGCGCCGTGCGCTGCGTGGCGAAGCGGATGGACCGAGCCTGTATAATCAGGCTGGATTTTTGCCACGGCCGGCGCACCGAATAGTTGTGTGCCGAACGTGCAGCATCGGGAGCGCCATCGCCCGATCACAGGCGTGTCGAATTGTCAGCGCCGTTTATGAAGACCGGGATTTCATGTTGCAACGCTTCTGCTTTTCGACTGCATTGCTTGGGCTGGTACTGAGCAATCCGGTGCTTGCCGCGCCCACCCATGCGACGTCGGCGCACGCGACGCCGGCCAAGGCGGCACCGGCCAAGGCGGCACCGGCCAAGGTGTCCGCGGCCAAGCCGGCGCCAACGTCCTGCACGCGCCTGAGCGCGCGCCTGCCAGGCATCAGCACGGCGATGTGCCGCGACAGCGCGCTGATCCAAAGCGGCACTAGTTCGCGCAACGGTTTTCCTATCCTGTCGCGCCAGATCCATCCGGTCGCCAACCCGGCCTCGCACGCCGCGCCGCTGCGCATTTTGCTGATCGGCGGCATCCACGGCGACGAACTGACGGCGTCCGCGGCGGTGTTCCAGTGGATGCAGTGGATGCACAATCCGGAAGCGCGCCATCTGGACTGGGACGTGGTCCCGGTGGTCAATCCGGACGGCTTGCTGGCGGCCAAACCGCGCCGCGTCAATGCCAACGGGGTCGACCTGAACCGCAATTTCCCCACGCCCGACTGGCAGGTTGAGACGACCCGCTACTGGGTCACCAAGACGCGCCGCGACCCGCGCCGCTTCCCCGGATCGAAGCCCTTGTCGGAGCCCGAAAGCCGCTGGGTCAGCGATGAAATCAAGCGTTACCGTCCGCAGCTGATCATCTCTGTGCATGCGCCGTTCGGCCTGCTCGACTTCGACGGCAGCGGTTCGCCGCCGCAGCAGTTCGGCGCGCTGCGCTTCAATCCGATCGGCGTCTATCCTGGCTCGCTGGGCAACTATAGCGGCTTGCGCATGCATGTGCCTGTGCTGACGATCGAGCTGCCGAACGCGCAGACCATGCCGCCGAACGAGGAAATGCGCCGCATCTGGCGCGACATGCTGACCTGGATCGAGCGCAACGTGGCCCAGCCAGGCGCCGTGGCGCCGCTGGCGCTCGGTCCTGGCCCGGCGCCCGTCACCGTCAAATAGCGGCGTGCCGGTGCCGCGCGTTGGCGCGCTTGGCCTCGTCTGGGGGCAAGCGCGCGTCGACCAGATCGCCCGTCACTGTTGAACCAGGCCGCGCGCTCAACCTCGCTGCCCGGCGGCGCGGCGGGCGGGCGACTGGCCTACCTGGCGGGCGGCGCCATCAGCTCGGCATGCCAGCCGCCACCGAGCGACTGAATCAACGCCACCGCCGTGCTCTGGCGATCGGCCATTACCTGCACCAGCGCACGCCGGGCCGACAGCGCCGTGGCCTGCGCAGTCACCACGTCCGTGTAACTGACCTGCCCTGAACGATAGCGGTTGAGTACCTGCGTCTCGACCTGGTCGGCCGCGCTGGACGCTTGCGCGCGCAGCAGCTGCTGCTGTTGCAGCGCGCGGGTAGCCGACAACTGGTCTTCCACATCGGCGAACGCGGCGAGCACGCTCTGGCGATAGCGCGCCACGGCCTGCTGCTGCGCCGCTTCGGCCTGGTCAACCTTGGCGCGCGTGGCGCCGGCGTTAAACAGTGTCTGCGCCGCCGACAGACCGAGCGACCAGACACTGCTGGACGCCTTGAACAAGTCGGCCACGGCGGCCGCGCCCACGCCGCCCGAGGCGGACAGGTTCAGGCTGGGATAATACCCGGCGCTGACGATGCCGATCTGCGCGTTGGCGGCGGCCACGTGGCGTTCGGCGCTGGCGATGTCGGGGCGGCGCTGTAGCAGCACCGACGGGATGCCCAGCGGGATTTCCGGCACCAGCGCCGTCCACGCCGCGCTGGCCACGGAAAAGTCGCCCGCCGCCTGGCCGGTCAGCGTGGCCAGCGCGTGTTCGTACTGGGCGCGCTGACGCGTCAGACCGGCGCTGTCGGCCTGTGCGTTGGCCAGCTGGGTCTGGGCCTGCAGCACGTCGGTCTTGGTGACGATGCCCACCGCGTAACGGTTCTGGGTGATCTCCTGCGCGCGCCGGTAACCGACGATGGTCTGCTCCAGCAATGCCTGCTGCGCGTCGGTCTGGCGCAGCGAAAAATAGCTGGTGGCCAGCGCGCACTGGGCTGCCAGCGTGGCGCTGGCAAGGTCGGCGGCGGACGCCTGGGCGCCCGCGTCGCCGCTCTCGACGGCACGTTGCAGACGGCCCCACACGTCCGGCTCCCAGTTGGCGCCCAGGCCGATCTGGAAATTATTGCCGGGCGCGCTGTTGGCGCCACCACTGCCGCTGCGCTTGGCGCCGGCGTCCAGCGTCACCGATGGAAACAGGCCGGCGCGCTGCTCGCGCACCAGCGCGCGCGCCTGCGCGTAGGCGGCGCTGGCGGCGGCGATGTTCTGGTTCGACACCAGCACCTTCGCTTCCAGCGCGCTGAGCACCGGATCGTCGAACAGGGTCCACCACTGGCCCCGTTCCAGGGTGTCGGCAGGAGCGGCAGCGACCCAGCCGGACGCCTCCTTGTAGCTGGCCGGCGTGGGCGCGCTGGGGCGCTGGTAGTGCGGACCGACGGCGCAGCCTGCGAGCAGGGCGGCGATGGCGGTCAGGGCGAACGGTTTCATTGGATGCATTGGGCGACTCATGAAAGGACAGCTTGCGCGGCGACCGGGCGAGGGCGCTTGCGCAGTTTATCGAGCAACAGGTAGACCACCGGGGTGGTCAGCAGTGTCAGCACCTGGCTGGCAATCAGCCCGCCGATGATGGACACACCGAGCGGCTGGCGCAGTTCCGAGCCTTCGCCGAAACCGATCGCCAGCGGCAGCGCGCCGAGAATGGCGGCCATGGTCGTCATCAGGATCGGGCGAAAGCGCAGCAGGCATGCTTCGCGCACGGCGTCGAACGCCGACAGACCGCGCGTGCGCTCGGCCTCCAGCGCGAAGTCGATGATCAGGATGGCGTTCTTCTTGACGATGCCGATCAACAGGAACACGCCGATCAGCGCGATGATGGTGAATTCCATCTTGAACAGCAGCAGCGCCAGCACTGCGCCCACGCCGGCCGAGGGCAGCGTCGAGATCACCGTCAGCGGATGGATCAGTGATTCGTACAGCATGCCCAGCACGATGTAGATCACCACCAGCGCGGCCAGGATCAGCAGCGGCTGCTGGTTCTGCGAATCCTGGGCGGCGCGTGCGGTGCCCTGGAAGCTGCCGCGCACATTGTTGGGCATGCCGATCTCGGCCTCGGCCTGATGCACCGCCGCCTGGCCGTCCGACAGCGTGCTGCCCAGCGCCAGATTGTACGACACGGTGGTGGCCAGTTCGGCGTCCTGGTGGTTGATCGAGCTGGCGGTGGCGCTGTCGGCGAAGCTGGCGAAACCCGACAGCGGCACCATGCGGGTGGCCGCCGCGCTGACCGCCTGGCCGCTCGACGGATCGCGCAGCGCCGGGTTGACCACCGAGGCCGGCGCCGCCGCGCCAGCACTGGCCGCGTCGGTCGACACCTGGCCGCGCGCCGGCACATACAGGTCGCGCAGCGCCTCCGGGCTGCGCGCGAAACGGGGCGCCACTTCCATCACCACGTGGTACTGGTTCAGGTCGGCGTACAGCGTGGCCACCTGGCGCTGGCCGAAGCCGTCGTACAGCGCATTGTCGATGTCGCGCGCCGACAGACCCAGCCGCGCGGCGCTGTCCTTGTCGATGTGCACATAGGTTTCCACGCCGTTCTCCTGCTGGTCGGTGTCCACGTCGGTCAGCGCGCTTTGTCCCTTCATGGCCTCGGCCAGCTTGGTGGCCCACAGTTTCAGGTCGGCCTGGTTGTCGCTTTTCAGGGTGTACTGATAGGTCGAATTGCTCTGACGCCCGCCCATGCGCACGTCCTGCACGGGATTGAGGAACAGGCTCACGCCGGTCACCTTGGCCAGTTGCGGACGCAGCCGCGCGATCACCGCCTGGCCCTTGTCGGTGCGTTGCGCGACCGGCTTCAGGTTGACGAACATGAAGCCGCCGCCGGCGCGCGAGCCGCCGGTGAAACCGACCACGGTGGCCACGGCCGGGTCGCGCCGGATGATGTCGACCATCTGGCGCAGCTTGTCCTGCATCGCCTGGAACGAGATGCTCTGGTCGGCGCGCAGGCCGCCGTTGATCTGTCCCGTGTCCTGCTGCGGGAAGAAGCCTTTCGGCACGCTGGAAAACAGGTAGACGTTCAGCGCCACCACCGCCACCAGGATGCACATCACCAGCGCGACGCTGGCCATGGCCCAGTCCAGGCTGCGCTCGTAGAGGCGGTGGATGAAGTCAAAACCGCGCTCGAACCAGCGCGCCACGCGCCCCGGCTGGCGCGTCGGGGTGCCGGACTTGAGCAGCCAGGCGCACATCATCGGCGTGGTGGTCAGCGAAATGAGCAGCGAGATCATCACCGCCACCGACAGCGTCACGGCGAACTCGCGGAACAAGCGGCCCACCTGGCCGGCCATGAACAGCAGCGGGATGAACACGGCCACCAGCGAGACGCTGATCGACAGCACCGTGAAGCCCACCTCGCGCGCGCCCAGCAGCGCCGCCTGCATGCGCTCCATGCCGGCCTCGATGTGGCGGGCGGTGTTTTCCAGCACCACGATGGCGTCGTCGACGACAAAACCGGTGGCTACCGTGAGCGCCATCAGACTCAGGTTGTTGAGGCTAAAGCCGAGCAAATACATGACGCCGAAGGTGCCCAGCAGTGACACGATGGTGGCCACTGCCGGGATGATGGTGGCGCGCACGCTGCGCAAAAATGCGCTCACCACCAGCACCACCAGCACGATCGAAATGATCAGGGTCAGTTCGATCTCGTGCAGGGACGAGCGGATCGAATTGGTGCTGTCGGAGGCCACTTCCAGCTTGACGTCCTGCGGCAGCGCCGCCTGCAGATCGGGCAGCAGCGCGCGGATGCCATCGACCGTCTCGATCACGTTGGCGCCCGGCTGGCGGGTGATCAGGACCACCACCGCCGGCTCGCCATTGAACAGGCCCAGCGTGTTGGTATTTTCCACTCCGTTGACCACTTCGGCCACGTCGGACAGGCGGATCGCGGCGTTGTTGCGCCAGGCGACGACGAGCGGGCGGAAGTCGGCCGCGTTGTGCCCACCCGTGCCGCTGCCCGAATACACCTGCAGGCGCCGGTCGTCGCCTTCGATGGCGCCCTTGGGCCGGTTGGCGCTGCTGGCCTGGATCGCCGCGCGCACGTCTTCCATGCTCACGCCGTAGCGGCTCAATGCATACGGCAGCAGCTCCACGCGCACCGACGGCAGCGAGCCGCCGCCCAGTTCGACGTCACCCACGCCATTGACCTGCGCCAGCTTTTGCTGCACCAGGTTCGACACCGCGTCGTACACCTGGCCGGGCGTGCGCGTCTTGGACGTGAGCGCCAGGATCATCACGGGCGCGTCGGCCGGGTTGGCCTTGCGGTAGGTGGGATTGCTGCGCAGCGTGGCCGGCAGATCGACCCGCGCGGCGTTGATGGCCGCCTGCACTTCGCGCGCGGCCGCGTCGATCTTGCGGGTGAGCTCAAACTGCAGGCTGATGCGGCTCTGGCCATTGCCGCTCGACGAAGTCATCTCGTTGACGCCGGCAATCACGCCCAGGCGCCGTTCCAGCGGCGTGGCCACGCTGGTGGCCATGGTGTTCGGGCTGGCGCCGGGCAGGTTGGCCGACACCGAGATGGTCGGGTAGTCGACCTGCGGCAGCGGCGACACCGGCAGCACGAAAAACGCGCCGATGCCCGACAGCGCCAGGCCGATCGTCAACAGCAGCGTGCCGACCGGACGCCTGACAAACGGTGCGGACAGGTTCAAACGGCTTCTCCCGCCGGCTTGCCGGCGCGTTTGCGCGACCAGCGCCGGCCCAGGCTGTCAAAGCCGAGATAGATCACCGGGGTGGTAAATAGCGTCAGTGCCTGGCTCACGATCAGGCCGCCGAAGATGGCCAGGCCCAGCGGACGGCGCAACTCGGCGCCTTCGCCCCAACCCAGCATCAGCGGCACGGCGGCGAACAGCGCGGCCATCGTCGTCATCAGGATAGGGCGCAGGCGCAGCAGCGCCGCCTGATGGATCGCCGCGCGCGCGTCCTTGCCTTCATTGCGCTCGGCGTCGATGGCAAAGTCGATCATCATGATGGCGTTTTTCTTGACGATGCCAATTAGCAGGATGATGCCGATGATGCCGATCACGCCCAGGTCCTGGCCGCTGATCATCAAGGCCAGCAGCGCGCCCACGCCGGCCGAGGGCAGGGTGGAGATGATGGTGAGCGGATGGATATAGCTTTCATACAGCACGCCAAGCACGATGTAGACGCAGATCACCGCGGCCAGGATCAGCCACAGCTGGCTCGTCAGCGACGCCTGGTAGGCGCTGGCCGCGCCCAGGAAAGTGAGCGTCACGGTGGGCGGCAGGCCGATTTCGCTGGCCGCCTGGCGCACCGTGTCGACCGCCTTGCCCAGCGAGACGCCATTGGCCGTGTCGAAGCCAATCGTGGTGGCGGGATACTGCGCCACGCGGGTCACCTGCAGCGGCGCCGGGCGTTCGCTGATGGTGGCGATGGCCGACAGCGGCGTGGCCTTGCCGGAGGCGGTGCGCAGTTGCAGTTCGCCCAGCGTGGCCGGGGTGGTCAGCGCGTCGGGACGCGCCTCGAGGATCACGCGGTACTGGTTGGTCTCGGTGAAGATGGTCGAGACGATGCGCTGGCCGAAGGCGCTGTAGAGCGCGTCGTCGATGGCGGCGGCGCTGATGGCCAGGCGCGCCGCGCTGTCGCGGTCGATGTCGATGAACACCGCGCTGCCGCTGGCGGCGGCGTCCGAGACGACATTGCGCAGCGGCGCCATCGCCTGCATCTGCTGGACCAGCTTGGCGGCCCATTCCAGCACCAGCTTGTTGTCGGACGCTTCGAGCGAGACGCGGAACTGGGTCGGGCCGGTCTCGGCGTCGATCGTCAAATCCTGGGTCGGCTGCAGGTAGATGGTCACGCCGGCCACGTCGGCCACGCGCCGGCGCAGCCGCTCCATGGTTTCCTGCTGGGTGCCGCTGCGCGCGTGCTTGAGGTTGATCAGCATGCGCCCCGTGTGCAGCATGGTGTTGTTGGCCGCGTCGACGCCGACCAGCGAACTCAAGGTGGCCACGTCCGGGTCATCCATGATGGCGCGCGCGGCCGCTTGCTGCAGGCCGGCCATGCGCGCGTACGACACCGATTGCGCGGTTTCTATCCGGGCCTGCAACTGGCCCGTGTCCTGCGTCGGGAACAGACCTTTCGGGATCACCACGTACAGCAGCACCGTCAGCAGCAGGGTGGCCAGCGCGACCAACAGCGTGAGGCCCTGATGGTCCAGCACCCAGCCGAGCGAACGGTCGTAATAGCCGACTACTTTGTCGAACTGCTTTTGCAGTTTGCTTTCTTTCTGCTTGCCGGCGGTGAGCCAGCGCGCCGACATCATCGGCACCAGCGTCAGCGACACCACCGCCGAAATGAGGATGGTGATGGCCAGCGTGATGGCAAATTCGCGAAACAGGCGGCCCACCACGTCGCCCATGAACAGCAGCGGAATCAGCACGGCGATCAGCGAGACGGTCAGCGAGATGATGGTAAAACCGATCTGTGCGGCGCCTTTCAAAGCGGCCTGCATCGGCTGCTCGCCCTCCTCGATATAGCGGGCGATGTTTTCGATCATCACGATCGCGTCATCGACGACGAAGCCGGTGGCAATGGTCAGCGCCATCAGGCTCAGGTTGTTCAGGCTGTAGCCGAGCAGGTACATCGCGCCGCAGGTGCCGATCAGTGAAATGGGCACGGCCAGGCTGGCGATGACGGTCGCGCGCGGGCTGTGCAGAAACCCGAAAATAACCAGCACCACCAGTACCACGGCCAGCGTCAGTTCGATTTCGACGTGCTCAACCGAGGCGCGGATGCCGGTAGTGCGGTCCGACAGCACCTGCACACGCAGCGCCGACGGCAGCCCGGCTTGCAGCTCGGGCAGGCGCGCCTTGATCGCGTCGACCGTGGCGATCACGTTCGCGCCCGGCTGGCGCTGCACGTTCAGGATGATCGCCGGGGTCAGGCTGGCCCAGGCGCCCAGCTTGACGTTTTCGGCGCTGTCGATCACTTGGGCAACGTCCGACAGGCGCACCGGCGCGCCGTTTTTGTAGGCCACGATCAGGCTCTTGTAGTCGCTGGCGGCGACCAGCTGGTCGTTGGCGTTGATGGTGTAGGCGCGCGTTGGTCCGTCGATGCTGCCCTTGGCGCCGTTGGCGTTGGCCGCCGCGATGGCGGTGCGTAGCGTGTCGAGCCCCAGGCCGTAGGATGCCAGCGCGCGCGTGTCGCCCTGGATGCGCACGGCCGGACGCTGTCCGCCCGACAGCGTGACCAGGCCGACGCCGGTAACCTGGCTGATTTTCAGCGCCAGCCGGGTGTTGACGATGTTCTGCACTTCGGTCAGCGGCAGCGTGTCCGACGTGATCGCCAGCGTCAGCACCGGCGCGTCGGCCGGGTTGACCTTGGCGTACACCGGCGGCGCCGGCAGGTCGGCCGGCAGCAGCGAGCCGCCCGCGTTGATCGCCGCCTGCACCTCCTGCTCGGCCACGTCGAGCGTCTGGCCCAGGCCAAATTGCAGCGTCACCAGCGACACGCCGGCGGCGCTGGTCGAACTCATGCGCTGCAAACCGGCCATCTGGCCGAACTGGCGCTCCAGCGGCGCCGTCACGGTCTGGCTCATCACCTCCGGACTGCCGCCGGGGTACAGCGTTTGCACTTGAATGGTCGGGAAATCGACCTGCGGCAGCGCCGACAGCGGCATGAATTTGAAACCGACCAGGCCGGCCAGCACGATGGCGACCATCAGCAGTGACGTCGCCACCGGGCGCACGATGAAGGGGCTGGACGGGCTCATGATGTCGCTCCGGACACGATTGCTATCGTCATTGCGCGCTCGCCTCTTTGGCGCGGCGGTGATGTTCGCGCGGCGCGCTTGCGTCGCCCTGGGCCGCCGAGGCGGACCCTGATGCGGATGCCGATTCGGCTTCACCCGCCGCTTTTTTTCCACCCCATCCGTGTGCCGAGCCGGGGCCCGATGCTGCTGCCGGCGTGGATTCCGAGTCCGCCGCGCCTGCCGCATTTTTCTTGCCGCCCCAGGCGTGTGCCGAGGCCGCGCCCGATTCCCCGGCCGCCGCAGGGCCGCTTGCCGAGGCGCCGCTTGCCGCCGCACTGCCTGCAGCCGCGCCGTCGCCGCGCTGACCACGTTTGCCGCGTCCGCCGCCACCACCGCCACCAAACGCGGGTTTGTCGCCCGGCAGCGTGACTTTGGCACCATCCTTGAGCCGGTCGGCCCCTTCGGTAATGACTTTTTCGCCGGCCTTCAAGCCGGTCGCGATCTGCACCTTGTCGACGGTGGCTTCACCACGCGTGACGGGGCGCAGCGCGACGGTGCGCTCGGCGGCATTAAGCACGTAGACGAAGTCGCCGCTGCCGCCATGGCGCAGCGCCGTGACCGGCACCATCACCGCGTCCTTGACGGTGCGCAGCATCAGCTGAACGTTGACGAACTGGCTGGGGAACAGCGTCAGTTTTTCATTGGCGAAGCGGGCCTTGGCGCGCACGGTGCCGGTCTGCACGTCGACCTGGTTGTCGAGCGCGAGGAAGTGCCCGGTGTCGAGTACGTTGCTGCGGTTGCGGTCCAGCGCGGTCACCGACGGGGCCGGGCCGTTGCCGGCGCGCGCCTGCAATTCGGGCACGCGGTCTTGCGGCAGCGCGAATGTCACGTCGATCGGCGACACTTGGGTGATCAGCGCCACGCCGTTGGCGTCGCCGGTGCTGACCAGATTGCCGGCATCGACGGTGCGCAGGCCAACGCGTCCGCTGATCGGCGCGACGATGCGGGTATAGCTGAGATTGAGGCGCGCCGTGCTTTCGTTGGCGCGGTCGATCATCACCGTGCCGTCGAGCTGCTTGACCAATGCTGCCTGGGTGTCCACGTCCTGGCGCGCGATCGAGTCCTGGCTCAGCAAGGTCTGGAAGCGCTGCAAACTGAGCCGGGCGTTTTCGAGCTGCGCCTGGTCGCGCTGCAGTTGACCGCTGGCCTGCTGCAAGGCCAGCTCGAACGGGCGCGGATCGATACGCGCCAGCAGTTGGCCAGCCTTGACCGGCTGGCCCTCGTGGTACAGCACTTCCTTGAGCACGCCCGCCACCTGCGGGCGCACGGTGACGGTGGCCGCCGCGCTGACGCTGCCCAGCGCATCAAGCATGACCGGCAGGTCGGCCAGCTCGGCGCTGGCGACGCCGACGGTGGTGGGCGCGCCGCCGCGTCCGCCGCGGCCGCCGCCGCCAGGGCCGCCAGGGCCGCCACCAGCTCCCGCGCCGGCAGCGCCGCCGGCGGGGGCGTCGGGATGGGTCAGGTACCAGGCCAGGCCGCCCAAGCCGCCCAGGGCGATCAGCGCGATCAGCGCGCCGACGATGCGCGCGCGGCGGCTAGGGGAGCGGCGTGTGGCCGGCTTGTTTGCTGGTTGGTCGAAGTGCGATTCCATCGTTGTCCTTGTGTTGCGTTCTTGCTGGCGGCGAAGGGGCCCGGCGGCGCGCCAGCATGGCGAACTTGATACTATCATTTGCCGGTATATTAATGCGCAAGGGACACAGTACGTTACCAATCCGTGCACAGCGCATACATTGCGATACATTGGGAAATCGGACTGCGCAGATCCTGATCCTGTGCGGCATAGGCGCGCGCGGCGCGCCAGGGACGAAAAAAAGCCGACGGCGAGGTCGGCTTTTTTTGCGATGGCTGCGCCGGCACAAGCGGCCGGCGCAGCGCGACTAGCGCTTGGTGTAATGGTCGAGCCAGTCCAGCACGGTGTGATGCCACAGCACCGAGTTGGCCGGCTTCAGCACCCAATGGTTCTCATCTGGGAACACCAGCAGCTTGCTGTCGATGCCGCGCCGTTGCAGCGCCGTGAACGCGCCCAGACCCTGGGTGGTCGGAATGCGGAAATCCATTTCGCCCTGCACCACCAGCATTGGCGTCTTCCACTTGGTGACGAAATTGACCGGGTTGAATTTCTCGTGCTTGGCCGGCGCGGCGTAATAGGTGCCGCCGTTTTCCCATTCGTTGAACCACAGTTCTTCGGTCGAGTAGTACATCGAACGGTTGTCGAACACGCCGTCGTGGTTGACGATGCAACGGAAGCCGTCGGCCCAGTTACCTTCGATCCAGTTCATCATGTAGCCGCCGTAGGAGGCGCCCAGCGCGCACGCGCGCGAACGGTCCAGCCACGGGAATTTCTTGGTGGCCGCCGCCAACCCTTTTTTCAAGTCCTCCAGCGGCTTGCCGCCCCAGTCGCCGCTGATCGCGTCGGTGAAGCCCTGGCCGTAGCCGGTCGAACCGTGAAAATCGATGAACACGCTGGCGTAACCGGCGCCGGCATACACTTGCGGATTCCAGCGATAGCTCCACTCGTTGGCGAAGCTGCTTTGCGGCCCGCCGTGCACCAGGAAGGCGATCGGGTAGGTTTCGCCCGGCTTGGCGTTCCATGGCTTGACGACGTAGCCGTACACGGTTTCGCCTTTTGCGCCGACGAAGGAAAACTGCTCGTAGTCGCCAAATTTGACGTCCGCCAGCGCGGCCGCGTTTTGCTCGGTGATCTTGCTCAGCTCTTCGCCGGGTGTGCTCAGTTTGCGCGTGTACAGCTGGGCGCCGGAGGCCAGATTGGCTTGCGCCACCACCAGCGTATCGCCTTGCACGCTGTAGTCGGTGACCCAGCCTTTGCCGGTCAACGGCGTGATTTTTCCGTCGCCCGCGTCCATCGAAAACACGCGGTGCTGGCCCAGGTCATCGGCGCCCACGATGAGCGCCTTGCCGTCGGCGCGCCAGTGGAAATCGGCCACCGAGCGGTCCCATTTGTCGGCCAGCGTGCGCTTCTTGCCGGTCGCCAGATCCATCAGCACCATGTGGAAACGGTCCGCTTCAAAGCCGGGGCGGGTCATCGCCATGTAGGCCAAGGTACGTCCGTCCGGGGAATAAGTGGGACGGGCATCCCAGGCCGGGTTGTCGGCCGTCAGGTTGCGCGGCGCGCCGCCGGCCGCGGGCACCTGGTAGATGTCGAAGTTGGTCGACCAGGCTTCGCTCTTGCCGGCCACGCGGGCCGAAAACACGACCGTCGCGCCATCCGGGCTGAAACGATATTCTTCATGGTCGCCGAACGGCTTGGACGGCACGTCGCCATCGAGGGTGCCGGAGAGGCTGACCGGCGCGCCGCTGACATGCGCGTTGGCGTCCAGCGCGGCCGTGTACAGCACCGAGCGACGGCCGTCGTCCCAGGCATCCCAGTGGCGCACGAACAGGTGGTCAAACACGTGGCCGCTGGCCTTGGTTTTTGCGCGCTCGTCCAGACGCGTTTTGGTGCAGGCCAGATCGGCGCAGTCGCGGAACACGCCGACGCTGAGCGCGATCCGGTCACCCTTGGGCGAGAGGCGGAAATTGTCGACGTCGAGCGGCAAGTCGGTGACCTTGGTCGGTTCGCCGCCGGCCACCGGCAGGCGCCACACCTGCGACGAGCCGGAGCGGCTGGACAGGAAAAACACCGCGTCGCCGGCGGCAGACCATTCCGGGTCGCTGTTGCTGGCGTCGCTCTGGGTCAGGCGTTGCGGGGTTGGTTTGGCGGCGCGCAGGTCGATCATCCACAGCTCGGTATGGCCGCGATTCTTGTCCATGTTGGTGTTGCGCACCGTGTAGACGACGCGCGTCGCATCGGGCGACAGCACCGGGCTGGCAATGCGCTCCAGGCTGACCAGATCCTCAACCGTAAAGCCGCGCGTTGCCGCCAGCGCGTTCGTGCCCAGCATCGCGGCGCCCAGCAACAGCAGACGTAAATTCATTCGATGATCTCCTACGTTGTGATGGAAAAAAGCCGGCGTGGCGCCGACAGTCCGACATGATAGCAAGCTTGGCGCATGTGCAGCATATCTGTATCGCCGGGTGTTAAATGCGTGCGCCGCTGACGATCTAGTAGCACGCCGATCGCGGGGAGGCCACATGCTGGCGCGCAGCATCGCGTGGCCGGCGTGGCGAAACCGGTCTTTGGCACCAGCCGGTGCTGGCCATTCGATGGACGCGCGCATGATCGGCGCCAAAGCATGATGCGACAAAGTTTCTGCAACTGAAATTCAGGTGCACTATACTTCAACTAACTCGATATGCCATGGTCAAATCCGCCAAACTCATCGCCAGACTGCGCGCGATTCCCTCCGACTTTACGTGGAATGAACTCGTGACCGCGCTGAGATCAGTTGGATTTCAAGATGTTTCAGATAAGCCGGGTTCGTACCGAACATTTAAAAGTGAGGACGGGAAAAAGTTTTTTTTGCACCAGCCGCATCCGCAAACGATCGTGAAAAAATATGTGCTGCGCGAAGTAGTCAAGCAGATTGACGCGATGGGGAAATGAGAGGACGTATGAACGAGAAGACTCTGAGCTACAAAGGATATTGTGGATCAGTCGAAGTCAGCATCGAGGATGATTGTCTTCACGGGAAACTGTTGTTCGTCAACGATCTGGTCACCTATGAGGCTGATGCTCCTGCGCAGCTGGAAAAAGCATTTCAAGACGCGGTCGAGTATTACCTCGAGAAGTGCGCCCGCGACAATCTGATACCGGACAAGCCATTTAGCGGTAGTTTCAACGTTCGAATGACGCCGGCGTTGCACCGCGCCGCGGCGATGAAAGCGGCCAGAAATGGCTCGACCTTGAATGATTACGTGCGTGAATGTGTCGCATCCTCGCTAGAAGATGGGCGGGGCGATGGCCGGTAAAAAAATGAAAGGAAAGCAAAACATTCTTGTGATGACGAAGATGCGATTCGCCTGCATCTTGTTTGCGGCCCTATTCGTTTTCGTGTCTATTTCACACCTCCTTCCTGAGCGCGCATCCTTAACCGAAATGTGTGCAAAGCAATGTATCGGCGAACACCAGACTTATCGATTGGAAGGGCGGGGGGCGATCACCACGAAGGGCCGCTATCTTGAGTATGAATGCATATGCCTCTCTGGTAGTTGACATGACGCGCCAGTTTATCCGGTCACTTGGCCTTTGCCGAATTGGCGTCCGCGCGGCGGCGGCGGTTGGGGCAGTGCCTACGTAAGGGCGCAACGCTGGTATCTCGATGTCTGCCAGGTTGATGGTTGCCAAACATAGCCAGTTGCCTGCGCTGCATTCGCGGGGAAATTAACTCATTTTTTGAGCCGTATTTCGTTGTATGCGGCTCACGAACCATCATTGCTGTGCTTGCTCAGCCTGTGCTTGCTCAGCCTTGCGGAATGCGCCAAATGTCCTTACTATTAGTTACTCCCCGATTGACTACATGACCTTGACCCGCACCGCGCGCCTGCTTGCCGCACTTGTTACGTTGTTCAGCCTGCTGTTTACGCAGTTGGCTGTGGCGGCTTACGTGTGTCCGCGCACCAGCGACGCGCCGATGGTCATGGACGTCGGTGCGGACATGGCGAACTGTCACGGCATGAAGGTGGCGCAGCCCGGTCTGTGCCACGCGCACTGCGACGCTGGCAACCAGTCGGCTGACACCGCAGCCGCGCCGCATGTGCAGCCGTTCGTGGCGGGCGCCTTGTGCGTCGTGCTGCAAGCCGAAGAAATCGTCGCGCCGCGCACCGACGCGATCGACGCCACGCTGCTGATGCGCAGCACCGCGCCGCCGCTGTCCATCCAACACTGCTGTTTCCGCATTTAATCCGCCAGATCGCCTAGCCCGTCATTGCCCCGCAGCGCGCGGCGGCGATGTTGCCTATCGCTTTCTGGAGGTTTCATGTCATCCCCGTTTGCCGCGCCTCATTTCCGGCGCACCCGCTTTTCCCACCTCGCCCTGTGCGTGGCAGTGGCGTTGCTGTCGTGCGCCGCTGCCGGCGCCGACGCGCCACTGACGCTGGCCGAGGCGCAGCGCCTCGCCGCACTGCGTTCGCGCCAGCTGGTCAGTCTCGATTTCGCCAGCGCCGCCGCGCGCGAGCAGGCCCAGGCCGCCGCCCAACTGCCCGACCCGGTCCTCAAAATGGGGATCGACAATTTGCCGCTCAGCGGCGCCGACCGATTCAGCGTGAATGGCGACTTCATGACCATGCGCCGGGTCGGTTTGATGCAGGAATGGACTGGCGCCGACAAGCGTCGCTGGCGCGCCGAAGCGCTGTCGCTGGGCGCGGACAAGTCGCAGCTGGCCAAGGCGGACACGCAGGCCGCGCTGGAGCGCGACACCGCCGTCGCTTGGCTGGATCGATATTTTGCCGAGCGGATGGCGGCCCTGGTGGCCGAGCAGGCGGCACAAGCGCGTCTTGAACTGGTGGCGGCGGAAGGTGGCTATCGCGGCGGACGTGTTAGCCAGGCCGATGTGTTCGCGGCACGCGGCGCGGTGGCCGGCGCCGACGACCGGATCAGCGAATTTGCGCAGCGGGTGCGTGCCGCCACGACGCGGCTGGCGCGCTGGGTCGGCGACGCCGCGCAAGGGCCGCTGGCGGACGCGCCGTCCACCGACGCGCTGCCATTCGACGGCGCGGCGGCCGATGCGCAGGTGGCCCACCACCCGCAGATCGCGGTGATGGCGCGCCAGGAGCAGATCGCCCAGGCCGAAGCGAATCTGGCGCGCGCCAACCAGCGCGCCGACTGGAGCGTCGAGGTCGCGTACCAGCAGCGCGGGCCGGCTTTTGCCAACATGCTGTCGGTGGGCGTGTCGCTGCCGCTGCAGTGGGATCGCGCGCACCGGCAGGACCGCGAGCTGTCGGCCAAATTGGCGCAGCTCGAACAGGCCAAGGCCGAGCGCGAAGAGGCGCAGCGCGAACACGGTTTCGAGATCCGCGCGCAATTCGACGAATGGGACAGCCTGCGCCAGCGCCAACAGCGTTACATGCGCGATCTGCTGCCGCTGGCGCACGAGCGCAGCGACGCGCTGCTGGGCGCCTACCGCGGCGGCAAGGCGACGCTGGCCGATCTGCTGGCCGCGCGCCGCGGCGAGATCGACGTCAAGCTGCAGGCGCTCCAATTGCAGGCCGACGGCGCACGGCTGTGGGCCCAACTCACTTTCGTGGTGCCGCAACTGCGCCCGTCCACCAATCCAAGCAGCGCTCCGAACGGGGAAACCAAATGAAGCAGTCCCAAATTTTTGTCGCGCTGAGCGCGGCCGCCGTGCTTGGTCTGGGCGGTTATGGTTTGTACTGGGCTGGCCTGCACCACCAGATCGCATCGGCCGCGCTGGCGACCGTGCCTGTCGTGGCCAAAAAACCGCTGTATTGGCAGGACCCGATGGTGCCCGGTCAGCGTTTCGACAAGCCCGGCAAGTCGCCCTTCATGGACATGCAACTGGTGCCGGTGTACGCCAGCGAAGGCGCCGACGCGGGCGGCGTGACGATCAGTCCGCGCATGCAGCAGAACCTGGGCATACGCACCACCGCTGTCACGCGCGCCAGTCTTGCGCAAGCGTTGACAGCGGTCGGCAGCATCGCCTACAACGAGCGCGACGCGGTGCTGGTACAGGCGCGCAGCAACGGCTACGTGGAGCGTCTGTACGTGCGCGCCGCGCTCGATGCGGTCGCCAAGGGGCAGGCGCTGGCCGAGCTGTATGTGCCGGACTGGATCGCGGCGCAGGAAGAATTTTTGAGCGTGCGGCACATGGCCGGCATGGAGACGCTGCAAGATGCGGCGCGCCAGCGCATGCGTCTGGTCGGCATGAACGACGCGCAGATTCAACTGGTGGAGAAAAGCGCCAAGGTGCAGCCGCGCCTGACCATCGTCGCGCCGCGTAGCGGCGTGGTGGTTGAACTCAGTGCGCGCGAAGGCATGACGGTACAAGCGGGCGCGCCGCTGTTTCGCATCAACGGTGTCGATACCGTGTGGCTCAACGCCGACGTGCCGGAAAGTGCCAGCGCAGGTGTGCGGCCGGGCGCAATCGTGGAGGCGCGCGCGCCAGCTTTGCCGGGCGTGGTTTTCAAAGGCAAAGTCGGTGCGCTGCTGCCGGACGTGAATCCGGCCACGCGCACGCTCAAGGCGCGCATCGAGCTGGCCAATCCGCATGGCCAGCTGGTGCCAGGCATGTTCGCCACGCTCACGTTGGCGGGCACGCCGGCCTCCGACGTGCTGCTGGTGCCAACCGAGGCGGTGATCCAGACCGGCACGCGCAGTGTCGTGATGCTGGCGCAGGGCGAGGGACGATTTGGCGCGGTCGACGTCGAGCTGGGCGCGGAAGCGAACGGGCAATCCGAGATTCGCAAGGGGCTTGAAGCGGGCCAGATGGTGGTCGTGTCCGGCCAGTTTCTGCTCGACTCGGAGGCCAGCCTGAAAGGCAGCGTGGCCCGGATGGCTCCCACAGCGGCGTCGGGCGGCGCCGCGATGACACCAGCGACACCGGCGATACCGGCGATACCGGCGACACCAGCAGGCACGCGCCCAGCGCCTGGGCACGCAGCGGCCGACCCGCTGCACGGAGCGGCCAAATGATCGCCAAACTGATACGCTGGTCGATCGCCAACCGCGTGCTGGTGCTGTTGGCGACGCTCGTCGTCACCGCCTGGGGCGTGTGGGCGCTGGGGCGCACGCCGCTTGACGCGATTCCGGACCTGTCCGACGTGCAGGTGATCATTCGCACCAGCTTGCCGGGGCAGGCACCGCAGATCGTCGAAAACCAGGTGACCTATCCGTTGACGACAACGATGCTGTCGGTGCCGGGCGCAAAAACCGTGCGCGGTTATTCGTTCTTCGGCGACTCGTTCGTCTACATCCTGTTCGAGGACGGCACCGACCCGTACTGGGCCCGTTCGCGCGTGCTGGAATACCTGAACCAGGTGCAGGCGCGCCTGCCCGCGCAAGCCAAGACCGCGCTGGGGCCGGACGCGACCGGGGTCGGCTGGGTCTACGAATACGCGCTGGTGGACCGCAGCGGCAAGCTCGATCTGTCGCAGCTGCGTGCGCTGCAGGACTGGTTTTTGAAGTACGAGCTGAAAGCGGTTCCCAACGTGGCCGAGGTGGCCAGCATCGGCGGCATGGTGCGCCAGTACCAGATCGTGCTGGACCCGGACAAGCTGCGCGCGTTTAACATCCCGCACGGCATGGTGATTGCGGCGGTCCAGCGCGCCAACCAGGAAACCGGCGGCTCGCTGCTGGAGCTGGGTGAGGCCGAATACATGGTGCGCGCGTCCGGCTATCTGCAATCGCTGGACGACTTCCGCAAGATCCCGCTGCGCACCAGCGATGCCGGGGTGGCGGTGCGCTTGGGCGACGTGGCGCGCATCCAGATCGGGCCGGAGATGCGGCGCGGGATCGCCGACCTGAATGGCGAGGGCGAGGTGGCCGGCGGCGTGATCGTGATGCGCTCCGGTAAAAACGCGCTGGCCACGATCGCTGTGGTGAAGGCCAAGCTGGCGCTGCTCAAGGCCAGTTTGCCGGCGGGCGTGGAGATCGTGCCCACTTATGATCGCTCGAACCTGATCGTGCGCGCGGTCGACAATCTGGAACACAAGCTGATCGAAGAATTCATCGTCGTCGCGCTGGTGTGCGCCGTGTTCCTGTTTCACGTGCGCTCGGCGCTGGTGGCGATCGTCTCGCTGCCGCTGGGGATACTGGCGGCCTACGTGGTGATGTACTATCAGGGCGTGAACGCCAACATCATGTCGCTGGGCGGGATCGCGATCGCGATCGGCGCGATGGTCGATGCGGCGGTGGTGATGATCGAGAACGCGCACAAGCACATCGAGCAGTGGCGCCACGCGCATCCCGATGCGGAGCTGTCCGGAGACGAGCACTGGCGCGTGATCGGCGACGCCGCCGCCGAGGTCGGGCCGGCGCTGTTCTTTTCGCTGCTGATCATCGTGCTGTCGTTCATCCCGGTGTTCACGCTGGAGGCGCAGGAAGGCCGGCTGTTCGCGCCGCTGGCATTTACCAAGACCTACTCGATGGCCGCCGCCGCCGCGCTGGCGGTGACCTTGATTCCGGTGCTGATGGGCTACCTGATTCGCGGACGCATTCCCGACGAACGCAGCAATCCAATTAACCGCTTGTTGATCGCGCTGTACCGGCCCCTGCTCGACGTCGTGCTGCGCCATCCGAAGACGACGCTGGTCGGCGCCGGACTGATCGCGCTGGCGACGCTGTGGCCGCTGTCGCAATTGGGCGGCGAGTTCATGCCGCCGCTGGACGAGGGCGACGTGCTGTATATGCCGTCGGCGCTGCCCGGCATCGGCGCGGGCAAGGTGGCGCAACTGCTGCAGCAGACCGACCGCCTGATCAAGACGGTGCCGGAGGTGCAAAGCGTGTTCGGCAAGGCCGGGCGGGCCGAGTCGGCCACCGACCCGGCGCCGCTGGAGATGTTCGAGACGACCATTCAGTTCAAGCCGCGCGCGCAGTGGCGCTTTGGTATGACGAGCGACAAGCTGGTGGCCGAGTTGGATCGCATCGTGCAGGTGCCGGGCTTGTCGAACATCTGGGTGCCGCCGATCCGCAACCGGATCGACATGCTGGCCACCGGCATCAAGAGTCCGGTCGGCGTCAAGGTGGCCGGCGTGAGTCTGAAGGAGATCGACCGTATCACGGCCGACATCGAGCGCGTGCTGCGCCCGGTGCCGGGCGTGTCGTCGGCGCTGGCCGAGCGGCTCAATGGCGGGCGCTACGTCGACATCGACATTGACCGCGACGCGGCGGCGCGCTACGGCCTGAACATCGCCGACGTGCACAGCGTGGTGGCGGCCGCGATCGGGGGCGACAACATCGGCGAGACGGTGGAGGGTTTGCAGCGCTTTCCGATCAATGTGCGTTATCCGCGCGAAGTGCGCGACTCGCTCGAGAAGCTGCGCGCGCTGCCGTTGCTGACCGAACGTGGCGCGCAGATCCGGCTGGGCGACGTGTCCACCATCCGCATCCAGGACGGCCCGCCCATGCTGAAGAGCGAAAACGCGCGCCTGTCGGGCTGGGTGTACGTGGACATTCGCGGGCGCGACCTCAGTTCGGCGGTGCGCGCGATGCAGCAGGCGGTGGCCCAGCAAGTGGTGCTGCCGGCCGGATATTCGATCTCGTGGTCGGGCCAGTTCGAGTATCTGGAGCGCGCCAGTGCGCGCTTGAAAATCGTGGTGCCGGCTACCTTGTTGATCATCTTTGTGCTGCTGTACCTGACTTTCCAGCGGCTTGACGAGGCCGCGCTGATCATGGCGACGCTGCCGTTCGCGCTGGCCGGCGGCTTTTGGTTGTTGTGGGCGCTGGGGCACAATCTGTCGGTGGCCAGCGGAGTGGGCTTCATCGCGCTGGCCGGCGTGGCGGCTGAATTTGGCGTGATCATGCTGCTGTATCTAAAGCATGCGTGGGATGCGCGCACAGCCGCCGGCAAGTGCGAGGAGAGCGATCTGCTGGACGCGATCCGTGAAGGCGCGGTGCTGCGCGTGCGCCCTAAGGCGATGACGGTGGCAGTGATCATCGCCGGACTGGTGCCGGTGATGCTGGGCGAGGGCAGCGGCTCGGAAGTGATGCAGCGCATCGCCGCGCCGATGGTGGGCGGCATGGTGAGCGCGCCGCTGCTGTCGATGTTTGTGGTGCCTGCGGTGTATTTGCTGCTGCGCCGCAGGCAGTTGCGGCGCGTTCGCTGACTGCTGCGGAGCTCGCGCGGGCCTCGACGCGCGTACTGCGCTGGCTTTGATCGTTGCGCGCTGCTGACTTCGGTGCGCGAAAGCGGGGTCAGAGTAATTTGTGCGATGAACCCGCAAATCGGGGACAGACCCGCGCAAATAGGGGACCGCGCAAATCGGGGACAGACCCGCGCAAATCGGGGACAGACCCGTGTTTTCAGGAAATCGCAAATCGGGGACAGACCCGCAAATCGGGGACAGACCCGTGTTTTCAGGAAATAGTCACCCATCAATTTGGGAAAGTTTCCCTGAAACCCGGGTCTGTCCCCGACTCTTCGTCCCCGATTCTTCCGGGTCTGTCCCCGATTCTTCTCTTTCCCGTCTGTCCCCGATTCTTTCGCAAGACAGTTGCTGTCCCCGATTCTTTCCGATTCTTTGATTGCGCCGTCGATGTCAAGTCCGCTTGCGCTTCGTTCGCGGTGACGTGCGCTGGCTATGCTTCTCTCTTCAGCGACTGGGCCAGCTCGCCCGCCTTCAGCGAACCCATCAGGCTCATCAAAGTGGTGAAAGCGTTGCTGTCGCCGCCGCCGAGCTGGATCTGCGGCACCAGCGGCACCTTGGCCGTTTCAAACGCTTCGGCCAGACGCAACATTACCGTTTGCATCAGTTGCTTGTCGGCGCCTTCGCCCTGCATCGCTTCGGACTTGGCGTGGATCGCGGCCGCCTCGGCCTCGCCCACCGAGCGGATCGCCGATGCGCGTCCGGAACCCTCCATCTCCTGCTTGAACTTTTCGCCCTGGGCCAGCGCCTCGATTTCCTGGCGCTTTTTCTCGGCCGCCTTGACGTTGGCCGAGCCCTGGTTTTCCTTGATCGAGATGTCCACCAGCGAGCCGGTCAGCTCCTTCTGTTTGGCGGCGCGCTGTTCGGCCTCGTTCAGTTCGCGCTCCTTGTCGGCGGCGATCTGTTTTTGCGCGAACGTCTCAACCTGCTCGCGCGCGATCTGGCGGTCGCGCAGCTGGGCCATGATATTTTCGATCTTGGTGTCGCCCGCCTGCGGTTTCGGCGTGCCGATCAGCACCTCCTGGAACTCCAGCGAATAGGCCTGGAAGCGCATCTTCATCTCGGCCGAGGCGTTGCTCTGCAGCTCGGCGCGCGACTGGATCAGCTCGATGAAGGTCTTGGTCTGCGAAACGTTTTTGAAGTAGGACGACACCATCGGGTCGAGCGTCTGTTCGACCAGTTGGGCCACGTTGCCAAAGCGCTGCACCACCATCGGCGCCTTGCGGTAGTCGATGTGCACCACCACCGACAGCGGCAATTGCGGCTCGAACGCGTCTTTGGTGATGAGCGTGATTTCGCGCAGGTTGGCGTCGAAGTTCGAGCCGCTGGCGCCGGACTGCCACATCAGCACGAAGTTGGTGGTGGGGACCAGTTCGATCTTGCCGGCGTAGGTGTTGAAGGCATACTTGCCCGGCATCAGCGGATCGCGCCAGACCCCGCGGCAGCCGCTCTCAACGAGTTCGCCGTGGCTGTATTCCATGCCCGACAAGTCGTCGCCCTTGCGTCCCGTGTACGACACCACGACGCCGGCGAAGCCGACCGGGATCACCGTTTTCTTGATGAACTCGACAGTGGCAAACAGGCGGTTGATGAAGTAAGTGCCTTCGACCAGCACGCGCTCCTGGCGCCCGCGTCGTCCGCCGGCGGCGAGAAATTTTTCCGGCTCCTGGAACGCGTTGTGGTTATCGCCCACGTCGGGCGCGAGCAGCTCGTCCTTGAGCAGGCCGGGGCCGTCCTGCACGGTGACGACCGCCAGCTGATCCGAATCATGCGAGCCGGTCACTTCCTTGATGACGACCGGGGTAAAGCCGCTACGCTCATCGAGCACGCTGCGCATTTGCTCGTAATACAGTTTTTCCTGCACGTCGAGCGACATCGAATACGTCGCCTCGCCCGTCATCACGACAAACAGCGCCGGGTTGATGATGTGGGTGCCTTCGCGCAGGATCTTGCGCTGGGGCCCCTTTTGTCCGCCGCCCACCAGGAAGGCGCGTACGTCGCGAAAATCGGCCACGCCGGCGTTGTCGGCCAGCGTCTGGCCGGCCGGCAGATCGATGCCGTCGCGCGCGAATACATACGCGATGGTTCCTTGCGTGACCGACACCATCGGGTGGATGTGTACGCGAAATTGGAAGGGCGCGAAGAAGTGGAAGCCCCCACGGCGCAGTTCCGCTTGCAGGCCGGCTTCACCTTGCAAGGCCAGCAAACCGCTTTGCACCGAGCCGGACGAACTCCACAGTTTTTCGACGACGCCGATGCGGTCGTTGGGAATATATTTGACGACGCCGGCCAGTTTGAGGAGCAGGGCGCAGGCGAGCAGGACGACTAAAAGTATGACAAAGGCGGACACGCTATCGCTGCTTGAAAACAGGCTTGTCATGAAGGACTTTCGGTTGTGGGTAAGGCTGGGAATGGGTTTTCTGTCCTGAGCATGCGGCACGCTGGCGGCACGGCGCGCGCGCTCAGACGTGCTTGCTGTGCAGTGGCAAAACAGGGGAATGGGAAGGCGCGTACGCCGGATGTCACAGGCAGACAGGTATGCGCAGACTGCACGCAAATTGTGGATAAGTTCACAGTGTTCTTTTGATGCTCTTGAATAAAGTGCATGCAACTATTCTGGCACAGATCGATGCGCCTTGCATGCCTATTTGCATCTTTCGGCGTGCGCCGCGACGCGCTGACAAGGCCTCAGCGAGGCACTGCATTTGAGGTGCCAAATTCCGCCGTCTGTCCCGGCCTTGATGCCGACGGTCGCTTTTTTCTATCGTCTTGGCTGAGCATGGACTACATTAAAAGTATCGCCATGCGGCCTCCAAAGCGTCATGACGATTTCTGTTGAAACATGGGCCGGGCGGTCGGCGTGCGGTGTTCGCCAGACGTTCGATGGTCCGGATTGTTGAACGAAAATCGGTAAGGATTGATCATGTGCAAAACAACTATCGCTTCACTGCTGAGTGGTTTGGCTTTGGTCTCGTCGGCCAGCGCCGCGCCGGTCATTGCCACCAGCGCTGCGGCCGTGACACCATCGGCATCGATGCAAATCGAAAATATTCCGCACACCAAGTACTACCTCGCTCCGGACGAGTTTTTGTATATCGGCGGAGCGTACACTCTGGACAACGGTGCGACTTTGCGTATCACGAAAGTGCAGAACCGCTATATGGCGGACGTGGCGGGCCAGCCGGAAACCGAGGTGATGCCCGTTGCGACGAACATGTTCGTGTCCAAGGATGACAAGCTAAGGATGGTGTTTCAGCCTGACGACAGCGGCTTTGGCACCGACGTGACGGTGCGTTATCAAACGCCGTAGTGGCGGGTCGGATCGTGCGGCGGCGCGCTGCGAGGCGCCGCGGTTTGTGCGCAAAAAAAAACAGGGCCGTTGGCATTGCCAAACGGCCCTGTTTGACAGTTTGACGCGCGTCTTTACGCGACGTTGTCTTCCACTACCGGCGTGGTCGAGCCCAGTTGCAAGGTGATGCGGGTGCGCTTTTGCAGCAGTGGCGCGACCGGCTTGCTGCCGTCGGCATTGAGCGGCTTGACCTTGTTGAACATCACCGTGAAGGCGCTCGCCGTGACGGTCGCCACGGCATAACCCTGGGCGTCATGATCGACATAGGCGAAGTCCGGATTGTGTGCGCGGATCACGCCGTCAAAGGTGGCTGGCGTTGCCACCAGACCGGCCAGCGGCGTGCTGCCGGCGCCCGCTTTCAGATACTGGTAGAACGAGCTGCTGCTGATGCCGGCGGCGACAAAGTCGACCGCCACCGGGGTACCGATGGCCGGGTCGGGATTGTCGCGGATCACGCCGCATTGGAAGGCATGCAGGTCGCCGGTGATGGCGACGACGTTCTTGATCGACTGCGCCTTCAGGTAACCCATCAGGTCGGCGCGGTGGGCCGGATAGCCGTCCCATGCGTCGGCGTTGACGATGTAGCGCTGGTTGTAAGGTGGCGGCGCTGCAGTGCGCAAGTCAATCCACATGCGGTTGAGCGTCACTTCGTTGCCCCACACTTTCCAGCTGGCGCTGGCGCCTTTGAGCGTGTCTTTCCACCATTGCGTCTGGGTGGTGCCCAAGATGCTGGGGCTGTGTTTCAGCACGATGGTGTCGAGCCCTTCGAATTGCTTGAGGATCTGGTCCGGCACGAAGTAGCGTGCACCGATGCCGTCGTTGCCCGCCATGGGATCGTGCCCGAGCGACAGCGCCACGGCCGCTTCGTCGACCGGATGGTCGTCGCGGTACAGGCGCTCGTCGGTCATGACCAGGTGCATCAGGGTGCCGAACTTGAAGTCGCGGTAGATGCGGATGTTGTCGTAAGCGGCGTTATCGAGGTCGAACGAAAGGTCACCGAAGTCGATCGGCATGTACTCGGCCCAAGCCTGGTTGGCGTTGCGCCGACGGCTCGTTTCCTGCTTGTTCTCGTTGCTGTAAGTCTGATGATCCTGCCAGCAGTCGTCGGAGAATTCGTGATCGTCCCAGATGGCGATCATCGGGAACTTGCGGTGCAGTTCCTGCAGGCGCGCGTCGCCGCGGTAGGTGCGGTACAGCGTGCGGTAGTCTTCCAGCGAATTGGCGTAGATGCCGCTGCCGCCGCCCTGCTGCGGCAAGCCGTTGGGCAGCGTGATGCGGGTGTGGGCCGGCTCGGCCTGGCCGCTCTGGAACGACGCGCCCACGGTTTCGTAGATGTAATCGCCCAGGTGGACCATGAAGTCAATGTCTTCTGTGGCCAGCGATTCCATTGCCGCCCAGTGGTTGATCGACCAGTCCTGGCAGGTCAGCCAGGCGAAGCGCAACTGGGCCGGGGTCGATGCGGCGGCCGGCGCGGTCTTGCTCTGGCCGACCACGCTGACGTCCTGGCCGGCGACGAAGCGGTCGTAGTATTGGGTGCCCGGCTGCAAGTTGAGCACCTTGGCGCGCACGGTGAAGTCGTACTTGCGCACCGCCATCAGATTGACGACGGCCACGACGGTGTCGAACTTGCTGCTGGTGGACACGTCCAGACGCAGCGGAATGCTGTCCTGGCCTTTGCTGCCCACGCAGCGGGTCCAGAATACGACGCTGCCTTCCTTCGGATCGCCGCTGGCCACGCCAAGCGGGAAGCTGAAGCTGTCCTGAGGAACCGACGCGTCACCGCTGCCGCAGGCGGACAGGGTCAGGGTGGCACTGGCGACGGTAAAGTACATCGCGCTACGTATAAATCTCCGACGATCCATGGTGGTCTCAAATGATGGGTAAGCCTGTCTCCCGGCGCGTACGCGCCGACGTGTTTCCCTGCGTGCGACAGGACGGCGGCTTGCCCTTGTGGAGCGCGCGCCGCCTGTCGGCGTGGGTTTTTCGGATAGCTTAGAGAGCCGGCCGGCCGCGGTATTGCGCTTATGTGCCAGCGCACTTGTTCAATCGCGCCACGGGCGCCTGGCGCCGGCCGGCGGCCCCTGTGATAGACTCGGCCCGCCTGTGCGCCGGCCTCGGCGCGGGTGTTGGTGCGATGTTGCGCCGCCCGTCAATCTACTGCGTGGTCGATCCGGCGTGAAGGCCAGGCGATCACCACGCGCTTCTACGGATTATTTTGCCATGCTCAGAAAAATCGCGCTTGCCTGTCTGCTGTTTCCCGTTGCCGTGCAGGCGGCCAATCCGGCGCCCAGCGCGCTGGCCATCGACACGGCACGCTACGCGCTCGACACCTATCAGGGCGCACTGCTCGACAGCCTGGCCAAGATGGTCAGCTTCAATACGGTGGCCAATCCGGCTGTCGCCTTCGAGGCCAGCCCCGCCCATCTGGGTTTCAAACAACTGCTCAAGACGGAGGCGGCCCGGCTTGGTTTTGACTACACCGACTACGGCTACGTGGTGGTGATCGGGCTGGGCACGGGCAGTGAACGGGTGGGCATCATCACGCACGGCGACGTGCAGCCGGTCAATCCGGCCAAGTGGGCCAAGTCGCCGTTCGAACTTGACGCAAGCAGCGAGCCGGGGCGTTTGATCGGGCGCGGCACCGAGGATGACAAGGGGCCGATCGCCACCGCGCTGTTCGCGATGAAGGCGATCAAGGATAGGAAGCTGGGCCTGAACAAGCGCCTTGAGTTGTACGTCTACCTGGCCGAAGAATCGGACTGGGCGCCGTTGGAGCGTTTCTTGAAGACCCATCCGGCGCCGCCAATGAATATCACGCTCGACGCCGAGTACCCGGTGGTGACGGCCGAAAAGGGCTGGGGCTCGGTCAGCGTGACGGTGCCGACCCAGCCCGCGCAAGTGGCGGCCGGTCAGCCCAGCCTGGTCAGTTTTGCGGGCGGCTTCTTCGGCAGCCAGATTCCCGAGGACGCCAGCGCCACGATCGACAACGCCGATGCGGCGCTGGAGGCACAGATCCGCCAGCGCGCCGGCGCGCAAACCGGCATGCACTACCAGTTTCAGCGCCAGCAGCAGCGCCTGACGGTGACGGCGCTGGGCGTGTCGGCCCATTCGTCCAAGCCGGAGGATGGAGTGAACGCGATCAGCATGCTGGCCGACGCGCTCAAGGTCACTGCGTGGAGCAACACCACGGCCGGCGCCTTGGTCAATTTTTTGAACGACATGATCGGCACCGGACTGTACGGTGAACAGTTCGGCGTGATCGCCTATCGCGACAGTTTCATGGGTCCGATGACGTTCGCACCGACCGTCATCAAGCAGGGCGCCGCCGGCCTGACGCTGAACATCAATCTGCGCCGCCCGCAAGGCAAGAGCAGTGCCCAGTTGACCAGCGAAGTGAACGCGGCGCTGGCGCAGTGGCAGGCGCGCCGGCTGGCGCTGGCCGATATCAAGGTCGTGATCGGCGAGCCGTGGGTGCAAACCAGTGCGCCGCAGGTCGCTACGCTGTTGTCGGTGTTTTCCCACTTCACCGGCGTGAAGGATGCGCAGCCGGTGTCGATCGGTGGCTCGACCAACTCGCGCCTGTTTCCGAATGCGGTCAGTTTCGGGCCGGGCATGCCGCACACGGTTTATACGGGGCATTCGGAACATGAGTTCATCACGCGCAAACAGCTGCTGCTGAATCTGGAAATGTATACGGCGGTGATGGTCGAGCTGACCAAGTAGCGCGTCGATGCCGCGCCGTGCCGTACCCTGCGCCGGGTCGCGGCACGGGCGCAAGATGCGCGCATTGCCCTATGATGCTCAGCAAGTGCGGGCGGTCTGCGGTATGTGTCTCCGCCGCGCCGCCGCGCCGCCGCGTTGTCCGGGCGACGTCTCCAGCACCCTCGGCTGGCGAGTTGGACCAGCGGCGGGCGCTTTCATTGCACCGACCGACTTTCCCTGCGGCACACGATGCATTGCCATCGGAAACGGCTTGCCAGCACTGTTCCTGCAACAAGGTTAGCAGGTTGAGCAAGTCTACCGATAAATCGGGCAAATCTGCTGACCGATCTCGCAAGTCCACTGACGCCAGCCGCGCCGCCTGCCCTAGTAACGCTGCGCGACGCCGTTCACGATGCGTATCCGCTCGCCGCTATGGAAATCCGGCGCGATCTGCTGGGTGACGACCTGGTTGCTGCCGTCGTCGAGACGCACGGTGATGCGGTAAATCCTGTCGGCCGTGCTGGTCGAGGCGGGTGCGGTGCCACCAACGTCGGTGCTGGCGACGCTGCCGGCACCGACGCCAGCCTTCTGGGGCGCCACCTGCTCGATTTGCTGCACCACGCCCGTCGTGCTTTGGGAGGATGGCATCGCGCTATCCATGGTCGAGCTCGATGACATCGCCCCGCCCCGGTTTATGTCGGTCGAGCTACACGCTGTCAGCGTGCCGAAACACATAGCGAGCAATAAGCCGGTTGGTATTGTGCGTTCCATGATGGACTCCCTGCGGCAGCGCTACGGGGACTAGCGATGCTTGTACCAATGATCATAACAAACGACGTGCCAAGTGCATCAGCATGGGAATGCCGTTGTGGACGCGACGTTCCGCGTGGGCTGGGCATGGACTGAGCCAGATCAAGGCAGCGCTTGAAAAGTTTGTCTTTCGCGGCCCGCGCGTGCACTATGCGCAACAATTCACCGGCCACCAGTTTCCTGATGCGGTAGCGAGGTATCCGTTGATATATCTCAAGAATGGGGATATCCGATTCAGCAATAATTTTTCCTGGTAACGACTTAGGAAAAAGACATGCAAATTAGCTCAACTGAGAAAATAATCGAAGACTTGATTCACGCCACGCAAGGGGAGGGGATGAGTACGCGCGAACAATACGTGCTGCGCCAGGCATTGCATGGCTTGGCGCGCCAGGCGCGCATCGAGCAGATGGCCGAAATGCGCGCCAACGTTGAAAAGATGACAGGCACAGCGGCCATGACGTTTAGTCGCCACCACGCCAAGATCCTGCTCAAGCGGGTTGCCTGCAGAAGCAACGGACTGCAACAACAGTTTGAGTTCGATCTGGACGATGATACGGTTTGAATCAGCGCCCAGCTGTTTATTGGCCGCGTTTGGGCCAGATGCTCCACAGCAGGGCCGACATCAGCAGCGCCGCGTTGCAGTCGACCAGCCAGTCGAGTACCGCGCCGTGGCGATACGGCAGGAAAGTTTGGATGAACTCGTCAATGGCGCCCATCGCCGCTACCGTCAATACCGCTTTGAGTGCACGTCGAGGGGGACTGGCGTGGCTACCGGTAAACAGCAGGAAGGCGATGGTTGCGTAGGCCACCGAGTGCAACACCAGGCCAGAGCCGATTTCGGCGATATCGCTGCGCGCGCCCGGGATCGAGCCGATCACTATGATCGCCAGAAACATCGCGTAGGCGCAGCGATGGCGTAGCAGTCGAAATTTTTGATCGAGAACGATGAAAGAATACAGCGCGCGCATAAGTGGTGTGGAGGGGCGTAGGGGACGCAACAATACCATGATCGCCATATATCGGCGACACCCGCGGCACCGGACTGGGCCGGCCCGTTGCCGGGGAGTTGGTTCAGATCGTCAGGGCTGCGGCGCCGTCAGCGTAGTGGGCATCAAAACAGCTGGCGCAGGTGGGGCAGAATAGGTGGGCTAGACGCACATTTTGTTGGCGCAAAACCAGTTTCAGGTGACTGTCCTGACACTTCGGGCAAGTCTCGCGCACGCTGCCAAAGGTGATGATTTCGCAGGTCTGGCTGTCGGCGTCGGTGTGGTCGATGACGGTGCCGGCATCAATCTCCTGCAAGATCAGCCGGGCCGGTTGCTCGTCATTAAGACGGCGGTGTAAATGTGCATGTTGCTCGTTGCTCGATGTTGGTTCAAGGAAAGTTGGATCCATCACTGCTCCCAAGTTCGCTGGAGGGAAAATTCACACCCGGATATTCATCATAGTCAAGATACGCTGCCGTGCAAGCGGTTCGGCAGCGCGTCTTGATGTAGATTAAATAGCGGGTAAAAAAGTTCCGAGATTGCGCAAAGATTTCACGATCGAGCAAAAAAAAAATGCCCGCTAACGAGAGCGGGCACAAACCCAAAACTGATCCACGCGGCGCGCAACATCGCCGCGTCTTGGCAAACTGCAAGCACGCGATGTTCACGCGCGGGCAGGAAATATGGTTGGTGTGCCGCCGTAATGACGGTCGACACACCTGGCTGCGATCACGCATATCGGTTGCATGTATGGCAGATGTATGAAGTATAGGGAGTGAATGTGTCCAGGCTATGACACAGCGCAAAGAATGTGTTGTTGCCAATGAAACTATTTCCTGCGGGACTTAACCCTGCAAATCAGCACAATGGTGGCAAGCGAGGCCTTGCCTGTGGCGCCGCATTGTGCCGCCCATGTGACCGCCGGTGCGCATCGGTCAGTCGGTTCTGCCGTGCGAGGGTGCAACGCGCGACGCGCAAGAAGACGCGCTGCAGACAAAAAAAAGCCCGCTGGTGAAAGCGGGCTAAAACTATTTTCTTGGAGGAGAATAGTGGAGACAGATGCATTATGCTGCATCGCCACATATTCGTCTAATTGTTTAATTGCATACCAGACATATTAAGTGCGAATATCTTCCCGCGCCGCTGGCGCCTCGCCAGCGACCGGGGGCGACGCGCCGGCGCGCGCCGGCACGGCTCAGGACTGGACGGACAGCGCCACGTCGATGTTGCCGCGCGTTGCGTTCGAGTACGGGCAGACCTCATGCGCTTTGTTGACGACCGCTTGTGCCTGCGCCTGGTCCATGCCGGGCGTGCTGACCGTCAAGGCCACCGACAGACCGAAGCCGCCGTGTTCGTTCGGACCAACGCCCACAGCGGCGCTCACCGTGGTGCCGGCAGGCAGCGGAGTCTTCATGGCGCCGCTGACCAGTTTCATGGCCGACAAAAAGCACGCCGAGTAACCAGCAGCAAACAGTTGCTCGGGATTGGTGCCGGGGCCGCCTGCGCCGCCGAGTTCTTTCGGCGTGCTCAATTGAACGTCGAGGTGCTGGTCGTCGCTGATTGCGCGACCGTCGCGGCCACCGTTGGCGGTGGCATGGGCTGTGTACAAAATTGTCATGATGGTTCCTGTCGGTGTGTTTGAGCGGCAGTCGTCTGCCGATGAATGAACTATAGCGCACAATTTAATTGTGTGCAATTGAATTACTCTATCGAAGCGATCGGGTTCCTTGTGCGGGCTGGTGCGCGATGCTGTGGCACCGGGCGTACAGGCAAGTGCGCGATGCTGTGGCACGGGGCACATACGCACGTGCGCGCGGCGCCCAAGGCTGGTGCTTGCTACGGATACGTCCCAGGTCGGGGCCGGTGCGCAGGCGCGCACCCCGGCCGGGCGTCAGACGGCGGCGTCCTGGGACTTGAACAGATCGTCGCGCACGGTCGTTAGCTCCTTGCGCAAGCGTCCCAGTTCGCTCATTTGCTGGCCGCTCGCGCACAGCACCTGCTCGGGTATCGCCTGCGCCGCTTTTTTGAGCGCCTGGCCGGCCGGCGACAGCACGATGCGCACCTGGCGTTCGTCGTGCGGGTCGCGGGTGCGCGCCAGCAAGCCGGCCGCTTCGAGGCGCTTGAGCAGGGGCGTCAACGTGCCGGAGTCGAGGAACAGGCGCGCACCGATGTCCTTGACCAGGATATCGTCCTGCTGCCACAGCACCAGCATCACCAGGTACTGCGGATAGGTCAGGCCGAGCCGGTCCAGCAGCGGCTTGTAGGTGCGCGTCATCGCATGCGACGCCGAGTACAGCGCGAAGCAAAACTGGTTTTCCAGTGCCATCATGTCGACCTGGCGCGCCGGTTTTGCCCCGTCACTCATGCCTTGACCGGGACGGTGTAGTTCAGCGCCATGCGCCCGCCATCGACGTACATGGTCTGGCCGGTCATGTAGGACGCGTCGCTGCTGGCCAGGAAGGCGGCAATCGAGGCCACTTCTTCCGGTTCGCCGCAGCGCCCCATCGGGGTGCGCGACAGGATGGTGTGGCGCGCCTCCGGGCTCGACAGCACGGCCTTCTTGGCCAGTTCGGTGAGGATGGTGCCGGGACCGATGCCGTTGACGCGGATGCCATGCGGCGCCAGGTTCAGCGCCATCACCTTGGTGAGCTGGTTGATGCCGCCTTTCGAGACCACGTAGGGCACCTGGTTGGGGATCGCCAGTTCGGCGTTTACGCTCGACATATTGATGATGCAGCCGCCGCTCTGGCGTTTGACCATGTCGCGCGCCACCGCCTGGCCGCACAGGAACATCGATTTCAGATTGATGCGCAGCACGCGGTCGAAGTCGTCCTCATGCAGGTCGAGGAAGTCGGCCGCGTGGGTCACGCCGGCGTTGTTGATCAAAATGTCGATGCGCCCGAACGCGGTCAGCGTGGCCGCGACCATCGCGTCGACATCGCTTTTCTGGCTGACGTCGGCGGTGAAGAAGCGCGCCGATTCGCCCAGCGCCTCGGCGGCGGCCACGCCCTCGGGCTTGATGTCGACCAGCATGACGCGCGCGCCTTCTTGCACCAGACGTTGGGCGCAGGCCAGGCCGATGCCCTGGGTGGCTCCGGTAACGATCGCTACTTGTTGGGCTAATCTCATGATGCGCGTTCTTTCAATATGGTCGGTTAGTCGGTCCTGCGCGCCCAACGGCGCGGCACGGGCAATAGCGAATTTTAACCAGACTGCGCGTGTCCGGTGGCTTTTTTGCGCGCCGCCCTAGATCGGCCTAGAGCATGATGATCTGGTCGGGCAACTGGTTGGCGCGCGGCGCGCCAGCCGGATAATGGCTGCGCAACAGCTCATTGAGCTGGCCGATTGCCGCCAGCACGCTGTCGTGGAAGCGTTGCTGGGCGAAGCCGTCAGTCATCGTGCGGCACACATCCTGCCACTGCTGGGCGCTGATCTTGCGCGCCACCGCGCGGTCGGCCACGATGTCGACCTTGCGCTCGGCCAGGTTCAGGTAGATGAGGATGCCGCAGTTTTCCTCGGTGTCCCAGATGGCATGTTCGGCGAACAGCGCCAGCGCGCGCTGGCGGTTGCTGACGTCGTGCCAGAGCGCCTCAGACGGCAGCGCCGTCTCGACGATCAGGCGCAGCTCGGCGCGGTGGATCTGCTCGCCGGCGCTGATGGCCGCCTCGATCGCCTGCAGCGTCGCGGCAGGAAAGGCGCGCAAGGCGGCGCGCCTGCTGCTGCCCCAGTGGCGCAGCAGGCGGCGCGCGCGCTGTAGAAGTGTCGACGCCGTCATCACCAGTCTCCCGAGGCGCCGCCGCCGTCAAAGCCGCCGCCGCCGCCCGACATGCCGCCACCGCCGCCAAAACCGCCACCCCCGCCCCCGCCACCGCGCATGCCGCCCAGCGCGCTGCCGATAATGAAGCCGGCCGCGCCGCTGGCCCAGCCGCCATGGCCGAGCTGGCGCCGCCCGCCGGAGCGAAACAGCGACATCAGGATGAAGGCCACAAACGCCAGAAACACCCAGCCGCCGCCGTTATTGTCGGATGAGCCGCCCCGAGCCTGCGGGGCGGGCGGGAATTTCTCCGCGTTGAGCAAGCTGGCGATCGCGCCGACCCCGGCGGTCAGGCCGCCTGCGTAGTCGTTCTGGCGGAAATGCGGCGCGATCACGTCTTGCAGGATGCGTTTCGATTGCGCGTCCGTCAGCACGCCCTGCACGCCGCGCCCGGCCTCGATGCGCAGGCGGCGCAGCGCGGGCGGATTGTTCTTGGCCACCAGCAGCAACACGCCGTCGTCGACGCCTTTGCGGCCCAGCTTCCAGGCGTCGGTGACGCGGATGCTGTACTGCTCGATCGCCTCGGGCGCGCTGCTATCGACCAGCAACACCGCGATCTGGCTGCCGGTCTTCGCTTCGTAGTCGGCCAGCAGCGCCTCAAGCTGGCCGTGCTGCTGGGCGTCGAGCAAGTGGGCCTGATCGGTGAGGTGGGACGTCAACGGTGGCACCGGCGCCAGTTGCGCCTGAACCACGCCCGTCAGCAGGGCGAACAGCAGGGCCAGCAGAAAGCGCGGCGCAGTCATCTCATTTGCCGAAATTGACGCTCGGGGCCGTCGAAATGGCTTTTTCGTTCTCGACCGTAAATGACGGTTTGACCTGATAGCCGAACATCCGCGCCGTCAGATTGGTCGGAAAGCTGCGCGTGAGCACGTTGTATTCCTGTACCGCGACGATGTAGCGCTGACGCGCGACGGTGATGCGGTTTTCGGTGCCCTCCAGTTGGGATTGCAGGTCGCGAAAACTGGTGTCGGCCTTCAGGTTCGGATAGTTTTCCGACACCGCCATCAGGCGTGACAGCGCCGACGACAGCTCGCCTTGCACCTGCTGGAATTTTTGCAGCGCAGCCGGGTTGGTCAACACTTCTGGCGTGATCTGGAAACTGGTCGCGGCGGCGCGCGCACGCGTGACCGCTTCGAGCGTGTCCTTTTCGTGCGCCGCATAGCCCTTGACGGTATTGACCA
Organism: Burkholderiales bacterium; assembly: GCA_038207625.1. Taxonomy (GTDB): domain Bacteria; phylum Pseudomonadota; class Gammaproteobacteria; order Burkholderiales; family Burkholderiaceae_D; genus JBBQZO01. Next base: position 39,808 of record JBBQZO010000005.1, on the reverse strand, counting down.
GATTGGGGATCAGGTCGGCGCGCCGTTGATACTGGTTGACTACCTCACCCCAGGCGGCCTTGATGGCTTCGTCCTTGCCCTGGAACTGGTTATAGCCGCAGGCCGACAGCAGCGGCGCGAGCACGCAAATGGTCAACAGCAGGCGGGCCCGGCGCGTCCAAGCGGAAAGTGTCGTGTTCATGGGTATTTCCTGTCTGTAGGCGTTGTGCGTGCATTAAGAATATACCTCAGCCGCGCAAATGCTGGATTGTCAACAGTGTGGCCCCGTGGCCCCGGCGGCGCCTGAATCTTTTTACCGCGCGCCAGTCATACAGGCACACGAATGGCTAGGCTGCGCGGGGTGTCCGCTTGAATCGCCGCTCGACCTGAACGCTCAGACAATAGCGTTGTGGAGCGCGGATCGATGCGCGGGCGTCATGGAGACTATCGGCGGGTCCAGCTTCAGGGTATTGATTATCGACAGCAATGCCGACGATACCGGAGCGCTGCGCAAAGCCTTGCGTGCAGGCGCCAAGGATGCGCCGTTTTCGGTGACGCACGCCGCCACGCAGGCGGCCGGAATGTGCCGCCTGCGCCACGGTGGCGTCGATATCGTGCTGGTCGATGTGACGCTGCCTGACAGCGTGGGTAGCGCGGCCTTCGGTACCCTGTTTCGCGCGGTACCCAATATCCCCATCGTGCTGATCGCCGCCACGCCGCTAGACTGGCGGCGCCCATGCTGACGGCGGCAGCAGGCGCCCGGTCACCGTCAAGGCCAGCGTGCGCACCAGCAGGAACAGGGTGACGGACGAGGCGATCAGCAGCGCGGCGCCCGCGACGAAAGGCGGCCAGCCGCCACGCCGCACCACCTCGCAGACGGCGCCGGCCAGCGCCGCCAGCGGAAACGCGAACGACCAGAAGCCGGCCGAAAACGGCGCCCGACGCCACCAGTGGTAGCGCACCAGCACGGCCACGATCGGACCGACCGCGATGCCCAGGCCGACGATCAGCACGTCGCCCGGCAGATTGGGCCAGATGGTGGCGGCGGCCAGCGTGGCGATGGACGGCGGCGCCAGCTCGACCCCGATGGTCGAGCGCAGCGGCTCGGGCATCGGACCTTCGAACAGGCGTCCCAGCACGCGCACCTCGAGCAAGGCCCAGCCGGCCAGGCCCATGCCGAATAACAGCGCGCCCCAGCCGGGGTAGCCGAGCGAACTGATGGTCAGTCCGCCGACGAAGCCGCCCGCCACCGCCGGCAGGTACAGCGCCGGCGTAACCGCATTGGCCGGCATCTGGCCGGTGGCCAGCAGCGCCACGACGCGCACGGCCACCGCCGCCTGCGCTGCCAGCGCGGTCAGCGCCAGCGCCAGGTAGAGCGGCGCGTGGGCCGCGCCGAATAGCGCGATCGCCAGCAAGCTCGACAGGGGGAGCAGGGCCAGCAAGGCGCCCTGCACGGGATGGTGAAATTCCGCCGCCACGGCGCGCGGGAAGGTTAGACATTTGGCGCCGTAGCAGACGATGAGCGCACACCAGATCAACGCGCCGAGCGTGCCCAGCAGCGTGACGGCATCGGGCGCCCAGAGCCAGCCGAAACTGTTGGCGCGACGCCACGCGCCGGCCAGGCCAAACAAGCCGTATGGAATGGCAAACAGGCTGGCGGGCAGCCGTTCTAGCCAAGAGTGATTCATGGGTTTTCCCGGGTAAACGCGCCCGACCGGGTCGCGCAACAAGTATCGAGGGTGCCGCTGTTGCCTGTCAAGCAAGGCGGCCCGGCGGGGCGGTGCGTTACAATGGCGGGGTTTGCAACAGAATAAAAAAGGGCCGCCGTGAATTTTATTAACAAGCTGACCGCCGCGTGGGCGACCAACAATTCCCTGCTGTGTGTCGGGCTCGATCCTGACCTGGCACGCTTGCCGGCTGCATTGCAAAGCGCGCCGGACGGCATCTACACCTTCTGCAAAGAGATCGTCGATGCCACCGCCGACCTGGCCTGCTCGTTCAAGCCGCAGATCGCCTATTTCGCGGCGCTGGGCGCGGAAGACCAGCTTGAAAAAATCTGCCACTACATCCGCGCGACTTATCCGCACATTCCGCTGATCCTCGACGCCAAGCGCGGCGACATCGGCGCCACCGCGCACCAGTACGCGCGCGAAGCCTACGACCGCTATCAGGCCGACGCCGTCACGCTGAGCCCGTACATGGGCTTCGACTCGGTCGAGCCGTACCTGGAGTGGAGCGACCGTGGCACCATCATCCTGTGCCGCACCTCCAATCCGGGCGGCTCGGATTTGCAATTTCTGCAGGTGGACGGCAAGCCGCTGTACCAGCATGTGGCGCGCATGGTCGCTGAAAAATGGAACGTCAACGGCCAGTGCGCCTTGGTGGTGGGCGCGACCTTCCCCGATGAGCTGGCGCAAGTGCGCGCGATCGTCGGCGACATGCCGCTGCTGGAGCCGGGCGTCGGCGCGCAGGGCGGCGACGTGGCCGCCACGGTGGGCGCCGGCAAGACGGCCAACGGCACCGGCATGATGATCAATTCCTCGCGCGCGATCCTGTTTGCCAAGCCACAGGTCGGCGAAGACTTCGTCGCTGCCGCGCGCCGCGTGGCGCTGGAAACGCGCGACGCGATCAACGCTCACCGTTAAGTTGCGCGCTCTTGGAGATGGTATGAGTGAACTGATCGAATCGGAATTTTGGGACCGCGCCGATGCCTTGATTCACGTGGCGAACGATCAATGCAAGGAAGCACCGAACAGCAAAGTGAGCTCGTCCATGCTTTATGCTGCCGCAAGATTTAATGCTTTCATTGTGGCAGTTGGCGCGCGCGACTTGGACGAGTTAAACGCGGATAAGGAGGCGGCTACAGCGTACTTTACTGAACAGTACCGAAAAATGTTCGTTGAGAATCTTGACGACTACATCGACAACTATGCAAAGTACGTAGCCAGTGACTCCCAAGCCTAGTTGAACTGAACCGCGGCTCAGTTGTATTTGGAAGCTTCGATGGCCGACGAGCGCTTGGCCGAACTTGTCGGCTCAGGTCGCGCTCGCGCCGCGCTCAAGACCGCAATGGTTACAGCGCTTCGGTGAATAGCGCAGCGTGCGGCTCGCGTGAAACGGCTTGTTGCAGCGCGGGCAGGGCGTGTTTCTGGCGACAACGCGGAAACATTGGTACACCACGCCACTAGCAACAAAGCCGAGGAACCACGCGCCCCCTTGCTGCAGCGTGAAGAAAAGCAGCAGGTTGAACAGCACAAAGCAGGCCAGCGCAATCCGCGCAATCAATTCGCGCTACGCCAAGTGCGCCCACCTTTCCTCGTAGCTGTTCATGGGCCTGTTCTCGTCAATTAGCGCCGGATCGGTGCGACCATTTCCGCGTAGTCGTACAGTGCGCCCAGAATTTCCTCGGCGCGCTCGTCGGCCGTCTCCTGCAGCGTGTCGATCTCGCTGAACAACTGCTCGATGGTGCGCGCGCCGCCTTCGCCGTCGAACAGGCGGGCGGCGCGGTGCTGCTCCCAGCGCTCCTGCTCGGCTTCGCTGAGCGACGCGGGGAAATTGCGCGCGCGGTAGCGAAACAGCAGCTCTTCCAGGCGCTCGTCGTCGAACGACGGGTGCAGCGTGGCCAGCTTGGCCGGTGTTTCCGCACGCAGCGATTCGAGCGCGCGCCGGTCGCCCGCGCCGATGAAGCCGCCGTACAAGTCCTCGTCGACATCGGTCGGCGCGTCCGGACCGCGCCGGTACACGTCGTGCCAGATGGCGCTCATGTCGGGGCCGGCGGCAGCGGCCTGCGCGTGCAGGCGCTGCTGCGCGAGGTCGATGTCCCAACGCTCGGCCATGGCCGGCGTCAGCGTTTTCAGATTCCCCACCAACATGGGCGACTTGTTCAGGTGGATGCTCTTGATCGGCAGGCGCGTCACGCCTTCGGGCAGCGCGTCGCGCTTGCTGAACATGCGCAGGCGGATCGTGTCGGCGTCCAGCGTGAACAGCTCGCTCGGGTCGTAGCGGCAGTCCCACACCAGCACTTCGTTCTTGTTGGACGGGTGGTTGGCGATCGGCCAGACCAGTCCCATGCAGCCGTACTCGACCGGGTACATGCCGGACACGTGCAGGAAAGGCTGGCGCAGCTTGGGCGCCAGTTGCATGCCCATTTCGTCGGCCACGCGGTCTTTTTTATGCAGCGCGAAGCAGAAATCGAACAGTTTCGGTTGGGCGCTGCGGATCAGGCGCGCCAGCGCGATGGTGGCGCGCACGTCCGACAGCGCGTCATGCGCCGCCTCGTGCAGCAAGCCGTTGGCGCTGGCCAGGTGTTCGAGCCGGAAGCTGGGCTTGCCGTCCTCGCGCGTGGGCCATTGCATGCCTTCGGGGCGCAGCGCGTACATCAGGCGCACCACGTCGAGCAGGTCCCAGCGCCCGCACTGGTGTTGCCATTCGCGCGCATACGGGTCGATCAGGTTGCGCCAGAACATGAAACGGGTGATCTCGTCATCGAAGCGGATCGTGTTGTAGCCGACCCCGATGGTGCCCGGCTTGCTAAACGCCGCCTCGATGGTGGCGGCGAACTGGTGTTCGGGCACGCCCCATTCCAGACATTGCTGCGGCGTGATGCCGGTGATCAGGCAGGACACGGGGTCGGGCAGGAAGTCGGGCGCCGGTTGGCAGTACAGCATGATCGGGTCGCCGATTTCGTTCAGTTCGGCGTCGGTGCGGATCGCCGCGAACTGGGCCGGGCGGTCGCGCCGCACCTGGGCGCCGAAGGTTTCGTAGTCGTGCCAAAGAAAAGTATGCTTGCTCATAATGCTCGTTCGAAGTGTTTGGGGCTACAGAAAGCGCGCATCTTGCCGTTATTGTATTGATGGCTGCGCTGGCGTCGATGACGCCTCAGGGGCGTATGGTGTCACAAATATGCTCAATCAGGAGAACGATCATGTCAATTCCAGTCGTGGCAACGGGCACCGCCCCCGCCAGCAGCACTACGCCGGCGACGCCGCCGTCCGGCGCGGCCGTGCAGGCCAAGGCGCAGGCCGAACTGAACGTATCGATCGTGCAGGCGTCGCTGAACGTTTCGCTCAGTTCGCAAAACGATCCGCTGGCGCTGGTCTACAAGTCGGCCATCACCAGTTTGAACGAGACGCTCAAGTCGCAGTTCGGCGAGGATGCGATCCAAAATGCCGTCAGTCAGGACAACACGCCGGCCGGCACGGCGGGGCGCATTGTGTCGCTGTCGACCGCGTTCTACGGCGCCTACAAGCAACAGCATCCGGGCGTGGACGATGCGACGTCACTGAATAACTTCCTCGACACGATCAAGGGCGGGGTCGAGCGCGGCTTCAAGGAGGCGCGTGACATTCTGAAAGGGCTGTCGGTGCTGGGCGGCGATATCGCCAGCAACATCGACAAGACCTTCGAGCTGGTGCAGCAGGGGTTTGCCGACTTTGCGGCGGCCCAGAGCAAGCCGGCCACGCCGGCTGCCACAGCCACCGCAACCGCCACAGCAAGCGCGACGGCGACCGCCAAAGCGACCGTCACCACGGCTGGCACGCCGGCGCCGAAGACGCCGGCTTAGCGCGACTACAAGGACACGCGGTTGCGCCCGCCGTCCTTGGCCCGGTACAGCGCCGCGTCGGCCTGCGCGATCAGCGCGTTCTGATCCTGGCCGGGGGCCAGGCTGGCCACGCCGAACGAGGCGGTGATCTGGGGCATCGGCTGGCGCATGTCGGCAAACACCACCGATTGCTGCATCCGCTCGCACAGGCGCTGCGCCACCATCAGCGCCACTTTTTCGTTGGTGTCGGGCAGAATCACCATCATTTCCTCGCCGCCGTAACGCACCGCGAAGTCGGTCGGGCGCAGCGCCGCGCTGAGCACGTCGGCGGCGGTGCGCAGCGCCTGGTCGCCGGCCAGATGGCCGTGGCTGTCGTTGAAGCGCTTGAAGTGGTCGAGGTCGATCATGATCAGCGACAGCGGGGCGGCGCTGGCGTGCGCGGTCGCCACCATCGTCGGCAGCAGGTCGCCCAGCCAGGCGCGGTTGTACAGATTGGTCAGGCCGTCCACCATCGACAGCTGGCGGTAGAATTCACCGAGCTTCTGGCGCCGGCGCAACTGCGCGTTGGCCGCGCGGATCCGAAACGACAGCAGCCGCAGCAGATTGCGCGCCACCCCGTTGGAGCTGTCGATCATGCGCCAGACGGTGTCGGCGTCGATCACCAGCAGCTCGGTTTCTTCCAGCGCCGAGATGGCCGCCAGATTGGTCGCCTCGTCCAGCACCGACTGCTCGCCCACGCTCTCGCCCGGCAGCACCTTCGACAGCGTGCCGTCGGCCATGCCGGTGCTGGTGTCGGCGGCCACCATCAGCGCGCCGCGCAGCACGATGTACAGGCGGGCGCGCCGGGTGTCGACCACCGTTTGCCCTTTGGCCAGGCGCACGATGGCGCAGTTGGCCAGTATCGGCGCAATCTGTTCGTCGAGCGTGTCGCGAAACAGTTGCAAGTCGCGTAGCGTGTAAGCGGAAGCGCCAAACGTGCTGATGTGTTCCAAAATAGTCTCTCGAGGTCGTCGTGTTCGCTGCGGGTGTGGGGTGCCGAAGGCTGATGCCATCATAACGCATGCGATGCCGTACGGACACAACGAAGCCTTGTCGGGGGCGCCACAAAACTTCGCAATTGGCCGCGCGACTGTGGTCAAATGGCGCCCAACTCTTTTTGCGGAAATTTTCCATGGACTATATCGACGCGCTCGGTCGCCACCACCAGCCCGATCCGCAGGCGCGCATCGTCTCGCTGGTGCCTTCGCTCACCGAATTGCTGTGCGATCTGGGATTGGCCGGCCAAGTCGTCGGACGCACCGGGTTTTGCATTCATCCGGCCGAGGTCGTGCAGGGCATCGCCAAAGTGGGTGGCACCAAGGACGTCAACGTCGAGAAGATCCGCAAGCTCGCGCCCACCCATCTGGTGGTCAATATCGACGAGAACGAAAAGCCGACCATCGATGCGCTGGCCCAGTTTGTGCCCCATATCGTGGTCACGCACCCGCTGGCGCCGCGCGACAACCTGGCGCTGGCGCAGCTGATGGGCGGCATTTTTTGCGCCCAGGACAAAGCTGCCGCCTGGTGCGCCCAGTTCGAACAGGAATACGCGGGGCTGCAGGCGCTGCCCAAGGGGCCGGCGCGCACGATGTTGTACTGCATCTGGCAAGACCCGTGGATGAGCGTGGGGCGCGACACGTATATCGCCAACATGCTCGGCGAAATCGGCTGGCAGGTGCCGGACCTGGGCAGCGCGCGTTACCCGCGTTTCGACTGGTCCGACGCGCTGGTGGGGAGAATCGACGGCGTGCTGCTGTCGAGCGAACCCTACCGCTTCACGGAGGCGCACGCGGACGCGCTTGAGCGCCAGATCGGCAAGCCGGTCCAGTTGGTCGATGGGGAGATGATGTCGTGGTATGGCAGCCGCGCACTGGCGGGACTGCGTTATTTGCGCGCGCTGGCGCAGGAGAATGGTTGATGTAGTGTGATGGCCTGGCAGCCGTGGCGGCTGCCAGTATCAGGTGACATGCCCGACAGGGCAGGCGTGTTATTCGTCGTCGTCGACGTCGGTTTCGGCGACACCTTTGATGCCGGGATGGCGCTTGCCATCGTTCAGGCGGCCCAGCGCGTTGTCAACGGCGCGTTTGAGTTTGTCGCCCGCACCGGCAATGGCCTGGTGCAACGTGGCGGCGTGGTCGCTAACGGCGATCGGTTGATAGCCGGTGACACGCGCTTCCATCAAGCAGCGATTATCACCGTCGGCTGATTTTTCCTTTTTCTTGTCGCTCAGGTGAACTTCTACGCGGGTGATCTGTTCGCCGAAGCGGTCGACCGCTCCTTTGACGACGCTTTGTACATGGTCATCGAGCCCTGCATGACGTTCAATGGTGCTGTCAGTATTGATATTAACTTGCATATGCTCACTCCCGGTTGTTCATAAAAAAACCCACCTGTCCTCGGCGTGTGCAGCGCGTGCCACAGCGATTGCGTTGTGCATAGGCGCAAACTGTCTGGCGCTGCTCCGGGGCAGGGTGAAACTGAAGCACATCTTTATATTACTCCTTTTCGTAATCTTTCTCATACCCAAACGAGCGCATGTGAACGAGGCACGCGGCGGCGGATTGTCTAGTGCGTGCCGGCCCGGTTAGTTCGTATTGATGAGACCAGCGGCGCGCCGCTCACGGCGCGTCGGCGCCGTCCTTGGCGTGGTGGGGAAAGCGGTCCATTTTCGACAGCACGGGAAACTTCAGCGCCCAGATCAGCGTCACGCCCAGCGTGGCGATGCCGCCGAACAGGATCGCGCGGATCAGCCCGAACCAGCCGGCCGTGATGCCCGACTCAAATTCGCCCAGCTCGTTGGAGGCGCCGATGAATACCGAGTTGACGGCGCTGACGCGACCGCGAATGGCATCCGGCGTTTCGAACTGCACCAGCAGGTGGCGGATGTAGACGCTGACCATATCGCCCGCGCCCAGCAGCACCAGCGCGATCAAGGCCAGCGCGAAGCTGTCGGTCCAGCCCAGCGTCAGCGTGGCGGCGCCGAACACGGCCACGCCGCCGAACATCCAGGCGCCGACCCGGCGCCGGATCGGCCAGAACGCCAGCGCCACCGAGCACAGCGCGGCGCCCGCGCCGGGCGCCGCGCGCAGCAAGCCCAGGCCACTGGGGCCGGCGTGCAGCACATCGTGCGCGTAGGCCGGTAGCAGCGCGGTGGCGCCGCCAAACAGCACGGCGAACAGGTCGAGCGAAATGGCGCCCAGCACGACGGGGCGCGACCAGACGAAGCGCAAGCCTTCGAGCACCGTGTGCCAGCTGGCCGGCTCGGTGCTGATCACCTGCGGCGCGGCGCGCGTCATGCGCATCAGCAGCACGGCGCCGATCAGCAGGCAGGACGACACCAGGTACACGGTGCGCGGTCCGGCCAGGTACAGCAGGCCGCCCAGGCTGGGGCCGACGATGACGGCGATATGAAAGCTCGACGAGCTCAGCGCGACGGCTTTGCCGAAATCCTCGGTCGGCACCATGTTCACCAGCACCGCCTGGGTGGCCGGCATCATGAAGGCGCGCGCGCTGCCAAACAGCACCAGGATGGCGAACACCGGCCAGACGATCGCCAGGCCGCTGACGGTGAACGCCAGCAGCAGCAGGCCGCACAGGAACTGGGCCGCCAGACATAGCGTGATGATGTTGCGCCGGTTGTAGCGGTCGGCCGCGTGGCCGGCAAACAGGATCAGGCACAGGAAGGGCGCGAACTGGGCCAGGCCGATCAAGCCCAGATCGGTCAGATTGCCGGTCAGCGCATACACCTGCCAGCCGATCGCCACGCTGTTCATTTGTACGCCGATGGTGCCGAGGATGCGGGCCGACAGGTAAAACGCGAAATTGCGGTGGCGCAGGACGCCGAAACCGTTGGATGTTGACGTCACAGGCATGGAAACTTTCGGGGCTACGGGATGGCGTGCGGTAAAATGATGACGTTGGGCATCATCACGCTATTGTGCCTGATGTTGTTCCCGCCCGCTGCCGCCCGCCCGCCGATCAATTTGCCCTCAGCTTGTCCCATGCAGACCACAATTTTCGATACGCCCGTCATCAATACGCTGATGCGCGCGTTCTCACGCATCATGCTGCGCCTGCTCGGCTGGCGTACCGAAGGCCTTAGCCGCGAGAGCTTGGCCAGCCATCCCAAATATGTCTTGATCGCCGCGCCGCACACCAGCAACTGGGACTTTCCGATGACCTTGATGGTGTGCTTCGTGCTGCGCATCAATGTGTACTGGATGGCCAAAGAGAGTCTGTTTCGCGGGCCGCTCGGTCCGCTGGCGCGCTGGCTGGGCGGCATTGCGATTAACCGCAGCGCCACCAACAACACCGTGCAGGCGACCATCGACAGTTTCGCGCGCACCGACAAGCTGATCGTGATCGTCGCGCCGGAAGGCACGCGCGGCAAGGTCACGCACTGGAAGACGGGGTTTTATCACATGGCGCATGGCGCCGGCGTGCCGATCGGACTGGCCTACCTGGACTTCAAGCGCAAGGCGGCCGGGATCGGCAAGATGTTCGCCACCAGCGGCGACATCGACGCCGACATGGTGGCAATTCAGGAATTTTATAGCGACGTCACCGGCAAGAACCAGGACCAGTTCGACGCCGCACGCATCGCCGGACGGCGCTAGAACGGCGCCCGGCGCAGCGTTTATTTCTTGACGAAGCGCAGCGCGAATTTATCGTCCGGCGTCGTCATCTTGAAGAAGGGCTGCTCGCGCGGATCGCCAGGCACGCGCAGGTAGTCGCTCTTGGCGTCGAGCGTAAAGCCGGCCGCCGTCACCTCGGCCAGCACGGCCGCCTCATCGATGCGGTGCAAGGTCTTGGTGGCTGTCAAAGCGCTGCCATCCTTGGCCGCGTTGTCGATCACCACCAGATGGCCGCCCGGCTTGAGCGCGTCGAACAGATGCTTGTTCATCAGCTTGCGGTCGGTCGGCGTGTTGACGATGTCGTGGTAATTCATGTTGATGGTGATCAGGTCGAGCGGCGGCGTGCCGGCCGGCACAGGATTGTCGAACGGCGCGACCAGCGCATGCAAGTTCGCTTGCGGCGTGGCGGCCAGCCGCGCGTCCAGTTTGGGCGACGGTTGCGCGTTCTGCGCCCACACTTCACCGCTGGCGCCCACGGCCAGCGCCAGCAATTGCGCGCCCGACCCGGCCGCGCTATACACGTCAAACACCTTCATGCCAGGGCGCACCTGCGCAAACGCCAGATACTCCGCCGGCTTGTGCTTGGCGTCGCCTTTACGGTCGTCGGCAGTGCGGCTGGGGCTGTTGATCGCCTGGGTATAGGTGGTGCTAAAGCTGGTCTCCGAGGCCTTCTCGGCTGCCGCGAGCGCGCCGCCGGGGGCAATCAGGGCGACGGCGCCCAGCGCCAGTAGAGCGTGGGCCAGATGGCGGGTCATGGTTGTGTACTTGGGCATGGCAAAACCTTTCAGTTTCATCGCGAGAAGGGGAGGGCGCGGGCGAACTGCCTGCGACCCGCTAAATTACCCTAAATCGGCGCGCAACGGCGGCTTTGCCGGCGCTTGTTGCAATATTAAGTTTGCGCCAGATCCGCTTCGCTGGTGAACGCGTCCGCGTAGAACTGCTCCGCTGGCAGCTGGCAGCGCGCCACGAAGTCGCGCCGCGCCGCATCGACCATCAGCGGCGCGCCGCAGGCGTACACCTGATGGCCGGACAGGTCGGGCAGGTCGTCGATCACCGCCTGGTGCACGAAGCCGGTCCGCCCGCTCCAGTGGTCCTCGGGCAGCGCGTCGGAAATCACCGGCACGTAGCGAAAACCGGGCAGGCTGGCGGCCCACTGCTCGCACAGCGCGCGCATGTACAGGTCGTGCGGACGGCGTCCGCCCCAATACAGCGCAACGGGGCGGCTTGATTTGAGGTGGATCAGGTGCTCGACCAGCGCCTTGATGGGCGCGAAACCGGTGCCCGAGGCCAGCAGCACGATCGGCAGTTCCGACTCTTCGCGCAGGAAGAAGGTGCCGTGCGGACCTTCGAAGCGCAAGATGTCGCGTTCCTTCATGCTGCCAAACACCTGGTCGGTGAACAGGCCGCCGGCCATGTGGCGGATGTGCAACTCGATCGGGCCGTCCAGGCTGGGCGCGCTGGCCATGCTGTAGCTGCGCCGTTTGCCGTCGCGCAGCATGAATTCGATATACTGACCGGCGCGGTAGGCCAGCCGTTCGTTGGCCGGTAGTTGCAGCGTGATGACGGCGACGTCGGGTGCCACCTTGGTCAAGCTGGCCACGCGGGATGGCATCTTGCGCACCGGATAGTCGGAGTTGCCGACGATTTCGCGCGCCTCGATCACCAGGTCAGCGCCGGTGCTGGCGCAGCACAGCAGCGCGTAACCCTGGGCCAGTTCTTCGGGCGTCAGCGCGCGTTGCTGATAAGCTTTGTGCGTGACGCTGCCGGCGATGATCTTGCTCTTGCAGGAACCGCAGGCGCCGTTTTTGCAACCGTAGGGCAGGCCGACGCCGGCCCGGATTGCGCCGGCCAGCACCGATTCGTCCGCCTCGCAGCTAAATTGGTGGCCGCTGGGCTGGACAGTGATTTGGAAAGACATACAATCCTCAAAATGAAGAACAACACTACTGTGAAATTGAAACGACCGCGCCTGTTGATCCTCGGTTGCGGTGACGTCGGCATGCGCTTGCTGCCGCTGCTGCGCCGCCAGTTCCGCATCTTCGCCGTGACCAGCTCGCCGGCGCGCTGCGCGCAACTGCGCGCCGCCGGTGCCGTGCCGCTGGTGGCCAACCTGGACGACCGGCACAGCATCGCCCGTCTGGCCGGTCTGGCGCAGCATGTGGTGCATCTGGTGCCGCCCCAGTCGGACGGCGCGCTGGACCGGCGCAGCCGCAATCTGTGCGCCATTTTACCTGAGCGGGCCCATCTCGTTTATGTCAGCACCAGCGGCGTCTACGGCGATTGCGGCGGCGCGCTGATCGATGAAACGCGCAAGCTGGCGCCGCACAATGCGCGCGCGCGCCGGCGCGTCGATGCCGAGCAGGTGTTGCGCGCGTGGGCGCGCCGCAAGCAGGGCCGGCTGGCGATCCTGCGCGTGCCGGGCATCTACGCGAGCGAGCGCTTGCCGCTCAAGCGGCTCGAACAAGGCACGCCGGCTTTGCGCGTGGAGGACGACGTGTACACCAACCACATCCATGCCGACGACCTGGCGCGCATCATCGTGTGCGCCTTGCTGCGCGCCCTGCCAGGCCGGGTCTATCACGCCGTCGACGACAGCCAGATGCACATGGCCGAGTATTTCGACGCGGTGGCCGACGCGTTTGCGCTGGCGCGTCCGCCGCGCCTGGCGCGCGCCGACCTGGCGCTGGCGGTCTCGCCGATGCTGCTGTCGTTCATGTCCGAGTCGCGCCGCATGCAGAACCGGCGCATCAAGCACGAGCTGGGGGTGCGTCTGCGCTATCCGCTGGTGGGACCGGCGCTGGCGGCCTTGGCCGCGGCAGCGCGGGCGACTGCGTTAAAATAGCGCCTTGAACAACCGGAGTACCGCCATGACCAGCAGCACCAGTATGACCTACGAAGAATATCTCGACGAAGTTACGACCCTGATCACCGAACTGTTCGACTATGAAGATGAGGGCGCCATCGCCCTGGTTGTCGATGCCCAGGCAGCCGATTTTTTTGTCCAGCATGACCTCAAGGAAGACATGCGCACCGAAGAGCAGGCGCGCAAGGACGCCGCGACTCTGGTCGAGACCAAGCGCAACAAAGTGCAAACCCAGAAGAAGCAGCAACAGCGGGTGCGCGAAAAGAAATAAGCAAGGGAGTCGACGTGCCTGGCGCGCTGCTGGCGTCACGCAGGGCCTTCGGTGCAGCGCGGCCCGCTCTGGCGTGCTCGCAGTGCCCCCGCGGCGTCCCTGTCGTGTCGGCACAGCAGCGGCCCGCGCTGCATCGCCCGGCCGCCGGCAACGGGACGGATCAGGGCGTCGAGGTTTTTATGACGCGGTGCAGCAAAATTGACGCACGTCAAATCCTTGGGCTAGCATAGGCGATAAGGTGAGCTAAGTCGTGATGGAATGGCGCGCTTCTGATAAGTAATGTTTATCGTTCCCCTTCCTCACATTTCGCCTGCCCAAGGAGGACGCAATGCACCAGATTACCCATCCAAGCAAGGAAACCGTACGCGCCTACATGAGTCAGCGCGAATACGCCTTGCGTCCGCCGCCGACGCCCGAAGAAATCCGCCGCCAGCTCGGTTGGCGCTTTTCCGACGGCGATGAGGTGCCGACGCTGAGCACCTATCTCGATTTTCTTCCCGGGAAGATAAGCCAGCTGTTCGCGCTGCTCGCGCTGGAATGGATGTTTCGCGTCACGCGGCCGGTGTACACGTTTCAGTGTGGCGAAGCGGGCTGAGCTTGTTGTGTTTACCACAGCTGGCGCAGGCAAGGTGCATCGGATTGGTCAAAGAATAACGAAACCGTGTATAGTACTGGCCTTGCACAAAAAGACCGCATAAACAACTGACCTCGTCAGTATGCGCCCATTTTCCCCTCGCACATGAATAGTAGTGACGAATTAGTCACGGTATCGTGACGTATTATTAGATTTTGAATTATGCCAATCCGCAGACTCCCTGATACCGCCAGTTATAATCCAAACAAGGTGCTTGACGCCATCATCGACAAACTTCAGCTGAAAAATGACGCGGCCCTGTCGCGCGCGCTGGAAGTTGCCCCGCCCGTCATCAGCAAGATCCGTCACCAGACCTTGCCGATCGGCGCGACCATCCTGATCCGCATGCACGAAATCAGCGATTTCAGTATTCGGGAATTGCGCGCCTTGATGGCGGCATAAGCGGCGCTCTTGCCGATCCGGGCGGCCTGGCCGACCGGATGGCTTGCGTGCGCCGGTGCGAACGTTCAGGCCGATGTGCTGATGGTGGTGCCGGTGGTCTGACCACTGGTATTGACGCTCGGTGCGACAGCCTGGGGGGCTGGTTCGACGCTCTTTTCGATCGGCTTGTCGATCCGGGTAGCGGGATTGGGCGCCGCAGCGGCGGCGGGGACGTTGTTCGATGTAATAGCGTTGACTGCCATAGAGGCCTCGATGTGGGTTGGCCGCAGGCATGCGCCTGGGCTTGTTGAGCGCATCATGCGACGTACGCAATGCGTTTTCTTAGCTGCTATTTTAGCGCAAATTCCTGAAAAAACTTTCAGTAGGGCACTAAAAATAGCAAGTGACGCAACAGCCGCTTGCGATGGTGCGCGCGTCGGCGCCGCGATCGCAGTGATCGCGGCGCCGACGCGCGACACGCCCGCCCTGTGCTGCGGCGCAAGCCTGGAAACGCGCTCGCGCCGCATGATCGGCCCAGTTAGCGCACGCCTAGCTCGCGCCGTCGAGGCGGGGCCGTTCAGCATAAACATGCGCATTGCCGCTAGCGTTGCGGGCATGCTGATCGGTCGGTGCGCTGAGCGCACTCGCGCCGCAGTAGGCGGCCGTCGTTGCGGCGCCGCAGTAGGCCGCCGCCGTTGCGGCTCCGCAATACGCCGCCGCCGTTGCAGCTCCGCAATACGCCGTCGTGGCAGTGGCCCCGCAATAGGCCGCATTTGCATTGGCGCCACAATATGCCGGCGTCGCTGCGGCTCCGCAGTAGGCTGCCTTGGCGGTGGCCCCGCAATAAGCCGCGTTGGCAGTGGCGCCGCAGTAAGCGACGGTTCCTGCCGCGCCGCAATAGGCGTTGGTCGGTGCGCCCGCCACATCGGGCAGGTAGGGCTCGCCAAAGGTTTGCTCGTACAACTGTTTCATGCGAACACCATGTGCCTGACGGGCTTGCTCATCGGCTTCGCCGCGCATTCCCACGTAGGGGAAATGGTGCAGGAAATAGCCAAACACGACGGCGCAGTCGGCCGCGTATTTCATCGTGTCGAGAATATGGTAGTGCCAGAAAATATCGACGTCCACCAGCGGCGCCGTCGGCTCGGCTGGAAACATCTTCATCAATGTCAGGAAGCGCCGGTATTCACGTTCCACCGCGTTGGCCTTGCCCAGCGTCCAGCCTTCGCCGGAGGCACGGTGCATCAGCTTGAGCTTGATCGGGGCGAGGTCGAGGTCGGCAATGGCCGCGTCGTGTTCATTTGCATGCATGATTGAAGTTCCTTTACGTGGGGAAGCGTCGGTTGAATGGCAAAGCTGGTATCGCAGTACGCGCTGAGGTCCGGTGTGGGGCGCATGCAGAGGTGGACTGGTAACTGGAACCGTGGCCCCCAATGTCGCATGGAGAACACAATGAACGATAGTGGAAAGTGCGGCATTCCGCCGCCACCCACCTGCACTCGATTGATGCCTGTCAGCAATTTTGTCAACGCCGGGCGTCACAAGGTATCGGGGACTTTACACAGTATATTCAAAGGTTGCTGAAATTAAATGGTGTTCATGCAAGCATGATTAACACGCAAAATGGCGATGCGATGACGGGTGTGGCGGCCAAGGCGGCGCCGCCGCGGCGCTGTTTGCTTGCATGGCAGCAGCACGAAAAAACGCCGGAACTGGTCCGGCGTGCGGGGAGCGATGCTGTGCGGTGCGCGGTGACGACTACTTAGGCGGCCATGGCCAGTGTCGGACGCTGGGCATTGAAACGGCTGTGTTCACCAGCGGCGTTCGCTGTGATGCCGCAGTACGCGGCCTTCGCGGCAATGTTGAAATACGACGCTTGTATTGCCTTGCTGTAATAGGACGCCGGTGACGCCCCTGTTGCGGCGATGCCGCAATAGGCCGCAACGGCAGTTGGCGCCGCGCTCGCCGCTGGCGCGTCCATCATGCGGTAAGCAGACGTTGGCGTAGCCGTGCCGCGATCCGCGCTGGCATTGGCGATGCCGCAATATGCGCTGGCATTGGCCATGCCGCAGTAGGCGCGGTCGGCTTCGCCAGTCGCTGGCGCGGCGCGCAGATAGGCCACCCCGAACGTGCTCTCGTACAGTTCTTGCATGCGTGCGGCGCTGCGCTGATGCAGTTCAACATCGTCCTCGCCGCGCATGCCGATGTAGGGAAAGTGATGCAGGAAATGGCCGAACACGGCTTCGCAATCGACCGCATATTTCATCGTGTCGAGAATGTGGTAATGCCAGAAGGTGTCGACGTCGACCAGTGGCGCGGTCTGCTCGTGAGGGAATTTTTTCATCAGGAACAGGAAGCGGCGATATTCAATCTCCATCGCGTTTGCCTTGGCCAGGCTCCAGCCTTCGCCCGACTCACGATGCATCAGTTTGACCTTGATGGGGTCGAGATCCAATGCGGCGATGGCCTTGAATTCATCATTCGAGATCATGAGTTTCTCCTTCTGTAAAAGTTAAATTGTGATTGTTGGTTTCGAATATGCCTTCAGCGTGGCAGCCTTCCTGGTGGCAGTCTGATTCTCCTTGGCGGGGCGGGCGGATGTCTGCGCGGGGAGGGCGCGGCGGCAGCTTAAAAGAACTCAACACGCTGCAACGTGTTGAGCGAAAGCATCGGAAATCATTTTCGGGGATGAGGGAATGGTCATGTTTGCGTTAGATCAAACATTGCGTCAGTAGATTCCTACGCCGTGCCGTGTCGTCCGACGGGGCTGGTAGGAGTTTCGTCGGGCCCGAAGGGCTCAGATGACGGCGAAGATGTCGTCGCCGTATGGCCCGTCCAGCGGCTGGGCGTCCGCTTCGGTGGCCTGGAACGGCACCGACACGTACACCGTGGTGCCGGCGCCTGGGCTGCTGATGATTGAAAACGTGCCGCCCAGGATGCGGATGCGTTCCTCGATGCCGACCAGACCGAACGAGCCAACTTTGTTGCGCTCGTTTGCCTGCAGGCCGACCCCGTTGTCGCTGATCATCATGGCCAGCCGGCCATCGATCAGCGTCAGCGACACCTGGACCCGGCTCGCCTCGGCGTGGCGCGACACATTGTTGAGTGACTCCTGCAAGATGCGAAAAAAAGCGGTCGCGCAGCGATCGTTGAGCGTGATGTCGCTGTGGTAATTGGTCTGCTCGCAGACGATGCCGGTGCGGCGCCGGAACTCGCCGATTTGCCAGTCGACGGCCGCCGCCAGTCCCAGATCGAGCACATTGGGGCGCAGGTCGTTGATGATCTGGCGCACGCTTTTAATGGTCGAATCGATCTGGTCCAGCGTGGCGCGCGCGCGCGCATGCAGGCGCGGGTGGCGCGCGCCCGTGCGTGAGGCCAGGATATCGGCTTCGATGCGTAGCACCAGCAGGTTCTGTCCCAGATCGTCGTGAATCTCGCGCGCGATGCGCTTGCGTTCCTGTTCCTTGATCTGGTCGGCGTGGGCGGCCAGTTCGCGCAGCTGATGATGCGACAGCTGCAAACTGGCCTGACTGTCGCGCAATTCCTTGGTCATGTCCTTGGCCATCGTCACGGCGCGCAGACGCGATGAGCTCAGCGTGTAGAACAAGGCGTAAATCAACATCGTGCTGATGAAGCCGGCCAGCATCGACAGCCACGGAAAGTAGTGATCGAAACGGGTGTACAGCGCGTTCTTGTCGACGCTGAAATGGGCTTTCCACAAGCGACCGTTGTAGTCGATCGGCAGCGTGAGCGTAAATTCCGGCCGCTGGAACGCGCCCCCGACGGCCAGCCTGGGATCGTTGGCGGGCACGTTGCTAAACAGCGGGCGGTCGCCCGCTTGGTGCGTCAGATCGGGCGTGCCGCTGTACTTGCCGCCGTCGTACAGCGCCAGCCTGAACGTGTTATTGGGCGAGTCGCCCAGGACGCTGCCGATCAGCGTGTACAGGCTAAAGCCGATGCCCACCGAGCCGGTGTAGGCGGCGCGCCGCTCGGCCACGTTCGAGGTCGGCGCGCCGGCCCGGTAGACGGGCAGGCGCATCGCCAT
The DNA here is from genome assembly GCA_038207625.1 of Burkholderiales bacterium. Classification (GTDB taxonomy): domain Bacteria; phylum Pseudomonadota; class Gammaproteobacteria; order Burkholderiales; family Burkholderiaceae_D; genus JBBQZO01. Next base: position 21,420 of record JBBQZO010000005.1, on the reverse strand, counting down.
GCCCACATGCTGCGGGCGCGATGGGAGCATGATCGGTACGCCCGTCACCGACAGTTCGCCGGTGTCGCGCGATTCGGCCAGCGAGGCGCCGGCTCTGGTTTCGATATCGAAGCCGAAGCGCTCATGCACCACCGCGATCGGTTCGACGAACACCAGGATCGCGTAGCGCGCGCGCGCGCCGGGCGGCTTGAGCTGATAGGGCGGGTAGCCGTCGCTGGCCAGCGAGCTGTCGGCGCGCATGGCAGCTTCGAACGCGGGCAGCTGTTGTGCGCTCAGCGCAAGGGCGAAATTGACCGTTTCCATGGCCGGAAAATGCTTGGGCAGATCCAGTCCCGTCACGTAGCGCTGGAACTGGGCGCGGGTGGTCGGCGCGCCGTTTTGCAGCAGACTGGCGGCGCCGCGCATCACGTCGGTGTACGACTTGATCTTAGCGTTGATGGTGTACTGGGTGTTGCGTGCCATGTTCTCGAAGCGTTCGCCGGCATCGTGTTCGATCGATGCGGATGTGGCCATGTAGAACAGCAGCGCGACCCCGAACGACAACAGCAAGCCGCTCCACCAGGCAGGTTTCCTGGGCGCAAGCAGATTGCCGGGGTTGAACAAAGAGTGCATGGGCGTCGCTAGTCGGGCGTGCGTTTAGGCGGAATAAACATTTCTTAAACTACTAATGGTTAGTCAAATATACAAACAGTTACCATTTCCAGTCAAGGCATTCTTGTTGTTTTGCAATTCTTAACAATGGCGTGACGAAAAAAAACCCGCCGCGGCGGGTTGCGTGGTGCGCCAGCGCGGCTGGCTACTTGGTAAAGCTGTCCTTCAAGGTTGTGACCCGGTTGAACACCGGTTGGCCGGGTGCGCTGTCGACGCGGTCGGCCACGAAGTAGCCGTGCCGCTCGAACTGGAAGCGCTGATCGGCTTCGGCTGCGGCCATGCCCGGTTCCAGATAGGCTTGCACGACTTCCTTGGCGTTCGGGTTGAGCGCCAGTTTGAAGTCCTTGCCGCCTGCGTCCGGTTGCGGATCGGTGAACAGGCGCTCGTACAGGCGCACTTCGGCGCTCACCGCGGTGGCCGCGCTGACCCAGTGGATATTGCCCTTGACCTTGTAATTGGCGCTGCCTTCGGTGCCCGATTTGCTGTCGGCGAAGTAGTTGCAATGGACTGCCACGACGCGCCCGTCGGCGTCTTTTTCGTAGCCGGTGCATTCGATCACATAGCCGTAGCGCAGCCGCACTTTGCTGCCGGGCGCCTCGCCAATGGGCGGATACAGGCGGAAGTAACCTTTGACCGGCACTTCCATGAAGTCATCCTGCTCGATCCACAGCGTGTTGGTGATCGGGAAGGTGCGCAGGCCGCGCTCGGGGAAGTGCGGATGCACGGGCGAGCTGCATTCGACGCTCTGGCCGGCCGGGAAGTTGTCGATCACCAGTTTCAAGGGGCGCAATACGGCAGTGGCGCGCGGCGCCTTCGGGTCCAAATCCTCGCGCAGGCAGCCTTCGAGCGTGCTCATGTCGATCCAGCCGTCCGACTTGGTCACGCCGATGCGCTCGCAAAACAGCTGGATCGACTCAGGCGTGAAACCGCGCCGGCGCAGGCCGACGATGGTGGGCATGCGCGGATCGTCCCAGCCGTCGACGATGTGCTCGTCAACCAGTTCGCGCAGCTTGCGCTTGCTGGTGACGACATACGTCAGGTTCAGGCGGGCAAACTCGAACTGGTGCGGCACCGGCTGCGGCAGGAAGCCGCCGTCGGCCAGCGTGGCCAGCAGCCAGTCGTAGAACGGGCGGTGGTCCTGGAATTCGAGTGTGCAGATCGAGTGGGTGATCTGTTCGAGCGCGTCCGAAATCGGGTGCGTGTAGTCGTACATCGGATAGATGCACCAGGCGTCGCCGGTGCGGTGGTGGTGCGCATGGCGGATCCGGTAGATGGCCGGGTCGCGCAGGTTCATGTTCGGCGAGGCCATCGCGTCTTCGCTGACCTTGGCGCGCAAGATGTGTTCGCCGTCCTTGAACTGGCCGGCGCGCATGGCCCGAAACAGCGCCAGCGATTCCTCGCGCGGGCGATTGCGAAATGGCGAATTGGTGCCGGCCTGGGTGAAATTGCCGCGGTTGGCGGCCATGTCGTCGGCGCTCTGGCTGTCCACATACGCGTGGTCCAGCTCGATCAGGTGCTCGGCCATCAGGTACAGCTGCTCGAAATAGTCGCTCGCGTAGTGCAGATGGCTGTCGACACCGTTCGCAGTTTGCTGCTCCCAGTTGAAGCCGAGCCAGCGCACGCTGTCGATGATGGTGTCGACGTATTCCTGCTCTTCCTTGGCCGGATTGGTGTCGTCAAAGCGCAGGTTGCAGCGCCCCTGGTAGTCGCGCGCCAGCCCGAAGTTCAGGCAGATCGACTTGGCGTGGCCGATGTGCAGATAGCCGTTCGGCTCGGGCGGAAAACGGGTGATCACGTTCGGCAGGCCGGCTCGGGTGTGGGTGCCGGCGGCCAGGTCGGCCTCGACGATGGCGCGCAAAAAGTTCGATGTCAGCGCGGGGGCCGCTGGCGTGGTGTTGTCTATGCTCATGGGAAGTTGCGGTCGATTGGTCATTGTTGCTGCATTTTACCGTAGACAGTGAGAATTGCCGCCGTCAATCTGGGCGCACACCGTTGCCAGCGCAGCCCGGGCGGCCCTGGCGGGCCAAATCGCCGGGCGTGGCGCGGCCGCGCACCCATCAGCGCCCTGTCCGGCCCTTTATATAGGATAATTCTGTTTTTATTGTTTTGGCGCTGTGCCGGGAGATTCCTTTATGGAAAATTTATACAATGTCCTCGGTGTTGCCCCCAATGCAAGCGACGACGACATCAAAAAGATCTATCGCTCGCTGGCGATGCGTTTTCACCCGGACCGCAATGACGCGCCGGGTGCCGAGGCGCGCTTCAAGAGCATCACCAAGGCCTACGAAACCTTGTCCGACCCGGTCAAACGGGGCGAGTACAACCAGAGCCTGAACCACCGCATCATCCTCGATGCCGAGCTCGAGGCCTACGGCCTGTGGCGTTCGGTCTTCAATCTGCAAGGCGTGAACCTGCCACCGGCCTGACCCGCACACGGCGGCAAGCATCACGGCATGAGCGGCATCTGCACCACGCATCACCACCAGGAACTACGAACATGAGAAAAGTACACCCCGAATTTGCCTACCAGTCGCGCGAGCTTGGCGGCCAGATTGACGGCATTTTGGGCGATCCGCCAAATCGCAAGAACTACAAGATGATGGTCGACGCATTGATCAGCGAATACGCCAGCGGCGGGGGCATCGAAGACGTCAACATGATGAGCTTCGCACTGGTCGACCAGATCCGCTTCATCGATCCGAAAGGGCTGCTGGCCGAAAGCGAAGACTACGAATTGGGCAACAACGACGCGGTGTTCGCGATGGCCGCCTGCGACGGCGCCGGCGCGGCCATGTACAGCGCGATCACGGAGAACCATCCGGAGCTGGCACGCCAGGCGATCATCACCGCTTTCCTGTTCAAGCATCCGCGCCAGTGGGACGACGACGACCAGTCGCTCGAACAACTGTCGGCCAACGACGATGGCGACGACGTGCATGACGATGACGATGTCACCGACGATTTCGCGCAAATGTTCGACAAAGACGAGGACTGATCATGCAAGAGAAAAGCAACCTTCCCGCGCTGAGCAAGCATGTGACCGAACTGGTGCTGGCCGGCTCGCTGGCCCATGCAGAACAAGCATTTTCGGACGCCGCCGACGAGCACGGCGACCTGGCCGTGACGGAGGTGCTGGCCACGCTTGAGCCGCAAGTGACGGCGCTGCACCTGGCCGGCTTCGACGGCGGCAAGCTGTCGCTGGCGGCGCTGCTGGTGCCGCCCAAAGCCTGGGCCGACAGTCTGGCGTTCATCGCCGCCACCTGGCCGGACGACCAGATCGAGGACGATCCCGAGCGCATCGCCGAGGCGCTGTTTGCGCACATTCACGGCATCGTGTTTTCGACCGACGACGCAGAGCGTCGCGCCGAGCTGTTGCTGGAGGCGTCCAACACCGACTGGGGTTCGACTGTGTTCGCGATCCTGTTCTCGATGGCGCCCAAGGAGATTCTGGAACTGGCCGGCGAGATCCTCGCCAAGGGCCCGTACATCACCGGCCTGACCTCGACCGACAGCGACATCGTGCCGCTGGCGCTGGAGCTGGCCAAGGCCAATGAGGACGGCTGGGACCGCGCGCTGTTCGAGCTGTTTCCGGACTTTCGCCACAGCGGCGATTTGGCCGACGCCGAATTTAACGACGACCCGGACGGCGAGCAGCCCTTCCTGCAGCGTTCGACCAAGGAACTGCTGTACCGCTTGCGCAAGCAGGTTCCGTCTTCGCGCAGCGCGCCCAAACGGGGCGCCCGCAAGAGTATCGGCACGAGTATTTTCTCGTGATGGGGTTCGTGACCATGGGAGTAAATATCTAACATGCTGCCCGCACTCGTAGTTGAAAACCTGCCGCGCCTGGTGCGCGCGATCGCCTGCCTGGCCGGCGACGAGCATCCGGACGACGCCGTCGGGCTGGCCGATGAACTGGCCGGCGTGACGGCGATGGTGGCCGAAAAATTCACCAACGACCGCACCGCCGAAGGAATACAGCGCGCGCTGTTTCTGACGGTCGGTTGCGTGTCGCTGGGCCTGGAGCACGCGCTGACCCACGACGGCGACGACGCGGCGCTTGATTTTCTCGTCGAGCACGGCGCCGAGCATGCGTTTCAGGCTGGCTTCCGACTGATCCGCGAACTGGCGCAGATGCCCGAGGATTCGCTGGTGGGCGAGTACGACCAGGACCCGATCTACACGCAGCGCCGTTTGAAGGACCTGTTCGTCGACATCTGCAGCGCCGACCCGAACCAGAACTGGAATGGCTACGAAAAGTACACCGTCCAGCTCAAGCAGCGCAAGGAAGTGCAGGCGATCGTGCGGCTGGCCGGCTGGCTGCGCCGGCACCACTATCGCGGCCCGATCACCGACACCGATTTGAACGCCGAGGGCGTGATCGCGCTGGCGGTGATCTTCGCCATCGAAGGGGGCGGGCGGATTGTCGCGCGCACCGGCCAGAAAGACTTCGAGCAACTGGTGCGCACGGTGCGCAAGTCCAAGCCCGACTACGAGAGCGGCTGGGCCGAGCTGATGGCCAAGGTGCCGCCGCAGCACCACGTGGTGCTGAGCGACCGGATCGGCGTCTATCGCAACAACTGCAGCGTGATCCAGAAGATCGGCACGCGCACGGCGATGAAAACCCTGTTCGCCGAACTGGAAAATTACGCCGGCTCGGAACTGGACGCGGACTACTCGTAACGCCAACGTCGGTGCCGCCGCTCGATCAATCGATCGCAGCCGCACCGGCCGACTGCCATGGGGCAGAGTGAACTTCCCACTTGTTGGGCGAGATTGACTCTGCCCCTTTTTATTTGCTGCGCACCCGCACCCGCACCCGCACCCGCACCCGCACCCGCACCCGCACCCGCACTCTCACCCATTCTCGTACCGGGCACGTTTCGCGCTCGCGCCGGCACCAGGACGCTGGTTCATCGAGCTGATGCAAGAAATGCCCGCCGTTGCCCTGGTAACGCTAGAATAGCCGTGCGGCTACAAAACCGGCCGCGCCACGCTTTGTTTCTCACCTCACTGAAGGAGCTTGCATGAAACACGCTTTGAAATCCGGTGCACTGGTCGCCGCCTCGATCGCCGCGATGGCCTTGTCCGCTCCCGCATCGGCTGAGGGGGCCGCCGCGAGCGCGAGCAGCGTTGCCGACGCGGTGCACTGCACCGGCATCAACAGTTGCAAGGGCACCAGCGATTGCAAGTCGGCTGAAAATGCCTGCAAGGGGCAGAATGTGTGCAAGGGCCACGGCTTCCTCTCGACCAGCAAGGCCGAGTGCGCGAAAAAAGGCGGCAAGGTGCAGCAGCAGCCCAAGGCGGCCAAGTAGCGACTATGGCTTGCATCGCCTCTCCCGGCTTTGGCCTGGGCTTGCGCACAGCGCACTACAACGAGATACTGGCGGCACCGTGCGCGGTGGACTGGTTCGAGATCCTGTCGGAGAACTACCTGATCCCGGGCGGCAAACCGCTGGCCATGCTCGATGCAATCCGGCGCGACTATCCGATGGCGATGCACGGCGTGTCGATGTCGATCGGCTCGCCCGATGGACCGGACAGCGCCTACCTGCAGCAACTCAAGAAGCTCGCGCAACGCGTGCAGCCCTTGTGGATTTCCGATCATTTATGCTGGACCGGCGTGCATGGCCAGAACGTGCACGACCTGCTGCCGCTGCCGTACACCGAAGAGACGGTCAAGCACGTGGCGCGCAATATCCGCCGCGTGCAGGATGTGCTGGAACGGCAGATTCTGCTCGAGAATGTCTCGAGCTACGTCAGCTTCGCCTGCGACACGATGAGCGAATGGGAGTTCGTCGTCGCCGTCGCCGAAGAATCGGACAGCCTGATTCTGCTCGACGTGAACAATATCTACGTCAGCAGCGTCAATCACGGTTTCGACCCGCACGACTATTTGCGCGCCATGCCGGCGGGGCGGGTGCAGCAGATCCACCTGGCTGGCCACCACGACCACGGCAGCTACATCATCGACACGCACGACCACCCGATCGCCGATCCGGTGTGGGATTTATACGTCGACGCGCTGCGCCGTTTTGGCAATGTCGCCAGCATGATCGAGCGGGACGACCAGATTCCGCCTTTGTCGGAACTGATCGCGGAACTCGATGTGGCGCGCAAGCTGGCGCGGCAGGTGTTGGCGGTGCCGGCATGACGGCGCCAACGCTGGAAGAACTGCAGCGGCAGTTCCAGCAGTATTTACTCAGCGCGCCTGGTGACGACGGCGCGCCGCCCGCTGGCGCGATCGACGGCGCCATCGCCGACCGCTTCGGCCTGCCGGCCGCCGATCGGCTGGCGATTTATTACAACGGCTATCGGCGGCGTTTGTTCGAAGCGCTGGAGCAGGCGTATGACAAGACGCAAAGCTATCTTGGTGACGAACTGTTCGGGCAGATGTGCGAAGCTTACATTCAGGGCCAGCCTTCGACGTTTCGCAATTTGCGCTGGTATGGCGATCAGTTTTCCGCCTTTCTGACGCGTGAGATGGACGAGCATCCGGTCGTTGCGGAACTGGCCGCATTCGAGTGGGCGCTGGGTCTGGCATTCGACGCCGCCGACGCCAGTTCGCTCGGTGCGGACGACGTACGCCATGTCGCGCCGGAACAATGGGAGAGCATCGGTTTTGCGCTGCATCCGTCGGTGCAGATGCTGAGTTTGCGATACAACGCCGTGGCGATCTGGCAGGCGCTGGGCAAAGACCAAACGCCACCCGAGGCCAGCACCGGTGAGGGCATCAGCCACTGGCTGGTGTGGCGCAAGTCTCTGCAAGCGCACTTCCGTTCGATGAACCAGTTTGAAACCAGTGCATTGCAGGGTTTGCAGCAGGGCCAGACGTTTGCTGCGGTGTGCGAGGCCGCGATGGCGGCGGCCGGCGAGCAGGATGTCACGCTCCAGATGGCCGGCTGGTTACAGGCATGGCTAGGTGGCGGCGTGTTGATGAGTCACACGTCGATCGCGTGAATCGGCATGCCAGCGACATCATGGCAGCCTCACACTTCAATAAGCCCGACCCGCTCGAACGGATGGCGATCTGCGACGTTCCAGTAAGCTAGAGCCGCTGGAACGACGGCAATCGGCATGTGTACGGCTTGCTGAACGAGCGCCTGCATAGTAGCGTAGCCGTCCCGCTGGGCCGGCCCCACTTCGTGCTACTGCGCGCCCGACTCGCCCTCGATTAGTTCGCAGTGCGTCAAAGCGCCTTCAGGAATGCGCTCAGATCGGCCACCTCCTGGGGCGTGTAGCCGATGCGGAAGCGCCGGTCGTAAAACCTGACCACTGCCTCGATATCGGCCGCGCTGCCGTTGTGGAAGTACGGCGCGCGCGCCGCCAGATTGCGCAGCCCCGGCACCTTGACCCGACCCACATCCTTCCATTTGCCGGTCACCAGCGCCTGGGCCGGATCGCTGGTGTCGACTGTCTCGCCGGTGGCGTTGTTGCGCAAGGTGTACAGCGGCAGATCGGGCGTGCGCAGCGCTCCGGCCGACACGCCCGTGTCGAACAAGCGCGCCACCGAATGGCTGCCCACGTTTGGCGTGCTGTGGCAGCTGGTGCAGCTGCCGCGTTGCAGCGGCAAGCGCAGTTCGTCACTGAAACCGGCCACCCGCACGATGTTGAACGGCTTGTTGTTGAAGATGCCTTCGCCGCGTGCAATCGATGCGCGCGCCAGGTTTTGCGCGGTTGGCGCGGCTGGTGGTGGCGGTGGCGTCGCCGGGCCGCCCGCCTGGCGCGGTGGTGGCGGAGGAGGCGGCGCGGCCAGATTGCGCCACGCCCCGAACATGGCCATCGCCGCGCGATTAAACGGCGCATGGCTGCGATAATCGCCCGCCTCGACATCGTTGATGCCAAAGTAAAAACCGGTCTGCGCCAGCACGGACGGGCCGCCCAGCGCACCGGCGTCGGTCAGCGCGCCGGCATCCTTGGAAACGCTTTGCGCGCTGAACAGCGCCTTTTCAAAATCGACGATGGCGCGCTGGTCGCTCGTGCTCAGGTCCTGGGCCGCTTCGGCGTGACCGCGCACGGCGCTGTTGGCCTGATGCAGCAGGTCGGCGTCGACGCTGGCGAAGCAACTGGCCGGGCGCGCGCCAATGATGCAGTTGGCCGACGCGGCGTCGCTGGCGGTTTCGCGCGCATCCCACATGACGTTGCTGATGAAGTTCAGATTGGTGCTGGGCAGCGGGCGGCGAAACAGCGACAGCTCGCTGGCGCTGGCGAAATGGTAGGGATCGTCGGTCTTGACTAGCGTGAATTCGGCGCCGACGGGAATCGGCAGGCCGACCCGGATCAGTCCTTTGGTGAGCAGCATGTTGTAGGCGCTGCGCTTTTGCGCCAGCGTGGCGGTGGGCGCGTGCGGCGAGTTGGCCCCGTCCACCGCGCGAAACACGGGATCGAGCCCGGCGCTGCTGGTAAAGCGCGCCGCCAGGCTTTTCGGCGTGATGCTCCAGCCGTCGCTTTCGCGGTGGCAGCTGGCGCAGGCACGTCCGTTGCCGAGCGCTTTGAAAAACGGATTGGCGTTGTCGACCGTGCCGCTGGTGCTGACGGTCAGCGCGCTGCCGGCGTCGTTCGGCTGGGGCAGCGGCACCACGCGCGGGTCCGGCGTGGCCGTGCGCACCAGAACGGCGGCGCTGACCTGGACCGACGTGGCGCTGCGCACGTCGCCGCTGGCGGCGGCGCTGACGCTCGTCGCGCCGGTGGCGGGCGCCGTGGCCGACGTGGTAGCGCTGCCGCCGCCGCAGGCGAGCAGCAGCAGTGCCGGCATGGCCAGCATGCCCACGCGCAGCGCACGCGCCGTGTGGGTCAGTTGCTTGGCGCGGGTGCGCCGATGCGGATGTTGAAGTGGCATGTCCATTGTGAATCCTCCTGTCGTTTGCGCGCTTGTACTGCACGCTCCAGTTCAGCTTGGCGCGCAAATGTGCAGGAAAAATGGAGATGTTGCCGTAATGCATCAACTCTCTGGTGTGCCCGCCGCCTCCAGCGCCAGCGCGACAAAGGCGTCGGCCAGCGGCGCGTGCTCGCCCTTGCGCTGGGCCAGCAGCAGCGAGGTGCTGGCGCCGGCGTCGGCGATCGGGCGGTAGCACACGCCGTCCATATGGATCCGGTCGAATGAGCCGGGCAGCACCGACACGCCGCAGCCGGCCGCCACCAGGCCGATGATGGTGGACGCTTCGCCGGCTTCCTGCGCAATGTTGGGCGCGAAGCCGGCCGCGCGGCACAGCCGGAAAATTTGCGGATAGATGCCGGTGCCGGCGCTGGGCGGATACATCACGAACGGCGCGCCGGCCAGTTCGGCCATGCCGATGCTGGCTTTGGCCGCCAGCGGGTGCGCGCTGGGCAGCACCAGCACCAGTGGGTCTTCGCGCAGGCGCGTGATGCTCAAGGTGTCCGGCAGCGCGGCTTCGGGCGGGCGGATGAAGCCCAGGTCCAGTTTGCGCTGGCCGATCGCGTCAAGCTGGGGCAGGGTGGCCATCTCGTGCAGCGTCAAGGTCACCGCCGGGAATTGCTGGCGGTAGCGGTTGATCACGCTGGCAAACAGCGGCGTGAGCGGGGTCGAGAAGGTGAAGCCGATGCGCAGTTCGCCCGCCTCGCCGCGCTGGGCGCGCCGGGCCGTTTCGGCGGCCTGATCGGACAGCGCCAGGATGCGGCGCGCGTCAAGCAGGAACAGTTTGCCCGCTTCGGTCAGACGCACCCAGCGCTTGGTGCGCTCGAACAGCAGCGCGCCCAGGTCCGCCTCCAGCGTCTGGATCGCGTGGCTCAGCGGCGGCTGGCCAATGTGCAGGCGCAGCGCCGCGCGCGTGAAGTGCAGCTCCTCGGCGACGGCGATGAAGTAACGCAGCTGGCGCATTTCCATATCGGTAATCTATTTGATGTATGAGTAACGACTTAAATATATATTGGACTGTATTAATGCGCAATCCTAAGATGGATCATTCACGCCATCACAGGATCGCCATCATGTCTGTCGACGCTCTTCCCGCCCGCACGATCACGGCCGGCACGCCCGAATTCAAGCGCATCAACCGCGCCATGGTGTTTGGCGGCTTCTCGACGTTCTCCTTGCTGTACTGCGTGCAGCCCTTGATGCCCTTGCTGGCCAGCCAGTTTGCACTCACCCCGGCGCAAAGCAGCTGGTCGCTGTCGATCTCGACGGCCACGCTGGCCGTGTCGCTGCTGGTGAGCAGCGCCATCAGCGAGCGCATCGGACGGCGTCCGATGATGGTGTTCGCGCTGGCCATGTCGGCGCTGTTGACGGTGCTGTGCGCCTTCGCGGCCAACTTCACCGAGTTGCTGGTGCTGCGCGGCGCGCTGGGCATCGCGCTGGGCGGCATGCCGGCCGTCGCGATGGCTTATCTGGGCGAGGAGATCGAGCCGGCGTCGCTGGGGCTGTCGATGGGCCTGTACATCGGCGGCAGCGCATTCGGCGGCATGATCGGGCGGGTGCTGGCGGCGGCGCTGTCGGACGTGCTGTCGTGGCGCAGCGCGCTGGCGGTGATGGGCGCGGCCGGCCTGTACGCGGCCTGGGAATTCTGGCGCAGCCTGCCGCCGGCGCGCAACTTCACGCCCGGCCGGCCCGGCTGGGGCGCGCTGAAGGACGGCCTGCGCCAGCATTTTTCGGACGCCGGCCTGCCGCTGCTGTTTTGCCTGGCCTTCCTGCTGATGGGATGTAATGTCAGTCTGTACAACTACATCGGCTATCGCCTGCAGGCTGCCCCGTTCAACCTGAGCCAGAGCGGCGCTGGCGCGATCGCCTTGCTGTATCCGGTGGGCGTGCTCAGCTCCGTGTGGGCCGGCAAACTGGCCGACCGGGTCGGGCGGCGCGGCGTGTTGTGGATGGTGTTGTCGCTGACGCTGGCCGGCCTGCTGCTGACGCTGTCGCCGTCACTGCTGTTGATCGTGCCCGGCACGGCCTTGTTCACTTTCGGTTTTTTCGCGGCGCACTCGGTGGCCAGCAGTTGGGTGGCGCGGCGCGCGCGCAGTCCGAAGGCGCTGGCGTCGGCGCTGTACCTGCTGTTTTACTATCTCGGTTCGAGCGTGATGGGCTCGTTCTGCGGCCTGATGTGGGCCAGTGACGGCTGGGCCGGGGTGGTGTGGGTGCTGGCCGGCGCGTTGGTGCTGGCACTGCTGATCGCGCTGCGTTTGCGCGGCCTGCAGCCGCTGGTCGCGCCCGTGCAAGCGGTGCCCGCATAAATTCACAATCGCTGCACAGTTGGCAGGTATGATTGCGTTGAACTGAACAGCGCAAAAGGGCCGCAATGAAGTATCCGCCAACGGGCATGCAGTGCGCCTGACGATCGCCGTCAAGATTGCGCTGGCGATGGTCGCGATCGTGATCGTCTGTATCGCGACGATGGCCGTCGTGACCAGTTCCAATTTGCAGCGCGGTTTCATCGCCTACCTGAATGCGATGCAGACCCAGGATCTGGACGCGCTGCGCGACGTGCTGGCCGAACGCTACCGCAAGGAAGGCGACTTCGAATGGCTGCGGCGCCAGCCGCGCGTGCTGCGCGAGCTGCTCGAACAAATCAAACCGCAGATCCAGACCGAGCCGGATGGCCGCGCGCGCCGCCGGCCGGCCGACGGTCCGCCGCCGCGACCGAGCGACGCGCCTGCGCCGCGTTCGGACGACCCGGCGATGGCGCGCCTCGGTTATGGCATGCGTCAGCCGGCGCGCATGGATGGGCGCGACGAGATGCGCGCGCGCCTGCGCGACGACGGCGCCGATCCGCGCGGCGCGGCGCCGGCACTAGCCGATCCGCCGGCCGGGCCGCGCGACCCGATGGGCTTCGCGTCGCGCATTTCTATCGTCGACGCGCAGGGGCGTCCGCTGATCGGTCCACCGGATTTTCCGCCCGGGATAGAGCGCGCCATCGTCGTCGACGGCACCACCGTGGGACGGGTGCGCCTGCTGCCGCTGCGCCAGGCCAGCGGTGCCAGCGCCAACGCGGGCGGCTTCGTGCGCGAGCAGTTGCGCGACATGCTGTGGCTGGCGCTGGGCGTGTGCCTGCTGGCCACGCTGGCCGCGGCGGCGCTCGCGCGCCACCTGCTGCGCCCGGTGGCGGCGCTGCGCAGCGTGACCGAAAAGCTGGCGCGCGGCGAGTTTGACGCGCGCGCGCCGGTGCTCTCGCGCGACGAGCTGGCCGAGCTGGCCGAACACGTCAACGCGATGGCCCAGGCGCTCGAGCGCAGCGAGCAGCAGCGCCGCACCATGCTGGCCGATATCTCGCACGAATTGCGCACCCCGTTGACGGTCATTCGCGGCGAGGTCGAGGCGCTGCAGGACGGCATCCGCAAGGCCGACACGCGCGCGCTGGCCTCGCTGCACGCCGAGGTGCTGCACCTGAACCAGCTGGTCGACGACTTGCATCAGCTGGCCCTGGCCGACGCGGGCGAGCTGCACTTCGCGTGGCAAAGCGTCGACCTGGGCCAGTTGCTGTTGCCGCTGCTGGAGCGCTACCAGGGCCGCGCGCAGGCGGTCGGCCTGCAACTGCGCTGGGCCTTGCCGCAGCGCCCGGTGACGCTGATGGGCGACCCGGGCCGGCTCACCCAGGTGCTGAGCAACCTGCTGGAAAACAGCCTGCGCTACACCGATCATGGCGGGCGCATTGTCGTCACGCTGGCGCGCCAGGGCGACCAGGCCGAGCTGGTGGTGGACGACAGCACGCCCGGCGTGCCGCCGCAACAGCATGCGCGCATCTTCGATCGCCTGTACCGGGTCGATCAGGCGCGCAGCCGGGTGCGCGGGGGCAGCGGGCTGGGCCTGTCGATCTGCAAGGTGCTGGTCGAGGCGCATGGCGGCAGCATCGTCGCGCTGCCGTCGGTGCTGGGCGGGATCAAGATGCAGATCCTGCTGCCGCTTGACGCTTACCGGGGACGCTGAGATGGACGCGCCGGCGCACATTCTGATTGTCGAGGACGACCCGAAAATCGCCGCGCTGCTGGTCGACTACCTGAACGCGGCTGGCTACCGCACCAGCTGCTGCGGCGACGGTGCCAGCGCGCTGACGCTGGTGCGCGCCGACCCGCCGGCGCTGATGATACTCGACCTGATGCTGCCGGTGATGGATGGCCTGGCCGTGTGCCAGGCTGTGCGCGGTTTTTCGCAACTGCCGATCATCATGTTGACGGCGCGGGTCGACGAGGTCGATCGTCTGCTTGGCCTTGACAGCGGCGCCGACGATTACGTGTGCAAGCCGTTCAGCCCGCGCGAGGTCGTCGCGCGCGTGCGCGCCCAGCTGCGCCGCACGGGCGGTGCCGTGGCGCGCGCCGACAGCGCCGTCCTGCTGGTCGAGCGCGCCAGCATGCGCGTGCTGGTCGGCGGCACGGCACTGGCGCTGACACCGGTCGAATTTCGCCTGCTGGCCGAACTGATCGAACACCCCGGCCGGGTCTACGCGCGCCAGCAACTGCTCGATGTGGCGCACGAGGACCTGCGCGACAATAACGACCGCACGGTCGACTCGCACATCAAGAATATCCGCCGCAAGCTCGCCGCGCGCCTGCCGCAGTCGGACTGCCTGCAATCGGTGTACGGGGTCGGCTACCGCTTCGAGTTGCCAGCAGTGTAAAATTGCTTGTATTGCACTTTTCAGCAATCCAACCCGGCCCCCCCCCCCTCGATGAAGATTTTACTGATCTGCTGCCTCGGCGCGCTTGCGCTGAACACTTCCCCTGTGCGCGCCGACGAGACGCCGGCCGATGCCAAAGTGGTCAGCGTGGTCGGCCTGCGCGACCCGGAGTGGAAATCGTACCGCGCCATGGTGAAGGGGCTGGACACGTTCGAGGCCATGCACCAGCTGGCGCCGGATGCTACCCTGAGCTTCAAGCTGCGCGCACAGAGCAAGGAAGTCAGCCTGGACGGCGTCGGACTGCGTCTGGTTGGCAACGATAGTCCGATCGCGCTGCCGATCGGCCCGGACGGCGCCTTTGTGCTGCCGCGCAATCAGAGTGCGTTGGATGACAACGCCGAGCTGGTGCTGAACCGCAGGAAGGACTCGATCCGTTGGGTCGCCACGGTGCGCAGCCCGGGCCTGCCCGAGCATGTCATACGGCTGGGCGACCAGCGCCTGTCCTGCGAGGTGATGTGGGCAATCGAGAAAGGCGACGTGCCTTTGCTCATTCGCGGGATCTTTAGCCTGGCCGGCGCCTGCACCTCGTCCAAGATCGGCATCAGTTTTAGCACGCCGATACCAACGGCGGGCGCGACCTTGTCGGACGGGGTGCGCAGCGTCCCGGTCCGTCTCACCAAGGACGGCCTGCGGTATTGGCCGCCGCTGTGGGACACGTCCTGGTCGAACGACGCGACCATCACGTTTGTGGCGCTGCCAACCCCGGCCGGCGCGCCACTGTAAGCTTTTGCCCGGCGCGCCCGACCAATCAGGAACCGACAATCCTTGATGGAGATGGCAATGAAAAAGCATATGTTGATGGTCGCCGCCTGCGCCGTGCTGGGTGGCAGCGGCGCTGGCGCGCTGGCGGCCAATGGCTGCAGCGCGCACAGCCCGGCGCACCGGGTGGCGCTGATTGAACTGTTCACGTCCGAGGGCTGCGACAGCTGTCCGCCGGCCGACCAATACCTGGGTGGCTTGCGCGCGGCCGGCGTCACGCCAGATTCTGCCGTGTTGCTGGCGCTGCATGTGGACTACTGGGACTACATCGGCTGGAAGGATCCGTTTGCGCGCGCCGCGTTCACCGAGCGCCAGCGCTGGCTGTCCGGCCTGGCCAATTCGCGCACCATCTATACGCCGGAAATTTTCGTGGCGGGGCAAGAGTTGCGCGGGGGCGTCGCGGGCTGGGGCGCCAGCCTGCCGGCGCAACTGAAGCGCATCAACGCGCGTGCGGCCGGGGCCCAGATCGGCATTGCGCTGGGGGCGATCGGCGCGAGCGGCGTGCCGATCGACGTCACTGCCAGCGCGCCGGTCGGCGCCACCTTGCATGTCGCGCTGGTGGAAAACGGCCTGGTCAGTATGGTCACGGCTGGTGAAAACCGCGGCCATGCGCTGCGTCACGACGCCGTTGCACGTGGCTGGCTGGCGCCGCTGCCTCTGGTCGGGGCCGGCAATAGCGGCACCGGCGCGGCGCGGCTGGCGCAGGTGCTGGCGCTGCCGCCCGGCGCGCTGGCGGCCAATCTGGCCGTGAGCGCCTTCGTCCAGTCCGCCAGCGGCGACGTGCTGCAAGCATTCAGTTTGCCGCTGTGCGTGGCGCGCTGACACAAAACGTCACCGTCGTAGAAAAATCGCCACACTGATTGCCTGAATTGTCACAAGTATTGCTTCATGGTAAAACTTGTTGCGACAAAGTTTGTCAGCTCGTGGGGACGGGGCCGCTGGCACGATGATTGCTGTATGGAAATCATCACCAACCAGGAGACCTACCATGCGCCACTCGAGCCCAGTTCTGACCATCATTGCAGCCGCAGCCATTCTTGTCAGCGGTTCCGCCGCAGCGTCGAGTGTCGACGTCACTGCCACCAAGGGCATCACGATAGGCGGGGCCATCGGCGGCGCCGGCGGCAAGTTCGTGCCGTGGGGTGGCAGCGTTGTTCTGAGCGAGTCGGACGCCTTCCTGCGCTCGAACGGCCATTGCGCGTTCAACGTCAACTACGACATGCAAAACAACGGCGACGCGGCGACCGGCACGTTCAAGAACCAGCTGGTGGCCAAGGGCGCGGTGGTGGCGATCAACAGCGCGCTGACACTCGGTGCCGGCGAAAGCAAGCAGATCAGCACGCAGCCTTACCTGATGCCCGGCAGTTTCGAATTCAATCTGAAGCTCGATTCGGACAACAATTTGTCCGAATCGAACGAGGGCAACAACCAGGTCGGCATCAAGGTTGTCTTGAACGGCACGTGCGGCGCCGCACCAGTGACGCCAGCACCGGCGCCAGCACCGGCGCCCGCACCGGCACCGAAGGCTGATCTGCTCAGCCAGCGCGGCTTCGGCATCGGCGGTACGGTCAGCGGAGCAGGTAACCACACCTTGCCTTGGGGCGGCACGGTGACGGTGCATGCCGCCGACGCGTTCCTGACCTCGAACGGACGCTGCGCCTTCAATATGATCTACGACCTGACCAACGTTGGCACGGTGGCGGCGAGCGGTTTCACCAACCAGTTGCGGGTGGGTGACGCCGTGATCAGCCAACAAGGCGCCATGTCGGCCGACAAGAGCTCGACGAAACTGGTGGCGATGCAGGCCTATCTGGCACCGGGCAAGAACGTGTTGCGCCTGCTCGTTGATGCGCTCCACAACGTCGACGAGAGTAACGAGACGAACAATGAAACGAGCGTCACCGTCAACGTCGACGCCACCTGCAAAAGCGCGACTGAACCAGTTCCTGTGACCAAGCCAGTGACCACCACGACGGACAAGAAGCCTGAAACGACAAGCACCACAACGCCGGTGACGACGACCGACAAGAAGCCTGAAACGACGACCACCACGCCGGTGACGACGACCGACAAGAAGCCTGAAACGACGACCACCAAGCCAGTGACCACGACGACCGATAAGAAATAATTGACCTGCCCGATGGCAGACTTTCCGGCACCACGGGCAACCGCGGTGCCGGATTTTTTTTGACGGCTCGACTACCTGACCGGCTGGCCCGCTGGCGGCGCGCTGGCCAGCGTCACCGTGAAGCGGCAGCCGCCGGCTGGATTGGGCCGGCAGGCGACCTCGCCGCCGTGCGCGCGGGCGATCTGGGGTACCAGACTCAGTCCCAGTCCGACGCCGCCGGCACCTTCGCTGCTCCCCTTGACGCGCTAGAGCCGCGTGAAGATCAGCGCGCACTGGTCCTCGGGCACGCCGGGGCCGCCATCGCACACGTCCAGGGCAGCCGCCATCGGGCGCGGCGGCCAAGCTGACCGTCACCGGCGTCGCGCTGGCGTCGCGCCCGGCGTTCTCCAGCAGGTTGCGCACCAGCCGGCACAATAGCCGCGGGTCGCCCGCCAGCGTCAACGCGGGCGCGGTAAGCTGGCAGTCAAAGCGCGCCCATTCTGGCAGTCAAGGCGCGCACATTCCTCGGCCACCAGCGCCGTCAGGTCACGGTCGGCTTCGATGCGCGGCGCGTCGCGGGTGGCGCCGAGCCGGCTGGCCAGCAGCTCGTCGATCAGCTGGTCCAGTCCGGCGACGATGCGGGCCAGCGGGCCTGCGCGCCGCAGCAAGCGCCGGCACCCGGCGCTTGCCGGACTGCGGTATCGCGCCATGGCGTCACCGCTTGGACGCCACCAAGACCGGTTTCGTCGCATCGCACTCGCGCCGCCGCTTGCGCGTGGTTAGCCTGACGCTATCGATCACCCACAGGAGCCCACGATGCACACCGCGATTCGCAGTTTGACCATATTCGTTCTGGCCGGCGCATGCGCGCTGGCGCATGCCGCCACCCAAGAAGCGGCACCGGCCGGATTTGCGCAGGCGCGCAGCCAGTTCATGGCCGGCACCGCCGGCGACGCGACGGCCCGTGATGCCGCCCGTGAGCAGTTCAAGGCGCTCGCCGCCAGCTATCCCGGGCACCCGCTGTTGGCCGCTTACGCCGGCGCCGCCGTCGCCTTGCAGGGGCGCGACGCATCCATGCCGTGGGAAAAAATGAAGTACTCCGAAGCGGGTGCCAACGCGATCGAGAAGGCGTTGGCGCAATTGACGCCGGCGCACGACGAGGCGCTGTTCGAAGGTGCGCCGGAGAGCGTCGTCACGCGTTTGGTGGCAGCGAGCACGCTGCTGGCGCTGCCCGACTTCATGAACCGGCGCGCCGGCGGCAAGCGCGCGCTGGACGCGGCGCTGACTTCCCCGGTGCTGGCCCAGGCGCCGGCCGGCGTGCGTGCGGCACTGCTGGAGGTGGCGGCGCGTCAGGCCGGGCGCGACAAACGCGGCACCGACGAAACGTCGCTGCTGCAGCAGCTGATCAAGACGGCGCCCCAGTCGCCCGAGGCGCAGCGCGCCGCCGCCCGCCTGAAGGAGTTGGGGCAATGATGGGCGCGAGCGAACCCTTGATGAGCCTGCGCGGTGTGTCGAAGTCGTTCACGCTGGGCGGCAACCGCATCTGCGCCCTGCGCAGCGTGGACTTGACGGTGCGGCGCGGCGAAATCGCCGCGATCACCGGCCCGTCCGGCAGCGGCAAGAGCACGCTGCTCAATATGTGCGGCTTGCTCGACCAGTTCGACGAGGGCGAGATGCTGTACGACGGTCAGCCGCTGCTGCTGGCCGACGAGGTGCGCAAGACCTTGTTGCGGCGCCAACGCATCGGCTTCGTGTTCCAGAGTTTTAATCTGGTGCCGGTGATGAGCGCCTATGACAACGTCGAGTTTCCGCTGCATTTGCTGGGCGTGCCGGGGGGAGAGCGCAAGCGCCGCGTGCAACTGGCGCTCGCCCGTGTGGGCCTGGCCGAGTTTGGCCACCATCGTCCCGACCAACTGTCTGGTGGTCAGCGCCAGCGCGTGGCGATCGCACGCGCCGTCGTCAAGGAGCCGCAACTGGTGATCGCCGACGAACCCACCGCCAACCTCGATTCGATCACCGCCACCCAGATTGTCGACCTGATGAAAACACTCGCCCACGAACACGGCACCACCTTCCTGATTGCCACCCATGACGATCGGATGATTAGCCACTGCGACCGCGCGCTGGTGCTGGACGACGGCGTACTGGCGGGAGCTGGCTATGCGCATTAATTTCACATGGCTGGCGCTGGCGCTGAAGAACGCCACGCGCAATCGGCGCCGCTCGCTGGTGACGCTGGCGATCACCGCGACGGGCACGGCAGCGGCCCTGTTGGGCGGCGGTTTTGCGCTGTACACCTACCAGTCGCTGGCCCAGGCCAGCGCGCGCACCAGCGGTCACCTGGTGGTGGGATCGGCGGGCTTTTTCGATGACAGCGAGGCGATGCCGCTCGAGCATGGCCTGGCCGACAGTGCCACTCTGACGCGCACCTTGCTGGCCGTGCCCGGCGTGCAGCGGGTGCTGCCGCGCCTGCAGTTTTCCGGCCTGATCAGCAATGGCGACAAGAGCGAGATCTTCGTCGGCAGCGGTGTCGACGCCAACCAGGAGTATGTCGTCAAGGGGCCGTTCATGAAGCGCGAAGCGGGCGAGCTGCTCGATAATCAGACGCCCGGCAAAGGACCGGGCGTGGTACTGGGCAAAGGTCTGGCCAGGACGCTGGGCGCGCATCCGGGCAGCAGCCTGACGCTGATGTCGACCACCACCAAGGGCAGCCTGAACGCCTTGGATGTCGTCGTCACCGGCATCGTCAGCACCGGCATCGCCGATATCGACAAGCGCCTGGCGATGGTCGACTTGAGCGTGGCGCAGTCGCTGCTGGTGACCGACAAAGTGAGCAGCCTGGGCGTGTATCTCGACGAACTGGACGCCACCGATGCGACCGCGGCGCTGCTGCGTGCCAAATTCGGCGCCACGCTGGCGCTGCGCACCTGGCTGGACCAGGCGCTGTTCTACCAGAGCGTCAAGGGGCTGTACAACCGCATCTTCGGTTTTCTGGGCGTGATCGTGCTGGTCATCGTGCTGTTTTCGGTGACCAATACGCTGGCGATGGCGGTGCTCGAACGCACCCGCGAAATCGGCACGCTGCGCGCGATGGGCACCACGCCGGGCGAAGTGATGCGCCTGTTCACGCTGGAAGGGCTGACGCTGGGCGTGGGCGGCGCGCTGCTGGGTATGGCGCTGGCCGCCGGCGCCGCTTTCTGCTTGCTGCACCTGGGCGTGCAGATGCCGCCCCCGCCGGGCCATTCGGACGGCTACCCGCTAGTGGTAGTGGTATCGCTGCCGATGTACCTGAGCGCCGCAGCGATCGTCGCCCTGTTGTCCGCCATCGCGTCATGGTGCGTCAGCCGACGCGCCGCCAATCAATCTGTTGTGGAGGCGCTCGCCTATGTTTAAGCCATCGTTCAATCCAATCCGTGCGGCCGTCGTGCTGGCCGGTTTGATGCTCGCGGGGCAAGCCGGCGCCGGCGCCGACGTCGACGCGATACTCAAGAAAGCCGACGCGTTCCGCCTGCCGGAGGCGTCGGCCCAGGTCGAGACGCTGGTGCAGACGTTCAAGAACGGCGTGGCCGACAAGGAAAAGCGTTATCAGGTGATGCTCAAACCGGGCGGCAAGTCGCTGGTGCTGTTTCGCTCGCCGGGCGAGGTGGGCCAGAAGGTGCTGATGGTGGGGGACGATTTCTGGATGCAGTTGCCCGGCAGCGCGCGGCCGATCCGTATCACGCCGCTGCAAAAACTGCTGGGCGACGCCGCCACCGGCGACCTTGCCACGATGACCTGGTCGGGCGACTACACAGGCAGCGTGGCGCGCGAAGTCGAGGTGGGCGGGGTGGCGTGTCTGGAGTTGGAATTGAACGCATTACGTGGCTCGCTCAGCTACCAGCGCATCGTGCTGCAGGTGGCCAAACGTGACTTTCACCCGGTGCATGCCGACCTGTACGCGGCCTCGAACCGCAAGATCAAGCAGGCCCGCTTCGAGCTGGCCACCTTGTCGGGCCGCCCGCAAATCACGCGCATGATACTGAACGATGAAATCCAGAGCGGACGCGAAACGGTGGTCAGCACCTTGGCCAGCAAGCCGCGCCAGCTGGGTGATGAGTTGTTCAATCCGATGTTCCTCAATCGCAGCGACGTGGCGCCATGAAGATGCTGCTGGTGAGTGTGCTGGCGGCGCTGCCGGCGGCGCATGCAGCGCAAACGCAAACGCAAACGCAAACGCAAACGCAAACGCAAACGCAAACGCAAACGCAAACGCAAACGCAAACGCAAACGCAAACGCAAACGCAAACG
>JBBQZO010000004.1:0-297924 GCA_038207625.1 Burkholderiales bacterium | reverse complement strand
GATCTCAGGCGTCGTATCCAGAGCGACCGTGAATTCCAGTGCAGCTTCTGCCTTGTTGGCCAGCGCATCGGCGTCGGTACCAACTGCGCCGCGGACGACTTCAGCAACGATGCTCGCTACGGTGATCAGACCTTTTTCCAGATTGGTTGCGTAGAACAGCAGGCCGCCGACGTCAGCGTCGCGGCTGAACAGGTTGTTGTAGATCGTGTTGACGATCTGCGCGGACGTCATGCCGGCGAATGCAGCGGTGTACTCGGTCGAGTGCGAGAATTGGGTGCTCGCGGCGGAGGTGTCGCCGCCGGCGGCAGCAACTTGGCCTTCCCAGAAGTTCAGTCCGATTGGATCTGCAGGACGGCCGAAGTATGCGACGTAAAGTTGTTGAATTGCGAGTGTGTTAAGTGACATTTGAAGCTCCTAGGGAAGTCATTTTAAGAGTTACACGATACGACGACGCGTTTAACATGTGCGCCAGCAAACCTGGGTGCCGGATAACGGCAAACGACATGAATCGCTTAATGTGATACGCATCACATTAAGTTACGGCATCATCCTGGCCTTGGCGTTTTGCAATAGAAATTACAACCGCGGTTAGTATGAGAGCGGCTTATCGAGAAATCAATGGTTTTTGCGGTGCCTGTCAACGACAACGCATCGCCGCTGAAATTGCGCCAAATGCGCCCGCCGGGACGACGCATTCAATGTATTAACGATAGCGATCGAAAACCCGGAGAAACGCACTTCGCCGCGCCCGCTCGAATTGCAAAAGATCTACGACCAGTGCGATCGCGATCGGATTATTTCGACGACGCATAGTGCATGCTGCACAACGACCAACTGATGCTTGGCGCAAGTGGCCCCAAGCGTACCGATCGGCGCCGGCACGGTTGGGCAAAAAAAATCGAGGGCGCTGCCGATGCAGTCACCCTCGATATCATTCGCCCGATCGAACGGACACTAAGACACCCGTTTCAAGGCGCAAGCAGCGCGGCCAGCGCGGCTCTATGCCGTTCTGTATGGAACTTGACACCCGCTGCGATATTGGGTAACTCCGGTTTTGCGTGAACTCGCAGGCTGCAACGGGTTCTGCGGCAGGTGCCGGAGCTTCGACATGCGTAGGTACGCAATGGCCATGAAGTTCTTGATCGTCCGGAAACCTCGGGCGGCGGTTTTGGTCTGCTGAAGCATGCCGTTCATGGCTTCGACATACGCATTGCTGCGCCCGTCCAGCATGCCGCGCACTACTCCGGGCAGACGGTCTTGAATGGTCTTGGCGAGTTTTTTGAATGGTTCGAGGCGGCAGCGCCTGGCCCACGAAATCCATTTCTGCAAAACCGTTTTGGCGGTCTCCTCGCAGTTGCCGCTCACGCCTTGGGCATACACGTCGCGCAGGGCCTGCTTGAGCCGCCAGGCGCGCGCGCTTTGCAGGTTCGAGCGCTGAAGGTGGTACATGGAGTTCATTTGGTTTTTGTTCCAGTCGGAAGGATCCTTGCGCATGCCCCACATCATCGCCTTGACGGCCTTGCGGTCCGTGCCCATCACCGCGCGCACCACGCGCGGCCGGTCCAGCATTTCGGCGCGCCGGACCGCGTCCATCGCCTCGTTCGCCAGGGCGATGACGTGAAAGCGGTCATAGCTGATCTGGGCCTGCGGCAAGGCTTCGGTGACGCCCTTCGTGTACGCGCCGCTCATGTCCATGCAGACGTGTTCGATCTGGTCCGGATCACCGCCGTGCGCGACCATGTCGGCCTTGAATTCATGCACCGTCTCGTGCTTGCGCCCCGGCGTCATGAACAGCAGACGTTTGGCCTCCAGATCGTGCACGACGGTGACGTACTCATGGCCGCGTTTGACGCTGGTCTCGTCGATGCCGATCAGCCTGACCCCGGCCATCTCATCCTTGGCCCGCGCCACGCCGACGTAGTGCGCGATGCGCCGCCACAGCCGTTTGGACGCGACCCGCAATTGCGCGGCAGCCTGAGCGACCGGCAGCGCCTGGCACAGCGACAAGGCCAGCGCCTCGAACAACATGGTGAAGCCGCTGCCCGGCCGCGCCCAAGGCACTTCGACCAGCGTGGTCTTGCCGCACGCGCTGCAATCAACGCGCGGAACCTCGGCATGCAGCCACGCTTCGAACTGGAAAAAATCGAGATGGCGCCAGTCGCGCCGGATGCGGTCATGCACGCCTTGCCCGTTCACGCCGCAGGCCGGACACGGCAACGACTTCGCGTCGCACGCCACCTCAAAATCGATGCGCCGCTTGGCGGTGTCGAGCTCGACCTTGGTCACAGACCACGGCGCTTGCAGGCCCAGCGCGCTTGTAAACAGGGCTTCAACGGCAATACTCATCAGGGGTTCTTCGTCTTCAAAATGGCAGTGCCCGCTATGGTACTAGATGTCAAGTTCCACACAAAACGGCATTGAGCCGCCAGCGCTAGCGTCCCCAGACCGCCAGCCCCGAGACCACGTGATTGGCGTCCAAGGTGCCTTTGAATAGATAGGCTGCGGCGTGATCCGATCCCAGCACGCCATTTAATGTCATATTATCAGTCGGCAAAAACTTATTGTCGGCCGCAAACCGTCCGTCGCGCGAAATCGCGCCGGTCGACGCCATCTTGAAGTGCTCGGACTGATTGAGCAGATCGAAACTGGTGGTAAATGTCGCCTTATCGAAATTAAACATCAGCTGCCCATTTTGCAGTGTTGCCACGTTCACCACTTGGGACGTTTGATTGCGCACGTAGGCTTCGCTATAGCCCAAAGTAAAGCCCACGCTGCCGTTCTGCGGCGTCGCATAGACGCTTCCATCCTTACTGCGGAACAGCGCGAAATAGTCATTCGAGGCGATTTTGTCCGCGCCCACCTTGGTACTGCCGGAGGTCGGATCGAGTCCGATGACGCTGCGCCAGCGCCCCCACGTCACTTCGCGCGGCGGCACCACGACGACCGGCGGTGGCGGCTCCACCACCACGGGCGGCGGTACGGGAACTGGCACCGGATCGGGCACCACCACCACGGGCGGCACCACCACCGGCGGCGGCACTACCACAACCGGCGGCACTACCGGCACCACGACGGGCGGCACGACGACGGGCGGCACCACCACAGGCGGCGCGACGGGCGGCACCACGACGACGACGACCGGGGGCGTCGGCACCACTTCGGCGACCGGCGGTGGCGGTGGCGGTGGCGGCGGCGTCACTTTTTCCGGCTGCGGCGCACCGTGCTGTTGCAGGTTCAGGGTCTTCTGAGGATCAAGGCTAGGTTCGTTGCTTCCCAAGAAAGCGGCACCGGCACCGACGCTGCTCTTGCTGATCGGCTCATCGACGCGCGGCGGCGCCAGCGTGTCCGGCGACAAGGCGCCGCCTTGCAGCAGCTGCGGCGCGGCCTGACCACGCTGAATTTGCAGTAACTGGCCTTTTTGCGTGGCCGACAATTCCTGACTGGTGGTGCCTTCGCACGGCCCGCTGCCCTCTGGGCGGCAAGCACCGACAAAGCCGCTGGCGACGATGCCGCCGGAGAACACGGCGATGCGCGAGGTATTCTGGTCGGTCGAGACGGTAAAGTCGGTACCGCGCACACCGATCGCCGCCACCGGCGTATTAAAACGGAAATTCTGGCGCGCGAACTTGACTGCGTCACCGGACTTGCTGCGCGCCACGCCGCTGAGCAGCTCGAGCTTGATCTTGGTGTTGGCCGGATTGACGGTGTCGACGTGATAGGTGGTGATGCGCGCCTTGGTGTTCGGGCGCAGGATGAACAAGCCGGCATCAATGGTCTTGATATACACATAGCCGTCGGCCGCGGTCGTCAGCAGATCGCCCTCTTGCACGGCGGCACCGAGCGTCGCGACCTTATCGGCCAGGCGCGCGTCACCGGCGACGAAGATCACATGCCCGGCCTCACCGGCCAAGGCAAGCTGCGCAGCCAGAACCAGACTTGCACCTACCAATAATTGACGTAACATGACTTTCCCCTTTTCTCCCATTATCCCGTTTGCAGCTCAGCATTCTGTGATAGCCGTCACATTTTACCGGATTGATCCGTCAGTACCGCTGAAACACCTAATAAATACCCATCGGCAACCACGGCGGCGCGCCCGGCGGCACGGCAGTCCGCTTTGCTGAGCCAACTTTTGCTGCCACGCGGCACAAGGCGTTATACTGCTCACCCATCATATTAACCACGCGAGCGCGCAAGATCGGTTCCGCGCCCGCCCTTCACGATGAACCTGCCCTCCAAGCGCAACCGGTTTCAGCCCTCGTCAGCGTCGATAAGCCTGTGGATCGCGCTCGCTGCCGTGTTGCTGACGGCGGGTGCGCAATGGCTGACGACGCCAAGCCGGCAGTTTTTCGCCGACGAATGGCTGCGCGACCGCTTCATTGGCATGCAGACGAGCAGTGCACCGGATCCGCGCATCCTGGTCGTTGACATCGACGAGGACAGTATTGCCGCGCTGGGGCCATGGCCGTGGCCACGCACCCGCCTGGCCAGCCTGATCGAGACTTTGCTCAGCGACTACGGCGCGCGTGGCGTCGCACTGGACATCTTGCTGTCCGACCGCGCGGACCCCGCCGGCGACGCGCGCCTGGCCTTGCTCGCCGAGCACGGCCCGGTGGTGCTGGCGCAGGCGTTCGACTACAGCACCACCCGCCCCAGCGCCTTGAACGTGGGCGTGCTGGGGGGCGCGCGCCAGCCCGCCGACAGCGCCGTCGGGGTCGGCGCGACCGGCTATATCGGCAACCACCTTGGCATGGCACGCGCACGCTACGTCGGCAATATCGGCTTCATCCCCGATCCGGACGGCGCCTTGCGCCGGCTGCCGATGCTGACCAGCTTCGGCGGGCACACCTATCCGTCGCTGGCGCTGGCGCTGCTCGAGTGCTGCAGTGGTCAAGCCAGCCCGCCGCTGCGCGGGGGCGCGCTGACGCGGGTGTCGTTCAAACGCGACTGGTCGGCGTTTACCGTGGTGTCGGCCAAGGATATCCTCGACACCAGCATCGACATCGACAGTGCCAAGCAGCGTCTGGTACTGATCGGCTCGTCGTCGCTGGGTGTGGGCGACCGGGTCGCCACGCCGCTGGCGCCGGAACGCCCCGGCCTGGGCGTGCAGGCGGCCATGCTGTCGACGCTGCTCGACGCCCAGGCCGGCAGCGCGCCGCGCGCCTGGCCGGGACGGGTGATGGCGACCTTGTTCGCCGCCTTCGTCGCGCTGCTGGCCGGCTATGCCTTGCCGCGCCTGTCGGCCATCGCCAGCGCGGCCCTGCTGGCGGCCAGTGCGCTGACATGGATCGCGCTCGCCTACCTGATCAGCCTGCACGACAGCGACTTTTGCACCACCGGCCCGCTCGCCTCGCTGCTGTTTCTGCTGGGCGTGGGCGTGCCCTTTCAATGGCAGCTGGCGCAGCGCCGCTCGCGCGACTTGCTCGACACCTTGCGCCAGTACGTGGCGCCGGAGGTGGTCGAACAACTGATGCGCAGCGACCTGCAGGACCCGCTGGCGCCGCGCCAGTGCGACGTCACCACGCTGATCGCCGACATGGAAGGCTATACCAGCCAGGTCGAGTCCTTGCCGGTCGAAGAGGCGGCGCGTCTGACGCGCGACTTCCTCGATTGTCTGACCGGGCCGGTGATCGACCAACATGGCACCCTCGACAAGTACACCGGCGACGGCCTGGTCGCATTCTGGGGCGCGCCGCTGCCCAATGCCGAACACGCCGATCTGGCGCTGGACGCGGCACTGGACATCGTACGGCGGGTCGGTGCGCTCAGCGCGGCCAGGCTGGCGCAGGGCAAACCGGCGCTGCGCGTGCGCATCGGCGTCGAAAGCGGGCTGGCCATGGCGGGCGACTTCGGCACCTCGTTTCGCAGCATTTACACGGCCGTCGGCGACAGTGTGAACACCGCCTCGCGCCTCGAACAGGTGGCGCGCGCCTACCCGCACGATGTGATGATCGGGGCCGGCACCATGCAGCGCGCCCGGCGCCACCACCTGATGCATCTGGGCGAATGCCTGTTGCGTGGCAAGGAAAAACCGACCGTCCTGTACACCTTTGAGCCGCGTCCCGGCGCGCCGCTCGCGCGCAAGGCGCAGCCTGAGCGGGCCCACCACATCGGCACGGAGCCGGTCGCATGAGCGCCCGCTTGAGCGCTTCGATCGCTGCCCTGCTGGGCGGCGTACTGCTGGGCGCGGCGGGACCGGGCGCCTTCGCGCAGACGGGCCCGACGTCGCAGGACCTGTATCAGGACGCGCTGCAATCGATCGCCGAAGGACGCAAGAACGACGCCAGCGAAACGCTGACGCGGGTCATCGAACAGGAGCCCTTGCACGCGGGCGCCTGGCTGGACCTGGCGCTGATCCAGTGCGCGCTGGGCCATACCGACCGGGCCGAACGGCTGTTCGAGGCCATCGAGACACGCTTTGATCCGCCGGCCGAATTGCGCGCGGTGATCGCCAGCACGCGCGCGCAAGGTTGCGCGCGCTGGCAGGCACAACGCCACCTGACCTTGAGCGCGGGACGCGGTAGCGACCAGAACGTCAACCAGGGCGCCAGCAATGCCAACTACACGGTCGACGGTGTCAACGGGCCGGAGAACGTCACGCTGCTGCCCGATTTTTTGCCCAAGCACGATCAGTTCACGATGGCCTCGGCCGACTACGTGCGCGACCTGACGCCCAACGGCACCATCGGCTTCTCGCAGTTCCAGCTGCGCCGCAACGATCATCTGCACAATTACGACAGCGCCTCGCTGTTCACCGGTATCGAGACGCCGTGGCGCTTTGGCGCCTGGACCTTGCGCAGCACCGTCACGCTGGGCTTTCTGAGCCTGGGCGGGCAACTGTATCAACGTCAGGCGCAGGCGCAGGGCCGGATCGGACCGCCGCTGCCGCTGCCCGGCAGTACCCAGTTCTACCTGACCGGCGGAATTACCCATGTCGAATACCTGACGCTGAGCAATTTCGACGGCAACGCATTTGAACTGAAGGGACAGCTTACCCACCGCAACGAACGCAGCGCGTCGTCAATCAGCGCCGGCTGGCTCGACGACAGGGCGATCGGCGCGCGGCCGGGCGGCAACCGGCATGGCGCCATGCTCAGCATGCAACGCCAACAGCGCCTGCACGACGGCCTGTCCGGAGAGCTTGGCTATACGTATCAGAACTGGCGCAGCGCGTCGGCGTATTCGCCCGGCCTGATCGAGACTACCCGCGCCCAACGCTCGCAGGTCATGCGGGCCGCATTGGTGTATCGTGTGGACGGCAACTCCTCGCTGCAGTTTGAATGGCGCCAGGTATGGAATCGGGAAAACATCCCCATCTTCCAGTACAACAACCGGCAATTGCAACTGAGCTGGCAGTGGCACGCGCCGTGACGGGATATAATTGCCGGCACGGACGCGGCGCAGCCACGTCGACTTCATAGGTTGGACGGATGGCTTGGGAATTAGCAATTTTTATCGCGCTGGGCGTGCTGATCACGGCCGGCTGCCTGGTGCCGAACCGTTGGCTGCCGCCCTTGCCGAACGATAAACTGCTGCATGTGAGTGCCTTCGGCGGCCTGACCTTGCTGGCGCTGCGCATGGCCCACGGGCGCGCCGAAGCGGCCCTGTGGCTGCTCGGCTTGCTCGTTGCGAGCTGGCTGATCGAATGTTTGCAGCAACTGGTACCGGGGCGCGGCTTCTGCTGGCGCGACATGGCCGCCAATGCGGTCGGGATCGCCAGCGCGGCGCTGTGCATGCATCTGTACGCAGCGCTGTAAAGCCGGCGCCGGCGTGGGCTGGACTGGACCTTTTTTGAGAATTTTAAAAGCGCATTGATGACATCAACGACCAAGGAAAGCAGTCTGCCCACGGCGCTCGCGAGTGCGCCCGCGGCCGAGCCGGCCGCCCCGCCGGCGTCTGAGGAAAACCGCCAGAATATCCAGATTCACCTGCGTAAGATCCCCCTGCTTGCCGAACTGAGCGACAGCGAGATCGCCACCGTCAAGACCGAGATGCGGATACGCCAGTATGCGCGGCGCGAAGTGGTGCTGCAAAAAGGCGGCAGCGGCGACGGCCTGCTGTTCCTGCTGTCCGGGCAACTGCAAGTGATCGACGTCACCGAAGACGGCCGCGCGATCGGCTTGCGGATGCTGGTGCCGGGCGACTTCTTTGGTGAAATCGCGCTGATCAACGGCTCGACCCGCTCCGCCTCGGTGGTGGCGATGAGTTCGGTGCTGGTGGCGTTTTTGCCGGCCGCCACAGCCATGCACTTGTTTTCCCATTCGCCATCGGTGGCCAATCAGATGCTGCGCCACCTGGCCGACAAAATCCAGCGTGACTCGGAATTTCGCGCCCTGCTCAGCATCAACAACACCGCCAAGCGGATCTATACCTATCTGGTGCTGATGCAAAACAAGACCCCGGGCAGCCAGAGCGTCGTCGAGAACCTGCCGACCCATCAGGACATTGCCAATATGATCAACACCAGCCGCGAAACCGTCACGCGCGCGCTGCTGACGCTGGTGCAGCAAGGCATTGTGCAAAAAGACGCCCATCGGCTGATCATCCTGAACCCGGACGCGCTGCAAAAACTGGTGCAGGGAAACAACTAGCCGGCGCGCCGACAGCGCCACAGCGTGCCTGCGCGCGCCGCCGGCACGGGGCGCAGACGCCCTTCGCGGCAGGCGCGGTGGACCGGCCGCGGTCGCTGGCGCGCCGGCTCGAACGCTGTTTTACTGGCGCGCCTTGCCCTGCGCCGCCCGGTTGCGGCTGGCGTCTGCCCGTGCCGATGCAGTATAATCGGCGCCCGACCCCAGATCGCAGACCCCCCCCTCGATGACGCTATTGCACCCCGCTTTTCCACTGTCCGGCCCGCGCGCCAACCGGGGCAAGCCGTGATCTCGGTCCCGATGCTCAAGGGCGTATGGGCCTACCGTGGCTTCGTGCTGGGCAGCGTCAAACGCGAATTCCAGGCCAAGTACGGCAACACGCTGCTTGGCGCGGCCTGGACCATTCTCAATCCGCTGGCGATGATTCTGGTCTACACGCTGATCTTTTCCGACATCATGCGCAGCAAGCTGCCCGGCGTCGAGTCGCGCTTTGGCTACAGCATCTACCTGTGCGCCGGTATCCTGACCTGGGGTTTGTTCACCGAGATCACCACGCGCGCACAGACCGTGTTCCTCGAGCACGCCAACCTGATCAAGAAGCTGCAGTTCCCGCGCATCTGCCTGCCGCTGATCGTGGTGCTCAACGCCAGCCTCAATTTTTCCATTGTGTTCGCGCTGTTCACGGGCTTTCTGCTGCTCTCGGGCAGTTTTCCAGGCTGGGTGTTTGGCGCGCTGCTGCCGGTGCTGGTACTGCAAATTGCGCTGGCGATCGGGCTGGGCATGGTGCTGGGCGTACTCAATGTGTTTTTCCGCGACGTCGGCCAGCTGTTTGGCATCGTCATCCAGTTCTGGTTCTGGCTCACGCCGATCGTGTATTCGGCCAGCATCCTGCCTGAATGGGTGCGCCCGTGGATGAGCTGGAATCCGATGGCGCCGGTGATCGCCGCCTACCAGACCATCCTGGTGCACGGCCAGCAACCCGACTGGCTCAGCCTGGCGCCGGCCGGCGTGCTGGCCGCGTTGCTGTGCATGCTGGGCATGCGTTTGTTCCGCAAGCGCTCCGGCGAGATGGTGGACGAACTCTGATGGGCTCAATCCGCGTCGCACAACTGGGCAAGGCCTATAAACAGTATCCGACCCGCTGGTCGCGCCTGCTCGAGTGGGTGCTGCCCGCGCTGGGCCTGCGCCATCGTCTCAAATGGGTGTTGCAGGATATCAGTTTCGACATTGCGCCGGGCGAGGCGGTGGGCATCATCGGCGTCAACGGCGCCGGCAAGAGCACGCTGCTAAAACTGATCACCGGCACCAGCGTGGCCAGCACCGGCGCGCTGACCACGGACGGGCGCATCAGTGCGCTGCTCGAATTGGGCATGGGCTTTCACCCCGATTTCACCGGGCGCCAGAACGTCGTGATGGCCGGCCAGCTGATGGGCCTGAACGTCGACGAGATTGCTGCGCTGATGCCGCAGATCGAGCAATTTGCCGGCATCGGCGAGTACATCGACCAGGAAGTGCGGGTCTACTCGAGCGGCATGCAGATGCGCCTGGCCTTCAGCGTGGCCACCTGCGTGCGCCCCGATATTCTGATCGTCGACGAGGCGCTGGCGGTGGGCGACGTGTTTTTCCAGCAGAAGTGTTTCGAGCGCATCGCCAGCTTCACCGCGGCCGGCACGACGCTGCTGTTCGTGTCGCACAGCACCGGCACGGTGCTTAACATTTGCACGCGCTGCCTGTACATCCACCAGGGCAAGCTGGCCTTCGACGGCGCGCCCAGGGAGGCGATCGACCTGTACCAGGCGGCGCTGCTGAGCGAGCGCGACGCCGCGCCGGCCCAGTTGCAAGTGGGCAGCGGCGCGCCGCCCGGCATCGATTTCGCGCACGCCCCGGCGCTTGCCGGCAGCGCCGGCAGCATCACCACCGAACACGCCGACTGTGTCGCGGTGCGCTTCGTGCAGGCTGACGGCAACATCGCGCACACGCTGCAGGTGGACCAGCTGGTGCATCTGGAAATCGACTACCGGGTCAAGCGCCAGCTGAGCGACCCGCATGTCGGCTTCAAGATCCGCAACCGCTACGGCGTGGTGCTGTTCGAGACCAACAGCTATTGCATGCAGCGCCAGCTGGGCCAGGTCGAGGCGGGCGGCACCTTGTCGGTGCGCTTTAGCTTTGCGCTCACGCTCGCGCCGGACGAATACAGTCTGACGGTGGGGCTGGGCAACGGCGGCTACGGCAGCGACAGCTTCGAGGAAGTGCTCAATTATCTGCATGAGGTGCGCAGCTTCGTGGCCCTGCCCGATCCCGATGCGATCATCTGGTCGGGCCTGGTCAATCTGGCGCCCCAACTCAATTTCAAGAAAAGCTAGCGGACGCGGCGCCCGCGCGCCACTCCCCCAACCGAGGAATCGACCATCATGCAACAGCAGCCCAGCGTCGGCGCGCCCCCGTCTCCCCCCAGCGCGCAAGAGCAGATCGTGCGCGCCCTGTACCGCGGCTTGCTGGGGCGCGAAGCCGATCCGGACGGCCTGGCGCACTGGAGCGACAGCCTGCTGCGCAGCGGCGACGCGGGCGCCTTGACCTGCGCGCTGCTGGCCAGCGACGAATACCGCCGCAATTGCGCCCGGCAGGGCGCGCACGCGCGGCTCAAGACTGCCTTCGCCGCGCGCGCCGCCGAACTGTGTGCGCAGCACAGGCTCACCGTCGTCGATATCGGCGCCCAGGAACTGGCCGATGAACAGCATGTGTATGCGCCGCTGGGCGCCTACGCGCTGCCGTATCAGCTGATCGGTTTCGAGCCGCTGCAAGACAAGCTGGCCGAGCGCCAGGCGCTGGAGGGCGAGGCGCATATCCGGCTGTACCCGAACTTCATCGGCGATGGCCGCGCGCAGGTGTTCCACCTCAATAACGTCGATGCGACCTCCTCGCTGCTGGCCTTCAATACGGCGCTGACGGCGCAGCTGCAGGACCTGTCGCATCTGCACACGGTGAGCATGCAGGCGGTCGCCACCAGCCGGCTCGACGAGGTACTGGCCGACACCGGCCGGGTGGACTTTCTCAAGCTCGACATCCAGGGTTTCGAATTGCAGGCGCTGCAGCACGCCCACGCGGTGCTGGGGCGCACCAACGTGATCCACTGCGAAGTGTCGTTCGCCGAAATCTACCAGGGCCAGGCGCTGTTTTCCCAGGTCGAAAACCTGTTGCGCGCCGAGGGCTTCGAGTTCATCGACTTCAGCTCGCAGTGCCGCTACGCCTACCACTGCGACTCCGGCAGCGGCTCGCGCGACCGGCTCGGCTGGGGCGATGCGATCTTCTTCAAGCGCACCGAACTGCTGGGCGAGGCGCGCGATGTGCTGGCCCAGTGCGCCATCGCGCTGCTGATCTACGATAAATATTCGTTGGCCGAGACGCTCGCGCAGCACTACGACCGCCAAAGCGGCAGCACGCTGGCGGCCCTGTTCGGTCCGGGCGCCGGCGCGCCAGGCCTCTGAGCGCGGCCCCCTTCCCCCATTCCACGGCAACCATGACTTTCATCTCCTACGCACAGAATTTCGAAGACGTGCTGCTCTGGCGCGCGCTCGGGCATGTGAAGAACGGCTTCTATATCGACGTCGGCGCCAACGATCCGCTGGAGCACTCGGTGACAGCGGCGTTCTACCAGCGCGGCTGGTACGGCATCAACATCGAGCCGCTGGCGCAGTACCAGCCGGCCTACGCCGCGCAGCGCCCGCGCGACATCAATCTGTGTCTGGCGGCCGGCGCCGAAGACGGCCAGACGACGCTGTTCGACGTGCCCGCAGTGCCGGGCTGGGCCTCGCCCGACCCGGCCGTGGCCAGCGCGCACCGGCACGAAGGACACGAGGTGGTCGGCCAGACGGTGCCGGTGCGCACGCTGCGCTCGATCTGCGCCGAGCACGTCGAGCGCGACATCCATTTCCTCAAGATCGACGTGGAGGGCTGGGAGGAGCAGGTGCTGCTGGGCATGGACTTCCAGCGCTGGCGCCCGTGGGTGCTGGTGGTCGAGGCGACGCTGCCGAACAGCCGCGAGACCAATCACGCCAACTGGGAAGCGCTGGTGCTGGCGGCACGCTACCAGTTCGCCTATTTCGACGGACTCAATCGCTACTACGTGGCCGACGAACATCCCGAGCTGCGCGCCACGCTGACCGTCCAGGCGAATGTCTTTGACGACTTCGTGTCGATCCACCTGAGCCACGCCTGGCAGGCCGGCGAAGCGGCGCGCCAGCGCGCGGCCGACGCCGAAGGCCTGCTCGAAAACGCCACGCTGCGCGTGCAGAGGGCCGACCAGCAGGCCCGCGCGGCCGACCTGCAAAACCACATCAGCATCGAGCAGGCGCGCGCGGCCGAGGCGGCCGCCCAGCGCGCCGACGCGCACGCCCAGGCCTGCGAGGCGCGCGCCCAGGCGGCCGACGCCGCCGCACACGCCGCCGCGCTGCACGCCCAGGCCGCCACCAGCGCGGCCGAGGCAACCATGGCTGCGGCGCACAGCGTGGGCGCCAATGCGCTGGCGCATGCCGAGCAGTGCGTGGCGCGCGCGCAAGTGCTCGAACTGCAGGCACAGGCCAGCGAAGCACGCGCGCAAGCGCTCGAACTGCAGGCGCAGGCCAGCGACGCACGCGCGCAAGCGGCGCAGGCACAGGCGGCAGAAAGCGCCGCGCGCGCCGACCAACTCGAACAGCGCGCACGCGAGTGCGATGCGCACGCCCAGAGCTGCGCAGCGCGCGCCCAGTTGGCCGAGCAGCAGGCCGCGCAGGCGGCGCTGGCGCAGGCCGACAGCGCCCGGCGCGCCGACCTTGCCAGCGCGCGCACCAGCGAGGCGCTGCTGACCGTGATCGAGGCGCAGGAACAGCGGCGCCTGGCCGAACTGCAGGTCCAACAGAGCGCGGCGCAGCACGACGCGCTGAAGCACTACGCGCACAGCATCGAAGCGCAGGTGCAGCGGCTCGAAGCGGAGCTGCAGGCCTGCGACGCCAACGCGCGCGCCGTCGCCGTCTGGGCCGACGACCTGCAGCAGCAGTTGCACAGCAGCCGCGCCAGCATGTCGTGGCGCCTGGCCGCGCCGCTGCGCTGGCTCGAACAACAGCATGCGCAGCTGTTCGGACCCGGTCCCCTGCTGCGGCGCATCGTCAGCGGTCTGCGCGCGCGCGCCGGGCGCGCCAAGCGCGCACTGCTGCGCCGCGTGGGCGCCAATGCGCTGGTGCGCGACACGGTGCTGCGCCACCGGCACCGCTTCCCGGCACTGGCAGCGCGCCTGCAGCGGGTGGCCGCGCAATTGCGCGAGCATCCGCCGGTGCAGCAGCACGCCGAACTGGCGCCGCTGCCCCAGCCGGTCGCCGACCTCCCTTCCTCGGCCCGCAAGGTGCTGGCCGACCTGGAGCGCGCCCAGCGCCGCTCGCACCATTCTTAAGACCACCATGCGCCTCGTCATCGATCTGCAAACCTGCCAACGCGCCGCCCCGGCCGTGGCCCGCTACCATCTTGAGCAAGCGCTCGCCCTGGCGCGCAGCTGCGCCGGGCACGAACTCTGGCTGGCGCTGGACGGGCGCATCGGCGCGCCCATCGAGGCGATCCGCAGCGCCTTTGACGGCCTGCTGTCGCAACAGCGCATCGTGGTCTACGACCTGCCCGCGCCGGCCGAACCGCCCAGCGTGTGGCGCAGCCGTGCCGACGAACTGATCCGCGAAGCGGCGCTGGCGGCGCTGGCGCCCGACCTGATCTACGTGCCGGACATGTTCGGCGCGGCCGATGCGTGGCCGGCGGCGATGCCGGCGTCGATCGGCGCGCTCAGCGCGCGCAGCGCCAGCGTGGTCAGCCTGGTCGATCCGCGCTGGCTGTGCGCCGCACGACCGGACGAGGCCGACGCGCGCGCCGAATACTGCCGGCGCCACGCGGCGCTGCGCAATGCGGCGCTGGTGCTGGTCGACTCCGACGCCGCGTGCGCCGGCGTGGGCGCGGCGCTCGGTCTGGAGCCGGGCCAGCTGCGCAGCATCGATCTGGCGCTGACAGCGCAGGCCACGGCGACGGCCAGCACAACGCACTGGGTGATGCTGCACGCCGGCGCGGATTTGCGCAGCCACGCCACGCTACTGATCAGTGCCTACGCGCGCCTGGACGCGGCGCTGCTCGAACACTACCGGCTGCTGATCGTCGGTGAAGTCGCCAGCCACACGCTCGCCAGCCTGCACAGCTACGCGCGCGGCCTGGGGCTGGGCGCCGAGCAACTGGCGTTCGCCGGCCAGCCGAGCGACGCCGAGCTGCACAGCTACTATGCCGACACGGCCGTGCTGGCGTGTCTGGCCGACGACCAGCTGCACGCCGCGCTCGAGGCGATCGCTTGCGGCGTGCCGACCATCGCGCCGCGCGACAGCGCGCTGGCGCAGGCGCTGGTGGCGGCGCCGGCGCTGTTTGCCGCGGCCGAGCCGGTCGCGCTGGGCGCCACGCTGGCGCTGGTGCTGGCCGAGCCGGACGTGGGCGCGGCGCTGCGCGCGCACGCGCTGCAGGTGGCCGCGCACAGCAGCATGGCGCACAACGCGCAGCAATTGTGGGACGCGTTCGAGGCCGTGCATGCGGCGCACCTGAGCCAGCCAGTCAGCACCGCGCCGCGTGCGGCGGCGCGCCCGCGCCTGGCCTACGTGTCGCCGCTGCCGCCCGAGCAAACCGGCATCGCCGACTACAGCGCCGAACTGGTGCCGGAACTGGCGCGCTATTACGACATCGACCTGATCATCGACCAGGCCATCGTCAGCGACCCGTGGATAGGCGCCAACCTGCCGCTGCGTTCGGTGGCCTGGTTCGAGGCGCACGCGCACGAATTTGACCGCGTGCTCTACCACTTCGGCAATTCGCCGATGCACCAGCACATGTTCGGCCTGCTCGAGCGGCATCCCGGCATCGTGATCCTGCACGATTTCTATCTCGGCAATATCATCGACTATCTGGACCACACCGGCTACGCGCGCGGCGCGTATTTGCTGGCGCTGTACCAGTCGCACGGTTACACGGCGCTGGTCGAGCGCCAGGCGATCGGCGCCACCGCGGCGATCTGGAAGTACCCGTGCAACAAGGCCTTGCTGGACCAGGCCAGTGGCGTGATCGTCCATTCGCATTACCCGCAGCAACTGGCGCAGCAATGGTATGGTGCCGACAGCGCGCACAGCTGGCGCACGCTGCCGCTGCTGCGCGGGAGCAGCCAGGCCGACCCGGCCGCCGAACGCGCCAGCGCGCGCCTGGCGTTGGGCCTGAACGACGATGATTTTCTGGTCTGCAGCTTCGGCATGCTGGGTCCCACCAAGTGCAACGACGTGCTGCTCGAAGCCTGGCTGGCCGGCCCGCTGGCCAAGGATAGCCGCTGCCATCTGGTGTTTGTCGGCGCCAACGACCCGGGCGATTTTGGCCGCGCGCTGCAGCGCCGCATCGACGCCGGCGATGGCGCCAACGCGCCGCGCATCACCGGCTTCGTCACCCACCCGCAATACTGTACTTATCTCGCCGCCTGCGACGCCGCCGTCCAGCTGCGCACCAACTCGCGCGGCGAAACCTCGGCCGCGGTGCTCGACTGCCTGCTGTACGGCGTGCCCACCATCGCCAACGCGCACGGCGCCAGCGCCGAATTGCCCGACGCGGTGCTCTACAAGCTGGCCGACCGCTACACCGACGACGCGCTGGGCCAGGCGCTGACGGCGCTGCGCGGCGACGCCGCCTTGCGCGCCGGGCTGTCGCTGCGCGGACGCGCCTACATCCGCGCCGAACACGCGCCCGGCCGGGTCGGCCAGCTGTACGTCGAGGCGATCGAGCAGTTCGCCCGCCACGCGCCCTACCCCGCGCTGGTCAACAGCCTGGCGCGCATCACCCCGCCCGGCTGCGACATGAGCGCGCTGGCCGTGGCGATCAGCGCCAACGCGCGCCCCGGCAGTGGGCGCCAGCTGTTCGTCGACATCTCGGCGCTGGTGCAAACGGACCACAAGACGGGCATCCAGCGCGTGGTGCGCAGCGTGCTCAAGGCGCTGCTGGACGACACCCCGCCCGGCTACCGGATCGAACCGGTATACAGCGTGGGCGGCGGCGCGCCCTACCGGCACGCGCGCAGCGCCAGCGCGCGCCTGCTCGGCATCGACGGCCCGCCGCTGCACGACGACCTGATCGACGCCAAATCGGGCGACCTGTTTCTCGGCCTGGACCTGTTTACCGACGGCACCGTGCAGAACCGCGCGCGCCTGCAGCAGTTGCGCGAGCGCGCCGTGCAGGTGTATTTCGTGGTCTACGACATCCTGCCCATCCTGCGCCCGGACGTGTTTCCGCCCAATGCAGAGCGCGACATCAAGGCCTGGCTGCCGGCCATCGCGGCCGTCTCGGACGGCCTGGTGTGCATCTCGCGCACCGTCGCCGACGACGTCATCAGCTACTTGGCCAGCCTGGCCACGCCGCGCCGGCGCGCGCTCAACATCGGTTACTTTCACCTGGGCGCCGACATCGACGCCAGCGCCCCCAGCGACGGCATGCCCGAAGGCGCCGAGCAGATCTTGCAGCAAGTGCGCGCGCGTCCCAGCCTGCTGATGGTCGGCACGCTCGAGCCGCGCAAGGGCCACGCGCAGGCACTGGCAGCTTTCGAGCTGCTGTGGGAACAGGGCGTGGCGGTCAACCTGGTCATCGTCGGCAAGGCCGGCTGGATGGTCGATGCGCTGGTGGCGCGCCTGCGCCGCCATCCGGCCAACGGCAGCAAACTATTCTGGCTGGACGGCTGCAGCGATGAAATGCTGGCCCAGTTGTACCAGTGCTGCCAGGCTTTGCTGGCCCCGTCCGAAGGCGAGGGTTTCGGCCTGCCGCTGATCGAAGCGGCCCAGCACGGCATCGCCATTATCGCGCGCGACTTGCCGGTGTTTCGCGAAGTGGCCGGCGCGCATGCCTACTACTTCGACGGGCTGGACGCGCGCGCGCTGGCCGACGCCCTCACGGCCTGGCTGGCGCTGCACGCGCAAGGCCAGGCGCCCGGTTCGCACGACATGCCGTGGCTGACCTGGGCCCAGTGCACCCAGCAATTGCGCGCCTGCGTGCTGCAGCAGCAGTGGTACCGCAGCGTCGCGGGCGCCCCGGCGCTGCTGGGCTTGCTTGAACCGGTCGGCCCGGCCACCACGCAGTTGCAGGCCGAGCCGCAGTTGCTGGTCGACGTGTCGAACATCGTACGGCACGATTTGCAGACCGGCATAGAACGGGTGGTGCGGGCCCAGTTGCACGCGCTGCTGTCCAATCCGCCGGCCGGCCTGCGCGTCGAAGCGGTCTATCTGAGCAACGACGGCGGCGCCTGGCATTACCGTTACGCGCGCCGCTACGCCAACCGGCTGGTGCCCGGCTCGGTGGCCGCGCAGCAGGCCGACGCGCCCGACCCGGCCGTCGAGGTGCAAGCGGGCGACCTGTTCTACAGCCCCGACTATTCGCCCGACGCGGTGGCCGGCGCCGCCGCCGCCGGTCTGTACGCGCAGTGGCGCACGGCCGGCGTGCAAGTCAATTTCCTGATCCACGACCTGCTGCCGGTGCTGCGCCCGGATTTCTTCCCGGACCAGTCGGACCGGGTGCATGGGCGCTATCTGGAGGCGATCGCGCGCCACGCCGACCGGCTGATCTGCATTTCGCAGGCGGTGGCCGACCAGCTGGCGCAGTGGCTGGCCAAGCACGTTCCCCAGTCGAGCGTCAAGCTGGCCGTGCTGCACCACGGCGCCGATCTGGGCGCCTCGGTGCCCAGCGTCGGCCTGCCCGACAATGTCGAGGCGGTGCTGGCGCAACTGGCCGGCGCGCCCAGCTTTTTCGTGGTCGGCACGATCGAGCCGCGCAAGGGCTATCTGCAAACCCTGCTGGCGTTTGAGCAGCTGTGGGCCGCCGGCAGCGACGCCATCCTGGTCATCGTCGGGCGCGAAGGCTGGGTCGGACTGCCCGACGCGGCGCGCCGCAGCATTCCGCAGATCATGGCGCGCCTGGCGAACCACCCCGAACTGGGCCAGCGCCTGTTGTGGCTGCCCGGCGTCAGCGATGAATACCTGCAAAAGTTGTATACGGCGGCCGGCTGCCTGCTCGCCCCCAGCGAGGGCGAAGGCTTCGGCCTGCCCTTGATTGAGGCGGCCCAGTGCGGCTTGCCGATCATCGCGCGCGACTTGCCGGTGTTTCGCGAAGTGGCGCAGCAGCACGCGAGCTACTTCAGCGGCCTGGCAGCGGGCGATTTGGCTGCCGCGATCACCGTGTGGCTAGAACAGCATGGGCGCGGCGCCGCGCCGTCCTCGCAGCACATGGTGTGGCATGACTGGGCCCACAATGCGCGCGAACTGCGTGCCATTCTGGCCGGCGGCCAGGACCTGGCGGGAACACCATGACCGATCCGCGCGCGCACAAACGATTGTTCATTGAAGGCTTGCGCGGCTATTGCGCCTTGCAGGTGGTATTGCTGCACTATTGCGCGGCCTTGCTGCCGGTATTCGCGCGGGTCGGCGGACCCAGCCATTTCAGCTGGGAGGCCACGCTGGCGCGCTCGCCCTGGTTCGAATTGATCGATGGCTATTCGGCCGTGTATCTGTTCTTCATCATGAGCGGTGTGGTGCTGACGCCCTCGTTCCTGTATGCCCAGCGCTCGTTTGCAAGGCTGCTGACAAAACGTTTCTTGCGTTTGTTTTTGCCGCTGATGGCCGCGTTTTGCATTGCCGCGCTGCTGCTATGGGCGCTGCCGGACGCCAGGCAGAACGCCTACGTCCACTCGCAATCGGCCTGGCTGAACGCGCTTGGCCACAACCGGCTCGATGCGGCGGCACTGGCGCGTGATGGGCTGCTCAACGCCATGCTGATCGGCTATCAGGGTTCGTCACTGTTTCCGACCAGCCTGGACCCGCACAGCCTGTTCGCGCCAGCCCCGATCGGCATGGCGGTCAACGCGCCGATGTGGACCTTGCATGTCGAATTCTGGGGTTCGCTGTTGCTGCTGTCGTTGACGTTTGGCTACCGGCGTCTGGCGCGCCCGCTGTTCTGGAGCGCTTTCGCGCTGCTCGCACTCGTCGTTGGCACCAGCCACTACGCCTTGTTCATGCTCGGCTTCGTGCTGTATCTGGCGCATGCGCGCATCGCTGCCTTGCGCCAGCGTTACGCCGGCCTTGCCGTGGCCGGCGCGCTGCTGATCCTGGTCGGCCTGGTCCTGTGCGTGAGCAAGGATAATGCGCTGGTCACACGCGCCGGCGTCGCCTTGAAAGCGCTCACCGTGCTCAGTGCAGAAAGCGACTTTCATTGGCAAAGCGAACTCGGTGCGATGCTGATTTTCTGCGGCATCCTGTTCAACGGTGGCGCCCAGCGCTGGCTGTCTTGTCGCCCCGCGCTATGGATGGGCAAGGTATCATTTAGCGCCTACCTGCTGCATTTCCCCATCCTGCTCACGGTCGGCTGCCTGACATTTGCGCACCTTGCACCATTCTCGTATTGGCTGGCCGTTGCCGGCGCACTGGTGCTGGGGCTGTCCGCTACCTACGGCGCGGCGGCGCTGTTCG
This sequence comes from Burkholderiales bacterium, assembly GCA_038207625.1. Classification (GTDB taxonomy): domain Bacteria; phylum Pseudomonadota; class Gammaproteobacteria; order Burkholderiales; family Burkholderiaceae_D; genus JBBQZO01. The sequence continues at coordinate 277,808 of JBBQZO010000004.1, read as the reverse complement.
AGCGACTGGTCGACCGCCCCGCCTTGGCCTGGTCCAGGCGTCTGATCGGCGCCGCGACGCACTCGCCCGGGGCCGCCGGCGTCTCCATCGTTGCGGCGGGCGCGCGTCCCGGCGCGCTGGACCCTTGAGATACGGCGTCGCACTCGATGATAAAATGCTCAATATTTTCGTCAAATCATATCTTTATGCGCATCGCTCTCCCGGCACGCCGGCACGCGCAGACAGCGCGCGGCCCGTCCTGCGCGCGCAAGCCTGGCGCCCGCGTCGATGCGCTATGTCTTTCTTCAACATGAGCATCCCAGAATGAATTCAACCTCATCCGCCGATTCCTGCACCACCGGTCTGCAATTCAAACATCATCGTTTGAGCCGAACCCATGGATTGAACCAATATGCACCCGAGTAATTCGATTTCTGTCGTCATCCCCAGCTACCGGGTCAGCCGCCATATCCTCGGCGTGATCGCCGGAATCGGTCCCGAGGTGACGCGCATCTACGTCGTCGACGACCAATGCCCGGACAACTCGGGCGACTTCGTCAGCGCCAATTGTCGCGACCCGCGCGTGACGGTGTTGCGCCACGCGCACAACCAAGGCGTCGGTGGCGCCGTGCTGACCGGCTACGCGGCCGCGATCGCCGACGGCGCGCAAGTGATCGTCAAGGTCGATGGCGACGGCCAGATGGATGCGCGCTTGATACCCGATTTTGTCGCGCCCATCCTGGCCGGCGAGGCCGATTACACCAAAGGCAACCGTTTTTTCGATCTCGAGCAGATCCGCTCGATGCCGCCTTTGCGCCTGTTCGGCAACGCGGTGCTGTCCTTGATGACCAAAGTCTCATCCGGATACTGGGACCTGTTCGACCCCACTAACGGTTACACGGCGATCCATGCCGACGCGGCGCGCCACCTGCCGTTCGACAAAATCAGCCGGCGCTATTTCTTCGAGACCGACATGCTGTTTCGCCTCAATACGCTCAACGCCGTTGTCGTCGATGTGCCGATGGATGCGGTGTACGGCGACGAGGTCAGCAACCTGAAGGTGTCGCAGATCGTCACCGAATTCCTGCTCAAGCATGTGCGCAATTTCTTCAAACGCCTGTTCTACAATTACTACCTGCGCAATATGTCGCTGGCCTCGATTGAGCTGCCGCTGGGACTGACGCTGATCGCGCTGGGCAGTGGCTACGGCATCTGGCACTGGATCGCGTCGGCGCGCGCCAACCTGACCACGCCGGCCGGAACGGTCATGCTGGCCGCGCTGCCGATCATGATGGGCGTACAGCTCACGCTGGCCTTTCTGGCCTACGACATCGCCTCGGTGCCGCGCCATCCGATCCACAAAAAACTGCGCTTTCGCGCGCGCCATGCGTGAGCTGATCGCGCGCCAGCGCCAGTTTCTGATCTACCTGTCGGGCGGCGTGCTGTGCGCGCTGTGCGACATCGCCATCATGCAGTTGTTGATCATGCGCGGGATCAATTATGTGATCGCGACCTCGATCGGCTTTGTCTGCGGCCTGCTGATCAACTACACGTTTCACTCCAAGCTGACGTTCCAGCGCTCGGCCAGCGCCTTCAGTTTTGCGCGCTACCTGTGCGTGGTCGGCATCAACTATCTGTTCACGCTGAGCTGCGTCAGCCTGTCGATGGCGTTGTTGGGCGACGCGCTGGCCGGCAAACTGGTCTCGCTGCCCATCATCGCCATCATCGGTTTCTTACTCGGAAAATATTGGATCTTCAAATGAATCAACTTCTATCGCGCGCGTGCGCGGCGGCGCGCCAGCCATGTGTTCACACTTGCCGGAGCCGCGCATGAACTTGCCATCCGCCACACCGACCGATCCGGGTCGTCTGCAACGCGCTATGCTGCTGATCGCACTGCTGGCCATGTGCCTGGCGTTCCTGATGCGATTCCAGTTGATGAACGGCTTTAGCGTCCTGCAAGGCGACCGCTACGACGGCGTGATCGCCACCAGCATCCTGGAACACTGGTTCCGCGTCTTCCGGGGGCTGGCGTCATGGTCCGATGCCGGCTACTTCTATCCCTACGCCGACACGCTGGCCCAGACCGACGGCTATTTCCTGATCGGCCTGGCGTACCTGCCGTTTCGCCTGCTCGGCGTGGACCCTTTTCTGGCGACCGAACTGACAGGGCTGGTGATCAAGGCGGTCGGCTTCGCCGGCGCCTATCTGCTGTGCCGCAAGGCGTTCGCGCTGTCGTTTTCCTGGTCGGCGCTGGCGGCGCTGCTATTTACCCTTAGCAACGGCATGACGATCCACGGCTGGCGCGTGCAACTGGCCAGTGTCGCCATCGCGCCCGTGCTCGCTTTGCTGCTGTGGCAAAGCGTGCGCGCCTTGCTCGACGGCGCAATCAGCCAGTTCACGCGCAAGGGGATCGCCGCCGGCGTCCTGTACGGCGCGTGGTGCCTGACGTGCTTTTACATGGCATGGTTCTTCATGTACTTCACGCTCGTCATGACGGCAGTACTGTTACTCAACGCGGGCCGCAGCGGCCGGGCAGCGCTATGGGGCAAGCTGGCGAGCCATGTCGGCGCCGTGCTGTTGGTGATCGGATCGGCGCTGGCGTCGGTGCTCCCGTTCGTGCTGATCTACCTGCCAAAATCGCGCGAGGTGGGGGTGCGTTCGTATGAAACGCTCGCGCGCGATCTGGGCACGCCCAGCGGCGTGCTGCAGGTCGGCCCGGACAATTTCATGTTCGGTCACCTTTATCAGCATCTGCTGTCGTACTTCCCCGCAAGCACGACGCCCCCAAGCGAGTATTACAACACCGGTTTTACGCCGGTCCTGCTGGCGCTGTTCGTGTTCGGCTGCGTGCACCTGCTGAAAGCGGCCCGCCGGCCCGAATCGAACCGCGTACTGGTGGCGCTGGCGCTGGCGACGCTGATCAGCTGGCCGCTCACGCTGGCCTTCTTCGGCCACAGTGCCTGGTTCGCGATCTACCACCTGCTGCCTGGCGCGAAAGCACTGCGCATGATCTCGATCTATCAGATTCTTCTGGCCCTGCCAGTGGTCATCATCGCGCTCGTGTATCTGGCGCGCCAGCGCCTGTCCGTGCCGATCGCGGCGCTGCTGGCGGCGCTGCTGCTGCTAGGCGAAGCCAACACCCCGTACATGAATCTGGATCGGAAAACCGAATTGGCACGCATCGCGCTGCCCCACCCGGTGCCGGCCGGCTGTCGGGCGTTTTATGCATCGGGCTGGAACAACGAGCAGCATCCCGATCCCCACACGGACGAGTATGCCCACAATGTGACGGCAATGATGGTGGCGCAAATGACGGGCCTGCCGACGCTGAATGGTTTTGCGTCGTTCAATCCACCCGACTGGGTGTTCGGCGCGCCCAACCGGCCCGACTATCAAGCACGGGTGTTCGCCTACGCATTGACCCACAAGGTGAGCGGTCTGTGCCTGCTTGACCTGAACACCAAGCAATGGTCGGCGGTGGCGCTGCCAACGGTGCAGACTTTGAAGGGCAGCACGACGATCCCGTTCAATATCTCGGCCTGGCCAGGCGTGCTCGCCGGCGTGCAAGGCATGTCGGTCACCGAACTATGGGGCACCTGGTCGTCTGGCGAACACGTGACGATCGCCTTTGCGGCGCCGTTGCCGAAAAAATTCACGCTGCATCTGTTTGCGCATGCGTTCGGCCCGAACGTGGGCAAAGCGTTTGTGGCCCATCTGGGCGAACGCACGCTCAGTTTTACGCTGGGCGACGCAGGCGCGGAAAAACTGCTTGAATTCGACAATCCGAGCGGCGCGCAAAGCATCACGATCGACGTTCCGGTCCCCACCTCGCCCAAAATGCTGGGCATGGGTGGCGATGAACGCCTGCTCGGCATCGGCATCGCCAAACTGCAAATTGACGCCCCATAACAGCGCGCACCAACACGATTTCAAAAATTGAAAAAATTATCTGCTGTACTCGCCGGGATAGACACCCGGCGCTGGTTCTTGCCCGCGCTGCTCCTGGCCTTCCTGTTGCTATTGCTACGCAACAGGGGCCTGTATCCGACGATCTTTTCCGACGAATGGACCTATAGCAGCCTGGCGCGCCTGATTCCGTTGGCCCAGACGCCGATTCCATCCTACGTGTATTTGTCGATGTTTCGCCTCACCACCTATTGCGGCGACGATTTCCTCGCCTGTGCACGCGTGCTGAACAGCGTACTGTTCGTGGCCGGCGCCCCCTTCGTCTATTTGATTGCGCGCCGTTTCATGGGCGCCGCGCTGGCCGCCGGGATCGCGCTGCTGGCCATCGGCAGCCCGTTGAATGTGTATAGTGCATTTTTCATGCCGGAAGCGAGCTACTTCCTGGCCTTCTGGCTGCTTAGCTGGTGTGCGTTTCGCCTGGTCGAGGTGCCCAGCAGCGCGCGCGCTCTGGTGCTGGGCGCCACGCTGGGATTGAGCGCCATGATCAAGGTGCATGCGCTGTTCCTGCTGCCCGCGCTATGCCTGTTCCTGCTGCACAGCGCATATGCGGCGCGGGCCGGCACCGGCGCCGCGCGCTGGATGGGCGACGCGGCCCGTCTGATCGGGCTGACCGTGGCCAGCACCGCTGTGGTGCGACTGGGCGTCGGCTACCTGTTTGCCGATGTCAAAGGGCTCGGTTTGCTAGGCAGCCTGTATGCCGACCAGGCCAGCCACAGCGGTGCCGCCCAGACACCCTGGCAGTTGATCCCGCTGGCTTTGCAGAATCTACAAGGTCACCTGATGGGGCTAGCCCTGCTGTTTGGCGTGCCGTTCGCCGCCATGCTGGCGTATCCGCTGACGCGCGCCGGCAGTGGGCGCAACAGCGCGACGCTGATCGTCTATACGCTGCTGATGCTCGGCTCGCTACTGGCGGTGACGGTGCTGTTTACCGCCTCGGCGGTCGGCCAGGGCCCGTACGAAACGATTGCCCGCCTACATATGCGGTATTTCAATTTCATTTTCCCGCTGCTGCTCATCGTGGCAGCAGCGCGCTTGCCGGGGCGCGCCAGCGAGCCCACACTTGCCAAGAAACTGCTGTGCGCCGCGCCGCTGATCATCGCCATCATCTGCGCGCGCTGTTTCCTGCTGGCCCAGTTTGATCCGACCAGCGTCGACAGTCCTGAATTGAGCGGCTTCACCAGCCATGAACGCATCTTCAACGTGCTCACCGTACTCGCGCTCAGTGCGTTGATTTGCTGGATCAAGAACAACCGCCTTGGCCTGCAAGTGTTCCTGTTCGGTTTCATGCCGGCGTTCGCGCTGTTGGCCGGTCTGGTGATCACGTCGAGCGTGCGCCAGGCCGCCCGAGCCGACGTGTACGATCGCGCCGGGCTGTTCGCCCGTCAACACCTGAGCGCGGCCGAGCGTGCCGACTTGCTGATCATCGGCAGCGATCCGTCCGGGCTGTTCAAAGCGCAATTTCACCTCGACGACACCCGCCTCGAGCTGCGTCCAACCCCGGCCGACAGCGTCATCGACCTCGCCACGCTGCCGCGCAACAAGCGCTGGTTGCTGGTCGTTGGCAACCATCCCGTCACAGGCGATGTCCAGAACGTCGCGCCCGTCAACGAGTTCTCCTTGCTGCGCGTGATGCCGACCGACCGGCTGATCGACAGCCTGACATTCAGCACCCCCGTGCGCGACCCAAGATTGGTGCGCGCCGACGGCTTGTCGCAAGCCGAAGCGTCGGGCACCTGGACTGTCGGCCCCCGCCTGGAACTGGAATTGGCCAAGCCGCTGCCGAAGGCACTGCGTGTGCGCATCACCGCACACGCGTTCGGACCGAACGTGGGGCGCGCTTTCGTCCTCAGCGTGGGCGCGCGCCAGCGCAGCTTTCAGCTCACGGCGGCGCGCCAGGAGCTGACGCTGGACCTGGAAACAGATGGCGTGCAACACGTGCTGGCCATCGCGATCCCGCAGCCGACCTCGCCACAACAACTGGGCCAATCGCACGACACGCGGGCGCTGGGCATGGCGCTGACGAACCTGGAAATCAGCGAGCGCTTGCCAAAATAGTCGGCCTGGCGGGCGCCGCCTGCAGCGCCCGCATCGTCTGGCCCGGCAGCGCAGACCCGGATCAACTGCGCATGCGTTGCGGCTGGTCGCGCCGACGCCCTGTTGGCGCGGGGTACGGCCCGCCCATCGCGCGGGTCGGCACCGCGTCCCGGCCAACCGAATGGCCGCGCGGGCCGGTTCAGCGCGTCGCGTCGTCCATGGCGGCCAGCCGCGCGCCGTTGCGCCCTTCCTGCTTGGCCCGGTACATGGCCTGGTCGGCGTACTGGATCAGCAGGTCCGGCGTGTCGCCCAGCGACGGCTTCAACGCGGCCACGCCGATGCTGATCGTCACCACACCCAGCGGCGAGCGTGCGTGCGGCAGTTTGCGGCGCGCCAGGTCGGCGCAGATTTCCTGCGCCAGGCGCAGCGCAGCGGCGCCGTCGGTGCTGGGGGCGAGCAGCGCGAACTCCTCGCCCCCGTAACGCGCGGCCACGTCGCTGGTGCGGCGCGCGTGCGCGGCAATCACCTCGGCCACCACGCGCAGGCACTGGTCGCCCGCCTGATGGCCATAGTGGTCGTTATAGCTCTTGAAATGGTCGACGTCGAGCATCGCCAGCGCCAGCGTGTCGCCGGTGCGCTTGGCGCGCCGCCATTCGCCGCTCATGGCCATGTCGAAGCCACGCCGGTTGCTGATCTCGGTGAGCGCGTCGGTCGTCGACAGCGCCGCCAGCTTGGCATTGGACGCTTCAAGCTCGCGCGTGCGCTCGGCCACCAGCGCCTCCAGCTCGCGCTGATGGCGCGTCAGGCGCGCCACGCGCAGCCGGTAGGCAAAGGCAAGCAGCGCCACCACCAGCGTCAGCGTCAGCAGGCGAAACCACCAGGTCTGCCAGTACGGCGGCAAGATGGTGATGGTCAGATCGGCTGCCTGCGCGCTCCACATGTCGCGCCCGTTGGCGGCCTTGACCTGGAATAGATAGGTGCCCGGATACAGATTGGTGTAGGTGGCGCTGCGGTGCGCGGCATCCGTTTCGATCCAGTCGCGATCAAACCCGACCAGCCGGTAGGCATAGCTGTTGCGGCCCGGGTCGGTGTAGTGCAGCGCCGCGAACTCGACGGAAAACACCGATTCCTGTACCGACAGCGTCAATGCGCTTGGGCGGGTGACGGGGCCGGCCAGCTTGATCTCGGCGGCGCGCTTGCCGTCGCGCAGCGAGCGGTTGAACACGCTGATGTCGGTGATCGCCACCTGCGGCGCCACGCTGGCGCTGTGCACCTGCGCCGGACTGACGGCCGTCATCCCTTTCAGGCCGCCGAAATACAGCACGCCGTTGGCACCGGCATGCGCGACCCCGACCGCGAAGCCGTCCGACAGGCCGTCGGTGGCGGTAAACGTGGCCACTCTGCCGCTGCGCGGATCGAGGCGCGACAGGCCGGACGCCGTGCTCAGCCATAGCTTGCCGGTCTGGTCGGCGCGGATCGCCAGGATCTTGGTCTGGCCGATGCTGTCCTTGGCCGTGTAGTTGCGAAAATGGATGCTGCCGTCGGCGCCCGTGAGCAGCTCGTTGAGTCCCTTGGCGGTGCCGACCCAGATGCGCCCGCCCGCGTCCTGATAAATGGTGGAGACGTTGTCGTCGCCCAGCGAATCAGGGCGCGCCGCATCGTGGCGGAAGTGCCGGAAGCGCCCGCTGTTCGGCTCCAGCAGGTCGAGCCCGCCGGCATCCCATTCGGAGCCGATCCACACCCGCCCCTTGCTGTCCTCGAGCACCGTGGTGGCGCCACGCGCGCTGCGACTGTCCGGCTGGGTCGGGTCGTGCCGGTAGGCGGTGTGGGCGCCGCTGCGCGGGTCGTAGCGCACCAGGCTCTCGCCGGTGCCCAGCCACAGGCTGCCGTCGCGACTGGGGGCGATGGTGTTGATGAAGTCGCCCGCCACGCTGCCAAAGTGCTCAGCGCGCAGCGGGCCGTCGAGCCGGTCGAGCCGGTGCAGGCCGGCCGCCGTGCCGATCCACAAGGGGCCGCCCGGCTGCTGATACAGGCTGTAGACATTGTTGCTGCCCAGTGCGCCCGGCTTGCCCGGCGCGGCGCGGAACTGTTTGATGACGGCGCCGCTGGCCGGGTCGAACAGCGCGAAGCCGCTGTTGCCGGAGAGCCACAAGCGATCGTCCGGCGCACCGACGATCGCTTGCAGCCAGTTGTCCGGCTGCGGGTCGGCGCGGTTGGCGTCGAACGGAATGAGGCGCGCGAAGCCCTCGCTGAACAGGTTGCACAGCGCAATGCCGTCGGTAAACGACGCAACCCACAGCATGCCGCCGCGGTCCTGCATCACCGCGCGCACATTGTCGGCCGGCAGGCTGTACGGGTCGTTGGCGCGGTGCAGATAGGTCTGCAGGCGGCGCGCCTTGCCGTCCCAGCGCAGCAGGCCGGCCCCGCGGGTGGCCACCCAGACCGTGCCGGCCCGGTCCGCGTACAGCGAATTGACGCGTGTCGACGGCGAATCGAGGCGCTGACGGCTGTCCCACGGCTGGCCCAGCGGCCACAACACGACGCCGTTCTCGGTGCCTATCCACAGCGCGCCGCGTGCGTCGATCTGCAGCGCGCGCACGATGTTGAGCTTGGGGTCGGGCGCCGCGGCGCGGTCGATGCGATAGTGCACAAAGGCGCGCGTGCCCGGCGCCAGGTAGTCGATGCCGCCCGGCCAGGTGGCCGCCCACAGGCCGCCATGCGCATCCAGCGCGATCGCGTTGATGTCGTCGCTGGCCAGGCTGTCGGCGCGCGCAGCGTCATGCTCGTAGCGCACGAATTTGCCGCTGGCCGGATCGAAGTGCTGCAAGCCGCCCCAGCTGGCCAGCCACATGCCGCCCTTGCCGTCGTCGATGATGGACTTGATGATGCGCTGGGTGCGCGGCCCGACCTCGGGCGCGAACACGGTGAAATCGTTGGTCTCGGGATTAAAGCGCGCCAGTCCGTTCTGGGTGCCGGCCCAGATGCGACCAGCACCATCCTCGAACAGCGCCGAGACACGGTCATTGGGCAGGCTGTTCGGCTGCACCGGGTCGTTCTGGTACTTGACCGACTGGTAGCCGTTGTAGCGCACCAGTCCGCCACTATGGGTGCCGATCCAGATGAAACCCTGACGGTCCTGCAGCAAGGCCAGCGTGGACAGTTCCTCGGTGCCCAGCGTGTGCAGGCGCTGAAAGCGCAGCGCCGAGGTCGGGGCCGCGTCGGCACCCGCCCCCGTCCATAGGGCACAGGCAAGCAACAGCAAGAATCGGAGGGTGACTAACATGGAGGGCAATCGGCGCGCGCGGCGCCGCAGTATACGGCTACTCTGAGCGATGTAGTGCCCCATGTCAATGAAATAGCGCGCAAGCGGCCACGACGCGACAGTCGCGCCGGCAAGCATGGCATTTCGATCATGTTGATGCCGCCAGGGGGGGCCGTTTAGCGGGCATAGCAAGGATTTCGTGTACAGTTGAAGCGTTTTAAGGTATCGTTTAGGGCACTATTATTGTATCTATGTCTGCGCGCACGGTTTTTGCATCGCTATCGTGGCAAAGTCCCTGGCCGTTGCCGGTCTTTCCGACGGAAGCTGTCCCGTCCATCCGGACGTTCCCCGTTCCCTCGATGCGCGCCGCCTTGCGCCTGTGTGTGCGTCACGGTGGCGGGCAAGGCAGCGCCAGACCGGAACCGGCCCGACGTAGAAAATATTGATCTTTCAAGAAAGCATGGCTTCCGGCAAGCTGTACGGCACGCCGTACGGCACGCGGGGAAGCACACCATACATTTATGTCTGAAACACAGATCACCACCGACGCCCCCGTTCCACGTTTTGCCGATTTCGGCCTGTCGCCCGACATCCTGCGCGCCCTGAGCGACCAGGGGTATGTGCATCCGACGCCGATCCAGGCGCAGGCGATCCCGATCGTGCTGCAAGGACGCGACGTGATGGGCGCGGCCCAGACCGGCACCGGCAAGACGGCCGGCTTTTCGCTGCCCATCATCCAGCTGCTGCTCGCGCAAGCGAGCGCGAGCATGTCGCCGGCGCGCCACCCGGTGCGCGCGCTGATCCTCACGCCAACGCGCGAGTTGGCGGTGCAGGTGGCCGAAAACGTCAAGGCCTATGCGCGCCACACGCCGCTGCGCTCGACCGTCGTGTTCGGCGGCATGGACATGAAGCCACAGACGATCATCCTGCGCAACGGCGTCGAGATCATCGTCGCCACGCCGGGCCGTCTGCTCGACCATGTGGAACAGAAAAACGTCTCGCTCGGCCAGGTGCAGATCCTGGTCATGGACGAGGCCGACCGCATGCTCGACATGGGCTTCTTGCCCGACCTGCAACGCATCATCAACATGCTGCCCAAGCAGCGCCAGAACCTGATGTTCTCGGCCACGTTTTCGCAGGAGATCAAGAAGCTGGCCAACAGCTTCCTGAACGATCCGGTGACGATCGAAGTGGCGCGCGGCAATGCCACCGCCGACAAGGTCACCCAGGTGGTCTACAAGGTGGCCGACGAGAACAAGCGCGACGCCGTCGCCCACCTGATCCGCGGACGCGACCTGAAGCAGGTGCTGGTGTTCTCGAACACCAAGATCGGCGCCTCGCGCCTGTCGCGCCAGCTCGAGCAGGAAGGCGTGAAAGCGACCGCCATCCACGGCGACAAGACCCAGCAAGAGCGCATGGCCGCGCTGGAAGCGTTCAAGAAGGGCGAGATCGTCGTGCTCGTTGCCACCGACGTGGCCGCGCGCGGGCTGGACATCTCCGACCTGCCCTGCGTGATCAATTTCGACCTGCCCTACAACGCCGAAGACTATGTGCACCGGATCGGGCGCACCGGCCGCGCCGGCGCTTCGGGCGACGCGCTGTCGATCTATTCGGACAAGGACGAGCGCCTGCTGGTCGACATTGAAAAACTGATCAAGCAAACCATCACGCGCGGCGAACTGACCGGCTTCACGCCGTCGGCCGCCAGCTCGCGCGAATCGTCCGGGCGCGGGCGCGACGGCGAGCGCGGCGCCGAGCGCGGCGCACGCCGCGAGCCGTTCAACCGTGCTGCGGCCGACGCCCCCGCCGCGCGCAGCGAGGCACCGGCCCCGCGCAACTTCGATTCGTCGGCCAGCCGCAACAGCGACGCGTATTCGACGCGCGGCGCCGAACGGGGACGCAGCAGCGCCGGTCCGCTGCCGCGCCGCGAAAAAGCCGACCCGTGGTTCAGCAAGCCTTATGAGCCAAGCAAGTCGACGCTGCCGGCCGCCCCGGCGGCCACGGCCAGCACCACCAAGCCCAAGGCGCGCGTGGCCGCGCTGCTGGGCGGCTTGCCCAAGTCCAGCTGACGGCACTGATGGCCCTGCTTGCCGGCCCCCTTGCGCGCCTGCGCGCACTGTGGCCGCAACTGTGGCGCTTCGGTCTGTCCGGCGTCGGCGGCCTGGCCGTCGATGTGCTGGTGCTGTATCTGGCGCTGGGAGCCGGTCTGGGCTATTTCCTGGGCCGTGCGCTGTCCTTCCTGTGCGCCGTCTGGGCCACCTGGCAACTGAACCGCCGCTTCACCTTTCACGCCGAGGCCGAACCCGCCAGCTGGCGCCAGTGGTGGCAGTATCTGGCCGCCATGTCAGGCGGCGGCGCGGTCAACTACGGCGCCTACAGCGCGGCGGTGCTGCTGCTGCCGCGCCACCCGCTCACGGGCATGTACGCCGTCGCGATCGGCTCGCTGGCCGGCATGACGCTCAACTTCATCGGTGCCAAATGGCTGGTGTTTCGCCGCCGGCGCGACTGACCCTGTGCTAGCCGGCCGCGCCGCGGCGTGAGCCGCACTTGGCCTAAAGGTCAATTGCGCGCGCCGCGCCTGCACGTTAGGCTGGCACATCCCACTGCCGTTTGGCTGCGAAAACGGCCGTGCCCATGGCGTGGCGCACAGCGCCGCGCTGGCCAGCTCACCGGAAGTTTGCGGACTCTGACGATGCAAACCACGACCACCTTGACCGCCCCGTTCCAAAAGCATCGCGCCATCCTGGGGGCGGGCATCATCGCGGCCATCCTTGTCGTGCTCATCTGCTCGGTGCTGGCGCTGCGCTATATGCGTGAGCAGGCCGAGGCACGCGTCGTCGTCACGACCCAGAACATGGCCAAATCGATGAGCCTGACCTTCGAGGGCATCCTCGACGCGATCGATATCGCGCTGCTGACCTGCGCCGACGACATCGGACAACAGATGTCGAACGGGCACCCTGACCGGCTGCAAATCAACCGCTACCTGGACAAGCAGCAGCGGCGTCTGCCGGTGGTGCCGTACTTGCGCGCCAGCGACGCGGCCGGCGATATCCTCTACGGCGCCGGCATCGAAGCGCCCGTCGTCAGCATGCTGGGGCGCGATTATTTTTCGCTGCTGCGCAGCCAGCGCCAAGCGGCGCTGACCATCAGTGTGCCGCTGTTCGGGCGCATCAGCAAACAATGGATCTGGCTGTTTGCGCGCCGCATCGACAAGGCCGACGGCGCGTTTGGCGGCGTGGTGTATGCGGTGCTCGACACCGCGCAGATCGAGGCGATCCTGGCCCAGATCAAGCTCGAGCGCGGCGCCAGCATCGTGCTGCGCGGCGCCGGCTTCGAAGCGATCGCCGGGCGCATCGGCGCCAGTCCGACCTTCCCCGTGCCGATCGGCGACCGCCAGTTGTCGCCCCAGTTTCGCCAGGCGCTGCAGCGCGATGCCCAGTCGGGCAGCTACGTGAGCGCCGAATCGCAACTGGACCGTGCCAGACATATTTTTTCGTATCAGCACAGCCAGAAATACGGCTTCAATATCGTCGTCGGCGAGAACGACGCCAACGCGATGGCCGAATGGCGCCGCCAGGCCTGGACCGTGGCCGTGCTGGTGGCCGCGTTTGCGCTGTTGTCACTGATGTTTTTCAAGCTGATGAGCCGCAGCTGGCAGCGCCAGGTGCAGGACATCGCCGCGCTGCACGAGAGCCAGTTGTCGCTGCGCGAAGCGCAGGAGATCGCCGCGATCGGCAGCCTGAGCTACAACCTGCGCAGCGGCAGTTGGACCAGTTCGGATCTGCTTGACCAGATCATGGGGATCGACCAGCACTATCCGCGCGACACCGGCCACCTGCTGCAGTTCATTGAACTGTCGGCGCGCGCCGACATCCGCGCCTACCTGAACTCGGCCCACCAGCATCACATGCCGTTCGACCGCGAACATGCGATCATCCGCCAGGCCGACGGCGAGAAGCGCTGGGTACACGCGAAAGGCAAAGTGCGCCTGACGTCCGACCAGCGCGAATTGATGCTCATCTGTACGATCCAGGACATCACCGAGCGCAAGCTGGCCGAGCACAAGATCCGCAGCCTGGCCTATTACGACATGCTGACGGGACTGCCGAACCGGCGCCTGCTGCTCGACCGCCTGCAGCACGCGCTGACGGCCAATCTGCACAGCGCGCGCGAGGGCGCGCTGCTGCTGATCGACCTGGACAACTTCAAGACGCTCAACGACACCCACGGGCACGGCGTGGGCGACCAGCTGCTGTGCGCGGTGAGCGCGCGCATCGTCGCCTGCGTGCGCGAAGTCGACACCGTGGCGCGGCTGGGCGGCGACGAGTTCATCGTGATGCTGGTCGATCTGGCCGACAACGAAGCGGAGGCGGCGCTGCAGGCCGAAATGGTGGGTGAAAAAATCCGCGTGGCGCTGTGCGAAGGCTTCACGCTGGACCACCAGCAGTATCACGGCACGCCCAGCATCGGCATCACCTTGTTCGCCGGGCAGCGCCATCCGATCGACGAACTGATGAAGCGCGCCGACACCGCCATGTACCAGGCCAAGGGGGCCGGGCGCAACATCGTGCGTTTCTTCGACCCGGCCATGCAGGCCAGCGTGGCAGCGCGCGTGGCCTTGGAAAGCGACCTGCGCAGCGCCATCGACGAGCGGCAATTCCTGCTGCACTACCAGGCCCAGATCGGCGCCGATGGCCGCGTGACGGGTGTCGAGGCGCTGGTGCGCTGGCGCCACCCGGTGCGCGGGCTGGTGTCGCCGGCCGAATTCATCCCGCTGGCCGAGGGCAGCGGCCTGATCCTGCCACTTGGCCACTGGGTGCTGCAGACGGCGTGCGCGCAACTGGCCACGTGGGCACGCCGGCCTGATACGGCCGCGCTGAGCATGGCCGTCAACGTCAGCGCGCGCCAGTTCGGCCAGCCGGACTTCGTCGAGCAAGTGCTGGCCGTGCTGGCGCACAGCGGCGCCCGCCCCGAGCGGCTCAAGCTGGAACTGACCGAAGGCTTGCTGCTCGAGAACGCCGAGGCGGTGATCGCCACGATGAGCGCGCTCAAGGCGCGCGGGGTCGGCTTTTCGCTGGACGACTTCGGCACCGGTTATTCGTCGCTGTCCTACCTGAAGCGGCTGCCGCTCGACCAGCTAAAAATCGACCAGTCGTTCGTGCGTGACGTGCTGGTCAACCCGAACGACGCGGCGATCGCGCGCACCATCGTCACGCTGGGCAAAAGCCTGGGCATGGCGGTGATCGCCGAGGGTGTCGAAACGGCGGCCCAGCGCGACTTCCTGGCCGACGCCGGCTGCTACGCGTATCAAGGGTATTTCTTTAGCCGGCCACTGGCGCCGGACCAGTTCGAAGCCTACCTCGAGAGCACGCTGGCCGAGGCGCAAACGGCCTGACGCGACGCGCCTGGCCGGTCCGGCCGCATGCCGCCAGAATGAAAAAGGCGGGCCAGCTTGCACATGCTGGCCCGCCCGCCTTGCCGCGCGCGCTTACAGCACTGGCTTGATACCGCTGTTTTTGGCCTTTTCCACTTGCTCGCCCTGCTGCTTTTTCAGACCCTGCAATTCGATCTGCGCCGACGCCAGGTAGACATGCGGATCGCGAATCGAGATGTCCATGCGTTCGGCGATTTCACGTGGCCCCTTGCTGGGATAGTTGGGATTGTCGGCCGTAATGAACACCGTCATGTAGCCACCGCACTTGGCGAAATCGACATCCTGCGTCATCAGCCCTTTCAGATTGCCGCCGGCCGGGGGGCCCTTGACGAAGTCGAAGCATTTGGTGGCATCGGTGACGACATTGCGCTTGACGTTCAATTCGGCCGGCGCGATGGTTTGTCCGCCATCCATCGACGCATAGAAGAATTGGATCGATTCACCGTACGGCCGCTCCTCGGTCGACACCCCGTATTTTTCGCGCACCGACGCCGCAGCGGTGACGAAGGCCGGGCGCTGGGCGCCCTTCCAACGGGTGACCCGTTCGACCCCGAACAGGATTTTTTCCTTGGTAAATTGCAGGTTCAATTCTTCGGACGATTTCACGTCCTCGGACAGGAATCTGGCTTTGAAAATTTGGCCGATGCCCTTCTCAAACATGGCGCCGCTGGCCTGCAGGCCGCTTTCCTTCCATGTCGGTTTGACCTTCAGCAGGGCAGCCTTGACTTCGTCATAATTCATGCCGGTGCGAATGCCGATCGTCTCGACGTTGCCCAGGTGTCCGGTGCCCGCTTGCGCGGCGCCGGCCAGTGCGAGCGCTGCGATCAGGCTGGCCATTGCAGTGCGTGTAAATCGTGTCGCCATGAGAATTCCCTCAATAAAAGTGGATGCGCGCCACGAATAGCTGTCGCGCGACGCAGAATAGAATTGATTCGGCGACCAGATTACGCGTTTAGGCAAGATTACTCAAGTAACAATTATAAAACTACCAACAGTACCGTGTTCAGCGTCGGCGTGGAGGATCAGGCTGTGCTCAGCGAAAAGGGCGACTGCAGGGGCCGGAGGTTTCAGGCTGGGGGCTGGGGGGGCTGGAGATTGGAGGCCGGGGTTGGAGGTTGGAGGTTGGAGGTTGGAGGTTGGAGGTTGGAGGTTGGAGGTTGGAGGTTGGAGGTTGGAGGTTGGAGGTTGGAGGTTGGAGGCAGCGACCTGCCGCCGGGTGTCGGGCCTTGGGGCGGCGCGACAGCGCGTTGGCGACGACGGGTCACTGCACCTTCAGCTGGCTGAACGAAAAACCGATTTGCTCGATTGCCTGAGCGGCGCTATCGAGACTGACAAAGATCTGCGGCTCCAACGTCTGCACCGACAGCAGCACACCCGCGCCGCCTTTTGCGCCGAACAGACGCAGCGTCCATTCCGTTTGGCTCATCGGTACGCGCATCAGCGTCGCGCCGGTGATGCGGCCCAGTGAAAAATCGCGCCGGGCTTGCTCCATCGTCCGATTACATTCAATCATGGCAGCTTTCGCGACCGAGCCGGTCGCGCAGGCCCGTCAGAGGGCGCACAGCAGAACGCGGGGCAGTCAGCGCATCGCGCCCGGCGCTGACCAGCAGCCCTCGCGCGAGTGCGTGCCCGGCCACGCCGCAAACATGGAAAAGCTGTGGATAGGGAAGAGTATGCATGCTCGCCAGATTAGCATACATGGCGATCAACTTTGTCATGCGCAGCGGCGCCCGCATGGTGATCATGCTGCGGCGCTGAGCGGCGCATCTATGCCCGCCAGCGCGCGGCGGGCCAACTGGACCGCAGCTAAGCGATCACACGCCCGCTTGCCGGGATATGCGCGCCAGCGGCCTTATTGGAACGCGAGGCGAACCACTGCCGACGCCAGCGCCGTCGCGCCGCCGCGCTCAGGTGCGTCCGGAATGTAGGCCAGCTCACCGGTGGCGTTGCCGTTACCGTCCAAGGCAATGTGCATGTCAAGTCGCTGGTCGAGCGCGACGAACACGTCCGGCGCGGTGGCGACGATCTCGTGCTTGCGCTGTCCCTCCACTTGCGCGTACATCCGGCGTCCGACGTTGCTCAGGTACAGCGCCTTCCCATTGGACAAGGCGTATGCCCCTTTGTAAGGATGGAAGTCGTCCGTCCACATCCGGTAGATCTTGGCGGGCGGCGCGATACGCTGGCCAGGGACGTTGATCGAATTGGCATCGTCGGTGCTCTGCGCATGGACCGATTGCGACAGCGCACCGAGGATGAAGAACAGAACAATGTGTCGCATGATGTTCCTCGCTGATGTGAGCGTTGCTTGCCCAAAAAACGCACTGCCGATCCAGACCGGTGCTTTACCGGCGCAGCAAACCACGACGACCGCATCGTGACATCGTAAGCGGCATGCCGACATGTCATGACCAACCAGGCGCTATATCAAGCCTCGCACTCTCAATATAGGCAAGTTTCCCGTGATGGGCGATTGAATATTTTGATGAACCAGCGCCTATGCATACAGCGTCGCACGTCCTGGCCCGGCGCCGGGCTGCGCCATCATCACAGCAGCGCCCACGGTCCGGGCGCGTCCCAAGGTGACCACGCGCGTACGCCAGCGCACAGTCGCATGTGTGCCGCCCCGTCTATCCTTGCAATGGATAACTCGCGGACTAGAAAATGGACACACTGATCAATCTTGCCAATGCCAGCAGCCCGCGACGGGATGCCGTCCAGCGCCATGCACGCTCGCGGCGCTGGCTTGCCGAGGTGCAGCGGCGCCCACACCAGGGCGGCACAGCGCGCTCTGCCGGACAACAAACGCGACGGTCGTTGAAGGAGTGCGCATGGCGAACTATGCATTGCTGACCGTCTGGCGCATCGACGCGCCACTCGAACAAGTGTACGCGACGATTCACGATGCGCCCCGCTGGCCGCAATGGTGGCCCGGATTGCGCTCGGTGACGCCGGTGTCCGCTGGCGACGCCAACGGCATCAACAGCCGTTGGCGCTTTTGCTGGAAGGGCAAACTGCCCTACCAGCTCACGTTTGGCGCCTGCGTGACGCGGGTCGAAAAGCTGGCGCTGATCGAAGGCACGGCGCGCGGCGACCTCGACGGTTCCGGGCGCTGGCTGTTTTCGCGCGATGGCGACACCAGCGTGGTGCACTGCGAATGGCGCGTGCGCAGCACCGTGTGGTGGATGAATCTGCTCGCCCCGTTGATCCGCGCGGTGTTCGTGCGCAACCACGCGCGCCTGATGGCGCAAGGGGCGGCGGGACTGGCGCGCCGGCTCAACTGTGGCGCGATATCCCAGACCAATATCGACTTGATGGCTGCGGCAGACGCGGCGCCAGGCGCGCGCGCCCCGCACAGCCTGGCCGCGCTGCTGTTTGCCGGCCTGTTTGCCGGCAGCGTCGCCACGCTGGCGCAACTGGCGCTGTGGCTGGCCACCGGCGTGCCGCTGCTCACGCTGCTGCGCGACGCGCGGCTGACGGCCGCGCTGGTGTTGGGCGGCGCCAGCCTGGACGCGCCGCCCGCGCTGTGGCCGGTTGTCGCGCTCGCCACCGTGATCCATTTTGGCTTGTCCAGCGTGTATGCGATCGGTGCGGGGGCGCTCGTGCATCGGCTGGCGCGCTCCCGCGCGCTGCTGGCCGGCGCGCTGTACGGCCTGGCGATTTACGTCATTAACCTGTATGGCTTGACGGCCCTGTTTCCCTGGTTTGCCGTCAGCCGGGGCGCGGTGACGCTGATCGCCCATCTGGTGTTCGGCGTCAGTCTGGTGGCGGCATTCGGCCTGTTCGAGCGCATCATCGCCACTTTGCCGGGACGCACACTTCAAGGTCGCAGCGTCGCAAGAATTCTAAGAGGCTTGTCGAATTAGCCCAACGGGCGCGCCGATTGCGGCACCCGCACTCCGTCGTCTGGCGCGATGCGGATGGATATTCCCGCGCCCTGCCGCCAATTGCGTCAACGATGGTGCGCTAGCGTAAAACGCCGCACACGGCATCGCCCAACGCATCCGACATGCTGTTGCGACAGGCTATTTCCTCTGACCTTCGCTGGATTGCCCCGTTTGAGCGCACGCATGCGCAACGCCTCACAACACGGTGCGCGACGCCGGTCCGTTCACAAAGCGCCTGCGCGCGCACGCGCACCAGTTTCTCCAATTGTTTGCCGCGACGGCGACACCGATGCCAGATAGTCGATGAACACCCGGACTTTGAGTGCCAGATAAGGTCCCGGCACATACACCGCGTGCACCAGCCGGGTATGCGCGTCGGCCAATTCCCAGCCGGGTAGCACCAGTTGCACAAGTCCGGCATCGAGGGCCGCCGTAGCGGCAAAATCGGTGACCAGTCCGATGCCCCCACCGTTCTCCACGATCGCCATGACCGCGGCGCTGTTGTTGACCGACAGCCGGCCGGGAACCGTGACCGACACCGCCTCGCCATCGCGCTGCAAGGTCCACGTCTGATCGATCTCGGCATGGCGCAGGCATACGCAGTGGTGCTGCGCCAGCTCGTGCGGCGCCGCCGGAGTGCCGTGGCGCGCAAGGTATTCGGGGGTGGCGACCAGTACGTAGCGCACCGAGCACAGTGGCCGCGCCGCCAAACCGGGCGGCAGTTCGCGCGCGATCCGGATCGCCAGGTCCTCGCCCTCTTCGATCAGGTCGACCGGGCGGTCGACCAGCGTCAGGCGCACCCCCACGTCGGGATATTGATCGAGGAAAGCGGGCAGACGGGGCGCCAGCCACAGCTGACCGAACACGATGGGCGCGCTGACGCGAATGACGCCATTCGGACGCGCGCTGTAGCTGCCGGCCAGCGCCTGCACGTCGCGCGCGGCGGCGATCATGCGCTGGCTGCCCGCGTGGACCTGTGCGCCCAGCTCGGTCAGCGCCAGCGAGCGCGTGGTCCGATGCAGCAGGCGTGCGCCCATGTGCGCTTCGAGGCGCGTGACGTGGCGGCTCACCGCGGAGGTGGTGATGCCTAGCTGTCGGGCGGCCTTCGAGAAGCCGCCGCATTCGACCACCTGGACGAAGATCGCCATTTCCTTGAACATTTCCATCGCGATTACCTTTGCATCTGCATCAACAATTCTTCGCATGTTAAGCCGATTGTGGATCAACCGCACGTTAATCATGCTGAACTTTCACACCCGCAGACGGGCATGGACAAATTGGGCAGTTGGCGCATGACCGCCGCGATGACGCTGCCGGGAAAGATCGGACTGTTTGTGGTCTTGAGCGGACAATCGCCGCAAACGCTCGTACTGTTGCGCGGCCTGATCGGCGCGCCGGTGCCGCTGGGCTGGCTTGCCTGGCGCGGGCAGTGGAAACCGCTCGATGCGCGCGCGGCGCTGTGGCTGCTGCTGGGCGGCGCGGCGCTGATCGGCAACTGGCTGTTGCTGTTCTCCAGTCCCAATACGTCGCCATCTCGTCGCAAGGACGTCGTTCACCGATGAGCAGCCTTGTGCCTTCCCGTGGATGGATATGCCGATTGCGTTGTCCGCCAAATCCGCCGCATCCTGCCACTGAAGGAAGTCGTCGGCACAGACTGGGGACGATGCGCGCGGCCATGCGGCCCGCGCGCGGCGGCGAACCTTTCGCCAAGGTCATTGAGTCAACGAAACACTGGCTCTTGTTGACGAGTTATCTGTGAATTGTGGATGCGCAAGATCGCGCTTCGTCTACGTCATAAGCTGGGCGTTCTCACTACAGCGGGGCGCTTATGGCAACGCTACAGTTCGACGGACTTGCCCATCAATTGACGCTCGTGGGGAGCGACGGCAATGTGATCGGTACATGGGCCGCGCACAATAACGTGGACAGCCACGCCACCTTGACCCATTTGCAAAACCGACAATACGTCATGCACGACAGGATCGCGCCGCACCGTCACGCCGCCAGCGCCAATGGCCCATACGGCCTGCACGGGATTGTGCGCTTCAATGTTCCCGGGCATCCGGGAATCGGCGTGCATGCGGGTCGCGCGAATGCGCTTCACGCACCAGGACCAGCGCACGCGACGATGGGTTGCATCCGCACGACCGATGAGGCAATGGAAATCATCTCGCGCACGATGCGCACCGATCAGCTGCGCACAATCGAGGTACGCAACAACGACGCCGCATCCGCGCGCGATGCAACGCAGCGCCATCGCGGCGCCGTTCTTGTCGGCCGGCCCCGGGCTTAGCTGCGCCGTGAAAACGCTGCAATGGAACGTCGTCGGCGCATGTGTGATCGTGGCGATCACCTGGATACCTGGCGCGAGCGGCAAGCCTTGCTCGGCAAAAGATGCCCAGGCGGCTGACGCGATGATCGACCGCCTTGTCAGCTGGGAAATGGTTGAGCGCGCCTACCGGCAATTCGGCCATTGCGATGACGGCAGTATCGCCGAAGGCTATTCAGAAGCCGTTGCACGGCTGCTAGTCGATCAATGGCCGACGTTGCCGAACCTATCCATGCGCATCAAGCGTTACCCGGCGTTCGGTCGGTTTGTGCTGCGCCATATCGACGCGACACTGAGCACGCAGGACGTAGAGAAGATTGCCGAGTTGGCCAGCGCGTCATGTCCGCCACAGGACGCGACACTGTGTGCCCGGATACGGGCAACCGCGAGCGGCATCAAGTAGAAGCAGCGTTGGATGCGTCAACATGTGATGCGGGCGGCCCGCCACGCTTCGCCACCCGATGTATCCATCATGGCGTAGCCGGGCCCCGACGCAGGCCGCGATGCGCAGCAAGGGGACCGCGTCCAAGCGCGCCGATGGTTGTAAAGCCATGCTTAACGGCCTACGATTAACTCATTCCCCCACATAGGCCCTGGGACTCGCTATCGCACAGGTAGCCTGGCGGGCATTCAAGCCATTCACGCAAAACGCTTGCGCGAACAATTGGCCGCACTGAACGTAGCGAAGTAGCCTGAGGATTTGGGCAGTCCCGGTTGGCGCTTGCACAAACTGAGAGGAAATCGCGCCGGTTTTCTGTCATTGACGGTGTAGGCAAATTGGCGGCGGATCTTTCGATTCATCGGAACCGACGTGAAACTGATTGACTACCTAGACAACCATTGAGAACGACACCATGGACATGCACGACCCTGCCCACCCGGGCGAAAATCTGGCGGAATGGCTAACTGGCCTGAATCTGAGCGTTACAGCATTCGCCCGCCATGTGGGAATTTCGCGCGTGATGCTGTCGCGCATCCTGCACGGTCACGCCGCCATCACCGCCAATATGGATCTGCGCCTGAGCGAAGCCCTAGGCACATCGCCCGGCTTTTGGATGCGATTGCAAGTCCAGCGCGACCTGTGGTAAGCGCGTCAACGGCTAGGCGAGCGCCCGCCTGTCACGCGACTGGCTGCATAGTTAAAACGGCGCGACGCCGTTGATAATTAACTATTTAACATCATCCCCGAACCTCCCATGGATTGACAAGAGGTACTCCCGTGGCCTTAAAATCAGCGACGTTGCGAGTGACCAGCGTCATGCCGTGCACGAGAGCGGTCGCCGCGATGAGTGCATCGCGCTCGCCACGCTTGTCGGGTACATGCAGCCGGGCGCAACGCTGCGCCACGGCGGTATCGACAGGCAGCGTGCGTCCGGCGAACTCAGGCAATACGTGCCGCTCCAGCCACAAACGCAACATGGCCCCCTGAGTGGCGTCCTTGCGCTCAATCGACAGAACGCCAAGTTCCAGTTCCATGATGGTGATGGCCGACACGAACAGCTCAGCGGCGTCAACGCTTTCCGTCCACGCCGTCAGGTTTGCATCAGCCTTTCCAAGCTTTACCTTGCGCAGTTCGGAGACCAGGTTGGTATCAAGAACAAACATCATGAGAAATCAGCCGGCCGAGTGTCGATAGTCGCACGCGGCGGCTCAAAATCGATGTCGGCAATACCCGGCATTGCCAGTGCATCGGAAATGTTGCGTCGTTGCTTAGTAAGCCGTTGATAGTCCTCAAAGCTCATCAGAACATGGGCCGGTCGACCTCGATCTGTGATGAACACAGGCCCGTTGGTGGCGGCCCGTTTTGCCTCGCTCGCCCCTTGGTTAAACTCGCGGCTTGATATGGTGGTAATGATCATGGCGACACCCCCGGCATGCTTAAATTATGTAGCCACGTTACTACAACAATCAAGCCGGCGCAAGCGTTTCCGCATCTGTATACGGTCAGCAAAGTGTGCTGTGAACTGCGTCGCTTGAATTTCATTGGTGTGCCGCGAGTGTGCCAAGCTTCCTGAAAAACAAAAAAGACCCGCAAGCCGAAGCGTGCAAGTCTTTGATTTTTTTACTGAATCTGGTGGGCCTCCCGTGAGTCGAACACGGCACCAACGGATTATGAGTCCGCTGCTCTAACCAAGCATGAGCTAGAGGCCCAGTTTATTGCGCTGACGCGCGCCATGGCGGCGCGCCGCTCGCGTGGCGGCCCGGACGGGCTTGCGCTGCGAGTGGCGAGGATAGTGCCCGCAAGGGCGCGCGTCAAGTCCTAGTTACCTTCGAGGAAGCTTTTCAGCTTGTCGGAGCGCGATGGGTGGCGCAGCTTGCGCAGCGCCTTCGCTTCGATCTGGCGGATCCGTTCGCGCGTGACGTCAAATTGCTTGCCGACTTCTTCCAGCGTGTGGTCGGTCGACATTTCGATGCCAAAGCGCATGCGTAGCACCTTCGCTTCGCGCGGCGTCAAGGAATCGAGCACATCCTTGACGACGCCGCGCATCGACGCGTGCAGCGCCGCGTCGGACGGCGCCAGCGTGTTGTTGTCTTCGATGAAGTCGCCCAGGTGCGAATCGTCGTCGTCGCCGATCGGCGTTTCCATCGAGATCGGCTCCTTGGCGATCTTCATGATCTTGCGGATCTTGTCCTCGGGCATTTCCATCTTGATCGCCAAGGTGGCCGGATCGGGCTCGGCGCCCGTTTCCTGCAGGATCTGGCGCGAGATCCGGTTCATCTTGTTGATCGTCTCGATCATGTGCACCGGGATGCGGATGGTGCGCGCCTGGTCGGCGATCGAACGGGTGATGGCCTGGCGGATCCACCAGGTCGCGTAGGTCGAAAACTTGTAGCCGCGCCGGTATTCAAACTTGTCGACCGCCTTCATCAGGCCGATATTGCCTTCCTGGATCAGGTCGAGAAATTGCAGGCCGCGGTTGGTGTATTTCTTGGCGATCGAAATAACCAGGCGCAAGTTGGCCTCGGTCATTTCGCGCTTGGCCTTGCGCGCCTTCATTTCGCCGGCCGCCATCTGGCGGTTGATGTTGCGCAGGTCCGGCAGCGGCAGCACCACGCGCGCTTGCAGGTCGATCAGGCGCTGCTGCAGTTCCTTGACGGTCGGAATATTGCGCCCCAGGATGGCCGAGTAGGCGTGGCCGGCGTTGACTTCGCCATCGACCCAGTCCAGATTGGTTTCATTGCCCGGGAAGACTTTGATGAAGTGGGCGCGCGGCATGCCACACTTGTTCACCGTCACGTCCAGGATTTGTTTTTCGATGTGGCGCACTTCGTCGACCTGGCCGCGCAGCGTGTCGCACAGCTTTTCGACGACCTTGGCGGTGAAGCGGATGCCCAGCAGCTCAAACGAAATCGCTTCCTGCGCCTTGATGTAGGCTTTCGAGTTGTAGCCGTCTTTTTCGAAGGCCTTGCGCATCTTGTCGAACTGGCTCGAGATGACGGCAAATTTTTCCAGCGCCGTCTTCTTCAGCGCTTCGAGTTGCTCGGCCGAGAAACCGGCCGCGCCCGAGGCGTTGCTTTCCTCTTCCTCGCCCTCTTCCTCTTCGTTCTCTTCGGCTTCCTCGTCGTCTTCCTCGGCGACCGGCGCGACCACCACGGGTGCAACCTCCGGCTCGCTCTGGTCGACCAGGCCGTCGACGATTTCATCGATCTTGATTTCGTCGTTGCCGATCCGGTCGGCGGCGGCGATGATCTCGGCGATCGTCACCGGGCAGGCGGAAATGGCCTGGATCATGTCCTTCAGGCCGTCTTCGATGCGCTTGGCGATCTCGATTTCGCCTTCGCGCGTGAGCAGCTCAACCGAGCCCATCTCGCGCATGTACATGCGCACGGGATCGGTGGTGCGCCCGAAGTCCGAATCGACGGTCGACAGCGCCGCCTCGGCGGCCGCTTCAGCTTCATCGTCGCTGGTGACGGTGGCCACGTTGTCCGACAGCAGCAACGTCTCGGCGTCCGGCGCGTGCTCGTACACCGCGATGCCCATGTCGTTGAAGGTGCCGATGATGCCTTCGATCGCTTCCGGATCGACGATGTTTTCGGGCAGGTGATCGTTGATCTCGGCGTAGGTCAGGAAACCGCGTTCCTTGCCGAACTTGATCAGGGTTTTCAGTTTCTGGCGACGGCGCTCCAGTTCTTCCTCGGACGCTTCCGTGTCGGACGAGAACGCGTCTTTCAACAGCGCCTTTTCCTTGGCCTTGCGGTCCTTGGCCTTGGCCTTGTCGACCGCTTTCAGTTCGGCGCGCTCGACGGCGTTCAGCGCGGCCACTTCATCGTTTTCTGGCTGGAATTCTTTCGGCTTGCGCCCGCGCCGGCCCGGCACTTTGACCGACGGCAGCACATAGCCGGACGTATCGATCGCCGCGAGCGTGGCCGCGTCGGTGGTCTGGCTGACCGCCGTCGTACCGCCGGCGACACGCGCTTCGGCCATGTCTTGGGTGGCCTCCGCCTTGGCGCTGACTTTTTCTGGCTTTTCAGCCACTTTGGATTCGGTTTTCTTGATTGGCACAGGCGCTTTCGATATCACAACGACTTGCTTTACGGTGGAATAGGACTAAGTTTGCTGCGGGTCCGTCAACGACCCCTCCGTCTTCGGGCCGCCCTCGCGGGCCGCGCCGACCATTACGACTACTTATACCTTGCTGGGCGCAGTTTGCCTGGGCAAACCGCGAGCACCTCTACCACACAGCCTGAAACCCGGCCGTTTTCGGCAGAAATTCTACTGCAAATTGACAACGTTGGGGGGCAAGAAGCACATCGGATGGGCTGGCAGGCACGCGCTTGCCGCCGGCGACGCACTTTTTGTGCGCCTCATCAACGCTGGCCCTAGCCGCCGACGCCACCATCTTGCGCCGATCAAGAGCCTGACTGATTGAAAGTTTAACCACTTCCCAATCAAGAAACGTTTTCAAAGAATACAATACTTATCGTTTTATTATAGCACGCAGTAATATTATAACTAGTCAAGAAGGGGCCACCGGTGCGCCCCCTTTTTAGCCCTTAGCGCTGGGGCGCTTCGGCCTCTGCTTCGCGCATCAAGGTGTTCTGCTGCACGGTAATTTCACGGTAGCGCACGCCCAGTTCGTCGGACGACAAACCGGCCGAAAACAGCTGCGACAACTCCAGCTTCAAGGTGTCCATTTTGATCTGGCGCACCGCGCTGATGAGCCACTGGCGCACGCTGTCGATGTCCGATTCGGGCTCCGAGGCAATCTCGCCGATCAGCGCGTCAAACTCGGTGCCTTCCGACTTGAGCTGCTGGGCCAGCGCGGCAAAGCCGCCGTTCGGCCCCAGCGCCTGGCCGGCCGCGACCAGTTGCCCCAGCCGCTCGGCCGCGTCGGCGCCGAAGTGCTGGAAGGCGGCCACGGCGGCCGCGTCCAGATCCAGCGCCAGCGGCGGATGGGCTACCAGGTGGCGCAGGATTTGCAGCTCCAGCCCGACCGGCTGCGGGCGTCCGCTGCGCGGGGGCGCCCGCTTGATCTGGGCGACCGGCTTGGCCAGCTCGAACAGGGCTTCAATTTCGGCCGGCGTGGTCTGGGTGATGCTGGCCAGCCCGCGCACGATCTGCAGGCGCAGCGAGGACGGCGTCATCGTCTGCAACAGCGGCTTGGCGTCGAACTGGGTGCGCGCGCGCCCTTCCGGCTCGGACAGGTCATGGTCGCCCGTCACTTCCTTGATCAGGAACTGCGACAGCGGCATCGCCTCGCGGATCTCTTGTTCGAAGGCCTCGGCGCCGCGCTCGCGTACGAAGCTGTCCGGATCGTGTTCGGTGGGCAGGAACAGGAACTTGATGGTCTTGT
Organism: Burkholderiales bacterium; assembly: GCA_038207625.1. Classification (GTDB taxonomy): domain Bacteria; phylum Pseudomonadota; class Gammaproteobacteria; order Burkholderiales; family Burkholderiaceae_D; genus JBBQZO01. The sequence continues at coordinate 251,119 of JBBQZO010000004.1, read as the reverse complement.
CGTCGGACATGTGCGGCAGGCACGCTTCCAGAGCGCGCCGGGCGGCCTTGCGGCCCGCCTTGTCGCCGTCGAAGCTGAAGATCACGGTGTCGGTCTGGCGCAACAGTTTCTGCACGTGGGTGCTGGTGCAGGCCGTGCCCAGCGTGGCCACCGCCTGGGGAAAGCCCAGTTGCGCCAGCGCCACCACGTCCATATAGCCTTCCGTGACCAGCACGTAGCCCACGTCGCGGATCGCCTGGCGCGCCTCGAACAGGCCGTACAGCTCGAAGCCCTTCTGGAACAGCGGCGTCTCGGGCGAGTTCAGATATTTTGGCTCGCCATGGTCGAGCACGCGCCCGCCGAAGCCGATCACCTGGCCTTTGGTGTTGCGGATCGGGAACATGATGCGTTCGCGGAAGCGGTCATAGCGCTTCTTGTTGCCGCCGTCCTCGTCGACCTTGTCGATCACCAGGCCAGATTCAACCAGCGCCAGCGCTTCGTAATCGGGAAACACCGAGCGCAAACTATCCCAGCCGCTGGGCGCGTAACCCATGCCGAAGCGGGCCGCCACTTCGCCCGTCAGGCCGCGGTTTTTCAGGTAGGCGATCGCCGCCGGCGCGCTGCGCAACTGGCCCCGATAGTAATCGCAAGCCTGGGTCATCGCGTCCGTCAGCGCCAGCGTCTGGGCCTGTTGCTGGGCGCGCTGGGCCGGCGGGATCTTGTCGTCGTTGTCCGGCACCACCATGCCCACGTTCTGGGCCAGGTCCTTGACGGCGTCGACGAAGCCCATGCCCGAGTACTCGATCAGAAAGCCGATCGAGGTGCCGTGCGCGCCGCAGCCGAAGCAGTGATAAAACTGCTTGGTCGGGCTGACCGTGAAGCTGGGGGATTTTTCGTTGTGAAAAGGACACAGCCCCATGTAATTGGCGCCGCCCTTTTTCAACTGGACGTATTTGCCAACCACGTCGACGATGTCAACCCGGTTCAGCAAATCGGTAATGAATGATTGTGGAATCACGTTGATGAACAGTCTTGTAGAAGGTCAGACTATACCGCCGTGCTCGCCATAGCTTGCGCTAGATCAGCACGACGCTGATTTCACTGCCGCAGCGCAACGTTGCGCCGCGGCGGCAAGTCGAATTAAGCGCCAGGCGTCAGTGCTTTTTTGACCAGTGCGGACACCACCGTCATGTCGGCGCGGCCGGCAAGCTTGGGTTTCACGATGGCCATCACTTTGCCCATGTCTTGCGGACCGGCGGCGCCCGAGGCGACGACGGCGGCGGCCACTTCGGCGGCCACTTCCTCGTCCGACAGGCCGGCAGGCATGTAACCGGCCAGCACCACCAGCTCGGCTTTTTCGATGTCAGCCAGGTCGTTTCGTCCGCCCGCTTCAAACTGGGTGATCGAATCCTTGCGCTGCTTGATCATCTTTTCGACGATGGCCAGCACCTGGGTGTCATCCAATTCAATGCGCTCGTCGACTTCCTTGCGCTTGATTTCGGCCAGCAGCAAACGGATGGTACCCAGTTTGGCCGCTTCTTTGGCGCGCATGGCCGCCTTCATGTGTTCGGTGATTTGTTCTTTCAAGCTCATCGTTGTCCTCACGTTTCAATCGTAGAAATAGCAAAACCCGCTGCGGTAAACCGGAGCGGGTCTGCGACTGTGTCCAAATGCACGCATTTGAACTATCAAGAAACCAAGCCGAGACCGACAGTAAAGCCAGGGCCGGATCAGTTCTGACGAATCAGTCTTAGAATAATTTCTTAGGCAGTTGCTGGCTGCGGATACGCTTGTAGTGGCGTTTCACAGCAGCAGCGAGCTTGCGCTTGCGCTCAGCCGTTGGTTTTTCGTAGAACTCGCGAGCACGCAGTTCGGTCAGCAGACCAGTTTTTTCGATAGTGCGTTTGAAGCGACGCATCGCGACTTCGAACGGCTCGTTTTCTTTAAGGCGAATAGTGGTCATGTAAAAATTCAAACCGTTAGATTAGGGGAAGAAGGAGATTCTAGCATCCTTTGCTGAGCAAGGGAAGCTTTTCACGCTCCGGTCACACAGACGGGGCCGGTTTGCGGCCATTTTGCGACAGCTCAAAAGCGCCCTTGCCCGTGCGGCGGCGCGCGGTATCGCCCGCCATGCGCGCGCCCGTGTGCCGCATAACAACACTGGCAAGGCAGCGCTTACTGGGCGCCCAGCGCCAGCCCGGCTGCCATGCCCGAGGCCCAGGCCCACTGGAAATTGTAGCCGCCCAGCCAGCCCGTCACGTCGACCGCCTCACCGATGAAATACAGGCCAGGCACCTTGTTGGACATCATCGTTTGCTGCGACAACTCGCGCGTGTCGATGCCGCCCAGCGTCACCTCGGCCTTGCGATAGCCTTCCGAGCCGGCCGGAATGATGGCCCACTGGTTGATCGCGGCGCCCAGCTGACGCAGCTTGGCGTCCTGCAAGTCGGCCAGCCGGGCATCGCCCTGCAGACCCGCAGCCGCGATCAGGCCATCGGCCAGGCGGGTGGGCAGCCATTGCTGCAACACATTGCCCAGTTGCTTTTTGAGCGTGCCCTTGCCTTCAATCAGCGCCTGCGCCACATCCATCTCCGGCAGCAGGTTCAGCACGATCGGCGTGCCCGGCTGCCAGAAACTGGAAATCTGCAGGATGGCGGGACCGGACAGGCCGCGATGGGTGAACAGCAAGTCCTCGCGGAAATGACCGCGCTTGTTGCCCTTGCCCTTGTTGCTGCCCGTTTCGACTTCGACTTCGAGCGCGATGCCGGCCAGCGGCGCAAAGGTTTCCCAGCTGGGGCCGTCGAAGGTCAGCGGCACCAGGCCGGGGCGCGGCTCGATGACGTTCAGTTCGAACTGGCGCGCGATGCGGTAGCCGAAATCGCTGGCGCCGATCTTCGGAATCGACAGGCCTCCCGTGGCGATGACGACGTTGCTGGCGATGATCTCGCCCGTGTCGGTGTCGAGCCGGTAGCCACCGTCCACCAGCGGATTGATGGTGTCGACCTTGCACGGCATGCGCCATTCGACGTCGCCGGCGGCGCACTCGTCCTTGAGCATGCCGATGATCTGTTCGGCCGACTCGTCGCAAAACAGCTGGCCCTTGTGCTTCTCGTGGTAGCCGATGCGGTAGCGCTTGACCAGCGCCAGGAAATCTTGCGGCGTGTAGCGCGACAGCGCGCTCTTGCAGAAATGGGGATTGTCGGACAGGAAGTTCTGCGGCGCCGTGTTGACGTTGGTGAAGTTGCAGCGTCCGCCGCCGGAGATGCGGATCTTCTCGGCCAGCTTGGCCGCGTGGTCGATCAGCACGACGCTCTGGCCGCGCTGGGCCGCCACCGCCGCGCACATCATGCCGGCGGCGCCGGCGCCGATCACTGCTACATCAAATTGTTTGGCCATGGCTGTACTGCTTTCTGCTAATCACTAAAGACGTGATTGTAAACCCTGCAGTGGCAGCGCAGCGCCTATCGACCAAATGCGGCCAGCGCGGGCAACGCCACGTCACCCGCCACCAGCGTAGCGCAGCGCACCACGTCGCCGATGACGATGATGCTGGGGCTGCCCAGTCCCGAGGCGGCCAGCTCGAGCGCCAGCTTGTCCAGTGTGGTGACCAGCTGCGCCTGCCCGCTGCCGGTGGCCGACTGGATCACGGCCGCCGGCGTGCCACCGGGCTTGCCGCCGGCCAGCAAGGCGTCGGCGATCTCCGCGCAGCGCGCCACGCCCATATAGATAACCAGCGTCAGCCCGGTCTGGGCCAGCAGCGCCCAGTCTGGACGGGTGCCGCTGTCGACATCGTCGGCGCGCTCGTGGCCGGTGACGAAGATCGCACCGGCGCTGTAATCGCGGTGCGTCAGAGGTACGCCGATCGCCGACGGCGCGGCTAGGCCGCTGCTGATGCCGTTGACCACTTCGACGGCGATGCCGGCAGCCATCAGGTGCGCGCGCTCTTCGCCGCCGCGCCCGAAGATGAACGGGTCGCCACCCTTCAGACGCACCACCGTGTGGCCGGCCTGCGCCTCGGACAGCATCAGCCGTTCGATGAATTCCTGCGGGGTCGAGCGGCAGCCGCCGCGCTTGCCCACGTGAACGATGCGCGCCGTGGCGCAGGCGTGCGCCAGGATCGCCGGATTGACCAAATCGTCCACCAGCAACACCTCGGCAGCGGCGATCGCCTTGACCGCCTTCAATGTCAACAGATCAGGGTCGCCAGGACCGGCGCCGACCAACCATACTTTACCCGGGCTTGCCATGTTGTTCACTCGTGTTTGCCTGTAATGCCTGTGAAGCTAGCAAACACTGTGCCACTTGCTCGGCGATGGTGGGCGGCACGGCCACGTCGCCGCGCAAGGCTTGCGCGATCCATGCCGCCGTGGTGGCCGCATCACGATCGGGCGGCAGCTCGGGCAAGGTCTGCACCATGCTCTGTTTTTGCACCAGAACCGTGCGTTGGCCGTCGTGAAACCAGTCGATCTGCTGGGCCCGGTTGGCGTTGGCGACCGTCTCCCCTTCGGTGCCGCGCATCAGGAAGGCGTCGCCGCGCGCATGCGGCGCGGCGGTCCCGAAATAGGCGCCCAGCATTTCCAGATACTCCGGGTGGGTGTAGGACACCAGCCGCAAGGCCGGTCCGACGAAGGGCTGCATGATTTTTACCAGTGTGTGGGTCGAGTTGCGCACGCCCAGGATGCGGCGCAGCGACAGCAGGTGCGCCATCTGCGGCGCCAGCGCCGTGATCGGCATGAAGGCCGGTTCGCCGCGCGCCATCGCCGCCTCGGCCTGGGCCACCGACAGGCACGGCGCAAAACCCATCGCCTGCAAGATTTCGGCTGTCGTGACGCGGCCCGGATCGTCGCTCACGCCATGCACCAGCACCGGCACGCCTTCGCGCGCCAGTAGCAGCGCCAGCAGCGGCGTCAGATTGGCCATCTTGCGCGCGCCGTTGTAGCTGGGGATCAGCACCGGCGCGTAGCGGCCCGGCGGCGCCGTCAGCGGCGCGAACGAGGCTTCGCCGGCGTCGAGAAAGCCGGCGATCTCGTCGACCGATTCGCCCTTGATACGCAGCGCCAGCAGGATGCCCCCCAGCTCCAGGTCGGAGACCCGTCCAGCCAGCATGGCCGCGTACAGCACGTTGGCGTCGGCGCGGTTCATGCTGCGCGCGCCCTTGGCCCCGCGCCCTATTTCCTTGATGAAGCGCGCGGCGGCGAAAGGCTCCTCGACCGGCACGCTGACCGGTGCGGCGATATCTGTAGCGAATGTTTTCATGACCCAAAGTTTACACGGATTTCGCTTTCTTTTTCGGGCGCGCGGCGGCGCCCGCACTGTTGATGAAATTTTCTTCAAAAATCTGAATCCGATAGCAGGAGTGGCCCGTATAAAGCTGGCAACCCTGTCGTTTTACCCCTATCGAAAAGGAGACCATCATGCGTATCACCAATTTCAAAGCCAGTCTGGGCGCAGCCATCCTGGCCAACCTGTGCATGCTCGCCTGGGCGCCGCCGGCCGGCGCCTCGAGCCACCGCGAAGCGCCGTTCGTCACGCGCATGCCCAAGGTGGACGGCACCGACTTCTACATGTTCCGCAGCTACGCGCCGGGACGCGAGCAGTTCGTCACGCTGGTGGCCAACTACGTGCCGCTGCAGGATGCCTACGGCGGACCGAACTTCTTCGAACTCGACCAGGATGCGCTGTACGAAATCCACATCGACAACAACGGCGACGGCAAGGAAGACCTGAGCTTCCAGTTCCGCTTCAAGAACACCAACAAGGACACGCAGTTCACCGTGGGCGGCAAGAAGGTGTCGATTCCGCTGATTAACAATGGCGGCCCGATCGATTCGGTCAACCCGGCCGGCATCAACGTGCGCGAAACCTACACCATCGACGCGGTGCGCGGCGACCGGCGCAACGGCCAGCGCACCACGGTGCGCAACGCCGACAGCGGCGCGACGGTGTTCGACAAGCCGATCGACAACATCGGCAACAAGTCGATCCCCGACTACGCCGGCTACGCGGCCAAGCACGTCTACAACGTCAACATCCCCGGCTGCAGCACGGTGGGCCGGGTGTTCGTCGGCCAGCGCAAAGATTCGTTCGTCGTCAATCTGGCCGAGACGTTTGACCTGATCAACATCAAGTACCCGGCCGTCGAGTTCAACGCCAACGCCGAACGGGCCGCGCGCGACGATCTGGCCGACAAAAACGTCACCACGATGGCGCTCGAAGTGCCGATCTGCTGCCTGACGGCAGGCAGCGAGCCGGTGATCGGCGGCTGGACCACGGCCAGCGTGCGCCAGGGTCGTCTGGTCAACCCGACGCCAAACGGCAGCGGCGACGCCTCGCGCGAAGGGGGGCCGTGGGTGCAGGTGTCGCGCCTTGGCATGCCGCTGGTCAATGAAGTGGTGATCGGCCTGAAGGACAAGGACCGCTTCAACCACAGCAAACCCGTCAACGACGCCCAGTTCGCCGACTACGTCACTAACCCAACGCTGCCGATGCTCGTCGAAGTCTTGTACGGCAACGTCGGCGCCAAGGCGCCCACCAACTTCCCGCGCAACGACCTGGTGGCCACTTTCCTGACCGGCATCAAGGGCGTCAACCAGCCGGCCAATGTGAAACCGGCGGAAATGCTGCGCCTGAACACGTCGGTGGCACCGGTCGCCAAGGGCGCGCAAAAACGCCTGGGCGTGATCGATGGTGACAGCGCGGGCTTCCCCAATGGACGCCGGCCGGGCGACGACGTGGTCGACATCGCGCTGCGCGTGGTGATGGGCAAGCTGTGCACGCTCAGCATAGGCTGCGTGCCGGCTGACGCGCCGGCCGGAGCGATCCGCTTCACGGACGGCGCCTACCTTGACGACAGCGCCTTCGACAACAGCTTCCCGTATCTAAAAACCCCGCTGTCGGGCTCACCACAACTCTGACGGCCACACCATAGGAGCAGTGCATCATGAAAAAATCAACCATGTTGATCGCCTTGCTGTTGAGCGGCTGCGGGGGCGGCGGGGGCGGCAACGACGGCGCCGCTAGTGGCGGCGATCCGGGCGCTACGCGTCAGGACGCGTTTGTCGCGCAAGTGCTCAGCGCGATCGCCAGCGCGCCGGACGACACCGAACCGGTACCGCTCACGGCCAGCGCCGTGTCGGCACCGGACGACACCGAGCCGGTGGCACTGAAGTAAGCCGGCCAGTGCGTCGGGTCCGCCACCAGCGGGCCCGATGCACGCCCCAGAACCGAACCAGAACAACACCGCAGCGAGAACCATCATGCCAAGACCGTCCATCATCGCCTTGCTTGCGCTGTGCGCTGGCTGCTGCGTCGCACAGGCGAGCCCGTACACGCCGGCGCGCGGCGACCAGGTGATCGAGCAGCTGCCACGCCGCTTCGACGCCGCGCAACGGCAATTGCAGCAGTTGCGCGCGCAACTGCGTGCCGACCCGTCCAATCTGCGCAACGCGACCATGCTGGCGCAGCAGTACATCGCCACGGCGCGCAGCGACAGCGATCCGCGCTATCTCGGCTACGCGCAGGCGGCGCTGGCGCCATGGTGGCAACTGGCCGCGCCGCCGCCGGCGGTGCGCATCCTGCGTGCCACGCTGCGCCAGAGCACGCATCAATTTGACGCGGCGCTGGCCGACCTGAATGCGGCGCTGGCCAGCGATCCGGGCAATGTGCAAGCCTGGCTCACGCGCGCCACGGTGCAAACCGTGCAAGGCGACTACCCGGGCGCCACCGCCAGTTGCGCGCGCCTGTCGCTGCTGGCGTCCGACCTGATCAGCGCAAGCTGCATTGCCAATATCGGCGCCTTGACGGGGCGCGCGACCAGCAGCGACAGCTTGCTTGCGACGACGCTGCAGCGCAGCGGCACCACCGAGCCCGACACCGAAGTGTGGGTGCTGACACTGTTGGCCGAAATCGCCGCCCGGCGCGGCCAAGCGGGCCTGGCCGAAGCGCGCTTTCGGCGCGCGCTGGCGCTGCGCCCCGGCGACGGCTACCTGCTGGGCGCGTATGCCGATTTCCTGCTCGACGCGCGCCGCGCCCAAGAAGCGCTGGCGCTGGTCAAGGACCAGACCCGGGTCGACGCGCTGCTGCTGCGCTACGCGCTGGCCTTGCAACAACTGCCCGGTGATGGCGCGGCACTGCGCGGCGCCATCGCCGAGCTGGCGGCACGCTTCGCCGCCGCCGCCCAGCGCGGCGACACGGTTCATCAACGCGAGCAGGCGCGCTTCGAGCTGCAACTGCGCGGCGACGGCGCCGCCGCGCTGGCGCTGGCGCGCGCCAACTGGGCCGTCCAGAAAGAACCGGCCGATCTGCGCTTGTATCTGGAAGCGGCGCAGCGCAGCGGCCAGAGTGCCGCCGCCCGCCCGGCACTGGACTGGGCGCGCAAGCACAAGATCGAAGACGTTGCCATCGCGCGCCTGACGCGCCAACTCGCCGGAGGTGCCTGATGGGCCGCATTGCACAATGGATCGTCGCGCTGTGCGCGTTCACGTTCGCCTGCACACCCGCGCAGGCGCACAAACCGAGCGACAGCTACCTGACACTGAAGGTCGATGGCGCGCACATCGACGGCCAATGGGACATCGCCTTGCGCGATCTCGACTTTGCCATCGGCCTTGACGGCGACGGCGACGGCCAGCTGACGTGGGACGAGATCCGCGCCCGCCACGAGGCCATCGCCAGCTATGCGCTGGCGCACCTGACCATCGCCAGCGGACAGAACGCCTGTGCGGCGCGCGTGCGCCAGCAGCAAATCGACCAGCACACCGACGGCGCCTACACGGTGCTGCGCTTTGGCGCCGACTGCGGCGCGCCGATCAGCGCGCTAACTGTCGGCTACCGGCTGTTCGCCGAACTGGACCCGCAGCACAAAGGCCTGCTGCGGCTGGAGCACGCCGGCCAGACCTCGACGGCCATCTTCAGCCCCGAGCGCGCCAGCCAGACGCTGGCCATCGGCCGCCCCGACGCGCTGGGCCAGTTCGGCGACTATGTGCGCCACGGCATGTGGCACATCTGGATCGGCCTCGACCATATCCTGTTCCTGCTGTCGCTGCTGCTGCCGGCCGTGCTGCTGGGCGAACCGGGCGCGCGCGGCTTGCGTCCGGCCTTCATCGACGTGCTCAAGGTGGTCAGCGCGTTCACGCTGGCACACTCGCTGACGCTGACGCTGGCCAGCCTGCAGCTGGTGACGCTGCCGTCCCGGCTGGTCGAATCAAGCATCGCCGCCTCGGTCGCGTTCGCCGCCTTGAACAATCTGCTGCCGCTGTTCCGCGGGCGCCGCCCGCTGGCCGCGTTTGCGTTCGGGTTGATCCACGGCTTCGGCTTTGCCGGCGTGCTGGCCGACCTGGGTTTGCCGCAGGGCGCGCTGCTGGCGCGCCTGTTCGGCTTTAACGTGGGCGTCGAACTCGGCCAGATGGCCATCGTGGCGGTGTTCTTGCCGGCCGCCCTGCTGCTGCTGCGCACCGGCGTGTACCGCCAGTTGATGCGCGCCGGCTCACTGGCGATCGCGCTGCTGGCCACCGGCTGGTTTGTCGAACGGGCCTTCGACCTTAAACTCATCTAAGGTGCCGGCACCTTGGTGTCGGGGTGACGCTTCGGCGTGTCGTCATTGCGCAATCCGGTGTCGCAATCGCGCAATCTAATGTTTCGCCAAAGCTATACGATGGACCCAGGGCGCTGCCATGCGTGTGTGCGGCGCCCGTTTTTTTGGCCTCGGGCCTGCAGGTGGCCACGTTTGGGGCTACTATGTTGCGTTGTCTTTCGCCCATACACGCATAGAAGCAAGATCATGAACACACCAGATATTGAAAACATCAACGTCACCTCGTTCGCGCCGATGCCCACGCCGGCCGAGCTGCACGCCAAACTGCCGCTGACGGACGCCGCGTTTGCCACCGTCATGCAAGGGCGCGAAGCGCTGCGCAACATCATCGACCGCAAGGACAAGCGGCTATTCGTGGTGGTCGGACCGTGCTCGATCCACGACCCGGTCGCCGGACTCGATTACGCGCGCCGCCTGAAAACGCTGCAGGCCGAAGTGGCCGACACGATGCTGCTGGTGATGCGGGTGTACTTTGAAAAACCGCGCACCACCACCGGCTGGAAGGGCTACATCAACGACCCGGACATGGACGATTCGTTCCGCGTCGACGCCGGCATGGAAAAAGCGCGCCAGTTCCTGATCGACGTGTGCGAGCTGGGCCTGCCCACCGCCACCGAGGCGCTCGACCCGATCTCGCCGCAATACCTGGGCGACCTGATCGCCTGGACCGCGATCGGCGCGCGCACCACGGAATCGCAGACACACCGCGAGATGTCGTCCGGCCTGTCGACCCCGGTCGGCTTCAAGAACGGCACCGACGGCGACATCAACATCGCCATCAACGCGATCCTGTCGTCGGCCCATCCGCATTCTTTCCTGGGCATTAACAGCGCCGGCAACGTGGCCATCGTGCGCACCCGCGGCAACGCCTACGGCCACGTGGTGTTGCGCGGCGGCGACGGGCGGCCCAATTACGACTCGGTGTCGATCGCGATCGCCGAACAGGCGCTGGAAAAAGCCAAGCTGCCGGCCAATCTGGTGGTCGACTGCTCGCACGCGAACAGCTACAAGAAGCCCGAGCTGCAGCCTTTGGTGATGGCCGACGTCGTCAACCAGATTCGCCACGGCAACAAGTCGCTGGTGGGCGTGATGATCGAATCGAACCTGGTGGCCGGCAACCAGAAGATTCCGTCCGACCTGTCCCAGCTCAAATACGGCTGCTCGGTGACCGACGGCTGCATCGACTGGGCCACCACCGAGACGATGTTGCGCGACGCCGCCGCGCAGCTGCGCGCCCGCCCTTAAGTTGCATTTACTGATCAGGTCCGTCCCATGTGCTCACGAATCATCCATCCGCATGCGCTTCCGCCCACCGTCGACGATTTCTTGCGCAATCACGGCCCCGACGGCACCTTGATCGCCCATTGGATCGACCGGCAGCTGGACTTCAACGTGCTGGTGCTGTGCGAGCGCGACGGTATGCCCTGGTTCGACGCCCGTGCATTCCCGCAACAGGTCGACCATTGGGATCGGCAAGTGATGGGCGACCGTTATTCGGTCGATGAAATGACGGTGCTGCTGGCGCACGGTCTGTGGGACGCCGACGGCGCCAGCGTCGAACGGGTGCGCCAGGTGTTGGGTTGCCTGAACGCCAGCCCACCGCCGGCCACCCGGCCGTCCTGAGGCCAGTGGCGCTCCGAGCGGTCCGCCACACCCCATCTCGGCGCGCTGACTAGGGCGCGTCCGGCAAAGCCACCGACTGCACGTCGAACGGCACGCCGACGGGCAGCGCGCCCGGGTCGTTCTTGTGCATGAACAACAAACCATACTTTGACTCGATGAAGTAAATCCGCTTGCCCACCAGCACGCCGGAAGACGCATCGTTCAAGCCACCAACCACCGTCGTCAGCGTGGCGGCGGCGCCGTCGATCTGGGCGATGCTGATCTGCCCGCCGTACGGCCCGCTCTTGCCGAACGCATTGCTCTCGAAAATGAGCAGGCGACCCGCGCTGATGCTGCGGATCGCGTCGGCGTTTTTCAGCACCCGCGGCACCGCAATGCGCGTGCTGGCGCCCGCCCGACCGTGCGCCCCGATGCGGATGCGCGAAAACCACGGCAAGGCCGACACGGCGCTGACATACAGCGTGTCGTCGCCTTCGAGCGCGATACCATTCAAAAAATAGCCATCGCTGCCGCCGGCCAGCGCGGGATCTTCCTTCCACACGCTTAATGCCGCTTCGCCCTCGCGCAGGCGCAGTACGCGCGGGTGGGCCGAGTCGCTGATGTAGATGGTGCCGCCGCTGTCTTGCACCAGGTCGTTGCAATAGCCGTCGTCGGGCATCGCATAACTGGCCACGGGCGCGCCGCTGGCCAGGTCGTAGCTTTTCAGCGCGCTGGGCGTGGACGGCACCGTCGTGTAGCCGATATTGCCGGAACACACCCACAGGCGCTGACGCCGCGCGTCGACCAGCACGCCTTGCGCGTTGGCCAGGCCGTTCGAACCCGGCGTCACCAGGATCTGCGGGGGCGAGCCGTCCGGGCGCACGCGCGCCACCGCGCCGTTGCGCCAGCTGCCCACGTACAGCGAGCCGTCCGGGCCCAGCGCCACACTTTCCGGATACCAGTCGGCCGGCAAGGCCAGCGTCGGCGGGGTCTGGCTCGCGGCGCTGTGCGCGCCCGCGCCCGATCCGACCAGCAGCGCAAACAGCGCCGCGCTCAACAGTGTTTTTGTATGCATGATGTGCTCCCAAGTGACGATAGGGCCATTATCGGTAAGCGCCTGCGATTGATAAACTGGCTATTGGTTCACTCATTCAACACCGATACTTTCGAATACCATCCGATCGACAAGCTACGCGCACGTCGGCCGCGACGGTGCCGTGTTCTGGCACGCCAAGCCGTTCTGCCGCGCAGCATGGACGAGGCCGCGCAGAGTTCCACGCATGCTGCGCAACATTGAGGCAGATCAAACCAACCGTCATCTCGCGACGCAAACTTATCAGACAGTGATCGCCCGCCCATGCCCATGCAAGGCTGGCCCGATCGCTGCGCGTTCCCTCGCTAGGAACCAAGCGGCGTGGCACAGCCAGCGTCCCGCTCAGAACAGCTGGCTCGCCCGCCATGTCGGCCGGGCCGACCAAGTCAGAACGGCAGCTGCGCCCCCCCATGCGAACGGAACGGCCCTTAGACCTGACAGGAGACAAAGATGACGTACATCGACCCCACCAGTCCATCGCTCGACAATCTGCCGGAGCAATACCAGTCGGACCAGAGCGACATCGCCATTGAACAAAGCGCCATCCATGGCAGCGGCGACGCCGGTGTTGGCTTAGTGACAGGCGCCGCTGGACGCGCATGATCGGGGAGCAGCGCCAGCCGTGACGCGCACCCGTAGCGGGCGCGCGTCAGCGCCTTTTCATGCCGCCTCGCAGCCTCGGGTTCGGGCTTACGCCTTTCAAGGCATACCATCCTGCCACCTCCGTAGCGCCCTGCCGTCCCTTTAGCCCGACCACCCTTTGCAGCGTAGCCGGCTGCTTATGCCGCCTTGGCCGGCGCCGAGCTGGCCGCAAACACCATCTGTTTGAGCTCCGGCACGCAGGAGCCGCAACTGGTGCCGCACTTGAGCCTGGCCTGCAGGGCGGCCAGCTTGTCCGGCACGCCACCCATCGTCTCGAGCGCCGCGCCGATCTCGTTTTGCGCCACGTTCAGGCAGCTGCACACGATGCGCCCGCGCGACTTGAAACCCTGCGGCGCGCTGCTCGATGGCGACAGCAGCAAGCGTCCCAGCGCGGCCACGGACGTGTCGGCCTCGAGCATCTGCTTGAGCCAGTGCTCGGCCGTGATGTCGCCGGCCAGCGCAACGGCGGCCAGCTTGCCGTCGGCCACCAGCATGTGGCGCGCGTTGCCGCGCTTGGTGTCGTCGTAGCGCAGCACGCTGGCCCCATCGATGCCAAACAGCGTCTCGATTTCCCGCACCAGGGCCGGCTCGCCCGCATAGTCATCGGCAGCGCGCAGCAGCACGCCGACCCGTTCGCGCCCGAACAAGGTGCAAGACGAAAACGCGAAGCGGCGCATGAACGGCTGCAGACGGGCGTGCAGCAACAAGGCCTGCGCCTCGTCGACCCAGCCAAACACCACGAAGCGCCACGGCAGTTCGGCCTTGAGCACCTTGATGGCCGCGTGTTTGAGTTCGGGCTGCTTGGAGCTGGGATCGAACGCCGACTGGGTCAGGCTGTTCACGCCGAACGTCGCCCCCACGCCGGCACCGGCGCCGCTGCGCCCGGACAGATATTCCTGCCCCCAGTGCATGGCGATGAAGGCCTGGCCGGCGCGCATGTCGTCACCGCCCACGGCCGGCAAAATCTGGCTGCCGCGCCGGCTGGTGACGTGCACCAGGTCGCCGTCCTTGAGGCGCTTGTGCGCCATGTCGGCGTGCGCCAGTACCACCGACGGCTCGGCCACATGCGCGAACGACTGCGCCACGGTGCCGCTGCGGCTCATGCCGTGCCACTGGTCGCGCAGCCGGCCCGTGTTCAGGTGGATCGGGTAGCGCGCGTCGACCGGTTCGGCCACCGGCTGATACGGCGTATCGACGAAATGCGCACGCCCGCTGGCAGTGGGAAACACGGCGTCCTCGTACAGCCGCGCTTTGCCGTGTTCGGCGCCGGTGGGAAACGGCCACTGCTGCGGCCCCTGCTCGCTCAAGATCTTGAACGACAGCCCGGTGATATCGAGGTCGCGTCCGCGCGTCGATTCGCGGTGCTCGTTCCAGATGTCCTCGGTCGTCGCGTACACGAACGGTGCGGCCGGCTTGCCCAGCAAGGGCGCCAGCACGGCGCAAAAATCGCTGACGATTTCCCAGTCGTGCCGGCTCTGGCCAGGCTTGGGCAGCACCGCGTTGACGCGTGTGATGCGGCGCTCCGAATTGGTGACCGTGCCTTCCTTCTCGGCCCAGGTGGAGGCCGGCAGCAGCACGTCGGCGTAGGCCACGGTGGCGGTGCTGGCATAGGCTTCCTGCACGATCACCAGCTCGGCATTCTCGAGCGCGGCGCGGATCAGCTTCTGGTCCGGCATCGACTGGGCCGGATTGGTGCAGGCGATCCAGATGATCTTGATTTTACCTTCGGCCAGCGCCTCGAACATTTCGACGGCCGTGGTGCCGGGCGTGGCCGGCACGGTCGGCACACCCCACAGCGCGGCCACTTCGGCGCGGTGCGCGGGGTTGCCCATGTCGCGGTGGGCCGACAGCAAATTGGCCATGCCGCCCACTTCACGCCCGCCCATCGCGTTCGGCTGACCGGTCAGGGAAAACGGGCCGGCGCCCGGTTTGCCGATCTGGCGCGTGGCCAGATGCAAGTTGATCAGCGCGGCGTTCTTGGCCGTGCCGGCCGACGACTGGTTCAGACCCTGGCAGTACAGCGACAGCGCGGCCTTGGACTGGCCGAACCAGCGCGCCGCCTGCACCAGATCCGCTTCGGCGATGCCGCAGATGTCGGCCACCAGCTTCGGTGTGTAATCGCGTACGGTGTTTTTCAGCGCGGCGAAACCGTCCGTGTGCTGGGTGATGAAGGCGTGGTCGGTCAAGCCCTCCCACAGACACAGGTGCAGCATGCCGTTAAATAGTGCCACGTCGGTGCCGGGCAGGATCTGCAGGAACAGGTCCGCGCCCAGTGCCGTGTCGGTGCGGCGCGGATCGGCCACGATCACTTTTAGATTCGGTTTGCGCAGCTTGGCCGCTTCCAGCCGGCGGTACAGTACCGGATGCGCGTAGGCCATGTTGGAGCCGACGATGAAGATCACGTCGGCCAGTTCGATGTCGTCGTAGCAGGCCGGCGGCGCGTCCGCGCCCAGCGTCTGCTTGTAACCGGCCACCGCGCTGGACATGCACAGGCGCGAGTTGGTGTCGATATTGTTGGTGCCGATCAGTCCCTTGGCGAGCTTGTTGAAGACGTAGTAGTCCTCGGTGAGCAACTGGCCAGAAATGTAGAACGCCACGCTGTCAGGGCCATGCTCGGCGATCGTGTCGGCGAAGCGCTGGGCGACGTAGCCGAGCGTGTCGTCCCACGACGCGTCGTGCCGATCGGCGTGGCGGCGCGTACGCATCGACGGCGCCAGTGCGCGCACCTGCTGCTGCAGCACCGGACGCGCAGTCAGGTGCAGCGCGCTGCCTTTGCTGCATAGCCGGCCGAAGTTGGCCGGGTGGTCCGGGTCGCCGCGCACGGCCAACACCTGCACCCCGTCGGTGCTCGCGATGACGCCGCAGCCGACGCCGCAATAGCAGCAGGTCGTCTTGACCTCGCGCGCGCTGGCGGCGGCGCCGGTACTCATGCCGCCTCGATGTGGCGGGTCAGCGCGAAGGTACCGGCCAGCGCCTGCTCGGCGCGCGAGGCGGGCGCGTTCAATTCGACCAGGTCGAGGAACACGTTGCCGTTTTCAACCTTGACGGAATACGACTTGGCGCAGCCGACGTCGGGCGCGGTGGCGCAGCCGCTGTCGAGCGCGATGTTCCAGTTATGCAAAGGACAGGCGACCTTTTCGCCGAACACGATGCCCTGCGACAGCGGGCCGCCCTTGTGCGGACAGCGGTCCAGCAGCGCGAAGATCTTGTCTTCGCTGTTGCGAAACACCGCCACGCTGGGCAACTCCTGCCACGCCAGACCGCGCTGCACCACGCGCGCGCCCAGCACCGGGATATCGGTCACTTTGCAGATCAATTTCCATTGTTGTGTCATCTCGTGCTCCTTCTCGTTATGCCGTCAGTGGCGCGAACTGGCGCGTGTCGACCATCGCCTGTTCCGACTGGTGCCAAGGGTCCGGCTGGCCGGCCAGCGCCGTGCGCAGTTGCTGGTACAGCGCACGCCGGTTGGCGCCGTCCTCGACCACCCGTTTCTTCACATGCTCCAGGCCGACCCGCGCCAGGTAATGCACGGTGCGCTCCAGATACCACCCTTCGCTGCGATACAGCTCCAGGAAAGCGCCGCAGTACTCCATCACTTCGTCGTGGGTTTTGAGCTTGACGAGGAACTGCGCCACTTCGGTCTTGATGCCGCCGTTGCCGCCCACGTAGATCTCCCAACCCGAATCAACACCGATCACGCCGACGTCCTTGATGCCGGCCTCGGCGCAGTTGCGCGGACAGCCCGACACGGCGATCTTGACCTTGTGCGGCGCGTACATCAGGCACAGTTCGCGCTCCAGTTGCTGGCCCATCAGCGTCGAATCCTGGGTGCCGAACCGGCACCACTCGCTGCCCACGCAGGTCTTCACCGTGCGCAGCCCCTTCGCATACGCCAGTCCGCTGGGCATGCCCAGGTCTTGCCAGACACCGCGCAAGTCCTCTTTTTTGACGCCCAGCAGGTCGATGCGCTGGCCGCCGGTCACCTTCACCGACGGGATCGCGTACTTGTCGACGACGTCGGCGATGCGGCGCAGGTCGTTGGCGGTGGTCATGCCGCCCCACATGCGCGGAATCACCGAGTAGGTGCCGTCCTTCTGGATGTTGGCGTGCGCGCGCTCGTTGATGAAGCGCGACTGCGGATCGTCCTTGGCCAGGTTCGGCCAGGTCGAGATCAGGTAGTAGTTCAGCGCCGGGCGGCAGGACGCGCAGCCGTTGGGCGTGCGCCATGCCATGAACTCCATCGCCGAGGCCACCGTCAGCAGTTTTTCGGCGCGGATCGCCTCGCGCGCTTCCTGGTGCGTGACGTCGGTGCAGGCGCACATCGGCTTGGCCTTGGCCGACTGCGAATAGTCGCCCCCGGCGGTAAACATCAGAATCTGTTCGACCAGCCCGGTGCATGAACCGCACGAAGCCGAGGCCTTGGTGTGCTTGCGCACGTCGTCGAGCGTGAACAAGCCCTGTTCCTTGATCGCCTTGACGATGGTGCCCTTGCACACGCCGTTGCAGCCGCACACTTCGGCCGTGTCGGGCATGGCGGCGGCCATCGTGAAGCCTTCGTGGCCGACGTCGCCGGGGCGGCCCGTGTTGGCTTCGCCGAACATCAGCGAGTCGCGGATTTCGCCCACGCTTTTGCCTTCGCGCAGCAGCTTGAAATACCAGCTGCCGTCGACCGTGTCGCCGTACAGGCAGGCGCCGATCAGCTTGTCGTCCTTGATGACGAGGCGCTTGTAGACGCCCCCTATCGGGTCCGACAACACGATTTCTTCGGTGCCCTCGCCGCCCATGAATTCGCCGGCCGAGAACAGGTCGATGCCGGTCACTTTCAGCTTGGTCGAGGTGACCGAACCCTTGTAGGCGCCGATGCCGTAGTTGGCCAGATGGTTGGCGCACACCTTGGCCATTTCGAACAGCGGCGCGACCAGGCCGTACACGGTGCCGCGATGGTTGACGCATTCGCCCACCGAGTAAATGCGCGGGTCGAACGTTTGCATGGTGTCGTTGACGACGATGCCGCGATTGCAGTGCAGGCCGCACGATTCGGCCAGTTCGGTGTTGGGGCGGATGCCGACGGCCATCACGATCAGCTGGGCGGGGATGATCTCGCCGTCGGTGAATTCAAGCCTCTGGGCCTGGCCGTGTTCGTCGCCGATGATCTGTTTGGTGTTTTTCGCCAGCAGGAATTTCAGGCCGCGGTCTTCCAGCGACTTTTGCAGCATCTTGCCGGCCACCGGGTCGAGCTGGCGCTCCATCAGCCAGCCCGGCAGGTGCACCACCGTCACGTCCATGCCGCGCAGTTTCAGGCCGTTGGCCGCTTCCAGACCGAGCAGGCCGCCGCCGATGACCACCGCGTGGGTGTGCTTTTCGGCCGCCGCGATCATGGTGTTGGTGTCGTAGATGTCGCGGTAGGCGATCACGCCTTTCAAGTCCTTGCCCGGCACCGGCAGCATGAACGCGTTCGAGCCGGTGGCCATCAACAGGCGGTCGTATTCGGCCGTGGTGCCATCGTCGGCGATGACGATGCGCTTGACGCGGTCGACCTTGACGATCTTTTTACCCAGGTGCAGCGTGATGTCGTTCTCTTCGTACCAGTCGACATCGTTGAGCATGATGTCCTTGACGGTCTGCTCGCCGGCCAGCACCGGCGAGAGCAGGATGCGGTTGTAGTTGGCGTAGGGCTCGGCGCCGAACACGGTGATGTCATACAGGTCCGGCGCGATCTTGCGCAGCTCTTCGAGCGTACGCACACCGGCCATGCCGTTCCCCACCATTACTAATTTCATCTTCTTCATTGCGGCCTCCGTCGATTGTCCTTAGCGCTACCTAAGCAAAACCGATGCCAGCGTGCGCGCCGGGGCGTGCGGCGCACTGCAGGCAAGTCGAACGCCCGGTGCATGCGACGTGTCGGCGCGGTGCGCACCGTCGCAGTGCGCCGGCTAGATTTCCTGGTGCAGCTCGTCCGCGCACGCTGGCCGCGCACAGGGCGAGGCGCGGTGGCACGGCGCTTGCATTGAGCAGCTCAACGTCAATCGCACTTCAGGAGACATCATGCAAAAAACCTCGTTCTGGAAAGCCGGGCACCTGCCCACGCTGTTCGCCGCCTTCTTCTACTTCGACCTGAGCTTCATGGTGTGGGTGATCCTCGGCCCGCTGGCCGTGCAGATTTCGAAGGACCTGGCCCTGTCGCCGGCCGAAAAAGGTTTGATGGTGGCGCTGCCGCTGCTGGCCGGCGCGCTGCTGCGTATCGTGATGGGCGTCCTGGTCGACCATTTGAAACCGAAGAAGGCCGGCATGATCGGTCAGGTGATTGTCATGCTGGGCATGCTGTGGGCCTGGAAGGGCGACCTGCACAACTATTCGAGCCTGCTGGCGCTGGGCGTGATCCTGGGTGTGGCCGGCGCCGCGTTCGCCGTCGCCCTGCCGCTGGCCTCGCGCTGGTATCCGCCCGAGCACCAGGGCACCGCGCTGGGCATCGCCGGGGCGGGCAATTCGGGCACTGCATTTGCCGCCCTGTTCGCACCGGCGCTGGCGATCGCCTTCGGCTGGCAGAACGTGTTCGGCCTGTGCCTGATTCCGCTGGGGATCGCCTTCGTGGTCTACCTCACGATGGCCAAGGACGCACCCTCGGCGCCGGCGCCCAAGTCGCTGCCTGAATACCTGACGGTGCTCAAGGACAAGGACGCGTGGTGGTTCATGTTCTTCTACAGCGTCACCTTCGGCGGTTTCTCCGGACTGGCCTCGTCGCTGACGATCTACTTCAACAGCCAGTACGGCGTCTCCCCCGTGACGGCCGGCTACCTGACGGCCGGCTGCGTGTTCGCCGGCTCGCTGGTGCGCCCGATGGGCGGGCGCCTGGCCGACCGCATGGGCGGCATCAAGACGCTGTCGATCATGTACGCCGTCGCGGCTGCCGCGCTGTTCGTGGCCAGCACCGGGATGCAGTCGGCCGGCGCCGCCGCTTGCGTGTTCGTGGTGGCGATGCTGGCGCTGGGCACAGGCAACGGCGCCGTGTTCCAGCTGGTGCCGCAGCGTTTTCGCAAGGAGATCGGCGTGATGACGGGCCTGGTCGGCATGGCCGGCGGGGTCGGCGGCTTCTACCTCGCGTCCAGCCTGGGCGTGTCGCGCCAGATGACGGGCAGCTACCAGATCGGCCTGATGCTGTTCGCCTCGTTGGCGGTGGTTGCGCTGTTGGGCCTGTCGACGGTCAAGGCGCGCTGGCGCACCACCTGGGGCAGCGCGGCGATGACCAGCGCGCGCGTCTAGGCGGTGACCGTGTGCGCGCGCGCCATCGACGAGGACCGGGACGCGCTGCTAAACGGCGCGGCGCCTGCGCATCAGGCCAAGCAGGCCCAGACCGCCCACCATCAGCGCGCCGTTCGACGGTTCGGGCACACTGGCCACTTCGAACGCCACCTCGCCGATGGCGCAGGCGGCGAAACTGCCGGTGTTCGGCTGCGGGCATCCCGACATGTCGAAGCGCACGTAGCGCGCGGTGACAGCACCGAACGAGAACACGTCGGCCGCGTACGGCGCAAGCGGCCAATTGGTCGGCACCAGGCCGGCGGCCAGCATGCTGAAGTGAACCCCGTCGGAGGACGTCAACAGGTTCAGCCGGCCGATGCCGGACGATTCCTCGTTCCACAGCGCGAGTTTGTCGATGCCGATAATAGCGCCAAGGTCATAGGTGACGATCGCGTGGCTAGTGCCTTGGTTGCTGAACCATTCAGCGCCCGAGAACAGGATGGTGTGCAGCACACTGGCAGGATTGTAGCTCGCAAAATTGCTCGCGCCGCTGGTAAAGCCGTGCTCCAGACCACTTTGATTGAAAGTGTCGTCGATGCTGCCAAAGCCAGGACCGCCCAGGTCGATTTGCGCCGCCACCGGACTGTAGATGGCGCCGATGGCAGGCGCGCCAAGGCTGATCGACGGACAGACGAGCGCGCCCGCCACCAGTGTTGCGGAGAGAGAAAACTTGGAAAGAGACCGCCAACTCATTTTCATATGCGACTCCAAAACATGCGTGCAATTGGAACAGCGAAGACCCGACCTGGTCGGACAGAAGAAGATGGAAACAGCGTCAACGAAGTGAGCAGCGCTTGCGCGCGAGGTGGGAAGCATCGGCGTGGCCGGCTTGCAGTGTCAGTACTGCAATAACGATATTACATCCGTTATGGCCACATGCGCTGATGGATTTTTACAACACCTCGCTTGCGCGCAAGTGCCGGCGAACCGGGCCGCGCTGATGATGGCGCGCGCTGCCAGCGCCCTTACCCCGGCATCAACCATTCGGATTAGAATCGCGCCATGAGCCTCCTCGTCAACGCCGCCCACGCCACCCGCACCGGTCTGCGCGACCGCAACGAAGACTTCGTCGGCATGGTCACGCCCAATCAGCCCGAACTGTCGACCAAGGGTTTGCTGGCCGCCGTCGCCGACGGCGTCTCCGGCAATGAGGGCGGGCGTGAAGCGTCCGAGTACGCGGTGCGCGGCCTGCTCACCGACTACTACGCCACACCCGATACGTGGAGCGTGACGCAGGCGCTGGAGCGGGTGCTCAAGGCGACCAACAGCTGGGTTCATCAACAAGGCACGGTACGCTCGGAGCTGGCCGGCATGGCCAGCACGTTGACCTGCGTGGTGCTGCGCGGCGGCTTTTATCACTTTGCGCACGTGGGCGACACGCGCCTGTACCTGCTGCGCGCCGGCGCACTCACACGCCTGACCAGTGACCATGTGTGGGACCGGCCCGAAATGCAGCATGTGCTCACGCGCGCGATCGGACTCGACACCCACTTGACGATCGATACCGGCATGGGACCGCTGGCGCGGGGCGACATTTTTCTGCTGGCCAGCGACGGCCTGTGGGCCGCGATCACCCAATACGATCTGGGCTTTCACCTGACCCAGCTGGCCCAGGGCGGCCTGGATGCCGACGCCTGCGCCAACGCGCTGCTTGACGGCGCGCTGGCCGCCGGCAGCCGCGACAACCTCTCCGCGCTGGTGCTGCAGGTGACGCAGCTGCCGGAGCAGGATTTGCGCGACAGCCTGTCCTGCATGCAGGACCTGCCGGTGCCGCCCCGACTGCATGTGGGCCAGCAGATCGACGGCTACACGGTCGGTGAGCTGATCCACACGTCGCCAACGACGATGCTGTACCGGGTGTGCGGACCGGATGGCGACCCGCGCCAGCTAGTGCTCAAGACACTGCGCCCGGAACGCGCCAATGATGTGCATGAACGCACCGCTTTCGCGCACGAAGAATGGCTGGCGCGGCGCGTGGTGGCGCGCTTCTTCCCGCAGGTGATCACGCCGGCGCAGCGCAGCTATCTGTATTATTTGTCGACCTGGCACGCCGGCCACAGCCTGCAGCAACTGCTCGACGCGGGCCACCACTTCACCGTGCCCGAGGTGCTGGCACACGGCGAACAACTGGTGCGCGCGCTCGGCGCGCTGCACCGGCGCTCGATCATCCACCGCGACGTCAAGCCGGCCAATGTGCATCTCGGTGAGGACGGCCAGCTGCGCCTGCTCGACGTGGGACTGGCGCAATCGGGCATGACGGCCGACGACAACAGCGCGCCGCAGGCGGGCACGCCGTCGTTCCTGGCGCCCGAGCAGTTCGACAACGCGCCCGCCACCGTCCAGAGCGATCTGTACGCGGCCGGCGTCACGCTGTACTTGATCCTCACGCGCCACTACCCGCACGGCGAAATCGAAGCGTTCCAGCGTCCCCGCTTCGGTGCGGCTGCGCCGGCCAGCCGCTACCGGCCCGACCTGCCGCTGTGGCTGGAGAACGTGCTGCACAAGGCGCTGGCCTGCGACCCGTGCGAGCGCTTCGAGACGGCCGAGGAATTCCTGCTGGCGCTCGAGCGCGGCGCCAGCCGCCCGCTGGCCGCGCCGGCGCCCGCGCCGCTGGCCAGGCGCAACCCGGGGGCCGTGTGGCGCGCCGTCGCACTGCTGTCGCTGCTGGCCAATCTGTTCCTGCTGTACTGTTATTTGGCCAGGTAACTCGGAAGGCGTCACGCGCACCGGAAAAAGCATTATGATGGTGTCCGCTGTCCCCATCGCGTGCCGACGGACGTCGCTTGCGCCCCCAGTGCGGCGCGTCGTTGCGCGCAGAACCGTCGACGCACACCATCGATCGCCTATCCAGCCGTGGAAAGCTGCACCTTGTTCACATCAATTTTCGACACAATTGCACAATCGGCCGCACGCAATCAGGCGGCCCCCGCCTTCATCTGGGCCGAGGGCACAATGTGCTATCGGCGCTTCCATGCGCTGATGTATGCGGTCACCAAGGCGCTGCACGGGCAAGGTCTGCGGGCCGGCGACGTGGTTGGGGTGTCGATGGGACAGACTCCGCTCCATTGCGCCGCACTGCTTGCCCTGGCGCGCCTGGGGGCACTGTCCGTGGCTGTGCATCCGGAGCTTTCCGAGCCGCTGCGCGCCTTGACCATCGCCCAATTTGGCGTCTCGCGCATCGTCACGCAAAATGCCGCACCGGGCGTTGCCGGCACGGCGGCCATCGCGCTCAGTGACGTGCTGGCCGACGTCATGGGGCGCGATCTGGCGATCGATTGGGAGACCGGCTATCCGGCCGCCATGGCGGCCGAACTGGACGCCGAGCTGGCGCACTGCGCGCTGCAGGCGAGCACGCCGTTGCGCATCTCGCTGACCTCGGGAACCAGCACCGGCAAGCCCAAGGGCGACCTGCTTAGCCATGCCCAGTTGATCGAGCGGATCGAGCGCACGCTGCACGGCTGCGACTGCGACGGTGGGGCGCGCGTGATGCCCTCCGACCTCAACAGCACGATGGCCATTGCGCTGAGCTTCGGAGCACTGAGCATGGGTGCCTGTGTGGTGTTTCCCGTTTCTGCCCATGCGCGCGACCGTATCGACGCGCTGGCTAGCCATGCGGTCACGCACGCTTTCCTGTCCCAGTGGGCAATCACGCAGATGCTCGCCCTGATGCCGGAGCACCCCGATCCGTTTCCCAGCTTGCGCCACCTGCGTCCGGTGGGCAGCCGCTTGTCGGGTGGCGTGCTGGAGGCGCTCCAGCGCCGCTGCACGAAGCAGGTATTTGTCACGTATGGCTTGACCGAGCTGGGCCCCGTCGCGATGGCCACCCCGCAGATGCTGGAACGCTGGCCACACACTGCCGGCGCAATCCTGCCATGGGTAAGCCTGACCGTGCACGACGCTGCCGGCCAGCCGATGCCGCCCGGCCAATCGGGCGCCATCCGTGTGCAGATAGCGCGCACTGCAACGCAGTATCACGCCGATCCGCACGAGAGCGCAAAACGCTTTCGCGACGGCTGGTTCGAGACCGGCGACCTGGGCCACCTCAGCACGGACGGTCTGCTGTTCATCGAAGGCCGGCTCGACGACGTGATCAATCTGGACGGATACAAGATCAATCCGGCTGCCGTCGAAACGGTGCTGGTCGCGCATCCCCAGGTGGCCGAGGCGGTCGTCTTCTCAGCCCGCGACGATGCCGGTGCGGCCTACCTGAGCGCCGCGCTGGTGCTGCGCGGCGGCCCGTTCGAGCTCGCTGCGCTGGCAGACTATGCGGCCGCGCAACTGGGACGCAGCAGTCCGAAACGCTATGTCGTCGTGCCCAGCCTGGCGCGCACGCCCAGCGGAAAACCGCTGCGCGCCGAGATTGCCGCGCTGGCGCTGAGTGCGCCGCCGCAGCCGTGAATTCAGGCCGCGACCCAGTCCGTCCCGTCACGTTCAAGCCAGCGTAGCGCGCCTGCCGGCGCACTGTCTTCGCGCACTGCCCCGGTGAGGTTGATCAGCACCGTATGCTCGCGCGCGAGTCGCCCGCAGCGCGCTTGCTTGAGCACGCCGGCCACCGCCGCCGAGGCTGAAAAACAGGGGCGCAGGCCTTCGAGCTGTTCGACCATCTGGCGCGCCTGGCGTATTTCCGCCTCGCTGACGGCGACGATATCGCCGGCGCTGTCGACGACAAGCTGACGCACGTAGGGATAGGCGCGGCTGGGGTCGCCCCGCAGGATGGCCTCGGCAATGCCGTCCGGCTGCGCCACCAGATGATGCGGCAAGATGCACTCGCTGCCTTCGGCGTAGGCATGCGCCATCGGCGCGCAACTTTGCTGCTGGACGCACAAGATTCTTGGACTGCGCTCGATGCGGCCCATGCGCTGCAATTCGCGCGCGCCCTTGGCGGCACCGAGCACGCCCATCGCACTCGAAACGGCCTGGACGTACCAGTCGATCGGCCGCCCGAGCTGCTCGCTCGCTTCAAGAAAAGCAAGTTTCAAGCCCTCGCGCCGCCCCGGATTGAAAAATCCCCCCTCCGCCACCAGGCCGTGTCGTCTGGCATAAGTAACGGCAAAGTCGGACGCCTCGACAAACGTGGCGCCACGCAGACAATGGTGGGTCACCTGTACATGCCCGGCATGCTGGACCCGCGGCACGAAGCGTTCGGCGCTAAACAGATGCAGATGCATATCCGGGTAAGCGCGGATCGCATGCGCATACGCGGTCGAACTGTTGCCCGTCGATGAGGTACAAAAGCTGCGCACGCCGCGCTCCCACAGATAAGCGAGCGCCACTGCGGCCATACGATCCTTGGTCGAGCAGGTCGGCAGCGTGGTGTCGTCTTTCACATACAAGGCCGTCAGTCCCGCTGCACGCCCGAGCCGGGTAGCATGGATCAGCGGCGTATAGCGGGCCTCACTCGGCAGCTTGGCGTGCACCCGCTCGATCGGCAACAGGTCGGCAAAACGCACATAGGGATTGGGCGAGTCGTGCAGCGTTGCCCGGTCAAGCGCGTACTCGACATCGATCATGCCGCCACACTGGCACAGGGTCTGAAATGTTGCTGCAGCGCTCGCGCCACAGCGGCGACAATATATCCGCATGATGTAGTCCTCGCTCTTGGCGCCGCAGTTGGTCCCAGCGCCCTTGTTATTGATGCTGCATCGGCCGTCTCAGCAAGCGCGTTGTCACGCGCTCTGCGCCACTCAAGCCCCCTGGTGCTGGCTATCGACCGACGCCGGCGCATGGCCGGGCACGATGCAGCCGGCCAGATCCACCTCAACCGTGTCGCCGCACACCATCTGCGCGATCGCCAGCCCGACGCCGGCGCTGAGCAACACACCCTTGATGCCGCCCCCGTTGGCCAGCCAGACATTCTCGCACCCGGGCAGCGGCCCGATGACGGGCAGGCCGTGCGCGCCCATCGGACGCAGCGCGGCGACATGCGCGAGCACCGTCGCCTGCCTGAGTGCGGGCATCATCTGCGCGGCCGTTTCAAGCAGGTGCTCGCGCGCCTGCAGGGTCGGACTGACGTCGAAACCGGCCGCCTGCTTGGTCACCCCGACCCAACATTGATCGGCACCACGCCGGTACAAGGACGTCATGCCGCGCGTGAAGTCGTACTCCAGCGGTGCGCCGTCAATTTGCAAGCGCAGCATCTCGCCCTTCACCGGCGCAATCCGGGCATCGAAACCGGTCCATTGCCGGGTCGGCTCCCCCCATGGCCCGGTAGCGAGCACCAGCGCATCGCAAGCGACGTTGCCGTGCGCGGTACGCACGCCGACCACTCTGCCGTGCCGCCGGATCAGTCCCACCACGTCGCTGCGCAGCAGACGCGCGCCGCGCCTTGCGGCGCCCTCGGCCAGCGCGTTGGTGTAGGCGGCGCTGTCGACGGACATATTGCCGTCAAGAAGCAAACCGCCACACACGGCGGCGGACAGGCGCGCTTCGCGCCGCAACAGCTCATCACGCTCAAGCCACTCGGTGCTGAACTGCTGCATAGCATGCCCACTGGTCTGAAACATCCCTGCCGCATGCGCCAAGGCGCGCCGATCGGCATCATCGAATGCCAGCAGTATGCGCCTGACCGGCTGCAGCGCATACCCAGTGCAGCCAAGCTCGGCCAATTCGCCCGCCAATCGCTGATGCAGCGCGAATGACTGGAGCGCGAATCCGACCAGCGCCGCCGGGCTGGCGTGGACCGGATTGAGATTGCCGGGATTGTTGCCAGACGCATGGGTGCCGAACGCATCGCGTTCGATCAACGTCGTCTTGATGGCGCGTTTTGCCAGTTGATAGGCGATGGCGCAACCGAACACGCCGCCCCCGACGACGACGACCGACTGGGGGCGCGGCGGCGCAGACAAGGCCGTCATGTCGGGCGCGCCACCACGTTGGCCAGACGCGCGTCGTCGCACACGTGCGCTGGTCGACGCCAGGTGTGGCGCCGACCACGCGCCCGCGGCGCGACGGCATCCGCGACATCGACGCTGGCGTAGACACGGGTTTTCAAGTGAGCCGGATCGCGCGCGTCCTGCCGGTGCATCAGCACATGCGTCGCGGCGCCAGCATGCTGGCCGTCCGACATGAAGCGCAGCGGCGAGCGTGCCGATGGTTTGCGCCAATTCGCGTGTACCGGCTGGTGCAAAGCACGGGCGGCGCGACACTGCGCGCCAAACCAAAAACGTGCGGCACACAACTGCTCCGCATTGGCCGCATCGTCGTGCGCGAGGTAAAACAAGCGCTTGCTGCGCACCGGCGCAGCGCCGCTTGCGCACTCTTGTAGCTGGTCCGGGTGCGGCGCGCTGTTGACGTGCGGCGCCCGTAGCCGTTTGAGTGCGCCCGGTTTGGCGTGCGCGCGCGCGCCAAGGAGCCGGCGTTGCAGGACGTGTTCATCGCAAGCGGGCGCGCCCTTGTTGGCCGCCGTTTTCCCGGCGCCCAAGCCGAGCAGGCGGCGCGCCGCAACCACGTCAGGCGCAAGCGCAAGGGCAGCTGCGGCGCAAACAGCGGGCGCGGAAGATTGTCCTGCTTTGACAGCGACAGTGGCGCCAACAAGGTGATTATCGACACCGGGCCGAACCAGCGCCATGGCGCGCGGCGTATTGCCAGTTGATTCCGGCGACCCCCCTGTCTTGCCGGTTGATTCCAGCGAACGCTCTGCCGTGCCGGCTTCGTTGGCCGTATTACGCCAGCTATCCACAGTAGCAGTTTGGCACTGCGGAGCGGGCTCAACACGCGGCATTGCCAGCACGTGGCGCGCGTTGCGCCTCAGTGTCGCGTCAAGATTCACCGGTACGACACCGTCGGGGCGCTGCGCAGCGCCGCACTGACGCATGGCCGCGTCGGCTGCCGTGGCGCCCCCGAGTCTCACCGCGGCCACGTCCGGCAAATACCACAGCGTGCCGTCGGACGGGTAACAGCGCAGCACTCGTCGGACCGCCACATCCCATTGACCAACGTGGCCATCGACAAAAGACTGTCGCAGCGCAGCGTACAACTGCGCGGACTGATGCATGAGCTCGACGATGATGGACGCTTCTTTCCGGGCGCGCGGCACAGGCCTTGGAGGTCCAAGCGGCCAAGCGCAACCACTCTCGAATTTTGTAATATTATAAACGATGAGCCGCTGCGCGGCGACCTAGCGCGGGGCGCTGATCAGGGCTGGCCGCGACGGTACGCCTGGCGCGTCGCAGGGGCGTCGAAGCGCTGCCGCGACCGCTCGCGCATGCCGCGTCGATGCGCGCCCCCCCGATCTGCAACGCCGTGCGCGTCGATTCCGATGGCAATGCGCGTGCGCCCTGATGCACGGCGACCCCGGCACGACCGGTGACACCGCGCTCGCGCCGTACGGACACCAAGGAACTGCCCACCATCGCCGACGCTGGCAGGGCGCCGCTTTCCTTTACAATGACGCATTCAGTCCAACCAGTTTGCCCCCTCATGATCGTTCTCGGCGTCGAATCCTCCTGCGATGAAACCGGCCTTGCGTTGTACGACACGCAGCGCGGCCTGCTCTCGCACGCCCTCCACTCGCAAGTTGCCATGCACGAGGAGTACGGCGGCGTCGTGCCCGAACTGGCCTCGCGCGACCATATCCGGCGCGCCATTCCGCTGCTCGAACAGACGCTGGCCGACGCCGGCGTGACGCTCGCCGAGATCGACGCGATCGCCTACACCCAAGGCCCCGGCCTGGCCGGCGCGCTGCTGGTCGGCTCGTCGGTGGCGTGCAGCCTGGCGCTGGCGATCGACAAACCGGTGCTGGGCGTGCATCACCTGGAAGGTCATTTGCTGTCGCCGCTGCTGTCGAACGACCCGCCCGAGTTTCCCTTCATCGCGCTACTGGTGTCGGGCGGCCACACGCAGCTGATGCGGGTCGATGGCGTCGGCCAGTACACGCTGCTCGGTGAGACGCTCGACGACGCGGCCGGCGAAGCGTTCGACAAATCGGCCAAGCTGCTCGGGTTGGGCTACCCGGGCGGCCCGGCCATTTCGCGGCTGGCCGAATTTGGCGACCCGCTGGCCTACAAGCTGCCGCGCCCGATGCTCCATTCGAAGGACTTCAACTTCAGCTTCTCGGGCCTGAAGACGGCGGTGCTGACGGTGGTGAAGAACCACGCCGAGCCGAACATCGCCAACATCTGCGACCAGGACAAGGCCAACATCGCACGCGGCTTCGTCGACGCGATCGTCGACGTGTTGACGGCCAAATGCGTCAGCGCGCTGAAACACACGGGCCTGAAACGACTGGTCATCGCTGGCGGAGTGGGCGCGAATACGCAACTGCGCGCCTCGCTCAACGCGGCCGGCGCCAAACACCGTTTCCGGGTGTACTACCCGGCGCTGGAATTTTGCACCGACAACGGCGCAATGATCGCCTTCGCGGGCGCGATGCGCCTGCAGATCAACCCCGCCGCGGCCAAGCGCGAATACGGTTTCAACGTGCGTCCGCGCTGGCCGCTGGACGACATCAAAACCATCTAGTTGCAAATCAATTAGGGTCAGAGTCGAATTAATCTGAAATATTTCAAAACAATTCGACTCTGACCCTATTTACGCAATTCGACTCTGACCCTATTTACGACTCTGACCCTGTGTAATTCGTCAAAACAATTGGGGTCAGAGTCGAATTAATCGGAAATGTTTCAAAACAATTCGACTCTGACCCTATTTATTTTTGCCCGATGGGTGTCGATGTCGGCGGCGCTGCGCGTTGGCCGGCGGGCGACATCAAGCGCAACTACGGCGCACCCGCGTGCGCTCGGTATAGCGGCAAGGCCATCTCGACCGGACGCACGTCCAGCCGCAGTCGCAGCACCGCACAGCCGGCGCCATCGCAATAGCCGGCGCTGTCGGCAGCTTTGCTGAACCGAAATTCAAATCCCGCTGACGGTGCCGTGGCGCGCGTGCCGTCAAACGCCAGTCCGATCGCCCGCTGTTGGTCGCTGTCGATTAACGCTTCCATCAGGTCGGCCACCGTGCTGTTGCCAAGAATATCGGCAGCAAACAGCGCCGCGCGTGGCGTCGGCCGGGCCGGGTCGAGCTTGCCACCGGCCTTGCCGGCGGACGGCGTGAACGCCCGGCTGTCCAGGTTGAAACGATCGCCCGGCGTCAGAAGGCTGATGCTGGCATTTTGCAGGCTCAGGCCGGATGGCGTGATGGCGCCCTGCGCACTAGTCAAGTCGAGCAACAGCGCCCCTTTGTAGCCGAGCACTTCGACGTCGCGCTGCGGCCCCACCACCAGCGCCGTGTTCTCGTCGATGCCCAGCCCGAGCCGGTAGCCCTTGGCCAGCATCGCCGGTAACATGCGCGCAAAGCGTCCGCGCACCAGCATGTGCTGGTCGACCAGCACCTGCGTGCCGATGAAGCCCAGGCCGGCGGCAATGTCGCGCCCGTCGGCGACGCCCTGCGCAAGCATGGCCAGCGTCGGCCTGGGCTCGTAGAACATGGTGCTGCTCATGATGGCCGCGCCCGCGCTGGAGCCGGCGATCACGCCGCCGCGCCGGTACATCGTCCACAGTGCGTCCAGCACCCGTGAATGGCTGCCGTCGGCGCGCAGCAGGGCCTGCGTGATGCGTGCCTGGTCGCCGCCGGAAAAATAGGCGCCGCCGGCGCTGCGCACCGCATCGGCCAGGTCAGCATCCATCGCCGCGCTGGCGGCATCAGTGCCGGGCAAGTTGCGTGCGATCGGCACGAAAAACGCATCCGCGCCGTAGCCATTTAGGCGCAGCACCAGCTCGCGGCCCGACTCTTCCGGTTGCGCCGAAGCGCTCGCGAACACGGCGATGCGCGCACCCGGCCCACCGGCCAAATCCACCACCCTTTGCCAGACCACGGCGTTATCGGCGCGCAGCGCGCCACCGATGATCACCAGCGACCCGCGCGGCGCGTCGGCTGCTGCTGCGCTGTGCGCTAGCGCGCCAGCGATCATCATGCAGGCGACGCCGGCGTGGCGCAGGAATCTTGAAATCGTCATAGACAGCTTCCTCAAAAAAAAAGGGGTGAGCCAATGCTGCGCTCACCCCAAAGAGACTACCAAGAACGACTTACTTGAACGCGTAGCTCATGCGCACGAACACAGCGCGCCCGCGCGGATCGGTGTAGGTCGCGTCAAACCCAGCCAGATAATTGAGACTCTGGTTGGAAAATGGCGGGCTGGTGTTGAACAGATTATTGACGCCGGCATTGAGCTTGATGTTGGCAAAGCCGCTGTAGCCGGCCGACAGATCCCACAGGCTGTACGAGTCCACCGTCGGACGCACACCTTTCGGATCGAGATGCTGGTCTTCGTGGTGCAACTGGAAGCTGTTCGACAACGTCGCCGTCCACGGCCCCATGTCCCAGTCGAAGCTCAAACGGTGGCGCCATTTCGGCGTGACGTACTCGAAGCCCCACTTGCCGATGCTGTCGAACACGGTCGAGGTGGGCGCGTATTGCGACTCGCTGACCGTCATCAGGGTGCCGACCAGTTTGCTGGTGAGCCGGCCCATGCCGCCCAAGGAGGCGCGCTGCGCCAGGCTGATGTCAAAGCCGGCCTTGGTCTCGGTGCCCTGGTTTTGCGCGCTCAAGGTCCAGTGGTCGATATAGCCGTCGCTGTCGCGCGTGATGAATTTCTCGACATAGTTCGGGTCCAGATCGATCAGCGTCTCCGGCGCGAACTTGATCACGTCGGTTTTTTTGACGCGCCAGTAGTCCACCCCCACCGACAGCGACGGCAGCGCTTCCCACACCAGGCCGAGCGAATACTGCTTCGACTTTTCCGGCTTCAGGTTCGGGTTGCCCGTCTCGAGCGTGGTGATCTGGTCGGCCAGGCACTGGTCGCCGCCGAACTTGGCACAGCCCACCGAATCGATATACAGGCCGCCGGTGGCGCTTTGCACCGACGAAGAATCGAGGTCCTTGAGCGTGGGCGCGCGAAAACCGGTGCCGAACGAGGCGCGCAGCAGCACTTCCTTCGATGGCTGGTAGCGCAGCGCCAGCTTGGGATTGGTCGAGCCGCCAATGCTGCCGCCGTAGGCGTCATGACGCAGCGCGAACTGGCCGCTCAGGTCCTTGGCCAGCGGGATCTCGAACTCGGCGAAGATGGCCTTGATGTCGCGCGACTCGGACACCCGGCGCGACTTCGACGTCGACAAGATGGTGCCGGCCAGGATCTCATCGGACGAATTGTCGGCCAGCGATTCGCGCCGCAGTTCGAAGCCAGTGGCCATGCCCAGCGGACCGGCTGGCAGTTGCGCCACTTCGCGCGTGATGCGCGCGTCGAAGGTATCGGTGGTCGACTTGCCTTTGCGTCCGTCGATGTTGCGTTCGGCCGCGTCCAGCGCGGCCATGCCGGCCGCATCCGAGGGACCAAACGGATTGATCACTCCGGACAGGAAAGCGCGCTGAATGGCCGCCTTGTCGTAGTAGCCGTTGGTGAGCGTCTGGGTATTGCTCGACTCGGAATGAGAAAACGCGCTGTTGTAGTCCCAGCCGGCGATCGTGCCTTCGCCGCCCAGCAGCAGGCGCTGCTGATCGGACACCTGGCCGTTGGTGCGCTGGCCACCCGGCGTGAGGCGGATACGCACGTTGAACGGGCCGCCGTTCAGCGGCGCCGCGCTGGTGGAAACTTTCACCCCTGCCGCATTGACGTAGTAGGCCGGGTAATACGGTCCATTGGCCGGATAGGTCCAGGCGCTGGACTTGCTGCCCTGATTGCCGTTCACGCCCGGTGGCGAGACCCGGTACAGGGCCTCGTTGCGCGAGGCGCTCAGTTCGGCGAACAGCGTGTTGTTGGCGTCCAGCGCGAACGCGGCGCGCGTGATCAGATTGGTCTTGTTCGACTCGGGGAACAGGTCGGCCGCAGCCTGGTAATCGAAGCGGCATTTGCCCGACACGCTGATGCTTTGCGGCGGAGCGCAGTCCGGCGCGGACGGGTTGCCCAGATAGGATTTGCCGGCGATCGAGTACATCGCCGCCGGGAAGGGATTGCTGGACGTGAAAATATCCTCGTAGCCGCGCACTTCGAACGGGCGCCAGGCACTGACGGCGAAGTCGCGCTGAGCGGTGCGCAACTGGCTGGTGCGCTGGTGCTGCACGCTGGCGAACATATTGTAGCGATCGGTGGCCAGGTCGCCCGTGCCCACCACCAGGCTGACGGTCTTGTTACCCGCCCCGCCCTGCTCGGTGGCCATGCCCGAGGCGCTGATCTCGGCGCCTCGGAAATCCTTGCGGGTGATGAAGTTGATCACGCCGCCCACGGCGTCGGCGCCGTACACGGCCGAGGCGCCATCCTTGAGCACTTCGACGCGCTCGATGGCCGCCAGCGGGATCGAATTCAAGTCCGTGCCTTCGCCGCCAAAGGCGAAGCTGGCCATGCGCCGGCCGTTAAGCAGCACCAGCGTGGACGACACGCCCAGGCCGCGCAGGTTGGCGCCGGACAGGCCGCTCGATCCCGGCTTGTCACTGATGCTGGCCGATTCCTGGGTCATGCCGGTGTTGGCCGACAGCGAACTGAGTAACTGTTCGGCCGTCGTCACGCCGGTCTTCTCGATATCCTTGCGCGTGACGATCTGCACTGGCAGCGCCGTTTCCGCATTGATGCGCTTGATCGACGAACCGGTGATTTCCACGCGCTGCATGGCCGCCGCGTCGGCGCTTTGCGCCTGCGCAGTCTGGCCGGCCAGGCCAAAGGCCGCCGTCACGCCCAGCGCCAGCCGAATCGAACGGGCCAGCACGCTCGGTTGCAGCAGAACGCCGCCTTGCTTGTATTTCCTGCTCATTGCATCACTCCCCAAATTGATGTGAACTGCTCGCTTGTCACGACGACGACTCAACTGGCCGCAGCCTGTTTCCTGCTCTTCTTGGCGCCGCTCTTGGCGGTCCGTGAAATCGGTTCGGTGCCGTACAGGTAGGCCGCGATGGCCTCCGTCAGGCGGGCGGCCTTGGCCACGTTGTCCTTGTTCGACACCATCAGCGACACCACCAGCGCCTCGATCAGCGCGATGGCGGCGCTGGCGCTGCTGGGCAGTACCGGGTGTGCGCTTTGCGCATACAGCACGTGCTGACCCAGCTCGGCCAGCGGCGAGGCGGGTGAATCGGTGATCGAGACGACGCAGGCGCGGCGCACGCGGGCGAAGTTGGCCAGCCGGATCACGTCAAGCGTGTAGCGCGGGAAGGAAATGACGACCAGCACATCGTCGGGACCGATGTCGGCCAGATAGCCGGCCGCCATCTCGGTGCCGCCGTTGCCGGTCACCTCGACGACATGGGCGCAAAACGGGTGCAGGTGCTGCGCCAGCAGCGCGGCCAGGTGGGCCGACAGGCCGAAACCCATCACATACACTTTTTTGGCGGCGGTCAGCTTTTGCACCACCAGCTCGATTTCGCTGGCCGTCAAGGCCTGGACGGTGGCGCTGATATTGGCCAGCGCATACTCAAGGCTTTCGCTGGCCGGCGAGGCGGCGCGTTCGCGCTCGAAGCTGTTGCGCAGCTTCTCGACCGGCTGCAACACCGTCTGCAAAGTCGCTGCCACGTCGCTGCGCATGGCCGCATAATTCTTGAAGCCGATGTCGCGCGCAAAGCGGCTGATCGTCGCTGTCGATACCTGGCAACTGGCGGCGAGTTCCTCGATGCCCAGCGCCGTCACGCGCACCGGATTGCGCAGCAGGTAATCGGCGATGGCCTTGTTCGAGCTCGACCCGTCGGCCAGCACGGCCAGCAGGGAGCGCCCCAGCGGCGACTGGGCAAACGCCACTTCCGGCGAGGACGAGTCGTGCGTGGTATCGGATCGGCGTGATTTCATGAGTACTCCCGTGGCGGCAGAATGTAAGGAAATTTACACAAACATCGATTGTGCAAATGTTGAATTGATGCTTACTTTAACCACAAGAAATATAAAACTCAACACATTTATGAAAATATTTTTACATCAATTTACTTAATGAAAAAAATGAGACATACTTGCCGCACCCCCACCTTCCCCGTCCCCCTGAGCGACCGTCCCTGACCATGCATGTACACACCCATCCGATTTCCATTGCGGGCCACAGCAGCTCGCAGCAACTGACCAGCTTTCATTTCGGCCAAGCAGGCCAAGGCAAGAAGGTCTATATCCAGGCCGCCGTGCACGCCGACGAAGTGCCGGGCATGCTGGTGGCGCAATGCCTGCGCACCGAACTGCTGGCGCTGGAGGCGCAGGGCAAGATCGACGGCGAGATCATCCTGGTGCCGGCGGCCAATCCGATCGGATTGGGCCAGGCCATCCACGGCGCGCCGTTCGGCCGCTTTGACCTCGCCACCGGCACCAATTTCAACCGCGCCTTCCTGCATGTGGCCGATCAGTTGAAACTCTCGCTGCAAGGCTTGCTCGGCGCCGACCTGGCCGCCAACGTGGCGCTGGTGCGCGAGCATGCGCGCGCCGCCGTGGCTCGCTGGCCCGTGTACAGCGACGCCGACGCGCTCAAGCAGTGTTTGCTGGCGATGGCGATCGACGCCGACATCGTGCTCGACCTGCACTGCGACAACGAGGCGGTGCTGCACGTGTATGCCGGCACGCCGCTGGTCGATGCAGTGGCGCCGCTGGCCGCGCTGCTGCAGGCGCACGCCGTGCTGACGGCGCATGCGGCCGGCGAGGAGCCGTTCGACGAAGCGTGCAGCCGGCTGTGGTGGGATCTGGCCGCGCACTTTGGCCCGGCCGTCGCGCTGGCGCCGGCATGCCTGTCGGTGACAGTCGAATTGCGCGGCGAACGCGATGTCGACTACGCGCTGGCGCGCAAGGACGCGACCGCGCTATTGCAGTTCCTCGCGCGCAGCGGCGTGCTGGCCCTGCCGCTGGCGGCGCTGCCGGCACCGCTGTGCGCGCCCACCCCGCTCGAAGGCGTCGAACCATTGCGCGCGCCGCACGCCGGCGTGCTGGTCTACCGCCAGGCGCTGGGCGCGACGGTGGCCGCCGGCGACGCGATCGCCGATCTGATCGAGCCCGTCGGCGGCGCCACGACGGTGCTGCGCGCCGGCGTGGCCGGCGTGTTCTTCGCGCGCAGCGCGCATCGCCACGTCCTGCGCGGCATGAACGTGGGCAAAATCGCCGGCGCCACCGCTTTCCGCGCCGGCAAGCTGCTCAGCCAATAACATCCCGTCCGCCCTGACGGGCTAGGTAAAGGTCCCATGAAAAAATTCGCCCTTCCGAACACCTTCGTGCTGCTGTTCTCCATCATGGCCTTGATCGCGCTGGCGACCTGGCTGGTCCCGGGCGGCAAGTACGACACCCACCTGGTCGGCGCCAAGACGCTGGTCGACCCGGCCTCCTTCCACGCAGTGGCCAGCAATCCGCAAGGCGTCGTGGCGCTGCTGATGGCGCCCATCAAAGGCTTCGTCGAGGCGGCGCTGATCATCGGCTTCGTGCTCACGGTGGGCGGCGCGTTCGCGGTGCTGCAAAAGACCGAAGCGATCGACGCGCTGATCAAGTCGGTGGCGCGGGCGCACACCAAATCGGCCTTCGTGCGCGCGGCCATCATCCCCGTGTTCGTGACCATGTTTTCGCTCGGCGGCGCAACCTTTGGCATGAGCGAGGAGGCGATTCCGTTCGTGCTGATCTTCGTGCCGCTGGCGCTGGCGCTGGGTTACGACTCGATCATCGGCGTGTCGATTCCCTTCATCGGCTCGCAAGTCGGTTTTGCGGCCGCCTTCCTCAATCCCTTCAACGTCGGCATCGCGCAGGGAATCGCCGACGTGCCGGTGTTCTCCGGCATCCCGTATCGGCTGCTGGTGTGGAGCGTGACGACCGCCATCACGATCGTCTTCCTGATGTGGTACGCCGCGCGCATCAAGCGCGACCCGACCCGCAGCCCCACCTTTGAGCTCGACAACGACAAACGGCGCGAGCTGGCCGGCCGGGTCGACGACTTTACCGGCATGACCGGCACCCACCGCGCGGTGCTGTGGATGTTTTTGCTGACGCTGGCGACGATGGTGCTGGGCGTGGTCCGGTACCACTGGTTCATCGAGGAGATCGCTGCGCTGTTTCTGCTCATGTCGATCGGCGTCGGTCTGGTCGGTCGGCTCGACAGCGACGCATTCATCGCCGCCTTCATGCAGGGCGCCAAAGATCTGGTGGCGACGGCGCTGGTGCTGGCGCTGGCGCGCGCGACGATGATCCTGGCGCGCGACGCCCACATCATCGACACCATGCTGCATGCCTTGATGCCGTTGGTGGCCTCGTCGAGCCCGATCTTCGCAGCCCAGAAGATGTACCTGATCCAGTCGGTGGTCAATTTTTTCATCCATTCGGGCAGCGGCCAGGCGGCGCTGACGATGCCGATCATGGCGCCGCTGGCCGATCTGGTCGGCGTGACGCGCCAGACCGCGATCCTGGCGTTTCAGTTCGGCGAATTCTCCACCCCGATGATTCCCACGTCAGGCATCACGGTCGGCGTGCTGGCACTGGCGCGCATACCGTGGCTGACATGGGCACGCTGGATGGTGCCGCTGCAGCTGATCTTTGTCGTGCTGGCGCTGCTGATGCTCATTCCGCCCTGTCTGATGAACTGGCAATGACGCCAGGCCGGCGGCGCGTGCGCGCACCGGCCCGCCATGTCCGTGTCGATGGGGGGAGAATCAGTGCGGTGTCACGGCACGTGCGCTGGCGCGCCGCGCACAAGCGCACAGCGTTGTCACAGCGACGCGCCGCAGCGCGGTTCACCTGAGCAGGAAATTGCGCGCCGCCTCGGAGCCGACGCGCGGCTGCGCCTCGGTTTCGTCTTTCAGATCGACACCGGACAGGCCGCGCCGGCGCGCCTCCGTCAACAGGTAGTGCAGCTTGTAGGCCGCGTCGTCGTAGGACAGGCCGTCCGGACGCACGTTTGAAATGCAGTTGCGGCTCGCGTCCGTCAAGCCGGGCTGCGGCGCCCACGTCAGGTACAGGCCCATGCTGTCGGGCGAACTGAGGCCAGGCCGCTCGCCGATCAGCACCAGCACTGCGCGCGCCCCCAGTAGTGCGCCGATGTCGTCGCCAATCGCCACCCGTCCTTGCGTGACGATCGCCATGGGCGCTAACGTCCATTGATCCTGCGCCAGGCGCGCTTGCAGCGCCGCCAGGAACGGCAGCGCGTTTTGCTCGATGGCCAGCGCCGAAAGACCGTCGGCGATCACGATGGCCAGATCGGCCGGCGGTGCCGCCAATTGTTCCAGCGCGGCGCGCGAATGCGCATCGAGACGTCGGCCCAGGTCGGGGCGCTGCAGGTAGGTATTGCGGTCCTGCGCGGCACTGCGCACGCAAACACACTGGTAGCCGGCATCCTGCAGGGCCAGCGCCAGCTTCGGTGCGTCCAGCGCCAGGTGCACCGCGTCGCGCGCGCGCGCGTGGGCCAGCTGAAAATCGAGTTGCGCGGCGGTCGGCAAGCTCACGCCGGCGCGCCCCAGCGCAATACGCGCCTGTGTGAATTGACGCAGCGCATGCCAGGGATTCGTCGTGACGGGTGTCTTCGGTTCGCTCATTGGCACAGTGCGATGCGTAGTGGATTGAAGTCAGCGTCGCCGGAATATTCTTGCGATCTTTCCGCAAACATGACGCGCGCCATGCTCCTCGCGTCAGCGCTGCGGCTGATCGTTGCTACCGGTCCGTTCAATAGGGGCACAGTGATTTTGGCCAAAAATCGGCGAAAAGAAAAGACTCGGCGCCCCCCTCTGACCCCATTTGACTGCGTCGTCATTGTGCGCGCTCTCATCGCTTGAGCCGCAGCAGCGCTTGCGTGAACAGATGCGGCACGGCGTCGTGCAGGCGCACTTCGGCGTGCTCGGTGAAGATCGCCATCTGCTGCAGCCAGGCCTCGAATTCGGGTGCGGCGCGCAAGCCCAGCACGCGGCGCGCGTACAGCGCATCGTGGAACGACGTCGTCTGGTAATTCAGCATGATGTCATCCGAGCCGGGAATGCCCATGACAAAATTGCAGCCGGCCGTGCCCAACAGCGTCAGCAGCACGTCCATGTCGTCCTGGTCGGCCTCGGCGTGGTTGGTATAGCACACGTCGCAGCCCATCGGCAGGCCCAGCAACTTGGCGCAGAAATGGTCCTCCAATCCCGCGCGCACGATCTGTTTGCCGTCGTACAGGTACTCCGGGCCGATGAAGCCGACCACCGAATTGACCAGCAGCGGCTTGAACTTGCGCGCCACCGCATAGGCGCGCACCTCGCAGGTTTGCTGGTCGATGCCGTGGTGCGCATTGGCCGACAGCGCGCTGCCCTGCCCCGTCTCGAAATACATCACATTGTCGCCCACCGTGCCGCGCCCCAGCGACAGCGCCGCGCTGCGCGCTTCGCCAAGCAAAGCGAGATTGATACCGAAACTGGCGTTGGCCGCCTCGGTGCCGGCGATCGACTGGAACACCAGGTCGACCGGCGCGCCGCGCTCGATCGCGGCGATCGTGTTCGTCACATGTGTGAGCACACACGACTGGGTGGGAATGGCGTACTGTGTGATGATCGCATCGAGCATCGTGACCAGTTTGATCACCTGCGGCACGTTGTCGGTGGCCGGATTGATGCCGATTACCGCGTCGCCGCTGCCGTACAGCAGGCCGTCGAGAATGCTGGCGGCGATGCCGGTCGCGTCGTCGGTCGGATGGTTGGGCTGCAACCGCGTGGCCATGCGGTTTTCCAACCCCAGCGTATTGCGAAAACGGGTCACCACGCGGCACTTGCGCGCCACCAGTATCAAATCCTGGATGCGCATGATCTTCGACACCGCCGCCGCCATCTCCGGCGTGATGCCGGGCGCGACCCGCTCAAGCGTGGCCGTGTCGACGTCGTCCGACAGCAGCCAGTTGCGAAAGTCGCCCACGCTTAAGTGGCTGATGGCCGCGAAGGCCGGCGCATCGTGCTCGTCGATGATCAGGCGCGTCACTTCGTCGCTTTCGTACGGCACCAGCGCCTCGTTCAAAAACACCCGCAGCGGCAAACCGGCCAGCGTCATTTGCGCGGCCACGCGCTGCTCGGCGCTGGCCGCGGCCACGCCGGCCAGCAGGTCGCCCGAGCGGGCCGGCGTGGCCTTGGCCATCAGGTCTTTCAGGTCGCGAAACAGATACGTCCTGCTTCCGACCATGTGGGAAAACTGCTGTGTCGTCACGGTGTCATGTCAGGCTGGGTTAATCGACGACCACGCTGCGCGGATCGAACTCGCTGCTGGCCGCGTCGCTGCGCTTGCCTGCGGTGGCCATGAAGTAGCCGTAGCCGGCCAGCAGGAAGCCGCAGAAAATCGCGAAGATCAGGCGATTGTAATAGATCATCGTCACCATGCACACGCAGGCGCCCGCCAGCGCGAACGCGGGGAACAGCGGATACAGCGGCGCGCGGAACGGACGCACCATCTGCGGCTCGCTGGCGCGCAGCTTGAACAGGCTGAGCATGCTGACGATGTACATCAGGATCGCGCCGAACACGCTCATCGTGACGATGTTGGCAGTCAGCGTCTGGCCGCCGATCTTGATCAGCTCATCGCTGTAGATGGCGGCGATGCCGATCGCGCCGCCGGCCAGAATCGCCCGGTGCGGGGTCTTGAAACGGGGATGGATCTTGGCGAAATAATTGGGCAGGTAGTGCTCGCGCGCCAGCGCAAAGATCTGGCGCGAGTAACCGAGGATGATGCCGTGGAAGGACGCGATCAGACCGAACAGGCCCAGCCAGACCAGCATGTGCAGCCAGTTGCTGTTGGCGCCGACGATCAGTTTCATTGCCTGCGGCAGCGGATCGTTGATGTTGGCCAACTTGGTCCAGTCGCCCGCGCCGCCGGCGAATACCATCACGCCGATTGCCAGCAGCACCAGGGTGATGATGCCGGTGATGTAGGCGATTGGAATCGAGCGCTGCGGATCCTTGGCCTCCTCGGCCGCCATCGCCACGCCTTCGATGGCGAGGAAAAACCAGATCGCGAACGGAATCGCGGCGAACATGCCGGGAATCGACGCGACGCTGAAACTGTCCTGGCCGGACCAGCCGCCCTTGGTGAAATTGGACAGCGAGAAGCCCGGCGCGACCACGCCCATGAACACCAGCAGTTCGAAGATCGCCAGCAGCGTGACGAACAGCTCGAAGGTGGCGGCGATCTGCACGCCGACGATATTGAGCAGCATGAACACCAGATACGCGCCCACCGCCGCCGTCTTCGGATCGACCGCCGGAAATTGCACGTTCAAATAGGCGCCGATGGCCAGCGCGATGGCCGGCGGGGCGAACACAAATTCGATCAGCGTGGCCGCACCGGCGATGAAGCCGCCCAGGGGTCCGAACGCCCGCTTGCTGTACGCGAACGGTCCGCCCGCGTGCGGGATCGAGGTGGTCAGCTCGGTGAAACTGAAGATGAAGGTGGCGTACATGGCGGCGATGAACAGCGCCGTGATGGTGAAGCCCAGCGTGCCGGCCGAAGCCCAGCCGTAGCTCCAGCCGAAGTATTCGCCCGAGATCACCAGCCCGACCGCGATACCCCACAGCTGCAGCGTGCCCAGCGTCTGTTTCAGCGCCGGCGCGGCGCCCGATGCCCCCTTGTGTGATGTCATTGGTGGTTCTCCGTTGGGTTATGCGGTTTCAAAAAGTAATGCGGGACGCTGGCACTATGCTTGCTTAACAAAAGTATAGTCAGCGCGCCGGATCGGCGTTATCGAAATTCGGCAAAGTTTGCCGTCGCGCAGGCAAACGCAGTTTTGAACCGGGAGCCACATGGACCTTGCACCACCGCTGCGCCACACGGTCTCGCACGATATCGACCAGCACGCGCAAAACCTGACCGGCTGGCAGCAGCGCTACGACCAGATCGGCTGCGGCCAGTTCGAAGGCAGCGTGCGCGAACTGGCCACGCCGCGCCTTCAGGTGTTTTGCGAAACGACCAGCCATGCGCTGCTGCAGTCGTGCGTCGTCAAACCCGGCAGCATCTGGTTCGGCCTGCCGCTGGACGGTGACGGCGCGCGCATCAACGGACGCCCCGCCGGCCCGGAATGCCTGATGCTGCGCCCCGGCGCCTGCGAGTTCGAGCTCAACACGCCGGGCCGCTTCCAGATCCTGGGCATCGTCGCCGACGCGCGCGACCTGGCCAGCGCCGCACAACTGCACGATGCCCCGATCGACTGGGACGCGCTGGCCGCCAGCGACTGCGTGCAGGTGCCGCCAACGGCGCGCGCGCAGGCCATCGGCACGGTGCAGCACTGCCTGTCCGGCCCGGGCCGGCTCGACGCCGACGCCGTGCTGGCGGCACTGCTGGCCATGCTCAGCCCCTGCCAGCCGGCCGCCAGAGCGACGCTTTGCTTCACACGGCGCCAGCGCATCGTGGCCCAGGTGCGCGAATTTTTGCTGCTGCACCGCGACGAGGTAATCAGCGTGCCCGAGCTGTGCCAGCGCATGCACGTGAGCCGGCGCACCTTGCAATACTGTTTCGAGGACGTGCTGGGCATGAGCCCGATCAGCTATCTGCGCGCCGAGCGCCTGAACGGCGTGCGCCGCCAGCTGGCCGAAGGCGGCGCACTGCATCGCTCGGTGCATGACGTGGCCGCCGCCTGGGGCTTCCGGCACTTCAGCCAGTTTGCCAGCGACTATCGCAAACGCTTTGGCGAGCGCCCGTCCGACACGTTCAAGAAACGCGCGCAGGCACTCAATTGATGCGCAAGCTCTTTGCTCCATTTCGGAACAGGTGCTACATTAGTGCACACACACGCACCGGCTGCGCGCCAAGGCGCGCGGCCCAAGGGTTCGATCCATGCAGCGATATCTGCCGTCCGACACCAGCACGCCTGCGCCCAAGCGCGCGGGCGACGCGCCGCGCCGCGCTGGGCTGGGGTTCCCAAGCATGATCAAAGATTCGCACCAGCGCTCGATCGAGTATGGCCTCACCGTGCATGGCGAGCCCAATTTCAGTCCGCTCGCGCGCACCGACCTGTCGCTGCTGATCGAGCAAAACCGCATGCTGCACAGCCACGCGCTGCCGGTCATGGAAACGTTGTACGAGCAGATCATCAACACCCACAACATGGTGATCCTCACCGACGTGAACGGCATCATCGTGCACACGCTGGGCGACGCCGATTTCCTCGAAAAAGCCGACCGGGTCGCGCTGGCGCCGGGCGTGACCTGGTCCGAGCAGAGCAAGGGCACCAACGCGATCGGCACCGCGCTGGCCGAGCAGGCGCCCACGCTGGTGCACGCCGACCAGCACTACCTGTCGGCCAACCATTTCCTGACCTGCTCGGCCGCGCCAATCTTCGACCCGCAAGGCCTGGTGATCGGCGTGCTCGACGTGTCGGGCGACCAACGCAGCTTTCACAAGCACACCATGGCGCTGGTGCGCATGTCGGCCCAGATGATCGAGAACCAGCTGTTCGCCACCGTGTTCCAGGACGCCGTCACGCTGCACTTTCACGCGCGCCCCGAATTTATCGGCACGCTGATGGAGGGCATCGTGTCGTTTTCGCCGTCCGGGCGCTTTCTGGCGGCCAATCGCAGCGGCCTGTTTCAGCTTGGGCTGCCGCATGCGGCGCTGCAGTCGCACACTTTCCAATCGCTGTTTGGCGTGCCGGTGTCGACGCTGTTCGACCACTACCGCGCCAGCATGCCCGGCTTGCTCAACCTGTGCCTGCACAGCGGCGTGCGGGTTTGGGGGCGCGCGGAAATTCGCATCGCCAACAGCGTGGCGCAGCAGGCCAACGCGGTGGCGCGCGTCCCAGTTGCGCTGCCGATCGCCGCGCGCCTGTCCAGCCTGCGCTACCTGAACACCGGCGACGCCCAGGTGGCCGGCGTGATCGACAAACTGGGCAAGGTGCTGGGGCGCGACATCCCGATCCTGATCACGGGCGAAACGGGCACCGGCAAGGAGCTGCTGGCGCTGGCGATCCATCAGGATGCGCCGCGCAGCAAGGGTCCGTTCGTGGCCGTCAATTGCGCCTCGATCCCCGAGAGCCTGATCGAGTCCGAACTGTTCGGCTATGAGGACGGCGCCTTCACCGGCGCGCGCAAGAAAGGCTGCGTGGGCAAGATCGTGCAGGCCGACGGCGGCACGCTGTTCCTCGACGAAATCGGCGACATGCCGCTGAACCTGCAGGCGCGCCTGCTGCGCGTGTTGCAGGAGCGCTGCGTGACGCCGCTGGGCAGCACGCGCCAGGTCAGCGTGACCTTCGATCTGGTGTGCGCGACCAACCGCAACCTGCGCGAGCTGATCGCCAAGGGCGCCTTCCGCGAAGACCTGTACTACCGCCTCAACGGCCTGGTGGTGAAACTGCCGCCGGTGCGCGAGCGCAGCGACCTGGCGGTGGTGATCGACAAGATCCTCGCCAGCGGCAGCGACGGCGCGCCCTGCAGCGTCGCGCCCGAAGTGATGACGCTGTTCATGCGCCACAACTGGCCGGGCAACTTCCGCCAGCTCAATAACCTGCTGCGCACCGCCGTGGTGATGGTCGACGCCGACCGCGTGATCCGGCGCTGCCATCTGCCCGACGACTTCCTCGACGAAGCGGGTGCGGCGCCGGTCCCGCCGGCACCATCCGGGGCGCGTCTGGACGCGCTCGAGCTGTGCGCGATCGTCGACTGCCTGGCCGAACACAAGGGCAATGTGTCGGCCGCAGCCAAAGCGCTGGGCGTGTCGCGCAACACCATCTACCGCAAGCTCGACGCCAAGAACGGCAGCACGCACTGACGACGTTGGCTGGTTCGAATCGACGTTTTTGCGCGGGCAAGGTGAATAGACAGGCGCAGCGCTTTCCGTTACATTATCGCCAA
Organism: Burkholderiales bacterium; assembly: GCA_038207625.1. Taxonomy (GTDB): domain Bacteria; phylum Pseudomonadota; class Gammaproteobacteria; order Burkholderiales; family Burkholderiaceae_D; genus JBBQZO01. The sequence continues at coordinate 206,210 of JBBQZO010000004.1, read as the reverse complement.
GATGGGCTTGATGGTGACAGGGGTAAGGAAATGGCTATTTCACTGAAGATCGATGACGAGCTCAAGGAACGGGTGGATCGCCTGGCCGAGCTGCGCCAGCGCTCATCCCACTGGATCATGCGCGAGGCGATCGCCCAATATGTCGAGCGCGCCGAGGCGCACGAAAGCTTCAAGCAGGAGGCCTTGGCGGCCTGGACCGAATACCAGGCCAGCGGCCACACCTTGAGCGGTCCGGCCGTGCAGGCCTGGCTGTCGGCCTGGGGCAGCGACACCGAAGTGGTGGAACCCGCGTGACACGCATCGTGATCACGGAGACGGCCGGACACGGCCTGGTGCGCTGCCGCGCCGCGCTCGCCAATGCCAGCCCGACGGCGCCGGCGCGCGCCGCACTGGCCATCGAGCGCCAGCTTGCGCTGCTTGAAATGAATCCCTACACGGGCCGCCCGCTGCCCGATTTCCCCGAGCTGCGCGAACTCGAAATCGCTTTCGGCGATTCCGGCTACGCGGCGCTGTACCGCTACGACGCTGCCGCCGAGGCAGTGGTGGTGCTGGCGTTCCGGCACCAGAGCGAAGCGGGCTGCTAAGGGTCGCATCGCGCGCATGCGCGTTCCGCGCGTGCATTTTTCCTGCGCCGGCGTGTCCCGGAACGACGCCAGTTGAAGCATGGCGGCGCCATCGGACGTCACAGCAATGGCCATCGCACGTCGTTCGACGGGGCGTTTGGCCGCTCAGTGCTGCGCGGCCAGCTGCGCGCATTCGTCGTCGGTAAACAGGCGCGAACGGGTCAGAAAGCGCGTGCCGGTGCCATTGTCGAGCGAGAACATGCCGCCGTTGCCGGGCACCGCATCGATGATCAGCTGGGTGTGTTTCCAGTAGTCGAACTGTTCCAAGCCCATGTAGAACGGGATGTCGCCCAGCATGCCAAGCTTGACGTCGCTGTCGTTGACGGCGAACTCGCCCAACGGATAGCACATCGGCGCGCTGCCGTCGCAGCAGCCGCCCGACTGGAAGAACATTAGCGGCCCGTATTTGTCGCGCAGCGTCTGCATCAGCGCCAGCGCGGCGGGAGTGGCGGTAACGCGGGCTATGGTCATTGATGATTCCTCGGGTAGCGTGCAAAAAAAGCCGGCGGGCCCGCTGGTCGCGGAGCCGCCGGCGCCGGCCTTGCCGGGTTTAGAAGAAGCCCATCGCTTTCGGATCGTAGCTCACCAACAGGTTCTTGGTCTGCTGGTAATGGTCCAGCATCATCTTGTGGTTTTCTCGTCCGATGCCCGACTGCTTGTAGCCGCCGAACGCGGCGTGGGCAGGGTACAGGTGGTAGCAGTTGGTCCACACGCGCCCGGCCTGCACCGCGCGTCCGACCCGGAACGCACGCGAACCGTCGCGCGTCCACAGGCCCGCGCCCAGACCGTACAGCGTGTCGTTGGCGATCTCGATGGCCTCGGCCTCGTCCTTGAAGGTGGTCACCGACACCACCGGCCCGAAGATCTCCTCCTGGAAGATGCGCATCTTGTTGTTACCTTCGAAGATGGTCGGCTGCACATAGTAGCCGCCTTCGAGCTGGCCGCTCTGGCGGCTGTTGGCGCCGCCGATACGCACCGTCGCGCCCTCCTGCTTGCCGATGTCCATATAGGCCATGATCTTTTCAAACTGCTCCTGCGACGCTTGCGCGCCGATCATGGTGGCGCCGTCCAGCGGATTGCCCTGCTTGATGGCGGCCACCCGTTTGGTGGCGCGTTCCATGAATTTCTCGTAGATCGATTCCTGGATCAGCGCGCGCGACGGACAGGTGCACACCTCGCCCTGGTTGAGCGCGAACATCGCGAAGCCTTCCAGGCATTTGTCGAAGAACGCGTCATCACTGTCCATCACGTCGGCAAAGAAAATGTTGGGCGACTTGCCGCCCAATTCCAGCGTGACGGGAATCAGGTTTTGCGAAGCGTAGCCGGCGATCAGGCGGCCGGTACCGGTTTCCCCCGTGAAGGCGATCTTGGCGATGCGCTTGGACGAGGCCAGCGGTTTGCCCGCTTCCAGCCCGAAGCCGTTGACGATGTTCAGTACGCCCGGCGGCAGCAGGTTGCCGATCAATTCCATCAGCACCATGATCGAAGCGGGGGTTTGCTCGGCCGGTTTAAGCACCACACAGTTGCCCGCCGCCAGCGCGGGCGCCAGCTTCCACACCGCCATCAGGATGGGGAAATTCCACGGGATGATCTGGCCGACCACGCCCAGCGGTTCGTGATAATGGTAGGCGTAGGTGTTTTCGTCGATCTGCGCGACGCTGCCTTCCTGGGCACGGATGCAGCCGGCGAAATAGCGGAAATGGTCGATCGCCAGTGGAATGTCGGCCGCGCGCGTTTCACGAATCGGCTTGCCGTTGTCGATCGTCTCGGCCGTGGCCAGCAACTCCAGGTTGGCCTCCATCCGGTCGGCGATCTTGTTGAGGATGTTGGCGCGTTCGGTTTGCGACGTCTTGCCCCAGGCGGTCTTGGCGGAGTGCGCGGCGTCCAGCGCCAGCTCGATATCCTCGGCAGTGGAACGGGCCACCTCGCAAAACGGCTGGCCGGTGATCGGCGTGATGTTGGCAAAATATTCGCCCTTGACCGGCGCGACGAATTCGCCGCCGATGTAATTGCCGTAGCGCGGCTTGAAAGGGTTGCTCACGCCAAGTTTGCTGATGTCTGCCAGGTTCATGTCGTCCTCTAGAAAGTGGATGCCGCAGTGGTTTGCGATCGGTTTGGTGCTTGGCAGCTTGCGCTGCACACACCACGGAGATATCGCAAAGTCCATGCCAGCATCGCCCAGAGACCCCCGCAAGGGGCGTAGCACGACGCGTGGACAGGGCGGCGCGGGCGCCGTCCTGTCACGTTATTGAACACACTGGAAGCGGGTGTTGCAGATTGTGACAACATGCCGTCACGGCAACCACCGCCGGTGCCTCCGCTAGGCCGCTTGCAGCGCTTGCGGGCGCGCGTGACGCTGGTACAAAAACTCCAGCACGCTGGCGCGGTAGGCCAGATACAGCGGATCGTGCGCCAGCGCCAAGCGTTCGCGCGGGCGCGCCAGGCGTACCTGCAAAATATCGCCGATGGTCGCGCGCGGCCCATTGGTCATCATCACGATCCGGTCCGACAGCAGCACCGCCTCGTCCACATCGTGGGTGACCATCACCACGGTCGAGCCGGTGGCGGCGACGATGCGCAGCAACTCGTCTTGCAGGTGGGCGCGCGTGAGCGCGTCGAGCGCGCCGAACGGCTCGTCCATCAGCAGCACCTTCGGCTCCATCGACAGCGCGCGCGCGATGCCCACGCGCTGCTTCATGCCGCCCGAGATCTCATGCGGGCGCTTGGCCGACGCCGCCGTCAAGCCCACCAGCGCCAGCGCGTCGCCGGTGCGCTCATGCAAACGCGCCTTCGACTCGCGCGCGCCGAACACGCGCTCGACGGCCAGGTAGACGTTCTCAAAGCAGGACAGCCACGGCAGCAGCGAATGGTTCTGGAACACCACGCCGCGCTCGGGCGAGGGCCCGTCGATTTCGCGCCCGGCGCAAATGAGCGCGCCCTCGCTGGCCCGGGTCAGGCCCGCGATCAGGTTCAGCAAGGTCGATTTGCCGCAACCGGAATGGCCGATCAAGGTGATGAACTCGCCCTGCGCGACGTTCAGATTGACCCGCGTGAGTGCATGAAAACTGCCCTTGCTGGTGTCGAACACCATCTCGGCATTTTGAATCTCGATGAATTTATCGACGCCCATGTCAGCTCCCCACTTCTTCGTATGTGAATGATTTGGCCAGCGCCACCAGCGCCTGTTCCAACAGCAGCCCGACCACCCCGATCACGCCGATGGCGATGATGATGTGCGGCACGTTCAAGTTATTCCACTCGTCCCACACCCAAAAACCGATGCCCACGCCGCCGGTCAGCATTTCGGCCGCCACGATCACCAGCCAGGCGGTGCCGATGGCCAGCCGCACGCCCGTCAGCATGTAGGGCAGCACCGACGGCCACAGGATCTTGCTGAAAATCTTCCACTCGGACAGATTGAGCACGCGCGCCACGTTCATGTAGTCCTGCGGCACGCGCTGCACGCCGACCGCCGTGTTGATGATCATCGGCCAGATCGAGCAGATGAAGATCGACCAGATCGCCGCCGGATCGGCCGACTTGAACACCAGCAGGCCGATCGGCAGCCAGGCCAGCGGCGACACCGGTTTGAGCAAACTGATGATGGGGTTGCACATGCCGGCCAAAAATTTGAAGCGTCCGATCAGGAAGCCCAGCGGAATGCCGACCGCCGCCGCCAGCCCGAAACCGATGCCGACCCGCCCCAGCGAGGCGAGGATGTTCCAGCCTATGCCCTGGTCGTTCGGCCCCTTGCGGTAGAACGGGTCGGCAAACAGGCGCAGCGCCTCGTTCCAGGTCACCGCCGGGGTCGGAAAGCTGCTGTTCTTGAGCGCGATGATCTGCCACACCAGCACCAGCAGCGCCAGTCCCAGCACGGGCGGCAACACCAGCAACACCAGCTTGCGCAGGCGCGCGTTCCCCTTCGATAACACCACCCCTTTGGCGGCCAGCCGGGCGCTGCGCGGCACCCGCTCCTGCGTCGCCATGCCCGAAGCCGGCGCGCTCGCGCCGCCAGCTTGCGGCGCCGCCGGGCTGCCCGCCGGTGTCGCCGCGATGCCCGGCGAGACCGCGCCCGCGCCCGCGCCCGCCAGCGCCGTGCCCACCGCGCCCGTCAACATCGTCGCCGCCGCCCCTGCCAGCGGGGCCGCTGCCGCGCCCAGCCCGATCGTTTCCATGACTGCACTCATCCCGTCCCCCTACGCTTTGATTTTGAACGAGGCCGCATAGGCCTTCGGATTCTTGCCATCCCAGACGGTCCCGTCGAGCATGGTCACGCTGCGCATGCTCTGCTTGGGCACGCTGGCCTTGGCCATCGTGGCCGCTTCCTTGTACAGCGCGATCTGGTTGACCGAGCTGGCCACGGCCAGGTAATCCGGGTCTTCCTTGAGCAAGCCCCAGCGCTTGTGCTGGGTCATGAACCACATGCCGTCCGACAGATACGGGAAGTTGACGATGCCGTCGTTGTAGAACTTCATGTAGTTCGGGTCGTCCCAGGTCTTGCCCATGCCGTTCTGGTAGCGTCCCATGATGCGCTGGTTGATCACGTCCACCGAGGTGTTGACGTAGGCCTTTTCGGCGATCGTCTCGGCCATCTTGTTCTTGTTCGACAGCGAGGCGTCGATCCACTTGCTCGCGTCGAGCACGGCGGCAATCAGCGCGCGCGCCGTGTTGGGATTTTTCTTGACCCAGTCGCCCGTGGTGCCCAGCACCTTTTCCGGATGGTCGCGCCAGATTTCCTGGGTGGTCGCGGCGGTCACGCCGACCCCGTCGACGATGGCGCGGTGATTCCACGGTTCGCCCACGCAAAAGCCGTCCATGTTGCCAACGCGCATATTGGCCACCATCTGCGGCGGCGGCACCGTGATCATCTTGGCGTCGCGCATCGGGTTGATGCCGTAACTGGCCAGCCAGTAGTACAACCACATCGCGTGGGTGCCGGTGGGGAAGGTCTGCGCGAAGGTGTACTCGCGCTTGTCCATCTGCATCAGCTTGGCCAGCGCGGCGCCGTTCACCGCGCCCTTGTCGGCCAGCTTTTTCGACAGCGTGATGGCCTGGCCGTTATGGTTCAGGCTCATCAGCACCGCCATGTCCTTCTTCGCGCCGGACACGCCCAGCTGCACGCCGTAAATCAGCCCGTACAGCACGTGCGCCGCGTCCAGTTCGCCATTGACGAGCTTGTCGCGCACGCTGGCCCAGGATGATTCCTTGCTGGGGACGATCTTGATGCCGTATTTCTTGTCGAAACCCAGCGCCGACGCCATCACGACGGAGGCGCAATCGGTCAAGGGGATGAAGCCGACCTTGACCTCTTCCTTTTCGGGCTTGTCCGAACCGGCCGCCCACACGCCGCCGGTGGCAAGGCCGCCAATGCTGGCCGCGGTCAGGGTGGCGCCGGCCTTGAGCAGGCTGCGGCGGGTCAAATTGCTGGGGCTATCGCTCGTCATCGTTTCCTCGTGCCAGTGGCAGGACTAGTTGGTCGGGAGCAAATTGGCCGCACCGTGGTGCGAACCGCTTGCCGCTACCGGACATACAGCAAGCGCTGTGCCAGCCGAAACAACGACGTTTTGCTCTGAAAAACACCCGCAAAGAACCATAGCAGTGCCGAATCGGCACCGTGATTGTGCGCCGCACCAAAATCGCGCCGAGACCGCCCCATTCCACTTGGCGCAACGATTAATTGCACATGACGGCTATTCCTGCGAGCAACAAACTGTCCTACAGTGTGGACATGCGCACTCAAGCGCGCCCCTTTTCCCCTGGAGCACACGATGAATAAATTCTACAAAAACGCCCTCGCCTTGATCGCCAGCCTGTGCCTGCTGGCGCCCGGTCTGAGCCGTGCCGAGACCCCGCGCGACAACGTCGTCGGCGCCGGCGGCTACGACCTGACGTCCTACTTCACGCAGGAAAAGCCACAGCGCGGCAACGGCCACCACGTGGCCAGCGTCGATGGCGTGACCTATTTGTTCGCCACCGACGAGAGCAAGAAGGTGTTTGAGGCGAATCCCGCCAAGTTCCTGCCGCAATACGGCGGTTTTTGCGCCTACGGCGCCTCGATCAGCAAGAAATTCGTGGCCGATCCGGACGTGTTCGATATCGTCGACGGCAAGCTGTACTTCAACCTCGACAGCAAAATCCGCGGACTGTGGTCGCAAGACATTCCGGGGCGCATCAAGAACGCCGACGCCAACTGGAAAGTGATTGCCAACAAGAAAGTGTCGGAGCTGTAAATGCGCCGCAGCGCGCACCCGCGTAGCGCCGTGCGCAGTCGGGCTAGTCGCCCACGGACGGCGAATACCACAGTTCGGCGCGCGCCAGCGGGGTCTTCGGCGGCAAAGCGGGGTTGGTGATACGAAACAGACGGCGCGATCCCAGCCCCGCGCGCTTGATCAACTTGCCCTTGTAGTGCAGAAAAAGGCTGTTGAACGAGCCGTCGCGCAACATGATCTCGAGCCCGATTTCGATACGCCTGGCCAGCTGTTCGCCCTCGGCATCGCGGCGCGTGAAGAAGTAACGCGGCAAGGGATAGTACAGCAGCAGCGTCGGCTCCACCGCCATGTCGGTGTGCGCGTGCCGCTCGTCATATTCGCGCAGCGCTTCGTCGCATGAGCGTGACAGAAAATCAAAGCGTCCATAGGACAGCATCGGAAACAAGCCCTCGTAATTGTTTCCTTCGATAACAGCAAACCCTGCGGCCGACAGGATCGACACATCCACCCAACCCTTGCCCTGGCCGACGCTGTATTTGCGCAAGTCGGCCAGCGTGCGCACGGCGGCGAACTTGGGCAGGTCGGACCGACGCACCAGAAACACCCGGTAGCCCAACAGGCCGCGGTCGACCGGAATGCGCACCGGCCGGAAATGCTGTTCCAGCTCATTCGAGGTGGCGCGCACGAACACATTGATTTCACTGCCTGGCAACAGCGCCGCCGCCGTCACGCGCGCCGGCGACATGTACCGGCTTGACTGGTGCATCTCGAACGGGCCAAAGGCATAGGCACTCTTTTCCAGCGCCGCGCGCAGCACGGCCCAATCGTAGTCGTAGCGGCTGTCCGCGCTCGACTCGGCTCTGGGGTAGATCAGTTGCATGCGCGCGCACACCGCGCCGGGTGGAGTGAGCAGCAAAGTCAGCGCGACGGCGCCAGCCAGGCTCCGGCGCATCAGCACTGACCAGGTTCGCGCGCCGGCACGCCTAGAAATCATGCCGCAGCCCCGCGATCAGGGCGTGCGGGTGCGCGCCCATGCTGCCTGGCGCGCCGGCCTTGCCCGAATTGCCCAGCGCGTAAGCGGCATGGCTGGCGTTACGAATCTCGATGAACTGCGCCCACAAGTCGGTGCGGCGCGACAGCGCGTAGTGGTAAGCGAGCGCCAGCAAATGCGCTTCGGTGTCGCTGCCAACGAAGATCCCCGAAAACACCGGCGTTTGCTCGCCGTGTCCCTTGCCGGCGCGGTACCAGCCCAGCTCGAGCATGTGCGCGCCATCGCTGCGCTTGCCATTCACCCCGACGACGACCTGGCGCAGATCCTGCCCGCCCGGATGGGCGTAGCGCACCCGCTGCACATAGCCGGACAAGGCATACGCGGGCGAGAAGCGGTAGGCGGCCGTGGCCAGCACGATAGTGTCGTTCAGGCCCGCGCCGCGCGCGTTGAAATGCTGGTCGAACGCCAGGCCCGCGTTCCACCCATGGGCGACATACTGCAACTTGCTCGACCAGGCCCGGGAGGCGCAGCCTGGCACGCCCGACTCGCCCAGCGCCACATGCGTGGCGAACGCCACATCGCCGATCACGGGCGCATCGTAGCGCAGCGAATTGGCATAGCGCCCGTCGAAGGAAAAATTGTTGTTGTCGTCCGTGCCGGGAACACTGCCATCGCAGGGCTTGCTAGCGGCGCCGTACAGATTGCTGTAGCCGTTGGCCCAGAAACCGTTGATGTTGTCGTTCGACACATTGTTGAAATAGCCGGGACCGGCAATGCTGTGGAAATCGTCGAACGGGGTCAGCATGTAGCCGATGCGTACTTTGCCGAACCGTCCCTGCAAACCCAGACTCGTTTCACGATTGCCCAGCGTGCCACTGCCGACATCGGCGCCGATCCCCGTTTCGACGACCACGCTGGCGATCAGGCCAGCGCCCAGCTCTTCCTGAGCCTTGAAGCCAAGCCGGCTCGACAGGCTGTTTTGCGTGGCCGTGCTCGATTGGCCCGGGCCGGAGCCGCCGTGCGCCACCAGTGCCAGGTTGATGCGCCCATACACCGACACCGACGCGTCTTGCGCGTGCGCGACGTAGCAGCTCAGCGCCAGTGCGAGTAAAACCACCTGGGCGGCATGCGAATTCATAGGCTGAGCGAGGCGCGATTGATCATGGGGTAGGGCAATTGTATGCGCTGGCACGTCGTTGCGAAACGGAAAGTTGGCACCGACGTGTTGCGGCACCACGCTTTCGGGGGGAATGCGAAACAGTCTTGCTCATTTTTGCTCATTTTTGCTCTTGCCAGCCATGCGGGCCCGCGCGCTTGTGGCATGCCTGGGGCCGCACCGCGCGCCATTCAAGCGCTGCGGCCATGCAGCCGTTGCGCGTGCCGGAAACAGACTGGCAGCGCTGCCGCCCGCCCCGCTGTCCGCACGGCTTGGCCGCGCCGATGCCGGCCCGCCAATTAGCGCAGCGACTTCTCGGCGCGCAAGCGGGCCACCATCAGGTCGACAAAGGTGCGCAACTTGGCCGACGCGTAGCGCCCTTCGCGATGCACCACGTGAATCGGCACGCGCGCCGTTTCAAACTCGCTGAGCACGGCCACCAGCTCGCCAGATTCCAGGTAGGGATTGACCTGATACGACATCAGGCGCGAGATGCCAAAGCCCAGCCGCGCCGCCTCGATCGCGCCGTCGTTGCTGGTCACCGTCAGGCGCGGCTTGATCTTCACCGATTGCGCCTGGCCCCGGTGGGCAAACTTCCATTCCAGTTTGGCGCTGACGTTGACCGGCGCCACCATCGTGTGGGCGCACAACTGGGCCGGCGTGAGCGGCGTGCCGTACTGGGCCAGATAGGCGGGCGAGGCGCACACCACCCGGCGTACGTGGCCCACCCCGATCGCCTTCATGCTCGAATCGGGCAGCTCGCCGATGCGTACGCCCGCATCCATGCCCTCTTCAATCAGGTTCACGACGCGGTCCAGGAACAGTGCCGACACTTCCATCTCGGGATAGCGGCGTAAATAGTCGACCACGCCGGGCATGACGAACATCTTGCCAAACATGACGGGGGCGGTAATGGCCAGGTGGCCGCGCGGCGCGGCGTTGATGCCGGCGCTGGCCTCGTCGGCTTCGTCGACGTCAGCGATGATACGGCGCGCATCGTCCAGATAGCGCCCGCCCGCCTCGGTCACGCGCACATAGCGGGTGGTGCGGTCGAGCAGTTTGACGCCCAGGCGCGCCTCCAGCGCGGCGATGGCGCGCGTGACGGCCGGCGGCGACATCGACAGACGGCGCGCGCCGCCGGCAAAACTTTCCTCTTCGGCGACGGCGACGAAGACGGTCATCAGGTGCAGCCTGTCCATGCGGATCACCGATCAAAATAGCCATTCTAATTGATCGGCCACGTGGCAGGCCAGCCGCCGTTTTACGGGCGCACTTCAACGCCCTTCCAGAACGCGACATGGCCGGCGATGTTGTCGGCGGCCGCGAACGGCGCGCCGTAGGTCCACGCGGCATCGACGTTGAGCTTGCCATCGACCAGCACGCTGAAATAGCTGGCCGTACCTTTCCACGGACAGACCGTGTGCGTCGCGCTCGCTTGCAGCAATTCCTGGCGCACTGCCGTGATGGGGAAATACACATTGTTCTCGACGATCTGCACTTCGTCATCACGCGCCTGGGCAATCACGGCACCGTTCCAGATAGCAGTTGGCATACTCTCTCCTTGTGCGAACTACGTTATGCGGGCTGTGCCAGGATCTGGCGCAGCGCCTGTTCAAACACCTCGACCGGCTGGCCGCCCGAGATCAAATGGCGATCGTTGATGATGATCGCCGGGACCGAACTGATGCCCTGCTGCTGGTAAAACCGTTCGCGCTCGCGCACCTCGGCGGCGAATTGGTCGGACGCCAGAATGCGCGCCGCCTCGGCCGTATCGAGGCCCGCTTCGCCGGCCACGCGCACCAGCACCGCATGCGCGGCGGGGCTCTCGCCCTTGCTGAAATACGCGTCGAACAGTGCCATCTTGAGCGCGTGCTGCTTGCCCTCGAGCTCGGCCCAGTGCAGCAGCCGGTGCGCGTCAAAGGTGTTGTAGATCCGGCTGCGCTGGGCCAGTTCAAAATGAAAGCCCACCTCGGCGCCGCGCGCACGGATCATCTCGCGCGTCTGCGCGCTTTGCGCCGGCGTGGCGCCGTATTTCTCGGCCAGATGCTCGGTGATGTCCTGCCCCTCGGCCGGCATGGCGGGATTGAGCTCGAACGGCTGGAAATGCAGCTGCACGGCGGCCGCGTCGCCGATCCGCTCGAGCGCCTGCTCGAGCGACTTGAGGCCGATGATGCACCACGGACACGACACGTCCGATACGAAATCGATCTTGATCTGCTTGCTCATTCGGTATTGCCTTTCCGCCGCCCGCAGGCACGCCGCGCGGCTGTTAAATAGCTGGCGCGCAGCGCGCCGGCCCATTCATGCATATGAGCACGCTTGCCCGCAATTCAAGTGCGCGCGCCCGGTGCGAGCGCTCAATTGTCGCCCATGACGGTGCCCGGCGGCGCGCGCGATGACGCGCGCCACGCCCGAGCACGCCAAGCGGCGCGCTGTCATGACGCCACCGTTGGCCCGTCCTGACGCGGGCAAACACGCGGTCGGCGCCGGCCGCGTCCGAGCCGCGCCAATGATGCGCCAGCGCAATACCCGGCTGGCCGGCTGTTCGTATGCTGTCCACAGACAACACTTTTGAAGAGGGTCGGCCATGAAAACACTGTTTATCACGCTGCTCGCATTGGCGCACGGGGCCGTGCACGGCGCCGAATCGCCGCTGGGCGAATTCGTCGGCCAGGGGCCGGCCTGCTATGGAAAACTGTCCTTGAGCAGCGACGCGCTGGCCTGGCGCACCACGTTCTCACAGTGCAGCGGGGCGCGCTACAAGGTCATCGCGCAGGCCAGCACGCCCGGCGGGCAAGTGAGCACGATCGCCATCGACAAGCCCGAACTGTGTGGTTTTAGCGCAATCACGCTTGAATCGGACCGGAAGGATCCGCTGGTCTGGGTCATTACCGGCTACCGCACGCTGGACGACGTCCAGAATACCCAACTGGCGGCGCACGAAAGACTGGTCTGCACGATGCGCAAGGAGAAGTTTTGACGCAAGCTGGCCGGGCGGCATGGCACCGCATCGTCAGCTGCGCCCGGCGGCGCGGCGCGCGCGGCTGGCCTGCTCCAAAGCGGCCACGGCCATCACCCGGCTGACGCTGGGGAAATCAAACAAGAACAGACCGAGCGTGTCGCCCGCCGCCAGACAGTCAAACAGCGTCTGGATGGGAACACGGGTGCCGGCAAACAGCGGCGTTGCGTCGTGCAACTCAGAATCGGTCTGAACAAGGTCCCCATTCATGGTGATCGTCTCCGGCAGCGCAATAGCCAATTCTAGCGCCACGCACAGCGCCGACGTTTGACGTAGCCGGCGTGACGCGCCGATCAGCTTGCCACTACGTGCGTTTCTTGCCCGCGACTTTTGCGCCGGCGCCCGCGCCGGCCTTGCTGCCCAGACGGCTTTCCTTGCCGGCCAGCAGATTGCCGATGTTGGCACTGTGGCGGTAGGCCAGCAGCGCGCTCATCACGACGATGGCGAACAACTTGGCGTCCATGCCGAACAGCAGCCCGTAGTAGAACGGCGCAAACACGGCCGCCACCAATGCTGCCAGCGACGAATAACGAAACGCGTAGGCGATCACCAGCCAGGTCACCAGCGTGGCCAAGCCCAGCCAGGGGTTGATCCCCAACAGCACGCCCAGCGCCGTTGCCACGCCCTTGCCGCCGATGAAACGGAAGAACACCGGCCACAGGTGGCCAAGAAACACCGCCAGCGCCACCAAGGCCACGCCGACGTCGCCGATGCCATACTGCTCGGCCAGCAGTTGCGTGAGCCACACGGCGAACCAGCCCTTGGCGCCGTCGCCGAGCAGCGTCAGCACGGCGGCGGCCTTGTTGCCGCTGCGCAGAACGTTGGTCGCGCCGGGGTTTTTCGAGCCGTAGGTGCGCGGATCGGCCAGCCCGAACAGTTTGCTGGTGACAACGGCAAACGAGATCGAACCGATCAGATAGGCTGCAACGATAAATAGCACGGTGATCAAAACAGTGTTCATGGATTCTCTTTTCTTGTTATCGCTCCGGTCTATGCGTGCCGGGCCGCTGAATATACACCAAGCGCCCGCGCGCCACCAGTGGCCGGGTTAGTCGGCCAGCGCGCAATTGACGAGGCGCGCCGCCAGCGGCGTCAACAATACCTGCGGTGCGATGCCCACCAGGTAACCGCGCCGCCGCCATTGATGTAAACAATTAGGGTCAGAGTAGAATTAATTTGAAACATTGCAAATTAATTCTACTCTGACCCTAATTAATTGGTTAGTCGGCCAGCGCGCAATTGACGGGACGCGCCGCCAGCAGCGTCAGCAGTACCTGCGGTGCGATGCCCACCAGGTAACCGCGCCGCCCGCCATTGATGTAGATCTTGGCTAGCGCCAGGATCGACTGCTCGACATAGATCGGCATCGTCTTCTTGGTGCCGAACGGCGACGTGCCGCCCACCTGATAACCGGAATGACGCTGGGCCACCTCGGGCTTGCACGGTTCGACCGATTTGCACGGCACCGCGCGCGCCAGGTTCTTGGTCGACACCTTGCAGTCGCCGTGCATCAGCACGATCAAGGGACGGGCCGCCTCGTCCTGCATCACCAAGGTTTTCACGACGGCGTGCTCGTCCACGCCCAGCGCCTGCGCCGACACGCTGGTGCCGCCATGCTCCTCGTACGCGTAGGGGTGCTCAGAGAAGTCGATGTGGTGTTTGCGCAGCAATTGGGTCGCCTGCGTTTCCGAGATGTGCTCTTTCTTGGCCATGCGTGATACGCTATTCAAACATTGGAGTGTCATATTATGCAGCAAGAGATCCGCTTTGCCACCTTCAACCTGCTCAACCTGGCCCCACCCGGGGTGCGTCTGTACGACAATTTGGCGCCTGCCAGCGAAGCCCAGTACGAGGCCAAGCTGAACTGGAGCGCCCAGCAGATCGACCTGCTCGACGCCGACGTGATCGGCTTTCAGGAAGTGTTTGCGCAGGACACCTTGAAACAGGTGCTGGCGCGCACCAAGGGCTACCGAAACGCCACCCACGTCGGCTTCGACCCCGATCCCTACGTCGAGCGGCATACCCCCAGCGTGGCGCTGGTGTCGCGCCTGCCGCTGGTGGGGCCGGCGCTGTCGTATCCGCAGTTTCCCGCCGGCGTGATGCTGCCGCCCGACAGCCGCGATCCGGACCGCTTCGCGCGCCCGGTGCTGCACGCGAGCGTGCAGGCGGCGCCCGGCTGCGTGATCGACGTGCTGGTGGTACATCTGAAATCGAAGCGCCCCGACTACCGCAACGGCGACACGCCGGACGACCCGCTGCTGTACGCGATGGCCTGCCTGCGCTCGCTGGTATGGCGCGGCACCGAGGCGGTGGCGCTGCGCGTCATGCTCAGCAACATGGCCAAGACGCGCGCCTTGCCGCGCATCGTGCTGGGCGACTTCAACGACGTGATCGACGCCGACGCGGCCCAGATCGTGATGGGCGCCGGCACCTCGAACGGCGACCGGCTGTTCGACGCCTACCAGATCGCGGTGCAGCACGACCGGCTGCGCCATGTCGCCTTCAGCAGCATCCACGAGGGCCACTACAGCACCATCGACCATGTGCTGGTGTCCGACGCATTCAACCCGGCCTGCGCGCACGCGATCGGTCAGGTGCTCGAAGTGCGCTACCTGAACGACCATCTGGCGCTGAACCGGCCCGACGCGTCCGACCACGGTCAGGTGCTGGCGCGCATCGCGCTGTTCGAACGGGCCGCGCCTTAGTGAGTTGCGCCGCCGGCGCATCTGTCTAGGTCCGCCGCGCTGGGACGCCGGCCTGAATGGGCGGCGCCACGGCCGCCCCGCCGACGCGTGCCGCAGGCGCGCTCGGGCAGGCGCGCGTGCCCTGAATGCAAGCCTCGGTGCAGCGGTGCGCGCCGGTGCCCGGACATCCGAGCGCGCGGCGCACAGTGGCGCCGTACCAGCGCCCGCCGTGCTCGCTCGCCATCCCCAACCGGTTAAGTGCAACGGCGATCGCGTGAAACGCCATGCCCGTCTGACGCAACGCGTACATCGTCGCCAGCGATGCACGACCGGTTCCGTGCGCCGTTTCGAGCGCAACGGCGGCGTGCCGCGCGGCGATCGGAGCGCTGAGCGCGGCGCGCATCGACGCCCCTCAGGCCGGCGCGCGCGGGCGCACGATCAGCGCTGCCAGCGCGGGGATCATCACGATGGCGCCCACCATATTCCACAGAAACATGAACGTCAGCAGCAGCCCCATGTCGGCCTGGAATTTGATATCCGACCAGACCCAGCTCAGCACGCCCAGCGCCAGCGTCACCCCGGTCAGCGCGACGGCTGCGCCGGTGCCCTTCAGTGTCTCGAAATACGCCGCCTTCAACGTCAGCCCCTGATCGAGGAAATGCTGCAGCCGGTTGTAAATGTAGATGCCGTAGTCGACGCCGATACCGATGCCAAGGGCGATGACCGGTAGCGTAGCCACTTTCACGCCCAGTCCCAGACGCGCCATGATGGCCTCGCACAGCGCCGAGGTGATATACAGCGGCAGCATGATGCACAGCGCCACGCGCCAGCTGCGGAACTCCCACAACACCAGCAGCGCGACGATCGCGTAGACCAGTACCAGCATCTGCGTTTCGGCCTGCTTGATGACGATATTGGTGGCCGCCTCGATGCCGGCATTGCCGCCGGCCAGCGTGAAACGCGCCACCGCGTCGTCGTTGGCTAGAGCGAACTGCTGGGCCCGCGCCACTACCCGCTCAAGCGTTGCGGCCTTGTGATCGGCCAGGAACACCAGCACCGGCACCATCGCGCAGTCGTTGCTGTACAACTCCGATGGCAGCATGCGCTGGGCCGCGTTGGACACGTAGCGGTTACGCGAGAGCGCATGCCAGCGCAGGTCGCCGCCATTGCTGCCGGCGATCATCTTCTTCATGCCGGAGAACAGCGAGCTGCTCGACTCGACCCCGAGCACGTTTTCCATCTCCCACTGGAAGCGGTCGACCTTCTCGGCCACCGGGTAGGAGCCGCACTCGCCGGGCGCGGTGCGCACCATCACCACGAACACGTCGGCGCTGGTGGCGTAGTGCGCGCTGATGTAGGCCGAATCGCGGTTGTAACGCGAGTCCGCGCGCAGCTCGGGCGCGCCGGGGTCGAGGTCGCCGATCTTCAGATCGCGGCTCATCGTCCAGGCCGCGCCCAGCAACAGCAGCGCGCCGGCCACGCCCGCGCAGGCGAAGCGCGGCTCGGCGAAGCGCGACAAGGCGCGCGCCACGCGGTGGCTGCCGGCCTGCTTGCGCGCCTGGTGGCGCACGCCGGCGTCGGACACGCCCACGTAGGACATCAGCACCGGCAGCAGGAACATCTTGGTGAGCACGATCACGGCCACGCCGATCGAGGCCGAAATGGCCAGTTCGCGGATCACGCCGATGTCGATCACCAACAGGGTCGAAAAGCCGACCGCGTCGCACAGCAACGCCACCGTGCCGGGGATGAACAGCTGGCGGAAGGTCAGCCTGGCCGTTTGCATATTCGAGGCGCCGGACAGGCGCGCCGCCGCCATCGTGTTGATGTTTTGCACCGCGTGCGAGACGCCGATCGCGAAGGTCAGAAACGGCACCAGGATCGAATACGGATCCAGCCCGAAGCCGATCAGGCGCACCAGGCCGAGCTGCCACAACACGGCCAGGCTGCAGCAAAACAGCGTGACGGCCGTGCTGCGCCAGCAGCGCGAATACCACAGCAGCAGCGCCGCCGTCAGCGCGAAGGTGATCGCGAAAAACAGGCCGATGGCGCGCGCGCCGGCGATCAGGTCGCCCACCACCTTGGCGAAACCGGTGACGTGGATGTGGATGCCATGCTTGCCGTATTTGTCGCGCACCAGTTTTTCCAGCCGCTGCGACAGCTGGCCGTAGTCGAGGTTGGCGCCGCTGTCGGGGTCTTTTTCCAGCAGCGGCACCAGCACGATGCTCGAACGGGCGTCGGCCGCCACCAGGCTGCCGATGCGCCCCGAGCGCGCCACGTTGCTGCGCACCTCGTCGATTTTGGCCGGCGAGCCGTCGAAACCCTGCGGAATGATCTGGCCGCCGGCCATGCCGGACTCGGTCACCTCCATCCACAGCACGTTGGGTGTCCACAGCGACTTCAGGTTGCCGCGATCGACGCCGGGGATGTAGAACACCTCGTCGGTGATGCGCTTGAGCGTGTCCAGATAGGCGCCGCTGTAGATGCTCTGGTCGTCCGTCTCGACGGCGATGCGCAACACGTTGCCCAGCGGGCGCAGCTCGTTTTCGAACTTGAGATAGTTGGCAATAAACGGGTGCGAAGCCGGCACCATTTTCTGGAAACTCGCGTCCGCCTTCAGCTGGGACGCCTGCCAGCCCAGCACCAGCGACACCAGCAAGAACAGGATCACGACCGGCAGCCGATGGGCGAACAGACGCGGCTCGAGCAGGCGTTCGAGCGCGCCCACTTTCTGGTGCCCGCAGGCGGCGGCATCGCCATCGGTTTGCGCCTCGAATTCACCGCCGCTCTTGATGTTCGCTTCTGCGTTGGCTTTGGCGCTGGCGCTGGCTCCGACATCGGCACTGCGTGTCGACACAGCGAATTTTTCGTATTTCATGGGTATGACCTTGTTCTATTTGTCGAGCGCAAGCACACGCACGCCGCCCTGCCCGGCCAACGCCGCACGCACCGCGCCCGGCCCCGTCAGCACGGACAGGGCGGCGACCTCGCGCCCGCCGGCCTGCGCCACCTGTGTGAAACTGCGGCCCTGATCGGCGCTGCGCAGCACGCTGCCGTCGCGCGCCAGCACCAGCAGTGCGCCGTCAGGCGCGCGCGCGGCACCGACCAGGCTCTTGCCGGTCGGCGCCGCGAGCGCCTGCCAGCTTTCGCCCGCGTCGTTCGAGCGCAGCAGATGGCCGCCGAAGCCGATGGCGAGCAAGCTCTTGGCGCCGACGCCGACAACGCCGTACAGCTGGCCCTTGTAGCCGCTGTCGATGGTGCGCCAGCTGGCGCCGGCATCGCTTGAGCGATACAGCTTGCCGCCCTCGCCGGCGATCCACAGAACCCCGTCGGGCGCGGCGCCGATCGCGTTCAGATGCAGGCCTTCCGGGTTGGCGATGCGCGCGGCGAGCCAGCTCCAGTGCAGGCCGGCGTCACCGGTGCGGATCGCCTGGCCGTAGGCGCCCACCGCGTAACCCTCGTTGGGGTTCTTGAACCACACGCCCAGCAGCGGGCGCGAGGGACCGAACTTGTTGCCCGCCTCGGCATCGGCCAGCGCGTTCTCGGCCGCCGCGACGGCTGCGCGCGTGGCCGGCGTGTCGCTTGCGGCCAGGGCGCTGCGCGCGCGCGCCATGCCCTGCTGCGCCTGGCCCAGCAGCATCGCATTGAGGGCATTGCCGTCGAGCTGTTTGGTCCAGCTCCGGCCGCCGTCGACGCTGGCCAGCACGACGCCGTCGTGGCCGACCGCGAAGCCGTCGTCGGCGTTGATAAAATGGACGGCGGTCAGCGTGACGCTGACCGGCACCCTGGCCTGGGTCCAGCGCACGCCGCCATTGTCCGAGTAGACGATGATGCCGCGCTCGCCCACGGCGACGATGCGCGCGCCGGCCTGGGCCACGCCCAGCAACAGGGCGCGTTCGGCCAGCGCCGACATGCGCGCCGGCGTCGTCAGGGGATCGCCGGCCGGCGGCGCGGCGTGCGCGTTGGCCAGCGCCAGGCCGCCCGACAGCACGGCGCGCGCCAGTACGCTCAAAATTGCAGTCATGTGGAAATCCAAGGTGGAGCCGTGCGCGCAGCGCGCACAAAAAAAGCGCCCCGATCCCGGCTGGAAGCGGGGCGCCAAAGAGACACGTTGCTTGCAGCGTGTCGGATGCCGCGCGCCCTGTTCGGACGGCGCGGCGGGTCAGTCTGTGCGCATGCTGACAACTCAGACGGCGCGGCGGATCGTTCGCTGCGCGTCCGGACTATTCAGACGGCGCGGCGGATCGTTCGCGCGGCGCGCTGACTATGCAGACGGCGCGGCTGCTTGTTGGCCGCGCGCCGAATGCTCAATCGACGCGGCTGCCCGCACGCCGCGCGGCCTAGTTGCTCAGTCGGCGCAGGTTGTCAGGCCCAAAATAATTGACGTCCACCTTGGGCCCGAACTTCATCGGCTTTTCCTGGTTGCCCAGCGCCGTCACCAGATAGCGGCGCGCCTGCAGGTCGTAGAACACCTCGGCGGCGAACCACGGCGTGGGCGCGTCGTAGAACTGGACCGCGTCGATCTCGTGCACGCGCCACAGTTCGCCGCGCCCGTCGTAGGCGTCGGCGTGGGCGATCTGCCAGCTGTCCTCGTCGATGTAGAACACGCGCTTGGCGTAGATGTGGCGTTTGCCCGCTTTCAGCGTCGCCTCGACCACCCACACGCGGTGCGGCTCGTAGCGCACCAGGTCCTGGTTCAGGTGGCCGGGGCGCACGATGTCGCTGTACTTGACGCTCTTGTTGGTGAGCTTGAAGTTGTTATAGGAAATGATCATTTCCTTCTTGCCGATCAGCTTCCAGTCGTAGCGGTCGGGCGAGCCGTTGAAGCCGTCGTAGTCGTCGGTGGTGCGCAGGCCGTCCGAGCCGGAGCCGGGGGTGTCGTAGGCCACGTCGGGCGCGCGCAGCGTGCGGCGCTGGCCTGGATTGTAGATCCACGCCTGGCGCGATTCCTTGACCTGGTCGATCGGGTCGATCACCAAGAGCGCCTCGCCGGCCACGCTGGACGGGCCGGTGATGGCGCCCATGTAGTACACCAGCCGGTTCGGCTCGGGCTTGTCCATCGAGTGGGCCATCATCAAGGTTTCGCTGCGCGTGACCGGCGTGAAGCTGCCGTTGGCCTGCACGGGGAACTCGGCGTTAAAGCGCTGCACGCTGCCGCCGCGGTAACGCAGCACGTGGTTCCAGATCAGCTCATTGCCATTTTTTGGCATCGGAAACGGCACCGACGAACGCGCCACGTGCTGCACGCCATTGCCGCCCGGCGCCAGCTCGGCCTTGCCCGCTTCGGCCTTGATGTTCTCGTACATCGCCTGCGGATAGGCGGCCGTGCGGTGGCTGGCATACACGTTCAGTTTGTAGCTGGGAAAGCGCTTGAGCATTTCCAGCTGGCCCGGCGCGAGCTTGTCCTTGTACTGGGCCGCGTTGGCCGGCGTGATCGTGTAGAGCGGCTTCTCGGCCGCGAACGGATCAAGGTAGCCGGCCTTGGCGTCGAAGCCGGCCGGCGGTTTGGCGATGCCGCCGTCCCAGCCGGGAATGCTGCCGTCCTTGTTGCCGGCTTTTTCGGCCCCCATCGGGGTCAGGTCCTGCCCCAGCCGCGCCACGTCCTGCGCGGCCATGCCGGCCCAGGCGCTGCAGCACAGCGAAACGCCGCCCGCCAGTACCAGTTTGCTGATGAATTTCATGTCTGTCTCCGTCTCTTGCTTAGAAATTGATGCCGACGACGAAGGAGACATTGTCTCGATCGTGCAGCACGTCATATTTGGCGTTGTGGTTGTAGCGGGTGTAGCTCAGCTCCGCGTAGTAGTTGTTGTTGTAGTCGGCGCGCAGCACCGTGCCCAGCACCTGGCGGTCCTTGACGAAGGTGCCGTCGCCTGAATAGCCGCTCACGTCGTGCGACCAGAACAGCTTCGGTTTCAGGTTCACGCCGGCGAACACGTCGCTGTAGCTCAGCTCGCCCTGCAGACGGTAACCCCAGGCGTTGCTGGTCGCGTAGCCGGCGTTCTCGCAGTACGGCGCGTACGGGTTCAGACCGGCGCAGGTGCCGCCCAGCGCCGCCGTCGGGCCGAAGCCGAACAGGAAGGCGCGCCCGTAACGGGTCGAGGTGGACGGATCGCCGATGCCGCTCCAGTGCTGCGCGCCCACTTCGCCGATCACGCTGGCGCTGCTCGCGCCCAGCACCTGCGGCAGGATGCGTACGAACGACATCTGGATCTGCGACTTGTCCTTGCGCTCGTAGCCGGCGCCCGGGCTGCCGGCGGCGACCGACGGATCGCGGATGAACTTGGCCATGGCCGCCTGCGGACCGACGCCCAGCACGGTGCCGATCACCAGGTCGACGCCGTTGATCTGGAGCGGAATGCCGCGCGTGTAGCTGGCCTCGCCGAACAGCGAGAAGCCGCCCGCTTCGGTGGCCGCCGACAGGCCCAGCACCTTGATGTCCTCGGCGCCGTAGCTCCAGCCCAGCGAGGCGCCGGGGAAAGCGCCCAGCAGGCCAAACTGCTTGGCCGCCGCCGTCTGGCCGGCACTGCCCAGCGCCTTGGCGATCGCGCCAAAGGCCGCGCTGTACTGGCCCGAATAGATCGATGGCGCCGGCGAGGCCGTCTTCACCACCGTCAGCGACGGCGTGCGCGCATGGTAGTTGGCGAAGTAGGCGCCGAAGTCGGTGCTGATGGCGTTGGCAAAATAATGCGCGGCGACGCCGAACTGGCCGTCGTCGCGCGGCTTGATGTCGTCCACCCGGTTCAAGCGGAAGTTGATCGGCGTGGCGGCCAGTGCGCCCGCACCGACCGCGTTGCGCAAGCCGGCCGGCACCAGGCCGAACAGCGGCACGCCGTTGTACTGGGCCTGGTCGTTGCCGGCCGAGTCGCCGAACACGGTGGCGCCGCCCCCGCAGTTGAGCGAGTCGGCCAGCGACCAGTAGGTGCCGCAGCCATCGAGCACGGTCGGCTTCCACTTGAGCTGGTAGAACGCTTCGAGCGAGAGGCCGTTGCCAAGGCCAAGGTTGGCCGTCAATTGCGGCAGCGGCCGCAGGATTTCCTTGACCTGGGCGCCGGCCCGGTGCGCCGCCGTCAGGTCAAAAGCGCCCATCGCGTTGATGCCGGGGATGAAGGCGCTCTCGCCCCAGTTGAGCACCTGGTTGCCCAGTTTGAGCGACAGCGGCAGATTGTCGGCCAGCTCGAAGGTGCCGTACACATAGGCGTCGGCCAGCGCCACGCCGGAAAAAGTGGACAGGCTGGCATACGCGCTGTCGTCGAGCTTGGCGCCGGGCACATACGCATTGGCATAGCTGCCGTGCGCGACGCCCTGGTCCTTGAGCGTATGGTCGTACCAGCCGGTAGCGCGCACGAACAGGCCCAGATTATCTTTTTTCAGCTGCAGCTCGGCGGTCGCCTTCGGTGCGCTCGAATAGGCCGTGCCTTTGTTGAAGTTGAGGTTGCCGTCGTCGTGGCCGTTGCCCACGCCGGCCGTGCCGCCGTTTGCGCCCGACACCAGGTTCGGGTCGCGCTCGCTGGCGCGCCAGCTCGCGCCCAGCGTCGTGTTGAGCGACCACTGGCCTTCGATGCCGTTGTCGAGGACGAACGTGCCCGCCTGGGCGCCCTGCCCCGTCATCATGCCCAGCGCCAGCAACACCAGCCGGCATGCGCCTGCGAGCACGGTCGGGCGCGTCTTGCAGCGCGCGTCTTGTCGTTTCTTGTGCATCCTGTCTCCCCTATATTTTTATCAACGAATGAAGCTTTGTGCTGCGGTGCTGCGGTGCTGCGGTGCTGCTGTGATGCTGTGATGCGGTACTGCGGTGCTGCGGTGCTGCGGTGCTGCGGTGCTGCTGTGATGCGGTGCCGCGGCGCTGCGGTGCTGCGGTGCTGCGGTGATGCGCTCGCTGCGGTACACACTCCGATGCGGACTCGTTGCCTTTTTACGCGGGCAGGCTGTGGTGGCGGAACTGCGCGCGCAGGCCCAGCTTGTAAATTTTTCCGGTGGCCGTCATCGGCAGCGCGTCGACGAACACCACGTCGTCCGGCAGCCACCACTTGGCGACCCGGCCCGACAGATAGCGCAGCACATCGTCCTTGCCGACGTCGCTGCCGGGCTGTTTCACGCATACCAGCAGCGGGCGCTCCTGCCACTTCGGATGGGCCACGCCGATCACGGCGGCCATTGCCAGACCCGGGCAGCCGACGGCCGTGTTCTCCAGGTCGATCGATGAAATCCATTCGCCGCCCGACTTGATGACGTCCTTGGAGCGGTCCACCAGCGTCAGGTAGCCGTCGGCGTCGATCACGGCCACGTCGCCGGTGTCGAAAAATCCCTCGGCGTCGAGCAGCTCGCCGCCCTCGTCCTTGAAGTAGCGCGCCACCACCCACGGCCCGGACACCAAGAGGCGTCCGCGCGCCACGCCGTCGTGCGGCAGGCGCACGCCGTCCTCGTCGACGATCTTCAGTTGCACACCCCAGACGGCGCGGCCCTGCTTCATCTGGATGTCGTAGCGCTGCTCGGCCGGCAGGCCGGCGTGCTTGGGCAGCAGCTGGCACATCACGCCCAGCGGGCTCATTTCGGTCATGCCCCAGGCGTGCAGCAGAAAGGCGCCGAAGTCACGGTCGAAGCGCTCGATCATCGAGCGCGGCGCGGCCGAACCGCCCACCACCGCCGTGCTCAAGCACAGATCGTCCTTCGGCTTCAGGCCCTCGGCGTCGACGTACTGGAACAGCATCTGCCAGAGCGTCGGCACGCCGGCCGCCAGCGTCACGCGCTCGTCGCGCATCAGCGCATACAGGCTCTTGCCGTCCAGGTGGCGGCCCGGCAGCACCAGCTTGGTGCCGGTCATGGCGGCGGCGAACGGCAGGCCCCACGCGTTCACATGGAACAGCGGCACCACCACCAGCACGGTGGCGTTGGCGGACGCGTTCATCAGGTCGGGCAGGCCGACCACGCAGGAATGCAGCACCGTCGAGCGGTGCGAGGACAGCACCCCTTTCGGGTTGCCCGTGGTGCCCGAGGTGTAGCACAGCGAGGCCGCGCTGCGCTCGTCGAAACGGGGCCAGCAAAACGCCGGGTCCGCCTCGACCGACGCGAGCAGGCTTTCGTAGGTTTGCAGCTCGCGCAGCGGCAGCGTTGCGGCGCCCGGATCAAGCGCGTCGCTCAGCACGCAAAAGTGGCGCACCTTGGGCAGCTGGTCCTGCAGCGCCAGCACCAGCGGCGCGAAGGCGGGGTCGAAGAACAGCCAGGTGTCGTCGGCATGATTGAGCACATACGCCATGTGCTCGGGCGAGAGGCGCGGGTTGACCGTGTGCAGCACGGCGCCCAGGCCCATCACGGCGAAATACAGTTCGAGGTGGCGCTGCTCGTTCCAGGCCAGCGTGGCGACCATGCTGCCCTGCTTGATGCCCTGTTGCGCCAGCGCCTGCGCGAGGCGGCGCACGCGCTGCCCCGTGGCGCGCCAGTTGGAACGCTGCACGGCGCCCTCGTGCGTGCGGCTGACGATCTGCGCTTCCGGGTGGAAGCGCTCGGCGTGCTCCAGCAGCGAGGAAATGAGCAGGGGCTGGTCCTGCATTTGTCCGAACATGGTGAGTCCTTGAAGAGTCGCGCCGCTTACGGCGTGACGATGTTGTAGAGCGGATCGAACTGGTCGAAGCTGGAAAACAGCACGCCGAGCAGCTTCGGCTCGCCAGCGAGCTTGACCTCGCCGGCCGCGATCAGCGTGGCCAGCGGCACCTTGGCCACCAGCAGCTTGAACAGAGCAGCCTGGCTCAGGCTGAGCGCCACGTCCGGCTTGGCCAGCACCCGTCCGCGGGTGTTGTTGAGCACCGAATTGGACAGCTCGAGCGCATAGTTTTCCTTGCTGTCGGTGAAGGCGAGGTTGATGCCGATCTGCAGACCGTCCACTTTTTCATCGTTCAGGCGCACCGCCAGGTAGTCGAAAATCATCTCGATCGACATGGCGCGCATCAGGTCCGGCCCTTGCGTCGACAGACGCGTCTTGACCGGGCCTTCGCGCAATTCCTTGGCGCCGGTCAGGTACTCGTTGCGCCAGATGGCGGACTCGGCCTGGTAGCCCAGTTGTTCCAGCGTGTCCGCCTGCAGCAGGCGTGCCTTGGTGTTGCCCGGTTCGGCGAACACCAGGTGGTCGAGCATCTCGGCGACCCAGCGGTAGTCGCCCGCCTGGTAGGCCAGGCGCGCCTTGTCCAGCACCGCCTTGGCGCCGCCCATCGCCGCCACGTGGCGCTGCGCGCTGTCTTTTTTCGGCAGGCGGTTCAGCGTGGCCGGGTTGCTGTCGTACCAACCGAGATAGTAGTTATTGACCGCGCGCAGGTTGTGGCTGAGCGTGCCGTAGTAACCGTGGGTGGAAAAATCGGCCTGCAAGGCTTTCGGGTAGAAGGTGGCGCTGCCCACGTCCTCGAACGGCACGCCCTGGTTGGCCAGGTGCAGCGCCTGATCGTGCAGGAAGCGGTACATGTCGCGCTGCTTGGCCAGGTGCTCGCGCACGCGTTGCTGCCCCCACACGGGCCAGTGATGGCTGCGGAAGCCTACCTCGGCGCCGGGGAACAGGTCGAGCATTTCGTTGATGTATTTGCTCCAGCCGAGCGCGTCGCGCGTCTTGGCGCCGCGCAGCGTGTAGATGTTGTGCATCGTCGTCGTGGCGACCTCGGCAAGGCACAGCGCGTGCAACTCGGGCAGGTAGAAGGTCAGCTCGGCCGGCGCCTCCGAGCCGTTATCCATTTGGAACACGAAGCGCAGGCCGTCGATGAGCAGCTCCTGGCCCGTCTTGCTGACCGTTTCGGTGGGCGCGATCAGGCCGATGCTGCCCACCGAGACGGCTTTGCCCAGGCCGGAGCCGACCCCGCCCAGCACGCCGGCCGGCAGCGCCGTGCCGAACTGGTACTGGGCCCGGCGCGTCATGGCGTTGCCAGCCAGGACGTTCTCGGCCACCGAGGTTTCCATGAAGCCATCCGGGGCGATGATGCGCACCTTGCCGGCCAACACGTCGGCCTCGCTGACGACGCCGCGCACGCCGCCGAAATGGTCGGCGTGGCCGTGCGTGTAGATCACCGCCACGACAGGTTGATTGCCCAGTTGGCGCAAGGCGAACGCCAGGGCGGCCTTGCCCATTTCGGCGCTGACCAGCGGGTCGACCAGGATCCAGCCGGTCTTGCCCTCGATCAGCGTCAGATTCGAGATGTCGTAGCCACGCAGCTGGTAGATGCCGTCGGACACCTTGAACAGGCCGTGCGCGTTGTTGAGCTTTTCCTGGCGCCACAGGCTGGGGTTGACGCTGGCCGGGGCTGCGCCGCTGATGAAGTCGAAACGCTTGGCGTCCCACACCACGTTGCCGGCGCCGTCCTTCAGGACCGGCTCGGGCATGGTGGCGATCAGGCCGCGCGTGGCGTCCTCGAAGTCCTGGGTGTCGGCCAGCGCCAGCGTGGCGCCGAACGCGTGGTTGGCGGCGGCGGTGATGCTGCTGGCCGGCTGGGCGTGGGCCGCCTTCGCCGCGACCGGGGTCGCCGATTTCGGCGCGGTGATCGGCGCGCTCGCCTGTGCGCCGGATGTGGCCTGTGCGCCGGATGTGGCCGGCGCGGCGGAAGTTGCCGGAACGGCAGATGGGGTCGGTGCGGCAGAGGCGGTCGGAGCGGTGGGAGCGGCGGAAGCGGTCGGGGCGGCGGCGAGCTGGCAGGCGCAGGCAGCCAGCGCCAGCGCCGTGAGGCGGGCGGTGCGGATGGTCATGGGATGTCCTTCAGTGGAAGTGTCGGGGTCAGGCAGCTTGTGCGCGGCGCGCGTCGGCAAGTATCATCTGGGCCGCTTTTTCGGCGATCATGATGGTGGGCGCGTTGGTATTGCCACCGATGAGGGTGGGCATGATGGAGGCGTCGACCACGCGCAGGCCGGCCATGCCGCGCACGCACAGGCGCTCGTCGACAACGGCCATGCGGTCGTGGCGCGGCCCCATCTTGCAGGTGCCGACCGGGTGGTATTGGGTGTCGGCGCGGTTGCGGATGTCGGCCGCGAGCGCGGCGTCGTCGCCGCTGCGCACCGGGTACAGCATGGCGCCGCGCACCGGCTCGAGCGGGGCCGATTCCATGATGCGCTGCTGGATCCTGGCGCCCTTGATCAGCAGATCGACGTCGCGCTGGTCGGACAGGAAGCGCGGGTCGATCACGGGCGCGCTGCGCGCGTCGGCGCTGCGCAGGCCGACCGTGCCGCGCGAGAACGGACGCAACACGTCGACGTGGCAGGAGATGCCGTGACCGAGGTGCATCTTGCGCGCATGGTCGTCCACCATCGCCAGCACGAACACCAGTTGCAGGTCGGGCACCGTCACCTGCGGGCTCGAGCAGAAGAACGCGCCGGCCTCGCCGAACGGGCTGGTGATCATGCCGGTGCGGTGGCGGCGCCATTCGAGCATGGCGGCGGCCACCTTGGCGCCCCCGCGCAGCGACAGGCCGAAGGTGTCGGTATGGCTCGGTACGCGCCAGCTCTGCACGTAATCGATATGGTCTTGCAGGTTCTGGCCCACGCCCGGTAGGTCGAGCACGCTGGCGATGCCATGCTCGCTCAGGTGCGCGCCCGGGCCGATGCCGGACAACATCAGCAGCTGGGGCGAGCCGAACGCGCCGGCGGCGACGATCACCTCGCGCCGCGCATGCACTTCGCACAGCACGTTGGCGCGGTAGTAGGCCACGCCAGTGGCGCGCCGGCCGCCCCGCAGGATGCGGGCCGTGACGGCGCGGGTAAGTACGGTCAAATTCGGACGCGACAGATTCGGCGTCAGGTAGCCTTTGGCCGCGCTGCAGCGCTCGCCGTTGCGCTGGGTGGCCTGGTACAGGAAGGCGCCGCCCTGCTGGGCGCCGTTGTAGTCGCTGGTTGGCGCGATGCCTTGCGTGGCTGCGGCGGCGATGAACATCTGGTTGACGGCGCTGGTGTGGCGCGGGTACATCACGTTCAGCGGACCGCCCTGGCCGTGATACGCGTCATAGGCCGGTCCCAGCTCGTGGTTTTGCGACTGTTTGAAATACGGCAGTACACTGTCATACGACCAGCCGGTGTTGCCCAGCGCTTCCCATTGATCGTAGTCCCAGCGGTGCCCGCGCACATACAGCATCGCATTGATCGAGCTCGAACCGCCCAAGGTCTTGCCGCGCGGCTGGTAACCGCAGCGTCCGTTCAGGCCGGGCTGGGGTACGGTCTGGTAGGCATAGTTGTTGATGGTGGTCGGTACCATCGCGACGACGCCGGCCGGCGCGTGGATCAGCACGCTGTTGTCCGGCCCGCCCGCTTCGAGCAGGCAGACCGTCACGCGGGGGTCTTCAGAGAGGCGCGCGGCCAGGACGCAGCCGGCCGAACCGGCGCCGACGATGACGTAATCGAATTGCTGCTTGCTCATGCTGTTGTCTCCTGCAAGCGCGCCGGTTTGCGTGTTTTCTTTTTCTCGGCATCACTGGGAAGCAAGTTTATGGTGGACAAGTGATGCAGTCCAATGCATTATTTCGATAGATATAATACCTATAGCGCATCATGAAAGCAGCCCATGGACATCAAACGACTACGCTATGCGATCGCGCTGGCAGAGGAATTGAACTTTGCGCGGGCGGCCGACAAGCTGCACCTCAGCCAACCGGCGCTCAGCCGCAGCATCCAGACGCTGGAGGATGAACTGGGCTTGCTGTTGTTCGACCGCGACAACCGCAACGTGCGCCTGACGACGGTGGGCGCGGTGTTTCTCGCGCAGGCCAGGCCGCTGCTGTTCCAGATGCGCAGCCTGGAGCGCGACATGGGCCTGATCCGCGACGGCGCCATCGGCCAGGTGGCGTTCGGCGTAGGGCCGCTGCCGACCGCCTCGATCCTGCCGCAACTGATACGCGCGTTGCGCCAGCAGCGTCCCGAGTTGCGCCTGGCCGTGGCCAGCAACAACTGGCGCTACCTGCTGTTGCACCTGCGCGCCGAAGAGATCGAGTTTTTCGTCGCCGACACGCGCGCCATCACGCCCGCGGCGGACCTGACGATCAGCCCTTTGTGTCGCCAGTATGGCTCCTTCATGTGCCGGCCCGGCCACCCCCTGCTGGCCAAGGCCACACGCCAGCCGAGCGACCTGCTACCCTACGGTTTTGTATCGCTGCTGATGCCCGACGCGTTCAAGCTGGCACTGCGCGCCGTGCTCGGCCTGGCGCCGCACGCCCCCGTGCCGGTGCTGCTCGAATGCGACAACCTGTTTGTGCTCAAGCAGATGGTGCAGGAGGACGACGCGATCCTGATGTCAACCGAGGCCGGCAGTGCCGACGAGGTTGCCGCTGGCACGCTGCGACCCCTGCCATTCGCCGACATGCCCCCCATGTACGCAGAAATTGGCGTCGTCGCGTTGGCCGGACGCAGCCTGTCACCAGGCGCGCAGTTGGTGCTCGATCATTTGCGCACGGTGGCCATGCACACGCCGGCCACCGCCGTGTTCCACGACGGCGCCTACGGCCCCGTTTCCTGACCCGGCACCCGGCGCGAGCCGGCTTAGCAAGCCTTCGGCGCGCAGCTTGCGTCGGTTCAGCCTGGCGGTGGCGCGCCAGCCCGTGACGCAGCGTCGCCCGTGGCAGTCGACGCCGGCGCATCCGGCGTTCGCGTGCTGGCCGCTTGCGCGCCAGCGAGCGCCGCCACCGCCGAGCCAGGCACCGGTGGGCCGGCGTAGTTGCCCTGGTAGGCGTGGCAGGCGTGGCGGCGCAGGAAGGCCAGCTGGGCCGCCGTCTCGACGCCTTCTGCCACCACCGTCAGGTGCAGACTGTTGGCCATCGCAATAATGGCCGGCACGATGGCCGCGTCGTTCGGTTCGCCGTTGATCGCCTGCACAAACGAGCGGTCGATCTTCAGTTTGGTCAGCGGGAAGCGGCCCAGGTAACTCAGGCTCGAATAGCCGGTGCCGAAGTCGTCGATCGTCAGGCCGATGCCGCGCGCGCGCAAGCCCGCCAGCGTGTCGTGCAGCTCGGGCGCGCCGCGCATCATCACCGCCTCGGTCAGCTCGACGTCGAGCAGCTCGGGCGCCAGACCCGCGTCGGCCAGCGCCGCGTCGACGTTGGCCAGCAGCTCGGGGTCCAGCAGCTGGGCCGTCGACAAATTGACTGACACCACCAGCGCATGGTTTTGGGCGCGCCAGCGCGCCGCTGCGCTGCAGGCCTCGCGCAGCACCCATTGCCCGATCGGCAGCATCAAGCCGCATTCCTCGGCCACGGCGAGAAATTGCTCGGGCATCAACAGGCCGCGTTCGGGATGGCGCCAGCGGATCAAGGCCTCGGCCGCGCGCGGCGTGCCCTGCGCGATATCGACCTCGAGCTGATAATCGAGCACAAACTCGCCGCGCGCCAAGGCCTGGCGCAGCGCCGTCTCAAGCTGCACGCGCTCGACGATATGGGCGTTCATGGCGCTGTTGAAAAACTGGAAAGCGTTGCGCCCGCCCTCCTTGGCGTGGTACATCGCCACGTCGGCGTGCTTGAGCAGCAACTCGATCTCGTCGCCGTCGTTGGGATAGACGCTGATACCGATCGAGGCGCTGATGTGCACCTCCTTGCCGCCCACGCCATTGACCTGGCCGATCGCCTGCAGCACGCTGTTGGCCACATGCGCGGCCTGGTCGACCCCGCCGATTTCGCTGAGAATGATGACGAACTCGTCGCCGCCCTGGCGACTGACGGTGTCGACCCCGCGCACGCATTTGGACAGGCGTTGGGCGACATCCTTGAGCACCAGGTCGCCCACCTGATGGCCGTAGCGGTCGTTGACCTGCTTGAAATGGTCCAGGTCGAGAAACAGGATCGCCAGCATTGAATGGCGCCGGCGTGCCTGCGCCAGTGCCAGGCTGAGACGATCGAGCAACAGCACGCGGTTCGGCAGGTCGGTCAGGAAGTCGTGCTCGGCCAGGTGGCGCGTGTGTTCCTCGTTTTTTTTGCGGTCGGTAATGTCCGACAGGATCGCCATGTAATTGCTGATCTCGCTCTTGCCGTCGCGGATGGCGGTGATGGCAAACCAGGCCGGGTACACGCTGCCGTTCTTGCGCTGGTCCCAGATCTCGCCCTGCCAGTGGTCGTGCGTGGACACGTGCTCCCACATCATCTGGAACACGCTTGGGTCGCGCGTGGCGGCACTGTAATCGTTGAGCGTGTGGCCGACGATTTCGCGCGAGGAATAGCCGGTGATGTCGGTAAATGCCCGGTTCACCGCCACCACCCGGTGCAGCGCATCGGTGATGATGATCGCATCGCGACAGTTTTCAAACACCTGGGCCGCCATGAACAGCGTGCGCTCGCTGGTCTTGCGCGCCGAGATGTCGCGGATCACCGCATAGAACAGGAACTCGTGGTCCAGCGTGATCGACGTGAGCAGCACCTCGGCCCAGAACGGCGTGCCCTTGCAGCTCTGGAAGCACCATTCGTAGCGCCGGTTGCCGTTCTGGCGCGCTTCGCGCACCTCGCTGCTGTCGCCATCCAGCGAGCTCTCGCCGGACGGCTGGCGGGCCGGCGAAAAGTCCAGCAGGCGCTTGCCCACCAGCTCGCGCTTGTCGCCGCAGTCAAACATCTGCACCGCGGCCGGATTGGCGTCGACCATCAGCTCGCCCTTGATCAGCACGATGGCGTCAGCCGACTTGTCGAACAAGGTCAGGAAATTGCTACCCACCTGCGCCAGCGCCGCTTCTTCCTGCTTGCGCGCGCTGATGTCGATATCGGTGCAAAAGATCTGGTCGACCTCGCCGGTGCGGCGCACCGGGAACATGGCCGAACAGACCCACAGCTGCTTGCCGGCGCGCGTGTGCACTTGCCAGTCGCGCGACGGGGCCGCCTGGCCGCTGTCCCAGATCGCCGCGATCACCTCGTCGAGCTTGGCGTCCGGCGCTTGGTAGCCCAGCAAGGAGCTCAAGGGCTGGCCGATGGCCTCGGCGCTGCCGATGCCGTACAACTGGGCGCTGGCGTTGTTCCAGAAGCGCACGATGCCGTCGCGGTCGAAGGCGTGCACCGCCACCATCGGGGTCAGCTCGATGGCCGCGACAAACCGATACAGCGTGTCGAGCGCCTCGCTGCCCGGACCATTGACTCTGCCCCGTTCCACGGGGGATGCCTCTGTGCTCATCGATCACCCCGTCAAGTTCGCTGGCAGCTCGTGAGCGCGAAAGCGCGACGAGCCGATCAGTTCATTCTGGGCACCTGTGTGTTGTTTTGATTGACTTGGCGCAAGCTTCGCGGCGACCACGCGCAGCAAAGCCCGCATCGATGCGAAATAGGTCGCGCCGTGCAACAGCGCCCATCAGGACGGGGGAAAGGGAAGACGGCAAAACAGCGGGTCGGGCAATGCCAGCGACTTGCTGGCGCCGCACCATCGCTTTGCGCACTGCTGCGCGAACGGGCCGACGCGGCGCCGTCCGGGGAGTTGCGGGCGGCGCCCGTCGGACACCGCCCGCCAAACGCGGCCTGATCAGGCCGGATTGTTCGCTTCTGGCGCGGGGGCTTCTGGCGCGGCGTCAGCGTCGTCGTCGGGCGCCGCGTCGGCTTCGCCGTTAGGGCCGGATTTCGACTCCTGCTTGCGCCTGGCCTTCTCCTCGGTTTTCTTCTTCTTCTCTAATTCCCTTTGACGCTTTTCATACTGGAAATTAGTTTTAGCCATGTGACACCTCTCGGATTTGCGATATAGAAATAGGACCTGCTGCGCCATTATGACGCACTTATGACTTGGGCATTTGAATTAGCCCCGCGGATGGTGTTCGGCATGCAGCAGTTTGAGCCGTTCGCGCGCCACGTGGGTGTAGATCTGGGTGGTGGAAATGTCCGCGTGGCCCAGCAACAACTGCACCACACGCAGGTCGGCGCCGTGGTTGAGCAAGTGGGTGGCGAAGGCGTGGCGCAGCGTGTGCGGCGAGATCGGCGCCGTGATGCCGGCGCGCAGCGCGTGCTTCTTGATCAGGATCCAGAACATCTGGCGCGTCATCGCGCCCCCGCGCGCGGTCACGAACAGCGCGTCGTCGACCTGGCCGGCCAGGATGATGGCGCGCGCCCCGGCCAGGTAGCGCTCGATCCACAGACGCGCCTGCGCGCCGAACGGCACCAGGCGCGTCTTGCTGCCCTTGCCGGTGACGCGCAGCACGCCGTCGTTCAAGCTCAGCTCGATCGACTTCAAGGCCACCAGTTCGGACACCCGCAAGCCGCTCGCGTACATCAGCTCGAGCATGGTGCGCTCGCGCAGGCCCAGCGGGGTGTTCACGTCGGGCGCCCCCAGCAGCGCCTCGACCTGCGCTTCGCTCAAGGTGTGCACGAAACGGGTCGGCTGCTTGGCCGAGGCCAGGTTCAGGCAAGGGTCGCTGCTGATCTCATGGCGCTGCAGTGCCATCTGGTAAAAGCGCTTGAGCACCGACAGGCGCCGGTTGGCCGTGCTCGGTTTGGTCTGCGCGTGGCGCTCGGAGAAATAGCTTTCGATGTCGGCCTTGCCCACGCCGTGCAGATTGGCCAGCGCGGGACGCTTGACGGCCAGCCAGCGCGCAAACAGACGCAGGTCGCGCCGGTACGCGTCCAGCGAATTTTTCGCCAGTCCCTGCTCAAGCCACAGCAAGTCGCAGAACGCGTCGATCAGAGCAAGGTTGTCTGCTGCCATGTGATACCGCTGACCCCTTCATGTGCCAGCAACCAGCGTTTGACGCCCAGGTGGAAGCCGTGTTCGTCGTCGTGATTGGAAAACCCGCCCAGACCGCCGGCGGCGGTGACGCGGTGGCAGGGTATCACCAGCGGAAACCAGTTGGCGCCGCAGGCCTGGCCGACCGCGCGCGGCGCCGAGCCGATGTGCTTGGCGACCTGGCCATAAGTGCGCACGCTGCCGCGGGGAATCGACGCAATGGCACCCCAGACGCGCTGCTGAAACGCGCTGCCGACAGCCGGCATGGGCAGGCTGAATACGAAATCGGGATCCGCCAGATAACGCGCTACTTGCTGGGCGGTCAGTTCGGCCACGCTGTCCTGCGGCTCTTTTTCATGGAAGTGCGGCGGCAGGTAGACCAGTTCGGTCAGCGCACCGGCCTCGCTGCGAATGCCGATGGCGCCGAACGGCGCGGCCACGATGGCCGAAAACAGGTCACTACCTTGTTGTATCTTCATCCGGCCAGTTTACCCGAGCCGGCGCGCTTTCGCGGGCGCGGATAAAAAAAAGCGCACCTCGCGGTGCGCTTTGAAATTCTTCGCATTCCCGACTGTTTGGGACGGTTTGCCCGCGTGCTTGTGGCCGCTTGCAATCCTGACTCCAACAGCATTCTGTGGAACGCGTGTCTCCTCGAATATCTTCGGTATCGATACCGTTTTTTTCCACTCCCCACAACAAATTCTTTCCCTGGGGGAAATGCCATTACGCCGTCCCCGAAGTGCGGCAATCATAACGTATCGGCAAACTGATGCTGTGGCTTTTTTGATACGATCTCGAATTTAGTTTACTTGTGGATCAAATGTGGTAGCCAAAGCGAAATTTGTGGTACGTAAGTGATCAGCAGCAAGAACGCTAGCATCGTCATCAACCATGGCAATACCGCCACGGTCAGTTCCGATATGCCCATCTTGGTGATACCCGACGCCACGTACAGATTCAGTCGCACCGGCGCATGGCACATTCCCACTTCCATGGTGACGACGATCAGAATGCCGAACTGGACCGGATCGATGCCCAGTTTAGTGGCCACCGGAAACAGGATCGGCGCCACGATCAGCACGATCGACGACGGCTCCATCAGATTGCCGGCCGGCAACAGCAGTATATTGACCACCAGCAGGAAGCCAACCGTGCCCAGCCCCTGGCCGGTGATCCACTCGGCCATCGGCTGGGAAAGGTTTTCGCTCGTCATCAGGAACGAGAACAGCACGGCGTTGGTGATGATGTACAGCAGCATCGCCGACATCGACGCCGAGTCCGGCAGCACCTTGCCCACCCGCTTGAGCTTCAAGTCCTGGTAGACGACCACGGCGATGATGAAGGCATGCACGGCAGCCATCGCGGCCGCCTCGGCGGGCGAGAACCTGCCCGCGTAGATGCCGCCCATCACGATCAGCAGCAAGCCCCAGGCGCTGTTCTTGAACGCGCGCCAGCGCTCGACCCAGTTGGCCTTGTTCATGCGCGGATAGTCGTGTTTCTTGGCCAGGAACCAGGTCGTCAGGCCAAGAAAAAGCGCCAGCAGCAGGCCGGGGATCACGCCGGCCATGAACAACTGACCCACCATCGAACTGGCGAAGTTGATCATCCTGCGCGCAACACCCCCATGGGTGGGGAAATTGCCCGCAGGATAAAGACCGGAGTGGCCATGG
Organism: Burkholderiales bacterium; assembly: GCA_038207625.1. Classification (GTDB taxonomy): domain Bacteria; phylum Pseudomonadota; class Gammaproteobacteria; order Burkholderiales; family Burkholderiaceae_D; genus JBBQZO01. The sequence continues at coordinate 171,240 of JBBQZO010000004.1, read as the reverse complement.
TCTCGAATGTTTCGAAGCCGGTGAAGATTTTCAAGGCCACCGATTCGATCGGCACCTCGGTCATCGTCAACAGGAACGTGAGCACCGTCAGGCCCAGCGAGAGCGAGATCGGCATGCCGGTCAGCATCAGCACCATCAGCAACACAGAGATGATCAGCGCGTTCATGCGATGCTCCATTCCGTGGCCAGTTCGTCGTCAAGTCCCCCGACATGCGCATGGTCGCCCACATCGATGCCGGTGCGCACGCCATACGCGGCGCCGAACTTGGCCATCCACACGAACATGTCGATGCACAGCTGCTGCGCCCCGCTGATATTAATTTTCAGCAGCGCGTCCTGCAGCACGGGGATCGGCAGGCCGGCCAGATAGCGGTGCAGCACCGCCACGAAAATGGTCAGGCTGGCCGACGCCATCAGGGATGGTGATCAGGCACTTCTCCAGTCGATCGAGATATTTGATGATCGAAGTCTTTCAAAAAAGCGACACGGGGTCGATCGACGGGTGCCGCGCCGCGCAGCCGACCGGCTTACTTGGCCGCTTCCTTGTAGATGGCCGAGATCAGATCCTTGCCGATCCGACTCTCCATCTCCTTGTGCACCGGCAGCAGCACGCGGCGCCATTCGGCCTGTTCCTTGACGCTGAGCGGGTAGATCTGGGTCTTGCCCGATTTCTTGATGGCGTCCATGGCCAAGTCGTTGTCGCGTTGGGCGATGGCTTTTTCAAACGTGGTGGCCCCCTTCATCGCCTCGGTCAGGCTGGCGCGGATGTCGGCCGGCAGGCCGTCCCAGAATTTCTTGTTGACGATCACCGCATAGCCCAGGTAACCATGGTTCGACACCGTCAGATGGCTTTGCACTTCATGCATTTTTTGGGTGTACATATTCGACGGCGGGTTTTCGGTGCCGTCCACCACGCCCGTCTGCAGCGCCTGGTACACCTCGGAAAAGGCCAGCACCTGCGGATTGGCACCCAGTGTGCGCATCTGCGCGTCGAGCACCTTGGACGACTGGATGCGCATCTTCAGGCCCTTGAAGTCGGCCGGTGCACGTAGCGGCCGGTTGGCCGACATGATCTTAAAACCATTGTCCCAGTAGGCCAGGCCGGTGATGCCCTTCGGTTCCAGCTTTTTCAGCAGGCCCGCGCCGATCGGGCCTTCGGTGACGTTGTACAGCGCCGTCTTGGACGGGAAGATGAACGGCAAATCGAACACCTCGAATTCCTTGACGCCGAGCGGGCCGAACTTGGCCAGCGAGGGCGCCAGCATCTGCACTGCGCCCAGTTGCAGCGCTTCGAGTTCTTCCTTGTCCTTGTACAGCTGGCTGTTCGGGTAGAGCTCGACCTTGACGCGTCCCTTGGTGGCTTTCTCGGCCAGCTCCTTGAAGCGCAACGCGGCCTGTCCCTTGGGCGTATCGACGGCGACGACGTGACTAAATTTGATGACGATCGGCGCTTGCGCCTGGGCGCCCGCACACACGGCCGCGGCCAACGCGAACAGCAGGGAAGTCAATTTCATGTTGTCTCCTCAGAAAATACAAAGTCCATTATTATTGTTACTCGATTCTGTGTTGCACCGCGCCGACGCGCCATTGTGGAAATCCACAGGTGCGCCGGCCCGCCAAACAGGTAAGCTGCGCTTGATGAAAAATCCGTTCTCGCTGCCGCGCACGACGTCACTATACAATCCGTGGCGCTGGTGGCTGCCCGTCGTGTTGGTGCTGTTGTTCCTGGCGGTGCTGTTCTGGCTGCCTTGGCAGGCGCGCGAAATGGAAAGCACCGAGCGCCAGGATCAGCTGATTGCCGACACGCTGTGGGTCGAGCAGACGATCCGCTTCGAGCTCACGCGCAACGAGGACAGCCTGCGCACCTTGGGCGCCGAGATCAGCGCCGGGCGCCTGGCCGGCGCGGCCCTGCAGCCGCGCCTGGCGCAATTGCTCAGCAACGGCCACGAGCTGCGCCGCGTGCTGTGGCTGGCCGTCGACGCGCCGCCCCAGGAGGCCAACGTCGCTACCGGGGCCACGTGGGCCCTGTTCTCGGACGCCGCGCAAGTGGCCGCCGAGCGCGCGCGCAAGACCCGCACGCTGCAATACAGCCAGCCGGCGGCGATGCGCGGACCGGGCATCGCCGCCAGCATGGACTGCTATCTGCCTTTGTACCGCGACGGGCGCTACCTGGGCAGCCTGGTGGCCCGTTACGACATGGACAGCCTGCTGGTCGAAATGGTGCCATGGTGGTTCGCCCAGGATAACCAGATTTCGCTGTTCGACCGCGACGACAAGCCGATCGCCCAGCGCGCCGCCGGCGGACCGGGACGCGGCGTGTACACCCACAAGCACTCGATCGAACTGCCCGGCGCGGTCATGGTGCTGGGCACCGACAGCATCAAGGGCGCGCCGCGCCTGCTGCCCAACCTGCTGGTGGGCTCGGTGATCCTGCTCTCGCTGGGTCTGCTGGGCAGCCTGGCCGCGCTGTGGCGCCACATCGCGCGCCGGCTGGCGGCCGAGGGCGCGCTGCGTCAGCAGATGGCGTTTCGCACGGCGATGGAAAACTCGCTGGTGACAGGCTTGCGCGCGCGTGACCTGGAAGGGCGCGTCACCTACGTCAATCCGGGCTTTTGCCAGATCGTCGGCCTGCCGCCCGAGGAACTGGTCGGCAAGACGCCACCCATGCCCTACTGGGCGCCCGAGGCGATGGCCGACTACCAGCGCCGCTTTGCCGCCGTGCTGGCCGGCACCGTCACGCCGCAGTTTGAAACGGTGTTCCAGCGTTCGGATGGGACGCGCGTGCCGGTGCTCATTTTCGAGGCACCGCTGGTCGACAGCGACGGCGTGCAGACCGGCTGGATGGGCTCCATCCTCGACATTTCCGACCGCAAGCGCGCCGAGGACCTGAGCCGCCAGCAGCAAGAAAAACTGCAGGCCAGCGCGCGCCTGGCCACCATGGGCGAGATCTCGTCGATGCTGGCGCACGAACTGAACCAGCCGCTGGCGGCCATTTCCAGCTACACCACCGGGGCGCTGAACATGCTCGCGCGGGTTGGCGCGGGCGGGCCTGGCGCACCCGATCTGGCCTTGCTCACGCCGGCGCTCGAGCAGGCCAGCCTGCAAGCCCAGCGCGCCGGCCAGATCATCCGCAGCGTGCATGAATTCGTCAAAAAACGCGAACCGGAGCGCCAGAGCTTGAGCGTGGACACGCTCGTCGAGGGCATCCGCGCGCTGATCGAACTGCAGGCGCGCAAATACTTCGTCGCGCTGCAAACAGACATCGCACCCACGCTGCCGCTGATGTGCGCCGACCGCATGCTGCTCGAACAGGTGCTACTGAACCTGACCCGCAACGCCATCGAGGCGATGCAGGACATCGCGCCCGAACGGCGCGTCCTGCGCATCTGGGGCAGCTACGACGCGGCCCAGGCGCAGGTGGTGGTGGCGGTGATCGACCAGGGCCACGGCATCGATGCCAGCGTGGCCGCTCGGCTTTACTCGCCGTTCTTCTCGACCAAGGCCGAGGGCATGGGGATGGGCCTGAACATCTGCCGTACCGCCATCGAGTTCCACGGCGGTACACTGAGCCACAGCCCCAACCCGGGCGGCGGCACCGTGTTCCGCTTCGCCTTGCCGGCCTGCAGCGCCGCGCCGGCGCGCCCCACAACTTGAACGGGAGAGTCCATGTTGCACATCGTTGACGACGAACACGTGATTCGCGATGCACTGGCCTGGCTGGCCAGCTCGCGCGGCATCAACGCGCGCAGCTACACCAGCGCACAAAGTTTTCTCGCCGAGATCGGCACGCGCTTCGATCCGCTGGGCGACTGCCTGCTGCTCGACGTGCGCATGCCGGACCTGAACGGCGTGGCCGTGTTCGACCAGCTCAGCGCGCGCGCACTGACGGCGCGCGTGCCGGTGATCTTCCTGACCGGGCACGGCGACGTGCCGATGGCGGTCGACACCTTGAAACGCGGCGCCTTCGACTTTTTCGAGAAACCGTTCAACGACAATCAGCTGATGGACCGGGTCGAGCAAGCGCTGGCCGGCTCGCGCGAAGCGGGCCGCGCGGCGCTGGTGCAGGCGCGCCTGGCCACGCTGTCGCCGCGCGAGCGCGAGGTGCTCGATCTGATACTGGAAGGTAAAATGAACAAGGTCGTGGCCGATCAGCTGGGCATCAGCATGCGCACCGTCGAAGTGCACCGCGCCCATGTGCTCGACAAGATGCAAGTGAAGACGGCCGTCGAACTGGCCGGCCTGCTTAGATGACGCGCCGCGGTGCGCGACCAACCGATGTTTCCGATGAAAGCGACACCGCATGAGCGAAAAAAGCATCGCCGAGAAAATGTTCCTCAAACATGCCAGCGCGCTGGCGCTGTTCAATGGCCAGGCGCAGCCGGACATCGTCGCGCAACTGCCGGCACAGCTGATCGATGGCGGCAGTGCTGCCGCTGACGTGGTGCTGATGTTTGCCGCCGACCGCGCGCAGCTGGAGCTGTATTTCGCGCCCGCCGCGGCGCGCCTGGCCGAGAACGGCGCGCTGTGGATCGCCTATCTGAAAGGCACGGCGTCCACCAAGACGGATATTCACCGCGACATTTTGCGCCGCTACGCGAGCGAACGCGGCATGACCAGCGTCGCCCTGATTGCGCTCGACAGCAACTGGTCCGCCCTGCGCCTGAAACGCACGCCGCCCGCTTAGGCTGCCGTCAGCTTGCTCGGGTTGACAGGGTCGATCGGGTCGACAGGGTCAATCGGGCGAACCGGCGCCAAAACCCGCATCACATGCCGACGATGCCGAACAGTTTTGCGGCGGCGGCAAAACCGGGTGTGCGCAGCAGCGGCATGGCCGTCGTCATCTGCAGTTTCGGGCGCGCCCGATCGAACAGGATCGTCGCCATGCCGGTATTGAGGTGGCGCGACATGTACACGAAGCCGTCAAAATTGCCGGGGTTGCGATGCACGGCGAGCGACCATTGCTGGGTCGTCGCATAGTCGCTGGTGCCGGACAAGTCGGCCGTGCCGCCATAGCGCTTCAAGGCCGCCCCGGTCAGGTTGGCCAGCTTGAGCGGCTTGCCATCGAAGCGGATCAGGTGGCTGTTCTCGAACACCGTCGGGGCGATCTGAAAACCGCCCATGACCGGCATTTCGTCGTGCAGTATCGATTCGGCCAGCGCCACCGCCAGCGAAAAACCAAGGTAGCTGGCGCCAAATTCAGCAGCCCCGTGGAGGCAGCCGGGCGCGTCGAAACGGTTCGCGCCGGTGCGGCCAAAGTGCGGCTCGCCGCTGGTGTAGCGCGAAATTCTGTACAGCGTCGATGGTTGGCAACGTTTGAACGTCAGCTTGTCGGTCGCAAGGTTGTTTGGAGGTAGTCCCAGTTCGCAAACCGCCAATCTAGCGCTCCCGGAAGCCGGCGGCGGCGGCCAGCACCGGCTCGACCTGCCCCTGTTTGAGCGCGCTCAATGGCGTCTGGCCGCGCAAGGACGCCTTGGCGGTGGTGAAAAACTGCCATTTGCTCGGTCCCGGCAGATCGCCCAATTCCTGCGACACACGTTCGAGCACGCGCCGGTCGCTGTCCATGTCGGTGAAAAACGCGGGATACAACTGCCGGCCGGACGGACCGGCCAGCGCAAACAGGCGAAATTCCTTGATCGCCTTGCTGACGGCCTGGCGGCTGATGTGCAGCCGTTCGCACAACTGCGCCGACGTCAGCAACACGCCGTCGGCGACCAGCCTGGCGCGCGCCTGCATCGCTTCGCGGTTCATGTTGTCCATGAAAGCTTGATTGTCCGGGTCGACCACGGCGGCCGGCACAGCGGCGCCGGCCGGTTGCGCCGCACATTGCGCCAGCAGGCGCTTGACCTGACTGAGCGGTATCGTCGGCACCGCCTCGTCGTGCGCCGGCTGGGCCACGTCGCCCAGCGTGTGGCCCATGCCGGGCAGGCACTTGCCATCGACCTTGATGATCAGGTAACCGTGCCCCAGGTTGGTCAGTTCGCTGACCCCGGCGATCGATAACGATCTGGCAGCGTCGCCGTGCAGGTCGGCGCGGCCGCTGCGCCAGGCCTTGACTGCCGCGTTGTGCTGAGCATGGTTCTTTTTCGTGTTTGTGGCTGACATGGCGCCCTCCTATCGGCTATCAGAAGTGTACACCATCACGCGTCGATGTCAACCATGTCAACCGCACCGAAACTCGCGGGCGAAGCCGGCAAGTCGATGCGCACGGCGCATATTGCGGCGCAAGTGGCGCCGGGACGCCGCAGGTTTCCGCCGGGCCGGCGTGCTCAGTTGGCGCCGTGGCGTGCCAGTGCCCACGCGACATGCTCGCGCACCAGCGCCGACGGGTGCGCGGCGCGCGCGCGCAGCGCGTCCAGCGTGGCCGCGTCGCCCTTGATCTGCTCGGCCGCGTTGCCCAGCCCGACGGCCAGGTTGCGCAGCCAGCGCTCGTGTCCCAGCCGGCGGATCGGACTGCCTTCGAAACGGCGTTCGAATTCGTCCTCGCTCCAGCCGAACAACTCGATCATGCTGGCCTGTCCAAGGCCGTTGCGCTCGTCGAAGTCGGGCACGGCCGCGCGTTGGGCGTATTTGTTCCACGGGCAGACGGTCTGGCAGTCGTCGCAGCCGTACACCCGGTTGCCGATCAGCGGGCGCAGCTCTTCCGGAATGCTGGTCTTCAGTTCGATGGTCAGGTAGGCGATGCAGCGGCGCGCATCGAGCCGGCCCGGCGCCAGGATGGCCTGGGTCGGGCACACGGTGATGCAGGACTGGCACGCGCCGCAGTGGTTTGTCACCGGCTCGTCGACCGGCAATGGAATATCGACCAGGATCTCGCCGAGAAAGAACATCGAGCCCGCCTCGCGGTTGAGCATCAGCGTGTGCTTGCCGCGCCAGCCGATGCCGGCCTTTTCGGCCAGTGGCAATTCCATCACGGGCGCCGAATCGGTGAACACCCGAAAGCCCAGCGCACCAGTCTCGGCGCGGATTTTCTCGGCCAGCTGCTGCAGGCGCTGGCGCAGCACCTTGTGATAGTCGCGCCCGCGCGCATACAGCGAGATGACGGCGGCACCTGGCTCGGCCAGGCGCGCCGTCTCGCGCTTGCGCCAGTCGGCCCCGCTGGCCGCCGGCAGATAATCCATGCGCGCGCTGATCACCCGCACCGTGCCCGGCACCAGCTCGGCTGGGCGGGCGCGCTTCATGCCGTGGCTGGCCATGTAGTCCATGTCGCCGTGCCGGCCCGCGTCCAACCACGCCTGCAAACCGGGTTCGGCGGCGGACAGATCGACATCGGTGATGCGCAGGTCGGCAAAACCGAGCTCGCGCCCCCACTGCTTGATGGAGCGCGCCAGCTGGGCCAGATCGGATTGTGGTGCAGGCATAGGAGGGACCGGATTACAATAGCGGCGATACGCGCAGGGCAGGCCCGCGCACGCAAATGAACTCAAGGTCACATTCTATTCGATGCAGCATTTCACAGCCCACCTCCACGACGAAGCCGGCACCGCGGCACTGGGCGCGGCGCTCGCGCGCGCGCTCGCACCTGGCCTGGTCATCCACCTGCACGGCGACCTGGGCGCGGGCAAAACGGCGCTCACGCGCGCCATGCTGCACGCGGCCGGCCACGTCGGCCACGTCAAGAGTCCGACCTACACCTTGTCAGAACCGTACGCCATCACGCTGGCCGGGCGCAGTGTCAACGTGATCCATTACGACCTGTACCGGATGGGCAGCGCCGAGGAGTTTCTGGACGCCGGATTTCGCGAAGATTTCGACGGCGTCAACATCTGCATCGTCGAATGGCCCGAAAAGGGCGCACCGGTGCTGCCCCCACCCGATTTGAACGTGTTCCTGCGCGTCGCGGGACAAGGTCGTGATGTAGAATTGCAGCCGTTGTCCGACTCTGGCTCGCTATGCCTCTCACGCCTCAAATTCGCACCCAACCTTTGAGCGCCGCGTCCGCGCGCCGCCGCACCGTCCTCAAGGCCGGCGCCACGCTGCTATTGTCGGTGTGCGCGCCGCTGCCCGCGCTGGCCGCGCAGATCCTCGCAGTGCGGGTCTGGCCGGCCGACGACTACAGCCGCGTCACGCTCGAGAGCGACAGCAACCTCAAAGTGACCCACTTCATCGTCAAGAATCCGGAACGGATGGTGGTCGACATCGAAGGGCTGGAGCTCAATCCCACGCTCAAGGGACTGGTCGCCAAGATTCAATCGGGCGACCCGTACATCAAACAAGTGCGGGTCGGGCAGAACCGTCCCAGCGTGGTGCGCCTGGTGTTCGACCTGAAGGAGGAAGTCACGCCGCAGGTGTTTACGCTCGCACCGGTGGGTGTCTACAAACACCGGCTGATCTTCGACCTGTATCCCGTCAAGCCGGCCGATCCGATCGCCGCGCTGATCGAAAAAGGCGACTGGTCGCGCGAGAACGCGGCCACCCAGGCCGGCACGCCGGCGCTGCCCGCTTCGGTCGCGCCGCCCAAGCCTGACGCGCCGATGGCCGCACTGCCGGTGCCCGAGGCGGTGCCCGACAAAATCGAACCCAAGCTCGACCCGAAAGGGCAAAAAGTGCTGCGCATGATTACCATCGCGCTCGATCCTGGCCACGGCGGCGAGGACCCGGGCGCGTCCGGCGCCGGCGGCAGCCGCGAGAAGGACATCGTGCTGGCGATCGCCAAGCGGCTCAAGTTCAAGATCGAAGAGCAGGCCAATATGCGCGTCATGCTCACCCGCGACGCCGACTATTTCGTGCCGCTGCAGGTGCGCGTAGAAAAGGCGCGCAAAGTGCAGGCCGACCTGTTCGTGTCGATCCACGCCGACGCCTTCGTCGAAAAATCGGCGCGCGGCTCGTCCGTGTTCGTGCTCTCCGAAAAGGGCGCCAGCTCGTCGGCGGCGCGCTGGCTGGCCACCAACGAGAACCTGGCCGATTCGATCGGCGGCGTGAACATTGGCAAGAGTCACGACAAGCAGCTCGCCAGCGTCCTGTTCGACCTGTCGACGACGGCCCAGATCAGCGACAGCCTGAAACTGGGCAAGGCCGTGCTGGGCGAAATCGGCGGCATCAACCGGCTGCACAAGGGCTCGGTCGAGCAAGCCGGTTTCGCCGTATTGAAGGCGCCCGACATTCCGTCGATCCTGATCGAGACGGCGTTCATCTCGAATCCCGAGGAAGAAGCCAAGCTGACCGACAACGCCTACCAGGACCAGCTGGCCGACGCGATCGTCAAGGGCATCAAGCACTATTTTGCGAAAAATCCTCCGCTGGCCAAGGGCCGCGTGGGCTGACCCTCCCCTATCGCCTTTGCAAAGAATGTAACGATGAGCGTGATCACGATGACCGAATATGGCCAACTGCCGGCGCTGCGCATCAGCGCGCCCGACGGTGCGCAGGCCACTGTGACTCTGTACGGCGCCCAGCTGGTGTCGTGGCGCAGCGCCGACGGGCAAGAGCGCCTGTTCGTGAGCCGCCGTTCGGCGCTCGACGGCAGCGCCGCCATTCGCGGCGGCGTGCCGGTGATCTTTCCCCAATTTGGCCTGCGCGGCAGCGGCCCGCGGCATGGCTATGCGCGCCTGTGCAACTGGCGCCTGGTCGATAGCGGCATCGACGCCGTTGGCGCGTTTGCCACGCTCGAACTGGCCCATGGCGACCTGCCGGCGGCGATGGCAGCGCAATGGCCGCAACAGTGCACGCTGCGCCTGCGCATCGCGCTGGCCGGCGCCGGCGTTGAGATCACGCTCGACGTACAGAACACGGGCGCATCAAGCTGCAGTTTTTCCGGCGCACTGCACAGCTATCTGCGCGTCGCGCAACTGGACGCGGTGCGGGTGGACGGCTTGCAGGGCGTGCACTACACCGACGCCAGCACGCAGCACACGGGGCCGCTGGCGCAAAGCGAAGCGCAGCTCGATTTCAGTGTCAAGCGCGACCGTCTCTACGTCGACGTGCCGGGTGCACTGACGGTGCATACGGGCGACACGCGTTTGCGCCTGACGCAGACGGGCTTTACCGACGCCGTCGGCTGGAATCCCGGTGCGCAGGACGCGCTGGCGATGACCGACCTGGGCGACGACGAATACACGCACTTCGTGTGCATCGAAGCGGCGCTGATCGAAGCGATTGAACTGGCGGCCGGCGCGCACTGGCGCGGCTGGCACCGCATCGAGGCCGCCTGACGGGCTTCGTCGGATCACTTCGCACTATTCCAAACAAATAGGGTCAGAGTCGAATTATTCTGCAATATTTCAAACAAATGGGGTCCGAGTCGAATTGTTTTGCAATGTTTCAAAACAATTCGACTCTGACCCCATTTGTTTTGCAACAGCGGGCGGGCTAGTTCGATTCTTTGATCATGCGACCCGAGCTGGCCTGGATCGGGCGCGCGTTGAGCGGATACAGACGCGAGAACAGCGCCATCTGCGCCGGCGTCGCTTGCATCGGTTGCTTCATCACCAGCCACAGCACGCCTTCGCTGCATGGCGGCGTCGTCAGTGAACCCATGTAGGTGAAATACTCGCGCCGCGCCGGCAGCAGTTCGCTCGGGTCGAGCAGCGTCGTTGGCGTCACCGTGTCCTGTTTTTCCAACGGCAGATTGTTCCACACCGTTTGCATCACATTGAGCGCCTTGCCCCGTTCCAGCAGCACCGCCACCACCGCCAGCTTGCCTTCGGCGTCCCGGTGCACCAGATGCACCACCATCTCGAAACCCTTGCCGTTGATGCGCTCCTCGGACGGCCGGTGGAAATGGAACTGCAGCAGTTCGTACATGCGACCGGCGACGGTGATGTAGTTGCCGCCCACCAGCGTGACCTGCACCGTGTGGCCGTTATCGGTGACGCTGAACTCGGACGGTTTGTAGTCGACTGAAAACTGTTCGAGCTCCACTTTCATGCCGTCACGGATGTCGATCGGCGACTGGCGGTTGCCGGTGCCGCATTTGGCCCAGTCGACGTTGATCTTGCTCCAGTTGGCGGGCCCCAGCTCGCCCTCGTAGGACCAGTGGGTGCCGTGCGCAGGCGGGGGCGGGGGCACCGGCAAGGCGGCCTTGGCGACGGCGGCCTTGCGCACCCGCGCGGCGGCGGCGATGCGCGCTGCCTGGTTGGCGCGCAGCGCCGCCAGGCGCGTGGCGATCTTGGCCGACAGCTCGGCCTCGGCCTGCTCGTCGCTGGCGCGCTGGGCGTCGGCCGACAGTTTCAGTTTCGGTTTGATGGACGGCAGCGCCGGCGCGCCGCCGTGTTCGCCGGCCGGCGCGGCGCCGTGCTCGGCGGCCGGCTTGGACGCTTCGGCGCTCGCTTTCGCGGGCTCGGCGGCGCCGTGTCCGGCCGCCGGCGGATCGTTCGCGCTCGCCGTCGACAGGGCGAGAAGACAAGCGAGCAGGGCGATCAGGTTGCGCATGGAGTTCCAGAAAGGTGAATTACCTACTGGTTTACGGCGCAATCGGGGTCAACTTGAGTCGCGGCGGCAACATCGATGCGAATAGTGGCCGCCCGCGCGGCGCCCTTTAGCGGCTCAACACACGCCGCCCCAGTTTCCACAGCGCGCCCAGCGTCAGCGGCACAACCGCCACGCCCACGCCGAACAGCACGATGGCCGTCAAGTGCTCACGCACCACGGGGATATTGCCGAAGAAGTAGCCACCCGTCACCAGACTGAACACCCACAGCAGCGCGCCGGTGATGTTGTAGAGCTGGAACGTGGTGTGGGTCATGTCCGACACGCCCGCCACAAACGGCGCGAAGGTGCGCACCACCGGCACGAAGCGCGCCAGCACGATGGTCTTGCCGCCGTGCTTCTCGAAAAATTCGTGGGTCTGGCGCAGTGCGCGCTTGTTGATCCAACGGTAGTCGTGGGTGAACACCCGGTGCCCGATCAGCTCGCCAATCCAGTAGTTCAGTGTGCTGCCGGTCACGGCCGCCGTCACCAGCAAGGCTGCCAGCAACATCAGATTCATTTCTCCGGTGGCGCAAAAGGCGCCGGCAATGAACAGCAAGGTGTCGCCCGGAAAGAAAAACAGCACGACCAGACCGGTCTCGCAGAAGATGATCGCGAACAACACGACATACACATAGGTGCCATATTGCGCGATCAACGTGCCAAGACTTTTGTCGACATGAACGATCATGTCGAGAAATTGCATCAAATCCATAGGTATCCTAAAGGGTAGCCGAGCATCATACCATCGCACCCCCTAGGCGTAGTGGCCGTGGCGCGAATTTGCCCGTGTTGGCGTACGGGAATGCGCCGTGGCAGACCGGTCTTCAGTTTCCTAAACGTCCATCTTTCAGATTACAATCGCCGCACGACGCGCCACGCGGCGATGGCGCGCAACCTCATCAGGAGACCGGCGATGCAACTGTTCCGCACTTTCACCCCCTGGCCGCACGCGGCCGTAGCTTGCTGTATCGCCGTGGCGATGGGCACCGCGCACGCTGCCGAGGCATCGCCGTCGATGCCTGCGCCAGCCAAGCGGCTGGCCCCCAAGGCCTCGCTGGCGGACGTGATCGCCGCCTCCAAGAACACCGAATGGCGCGCGCTGGACCCGGACAACACGCTATATATGGAGTTGCCCGGCGGGCGCGTGGTGATTGAGCTGGCACCCGCGTTCGCACCCAACCATGTGGCCAACGTCAAGGCGCTGGTGCGCGAACACTATTTCGACGGCCTGTCGATGCTGCGCTCGCAGGACAATTACGTGGCCCAGTGGGGCGACCCGGATGAAAAAAACCCGCGCCCGATCAAGACCGCCAAGGCCACGTTAAAAGAAGAATTCACCGTGCCGATCAACAACGACACGGCCTTCGTGCGCATGCCCGACCGTGACGGTTACGCGCCGCAGGTGGGCCATTCGAACGGTTTCCCGTCGGCCCATGATCCGCAGCATGGACGCGCCTGGCTGACCCATTGCTACGGCATGCTGGGCGCTGGCCGCGGCGACGACGCCGACAGCGGCAGCGGCACCGACCTGTATGTGGTGACCGGCCACGCGCCGCGCCAGCTGGACCGCAACGTGACGCTGTTCGGACGCGTGGTGGCGGGCATGCCGCTGCTGTCGACGCTGCCGCGCGGCGCGGCCCCGATGGGGTTCTACGACAAGCCGGAGCAGTATGTGAAGATCGCCTCGATCAAGCTGGCGGCCGACGTGCCCGAGGCCGAGCGCAGCAAGTTGGAAGTGATGCGCAGCGACAGCACCAGCTACAAGGCTGCGGTAGAGGCGCAGCGCAACCGCGGCGGTCCGTGGACCAAGGTAGCGGCCGGCTACATCGAGCTGTGCAACGCGCCGATACCGGTGCGCGAGAAAAAATAGCGCGTCGGGCGGCGTGGCGGCGCGCAACCGCGGCGGTCGGTCGAGCAACATGGCGGCCGACTTCATCGAGCCGTGCGACGCGCCGATCTCGCTGTGCGAGAAAAAGACAGCGTGTCGTGCCGGAGAGGGTGGCACAGTGCGCCGCGCACGCGCGGCGCCGTGCCAGCCTTATTTCTCGGCTGCGTCGAGGAAGAAGATCGCGTAGGCCTTGGCCGGGGTCTTCTCGGTCGGCTTTTCAATCTGCACCTGAGCGCAGTCTTCGGCGACCAGGCTGCGCCAGTTCGGCAGGCCGGCGTTGGCAAACACCGCCTGCGCCTTGGAAGCGAGACTCATGTCCAGCGCCAGACGCGCGTTGCGCTCGCCCGTCTTGGCGTAGTTCACGCCCAGCAGTTCGAAGCCGAAGCTGGCCAGCCACGGCTCCCAAAGTCCTTTTTCCGTGCCCAGCACGATGCGCGCGAACATCTCGTGCAGCGCCAGACCCTTCTTGACGACTGCGCGCAAGGTTTGCAGCGACGGCGCCATGCGCGCGTCGGTGCTAACCTTGCCGGCGCCGCGCTCGGCGATCGACTTCAACTCTTTGGAAAAGGCCGCGTCGCGTTCGGTGTAGTCGCGCATGCGACCGTAAAACTCGGCATTCTGGAATGGGTTCTCCGCGCGCCCCGCGGCTGCCTCGACAGGTTTCTTGGCGGGCGGCTGTTTTTTGTTCGTCATGGGATTATCAATCGAGAATAAGAGGCGTAGTTTAACACTGCCGGCAGCCCTCGAATCGGCTGCGACGCGCATGGCCGGGCGCGAGCGCATCAGCGCCCCGGCCAACGGCTAAAAAAAAAAGCGCTGCCATCAGATGGCAGCGCCTTTCAAACCGGTGCGTTTGACCCGGCCTCAGGCCGCGTCAAACTGTGTCGGTTTCTTAGAACTTGTATGCAACGCCAACGCTGAAGTTGGTGAAATCGCTGTTCAAACGCTGGAACTCAGCGCGAATAGCGACGTTCGGAGCGACGTCGTAACCCATGCCGATACCGAACAGGGCACCGGAAGAAAATTTGTCGGAAGCCGAAAAGCCATCTTTCTTGGCATCTGCGGACAGGTGATTGTAGCCCAGACGGCCGAACACGTTAAGACCCGTCGCGATAGGGTAGGAGCCGATCACCGATGCGGCGGTTTGATTCAGCGACACGTCCACGGCCACATTTTGGTACGTGTAAGTGTCCGACATCAGACGACGATAGCCGCCTTCAACCGCGAAGTTGTCGGTGATCTGATAGCCAACCACACCGCCGAAGCTGGTTTTGCGATCGCTTGAGCCGCTGATCTTGGTGGTGCCGACGTCTGCGCCGACGTAGAATGGGGTTTTGTCAGCGGCGAACGACGACGATGCGACGATGGCGATAGCTGCTGCGAGTGCGATTTTCTTGAACATGGTGAAATCCTTTAATGAATAGCCGGAAATGTGGCCCCGAACACAATGTTTCGAGGAGCCGCGCAGTATTGCAGGATTCTTTCAGCCAGTCAATTTTGCATTTGTGGTAATTTTTCCTTGACAACCGCCTGCTCCAAAGCCTAAACGTGCGCGCCGCGCGCAGGCCAATTGCGCCATCCCGGCTGCGCACGGCGGGCCGCGCTGCGCGATATAATCGGGCGCATGAACGCCCCCGCCCCCACCCACCGCCCGATCCAGGCCCTGCCCGACCAACTCATTTCGCAAATCGCTGCCGGCGAGGTCGTCGAGCGCCCGTCCGCCGTCGTCAAGGAGTTGCTCGAGAACGCGCTCGACGCGGGCGCCACCCAGATCACCGTGCGGCTTGAAGAAGGCGGCGTGAAGCGCATCGCCATCACCGACAACGGGCGCGGCATCGCGCCCGAGCAGCTGCCACTGGCGCTGGCGCGCCACGCCACCTCCAAGATCGCCTCGCTGGGCGACCTGGAAAACGTCGCCACACTGGGTTTTCGCGGCGAGGCGCTGGCCTCGATCGCGTCGGTGGCGGCCGTCACCGTCACCTCGCGCACCGCCGATTGCCCCCACGCGTGGGAAATCGTCGGCAGCCACCAGGGCACGGTGGCACCCTCGTCGGGCGCCTGCGGCACCACCATCGACGTGCAGGATCTGTACTTCAACACGCCGGCGCGGCGCAAGTTTCTCAAGTCCGAGCAGACCGAATACGGTCATTGCGCCGACGTGGTGCGGCGCATCGCGCTGGCGCGCCCGGACGTGTCGTTTTCGCTGTCGCACAACGGGCGCGCGATCGACCAGTGGATGGTGGCCGAAATGGCCAAGCGCAGCGCGCACATTCTCGGGTCCGAGTTCGCCGAGGCGCGCCTGGCGCTTGACGAGGCGGCAGGGCCGCTGCGCCTGCACGGTTTTTGTGGCCTGCCGACGGCCTCCAAGGCGCGCGCCGACGGCCAGTTCTTTTACGTCAATGGGCGCTTCGTGCGCGACAAGTTGCTGATGCACGCGGTGCGCTCGGCCTACCAGGATGTGCTGCACGGCGACCGCTTCCCCTGCTACGTGCTGGCGCTCGACCTGGACCCGGCGCTGGTGGACGTGAACGTGCATCCGTCGAAGATCGAAGTGCGCTTTCGCGACAGCCGCGCGGTGCATCAGTTTGTATTTCACGCGGTGCAGCGCGCACTGGCCCAGACCTCGGCCACTGCGCACGGCAGCGTGCCGGCGCCGCAGGCGGCGGCGTCCAGCGAGATCACCGGCGGCTGGCGCCGCGAGCAGCAGCAGATGTCGTTCGCGCCACAAGCGTCGGCCAGTTTTTCGCCCTCGCCGTATGCGCCGGGCAGCCGTTACGACGGCGGCGTGGCCCAGCGCCCGGACAGCTACGGCGCGTTGTTCGGCGCCGCGCCATCGCTTGATGGCGCCATCGGCGCAGGCGCGCTGCCATTCGCGCCGCCCGTGTACAGCGACGCGCAGGACGAATATCCGCTCGGCTTCGCGCTGGCCCAGCTGCACGGCATTTACATCATGGCGCAGAACACCAAGGGCATGGTGCTGGTCGACATGCACGCCGCACACGAACGCATCTTGTATGAGCAGCTTAAAAATGCGTTGGATGCCCAGGTCGACGGCCAGGATATGCAGGTGCAGTCGCTATTGATCCCGGTGACGTTTTTCGCCGACGCCGTCGAAGTGGGCACGGCGCAGGAAAACCAGGCCACGCTGCAGGCGCTGGGCTTTGACATCGCCGCGCTCTCGCCCACCACGCTGGCGGTGCGCTCGGTGCCGACGCTGCTGAAAAACGCCGATGCGCAAACGCTGGCGCGCGACGTGCTGCGCGACGTGCGTGAATTCGGCGGCTCACGCGTCCTGATCGAGCGCCGCAACGAGCTGCTCGGCACGCTGGCCTGCCACACGGCGGTGCGCGCCAACCGCATCCTGACGGTGCCGGAAATGAACGCGCTGCTACGCCAGATGGAACAGACCGAACGGGCCGATCAGTGCAACCACGGCCGCCCGACCTGGGTCCAGCTCGACATCGGCGCACTCGACAAGCTGTTCCTGCGCGGCCAGTGATGCGCGGTGCGCGCGCGAGCAACGATGCCGTGCGCGCCCGGCTCATCGGCCTGACCTGTTGGATCGGCGGCGCGCGCGGCGCCAGCTACAATGACACGCGCACGGCGCTGGCGCTGAGCGCCTGCGCGATCGGCGCCGGCCCGTTTCTGTCGATGCGCGCACTCGACCAACCCAGCTTGAAAATGGCATCATGAGCACCTCACACAAACCGCTGGCCGTCGCCATCATGGGACCGACCGCGTCCGGCAAGACCGCCGCCGCGCTGACCATCGCGCGCCACATTCCGGCCGAAATCATCTCGGTCGACTCGGCACTGGTGTACCGCGAGATGGACATCGGCACCGCCAAACCCACGCCGGACGAACTGGCCAGCGTGCCGCACCACCTGATCGACATCATCGAGCCCAGCGAAGCCTATTCCGTGGCCCAGTTCTGCGCCGACACGACGCGCCTGGTGGGCGAGATCAACGGGCGCGGCAAACTGGCGCTGCTGGTGGGCGGCACGATGATGTACTTCAAAGGCCTCAGCGACGGCCTTGACGAGCTGCCGGTGGCCGACCCGGCCATTCGCGCCGGCATCGAAGCCGACGCGGCGCTGCACGGCTGGCCCGCGCTGCACGCCAAGCTGAGCGCACTCGACCCGGCCACCGGCGCGCGGCTGGCGCCCAACGACGCCCAGCGCATCAACCGGGCACTGGAGATCATCGCCATCAGCGGGCGCCCGATGTCCGAGCTGCTGGCCTTGCGCGCCAAGACCGTGCTGCCGTTCGAGCTGCTGTCGTTTGCGCTCGAGCCTTCGGTGCGCAGCGTGCTGCACGCGCGTATCGCCACCCGCTTCGAGCAGATGCTGGGCACGAGCGACGCGGGCGGGCTGGTGGCCGAGGTGGCGCGCCTGCGCGCGCGCGGCGACCTGCATCCGGGTCTGCCGTCGATGCGCTGCGTGGGCTACCGCCAGGCCTGGGACTACCTGGACGGCACGATCGACCGCGCCGCGCTGCGCGAAACGGGCATCATCGCCACCCGCCAACTGGCCAAGCGCCAGCTGACGTGGCTGCGCGCGATGCCGGCCCGGGTGGTGATCGACTGCCTGGGCGCGGACCCGGCGGCGGCCATGCTGGCGCGCATCGGTGCCGCGCAAAAATGACGATAATGCAAGCAAATCGTCGCGCGGGAGCGCGCTGGCGCAGTACGCAAATTTTTTCGCGGCGGGATCCTTGACAGAAAAAATCAAACACCGGATAATACTGGCCTGTCGGGTGATATAGCTCAGTTGGTTAGAGCACAGCATTCATAATGCTGGGGTCGGTGGTTCAAGTCCACCTATCACCACCAAGAACACGGAAGGCCGTCACTCAGAAATGGGTGACGGCCTTTTTCGTTTTGCTCGGCGTGCACGTCTAAGTTTGCCCGGTGCCCGTCAGGCGGGCGAGCGCCCGCGCGACAGCCACGGCGCACAATTACGGCCAGTTGCTAGGCGCATACGGCCCCGGGGCCTCGCCCGGCTCGCCAACGACTTTCCCGCCCGCCTTGCGCGCCGCCACCGACGGATGCACTAGCAAGCCCTTGCCCAGGGTCCGAGGGCCCAGTGGAATGCCGGGTATGGTCCACGGCACGTGCACCCACGGTTTGTGGCCAATGCCAAGCGGATTCGGTTCGATCACATACAAGGGTTTGTCCTTGAAACGCACGCCGACCGAATTGAGGCGCTCGATCATCCACTTCAGCGGACCATCGGACAGACCGCTTTCCTGATTGACCATCGGATAGCCGCCGCCCACATCGCCATGTGCGCCGGGGAACACCATCTGCTCGACCGACGGCGCCGGGTCCCATAGTGTGGGCGCGAAATCGTGGCGTTGCTCGTCGAGCGCGACGGCATGAAAACCGTGCAGCACTTTCGGGCTCAACACGTTGTCGGCGAATTTGAACACGTCGGTGCGCTCGCCATGGGTGTACTCGGGAAACCCCAAGGAGCCCACCGTGTCCCACACGCCAACGGCGAGGATTTTTTCGACCGGCACCAAATCGCTCTCTTTGAGCGCGCCGGCGGTCATGAAGCCGGGCAAGTCGGTCACCATCTCGAGCAGATGCGCGAACACGCCCAGCCCCACCGTCGATGCCTTGCGGTAGCGATACCACGCTTCCGCGCCGCGCTTGTAGGCCAGCGTTTTGTCCACCGTCAGCGGCGGCGCCAGCACGCCCTGCGCGGCAATCAGGCCGGCCAGCGCGCGCGCCGTGTAGGCGCCGCGGCTGAAACCGACGATGACGATATTGTCGCCCGGCTCGTAATTGCGCGAGATGAAGGTGTAGCCGCGCACGATGCGCGAAATGATCCCGGCTCCGAACGCGCCGCCCATGATCTTGATGATCGGATTGCGCGAATCGCCCACCCCGTGGATGTACTTGGCCACCTGCAGCGTGACACCATCCTTGACCAGCGCCATCTCCTGTTCGTTCGCGACGACCAGCGACTCGTGCGAAAACGCGCCATCGAGGTTGACGAACAACTTGTAGACATTGGTCGGATCCGGCGACGAGTCAACGTTTTCGTCCTGATTGGGATCGTTCCAGGTTCCGTCTGCACAAAAGATGATGTTCTTTGCCATGGCGTTTGTCTCCCTTGTTTGTTGAAGGTTCGCACCCCGCAAGACGGCTTGGGCGCCGCCGCGCACGGCCAATCGCTTTGATCAGGAGAACAGCATACGCCGCAGCGAATTTTATGTCTAATTGATAATTTTCAGTTTATGACAGCTTATCTTGCGCTGGCTCATGCCGCCCGACGAAATCCTGTGCCGTCGACGCGCCCGTCGCAAAGACCGGCGCCATGTGCACCGTTGCCACCAACAATGTGCAGAAAATATGCGCATCCTTGGTGGATATCGATGTAATATATCAGTTGTTCAACAACGACAAGGGGCGATCATGAACGACAAACAGCGCTTGTTTCGCGCCCAATACCAGGCGGCGACCAGCCGCTTTTACAGCGGGGTCTTGCATGGCGTATTTGTATTCGGCGTCGGCGCGATGCTGATCGGCACGGCGCTGGCGCAGGTTCAGCACGCCGGCTGGGCCTGGCTGGCGGCCCCACTCACGCTGCTGTTCGCCAATCTCAACGAATGGTATGTACACAAGAACATCCTGCACAAACGCGGCAAGAACCGTCTGACCCGGATGATCTGGTTTCGCCACACGATGGAACACCACCACTATTTCACCAGCGATGAAATGCGCGTGGCCTCGACGCGCGAGTACCGCATCGTGTTCTTCCCCGCCTATGCCTTTGTGCTGATCGCCCTCCAGAGCGCGCTGCTGGGCCTGATCGCCGGCGCACTGTTCGGGCGCAACGCGGGCGCGATCGTGTTTGCCAGCGCGATTTTGTTCTATCTGTTGTATGAAGCGATGCACTTTATCTGCCACGTCAACGAGAACACGCTGGTGCGCCAGCTCCCCTGGATCAACACGATGCGGCGCAATCACCTGGTCCATCACACCCAGGCCTTGATGACCGACTACAATATGAACCTGACGTTCCCATTCGCCGACTGGTTGTGCGGCACCTCGGACGTGCAGCGCAGCTTGTGGGGAACGATGTTCAACGGCTACGATACGCGCTACCTGAAACCGGAGCTCGCGCGCCGCTATCTGGCGCTGGGCGTCAAGCCTCCCGTGCCGCGGCGCCAGGCGCCAGTCGAAACGATCCCCCTCGCAAGTGAGACATGAATAAAACCGAATTAAGTGCACTATTTCCCCTGATCGACAACGAATCGCAGGCCGCGCGCGCGTATCGTCTGCTGGAACTGCGCATCGTCGGCCTCGACCTCAAGCCGGGCCAGCCGATCACCGAAGGCCAGTTGTGCGACGAGCTAGGCCTGGGACGCACGCCGGTGCGCGAAGCGCTGCAAAGGCTGGCGCAAGAATGGCTGATCAAGGTGTTGCCGCGGCGCGGCATGATGGTCAGCGAAGTGGATTTGCAAGGCCAGATGCGCCTGGTGGAAGCGCGCCGCGCCATCGAGGGCAGCCTGATCGCGATCGCTGTGCGCAAGGCCAATGACGCCGAGCGGGCCCGCTTTCGCGCGCTGGCCGGGCAGTTCCGACAGGCCGCGGCCAGCGCCAGCGCACGCGATCTGAGCGACACCGACAATGCGTTCAATGAGCTTACGTTTGAAGTGGCGCGCAACGAATTTTTGATCTCGGCGCTGCAGCGCATGCATGCCTTGTCGCGCCGTTTCTGGATGATTCAAGCGCAGCTGGGCGACCATTTGCAGGTGACCGCCGAGCTGCACGCACAGCTGGCCGAGGCGATCGCCGATGGCGCCGGCGAACGCGCCGTGGGCGCCGTCAACGCTCTGCTCGACCATGTGGAAGACTACACCCGGCAGGCGCTGGAACGGCACTAAGCACCTGATTGATCGGTGCCGCGCGCTGGCAATCCTGCCCCGGCGATTCAGCGGCAAGCGTCCCGCGCTAGCCCACGGGCCGGCGCGGCTCGAGCAGCGCCGCGCGACTGCGCGGGCTTTGCATCTGCGCTAACCACCACTGCAAGGCCCGCCCCTGCGTCGCCTTGCCACCGTCGCGCCAGGCGTAGCAAAAGCACAGCTCATGCTCGGCGCGCTCGACCCGCTTGACCAGCAGTGTGCCGGCGTCGATATGCGGCTGGGCATAGCAGGTCGGCAGGAAGCCCACACCGAGGCCGCGGATCTGCGCATCGACCTTGTCGGCCATGCTGGAGACGGTAAACACATCCTGCCCGGGCAGCATGCCGACGGTCAGTCCGCCGCCCCGCTCGACCGAGTCGGCCAGCGCCACCGCGCGGTACTGGCGGATCAAGTCGTCGCCGAGCGGCTCGCTGGCCTGCGCCAGCGGATGATGCGCGCCCACCGCAAACACGAAACCGACCGTGCCCAGCGCGCGCCGTTGCAGGCCGACCGCCACTTTGGCGTCCAATACCACGCCCAACGCCAGGTCGGCCTGGCCGGAGGTCAGCGCGTCGAGCGTGCCCGACAGCGTCTCGTCGCGCAGCTTCAGGCGGGTCGGCGGATTTTGTGCAAAGAACGCCGCGCACAGCTCCATCAGCGCGACGCGGTTGATGATGCTGTCGACCGAGATCGTCAGCTGTGACTCCCATCCGGTGGCGACCCGCTTGACGCGGTTGGCCACGGCGTCGATATCGACCAGCAGACGGGCGCCCTCGCGCAACAATTCCTTGCCCGCCTCGGTCAGGCGAGCCTGGCGCGAACTGCGATCGAACAGCAGCACGTCGAGCGCGTCCTCGATGATGCGCACCCGGTACGTCAAGGCGCTGGGCACCATATTGCTGGCGCGCGCCGCCGCGGCGAAGCTGCCGGTCGTCGCCACCGCCTGCAGCATGGCCAGCGAGGATGGCGTCAAGACATCGCGTGGTGTGGTCATGAAACATCCTTTCAATTCAAATTATTTGAATGATGCCATCAATTCGACTGCGCCCGCAAGGCCTTGCGCAAGCCCACAATGGAGTCCATCAACTAACCAGGAGAACAGCACATGATCACATTACGCAAAGCGCAAGAGCGAGGCCACGCCGACCACGGCTGGCTCAACAGCGAACATTCGTTCTCGTTCGGCGAGTATTACGACCAGGCCCACATGGGCTGGGGCAATCTGCGCGTCATCAATGAAGACCGCATCGCCGCCGGTGCCGGTTTCGGCAAGCACGGCCACAAGGACATGGAAATCATTTCCTACGTGCTGTCGGGCGAACTGGCGCACCAGGACAGCATGGGTAACGTCAAAGGCATCCCGCCGGGCGACGTGCAGCGCATGAGTGCCGGCACCGGCGTGGTGCACTCGGAGTTTAACCACGCAAAAAACCAGAGCACCCATTTCCTGCAAATCTGGCTGCTGCCCAATGCGCAAGGCATTGCCCCGGGCTACGAGCAAAAGAGCATCCCGGCCGCCCAGAAACGCGGCGCGCTGCGCCTGATCGCCTCGCCCGACGGCGCGCACGATTCGGTCACCGTGCACGCCGATGCGGCGCTGTATTCGGGCCTGTTCGACGGCAGCGAAACGGCCGAACTGGCGCTCGATCCGGCCCGCAAGGCGTATGTGCATCTGGTGCGCGGGAGCTTGACCGTGAACGGCCAGCATCTGGTCGGCGGCGATGCGCTGCTGCTTGAGCAGGAAAGCCGGATCACGCTGGTCGATGGCGACAACGCCGAAGTGCTGGTGTTCGACCTGGCCGCCTAAGTACGACGCTTCATCCCGATAACGTTGAAAGGAATACTGATGATCAAGTCACTGCAAAACCCTCTGGCGCTGGCCGGGCGCCTGTTGCTCGCCCTGCTGTTCCTGCCGGCCGGCATCGGCAAGCTGACCGACTTTACCGGCACGGTCGGCTACATCGCCTCGGTCGGCTTGCCGGCGCCGCAACTGGCCGCAGCGTTTGCGCTGAGCCTGGAAATCATCGGCGCGCTGGCCCTGCTGCTGGGCGCCGGCACCCGTGTGGCGGCGCTCGCGCTGGCCTTGTTCACGCTGGTCGCCTCGTTCTTTTTCCACAATTACTGGGCGATGCCGCAGGCCCAGCAATTCGTGCAGCAGCTGCTGTTTTTCAAAAATATTGCCGTCGTCGGCGGTTTGCTGAGCGTGGCCGCATGGGGCGCCGGCGCCTGGAGCGTCGACGCGCGGCGCAAGGCTTGAACACGGCAAGCGTTTGGCAGGCGGCGCATCGGCGCCGCCTGCGTCATATCACCATCGCGAGGAAGCGCCATGAACACCCTCGACCAACATGCTGCGCTGCGCAGCATGTGCCTGTCGATAGGCGAACTGGCCGCGCGCAGCGGGGTGGCGCTGCGCTGTTACGCGCGGCGCAGGTCGGCGATCCACACGCCGGCGGCGCGCGCTTCGGCTTCATGCGGTTCGTCGCGCGCCGTCTCTTGCAGCGCATCGGCATACCACTGGCGCATCGGCGCCAGCTCGCGCAGCATGTGCGCGTAGGCCAGTGCGGGCGCGGACAGCGCAATATCGTAGGTCTGCACGCGCAATGCCACGGGCGCAAAGAATGCGTCGACGGCGCTGAACGCGGCCCCGGCCAGGAACGGACCGCCAAAGCGCGTCAGGCCGTCGGTCCACAGCCGGTCCAGCCGCGCGATATCACGTTGCAGCGCCGCGCTTGGCGCATTGAGGCGCACGCGCAGCCCGCAGTTCATCGTGCAGACATTGCGTAGCGCCGAAAAGCCGGCATGCATTTCGCACGCCGCACTGCGCGCCCACGCGCGCGCGACCCGCTCGCCTGGCCACACCGACGGATGATCCTCGGCCAGATAGTCGATGATCGCCAGCGACTCCCACACCACCGTCGCGCCATCGATCAGGCAGGGCACGGTGCCGCTCGGGGTTGACGACGCCAGCGCGTCGGCGGTTCCGTCCTGGCCGAACACGAACATGCGCTCGCTGAACGGTATCTCCAGTTCGCGCATCAGCACCCACGCGCGCAGCGACCAGGAGGAATAGTTTTTGTTGGCGATGTATAGTTCAAGCATGGCGTCGTATCCGGTGAACGGGCAAGAGCGTCAGCTTAACATTTTGCACACCAGCCCGTCGGGCCGACCATCGCCCGATGCACCCCGCTCAGATGGCGTTTGGATCGCCCCATGGCTGGGCCAGGCGCGCATTAAATTGCGCGATCGGCTGCGGGCGCCCCAGCAGATAGCCCTGAAAATGCCGGCAGCCCTTGCGCCGCAACAGCTGCAGTTGGGCGAGCGTTTCCACGCCTTCGGCGATGGTGTCAAGGTCCAGGCTGATGGCCATCGTGATGATGGTGCGTACCAGCGTGCGGTCGTTTTGTTCCTCGACGAGGTCGTGCACGAAGGACTGGTCGATCTTGATCTGGGCCAGCGGCAGACGCTTCAGGTATTGCAGCGACGAATAGCCAGTGCCGAAATCGTCGAGCGAAAACGCGATGCCCATCCTGCGCAGCGCCCCCATGACCGCGATGGTCGCCTCGGAGTCGTCGATCAGCATGCTTTCGGTGATTTCCAGTTTCAACAGCGCCGGCTCGACCGAATAGCGCAGCAGCAGCGCCTGCACCATCTGGACGAAATCGTGCTGGCGCAGTTGCTTGGCGCTGACATTGACCGCCAGCACCAGCCGGGCGGTGGCCGGGCTCGCTTGCCAGGCCTGCAACTGGGCGCACGCCGTCTCCAGCACCCACTGGCCGATGGCGATAATGAGGCCCGTTTCTTCGGCCATCGGAATGAATTGCGCCGGCGCCACCAGGCCCCGTTGGGGACAATCCCAGCGCAGCAATGCCTCCGCGCCGACCGGCTGATAATCCAGGCCGACCTGGACCTGATAGTACAAGCTGAATTGGCGCTCCTCGATCGCCGTGCGCAACTGCGTTTCCAGCGCGGCGCGCTGGTCAACCGCCACCTGCATGGCCGGATCGAAAAAACTGAGCCGGTTGCGGCCATCTTTTTTCGACTGGTACATCGCGATGTCGGCCTGCTTGAACAAGTCGTCAAGGGGCGTTGGCGTGCTGTCGAACACGGTCGCGCCGATGCTCGCTGTGCCGTGATAGCTGGCGCTGTCCAACTGATAGATGCCGCTGAGGGTGGCGACGATATGTCGTCCCACCACCTCGGCACGTTCGGCCGCCCTGGCGCGCTGCGGCCCCAGCTCGCACAACAGCACCATGAATTCGTCCCCGCCGATGCGCGCCACGGTATCGACCTCGCGCACGCAGCCGACCAGGCGCGTGGCCACCTGCTCGAGCAGGCAGTCTCCCGTCACATGGCCAAGCGTGTCGTTGAGGGTCTTGAAATTGTCCAGGTCGATGAACAGCAAGGCGCCCGTTTGCGCATGCCGGTGACAGCTGGCGATGGCCTGCGCCAGACGGTCCATCAGCAGGCGGCGATTGGGCAGCCGGGTCAAGGGATCATGGTAGGCCAGGTGCGCCAGCTGATGCGCGCTGGCCTGGATCACCGACAGGTCCGACACGGTCTGCACAAAATGCATGGTGCGCCCCCTGGCGTCGCGCACGCAGCAAATCTGCTGCAACACGTTGAACTGGCGGCCCTGCCGGTCATGGCACACCGTCTCGCTGGCCGGTGCATCGGCGGCGCCGCCGAGCAGCGCAAAATCGGGAACGGGCACGCCGGCCGGATACAGGAAATCGGCCGGCGCCCTGCCGCGCAGCTCGTCCTCGCGATAGCCGCAAAGGCGCGTGAAGGCGGGATTGAGCGAGACCAGCTTGCCCTGCGCATCGAGGATCAGCACACCCTCGGCGATGGTATCAAAGACGATCTGGGCCTGGCGCAAGCGCGCGTCGGCGGCCATGCGCGCGCTGACATCGCGGATGGCGCCGACCACCACGTCGGCGTTGCCCTCGCGCCGGCGATTGCCGAACAAGTCCAACCACACATAGTCGCCCGACGTGCGCAAGGCGCGAAAGGTGCATTCGAAATAGCCCATGCCGACCAGCTGGGCGGCGACGACCGCGCGGTCGTCGTCATGCACGCAGCGAAGCAAGGCCTTCAGGCTGGTAAAGCACGGCGAGATCGGGCCGCCCAGCAGCGCGTCGAAGCGCGCATCGCCGCGAATCTGGGCCAGCCCGGCCTCCCACTCCCAGATGCCCAGTTCGGCCGCGTCGGCCACCAGCGCCAGCCGACGCTGCGAACGCACCAGCGACAGTTCGGCGTCGTGGCGCGAACGGGCAACCTGCATGACGGCATCGAGCTCCTGGACAAAGAACGGCTTCATCAGATAGCCGAAGGGCTTGCAGGCGGCCGCACGGGCGATCGTCGTCGCATCGGCGAATGCCGTCAGGAAGATCACCGGCAAGCCCCAGCGGCGGTAGATCTGCTCGCACGCGTGGATGCCGTCACCGTCGCCTTGCAAACGGATATCCATCAGCACCAGCGTCGGATGATGCTGTTCGATGGCCTCGATCGCACTGGCAAAGCTGTTGCGCACCGAGCACACCAGGTGGCCCATGTCCTCGAGCGTGCGCTGCAGGTCGAGTGCGACAATCGGCTCATCTTCAACAACCAGCACTCTCTCAGGCTTGACACGCATGGGCACTCCTTCCAGGCAAGGTCATCGAAAAGCAGCTGCCCTGCGTCGACGAGACCACAGTCAGGCTGCCAAGCATCTGGGTAACAAACATCGGTAGCAATTGTAAGCCCAGGCCGGGTACGCGCTCGGGCGGCAGGCCACGGCCGTTGTCGCTGACCGACAGCTGCAACATGGTGTCGGCCCGGCGCGCCAGCGTCACCTCGATGCTGGCCCCGGGCTGCTGGCTAAATGCGTGCTTGAACGCGTTGCTGACCAGTTCATGAAGCGCCAGCCCGCACGGGACGGCGCGTTCGATATCGATCGCCAGAAAGCGCTCGGCACAGCGAAAGCTGAGCGCGATGCCGCTGCCCGGAATGCCAAGGCTGGCGCCGCTGAGGGCCACCAGACGCGTCAGATACTCGACCAGGTTCACTTCGTCCAGGCTCTCTGACTGATACAGCAGTTCATGCACCAGGGCCATTGCGCGGATGCGGCCCTGGCACTGGGCCAGCGCGCTCGCCGTCTCCGGCGTGGCGCCGCGCACCTGGAAATTGAGCAAACTGGTGACCACCTGCAAATTATTTCGGACCCGGTGATGCACCTCGTGCAGCAAGGCGGTCTTTTCTGCCAGCGCCTGCGCTGCCTGCAAATGCTGGCGCTTTTGCTGCGAGATGTCGCGCGCGATCTTGCAGGCGCC
The DNA here is from genome assembly GCA_038207625.1 of Burkholderiales bacterium. Lineage (GTDB taxonomy): Bacteria > Pseudomonadota > Gammaproteobacteria > Burkholderiales > Burkholderiaceae_D > JBBQZO01. Next base: position 143,724 of record JBBQZO010000004.1, on the reverse strand, counting down.
GATCACCGTACCCGAGCGGTCGCGCAGCGGAGAAATGGTGACCGACACGTCGATCAGTCGCCCGTCCTGGTGCAACCGCACGGTGTCAAACGAGGCCACGCGCTCGCCGCCCAAGATGCGTTCAAGCAGCGCGGTTTCCTCGACCAGCAAGGAGGCAGGAAACAACAGCGTCACGGGCTGACCGATCATCTGATCGGCCGTATAGCCAAGCAGGCGGGTCGCCCCCGCATTCCACCCGGTGATGATGCCGGCGCTGGATTTGGTGATAATGGCGTCGTCGGACGACTCGACAATCGACTGGTAGCGCTGCTCGGAGCGGTGCAGCGCGCTCTCGCTCGCATGGCGCTGCGAAATGTCGATCGCCGACGGAATCAGGTGGGTGATGCGCCCGCCGTCGTCGCGCAGCGGCGCGAGCATGAAGTCGATCCACAGCAGCGTCTCGTCGCGCATGCGCACCTGGGCATCGTAGCGTACCACCTCGCCGTCGCGACAGCGGCGCAGCGCCGCGCGCAGCTGGTCCTGGGCCGCGCTGTCATGCGACCACCAGTAACAATCCCAGAACAGTTTTCCGCGCACATCCGCAAGGCACAGTCCCGCCGCCTCGAGTGGTGCACGATTGGCATGCACCAGCGTGCCATCGAGTTCGAGTACCCCGACGAAGGCGAACAGTTGGTCGAGCACGTCGAGCAGCTTGTGTGGCAGCGCGGCGCTGCCGTCCAGATCGTGCGGCGCGGCGGGCGCAACATCGACCCGTGCCAGCACACCGAGCGTGCGCCCGTCCAGTTGCGGCCACGGGTAGTACGAAACGGTAGCGCCCTGTTGCGCACCCGCGTCTGCTGTTTGCTGCTGCAACAAGGCGACACCGGTGTCGAGCACAAAGCGAATTTTCGCCGGCGCCAGCATGCCCAAGCCCGGCGCGTCGCTGCGTGCGCCTGTGCGTTCGTCGGCGCGCTTTGGCGCCAAGCGTGTGAACGCGCCATTCGCATAGCGCAAACGCTGCTCGCGATCGACCAGCGCGACCGCGACAGGCAGCGTCTCGACCAGCAAGGCGAGCGCATCAAACAAGCTGTCGTCGGGCGCATCGGGCATCATCAGCGTTTTCACAGTGCGGAAGGCAAACAGCGGGGAGCCGCGCAACATCCGTAAAACAACTATAAGTTACAAATTCATTGCGATTAATGAATATCCAACACACCCATCACCGTCGCACCTCCCACACCGCAGTCGAACGAAGCGGCTTCACCGCCAGCCCAAGCTGCCGTCTCGCCCCGCCACTTGCCGTTTGTGCGCTGCCACTTGCCGCATGCACGCTGCCGTTGTCGGGCGCCCCACATGCGGCGCCCTCCCACCCCACCACGGTCAGTGCGCTTGGCCAATCTGACGCGCCAGAAATTTTTCGACGTGACGCCAAAAGTCGACCTGGGTCGCCGGCAGGCGCCAGCCGTGTCCCTCTTCAGGATACACCAGCCATTCGACATCGGCGTTGCCAACTTTGACGGCGTCGTAGAACTTGGTGCCGTGGATCTTCGGCACGCGCTCGTCGCGCCCGCCGTAGGCCAGCAGCAGCGGTTGCTTGATGCGCGCCGCCTGCATCAGCGGCGAGGTCGCGTTGAAACGCGCCGCGTCAAGGCGCGCATCGCCGATCAGCAGCGGCACACCATATTTTTTGTAGCCGTCGGACAGGTCGCTCCAGCCCACCGAGATCAGCAGGTCCAGGTCAGTCACGCCGACCCAGTCGATGCCGCAGCGATACAGCTCGGGGTCGTTGATCAAGCCCATCAGCGTCGCATAGCCGCCATAACTGGCGCCGGCGATGCAGATGCGCTTCGGATCGGCGATGCCCTGCGCGATCGCCCAGCGGGTGCCGTCGGCCACGTCGTTTTGCATCGCCAGACCCCATTCCTTCCAGCCAGCCTTGAAGTGGCGCACGCCAAAGCCGGTGCTGCCGCGATACTCGGGTTCGAACACGACATAGCCGCGCGAGGCCAGAAACTGGGCCTGCGGGTCCCAGTCCCAATAACCGCCGCGCACATGGGGGCCGCCGTGCACCAGCACCACCATCGGCAGGTTCTTCTTGGCGGCGCCGGGCGGCATGGTCAGGTAAGCGGGGATCGTCAAGCCGTCGCGCGCAGCATAGTGCACCATGTCCTTGCTGGCCATGCGCGCCGGATCGATCTGCGGGTGCTGCGCGCCCAGCCGTGTCAGTTTCCGGGTTTCTGTGTTGAACAGGAAGTACAGGCCCGGCTGTTGATCCGAAAACGCGTACACCAGCAGATAGGGCGTTTGCGCGCGCTGGCTGGGCAGGATCCGGTTGCTGGTGCCTGGCAGCAGCGCGTCGACGGCCTTTTGCGAGGCCGCCATGCGCGCATCGAACCACTGGGTCACTTCGGCGTCGATCGGATAGCGCATACCCAACAGTTTCTGCTGGTCGCTGATGAAGCTGGCGTCGATGTCGAATTCATCGGACGCCAACAGCGCCGTGGGGAGCACGGCGTTATGCGCCAGATCGTAGCGATACAACGCGGCCTTGTCCTTGCCCAGCCGGGCGCGCACGATCAGTGTGTTGTCGGGCGCCAGGAACACGGGGTCGATGGCGTCATCGCTGAGCTGCTCGAACTGGACCAGCTTGCGCCATTGCCCGCTGGCCGGGTCGTTGTAGTGCATGGCGCGCAGTTTGCCCTGGCTGGTCACGGCGATGCGTGGCGTGCCGGCCTGGTCAACCAGCCAGCGCACGCTGTTGGGCGGCGCTTCGAGTTCGACGACGCGCCCCGTCAGCGTGTTCAGGCGCTGTAGCCGGGCCGTCGTATCGACACTCTTGCCATAGCCTTCGTACTGCACCACCAGCACCTCGTTGCCCTCCTGCTTGCCAATCGGGCCATGCACGAAGGTATTCCACGGCAGCATTTTACTGGTGGTGTCGGTGGTGACGAATTCATGGTCGCGCTCGACCAGCTGGCGCAGCGCCGCGCCGTCCCGGTCGACCGCGAACACGCCAGGCGCAAAGCGCACCTCGCCCTTGGCCACGCGCAAGTCCGTCAGACTGAACACCAGGCGCTTGTCGTTGACCCAGTAGAGCGTGCCGATGTCGGCGTCGGCGAAGGCGGCCACCGGGGTCACCTTCATGCTCGCCAGCTCCAGCGTGGCCAGCGTGGCGCGGCTGCCTTTGCTGGCCACCCGCATGGCCACGAAACGGCCGTCGGGCGACATCAGGGCGTCGCTAAATTGGGCGCTTTGGAAGAAATTTTCAATCGGCACCGGTGCGCCTGCGGGCGCGTCGGCGGCGCCACTGGCAAGCGAAGGCGCGCTGATGCAGGCAAGCAGCAACAGCGCCAGACAAGGTCGAACAGCAAAGCGGGAGAGCATGATGGGGGCCGATACAGGAATAATTGTAATCAAACTACATTATGATTAGCAATAATATCAGTTTGCCATTCTCATTTCAATGACCGGCCGCCGCCCATTAACTCGCAATGAATTAGCGCATTAATGCAGTCGAGCTGGAATGTTATCAGCTTGTCTTGCGATGCAACAATGATAAGAATTGGTAGTATCACTACCAATTCTATGCGGAAGCCACGCTGGCCGATGCCTGCTTGCCCGCTTCGCCGCGCGCGATCATCACGATGGTGCGCGCGATGTCTTCGGGCGCCAGCACGTAATCGATGCAGCCGCTGGCAATGGCGCTGGCGGGCATGTCCGGCTGGGACGCGGTACTGAGCTTTTGCGCGATCGTCACGCCGCCCACGTCCTGAATGCCGCCCAGCGCCGCCGAACCGTCGCCGTCGTAGCCGGAGACGATCACGGCGATCAGCTTGCCATCCCAGTAGCGCGTCAGCGAGCGCAGAAATACCGTGATCACGTCCGGCCAGCCGCGCGGCTTGGAAATGGGCTCCAGGTGAAACGCGCCGTCGCGCACATGCAGATCGCGATTTTCGGGAATGATGAACACCTCGTTGGGCTGGACGCGCAAGCTGTCGCTGATCAAGGTCACCGGCATGCTGGAGAAGCGCGGCAACACTTCATGGAGCGTCGTTTGAAATTTGGTGATGTGATTGACGATGACGATCGCCACCCCCATGTCGTTGGGCAGATTTTCCAGCAGGCGGATATAGGCGTCCAGGCCGCCGGCCGAACCGCCCACGCAGACGATCGGAAAGTCATTCTTGAACGGTACGGTTTGCAGCGACATGTCAGTTGTCTCCCAGCGCACAGGCTATCATCAAGCGGCCGTTGTTGGCGCGCACCAAGGGCGCGGGCGCCCCAACACCCTAACGCAGAGACGCCACCAGCACCTTGCGATGCAGCGAGACGTCGGCCGCCAGCAGCGCCGATCTGGCTGCCTTCAGGGTGTTCACGTCGACCGAGGACGACTGGGTGGGCGCAAACCGCCGGGTCCCGTTCGGATCAAATGCCACGACCGGCGTGAGCGCGGCGCGCGTCGACACCTTGTTGGCGAGCGCGACGGGCACCGGCATCGGCGCCGGCGCCGGCACGTTGAAGCTGACCTTGGTCGGCGCAGCGCGCGCAGGCTCGGCGGGCAGTTCCAGCGAACCGCTCTCGCAGGGCTGGTCGGTGAGCATCACGCTACCCATCTCATTGATGCACTTGATGATCTCGCCGTGCGCCAGCGCGGCTGTGCTGGTCAGTATGCAGGCAAGCGCTACAGCGCGCAGTGAAAAGTGGTAGTTCATGATGGGCATCCTCGGGTAGTCAACACATGCAGTGTGCGCGCAGCGGCGCGCGCGATCTGTACGGCGTCGCACGTAACACACAATCTGGGCGCGCGCGCAACGCTCGGGTTGTCGTGTGCGGCGCGCGCCCTGCCCGGCGCTGCCGGCGGCGCGCCAACGCGCATTATTTGTGCGGCCGCATCAGCAAAGCGGCTTATACTTTAGCCATCTCATCCGACCCGCCCACTCCTATGCCCTGGCGCCCTGCCATCTGTTTCCTGCTGCTGACGCTGGCGGCGAACCTTGCGCATGGCGCGTGCGCGCCGATCCGGGTCGGCTACATCAACCACGAGCGGCCGCCGTATTACATGGGCAACGGCAGCGCGGTGGCCGACCCGCCCGGCGCCAGCATCGACCTGATCACCGAAATCGCCGCCAGTGTCGGCTGCCCGGTCGCGCTGGTGCGCCTGCCGCAACTGCGCATCCGCGCTGCACTGGCGGGAGGCGAACTCGACATGGCGCCGTTCGAGACCAACGAGGGCGACACGGCCAGCATCGCGTTCCCGCTCGACAAAAACGGCAAGCTTGAACGCGCCAACTCGGTGCAGGTGGTCACCGTGGTGTTTGTGCGGGCCGACGACGCGCAGGCCGCGGCGCTCGACACGGCGCAGTTCTTCCAGCACCACCTGATGGGCACCATCCACGGTGCGCCCTACGTGCCGGCGCTGCGTGCGGCGGGCATCCGGGTCGACGACGGCGCCATCGACGCGGCGCGCAATATCGAGAAGCTCAGGTTAAAGCGCATCGATGGCTTCGCCGTCGCGCTCAGCGCGCCCGACGACATGGACGCGTTCGTGGCGGCGCGCTTTGGCAGCGCCATCGTGCGCCTGCCCAAGCCGCTGCGCAGCGCCAACGTGTGGCTCGCCGCCAACCCCGCGTACTACCGCGCCCACCGCGAACAGGTCGACGCGATGTGGCGCTGGCTGGGCAGTCAGGGCAGCAGCCGCTTTGGCGGCTTGATCAAGAAATACACCAAGGAGCAGTGAGCCGGCCGGGCCGGCGCACGCCCACGCGGGCGCGGCGCGCCCACGCTAGGCTGCCAGCGGCGCGCTGACCGGCGCGCCGAACGCCTGCGCGTGCTCGGCGCGCGTGAGCGCCATGCGCACCCCGACGCCGCGCGCCTGCGCGCAGGCCTGCGGCTTGGACAGGGCCGCATCGATCCAGTCGATGCGCGCATCGAGTCCGAACACGAACGCCATCAGCTCGCGCAAGCGTGTTTCCAGCAGCGCCGTGTGGGCCTGGCGCGGCCACTCCTCGGTGAGCCAGCGCACAAGCGTGCGCTGGTCCAGGCAAGCGCTGCCCGCGCGCGCCGCGCCACCCGGCGCCGGCGCGATCGACAGACAGACCCGCACCGGCTGCGCCGCGCGCTCATGCTCCCAGATGCCCACGCGCAGACGCGTTTCCAGATTGTCGATGGTGATCGTCCACGGCACGGGCGCTGGCGGCATGTTTGGCTCTCAAAAGGTTGCACACGGTGCGCGCAGTACGCGCAGCAAGCGTCCCATTGTACGAGTGCGCGCGCGCCGCCCTTGCACGAATGCGCCATCGGCAGGCATCCAGGCGCCAGCACCGGGCTGTCGCAATTGGCTTGTTGCGTGACGCGTTTGGCTTGGTCCCGCGTCCTCGGCTGGGGTGTAATGAACGGACCGCGCCATCCACCACGGCGCCATCGCGCAGCGCGGCCGCGCACACGCCGGCCGCACGCCCCACTTGAGAAAACGCCATGACCCCAGCCCCATCGCCGCACACCTACATCCTGACCCTGTCCTGCGCCAGCGCGCCCGGGCAGGTGGCCGCCGTGGCCGGCTTTCTGGAAGCGCGCGGCTGCTACATCGACGAAATCGCCGTGTTCGACGACAAGCTTGAACAGGCTTTTTTCGCGCGCTGCGTGTTCCACCCGGCCGCGCACGCGACGCTGTCGCTGGACGATCTGCGCCGCGACTTCACCGGCATCAGCGCGCGCTTTGGCATGCAATGGTCGATCAGCGATGGCGCGCAGCGTCCGCGCGTGCTGATCATGGTGTCCAAGTTTGACCACTGCCTCAACGACATCATTTACCGCTGGCGCATCGGCGAACTGAAGATCGACATCGTCGCCGTCGTCTCCAACCACGCCGACCTGGCGCCGCTGGCCCTGGCGCACGGCCTGCCGTTCCACCACCTGCCGATGACGGCGCAGACCAAGCCGGCGCAGGAGGCGCGCCTGCTCGCGCTGATCGACGAGCACCGCGCCGAGCTGGTGGTGCTGGCGCGCTATATGCAGATCCTCTCGCCCGAGTTGGCCGGCGCGCTGTCCGGGCGCGCGATCAACATCCACCACTCCTTCCTGCCAGGCTTCAAGGGCGCGCGCCCCTACCACCAGGCCTACACGCGCGGCGTCAAATTGATTGGCGCGACCGCCCACTACGTCACCACCGACCTCGACGAGGGCCCGATCATCGAGCAGGTCGTCGAGCGGGTCGACCACAGCTACGACCCCGAGCAGCTGCTGGCCACCGGGCGCGACATGGAATGTCTGGCGCTGTCGCGCGCCATCAAACTGCAGGTCGAACGGCGCGTGTTCCTGAACGGCCAGCGCACCGTCGTGCTGCGCTAAGCCGGCCAGCTGTCGGCCCGCGCGGCGCGCGGCCGACAGGAGACAAATTATTAATTAGGTTGCCAATTTATCTTTACTTTTATGCACTTCGTCAATACACTGGAATGGTCCATCCCGGACCATACACTCCAGGAGTAACGATGAAACGATTAGCACTAATTGGTCTCGTACTGGCCAGCGGCATGACGCAGGCGGCGGAAATCTACAACAACGGCCCGGTGGTCGATGCCAGCCATTTGTCGGTGCTGACCGCGCCAAACAACACCCTCGGTTTTGGCGACGGCACGGCAAACTCGCTGGCGGTCGCCGACGATTTCAGCGTCGGCGCGGGCCAGCACTGGAACGTGTCGAGCATCGACTTCTTCGGCTATCAGACCGGCGCCACCGCATTCACCTTCCAGGCAGCGACGTGGAGCATCGTTTCCGGCGACGTCAACACCGGTAGCGTCGTCGCCTCCGGCGTGACCAACGTCACCAACGGCGGACGGGAAGGCTATCGCGTCACATCGACGACGCTGACCAACACCACACGCGGCATCTATCGCGCGCAAGCGGACATGGCCGACTTCACGCTCGACGCCGGCAATTACTGGCTGCGCTGGAGTTTGACCGGCTCACTGGCCTCCGGCCCGTGGCAACCGCCGGTGTCGGATGGCCGCATCGGCAACGCCGCCCAATCGACGTCCACGACACCGTTCACCGCCGTGGTCGATGCGGGCAGCACGCTGGGCGCTGAACTGCCGTTCGCGATCAACGGCACCATCACCGCCGTGCCGGAACCGGAGTCGTATGCGATGCTGGCGGCTGGTCTGTGCATGCTGGGCGCCGTTGCGCGCCGCCGCAAATCGACCTGATCCAGCGCTTGCGCCGCCCCCTGACAGCGACCCTTGGTGGTCGCTGTTTTTTTTCGCCATCGCCACCGCTGTCGGCCCCGGTCCGATCCGCGTGAGGGCGCTACTGGATGGTGGGAGCGTCGACGCGCTCGCGCTGCAGCGCGCGCCGCTCGGCGCTGGGCGCGACGTGGAACACTTCGCGGTACACCTTGCTGAAGTGGCAGGCCGACTGGAAGCCGCAGGCGCTGGTGATGCCCGCCAGCGACATGTCGGTCTGGCGCAGTAGCTCGCGCGCCTTGTGCAGGCGCAGCGTCAGATAATACTGGGTCGGCGAGGTGTCCAGCTGCTTCTTGAACATGCGCTGCAGCTGGCGCGGCGAGGACTGGGTCAGCTGAACCAGCTCGTCCAGCGACAGCGGCTCCTCGACGTTGGCCTCCATCAGCTGCACCACCTCGATCATGGCCGGATCGGCCGCGTTCATGCGCACCGCCAGCGGCACCGGCTGCAGGTCGCACTGGTCGCGCACATGCTCGTGGATGAACTGGTCGGCGATCTCCGAAATGGTCGTCTTGCCCACCCGCGCGCCGATAATGTTGAGCATCATATCGAGCGGGGCGATGCCGCCGCTGCAGGTATAGCGGTCGCGGTCGATCACGAACAGGTCGTGCGCCAGCGCCACCTTGGGAAAGGCCAGCTTGATGGCGGCGATGTTCTCCCAATGATTGGCGCAGCGGTAGCCGTCCAGCAGGCCGGCGCGCGCCAGCGCGTAAGCGCCGGTGCACAGACTGCCCAAGGCGGCGCCGCTGTCGGCCACGCCGTGCAGCAACGCCAGCGCCGCGCTGTCGCTGGCCGCTTCGACGTCGGTGCCGCCGCACACGAACACGATGTCGGGCCGGTCGGCTGCATCGAACAATGTGGCCGGCACCGACAGGCCGTTGCTGGCGGTGACGGGCGCGCCATCCGGGCTGAACACCGACCAGCGGTAAATCTCGCTGCGCTCGAGGTAATTGGCCATGCGCAGCACCTCGAGCGCGTTGGCGAACGCGATCATCGAGAAATTGGCCAGCGGGACAAAGCCGAAATGGGAGAAACTGCGCATGTCTGGGTGGGGCATGGGAAAATCCGAAAGCCTGCGTGAACGCCATACAATCGCATCCGGGGCGCCAAAACGCAAGGGCCAATTTGCATTGCCCGGGGCATTCGCTACACTACGCCCAGGGAGCCGCCGGCGCGCGCGATGGCCGGTCGCATTTGATCTAATAGTGGTCGCAAATAGCGTGTCCCCATCGGGCGCCGCCGGCCATCATACGGAACCTGAGCCATGCTTGCGCTCGTGCTTTTTTGCCATTTACCGAATTCGATCCCAAGGAACAACCATGCCAGTCTACGGCCTGCAACAACTCTACATCGGCGGTCGCCGCGTTGACTGCACCAGCGGCGAGACCTTCGACGTCATCAATCCGGCCAACGGCGCCCTGCTGGCCAAGGTTGCGCGCGCCAGCCGCAAAGACGTGGACGCGGCCGTGGCCAGCGCCAAGGCGGGCCAGCGCGTGTGGGCCGCCATGACGGCGATGGCGCGCTCGCGCGTGCTGCGCCGCGCCGTCGAGATCCTGCGCGAACGCAACGACGAACTGGCCGAGATGGAAACGCTCAACACCGGCAAGCCCTTGTCCGAGACGCGCTACGTCGACATCGTCACCGGCGCCGACGTGCTCGAATATTACGCCGGTCTGGTGCCGGCCATCGAAGGCCAGCAGATTCCCCTGCGCGAGAGCGCCTTCGTGTACACCCGGCGCGAGCCGCTGGGCGTGGTGGCCGGCATCGGCGCGTGGAATTATCCGATCCAGATCGCGCTGTGGAAGTCGGCCCCGGCGCTGGCGGCCGGCAACGCGATGCTGTTCAAGCCGAGCGAGGTGACGCCGTTGACGACGCTGGTGCTGGCCGAGATCTACACCGAGGCCGGCCTGCCCGACGGCGTGTTCAACGTGCTCACCGGCGGCGGACGCGAAGTGGGCAGCTGGCTGACCGAGCATCCCGGCATCGAAAAAATCTCCTTCACGGGCGGCACCGCGACCGGCAAGCTGGTCATGGCCAGCGCCTCGTCGTCGACCTTGAAGGAGGTGACGATGGAATTGGGCGGCAAGTCGCCGTTAATCGTGTTTGACGATTGCGACCTTGATCGGGCCGCCGACATCGCGCTGATGGCCAACTTCTACAGCTCGGGCCAGGTGTGCACCAACGGCACCCGCGTGTTCGTGCATCACTCGATCAAGGCCGCTTTTGAGGCCAAGGTGGTCGAACGCACCGCGCGCATCCGCCTGGGCGACCCGCTCGATCCGAACACCAATTTTGGTCCGCTGGTCAGCTTCGCGCACATGAACAGCGTGCTGCGCTACATCGAGATCGGCCGCGCCGAAGGAGCGCGCCTGCTGATCGGCGGCGCGCGCGAAACCAGCGGCGCGTACGCCGAAGGCGCCTACGTGCAGCCGACCGTGTTCACCGACTGCAGCGACACGATGACGATCGTCAAGGAAGAAATCTTCGGGCCGGTGATGGCCATCCTCGGCTTCGACAGCGAAGAAGAGGTGATCCGGCGCGCCAACGACACCGAATACGGCCTGGCCGCCGGCGTCGTGACAAACAATATCAACCGCGCGCACCGGGTGATCCACCAGTTGGAGGCGGGCATTTGCTGGATCAACACCTGGGGCGAGTCGCCGGCCGAAATGCCGGTGGGCGGCTACAAGCAATCCGGCGTGGGGCGCGAAAACGGCCTGATGACCCTGAACCAGTACACCCGCGTCAAGTCGGTCGAGCTGGAACTGGGCGCCTACAACTCGGTGTTTTGAGCGGCGGCCCGACCATGCGCACGACTCAGGAATTTGACTACATCATCATCGGCGCCGGTTCGGCCGGCAACGTGCTGGCTACCCGCCTGACCGAAGAGGCCGACGTGTCGGTGCTGCTGCTGGAAGCGGGCGGCCCCGACTACCGCTTCGACTTTCGCACCCAGATGCCGGCCGCGCTGGCGTTTCCGCTGCAGGGCACGCGCTACAACTGGGCTTACGAGACCGATCCCGAACCGCACATGAACGGGCGGCGCATGCAGTGCGGGCGCGGCAAAGGGCTGGGCGGCTCGTCGCTGATCAACGGCATGTGTTACATCCGCGGCAATGCGCTCGACTACGACGGCTGGGCCGCGCGCACCGGGCTGGAAAACTGGTCCTATCTCGACTGTCTGCCCTACTTTCGCAAGGCCGAAGCGCGCGACAGCGGGGCCAATCCGTATCACGGCGGCGACGGTCCGGTCAGCGTCACCACGCCCAAGGACGGCAACAACGTGCTGTACCGCGCGATGGTCGACGCGGGCGTGCAGGCCGGTTATCCGCGCACCGACGACTTGAACGGCTACCAGCAGGAGGGCTTCGGCCCGATGGACCGCACCACCACCCCCAACGGACGGCGCGCCAGCACCGCGCGCGGTTACCTGGACCAGGCGCGCGGCCGGCCCAATCTGACCATCGTCACGCACGCGCTGACCGACCGTATTCTGTTCACCGGCAAGCGCGCCACCGGTGTCGCCTACCTGCTCGCCGATCAGCCGCGTACGGCGCGTGCGCGGCGCGAAGTGCTGCTGTGCGCAGGCGCGATCGCCTCGCCACAGATCCTGCAGCGCTCCGGGGTCGGCCCGGCCGACGTGCTGCGCGCGGCCGGCGTGACGGTGCTCATTGACCTGCCCGGCGTGGGCGCCAATTTGCAGGATCATCTGGAAATCTATCAGCAGTACGAATGCAAGCAGCCCGTGTCGCTGGCGCCGGCGCTGCGTCTGCACAACCAGCCGGCCATCGGCGCCGAGTGGCTGTTGCTGGGCACCGGCGTGGGCGCCACCAACCAGTTCGAGGCGGGCGGCTTCATTCGCACCGACGACAGCTTCGCGTGGCCGAACATCCAGTATCACTTCTTGCCGGTGGCGATCAACTATAACGGCAGCAATCCGATCAAGGTACACAGCTTTCAGGCGCACATGGGGTCGATGCGTTCGCCTAGTCGGGGCCGCATCGCGCTGCGCTCAAGCGACCCGCGCGAGCACCCCAGCATTTTGTTCAATTACATGGCGCACGAGCAGGACTGGCGCGAGTTCCGCGCCGGCATCCGCATCACGCGCGACATCATGCGCCAGCAGGCGTTGGCACCCTACACGGGCAAGGAAATTTCGCCCGGCAGCGCGGTGAAAAGCGACGCCGAGATCGACGCCTTCGTGCGCGAACACGGCGAGACGGCGTTCCACCCATCATGCTCCTGTGCAATGGGCTATGATAAAATGGCGGTCGTTGACCATCAGGGGCGGGTGCACGGGATGGAAGGATTACGCGTCATCGACGCCTCCATCATGCCCGAGATCGTGACCGGCAATCTGAACGCGCCGACCATCATGATGGCCGAAAAACTGGCCGACGTGATACGCGGCCGGACAGCGCTGGCGCGCTCCACCGCGCCGTATTACGTGGCCAACGGCAGCAAGGCGCGCCAAGTGTAAGCGCTGCGCCGGTAAGCCTGTGTCAACATCGTGGTCCGGGCCTAGCCTGGACCTTTTTCATTGCTGGCCGGTTTTTCCGGTCCAAACGGGCGCGCGGTAGTGCGCCCAGTGTTTTCCACTTCGAGGTCCCGCCATGGCTGCCGCCGCCGCGTTCACTATCTACGATGTCGCCGGTCTGTGCGGCGTGGCCGCCTACATCGGCGCCTACTTCAGCGTCCAGGTCGGCTACATGAGGTCAAGCAGCACCACCTACAGCGTGCTCAATCTGCTGGGCCCCTTACTGATCCTGGTGTCGCTGTCGGACGCATTCAACCTCGCCTCCTTCGTCTCCCAGGCCTTCTGGCTGGTGATCACACTGCTTGGACTGGCGCGCCGTAAATGGCATAGTCCGGCCCCCAAGTAGGCGGCGCCGGGGCTCGCCAGCCAGCGCGGCCAAGCTTCGCGGCGCCAGCGCGCCAAATGAGTCCTATTCGTGCTCGTTGGAAGCGGGCTCCGTGGCCGGCTGCTGTGCCAGCACCTCCCTCTGTATCCGTTCGATCACTTTTTCCTGTTGCATCTGCTGCAGCACGGCGGTCAGTCTGGGGATCAGCGCGGCGTGTTTCCTGTTCAGATAGTGATAGACGGGAAAGCTGGCCAGCGCCGGCTGCAACACGCGCACCTTGTCCAGTTTCAGCGCCTTGATCGCAGCGAGACCGGAAACGCGGTTGCCCACCACGACGTCGGTGCGCCCCACCATCAACTTCTGTAACGCTTGCTGCAGCGTCGGCACCGGCTCGGTGCGCATACCTTTGGTGTTGGCTTCGATGATCTCGATGCCGCGCACATAGCCTATCGTCAAGGAACTCAGTTCGTCCCAAGCGCTGATGCTCAAAGCGCTGTCGCGCGTGAAAACGACGATCTCATATACCTGCAAGGGCACCGGGACTTGCATCAGGTTGGGGTAGTCGCGCTCCATGCCGGCGCGGCGGTACAATTCGCCATCCATCTGGCCGCTATTGGCGCTTTGCAGCGAACGCTCACCGGGATATTTGTGCACTTCCAGACGTATGCCCAGCCGCTTGTAGGCCTCGCCGAGCACTTTTTCGGCGATGCTCATTGGCGGATCGGTTTCGAGCAAGGTCGACACATGCATGAGCTGTTGCTCGGCGCCGCTGGCAGCGAACGGCACGCCGACCAACACGGTCAACACGGCGAGAATGTTCAACGAGCGACGGCGCATCCGGCCCCCTGGCGTCTATGGATCAAGCCCCAGTATATACGGCCAAGGCAAACTTGCCGCGTGCCGCCCAGAGCTGCGGCAATTTTTACGTGAAGCGACGCGGTGCCCGCCGCGTTGAGCAAGAATCGGCATGGCGGCCCCAGATGCGCATTCGAATTGGCCATGGACAAAGGAAGCTTGAACTGTGGCGCGATGAGGGCGGCGACGCCAAGCAAGGGTGGACAAAAGTTGTGCTTGGTTCGGCTGCGGCGGCACGTCAGTTGCTTGGCGCCCACGCCCATGCATGTGGCGACGACGCTCTGCGCAGCCTGATCGCGCGCGACACGCCCCAGTGTGGGCAGATGAGTACTGAGGCGCTGGTGCAACAGGTCGCCGAAGGCATCGCCAGTGGCAGGATCCTTGTGATGGAGAACCTGTCGCAGCCCGTGCCCGCAGCGAGCGCGACGGCCACGCATTCCGTGGCCGCTCGTTTCCGTTGGCTTGAAACTGTCCAGTTCAGGAGCTTGCATGCCGTTCATCTATTCACACGTTCAAGCGTTAGAACAAACCGCCAAAGTCGGTACAAAGCAATGTGTCGCACTGATTCAACATGATGCTCCAGGGGGCGGCAATACTGGTCGCTGGTCAGAGGGGGAAGATGTACTCGAAAACGAGGACATCGTGCCGGGAACGGCGATCGCCACCTTCGTCAATGGGCGCTATCCAAATCACCAGACGGGCAATCACGCTGCGTTTTTTGTGAAACACGCGGTGCACGGATTTTGGGTGATGGATCAATGGGCCAACGATCAGCAAAAGCCCTTGGTCTGTCAGCGCCTGATCCGGACGAAAGGCAAAACACGACGAGTGAACGGCACTTGGCCGGAGGGCGGAAATAACGCCTACGCGTATTCAAGCATCGAGAGGTAATTCATGCATGCACGTATGAACGCAAGCACCGTTAGGATAACGGCTGTGCTGATGCTTTAACTGTCGATGGTGCCAGTCGAAGCGAGCGCAGCAGACCACAGGATTGAATGTCCGGCCAAGCTGGACGCCAAGGCACTTCAAGTGGTATCGGCACCGGAAGGATGGACCGCATTCGTGCCGTCTTTTCTTCGCTTGCACTCGGCTGGCCCGATGGATGGGCCGCCCTCGCTCATGGCCGCCCTGAAAGGAGATTCCTACGCAAAGCATGGCAATAGCGCCACGGCGAAATGGGTCTGGACGAAGGGCGAGATGGATTATCCCGATGGAAAATGGCTAGCCTGCAATTACGGCAGCCAAAACGAGGTCATCCTGTCAAAAAAATTAACGACGATACGTCGACGTGCAGCGTGAAGTATACGAAAAATCCGGCGGGGTGGGATGACATTGAGGTCCACTGCGAATGGTGAATGTCCGGTCAGGATCGATTCGGTTGTCGATTCGATCGCCATATTGAGAAATGATGGCGTTCATGTTTTGCGCCTTGCCACGTCCGGCGTCCGCTCCCATAGAAGAAGTCCAGATGAATATTTCGGCGACAAAGCCGACGGAGGGGGCGCCGGCTTTGTCGCGTACTGATGGCGCGCTTTACGCGGATTTTTTCAACATCTGATGCGGGTCGATGACAAACTTCTTCGGCGCGCCGGCATCAAAAGCGCCGTAGCCGGCCGGCGCCTCGTCGAGCGTGATCAGTTGCACGCCGACGATCTCGGCGATGTTGATGCGGTCCCACAGGATCGCCTGCATCAGCTGGCGGTTGTACTTCATCACCGGCGTCTGGCCGGTGTGGAAGCTGTGCGACTTGGCCCAACCGAGGCCGAGCCGCACCGACAGGCTGCCACGGCGCGCCGCTTCATCGACTCCGCCCGGATCGTCCGTCACGTACAGGCCCGGGATGCCGATGCGCCCGGCCGCGCGCGTCACTTCCATCAGCGAATTCAAGACCGTGGCGGGCGCCTCGACCTGCGAGCCATCGTGGCCGTGGCCGCGCGCCTCGAAGCCGACGCAGTCGACCGCGCAGTCGACTTCGGCGCAGCCGAGGATCTGTTCGATCTGCTCGGCCAGCGTGGCGTCCTGCGACAAATCGACCGTCTCGAAGCCGACCTGGCGCGCGTGTTCCAGGCGCACCGGGTTGACGTCGCCGACGATCACCACCGCCGCGCCCAACAGACGCGCCGACGCGGCGGCGGCCAGGCCGACCGGGCCGGCGCCGGCGATGTACACCGTCGAGCCGGGCCCGACGCCAGCCGTGACGGCGCCGTGAAAGCCGGTCGGCAGGATGTCGGACAGGCACGTCAGGTCACGGATCTTGGCCATCGCCTGCGCCTTGTCGGGAAAGCGCAGCAGATTGAAGTCGGCGTAGGGCACCATCACGTATTCGGCCTGGCCGCCGATCCAGCCGCCCATGTCGACATAGCCGTAGGCGCCGCCGGCGCGCGAGGGATTGACCGACAGGCACACGCCGGTGTGCTGTTCCTTGCAGGTGCGGCAGCGCCCGCAGGCGACGTTGAACGGCACCGACACCAGGTCGCCCACGCTGAGCGTTTCGACGTCGGCGCCGATTTCGATGACTTCGCCGGTGATCTCGTGACCGAGCACCAGGCCGGCCGGCGCGGTGGTGCGACCGCGCACCATGTGCTGGTCCGAGCCGCAGATATTGGTCGAGACGACCTTGAGGATGACGCCGTGCCCGATCTTTTTACCGTTCGGCATGGCCAGCTTGGGGAACGGGATCGACTGGATTTCGACCTTTCCCTGTTCGATATAAACGACACCACGATTTTCTGCCATCTTGCTTGTCTCCTGTCTTATTTAAAGTTCTAGGGAACTCGCGCATGCGGCGCGCGCGAGCGGTACAACGACAAAAATCCGGATGTGCGCCACCCTCCCCGGCGCGGGGATGGATGTTGTGTGACTGGGTGCGGCGCTTAGCGCTCGAGCACGATATCGCTGAGTGGTTTGCTGCAGCAGGGCAGAATGAAGCCCTGGTCGATCTCGCGTTGGCGGATGCCGCCCGCGTGTTTCATGTCCACCTGACCGGACACCATTTTGGTCTTGCAGGTGCCGCACAGGCCTTGCGTGCATGACGTGGGCAGGCGCATACCTGCGGCGCGCGCCGCGCTCAGTATTGTTTGATCGGCCGCGCAGCTGACCTGCTCGCCCGTGCGTGTGAAGTCGATCGTGAAATTGGCCGACGCGTCCAGCGCGGGCGGCGCGGCGGCGGCTTCGGCTGCGGCGTTTTCGAGCGCCAGCGTTTCGAAGGAGAAGCTCTCTTCGTGGTAGTTGGCCATGTCGAAGCCGAGTTGCGTGAGCATCGCGCGCACCGCCGCCATATAGGGCGCGGGGCCGCAGGTGTACACCGTGCGTTCGAGGAAATCGGGCGCGACATTGGTCAGCACGGCCGGGCTGAGAAAGCCGTTGAAACCGGCCCAGCTTGCCTGCGCGCCGCGTCGTTCGCACACCAGGCCGAGGCGGAACTGCGGCTGGTTGTGCGCCATCAGCTCCAACTCGCGCGCGAAGATGATGTCGTCCGGCGTGCGCGCGCTGTGCACGAACGCGACGTCGGCCTCGTGCGCCAGATCGTGCAGCGCGCGCGCCATCGACATCAGCGGCGTGATGCCGCTGCCGGCCGACAGGAACAGGTATTTTTTGTGCTTGGGCGGCGCGTGCAGGAAGCACGAAAACGCGCCGGCCGGTCCCAGCACGCGCAGCGCGGCGCCCGGTTTGAGGTTGTCATGCAGCCAGTTCGACACCGGCCCGCCGGGCACCCGCTTGACCGTGATCGACACCATGTCGGGCCGGGTCGGCGTGGACGACAGCGTGTAGCAGCGGTTGATCGTCTGTCCGCCGATTTCCAGCTCGAAGGTGACGAACTGGCCGGGCGCGTAGCGGAACAGGCGCGCGTCCGGCGCCGCGAACACAAAGGTTTTGACGTCGTGCGTTTCCTGGCGCACCGCGCGGCAGACCAGGGTGTCGTCGCGGTCGCCGTTCCACAGTACGGGCGCGCCTTGCAGCTGCAAATTGACCATCGCTTACCCCGCGTGAACCGACATGCGGTTGGTGTACCAGTTGCAGAATTTTTCCACCAGGCCTTCGGTGAACGGCGAATACGGACCCGGCTCGTAGGCGTCGCTGCGGATGCCCTTCTGCGAATTTTCCACCAGCGCGCGGTCCTGGCCGTTGGTGGCCACCCACACCGCCGTCAAATCGGCCAGGTTGTAGTCGACGCCTTCGACGGCGTCCTTGTGCACCAGCCAGGTGGTGCGCACCATGGTTTTTTCGGCCGACAGCGGCAGCACGGTGAAGGTGACGATATGGTCAGCCATGAAGTGGTGCCACGAGTTCGGCTGGGTCCAGAACGACAGCGCGCCCAGGTCCGCTTGCTGGAAGTCGCCCAGCAGCTTGCGGCTGGCCGACTTGCCCGTCAGCGTCTGCGCTTCGCCGGCCCGGTCCAACGGCAGGCGCTGGGTGCGGAAACCCGTCACCCGATCGTCCAGATGGTCAATCTCGGCGCACGGCAGGCCAAGCGCCTCCCACTGTGCGTGGC
Source organism: Burkholderiales bacterium (assembly GCA_038207625.1). Lineage (GTDB taxonomy): Bacteria > Pseudomonadota > Gammaproteobacteria > Burkholderiales > Burkholderiaceae_D > JBBQZO01. Next base: position 125,296 of record JBBQZO010000004.1, on the reverse strand, counting down.
GCGTTTCCAGTTGTTTGTTGTAGTGGTCGATGCCCTCGCAGTTTTCCGGCGTGGGCGCGTAGCCGAAGCCGTATTCGTACAGCGAAATGGTCAGCTCGGGATGGCTGCCGCGACAGTGATAGCACTCGCGGTTGTTTTCCATCGTCAGCTTCCAGTTGCAATCCTCGACGATGTCGATCTGGGTCGCGACTTTGCAGTCTTTGACGCGATGCGGTGCGATGTAGGGCGTCATCGCGGCGGCCATGTCTTCGATGTCGGCCGGCGGATTCTCGGCCAGGCAGATGAACAGCAGGCCGGCGATATTGCGCAGGTGGACGGTTTTGAGGTTGTGATCCTTGCGCTCGAAACCGTCGCCCATGTGCTCGGCGAACATCAGCGCGCCTTCCAGGTTGTAGGTCCACTGGTGGTACGGGCACACCAGATTGCCGACCGCGCCCTTGTGTTCCGCGCACAGGCGCGAGCCGCGGTGGCGGCACACATTGTGGAAGGCGTTCACTTGCATGTCGTCGGCGCGCACGATCAGCACCGAGGTGCGGCCCAGCTCGACGGTGAAGAAGTCGCCCGCATCAAGGATGCACGCTTCCGGCCCGGCGTAGATCCAGTGCCGGCCGAAGATGATGTCCATGTCGTGCTTGAACACCGTCTCGTCGGTGTAGAAAGGCGCTTCCAGGCTGTAGCCGGGTTTGCGGCGTGCCAGCAGGGTGCGCAGGTCTGGGGTGGGCGTGGTCATCTGGTTAACTCTCAAAAGAAAAATCAAACATCGATGGATCCATGTTCGGGCAAACCCGCCTGCGACACTTGTTGTTTTACGACGGCTATTCTCGGTGTTACGACGGCCACATCAATGCGGCAACTGGGCGTAGCTATGGGTACCCCAGATGATGGCCGCGCAAGCCAGCAGCGCCAGGTAAGGCAGGATGCCGGCGCGGCGGCGCGACGGCGAACCTTCGACCGGCTCGGCGTCCTCGCGCATGTGGCTGGGGAACACGCCCTTGTCCTGCCAGTAGTGGCGATACACGAACACCGGCACGATCAGCGCGGCGGCGATCAGGCCGTTGCGCAGCGTGCCCGGCCCCCACACGTCGGCGCCGGCGCCGACGAACACCATGTTGACGAAACCGAGCACGCCGCCCAGCGCCAGCAGCCAGGTCGGGCAGCGGAACGGACGCGGCCAGTCGCCCCGGTCCATCCGGTGGATCCAGCCGGCCTGCAGGTTGAGGAAGTTGAACAGCAGGTAGCACACGTTCGACACCATCAGCACCATGAAGTAATCGGACAGCATCAGCAGGAACACGTTGAACACCAGATCGGTCCACATGGCCGCCGTCGGCGAACCGTGTTCGTTCACGCGCGACAGGTAGCGCGGCAGCCAGCCGTCCACCGACGCCTGGTACAGCGTGCGCGACGAGCCCATCATCGACGTCATCACGATCAGCAGCAGCGACAGCAGCAGCATCACGATGATCAAATTGGTGATGATCGCGCCGCCCTTGACCATCTTGGCCATCGCCAGCGCCACGCCGGTGCCGTCGTAAATCGTCGGCGAGAGCAAGGCGTCCAGACCCAGCGAGCCCTGGAACGCCAGCGGCACGATGGTGAACATGACGATGCACAGCAGGCCCGACGCAAGAATCGCCTTGAAGGTGTCGCTGCCGGGATTTTTGAATTCACGCGTGTAGCAGACCGCCGTTTCAAAACCGAAGGTGGACCAGTTGGCCGCGAACATCGCGCCCATCAGCAACGTGATGCCGGCCACGTTCCAGGTGCCGGTGCCGATGTGGCCGGCCGCGTCGTGCAGCATCGGCAGCAGCGGAAAGAAGTGGTCCGACGGCATGTCGCCGCTGATGATGGGCACCAGCCCGACCACCACCAGCGGCAGCAGGCAGGCGATGCCGAGGATCTTCTGCTTGCGCGCCGCCTTGGCCGCGCCGTGGTGTTGCAGGTAAAACGTCAACAACAGCAGCACCACCGCGATGATGAACACGGCGTTGATGCGTATCGTCAGACCGGGGCGGATGAAGCCGAGGTCGCACAGCGTCAGCGCCCAGGTCTGGATCGCCGCGTCGGCCGGAAACAGGCTCAACATCACGTAGCCGGCCGCCAGGCCGGTACCCAGCGCCAGCACCGGCGACCAGGCCAGCCAGTTGCACCACACCGAAATGGGCGCGACAAATTTGCTGTAACCGACCCAGGCCGAGGCGCCGTACACCGACGCGCCGCCCGATTTGTGCGGGAACAGGCCGGCGATTTCAGCGTACGTGAACGACTGGATGAAGCCGAGCATGATCGACATGATCCACACGATCCAGGCCGGCTGGCCGATCGTGGCGGCGATGCCGCCGATGGTCAGCAGCACGCCGGCCGGCACGCCGCTGGCGGCCCAGAACGCGCCGCGCCAGTCCAGCGTGCGCTGCAAACTCTGGCTGTGCGCGGGCGCGCCGGACGCTGGCGCGCCATGCGCGGTGGGCGCGTGTGCCTCGGCCGTGGTGAAAGAACTGATACCTGCGTCTGAACCCATGCAACATCTCCTGTCGTATTTCGTTCCGTGGCGCGCCGCCATGGCAGATCAAGCTGCCGCCGCCGCGCGCGAGTTCGTCGGCCAAGTCGCCGTGCCGCGCATCTTGTGTGCGCTGTGCCCGGCGCCGACTTGGTTGCCGGCGCCGCCCTGAATCTGCTGCTTACTTCGTGACCGGCCCGAGCGTCGAAAACAGCCGCGGTCCGCCCGGGGCGCTGGTGTCGACCAAAGCCGTCAGCGCGGCGCGGTCGGCGCGCTGGGTGCCAACGAAACTGACGCCGCCGTCGCTGCTGACCAGCGTCATGCCATCCAGCCCCACCGCGACCACGCTTTGATTGAACCGCTGCACGATACCAGTAACCGAACTCTTGAAGCCAGTCTTCGATAGCTGCCAGCTGTCGCCGCCGTCGGTGCTGCGGTAGATCGTGCCGCGCAAGCCGCCCACCAGCAACGCGCCGCCCTGCAGCGCCACGCCGCTCCACAGTGAACCGGCGTAACCCGTTTCGACATAGCTCCAACTCTTGCCCTCGTCCACCGAGCGCAGCACCCGCCCCTGTTCGGACGTGATGAACAGCGCACCCCTGGCGTCGGCGAAGATCGCGTACAGGTTGCGGTCGGCTTTCTTCGCGCCGGCCGGCGGCGCCAGCGCGACCTGGGTCCAGCTGGCGCCACCGTCGCTGGTATGCAGCATCAGCGACCACAGTCCGACCGCCCAGCCTTCGTCGGCGTTCTTGAAATGCACCGACAGCAGCGGCTGATCGACCGCGAAGTCGCTGCGTTGCAGTTTCCAGCTCTGGCCCGCGTCGCTCGTTTTCAGGATCGCGCCCCAGTGCCCGACCGCCCAGCCGTTGCTGGCGTCGGCGAACGACACCGCCGTCAAGGTTGAGCTGACCGGCACCGACGCGGCCTGTTTGTAGGTCTTGCCGTCGTCGTCCGACAGCAGCACCACGCCATGGTCGCCCACGGCGACGATGCGCATGCCGGCGCGTGCCGCCGCCAGGATCTTCACGCCGGTGGCTGCCGACAGGTGTTCGGCCGGCGTCACTTTGAGCTGCGGGCGGATGACTTCGGCCGGCGCGGCGACCGGGGCTTGCGCGAATGCCGCTGCGCCGATCAGCGCCAGACTGGCAAGCGCCAAGGCCGGCGCGCTGCGATAGTGGTTTCTCATTGCTGTTGTCCTAGTGACTAAACACGCCGGGTGCACGCACCTTGGACGTGCGCGGGAACATCCATTCCAGGAACACGGCGATGGCCGGCAACGCCGTCATCGACATCACCAGATTGACGATGAACATGAAGGCGAGCAGCTTGCCCATATCGGCCTGGAACTTGAGTTCCGAAAAACTCCAGGTCGCCACGCCGATCGCCAACGTGATCGCGGTGAAAATGGTGGCCATGCCCACCTCGGTCAGCGCGTGCTCGATCGACTTGGCGATGGTCTCGCCGGACGCCAGATGCGCCTGCAGACGGTTGTAGATATAGAACGCGTAATCCACGCCGATGCCCACGGCCAGCACCATCACCGGCAAGGTGGCCACCGTCAGGCCGATCTCGTTGACCTTCATGAACCAGTAGCCGATGAAGGTGCCGATGGTCAAAGGCAGGCAGCAGGCCAGCACCGCGCGCAGGTCGCGGTAGACGGCGAACACCAGCAGCACGATGGCCGCGTAGACGTACAACATCATCGGCAATTCGCTCTTCTCGACTTCGTCGTTGATGGCCGCCAGCACGCCGGCATTACCGGCGGCCAGCAGCACGTTGATGCCCGGCTCGACGTGCGTGCTGCGGAAAACCTTGACGGCGCCGATCACGCGGTTGATGGTGGCCGCCTTATGGTCAAGCAGGTACAGATGCACCGCCGTCATGCTGCAATCGACGTTCAGGTAGCCACGCACGCGGCCGATCTCGGTGGACAGGCCGGCGTAGTTGCCCTTATCGATGGGCACCACGTTCATCTTCGGATTGCCCTCGTTGTAGCCCTCGTTATAGGTGCGCAGATTGCCGGAAAACGAGCTGATCGACACCACGCCAGGCAAATCCTTCAACGCATATTCGAGCTTGTCGCCGTAGGTTCCAACGGCCGGGCTTTCGCACGACGCCGGTGGCGCCGAGATCACGATCGACAGCCAGTCCAGACCGACGTCGAAGCTGTTGGCGATCGAGACGGCGTCGCGGTTAAAACGCGCCTCTGGACGCAGTTCCGGCGCGCCCGGCTGCAGCGTGCCGACCACCCGGTCGCTGCTCTGCCACACCGACACGGCGAACAGCACGGTTGTCGCCACCAGTACGACCATCGCGTTGCGCGGCTGCGCCACCTTGGCCAGCACGCGCAGCCAGCGCGCGCGCTGGTCACGCTTGACCATCGCCTTTTCGGCGTAGGCGCGCGAGAAGTTCAGGCACGATGCCGCCAGCGGCAGCATCACCAGGTTGGTGATGATCTTGTAGGCCACACCCAGCGAAGCGGTGATGGCCAGCTCGCGGATCATCGGGATCGGAATCAACAGCAGCGTCACGAACGACACGAATGCGGTCACCAAAGCCAGCGTGCCGGGGATCAGCAAGCCGGTGAAGCTGTGGCGCGCGGCGTCGAACGACGACTTGCCCTCGGCCAGTTCGCGCGTGATGAAATTGATTTGCTGCACGCCGTGTGACACGCCGATGGCGAACACCAGGAACGGCACCAGCACGCCCAGCGGATCGAGGCCGTAGCCAAGCAGGCGCAGCGTGCCGAACTGCCACACCAGCGACGTCAACGAACAGGCGATCGGCAGCAGCGTGAAGCGCACCGAGTGGCAGTACCAGTACACCGCCAGCGCGGTCAGGATCAGCGCGATCACGCAGAACTGCAGCACCGCCTTGGCGCCGTCGGCGATGTCGCCGATCTGTTTGGCGAAGCCGATGATCTGGATCTCGAAGTTGGCGTCCTCGTACTGGGTGCGCAGCTTCTGCTCCAACAGGTGGTTGTAGGCGATGTAGTCGATCTTTTTGCCGGCGTTATCAAGCTCGCCAATTTCGGCGGTGATCATCGCCGCGCTCTGGTCGCGCGACACGAGCGAACCGATGAAATTGCCTTCCGAGGTTGAGCGCTGGATCTGTTTGAGCAGCTCCGCATCAATCATCTCGGGCGTGATCGTGCCGGGAATGATGGGCTGCGAACGGAATCCATCCTCGGTGATCTCGTTGACGAAGCTGTTCGGCGTCCACAGCGACTGCACGCCGAGCCGGTCCACATTGGGCAGGTAGGCCACTTCCTGAGTCACCTTGTAGAGGCGGGTCAGGCCTTCGCGGGTCCAGATGGTGCCGTGTTTGGCCTTGACGACAACGGTCAGGCGATTTGCGCCAAACAGGTCGGCGCGGTATTTTTGAAACGTCTGCACGTACTCGTGGCCGATCGGGATCTGCTTTTCAAAGCCCGCGTCCATGCGCAGTTGCAGCGCGAAGTAGGCCATCACGCCGGTCAGCGCGATGAGCGCGCCCAGCACCAGCGCGCGGTGGGAAAACAGCCAGCGCTCCAGGCGGTGTATCGATCTATTTAACACGTGCTTACCTCAATCGTTGTGGTGCATCTGGCGACCCGGGGCGCGCACCGGCTCGGCGCGCGCCCTGTCGTGATCAGAAGTTGCGGGTCACGAAAGCACCCAGCGCATTGCGGTCCGAATACGGCTGGCTGATCGCATTGCCGCCAAAATAGGCAACATAGCTGATGCCGGCCTGCCACACCTGCGGGTTCTGGTTGAACAGCAGGTAGGCATACACCGACTTGGCACCCTGCTCGTAGTTGGCCGAGAAGGTCGGCGTGTTGCCCTTGGCAGCGCCGTAGAAGGTCAGACCGGGCGTGACCTGCCAGCCGGGGATCACGGTGCCGTCGTAGGTGACGTTCAGATCGACCGTCACGCCGACCGAATCGGCCGTGCCCTTGCCGGCGGCGATCGGATAACCCAGGCCCGAATTGCGGTCCAACCAGGTGCCGTAAGCGGCCGCCACCAGCTGGTAGGCCGGCTGACCGTTGACGGTTTTGCTGTATTTCGTGTTGCCGTCGATGCCGGGGTAGCGGATCCAGGTCAGCTCGGTGGTCAACACGCCCAGGTCGGCCCCGACCCAGCCGACGAAGGGCTGGCTGGTCTTGGTCATGTTGAGCTGGGCGTTGATATCGAACTGGTATTTTTTAGTGTCGCGCCAGGCCTGGCAGTCGCTTGCCGTGGCCAGGAAGTTGGTGTTGACGTCGGCCGGACCGCCGGCGGCGAAGCAGGCCGACATGGCCACCGCGTCGCGCGGACGGTACGAGGCCTCGGCGCCGATGGCCCAGTCGCCGATCTGGAAGTTGCTGCTCACGCCGAACAGGCTGCGATTGCCCAGGTACGACCATTGGGAGGCGCCGCTGGCCAGGTAGGACAGCACCGGCGCCTTGTCGGTGTAGTTCTCGTAGTAGAAGCCAAACGTCGCGTCGACCGCTTCCGGTTTGTAGCCGACGCGCAGACCGAACTGGCCCTTTTTCTCCGGCAGCACGGTGTTGTACAGGAAGCCGGCCGCGTTATACGGCGCGCCGGCGTAGTCGCCGTTCAGCAGGCCCTGGGTGATGCCGGCCACATACGCCGCGTCCTTACTTTTGGCGCCCGCGATATGGGCCGCGTCCAGTCCGGCCACGTTGTAATTGCCCGAGTTGAACGAGGCCGGCTGCGCACCGCGCCCGAACACGTCGGAGGCGGACCAGAAGGTGCCCACCGGCGGGTAGTTGTTGCTGTTCCACTGGAACTGGTAATACGCTTCGGTCGAGAAGCCGCCCGGCAGGCTGCTGGCCAGGCTGAGCATCGGCGCCGGCAGCAAGGCCTGCTTGAGCTGGGTGCCGGGAATGAGCAGTTTCTGGATGTCGACCGCGTTGGTGGCGTTGATGCCGCCGGTGGCGAAATAGCTCTCGCCCCAGTTAATGACTTGATTACCGAAGCGCGCATGGGCGCTTTGCTCGCCCACGTGGAAGTCCTTTTGCAGCCACAGGTCCAGCAGTTGCGCATTGCGCACCGCCTGGTCCTTGACCGACGTGGTCAGCTCGGTGCGTTCGGTTTTATCGGCCAGGAAGTCAACCATGCCGGTGCCGCGCACCAGAAATTTGAAGCCCGCATCGGGCCACTTCAGCAGCAGCTCGCTGGTGGCGCTGACATAGCCGGTGTAGGCTTGGTTTTTGCGATAGTTCAGATTGCCGTCGTCGCCGTTGGCCCAGACTTCGGTGTTGGCCGAGGCGCCGCAGCCGCCCGCGCTCGGACTGCCGATCAGCGAGCAGCTGGGCGACTTGGTGCGGATGCCGATCCCGCTGGTGATGTTGGACACCCAGGTCGCTTCCATCCCCTCGATGCCGGTGTCGACGGTGGCCGCCGAGGCCGCGCCGCACACCATTGCGCCGGACACGGTCGCGCTCAACCACTGCATTTTTGATTTTTTCATGACTCCCCCATATTGAAGCGAATAGAGCGGCCCGCAAGATCGCTGGCAAACCGCCGTGCATGCATTTTGTGGCCGGGACGGCGCCGCCGTTCCGGCCCGAGGTGGTGTTAGCGGTCGCTGATGGTGCCCAGGTTTTCGCCGGTGAAGAAGCTGTCTTTCAGGCGCGGATCGGTCGACGTCGGCGCGTGGAATTTCAGGTCCTTGCCGGTGCCGATGATGGTTTCGTCCAACACGTAACGCCCGCTGATCAAGTCGTTGTAGACCGACGCGCCGGACGCGCAGGCGCCGATTTCCCACTGCGGCGTGATGTAGTTTTCCTTGGCTTTCCAGATTTTCCCCTGGGCGTCGAAGTCGTCGCCCACCGCCACCAGCCAGCTATCCTCATCGAGGTACAGGGTCTTTTTCGGCGTCGAGTGGCGCACGCCCGCTTTCACGGTGCCTTCGATTTCCCACACGCGGTGCAGCTCGTAGCGGCGCATGGCCGGATTGACCGCGTTCGGTCCCATCGCCGCGTCGATCTTGGTGTTAAAGCGCTGCATCGCAAAACCGTTGTAGGGCACGTAGACTTCCTTCTTGCCGACCAGTTTCCAGTCGAAGCGGTCCGGGTTGCCGTAGAAAACGAACGAAATATCGGCCGGATACTGGTTCTCATAGCCGATCAGCGGCGCGTCGTAGGCGTAGGCCGGCAGGCGGCGCACGCGGCGCTGGCCGGTGAAATAGTAGAAGGTGTCGGTGTCTTTGTTGAAGTAGTAGCGCTGCACCGTGCCCTGCCCCGCCAGCGCAGCCGGCTCCGAGTACAGGTAGTAGAAACCGTTTTGCACCGCCTGCGAATCCTGCGGCGAGTTCTGGCCTTTTTTCGCCCATGGGAAGTAGGACAGCTGGTTCCAGCGCGTCACGATCGGGGTCGTGGTGCCCGGGCGGGGCGACACCACCGTGTAACCGTCCGGCCATTCGGCGGCCAGGCCCTGGTAGCGCATCAGCCAGTTCCACATCACTTCGATGCCCGCTTTCGGGACCGGGAAGGGCACACCGGGCAGCACCGCCGTTTCCAACGACCAGCCGTTCTTGCCGATGGCCGACTTGGCGGCGCCGTCCTTGGTGTTGGCCAGCACATTGTCGGGGAAGCCGCATTCGCGATGGGTCGGGTAGATGGGCATGCTGTAGCCCTTGACCTGCTTGAGCATCTGGATCTGGCCGGCGGTGAGCTTGTCGGCATACTTGTCGACGTTGCTCGCATCGATGGTAAACAGCGCCTTTTCCGCCTTGTGCTTCCAGAAGTCCTCGCGCAGCTTGCCCGCGACCCAGCCGGCGCCCGGCTTGTCCATGCCGGCGAACTCGGGAATCGAGCCATCCTTGTTGCCCGCTTTTTCCGCGCCCACACCGGTCAGGTCCTGCCCCAGACGCGCCACGTCGCTCGGTGCCACCGCCCACGCATTGCCTGCCAACAAACTCATTGCCGCCAGCGTCTTCACCACCTGTGCTGCTTTCATCGTTCATCTCCTTGCCGTCTGCTGCGATTATTTTCCTGGCGGGCCGTTTGGGAGGCGCCCCGATACTTATCTTTCAGGCTATAACTTACCCGCCAAGATAGTCGGGGACTGGACCGATTGCGACATCCTGTTGACTGACTGCGTCAGCTTCTTCATAGCCAAAATGGGGCGACGGTTTCGTTCTTGTCGCGGTCGTATTTAGACAAGTCGGAAGCAATCGCGTCGCTGCAGTGCGACGGATAGATGGACGTCCGGGCGACGCGCGCCGCAGCTTTTTTTTGCGAACGGACGATCGCGCGCGATCAAGGTTGGCGTGCTCGGCGTCGGCAAGAAGAGCGTGCTTGTCTGCGCCACGGCAGTGCGCGGCTGGCAGGCGACGCTCACACGGCAGGCGAACTGGCGAACTGGCGCCGCGCCCTAGGATGTCGGGTGCGTGGCGCCGGACTCAGGCGGCCCAGCGCCCTCCTTGCCGAGCAAATAGCCGGCCACCGCACCGAACAGCCCGACGATGGGCGTCAACTGCTCATTGCTGTAGCCGGCCACCAGCAACAGCGCGGAAATGCCGATGATGGAGAGCACGCCGAACACCCGCAACACCTGGGAGGCGTGCGCTTTCGAGCGCCACAGCAGCAGCGTGCCCAGCAGCAGCGCGCCAAAGGTGAATGACAGCACCGCGATGGTCAGAAATTGCAGCAAGGCGGGCGACCAGGCCTGCGTCATCGGCAATGCCGCGCCGGCCCCATTGGCGGCCGCATTCATGGCCGCCTGGGCCGCATCGAGCGCGGCGGCCGGGTCGGCCGACTGGACAGCGGCATTCATCGCCCTCTCCCGCGCCCGCTGGCCTCAAGCTGGCGCACCCTGCTGTCGAGATCGTCGACCCGCTTGAGCAGCGTCTTGATGGTTTCCGTTTGCAAGGCAATCAGGGCCAGTTCGGCGCGGCGCGCGTTGGGATCGCCTTGTTCCGCACCGGCAGCAGGCACCTGGGCGAGCAGCGACTTGGTTTTCCCGAACAGCGGCTCCTGTGGCGCTTGCCAGTCGACCACTTTCGAGTCGCGCGCATACACTTCGGCGGGCGCCTGCTTGGGCGGCGGCGGCGCCGGCAGTTTTGGTGGCTGCTGCGCGCCGACCGACTGCGCGACGATGGCGCACGCCAGGATGGCACTGCGGGGACCCGCGATTCTCATGATGCACCTCGCCGACGGCAAGTATCGATGTTGCTCAGCTCACAGGATCGAATACCCACTGAGCACCCGGCGCGCCCGCACTGACGTGCGCACGATGCCAATATATCTCTTGTAGCGAGATTGCCGATCATTGCTCTAAATCGGCGTCAAGGTGTGCCCACGAACTTTTCACTCGGAGAACGGTCACTCAGCGGCATGCGCGCGGTGCGTCGTCAAACACCTGAAAACGGGTGGCACTAGGGGGCTTTTCCGCCCAGACTGTCGCTGTTAGGCAACGAGAGTGTAACAGCCGGTAAATTCGCTACACATGCGACGTTTTCTTACTATAGTGGTGAACTGACAATAGGAGAATCGGTCATGAAACGCTTAATTTTGCTCGCGCTCGCGGGTGCAACCCTTGCCGGCTGCGTGGTCGCGCCGCCCGGTCCACGTTATGTCGGAGTGGCGCCATTGCGCACCAACGTCGATCCCTACCAGTGGCAAGTCGTGTCGGTGGCGCCGGTGTATCGCGATGAACAAGGTCGCATCATCGAAGCGCAAGCGCCATCGGCACGCATCGAGCCAGTGGGCGCGACGTCGGTGAGCCGGGTCGAACAAACGACGGTGGAAGTGGCGCCGCAGTACGTGCCGCAGCCAGTCTACGTGCAGCAGCCAGTCTACGTGCAGCAGCCCGTGTATGTTCAGCAACCGGCGTACGCGCCGTACTACTCGCCGTACTACTACGAGCCACTGTTGCTGCCGCTGGCCTTGGGTCTGAGCTTCGAGATCGGTCGCAGCTGGCATGGCGGCGGCTGGGGTGGCGGCTATCGCGGACCGCGCCGGCGCTAAATATCAGGCTACGCACATTGCGGCGGCGCGCCAGCGCTTGCCGCTTCGTGTCGCCGACACGGGATAGGCACACACTGCCCATCCGCTTGTACCAGACCAATTGCCTCTCGACGCGACCAATTTTCGCCCGGCCAGAGCGCCTGCGCCGTGCCGGGCATGGTCCTTAGTAAGCCCAATACGGCCCGACGTTGCCAGGTCGGCCGGGCAGGTCGAAACCGACAAACACCCGCCGGCCGAAGAAAAATGGCATGCCCCAATCGAATGCGCTGCTGCTCGACAGGCGCAGATGGCTGCCATTGGTGCCGCCCACCGAAGCAGCCATGATCGGGGCGGCCAGGTCATCGACGCTTTCGACATAGAAACTAACCGCGCCCGATTTGCTGCCATCGAACGCCGAGTTGTTTGCACTGAGGTTGACGGGCGTGAGCGGGCAGTAGAAACCGGTGCTCAAGGTACACTGGCGCAACGCGCGGTCAGTGAAGTACAGCGCGTTCGAGCCGCTATCGATAAAGCTTGCCGTCGAGGTGCTGCCATTGTAGCTGGTGGTAAAGTCGCCGTTGGTGTTGGCCAGGTAACGCGTCTCCGACAGTATCGTGTTGTTGGCCTGGGTCCCGATGCCGAAGATCAGCGTTCCACTCAACGATGCCACGCCGCCATGCGGGACCGCCGGCATGACCAGCAAGACGCCGTTATTGTCGTTGGCAAACGCGACGACCGGATTGCTGACCTGGCGCGCCAGCGGCATGCTGCTACCAACGCAGCTCCCACCGGAGCAAGCGTAGTACGTGGCCGGCACCACGCTTTGCGCACAACTCGAACCGCAATCTTCCTTGAACAGCCCCACGCCCAGAATGCCGTTGGCGCCCAGCGACGCGACCGTGCCAAGGTTCTGACCAACGTTGGTGCAGGCGCTCGGCGCGGCGGCGAAGCCGCCCCCGTTGATCAGCTGGATCGACTGATTTGTCGCCGTTTCGCCGCCGATCTTGACGTCGGCCAGCTGCACGCTGCCCCAGGTATAGCCGCTGACGAACTGACCGCACTCGCCGGCCGGCGCGCCCGATGACGCATTCACCGCCGGCAAGCCCAGCGACGCATTCAAGGGCCCGATCAGGCGCAGGCCAAACGAGCCCGTATCGACCATCACATGGTCGATCGTCTGGCAGGTGCTGGTACCGGGGCGGCACACGGTGACGGTCACGAAGGGCACATTGATCGCGTTGGCACCGGCCACCGGGCCGCTGTCGATCTGCATCGCGACGGCGTTGTTGGCAACCGCGCCGGCGGCGCTGACGAGTACGCTGGCCGTATTGGACACACTCGCGCACGTCAGCGTGTAGCTCACGGTACCGGGCACCAGTGCAGTGAACGTTTGGCTGCCCGAACTGGCCACTTTGCCACTCCAGGCGCCGGACGCGTCGCACGTGGCGCTGCCGACGTTGCTGGCGTTCCAGCTCACGCTGATAGGCTGCCCGACCGTCACGTTGGCCGGCGTTGCGCTGACGCTCACCACGACAGCGGGCGGCGTCACAACGGCGCCGGATCCGGCACTGGCGCCGCCCCCACCGCCACCGCAGCCGGCAAGCAACAACAGGCTCGCGCCGATCGCGCTGGCGCGCCGGTTGCGCAAACAGGCAGACAAGATTGACATCATCAGTGGGCGCTTCATTGAATATCGTCCGGTGTCACGCCGGCAGGAAAGGCGCCGGGTATCCACGCCCGCCCGACATAGGCGCGCATGTGCCCGCCCGACTCGATCACGACATCGGGGCGCTCCAGTTGCAGCTGCGAATGACCGGCCTTGGGCGCCTTGGCCGTCTCGGCAGTGAGCGTGCTGAAGTGTTTGCCGAGCAAAGTACGTAAATCGGGCAGGAACGGTCCGCTCCAGCTGACCGCGAACACCGTCCCGCCCGGCGCGAGGTATTCGCGCACCACGGTGCCGCCCTGCAGCGTCGACTCGTTGATCTGGTAGTTTGCTGTCGCCGCAGCGAGCTGGCGCGGTTTGATACGGGCCAGCTCGTTAGAGAAATCGCTCGCAGCGGCGCCGAGCGTGGCGTAACTGCTGGCGCACGGCGCCAGCAGTATAAGTAGTGCGAGTAGGCGGCGCATCGTCATTCCTGTATTCATTACCTGTGTATCGTTGAAAAGTGGGCAACAACAAGTGTAGCGTCTTTAGCGCAGTCCCGCGCGGGCAAACTGCAAATCGCGCGGCCCGACCGATTGCGAGAACCCGAACAGGGCGACGCACGAGGCGCACGGCGCGACGCCGCAGCGCCCACCGTTGGACGACACAATCGACCTCAAGGTTCGCCCACCCACCGTTGGACGACACAATCGACCTCAAGGTCCGCCCGCCCACCGTTGGACGATACGCTGAGCCTCGAGGTTCAGCCGCCCACCAGGCCACCGGCACGCCTGCCTGACATCATTGCGCCTGCGCAGCACACAGTGCCCCGACAGGCGCTCGGCGCCCTGCCGCCTTGGCGGTCAACAACGCCGGGCCGCGCCGCCTGTCGATGTCAGCATCATCATGCCTTGGTGCTAACGGCGTTGCCAGCACTGGACGCTCCCTGCAAGTCCTGCGCCAGGGTTTGCAGAAAATTGGTCAAGGTCGCTTTGCCGCCGGTGCCGCCGTTGGCGCTGAGCAAACTGTCAAAGGTGGACTGCAAGGTGGCCAACGCATCGCCCGCAGTGCCCGCTGTACCGCTCGCCGGCGCCGCTGTGCCGCTCGCAGAGGTACCGGTGCCGGTGCCGGCGCCCGAGCTCAGTTGCTGGATCAGGTTCTGCAGTCCGCTCTCGACTTTGCTGCCAGCGCCACCGCCGCGATGGTGGTGATGCGCAACCGGCGCGCCCGAATCCGCCCCTGCAGCGGTGGTGTCGGTGCCGCCTTGGGCGCCGATCTGGCCGTGGATCGCGGCGAACAGCGCGTGCGCAAAGGCGGAAGCGGCCTGTTGCGGATCCTGGCCCGCAGCTGCCGCCGCGCCCGTGCCGTCGGTCGCGCTGCTGCTTGCCGCGGTACCGTTGGCCGGCGTGATACCCAACTGCGACAGCGCCAATCCGATGGCATTCGCAATCTTGCCACCACCGGGACCGGCCACGCGACTACCGTCGCCGTCGCCGTCCGTGTCCTGGGAACGCACAGGCGCGCTCGTTGTGCCAAATAGCTGAGTCGCGCTCAGGTTTGTATTGCTTCCAACGCTATCGATTGCCATCACTTTCTCCTTGATAATAAAGGCACCAACACCTGGATCGAGGTACTCACCGGTGACCCCATATCGACATCATCCCCGCATTCTTTTGCCGTAGACGCCATCTGGCGTGTAACGCAATGTAGAAGATGTAACGCGAGGTACACATTGGGAATCAGCCATGATCCGGATGTCGGACGGTCGATCCGGCTCGGATCGGCACGAAGGGGATGGACTCAGTATAGAAGGGTAAACGACGCGCTAAGCATCGATAAAGCGCGCCATTGACGCGCAGTTTGGCGCTTCGTGGAAAGCCGCGTAAAGACGCGCGACCGCCAGCCTGGCCGGCGCGCGCCGCCGTTCAGCCGAGCGGCGCGCTGGCGCCCCGCGCAGGCGCGGACAGTACCGACGCCTTGGCGCGCCGCTCCGCACTGGGCGCATGACCGAACTGCTCGCGGTAGGCTTTGCTGAAGTGGCAGGATGACTGAAAGCCGCAGGCCACCGTCACGCTCATGATCGACATCGCGCTCTGCGATAGCAGTTCGCGCGCACGCCGCAAGCGCAGTTGCAGGTAATACTGGATCGGCGACGAGTGCATGTAAAACTTGAACATGCGCTGCAACTGGCGCAGCGACAGCCCGACTTCGCGCGCGATCTGCTCCATCGGCAGCGGCTCCTCGATATGGCTTTCCATCAGCGCCGACGCGTGGGTCAGCTCCTTGCGGCTAAAGCCCAGTCGCGCGGCCACCGGAATGTGCTGCTGGTGGTCGGCCTGGCGGATCCGCCCCAGAATAAATTGGGCAGAAATCGCGTCGGCCAGCTTGGCGCCGTAGCGCGCCGCCGTCAGGTGCAGCATCATGTGGATCGGTGCGGTGCCGCCCGAGCAGGTGGTGCGGTCGCGATCGGCCGCGAACAGGCCTTCGGTGAAGATCACCTTGGAAAACTCTTCGCGCAGGGCGGCGATGTTTTCCCAGTGGATCGCGCAGCGGTAGCCGTTGACCAGCCCGGCCTTGACCAGCGCGTAGCTGCCCGTGCATACGCCGCCCAGCATCACGCCCTCGCGCGCAAGCCGTTGCAGCGCCGCGCTCACACGCGCGTCGGCCACCGCGCCGATATTCACGCCGCCGCACACGAACAGCGCATCCGGGCGCCCGGCTTGCTCGAGTGTCAGCGTGGGGGTGACCGGCAAGCCGTTGCTGGCGCACGCGGGCAGACCGTCCAGGCTGACCACAGACCAGCGGTACAAGGTCTGGCCGCTGATGTAGTTGGCCATGCGCAGCACTTCGATTGCGTTCGAAAACGCGATCATCGAATAGTTTTCCAGCGTCAGGAAAGCGAAGTGCGTAACGGTGGGCGGCGACAACATGCTACTTCCTTCATTTCGACAAGGCGGACCAGCGGGTCCATGCTGGGTTGGCGGCATGGCACCCGACGCGCATGGCGCGGCAAGCGGTGCGTGCATGACGATGCTATCCGAGGCCTTGATCCACGTCAATTAAATGACATGAAAAGCAAGTCTACCGCCTGCGCTCAAACACCGCGACGCACGGGACTGGCCCTGAAAACTGCCGCAATTCTGACTATCTGAGCACTTGATTGCTTCAAAACAGGGATCTGTCCCCGGTTTCGCTTGATTGCTTTGAAACAGGGATCTATCCCCGTTTTCGTTATTGGGCAGATCCGTGCATCGTGGCAATTGATTGCCTTGTAACAGCGGTCCCCGGTTTCTACTCTGTTCAAATGCTTGCATCAGAACCGGGCACGGTCGCCGGCTTCACGCGTTTCCTGGAACAAATCCGGGCCGGACGCCTCGTCCTCGTGCTGACAGCGCGATCGCGTCGTGCGGCTGATCCCGCCGCGCGCCTCGGCCAACGCGGGCGGCGTCGCCACCGTCAACGCGAGCGACGTGATGCGCGCGTCAAACCCGAACACGAAACGATATAACGCTTGCAGCGCCAGCTGCGGCGCCTGGCAGGGCAACTCGTCGAGCAGCCAGGCGCAGATCGGCTGGTAGTTCATGCACTCGCTGATATCGGACGGGAAGGCCGGCGTCAGCGCGCAGATCGACAGGTCAATCTGCACCGGATAGCTGGCGCCGCCCGCGCAGCGCAGCCGGGTGGCCAGCTGCACGATGTCGATCGTCCACGGAATGAGCTGCCGATTCATGCGCCGCAGGCCCTCTGACTCAAAAATCGACCAGACGGTGTTGGCGCAGATAGGCCAGCACGGCGCTGGCCTTTTGCTCGGCACTGCCGTCCTTGAGCACCTGGCCGGCGCGCGCAGAGCTGTCGCCGCCGATCGCACCGATCATGCGGCTGTGGCCCGTTTGCAGCACCTTGGCCTTGAGCGGACGGGGCCTGCGCGTGGCCGGTTCGATCTGCCATAGCGGCGCCGGGCTTGCGCCGCCCAGTGCAGCGCTGGCGACGTAGTTGACCCGCCCGACGGTCGCGCGCGCGTAGGCGAACTGGCGCGTTTGCGGGGCGCGCGCGTGCAGCGTCAGCAGCGCCGGCAATGTCACTGCAAGACGGCGCCGCATGCCCTTGGGCAGGAACTGGCGCACCGTCAGCGTGCGCGCGCTCAGCTGCGCTTCCAGCACGTCGCCCACCAGCGGCATGAATAAGCCTTCGGCCAGCAGATAGGGCAGCATCCCGGAGGCGGCCTGTCCGTCCGAGCGCGCGCCGCACAGCACCACGTCGAAGCCCTGCAGGCGCGCCACCAGCGCCCCCGCCACGTCGGCGCCGTCGGACACGGTCAGCACCTCGATCGCGCACGCGCCCAGCCCGAGGTAGTCGCGCAGGCTTTCCGCGCTGACCATGCCGGCGCACAGCACCGTCAGGCGCTCGGGGGGCGCCAGCGTCAGGCCCAGTTCGAGCGCGGCGGCGTCGCCGGCGCTGCGCAGCGGCACGCCGCTGACCGGGTGGCGCGCGGGCGACACCAGCACCGCAATCTTGAGCGCCGGATTGATAGGCTTAGTCATGCATTTTCCTTTGCGGCCAGGCGGGCCGCGTTCACCTGTTCCAGCAAGGCGCGCATCAGCGCCTGCGCGTCTTCCACCACGGTCAGGTTGGCGCGTTTGACGATCGGCGCGCTGTCGTCCAGGTTAACTGCGATCACGTGGCGGCAGTCCTTGATGCCTTGCAGGTGCTGGACCGCGCCGGAAATACCGACGGCCAGATAGACGCTGGCCTGCACCGTCTTGCCGGTCGCGCCGATCTGCTTGGCGCGCACGAAGCGGCCATCGTCGACCGCCACCCGCGAGGCCCCGGTGACGGCGCCGAGCGCCTCGGCCAGCGCGCCAAAAGTGTCCATGTCGCGCATGCCATTGCCGCCCGAGAGAATAAAGTCCGCTTCCTCGAGCCCGATCTGATCGAGGCTGGTCGCCTCCAGGCCCAGATCCTTGACGGCGCCGGTGCGCACCGGCACCTGCAACGGCGCATCGTCGATCTGCGCGTGGCCGACGAAGGGCAGCGCGGCGTCGGCCGCATTGCGCGCCAGCAGAACGATCTGCGGCAGCGCGCAGCGCGCCAGTTTGCCGCCCGGGATCAGACGGCAGGCGCTGTCGATGCTCAGCTCGATGACGTCGGTGGCGATGCTGCTGCGGGTGCGCGCGGCCAGCCGGCGTCCCAGGTCGCCGTCCGCGTCGCGGTCGGGCAGGATAATGTGCACAGGCTGATAGCGCGCGACCAGCTCCTGCGCCAGTCCCAGCGCGTAGTCCGGGCCGAAGCGCGCCACATCGATCTGGGGCAGATTGACGACGGTGTCGGCGCCGAGCGCGGCCAGGTCGTCGCTGCATCCGCCCAACACGCCGACCACAACGCCGGTGGCCGCATCGGCCAGCAATGCGCCGGCGGCGATCGCCCGGCGCGCGTGCTCGTCCAGCGCGCCGCGCTCGGCATGCACCAGCACCAGCAGGTGGCGCAGCGCCTGCTGGGTGCTGCGCAGCTGCTTGGTCGGCGCCGCGTGACGCGACACCAAGAGGCCGCGCAAGCCGTCCTCGGCACCGAGCACGATGCGTTTCAGGCCGCTGGGCGCGATCACATACGGACGGCGCGGGTTGATGCGGCGCGGCGCGGGTTGATGTTGTTCCATTTAATCTCCCAGACGCTGTGCGACCAGCTCGGCCAATTCCATCACTTCGGGACGCGGCCCCACCACGCCTTCGAGCATCGAGGTGCAGTTCGGACAGGCCACCGCGACCACTTCGGCGCCGACCGTGCGCGCGTCGTGGATGCGGATGTCGGGAATGCGCGTGGTGCCAGGGATATCGGTGAACGGCGCGCCCCCTCCCCCGCCGCAGCAGCGGCCCTTTTCCCGCGAACGTTCCATCTCGCGGATGCTGATGCCAAGCGCCTTGAGCACATCGCGCGGCGCGTCGAGTTCGCCGTTGTAGCGTCCCAGGTAGCAGGGATCGTGATACGTCAGCGGCGCGCTGGGGGGCGTCGCCTTCAGCCGGATCTTGTGATCCTTGAACAGCTGCGCGAACACGCCGCTGTGATGCCACACGTCGTACTGTCCGCCCATGGCCGGATATTCGTTCTTCAGACAATGGAACACGTGTGGGTCGGGCGTGATGATGTGGTTGAATGCGAGCGTGCCAAGCAGAGCGATATTGTCGGTAGCGAGCTTCTCGAAGGTTGCCTCGTCGCCCAGCCGGCGCGCCAGGTCGCCGCTGTCGATTTCTGCGCCGCCCAGCACGGCGAAATCGACGCCGGCGTGCTGCAGCACCTTGACCAGCGCGCGCAACGCACGTTGATAGCGCATGTCGAACGCGCCTTCGCCGGCGATCAGCAGCCAGTCGACCTTCATGCCCGGCACCAGCGTCGGCACGTTCAAGTCGATCGCCCAATGGTAGCGCACCGCCTTCGGAAAGCCGCCCACCGTTTCGGTGTGGCGCAGGTTTTCCAGCGCTTGCGCGCCCTTGCCCGGCACCGCGCCCTGCACCAGCGCCAGGTCGCGCCGGATGTCGATCACGGCGTCGACATGCTCGATCAGCATCGGACATTCCTGCACGCAGGCGCGGCAGGTGGTGCACGACCAGATCGTGTCGGCGTCGACCAGCCCCGGCACGATCGCCAGGTGCGGTGCGCCACTGTGCGCACCGACCGGTTTGCCTGGATACGGCGTGCCGGCATAGGCGGCATCGCTCTTGCTGGCTAGCCCGACGACCATATCCTGGATCAGTTTTTTCGGATTGAGCGGCTGCCCCGCTGCCAGCGCCGGACAGGCCGCTTCGCACTTGCCGCACTGGACGCAGGCGTCAAACTGCAGCAACTGGTTCCACTTGAAGTCGGCCGGTTTGGCCACGCCGAACTCGCCCTTGGCCAGATCGATCCGGCGCAACTCGGTCGAGCGTTTGCCTGCAAAGCGTTCCTGGCGCGGATGAAACGCGAGGTTCAGCAGGCCGGCCACGGCGTGCTTCATCGGCCCGCCCAGCCCGATCCCCAGCGCCAGCTCCAGACTGCCAACCGCCAGCAAAGCGATCACCAGCAGCGCCGGCGCCTGCGCGCCCTGGGGCGCAAACCAGGCGGCCATGCCGGCGCCCAGCGCAAACGCGGCCAGCGAAAACGGCAGGCGCATCCACGGTCCGCGCGACAGCCGCGCGGGCGGTGCGCGGCGGCGCCAGATCATCGCCGCCGCGCCGATCAGCATCAGCGCCGAGGCGGCCAGCAACACGCGGTCCAGCAGCGGCGAGTACAGCGCCAGACCGTAGTTGACGCCAATGACGAGAATCGCCAGCACCGCGCCACCGGCCACCGCCGCGTGCGTGCGCGCGATGAACGGCTCGCGCGCCACCACGTCGTGCAGATCGACGAAATAGCGCTTGGGGATCGCCAGCAGATTGGCCAGCGCCACGCTGGCCGGACGGCCGTTGCGCCACAGGCGCGCGCGCTGGGCCAGCCCGACCAGCAGCAGCGCCACGCTGGCCCAGAATGAAACGGTGATCACGACCGGCAGCATGTTAAAAGTCCTTGCACAGACGCAGTGAATCGTAGATTGCGCCGTGGATGTTATGCATCGACACGCAATCGCCTACCCGGAACATCAGAAATTCGCCAGCGGCCAGGTCCATCGCCAGGCTCGGCTGCGCTTGCGCCGCGAACAGCGTGTGGATATCGGTCTGGCCCTTGTTGGCGGATTTCTCCTTCAAGTCCCAGTACAAACCGTCGTTTGGCAGAATGCCGTTTTCGATCACCACCTGATCGACTTCACGCTCCTCCTGCTCCTCGGTGTACTCGTTGCGCAAGGTGGCGATCAACTTGTCGCCTTCGCGCGTGACCGAATCGAGCCAGTAGTTCGGCGTCATCACGACGCCCTGGGCGTACATGCGGCGGTAGAAAATCGGGAAGGTGGTGCCGCCCACGTCGTCGGCCACTTTGACGTCGGGCGTGACGATCTCCACCAGATTGCCGCGGCTGGCGATGAAGTCGGCCACGCCGGCGCCGGCGTGCGCGCTGATGCCGTCGTAGACCAGCACGTTTTTGCCCGGCGCGACTTTGCCCGACAAGATGTCCCAGCTCGACACGGCCAGTCGATCGGCCACGTTCCAGTGCGGATTTTCGCCCGTGTGGCTGGTGCCGCCGGTGGCCATCACGACGATGTCCGGCTTCTCGGCCAGGATCATGGCCGCGTCGGCGGCCACGCCCATGCGCCGGTCCACGCCCAGGCGTTTGGTTTCCATGTCAAACCAGCGCACGATGCCAGCCATCTGCTCGCGCTGCGGCGCTTTCGCCGCCAGCATGATCTGCCCGCCGACGACGTCGCTTTTCTCGAACAGCACCACGTCGTGGCCGCGCTCGCGCGCCACGCGTGCAGCTTCCAGCCCAGCGGGACCGGCGCCGACCACGACAACTTTGCGCTTCTTGCCCAGCGTCTTTTCGATCACATGCGGCATCGTCTCTTCGCGGCTGGTGGCCGCGTTCTGGATGCACAGCACGTCCAGGCCGTTGTACTGGCGGTCGATGCAGTAATTGGCACCGACGCACTGCTTGATCTCGTCTTCGCGCCCGTCGCGGATCTTGATGACCAGATGCGGGTCGGCCATCTGCCCGCGCGTCATGCCGACCAGGTCGCACATGCCGTTGGCCAGGATGCGCTCAGCCTGCACCGGGTCGCGGATGCTCTGTGCGTGCATCACCGGCAGCGTCAACACCGACTTGATGCCGGCGGCCAGATGCACGAACGGCTCCGGCGGCAGCGCCATCGGGGGCATGCAGTTGACCAGCGTGTTGTGGGTGTCGGCGCCGGAGCCGACGATGCTGATGTAATCGATCAGGCCGGTTTTTTCCATCGCCAGCGCGATTTCCTTGAGCACCTCGTGCGACAAACCGTCTTCATGAAATTCGTCGCCGCACATGCGCAGGCCGACGCAAAAATCGGGACCGACCGCGTTGCGCACCGCCGTCAGCACTTCGACGCCGAAACGCATGCGGTTTTCCAGACTGCCGCCATATTCGTCGGTGCGCTTGTTGGTGCGCAGGCTCCAGAACTGGTCGATCAGATGCTGATGGGCGGCCGAAATCTCGATGCCGTCCATGCCGGCCGCCTGCACCCGCTTGGCGGCGGCGGCGAAGTCGTCGATGATGCGGCGAATCTCGTGCATCTCGATGGTTTTGGCGTTGCCGCGGTGGACCGGCTCGCGCACGCCCGATGGTGTCAGCAAATGCGGCCAATGCTCGCCGTGATAGTTTGATCTGCGTCCCATGTGGGTGGCCTGGATCATGATCTTGGCGCCGTGCTTGTGCATCGTCGCGGCCAGGCGCGCCAGCGGCTCGATCACCCGGTCGTGGGTCAGGTCGACCGACTTCCACCAGCCTTGCGGGCTGTCGATCGACACCGGGCTGGAGCCGCCGCAAATGCACAGGCCGACGCCGCCCTTGGCCTTCTCTTCGTAATAACGGATGTAGCGTTCGCCCGGCACGCCGTTTTCGGCATACACCTCGGCATGGGCGGTACTGATGATGCGGTTGCGGATCGTGAGCTTGTTGATCGTGATCGGCGCGAACAGATTCGGGTAACGCATGCGATCCTCTTATTTCGGTTCGACGGTAAATACACAGTGATCAAAGCCTTCGGCTGCGCACTGGGTTTCGCTGCTGGTGGTAGCGTAGTTGAGGCCAAGGTCCTTGCCGACCCAGTCCATCGCGCCGGCAAACCAACCCGCAAACATATAGCACAGCTTGTCGTGCGCGTCGGGCTGCGCGAGCACAAACGACGAGTGGTGCAGCGTGATGCTGGCGCGGCCCGTTTCGGCGTCGCTTTCGGCGAATGCGAACAAACCCCAGCCGCGCTGCGACAGCCGCTTCAAATAATGCTCGAACACGGCCAGCCCGGACATGCCGTGCGTGACCGCCTCTTTCGAGCACCAGAAATAGGCCGACTTGTAGCCGGCGTCGTACAACTGCTGCGCATAGCGCTCGCGTCCCAGCGCCGCTTCGATGGCGACGTGGTTATTGGTAAAAAAGTGGCGCGGCACGTACAACATCGGCAGACCGTCGGTGGTCCATACACCGGTTTCTTCGTCAACGTCGATCGGCAGTTGAGGCTTCATCAAAACTTACTCCTGTATGGGTTCAATGGTGGTGGTCCAGGCAAAACGGGCGGCGGGCTTATTCGTCCCAGACCTGCTTGAACACGCGGACCCAGTTATCGCCCATCACCTTGCGGATGCGGGTGTCGCTCCAGCCGGCCTGTTGCATCGCCTCGGTCAGGTTGGGAAACTCGCCGATGGTGCGAATGCCCAGCGGGTTCAGAATCGTGCCGAAGCTGGTCAGCTTGCGATGACGCCCCTTGTCGTGGGTGATCCAGTCGAAGAAGCCCTTGTCGTAGCCTTGCGTGAAGTCGGTGCCCACGCCGACGCAGTCGTCGCCCACCAGGTTGATCACGTAGTCGATCGCTTCGACGTAGTCGGTGACGGTCGCCTCGATGCCGCGTTTGAGGAAAGGCGGAAACATGGTCACGCCGATGAAGCCGCCGTGCTCGGCGATGAAGCGCAGCTGATCGTCGCTCTTGTTGCGCGCATGTTCTTTCAGGCCCGACGGCAGGCAGTGCGAGTAGCACACCGGCTTGTTTGATGCCAGGATCGCCTCGTCCGACGTGGCGCCGCCCACGTGCGACAGGTCGACCATGATGCCGCAGCGGTTCATCTCGGCGATCGCTTCGCGCCCGAAACCGGACAGGCCCCCGTCGCGCTCGTAGCAACCGGTGCCAAGCAGATTTTGCGTGTTGTAGCAAAGTTGAACCACGCGCACGCCCATGTCGGCGAACGCCTCGATGTAGCCCAGGTTGTCCTCGAACGCGTGCGCATTCTGAAAGCCGAGCACGATGCCGGTCTTGCCGTCTTTCTTGGCCTGGGCGATGTCGTCGGTCTTGCGCACCAGCGACACCAGTTCGCTGTTATCGCGAATGAGCTTTTTCATATCGGCGATGTTGGCGACCGTATCGGCGAAACCTTCCCACACCGAGACGGTGCAATTGGCGGCGGTCAGGCCGCCCTTGCGCATGTCTTCAAAAATGGACCGATCCCACTTGGCGATGATCAGACCGTCGATGATCGTTGAGTCGTCGTGCAAAGAGCTCATGTTCGTTTCCTTGGGCTGAATGGATTAGTAGATCGGGAATTCTTTGCACAACATCGACACTTCGACACGCACGCGCGCTTCAACAAAGGCGTCGCCGTCCGGATTGGCGCGCAGACCGTTCAGCACTTCCAGGATCAACTGGCCGATGCGGCGGAATTCGGTTTCGCCGAAGCCGCGCGTGGTGCCGGCCGAAGTACCCAGCCGCACGCCGGACGTGATGGTCGGCTTTTCGTCGTCGAACGGGATGCCGTTCTTGTTGCAGGTAAAGCCGGCGCGTTCCAGCGCGTGTTCGGTGGTGTTGCCCTTCAAGCCCATCGGGCGCAGGTCGACCAGCAGCAAATGGTTGTCGGTGCCGCCGGTGACCAGATCGACGCCGCCGGCCATCAGCACTTCACCCAGCACGCGCGCATTGGCGACGACGCTGTTGATGTAGCTGGTGAAATCCGGTTGCAGCGCTTCGCCGAAGGCCACCGCCTTGCCGGCGATGACATGCATCAGCGGGCCGCCTTGCAGGCCGGGAAACACGGCCGAGTTGATCTTCTTGGCGATGTCTTCCATGTTGGTCAGGATGATGCCGCCGCGCGGGCCACGCAGCGTCTTGTGCGTCGTCGATGTCGTCACGTGCGCATGCGGCACCGGGCTGGCGTGCACGCCGGCGGCCACCAGGCCGGCGATGTGCGCCATGTCCACCATCAGGTAGGCGCCCACCGCGTCGGCGATAGCACGGAAACGCGCCCAATCAAGTTCACGCGGGTAGGCCGAGAAGCCGGCGATGATCAGTTTGGGCTTGTGCTCGTGTGCGAGGCGTTCGACTTCGTCGTAGTCGACCCGGCTGTCTTCCTGACGCACGCCGTATTGCACCGCCTTGAACCATTTACCGGACATGGCCGGCTTGGCGCCGTGCGTCAGATGGCCGCCGGCCGACAGCGCCATGCCCAGCACGGTGTCGCCCGGCTGCAGCAGCGCCAGCATCACGGCGCCGTTGGCCTGCGCGCCCGAATGCGGCTGCACGTTCACAAAAGCGGCGCCGAACAACTCCTTGGCCCGCTCGATGGCCAGCGTTTCGATGACGTCGACCTCGTCGCAGCCGCCGTAGTAGCGTTTGCCCGGATAACCTTCGGCGTATTTGTTGGTCAGCACTGAACCCTGCGCTTCAAGCACCGCCCTGGAAACGATGTTCTCGGAGGCGATCATTTCAATCTGGTCGCGCTGGCGGTGCATTTCGGCGGCGATCCCGGCCATCACGGCCGGATCGGTTTGCGCCATCGAACTGGTGAAGAAAGACTTGTATGACATGGTATCTCCATTGATCCGTTCAGCAGAAAACGACGTTGACCGCCAGCCCGCCGAGCGAGGTTTCTTTGTATTTGCTTTGCATGTCGATGCCGGTCTGGCGCATCGTTTCGATTACCTGGTCGAGCGAGACGATGTGACGCCCGTCGCTCATCATTGCCATCCGGGCCGCATTGATGGCCTTGATCGCGCCCATGCTGTTGCGCTCGATGCATGGCACTTGCACCAGCCCGTTGAGCGGGTCGCAGGTCATGCCCAGAAAATGTTCCATCGCGATTTCGGCCGCGTTTTCGATCTGCTCGTTGGTGCCGCCCATGACTGCCACGAGGCCCGCCGCCGCCATCGAGGCCGACACGCCGATCTCGCCCTGGCAGCCCATTTCGGCCGCCGAAATGGATGCGTTGCGCTTGTACAGCATGCCGATGCCGGCGGCGGTCAGCATGAAGCGCACGATGCCGTCGTCGCAGGCGCCCGGCTGCGAGCGCATGTAGTACGTCAGCACGGCGGGGATCACGCCGGCCGAACCGTTGGTGGGCGCCGTGACGACGCGCCCGCCGGCCGCGTTCTCCTCGTTGACGGCCATCGCGAACGCGGACAGCATGTCCATCGCCGCGAAGTCGTCGGTCAGCTTGCCGCAGGCGCCGCGCCCGGCCTGCTTGTACATGGTCGCTGCACGCCGCTTCAGGTTCAGGCCACCCGGCAGCGTGCCTTCGGTGCTCAAGCCGCGCTCGACGCTGTCCTTCATCACGCCCCACACTTCGAGGATGCGTGCGCGGGTGCTGGCCTCGTCTTGATAGCCGAGTTCGTTATCCATCACGATGTCGGCGATGCTGCACTGTTTGCGCTCGCACCAGTTCAGCAATTCCTGCGCGCTGATGAAGGGACACGGCTGTGCGTGCAGCTGAGCCGCCCCGTCCGCACCAGCGCCGATCTCGGTTTCATCCTTGACGGCGCCGCCGCCGATGGAAAAGTAGGCGCGCTCGAACAGCACCGAGCCGTCGGCGTCGAAGGCCGTCATGCGCATGCCGTTCGGATGCTGCGGCAGGCTGTGGCGCTTGTGGAACACCAGATCGGTGAAGCATGAAAACGCGATGTCCTGCACGCCGCCCAGCAGCAAACGTCCATCCAGACGCACCGCGTCGACGCGGTCCTGCGCGGTGCTTGGGTCAACCAGGTGCGGCAGTTCGCCCAACAGGCCAAGCAGCACGGCGCCGTCGGTTCCGTGGCCAACGCCCGTCAGCGCCAGCGAGCCGTACAGATTGGCCTGCACGCGCGCCACCGCATGCAGTTGCGGCTGCAAGGATTCCAGAAACCGGCTCACGGCCAGCATCGGACCGACCGTATGCGAGGACGATGGGCCGATCCCGATGCGAAATACCTCGAAGACGCTAAATGGCATGGCGGTGACTTTCTAGAGCAGACGCAGCACAGGATGCGAGGCGCGGAACATCAGTGTTGCGATTCCCAGCCCGTACGGACGCGCAGCCGTTTCCAGCAAACGCCAGATGTAGTCGGAAAAGCTGCGCCGGAAGATCACGAACACGCCGTGATCGTCGTGTCGAAGCACAGTGATGTTGGCCTTGCTGGCGACGGTGCTGACAGCGCGGCCCGGTGTGATCGATTCGACGTCGTACACGCTCACGTGACGCAGCAGTTCGACCTGTTTGGCACCGCTCAGATACACGGTGGTCAGGCCGCCGGAATTGTCGACCACCTGGGCGTGCGCGGTGGCGAGCGCCGATTCGAGTTCGCTTTGATAGGCGCTGCGCGCCGGGCCGGCGCACACCAGCAGCCATTCGTCGGGCGTTTGCCACATCGCGATCCCCTGCGGGAACGGCACGAAGGTGCTCGGCGCGCTTGGCAGTTCGATGCCCAGCACGTCGATGACGGCCTGCTTGAACTGGATATCCTGCGCGTCGCCGCGCACGACGATGTAGCCCAGCAGCGGCATTTCGTTCATCCACACGCCGCAACTGTCGTCCTGCTGGCGCGCCTTGGCGGCCAGGCCGAACGGGTGCAACGGCGATTGCGCGTAGGGCGCGAAGCCGGCGTTGGCGGCGCTGTGCCCACGCGCCTGCGGCGCCGCACCGATGTTGGGGACTGCCTGCACATTGAGCTTAGACATTTTGGCGCTTTCCTTCTGGATCGATGAACACGGGTGACACGATTTTTGCCGCAGTGACCTTGCCGCCGTCCCAGGTGTAGAACACGTGGCCGTCCTTGGCGGCGCCGCCTTCGATCAATGCCATCGCGATCGAACGGCCCAGGAAGGCGCTGTGGTAGCTCGACGTGACGCGTCCGACGCTGCGCGGATTCGGACCGGCATCAAGCGTATCCAGAATCTGCGCGCCTTCCGTCAGCACCACGTTTGGATCTTCGGTCATCAGCCCGACCAGCTGCTTGCGGTCCGAACGCGCCGTGTCGGCGCGGCCCAGCGAGCGCTTGCCCAGGAACGGGAAAGCCTTCTTCATGCTGACCGCCCAGCCCATACCCAGGTCGATCGGCGAGACCGAGCCATCGGTGTCCTGGCCGACGATGATGAAACCTTTTTCGGCGCGCAGCACGTGCATCGTTTCGGTGCCGTACGGGGTAATGTTGAATTCCTCGCCGGCCTTCATCAGCGACTCCCACATGTAGTGGCCGTAGCTGGCGTCGACGTTGACCTCGTAGGCGAGTTCACCGGAGAAGCTGATGCGGAACACGCGCGCCGGCAAACCGGCCACGGTGCCGATGCGGCAGTCCATGAACTTGAACGCGTCGGGCGACAGGTCGATGTCGGTGCACAGCTTTTCCAGCACGGCGCGGCTGTTCGGCCCCACCACGGCGCTGGTGGCCCAATGGTCGGTGACCGAGGTCAGATAGACTTTCAAATCCGGCCACTCGGTTTGCAGCCAGCGTTCCAGCCAGCTCATTACGCGCGCCGCGCCGCCGGTGGTGGTGGTCATCATGAAGTGCTGGTCCGACAGGCAGGCGGTCACGCCGTCGTCCATTACCATGCCGTTTTCGTCCAACATCAGGCCGTAGCGGCATTTTCCCGGCGCCAGCTGGCTCCATGCGTTCGAGTACACGCGGTTCAGGAATTCGCGCGCGTCCGGGCCGCGAATGTCGATCTTGCCCAGCGTGGACGCGTCCATCATGCCGACGCTGTTGCGCGTGGCCAGGCATTCACGGTCGACTGCCGCGTGCAGGTTTTCGCCCGCTTTCGGGAAGTACCACGGGCGCATCCACTGGCCGACCACCTCGAATTCGGCGCCGCGTGCCACGTGGGCAGACTGCACCGACGAATAGCGTTTCGGTTCGAAATTGACACCGACCATGGCGCCGGCCAGCGCGCCGAAAGCGACCGGCGTGTAGGCCGGACGGTAGGTGGTAGTACCCACTTCGGCGATGGTTTTGCCCAGCGCATCGGCGGCGATCGCGAAGCCATTGACGTTGGCCAGCTTGCCCTGGTCGGTGCCAAAACCCAGACCCGTGTAGCGCTTGACGTGTTCGATCGAGCGATAATTTTCGCGCACGGCCAGTTCGATGTCGGACGCGGCGACGTCGTTCTGGAAATCGACGAAGGCTTTTTCGCCGTGCCCTTCGCGTTTGCCGTCGGGGACGCGGAAGATGCGCCGTGCCAGCGCGGCGTCGACCGGCATCTTGATGCCATCGACCACGGGCGCAGCCACATTGACGCTTTTCCCAAGCTTGCCGCACAGGTCGGCGATGATGCCGGTGGTCTGGCGCAAAGCCGCCTGCAGGCCAAATTCGCCCACCACGGAACCGACACAGGCGATGCCGGCGCGGCCGTGCGCCGGCGCCACGTAAGCCAGTTTTTCTTCGTTCCAGATCGGACGGCTGCCGTTGTGGCAGAACAGGTGGACGTTGGGCGACAGGCCGCCGGACGACAGCAGCAGATCGCAGTCGAGCTGCGGGCCAAAGCTGCTCACCTTGTTCAGTTTCGCGTCCAATTTCACCATCTGCGCGCCGCTCACCGTACGGCCACCGAAAGCGTGCGCGATGCCGTGGCCGTTAAGGATTTCAACGCCGGCAGCAGAGGCAGCCTTGGCGCGAGCCGGCAGCGCACCGTTGGCCCGCGTGTCGGCCAGCGTCACCTTGGCGCCGGCCACTGCCAGGTCGTGCGCCGCGCCGTAGGCCCAGTCGTTGCTGGTCATGACGATCACACGCTGTCCGGCACGCACCGCGTAACGATTCAGATAGGTCTGGCCGGCGGCGGCGGTCATCACGCCAGGCAGGTCGTTGTTGCCGAACACCAGCGGGCGTTCGATCGCGCCGGTGGCCAGCACCACGTGCCTGGCGCGGATCTTGTGCATGCGCTGACGCGGCTGTTCGGCATTGCGGGTCGACGGCGCCAGATGGTCTTGCATCAGCTCGACCGCCTGCACCAGATTCATGTCGTGCATGGCAAACGCGGTGGTGCGCGCCAGACGCGTCACGTTGGGCATCTTGTCCAGCTCGGCCAGGCAGCTGAGCAGCCAGGCGTGCACCGGGTAGTTGTCGACAATCGCGTCCTGCTCGGACAGCAACCAGCCGCCCATTTCGGCCTGCTCGTCGACCAGCATCACGCGCACGCCGGTGCGCGCCGCCACCAGCGCAGCCCAGATGCCACAGGCGCCCCCGCCCACCACCAGCACGTCCGGATGATGGTGCAGGTGGTCGTAGTATTCCGGGTCCGGATCGACCGGCGCGCGGCCGTAACCAGCCGCGCGCCGGATCACGTCCTCGTACAGCGGCCACATTTTTGCCGGCGCCATGAAAGTTTTGTAGTAAAAACCTGCCGGCATGAAGCGCGCCGCGCGGCCCATGATGCTCTTTACGTCGAAGTTCAGCGACGGCCAGCCGGTGGTCGAAAACGCGTTCAGGCCGGCGTACATTTCAACTTGCGTCGCCTTCAGGTTGGGCACCGTGATGGCGCCGCGCTCAAGCTGAATCAGCGCATTCGGTTCTTCGGCGCCATGGCCGATGATGCCGCGCGGGCGGCCGTACTTGAAGCTGCGCCCGATCATGCGCACGCCATTGGCCAGCAGGGCCGAGGCCAGCGTGTCACCGGCGAACCCCTGGTAGCTCTTGCCGTCGAAAGTAAAAGTCAGCGGCTTGTCGCGGTCGATGCGCGAGTTCGATTGAATGATGCGGTGCGAATTCACGCTTGCTCCTCGAGGTAAATCCGTTTTCCTTCGGCCAGCGTCCAGCAGCCGGCGATGTCATGGGTCAGCGTGTGGCGTTTGACCACCACCACCTTGCGGCAGGCGGCCGAGTGCAGCCACTGTTCCCAGTGCCAGCCTTTCGGGTTCTTGCGCATGAAGACGTAGTCGCCCCATTCGGCGTCGCTGCTGGTGTCGGGCACGTCCGGGCGGGCGATGAACGCTTCGCCGGCGTAGTTGAATTCTTCTTCTTCGCGCACTTCCTGACAGTGCGGGCAATTGAACATAAACATGGTGGCTCCTTTAGTGCGCGACGCCGGCGGCACCGTGTTCGTCGATCAGATGGCCGCTGTGGAAGCGTTCCAGCGCAAACGCGGCGTTCAGCGGATGCGGCGCGTCGTGCGCGATGGTGTGGGCGAACACATTGCCCGAACCCGGGGTGGCCTTGAAGCCGCCCGTACCCCAGCCGCAGTTGAAGTACAGGCCCTTGATTTTGGTTTTGCCGATGATCGGGCAGGCGTCCGGCGACACGTCGACGATGCCGCCCCACTGGCGGTTCATGCGCACGCGCGAGAACATCGGGAACAGCTCGATGATGGCGGCGGCCGTGTGTTCGATGATGTGCGGGCTGCCGCGCTGGGCGTAGCTGAGGTAACTGTCGATGCCGGCGCCGATCACCAGCTCGCCCTTGTCGGACTGGCTCAGGTAACCGTGCACGGCGTTCGACATGACGACGGTATCCAACACGGGCTTGAGCGACTCGGACACGAACGCCTGCAGCGGATGGCTTTCCAGCGGCATGCGGATGCCGACCATCTTGGCCAGCGTCGTCGAGTGGCCGGCCGCGACGCAGCCGACGCGGTCGGCGCGGATCTTGCCGCGCGAAGTCTCCACGCCGGTGATGCGCCCGCCCTCGACGTTCATGCCGGTCACTTCGCACTGTTCGATGATGTCCACACCCAGATTGCTGGCCGCGCGCGCAAAGCCCCAGGCTACCGCGTCGTGGCGGGCCACGCCGCCGCGCGGCTGAAAGCTCGCGCCCATGATCGGATAGCGCGCGCTGCTGCTGGCGTTGATCATCGGGATGCGGTCTTTCACTTCGGCGGCGCTCAGCACCTGCGCATCGATTTCGTTGAGCAGGTTGGCGTT
The DNA here is from genome assembly GCA_038207625.1 of Burkholderiales bacterium. Classification (GTDB taxonomy): domain Bacteria; phylum Pseudomonadota; class Gammaproteobacteria; order Burkholderiales; family Burkholderiaceae_D; genus JBBQZO01. The sequence continues at coordinate 93,494 of JBBQZO010000004.1, read as the reverse complement.
GACGCGGCGTTCGATGTCGCGCATGTCCTGCAGCGTGTGGCCGAGGTTGAACACGCCGCGCTGGCTGAACATGACGTTGAAGTTGATCTCTTGCGACAGGCCTTCCCACAGCTTGAGCGAATGCTCGTACAGCATGGCCGCCTCGTCCCACAGGTAGTTCGAGCGCACGATGGTGGTGTTGCGCGCCGTGTTGCCACCGCCCAGATAACCTTTTTCCAGCACGGCGATGTTCTTGATGCCGTGCTCCTTGGCCAGGTAGTAGGCGGTGGCCAGGCCGTGTCCGCCCGCGCCGATGATGATCACGTCGTAGGACGCTTTCGGCTCCGGGCTGCGCCACGCCTGATCCCAACCTTCCTGACGCTTGAAGCCCTGTTGCAGCAGACTCCAAAACGAGTAGTTCTTCTGTGCCATATCGCGCTTTCCCGCATTGAGATCGTAGGACTCAATTATTAGGATTGTGGCGATTATGAAATTGATTGGTTAGGACTTAGTATTGTCTGATTCCGACACGTTTCATGCTGCGCCGCAGTATTTCACCATTTGCTTCCAGCCAGAAGCGATCGCGCCGGCGACGCCGATGACGTCGCCAACAGCCGTTGCACAGATCGTCGAGGCCTTCCATCGAGCGCCGCGCGGCCGCCGTCAGCGCGTCAGCGCTCATAGGTGAAAACGCACCAAAGCGGCGCGCACGCGCGCACCAGCGGCGGGCATGTCAATGCAGCCGGCAGCCCGCGCCAGGCCGGCGCCTTGCAGCGCGCAATGCCCGCCTCGGGCACCATACCAGCGGCACCGATGCATCGCGATCGATTGACTGTTTCCGCCACAATCGGGCGAAATATATTGGCGCCAACTACACCCGCGTGTATGATTTCGCGGCGGAGACAAGCAGGCACAAGAACTGCTATGGACAAATTGCGGATCGATTCATGCACCATCAACTGGCAACAGTTAGGACGCGTGGATCGATAAATGACCGCCGATTTGCCAGCCCGCCATCAAATAATGCGCGAAGGAGACCTCCGTTGTTAAACACGCCTACCCCAAGAAAGAGCAAGCTGTCGGTCGGATTCGTCCTCTCGCCGACGTTTACGCTACTGGCCTTTTCCGCCTTCATCGACACGCTGCGACTGGCGGCCGATGACGGCGACCGCAGCCGTCCGATTCATTGCGAGTGGACGGTGCTCAGCCACGACATGCGCCCCATTAAATCGAGTTGCGGCATCGAGATCGTGCCCACCTCCGAACTGGTCGCGCCCACCAATTTTGATTACATCGTCGTCGTCGGCGGCCTGCTGAGCGCATTGAAGATGCCGCCCGCGCTGAACGACTATCTGAAACAAGCGGCAGCGGCCAAGGTGCCGCTGGTGGCGATCTGCACCGGCAGCTTCGTGCTGGCGCGGCTAGGATTGATGGCAGGCCGGCGCAGCTGCGTGAGCTGGTATGTGCACGGCGAATTCAGCAACGAGTTCCCCGCGCTGGAGGTCAGTTCGGACGAACTGTTCATCGACGATGTGGACCGGCTCACCTGCGCCGGTGGCACCAGCGTCGTGCACCTGGCCGCGTATCTGGTTGAGCGCCATTGCGACAAATCGCGCGCCGCCAAGGCGCTGCGCATCATGATCGAGCACGCGCCGCTGCCATCGAAGACGCCGCAACCGCAACCGCTGTTTACCAAGGAAACCGACAACATCCGCGTGCGCAAGGCGATGCTGCTGATCGAGCGCCACCTGAGCGATCCGCTGCCGGCCGAGTTCATCGCCGCCCACGTCAACGTCAGCGTGCGCCACCTCGAACGGCTGTTCCAGACCGAGCTGGGTATGAGTCCGCTGGCCTTCGCGTTCGAACTGCGCCTGAACAATGCGTTCAACCTGCTGATCACGACCAAAAATTCGATCATCGACATCGCGCTGCAATGCGGCTTTCTGTCGAACTCGCACTTCTCGCGCTGCTTTCGCAATGTGCATGGCAAGACGCCATCGCAGGTGCGCGAGGAAGCGCTCAAGAAGGCGGTCGCGGTGCCGGTGCTGTGGTAGGCATGCTCGCCTGAACCGGTGCGCGACGACTACGGCGCCGTGCTCAGGGAGCGGAAATGATCAGGGTTTCGTAGGCCACCTCGATCGATTCGACCGCCACTTCGTTACCGTCCGATTTCAAATCGGTGCCGGTGATTTTGGTCGGCCAGGCGTTCGCCAGCGTCCACGTCATGGTTGGTCTGCCCGCTTGATCGAGCAGCGCAATGACCAGCGTCTGGCGCTTGACGACGTTCATGGTGCTCTGATTAAACCATGCCAAAAGCGCGGTGTCCTTGGAAAGCAGCCCTTTCTTCAAGGTCACGTTGCCGGTTTGTTTAATTCCCGGCATCTTGATGGTCGAAAACGCGGTTGACTCGCCGCTGCGGTAGGCGATAGTCTGGGCCTGCGTGTCCAGTCCGGACACTTCCTGAAACGCGCAGGCGGCGCCATCGATGGTCACCGAAAATGCAAACTTCGGTAACGGCCATGCGATATTTTCCTTCTCACCAGCCATGTTGTGCTCTCCTCGTCAGGGTGTTTACACGCGCATCATTGGCCATGGAGCCATCCTGCGATCAATCTACACGGCCGCAGCAAGTAGACATCGAAGCTATTCGACCGGTCAAGCAGAATTTACATCGTCACCGGTAATTTGACGGCCGCTTGCGCGCCGTGCTGGCATCGCCGCAACGGCGGCACCGCTCACTTGTCCACTGCGGGCAAGCGAATCTCGGTGAGCTTCCAATCGGCGAAGCCGCTGCGCTGCAGCACCAGGCTGAAGGTCGACTTGTCGGCGCTGCTCAGTTGGTGCGCCAGCGTGGCCGTCGCGACGACCTGGTTGACGCCGACGCGCTGGTAGTCCCAGTACACCTTGGCATCGGGCGGCGGCGCGGCGCCCGCACTGTCGCGCGCACCGATGTCATCGGCCGGAGCCGGCGCGCTGGCCGGCGGCTTGCGCCACGCCAGCAGGCGCCCTTGCTGCATCGCGCGCATGATGGTGTCCGGCTGCACCGCCTGGTCGAGAAAACGGTCCACGATGACTTCGCCCAGGCGCGCGCCGAACGCCGCGCCGACCCGCGCCAGCACATTGTCGGCGTTGCCGACGCGGGCCAGCTGATCGTCGAACATGGTCGCGAACTGCCCCTTCAGGCTGGCGCGCACCCTAGGAAAATCAACGTGCGCGCTGAACGCGTCGGCATCGCCGTCGCGGGCGGCCGTTTGCATCTGGCGCACGGCCAGCAACGGCGACCAGTACCAGTAGGCGGCGATGGCGATCAGGGTGGCGCCGACGGCGGCGCCTTGGATGGTGCGTGAGCTCATGGAAGTTGGGTCAGGGACAATGGCTTCGGTGACGCTCATGGTAGCCGGTGGCGCCCGGATGCGCCACCGACATTGGCCCGGGCGCGCTATTCAATCGCCGGGGCCGCGTCCGGACGGCCAAACTCGCCGCTGCGGCCCAGCACAGGCGGGCGCAGTGCGGACGCCACCAGCGGTGTCGGCCCCGTCAACGGCGCCGCACCGGTCATCGGCGTCAGGCGCGGCGCGGGCGTGGCCAAGCGCTGACTCCACAGCGACGAGGTTTCCTTGCCGCCGCTGGTGCGCGGCGAGTTGCCCGAATTTTGCACCTGGGTGGTGCCGCTTCTGGCCTGGTAGGGCTGCACGGGCGTGCGCGGCAGCGACAAGCCGGTAGCCACCACGGTAATGCGCATCGCGTCGCCCAGCGACTCGTCGAACACGGCGCCGAACTTGATGATGGCGTCGTCGCTGGTCTGCGCGCAAATCAGATTCATCACTTCCTTCGTTTCGCGCAGTTTCAAAGTTTCCTCGGAGGCGGCGATATTGACCAGCAGGCCGCGCGCGCCGTGCAGATTCATGCCATCAAGCAGCGGACAGGAGATCGCTTCCTGCGCCGCGTTGACCGCCCGGTCGTCGCCCGAATGGGTGGCCGTGCCCATCATCGCCGTGCCCATCTCGCGCATCACCGTGCGTACGTCCTGGAAGTCGACGTTGATCATGCCCGGCACGCTGATGATTTCGGAGATGCCGAACACCGCTTTGCTGAGCACGTCGTCGGCCGCGCGAAACGCCTGCTTTTGCGTGATCTCGCCACCCAGCACTTCCTCGAGCCGGCTGTTGAGCACGATGATCAGCGAGTCGACCGATTTGGACAGGTTCTCGATGCCCTCGTCGGCCATGCGCATGCGCCGCGCGCCTTCGAATTCGAACGGCTTGGACACCACGCCGACGGTCAGAATACCCATTTCCTTGGCCACTTCGGCGACGATGGGCGCCGCACCCGTGCCGGTGCCCCCGCCCATGCCGGCCGTGATGAACACCATGTGCGCGCCCTTGAGCGCGTCGGCAATGCTGCTGCGTTCCAGGATGGCGGCGGCGCGCCCCACCTCGGGATCGCTGCCGGCGCCCAGGCCCGATTCTCCCAGCTGAATCTTGGTGGCCACGCCGGTGTTCGACAGGGCCTGCGCATCGGTATTGGCGCAAATGAATTCGACGTCGGACAAGCCCAGCGTTGCCATGTGATTCACGGCATTGCCGCCGGCGCCACCGACGCCGATTACTTTAATCACGGTCTCGGACCAAGCGTTTTTCGGATCAAACAAGGCAGTCTCCTTCAGTTCAAAATGGTCAATGCGGCGCGCGCTCGAACGGTCGTGCCCTGGCGGGTCCGGTCGGCAAGATGCGCTGCGGCGCGTGCAGCGTTTCCGGGGCAGGTGACAGACGATCGTCGCGCACCGGCGCACATAGGCGCACTCCGGCAACAGCGAGCGGCCTCGGCCGGCGCTGGAAAAGCATGGCGATCACGGTAGCACGGCAAAGCGCAAACGCGCCCGCGCACGATAGCGCTGTTGTAACAGGGTGTAAGCGGCGCGGGCGGCCCGTCTGTGCCTTGCGCCGCGCCCGCTACGCGCTGGCATTTCCACTGATAAATGACGCATGCCAAGTCGCAATATCCGGGCCTCGCCACAAGGGGCGCGCGCCAGTCTGGGCGATGCGGCGCGGTATGGCTTGCGCATGACTGTGTGAGCGAGCGATACCGCGAAAAAACACGCCGGTTGTTCGGCCAGCGCAAATGGCGTGCGGCAACGCGCTGCTATGGTTGCCCGAGCAGGCGCTGCCATGATGCGCGTCACCGCATCGCGGTGCGTCAAGTGGACAGCCTGCCGCGTACAAACCGGCCGCCCGGGCGCCCGGTCAGCGAGCCGCGCCGCATTTGGTGGCAGCAAACGCGGCCGCAGGCACCGGCAGCGCGCGCCAGCCATCAGTGCGGATATCTATTGCTGCAGCGCGACAGACTTTGGAGTTGACCATGAAGACAGCATGGCTACGCACGGGCACCTTGGCACTCGCGCTGATCGTTGCCGCCGACGCCGGCCAGGCCGCTGGCGCCGGCCAGGCGGCCGGGCGGGCCAGCGCCAATGAGGCGGTGGCCCTGGTCAAGAAAGGGGCGGCGTATTTGCGAACGTACGGCAGGGACAAGGCGCTGGCGGCCTTCAACGACCCGCATGGCGACTTCGTCAAAGGCGAGTTGTATTTCTTTGTCTACAGTACAAACGGCGACGGCATCGTGCTGGCGCACGGGCAGAATCCGAAGATGCTGGGACGGCGCCTGATCGACATGAAAGACATCGACGGTTACCCGGTGGTGCGTGAGGCGACGCGGGTGGCCAACTCGCCGGTGGGCAAAGGCTGGATCAAGTACCGTTGGCCCAACACCATCACCGGTGCCGTCGAACCGAAACAATCGTATATCGAACGGGTGGGCGATCTGTGGATCGGCTGCGGCGTCTACCTGTAGCACCCGGCTCGCCCCGGCCCGAACCGTATCAAGGACAAGCTGTGCGCGCTCCCCTGAAATGGACCTCCTCCGCGACCCGCCTGGGCGTGCTGCTGTTCGCGGCGGCTACCACGCTGGCGGTGATCGGCCAGTCCTGGTGGGCGGTGGCGCAGGACCGCGCGCTGACCGTGGAAGGGGAATTGCGCAACGGCCTGGTCGCTGTGCGTCTGCTGGAACAGCACACGGCGCGCGAAATCGAAGTGGCCGAGCAACGCCTCGACAGCATCGCCGCCGCCGTGTTTGCGATGCCCTATGGCCAGGCCGTGGCCGGTCCCGCGATTCAGATTCTGATTGACGACAACCTCAAGACCAGCCGCTCGGCCGGCGCCTTCCAGTATGTCAATTTGCAGGGGCGGCGCTGGGTCAGCATCGTCGATTTTCCGCCCTACGTGTTCGAGCACGAGGAGCGCGCCTACATCGCCCACCTGCTGAGCCACCCGAACGATACCCGTCTGCTGCTGGGCGTGCCGCTGCGCCGCGAGATCGACAGCGAACTGGTGCTGCCGATCGCACGCAATCTGTACGATCACAGCGGCCAGCTGGTGGGCCTGATCAGCACCGACGTCAGCATGGCCGGGGTCGCCGACACCTTCGCCGCGGTGGCCGGACATGCCGACGTGTCGCTCAGCCTGGTGGAAGACGCCGGGCCGCTGATCCTGCGCGCACCAAGCGGCGCCGCCGATTTGGACACGGCGCCGTTGGCGCTGGCGCGCGCGCTGGCCGGCGCCGGCCTCGAAGGCCAGCTGGCGCCCGGCCTGGCGGGCCCGTACCCGGGAGAGCGCATGGCGGTGTTTCGCAAGACCCCGCGTTACGCCATCAGTACCGTGTACAGCCGCGACTTGCAGACACTGCTGGCGCCGTGGCGCCAGCGCAGCATCGACCGGCTGCTGGCCACGGCCGGCTTCGTCGCCTTCCAGCTGACGCTGAGCTACCTGCTGCTGCTGCAGATCGACCGGCTCAACCGCGCCCAACGTCACCAGCGCAGCGTCGAACAGGAGGTACGCGACCTGAACCGGGCGCTCGAACAGCGCGTGCTGCAGCGCACCGAAAAACTGCAGGAGGCGCTGGCCTCGGTACAGCGCTTCCAGGGTGAGCTGGTGCGCGCCGAAAAGATGGCGGCGCTGGGCTCGCTGGTGGCCGGTATCGCGCACGAACTGAACACGCCGATCGGCAACAGCCTGACGGTGGCCAGCACGCTGCAGGACGTGATCAATACCCTCGATGCCGAACTGGTGCAGGCGCGTCCGCGCCGCTCGGTGCTCAGCGGCCAGGTCGGTTCGCTCAAGCAGGGCGGGCTGATCCTGATGCGCAATCTGGCCCGCGCGGCCGACCTGATCGCCAGCTTCAAGCAGGTGGCGGTGGACCAGTCGGCCAACCATCGCAGGCCGTTCGGGCTCAAAGCGCTAATCGAGGACATCGCGCTGACTCTGACGCCCATGTTCAAAGGCGCCGGCCACCACCTCGAGCTCGAGCTGGACCCGGCCATCGAGATGGACAGCTATCCCGGCGCGCTCAGTCAGATACTGAGCAATTTTATCGAGAACGCGGTCGTGCACGGCTTCGGCCAGCGCCGCGAAGGGACCATGCGCATCGTCGCCACGCACACCGCGGCGGGCCTGGTGCATTTGCGCTTTAGCGACGACGGACGCGGCATCGAGGCGCACGACCTGCGCCGCGTGTTCGATCCCTTTTTTACCACGCGCATGGGCCAGGGTGGTTCCGGCCTGGGCATGAGCGTGGTCTACAACCTCGTCACCAGCGTACTGGGCGGCACCATCGAGATCAGCAGCACGCCCGGCGGGGGCACCGTGCTCGATGTGATCATGCCTGCCAGCGCCATGTGCGACGCGGCCGAACTGGTCACGCCTGCGCTGTAGACGCAGCACTGTCGCGGCCCGCGCAGCGAACGGCACGTGCCGCGTCGGCACTCAGAACCTGGCGTGCACACCGAGCTTGAGCGCGCGCGGCGAGCCGGGCGTGATGTTGTTGTCGCCGTTCGCGTAGACGTAATATTTTTTGTCCAGCAGGTTCTCGACGTTGAGCTGCACCTTGAGCATTGCGTTGATGGTGTAGAACAGCGCCGCATCGATGCGGGTGTAAGCGGGCAGCGTCACCGCGTTGCTGGTCGAGGCGTACATGTCGTTGCGATAGATCACGCCCAGACCGAGCCCCAGTGTGGGCGTGACATCGTAGCGGTTCCACAGCGAGAACGTGTGTTTCGGGACCATGCCCACGGTCGCGCCTGCGAGCACCGTGGCCGAGGTGCCGGCCAGCAGTTTCGCGTCCTGATAGGCATAGCCACCCTTCACGCTCCAGTTGCTGCTGACGTTGCCGGCGATGCCCATTTCCAGGCCGTTGGTGCGCTGTCCGTCGACCAGTTGATCGGCCACGCCGGTCGCCGGATTGACCACCGCGACATTGTTGCGGTTAAGCCGATACAGCGCGACGGTGGCCATCAGGTCGGCATTGAGATCCCATTTCGCACCGATCTCGTAATTGATGAATTTTTCCGGTGTGAGCGCCTGATTGACGCTGTTTAAACTGCTCAGCTGATCGCCGCCGCGCGGGAACGAGGCGACACTGTAGTTGGCGTACAGGGTAGCCGCCTCGACCGGCTTGTAGAGCACACCCACGCGGGGCGACACCAGCTTGTCGTTACTCGACAGCTCGGCCGGCGCGACCGGCAAGGCCAGCAGCCCGGCGGCCCGATTGTTATGGTAGTCGAGCTGGAAGCTGTCGAAGCGCAGCCCGGCGATCAGCTGCCAATGGGGCGACAACTCGATCTGGTCCTGCGCGTAAAAGCCGGCGATGCTGGCGCGGCTGGAGCCGTCGCGGTCCGAACTGCTGCCGCCCAGCACATAGTTGACCGGCAGGGTGGCATCGGCGCTGGCCAGCGGAACATTGATGCTGGTGGCATTGTTGGAAAACACGCCCGTCTTGCGCAAATAATCGGTGTCCTGGCGCCCCAGTTCCATGCCCACCAGCAGCCGGTGGCGCAGCGCGCCGCTATCGATATTGATACTCAGGTCGGTCTGGTTGAACAGGTTCTTGCGCCAGGCGTGGTTGTTATACGCGCTCATCGCCACGGTGTTGTTTTTGCTGTTGATCGCGCCGGAATTGTAGTTCTGGTAGAGCTTGTCGTAGTCGGTGTAACGGGTCTTGTTGGACAGGTGCAGGCCGTTGCTGAAGTCGTGTTCGAACACGCTGCTCAACGCGCTCGCGCTCAGGCTGACCGGACGGGTGTCCGGACTGGCATCGCCGAAAAATGCCGACACCGGCAGTGCGAGCGGGCGCCCCAGCAAGGACGGCACGCCGCGATCGGCAGTGCGATTGTCCTCAAAGTGCTCGGCGCCCAGCACCAGGCTGGTGTCCTTGTCTATGCGCAGCGCCAGCGTCGGGTTGATGCCCGAGCGCTTGAGCTGGGCGTTGCGCTGGTAGCCGCCCGAGTCCTCATCCATCGCGGTGACGCGCACGGCGACGCTGTCGTTGATGGCCTGGCCCACATCGAGCGTCAGGCGGCGCTTCTGGTAAGAGCCTAGCGTCAGGTCGAGCTCGCGCGTGCGGCTCCAGTTCGCTTGCTTGGGCACCCGGTTGATCACGCCGCCGGAGCCGCCGCGTCCGAAAATCATCGCATTCGGCCCGGTCAGCGCCTCGACCCGCTCGACGTTGTACAGGTCGCGGTAGTACTCGACGTCGTCGCGCGTGCCGTCAATGTAGAAGTCGCCCGAAGCGCTGGCACTGCCGCGCATGATCGGGCTGTCGCGGTTGCCTTCGCCGCTGGCCATGCCCACGCCCGGCACATAACGGGCCACGTCGGCCATGCTCTGCATCGCCTGGTCCTTGATCAGCGCTTCGGTAATCACCGTCACCGATTGCGGCACGTCACGCAGCACGCTGTCGGTCTTGGTCGCGCTGCTGCTGCGCTTGGCGCCATATGTCGGCTGCTCGGCCAATCCCGTCACCACCACCGTCGTCAGCACGGTATCGCTACCGGACACGGCCGGCTCGCCCGCGTGTGCAGCGACGATGGCGGCGCCGGACCAGACGCTGGCGCAGCACAAGCGCACGAAAAGGGTCATAGAGGTAAGGCGTGGCAGATTGCGTTGCATGGTTGCTCCAAACATGAATGAGAATGAGAATGACTCGCATTATCAATTATTTATAGCGTCCACGCAAGTGCCCTAGAACTTACGGGAATGCAACGAGCAGCGTAGGCCGCCGGGCATGTGTGCCAAACGGCCGGCATCACAGCAGGCGCGCGGCGCCGCTGGCCGCGCAGCGAACGCTTGACGGTGGCGGTGACGGTGACGGTGATGGTGATGGTGATGGTGATGGTGATGGTGATGGTGATGGTGATGGTGATGGTGATGGTGATGGTGATGGTGATGGTGATGGTGAAGTTGGCGCTGCCGCTGGCGTTGATTCAGCCAGTCGATACCATCCGCAAACTGAGCAGCGCGCGCAAATGCGCCTGAGATTTTGGCCGACGTCTTGTGCATGACACATCCACGTCACATTTGCTCACTACCATGCGGGCTCGTCCACCGATTTGAAAGTTGACATGCCGAGCCCAGCCTCACAGTCATCCGCCCTCGCCCATGCGCGCAACACCATCTTTACCAAAACCGCCAAGGGGCGCGACGAGATCAGCCGGCGCAGTGCCGCACTGAGCGCCAGGCAACGGGCGATACTGATCATGCTCGATGGCAGCAAACGCCTGCATGCGGTGAACACCATGATGCCGGAGCTTGAGGTGGCGAGCATCGTCCACTTTCTCGAGGCGCAGCAATACATCACCGCAGATCAGCCGGCAAAAACCCCGCCGATTCGCGCAGCTTCCGGCGCGCGCGCCGCCTTGCCCGACGCTCGCCAGACGAACCTGCCGGGCAGTGGCACCGCGCACGGCAAACCACCTCGCACGCCGATCAAGGGGGGCAGTGCGCAGGAAGCGCCCAGGCCGATGCCGTCCGTCAGTGCGCAGACGCTGCGGGACATCAAGGATTTCATGAACGCCAAGACGCACGCCTATCTCGGCTTGATGGGAACCGATGTCGTGCGCCGTGTCGAACACGCCAACGATGCGGTGCAATTGATGTCGGTCCTGGGCCACTGGCACATGGCCTTGCGCGAATCGAAGAACGGCAAACTGCACGCCGCTGGCTACCTTGAGCAGGTCAAGGCCAGCTTTCACCTCGCGCCGTCCCAAACGCCGGCGCAAGCCTGAGCGCACGCGCGCCGCCTGCGCCCGTCTGGCGGCGCGCGCCGCGTTTCATCACAAAATGACACCCGGGGCTGACTAAAATGCGAGCGCCGAGCAGATGCATGACGTACGCCCAGGCGGCCACGTCCAGGCATGCGGTCACGCCCCGCGCCCACATCACCCGTTCAAGCGTGGATAGCGCGACATGCAGGAACCTCGACGCAGTCACGTAAAAAAACGCCTCGACCGACGGCGCCGGCGCGCGCAGCGCAAGCCGGCGACGCGAATTAGAAATGTGCGAAAAAGAACATCACCATGTCGCTGAGCGACTACAACTTGTCGTTATTGCTCAAATTTACCCGTAAAATTGGCGTAAATTCTACATAACGAACAAATCATGTAATTAAGCGGACATTTTTGCCTGATACTATCCGGGCCCAGACCAACCATTTTGCGAGCCCCTATGCGCCACGCGGCAACCACCTTTTGCATCCCCCTGCCCCAGCGCGTCATGGCGACGGCGCTGTTTTCCATCCTGGCAGCCAGCGGCGCGGGCGCGCAGGCCGGCGAGACCTTGCGTCTGTTGACCTGGGCCGATTATGCGCCAAAAGAGGTGATCGATCAATTCAAGAAGGAAACCGGGATCGAGGTGCAACTGACCCTGTCGAACAACGAGGAAATGATTTCCAAGTTGCGCGCCACGGGCGGCGCCGGCTACGATCTGGCCAACCCGAGCCAGGACCGGATCACCGGACCGGCGCAGGAGTTCGGCATCTACCAGCCGATCGATCCAAGCCGCGTCAAGCTGGACCACTTCATCCCGGCGATGCTGGCCGCCACCAAAACGGTCACCGGCCTGAAAGGCAAGTTCTACGGACTGCCGCTGTTCTGGGGCACCGACGGCATCGCCGTCAACAGCAGCAAGGCCAAGATGCTCGACTACGCCGACCTGTGCAAACCTGAATTCGCCGGCAAGACGGCGGTGCGCCTGAAGCGCCCGACGCTGATCGCGATGGCGTTTTCGATGGGCGCCGACCCGTTCAAGGCCTATGCCAATCCGAAGCAGTACGAGACCATCATCGTCGCCGCCGGCAACAAGCTGCTGGCGTGTAAAAAGAACCTGAAGTATTTTTGGGAAAGCAAAGACCAGCTGCTCAACGATCTGCGCTCGGGCGAACTGGTGGGCGCGATGATGTGGGACGCGGGCGGCTGGAAGCTCAACGCGGAAAACCCGACCATGAAATATGTGGCGCCCAAGTCCGGTGCACTGGGCTGGGTCGACACGATGGCCATTCCCGCCAAGGCGAAGAACCTCGATGGCGCCTACAAGTGGATCAACTTCGTCAGCCGTCCCGAGATTGCCGCCAAGCTGGGCAAGGCGGCGCGCACCTTCACCGCCATCGCCGGCGCCGAGAACCTGATGGACGCGCAAATGAAGGCGCAGAAAGCCGAGTCCTTCCCCGGCAACGCGCTTGAGCAGATCAAGTGGTATCCGGCCATTCCGACCGGGCTGGAGGAAATCGACGGCAAGGTGCTCGACCGTATCAAGGCCGCCAACTAAAGCTGACGGCGCCACCGACGGCGCCGCTTGTTCAACGTCAACCTGAGTACCGCAATGTCCACTGGCTCCACGCAAGAGATACCCGACCTGTCCGTGCAGGCGATCAGCAAGCATTACACGACCTTCACGGCGGTCGACCGGCTCAACCTGGACGTGCCGAAAGGGAGCTTCTTTTCGATCCTGGGGCCTTCCGGCTGCGGCAAGACCACCTTGCTGCGCATGATCGCCGGCTTCATCGAACCCGATGAAGGCGACATCGTCATCAAGGGTCGCTCGATGAAGCGGGTGGCGCCCAACCAGCGCCCGGTGAACATGGTGTTTCAGCACCTGGCGCTGTTTCCGATGATGAGTGTGGGCGAGAACGTCGGCTACGGCCTGGTGCGGCGTGGCCTTGCCAAGGCGGAGATCACCCGCAAGGTCGAAGGCATGCTCGAGCGGGTCGGCTTGCAGGGCACGTCCGGCAAGCGCATCGACCAGCTGTCGGGCGGTCAAAAACAGCGCGTGGCGATCGCGCGCAGCCTGGTGCTTGAACCGACCCTGCTGCTGCTGGACGAACCGCTGGGCGCGCTCGACCTGAAGCTGCGCGAGCACATGAAGATCGAACTGAAACAACTGCAGCATGAGGTGGGCACCACCTTCGTCTACATCACCCACGACCAGTCCGAGGCCTTGGTGATGTCGGACCGTGTGGCCGTGATGAACAAGGGCCGCTTCGAGCAGGTGGGCACGCCGCAGCAGCTGTACTACCAGCCTGCGACCGCCTTCGTGGCTGGCTTCGTCGGCAACAGCAACCGGCTCGATGGCAGTTTGCTGGCCGGCGTGTCCGGCCCCGCCTCGGTCAAGACCCAACTGGCCGCGCCGCTGTTCGCCACGCCGATGCAGCCTGACTTGGCCGGCAACGTCAGCCTGTACATCCGGCCCGAGGCGATCAGCCTGTCGCGCCAGCAGTCGGCGCTGGAAAACTACGCCAACCGTTTGCAGGGTCAGGTTGAAAGCGTGCTGTTCGACGGCGCCAATTCCACCGTGCTGGTGCGCGAAGCGGGCAGCGGCTGCGCGCTGCATGTGGCGCTGCCGCACACCGGCGCGTTTGCCGACCTGGCGGCCGGTGAAACGGTCCACCTGGGCATCCGCGCCGAAAACGTGCAGGTCTTTGCGGACGCGCGCCCATGAACGCACTGACGCCGCGCCGCCTGGCGCTGTACCTGCTGCTGGCGCCCGCCGTGCTGTGGCTGCTGCTGCTGATCGTGCTGCCGCAGGTGGAAATGGGCCTGCTGTCATTTCGCGAGCGGGTCGGCCCGGGCGAGTTCGCGCCCAGCCTGAAGCAGTACGCGACCTTCTTCTCCGAGCCGCTGTACTGGAATAATTTTCTGCGCACTGCCGTCATGTCGGTGATCGCCACCGTGCTGGCGCTGGTGCTGGCGTTTCCCGTCGCGTGGACCATCGCCAAGGTGGCGCGCGGCCACGTCAAGACACTGCTGCTGGCCGGCACGCTGCTGCCGTTCTGGGCCAGCGAACTGGTACGCACGCTGGGCTGGCTGATTTTGCTGCGATCAAGCGGCGTGATCCCCCAGCTGTTTCAGTGGCTGCACATCACCGAGCAACCGGTTGAACTGCTGTACAACGACGCCACGATTTTGGTCGGCCTGGTCTACAGCTCGCTGCTGTTCATGCTGGTGCCCTTGATTAACGCGCTCGAAACGCTCGACGACAGCCTGATCGAGGCGGCCTACGACCTGGGCGGCAAGCGGCTCGACATCCTGCGCCGCATCGTCATTCCGCACGCTGCGCCCGGCATCGCGGCAGGCTGCATCATGGTGTTCATGCTTACGTTGGGAAATTACCTGACGCCGGTGGTATTGGGCGGAAAAAATTCGCTATGGTTCACCGAGCTGATCTACACTCAATTCATCACCCGTTTCAACTGGGAGCAAGGAGCCGCGTTCGCCTTCCTGCTGCTGGCCCTGTCGACCCTGCTGGTATGGCTGGGCCTGAAAATCACCGGCCAGCGTTTCGCCGACGCGATGCGCCGCACGTAAAAGAGATGCCATGATCCCCAGCCTGCCCGATTCGACACTGATGACGCGCGGACGCGCCCTGTACGTCGCGCTGTTCTTCACCTTCCTGCTGCTGCCGCTGACCGTGGTGGCGCTGTTCGCCTTCAACGATTCGGTGTTTCCGACCCCGCCGTGGAAGGGCTTCACGCTCGACTGGTTCATCGCCAACGGGGGCGAGCGCACCGGCCTGTTCTTCGACGCAGATCTGCTCACCAGCATCTGGCACAGCTCGAAGGTGGCCATCGCCGTGACGATTCTGTCACTGCTGGTCGGCACCGGCAACGCGTTTTTGCTCGAGCGCGCCGAGTTTCCCGGCAAGCGCCTGCTGGCCACGCTGATGCTGGTGCCTTTGGTGATCCCCGGCGTCATTCTGGGCATTTCGATCCTGGCGTTTGCCAGCCGGCTGGCCAACCTGTTTGATGCCATGTGGGGCGTCGACCTGGACTGGTTGCGTCCCGGCCTGCCGCTGGTGGTGCTCGGTCAGTTCTCCTACATCGTCACGATCACCACCTTGACCATCGCGGCCCGTCTGAAGCGCTTCGACAATTCGCTCGAAGAAGCGGCGCTGAATCTGGGCGCAAGCCGCATGGCGATCCTGTCGACGATCACGCTGCCGTATCTGAAACCGGCGCTGATCGGCAGCGCCGCGGTGGCCTTCCTGCTGTCGTTCGAGAACTTCAACACCACACTGATGCTCGTTGGCAGCGACAACCCGCTGACGGTACTGATGTATGGCCGCATGCGCGAAGGCGCCACGCCGGTGCTCAACGCAGTCAGTCTGATGCTGATGGCGGTGTCGGCGCTGGCAGTCGGCGCGATGTACCTGCGCAAACCGAAAGCGAGCTGAGAACACGCCCATGCTGACCCTGCTGCAATTGCTCGGCGCCGTCGCACTGCTGATCTGGGGCACCCACCTGGTCCAGAGCGGCATCTTGCGCGCCTACGGGGTGCAGCTGCGCAAACTGCTCGGGCACAGCGTCAACCATCGTGGCAAAGCGTTCGCCACCGGGCTGGGCATCACCACCTTGATCCAGAGCGGCACCGCGACGACCCTGATGATTTCATCGTTCGTCGCGCAAGGGTTGATGCAAACGCGCGCCGCGCTGGCCGTGGTGCTGGGCGCGGATGTCGGTTCCAGCCTGATCGCGCAGATTTTCTCCGTCAAGCTGGTGTGGTTGTCGCCGCTGCTGTTGCTGATCGGCGTGACGCTGTTTCGCGCCGACCGCAGCCAGGTGTCGCGCAACACCGGACGCGCGGCGATCGGCCTGGGCGTGATGATGCTGGCATTGCAGCTGATCGGCGCCGCCGTGCTGCCGGTCAGCCGCAGTCCCGGCGTGCAGGTGATCTTCAATTCGATCACCGGCGACATCGTGCTCGACATCCTGTTCGCCGCCTTCCTGACCTTGCTGGCCCATTCGAGCCTGGCGATCGTGCTGCTGACCGTGTCGCTGGTGGGCAGCGCGGCGATTCCGCCCGCGCTCGGCCTGGCGCTGGTGCTGGGCGCGAATCTGGGCAGCAGCGTCTCGCCGCTGCTCTCTAGCGTGGGCGGTGGCAATGCCAGCAAACGCGTGCCGCTGGCGAACCTGTTTTTCAAGCTGCTCGCCTGCCTGGCGGTGGCGCCGCTGCTGGGCCGGATCGAAGGCTGGGTCGCGCTGATCGAGCCGGATCCGGCGCGCCAGATGCTCGATTTTCACATCGCCTTCAATGTCGCCACCGCCTGCGTGTTCCTGTTCTTTACCGGCCCGACCGCGCGCCTGTGCGAGCGCCTGCTGCCGATCGCGAAAAACGCCGACAGCCCGACCCAGCCGCGCTATCTGGACGCATCGGTGATCCACACGCCGGAAGTGGCGGTGTCGTGCGCGGCGCGCGAGGCGATGCGCATCGGCGATCTGGTCGACCAGATGCTGCGCGACTCGCTCACCGTCTTGTGCAGCAACGACGACCGCCTGATGCGCCCGATCGAGCAAATGGAAAACGGTGTCGACACGCTGTACAAGGCGATCAAGTCCTACCTGATGCAGATTAACCGCGAAGAATTGTCGCCGCTGGAAAACCAGCGCTGGGCCGACATCATCGCGCTGACCATCAACCTCGAACACATCGGCGACATCATCGACAAGAACCTGATGGATCTGGCGCGCCGCAAGATCAACGCGCAACTGAGTTTTTCCGAATCGGGCAACGCCGAAATCGGCGACCTGCACCAGCGCGTACTGGCCAATCTGCGCCTGGGCCTGAACCTGTTCATGCATCCGGACGTCAAGCAGGCGCAGCGCCTGCTCGAAGAAAAATCGCGCTTCAATGAATTGGAGCGCATCTACGCGGAAAACCATTTGCGCCGGCTGACCGAGAACCGCCTGCAAAGCATCGCCACCAGCGCGCTGCACCTGGACGTGATCCGCGACCTGCGCCGCATCAATTCGCACATCTGCGCGCTGGCCTACCCGATCCTGGACGCGGCCGGCATGCTGATGAAAACCCGTCTGCGCAGCGCCACCCCGGACGCGCCGCTGGCCGAGAACTTCCACCCTTCCCAAGCGAGACACACATGAGCGACGCACCCTGGCCCTACCCGCAATGGATCGCGCACCGCGGCGGCGGTTCGTTGGCGCCCGAGAACACACTGGCGGCGATGCGAAAAGGCGTCGAAATGGGCTATCGGGGCGTCGAGTTCGATGTCAAATTGAGCCGCGACGGCGTCTGCATCCTGCTGCATGACGACACGCTCGAACGCACTACCAATGGGCAAGGTGACGCCGCGCTGCAGGACTACGCGGCGCTGGCCAAGCTCGACGCCGGCAGCTGGTATGGCGCCTCCTTCGCCGGCGAGCCAATACCGCTGTTCGCCGACGTGGCCGCCTACTGCCAGGCCAACGGCGTGGCCTGCAATGTCGAGATCAAACCCTGCCCTGGACGCGAGCGCGAAACCGGACTGGCCGTCGCGCGTGCATCGGCGCTCCTGTGGCAAGGCAGTGCAGTGGCGCCGCTGTTGTCGTCGTTCTCGTGGGATGCGCTGGTTGCGGCGCGCGCCGAATCGCCCGAGCTGCCTATGGGCTGGCTGGTCGACAGCTGGCCCGACGACTGGCAGGCGCGCCTGACCGACTTGGCTTGCGTGTCGTTCCATTGCGACCACCTGCTGCTCGACCAGGCGCGCGTGCAAGCTGTTAAACAGGCCGGCTTCAAGCTGCTCACGTACACTGTCAACGACCCGGCCCGCGCCCAGCAACTGCTGGCATGGGGCGTCGACGGTTTGATCACGGACGCGCTGGCGCGCACCGTCTAACCCTCCCACCAGGCCACCATGGACTTGAATAACCGCCAGCGCCAACTGCTCGAGCATATCCGCCTGAACGGCTTCGGCTCGGTCGAACAACTGGCGCAGCAGTTCGACGTAACGATGCAAACGATCCGGCGCGACATCAACCGCCTGACCGAGGCCAGCCTGCTGCGGCGCTACCACGGCGGCGCCGGCTTGCCGTCCTCGGTCGAGAACATCGCCTACAACCAGCGCCAGGTGCTCAACATCGACGGCAAGAAACGCATCGCCGAACTGGTCGCCGGGCAGGTGCAAAACGGCCAGTCCTTGATCATCAACATCGGCACCACCAATGAGGAAATCGCGCGCGCGCTGCTGCAGCACGAGCGCTTGTCGGTGATCACCAACAACCTCAACGTGGCCGCCATCCTGGCCGACAACGCCGCCCACGAAGTGATTGTGGCCGGCGGCATCGTGCGCGCGCGCGACCGCGCCATCATCGGCGAGGCGACCAGCGACTTCATTCGCCAGTTCCGGGTCGACATCGGCATCATCGGCATTTCCAGCATCGAGGCCAACGGCACGCTGCGCGACTTCGACTACCGCGAAGTGAAAGTGGCCCAGACCATCATCGAGCAGTCGCGCCAGGTATGGCTGGTGGCCGATCACACCAAGTTCGGGCGCGAGGCACTGGTGCGCCTTGGCCACATCGACCAGATCGATGCGCTGTTTACCGACATGGAACCGCCCGCCGAACTGATGCATCTGCTGGCCGAACTGAACATCCCCGTGTATATCGGACGCAGCGATGCGCCGTAAACCCTTGCGGCGCACGGCGCACGCTGACCTTTTTTGCGCGAGACCCTAATGCCACTTTTACCTGAACACATGGAATGCGACGTCCTCGTCATTGGCGGGGGCATCAACGGCGCCGGCATCGCGCGCGACGCGGCCGGACGCGGCCTGTCGGTGGTGCTGTGCGAAAAAGACGACCTGGCCGCCCATACCTCGTCGGCGTCGAGCAAATTGATCCACGGCGGCCTGCGCTACCTCGAGCAGTACGATTTCGGCCTGGTGCGCAAGGCGCTGATCGAGCGCGAAGTGCTGCTGCGCTCGGCCCCCCACATCATCTGGCCACTGCGCTTCGTGATGCCGCACGACGCCGGCCAGCGCCCCGCCTGGATGATACGCATCGGCCTGTTCCTGTACGACCACCTGGCGCGGCGCGAGCTGCTGGCCGGCTCGCACGGCATCGACCTGCGGCTTCACGCCGCCGGCGCGCCCTTGAAGAACGTGTTCACGCGCGGTTTCGTGTACTCCGACGCCTGGGTCGACGATGCACGTCTGGTGGTGCTCAACGCGATCGACGCGGCCACGCACGGCGCGCGCGTGTTTACGCGCACGCGGGCAAGCGCGCTGGTGCGCGAGGCGCAGCACTGGCAAGCGACGCTGCAAGGCGACGCCGGCGCCACCTGCACCGTCAAGGCGCGCTGCCTGGTCAACGCAGCCGGTCCGTGGGCGGCGCAGATGCTGCAGCAGGCCACCAAGGCGCCGCCCAAGCAGAACCTGCGCTTGATCAAGGGCAGCCACATCGTCGTCAAGCGCCTGTTCGACCATCCGTACGCTTACATCTTCCAGCATCCGGACGGGCGCATCGTGTTCGCCATCCCGTATGAAAAAGAGTTCACGCTGATCGGCACCACCGACCTCGATTACAAGGGCGACGTCAACAAGGTCGAGATCGGCGGCGACGAGATCGCCTATCTGTGCGCGCTGTCGGCGCGCTACTTCGAGCGGGCGATCACACCGGCCGACGTGGTGTGGTCCTACTCGGGCGTGCGTCCGCTGGTCGAGGACGAGGCCAGCGAAGCGTCGGCCACCACGCGCGACTACCGGCTCGAGCACGACACCGACGGCGCGGCGATGCTGACCGTTTTCGGCGGCAAGATCACCACCTTTCGCAAGCTGGCCGAGGAAGCGGTCGACCAGATCGCGCCGGCATTGGGCGCGCCCAGCCCGGCCTGGACCGCGCATGCCTGCCTGCCCGGCGGCGACCTGTTCGGGCCCACACCGGGCAACCGCGCGGTGCTAGAATTCGACGGCTTCGTGGCGGCGCAGCAGCGGCTCTATCCGTGGCTGGCGCCCACACTGGTGGCGCGTTATGCGCGCGCCTACGGCACCCGCACCGCGCTGCTGATGGCCGGTCGCAACAGCGTAGCCGAGATGGGCGACGAAATCGCGCCCGGCCTGTACGCGGCCGAGGTGTGCTACCTGATGCGCCACGAATGGGCCAACAGCGCCGACGACATCTTGTGGCGCCGCTCCAAACTGGGCTTGCATCTGCCGCCCGCCACCGGGGCACAGCTGGACGCCTGGATCAACGCACATTAAGGACTGACGATGTATCGAACTCGTACCATGGCCCTGGCCGCCGCCCTGCTGATGACAGCGGGCACACCCGCGCGCGCCGTCGCGACCGACCCGACCCCGCCCATCGTGTTCGTACACGGCAACGGCGACAGCGCGGCGATCTGGCAGACCACGCTGTGGCGCTTCGAGTCGAACGGCTGGCCGCGCGCGCGCCTGCACGCGATCGAACTGCCCTACCCGCTGGCGCGCGACGATGACACGGTGGCGCAGGCGGGCCGCACCTCGACCGCCGAACACATGGCCTACCTGAAATCGGAGATCGACAAGGTATTGAAGGCGAGCGGCGCCGGCGCGGTGGTCTTGATCGGCAATTCGCGCGGCGGCAACGCGATCCGCAACTACATCCAGACCGAGCAGGCCAGCCAGAACGGGCGCGTCAACGTCAGCCACGCGATCCTGGGCGGCACGCCCAACCACGGCGGTTTCGCCATCAAGGGTTTTCGCGAGGGCAGCGAATTTTCCGGCACCGGCCCTTTCCTGACCGGCTTGAACGCGCCCAAGAATGCAAACGGCGACGAAGTGGCCGGCCCGGTGCACTGGATGACCGTGCGCTCGGACAGCAACGACAAATACGCCCAGCCTTTCGTGCAAGGCGCCGCCAACCACGGACTGGCCACCAACGTCAGCTACGCCGGACCGGAACTGAAGGGCGCGCACAACGTCGTCATCGCCGGCATCGACCATCGGGAAACCTCGTTTAGCGCGCCCGCCTTCGCCGCCGCCTACCGTTTCATCACCGGCCACGCCGCCGCCACCGATCAGATTGTGCCCGAGGCGCAGATCGAGCTGTCGGGCAGCATCAGCGGACTCGGTTTGCACAGCGAGGACCCCAACGGCGGCAACTACGAAAACAATCTGCCGCTGGCCGGCGCGCGCTTGACCATCTATGCCACCGATAGCAGCACGGGTGAACAGGGCGGCGCGCGGCTGGGACTGGCGCGCTACGCCCACCTGATCGGCCCGGACGGGCGCTGGGGGCCGTTCAAGGCCAGTCCCGGCGTCAGTTACGAGTTCGAGATCGCCGCGCGCGGCTACGCCACCACACATATTTACCGCAGCGCGTTTCCCCGCTCGTCGAACGTGGTGAACATGCACCCGCTGCGCATCACCCCCGAACAGCGCGCGGCCGGCGCGGTGCTCACGCTGGCACGCATGCGCGGCTATTTCGATGCGGCGCGCGACCAGATCAGTTTCGACGGCAAGCCGCTGGCGGGCCTGCCGCCGGTGGGCGCGCTCGATTCCGAAAGCACGCTGGTGCTGCACGAACCGGGTACCCGTGCGGTTGGCGCCAGCTTCAACGGTGAACGGCTGGTGGGACGCAGCTGGAGCGCCGCGCAGGGCCATCTGGTGGTGCTCGAACTGACGCAGTAGCGCGCGGCGTTTTTCGCGCCAAGTGATCAGATCTGAACAAAAAGAGGTCGTAAACGGACAACTGCACGTCGTTGAGGTGAAAAGGCCGTGCGAGATATGCGAATAAAGTTTCCTCGGATTGGCAAATATGTCATTAATCGAACATCCGTTTTCGATTCCTCTGCCAGTTCGTGCTGTATGCCAGTGTGGTCTGACTAGGTTCTTGCGGCCTGCAAAAGCAAGCGCGTAGCGGCGACGACAAACTTATACATAAGAAGTTATTCCATCATCGAAGAGGGAGTTCTACGTGCACAAACGCTTTCGGCTCAAGCCCATTTATCTGCTGATACTACAATCGCTGGCCATCACCTACGCCTACGCCGACGACACGGCCGCGCCCCCGGCGCCGGCCTCCGGCAAAATCGAGGTGGTGACCATTTTCGGCACCGGCCAGACCCGCCAGGTGCAAAACGTCACGCGCGACGACCTGATCAAGGTGGTGCCGGGCACCAGCCCGTTGAAGACGCTGGAAAAGCTGCCCGGCGTGAGCTTCCAGTCGGCCGATCCGTTCGGCGCCTACGAATGGTCGACGCGCTTTTCGATTCGCGGCTTCAGCCAGAACCAGCTCGGTTTCACGCTCGATAACGTGCCGCTGGGCGACATGAGCTACAGCGCCAACAACGGCCTGCACATCAGCCGCGCGATTTCGTCGGAAAACATCGGCCGCGTCGCCGTCTCGCAGGGCGCCGGCACGCTGGCCACCGCCTCCACCAGCAACCTGGGCGGCACAGTGCAATTTGTCACGCTCGACCCGTCCGACGAGCGCGGCGCGACGTTGGCCCAGACCATCGGCAGCGACAGCACCTCGCGCACCTTCGTACGCTTTGACACTGGCATGTTCGACACCGGCACCAAGTTTTACCTGAGCGGCACGCGCCAGCGCGCCGACAAGTCCAAGGGCTGGGGCGCGCAAAACCAGGACCAGATCAACGCCAAGCTGGTGCAAAAATTCGGCGATAGCCGCCTGTCGATGTTCATCAACACCTCCGAGCGCCACGAAGTCGACTACGCCGACATGGCGCTCGAGATGGTCGGCCGGCTCGGCTACAACTGGGACAACTACGCGCCCGACTGGCAACGCGCGGTGAACGCGGCAAAGGGCCTCTACAGCGGCGGCGTCACCAACATGGATGACGCCTACTACCTGGGCCGCGGCCTGCGCAAGGACACGCTGGGCGGCGCCACGCTCAATCTGGTGCTGTCCGAGGCGGCCACGCTGAAGACCACCGTCTACCACCACGACAACAAGGGCATGGGCCAGTGGTACACCCCATATCAGGCGTCGCCGTCGGGCGTGCCGATCTCGATCCGCGCCACCGAATACACAATCGACCGCAATGGCGCCGTCGTCGACTGGTCTTACGACATCGGCAACCACACGCTGTCCGCCGGCGCCTGGGGCGAAAAAAGCGACCATGGCCTGACGCGTAATTTCTACGGCATCAACGGGCCCGAGGACATGGACCGCTTTCTGAGCGATCCTTTCAAGACCGCGTTCAAGCAGGACTTCACCACCACCACCAGCCAGTTCTACGTGGCCGACACGGTGACGCTGATGGACGGCGACATGAAGGTGAACGCCGGCTTCAAGGCGCCCAAGACCCACATCGTGGCCAAGAACATCGTGGCCGGACGCGCCGAAGGCGAGATCACCGCCTCCAAATCATTCCTGCCGCAAGTGGGCGTGAACTACAGCCTGAGCAAGAACGACGAAGTGTTCGTGTCGGCCTCGCAAAACATGCGCGCCTACCAGCCGGGCGTGAACGGTCCGTTCTCGACCAGCCAGGCCGCGTTTGACGGCAGCGCCGCCAATCTGAAACCGGAAACCTCGACCACCGTCGATCTGGGTTTCCGCTTCAAGCGCGAGATGCTGCAAGGTTCGGTGTCGCTGTATCACGCCGACTTCAAGGACCGCCTGCTCAACGTGGCCAGCTGTCCCGGCATCGCCGGCTGCCCGAGCACCTTCATCAACGTCGGCAAGGTCGAAACCCAAGGGATCGAGACGGCCGCCGTGCTCAAGCTGGCGCCCGAATGGAGCTGGTTCAATTCGTTCACCTACAACGACTCGAAATACAAGGCCGACTACTTCGATAACGGCTATACCAACCCCGCTCTGGCGAGCAGCGATCCGCAAAGCCATGTGGTGCGCGCCAGCGGCAAGCAAGTGGTCGATACAGCCAAGATGCTGTTCAACACCGAACTGTCCTACGAGAACCCGGTCTGGTTCGCGCGGGGCGGCGCCAAGTTTACCGACAAGCGCTATTACACTTACCTGAACGACGTCGAAGTGCCGGCGTTCTGGGTCGCCACCTTCTCGGCCGGTTACAAGATCAAGTCGCTGGGCTTGCTGAAGGACGCCTCGCTGCAGCTGAATGTGACGAATCTGTTCAACAAACAGTATTTCAGCACGGTGGGCACCAACGGTTTCCTCACCGCTGACCCGCAGGGCGCTTACGCGACCCTGTTGTCGGGCGCGCCACGCCAGGTGTTTGTGTCGCTCAACGCGAAGATCTAAGTTCCCCCCAAGGCCGGGCCCGCTCGGGTCCGGCCTGCCCGCTTGTCCCTCCTCCCGCAGCCACGCCCGCGCCGCCCCCAGCCGTTGCTCCGCTCCCAGGCGTTGCTCCGCTCCCAGCTGTTGCTCCGCTCCCAGGCCGCAGCGCACATAGCACGCGCAGCGCCGTCAAGGTCAAAATACCTTAATAGTTCGACATTTGTACCTTTCCAGCAACGGGGCGCCATCTCCCTGCGCAGCGCGCCATAGCGCGACACTTTCGGTGGCTCTCGAAGCCATGCAGTTGGCTTGCATAATCATTACGAGAACGTGTAATTTTTATACGCGAACACATAAGATGAAGTCTCTTAATTAGCACTAAATATTAAGAGTGACACAAGCACTGAACGTGTTTCGAGCCTGCCAAAAGCGGGTAGTGATTGCGCCATCGAGCAGCTATACACTGCCCGCCACGCACCCCGAAAAACGCACAGCAACGTGTCCGCAGCAAAAACGAATTCCCGTCGAAGTTCAATAAAATAACTATGGAGATTTACCATGAAACTGCTGAAAAAACTCGCACTCGCCGCCGCTGTTTCCTCGATCGCTCTGAGCGCTTCGGCCATGCAACCAATCGCTGACGCTGACCTGTCCAAAGTCGCCGGTCAAGACGGTGTGTCGATCGCTGCTGACCTGCATATCAGCATCGGTGAATTCAAATACACCGATACCAGCGCCAACGGCGGTTCGGTAAGCTTCAACAACATCGGCATCAACGGCACGATCGCTGCAACTCTGGACGTCGTCGATCACGCAACCTTCCAAACCGCAGTGTTCGGTCCAGAACTGGGTGTGATCTCTCCATTGGCCATGGGCGCTACGCCTGAAGCTGCCGCTCAATTGGCTGCACTGACCGCATTCTCGGGCACCGGCGACGTCGTCAAGATTGCTATTCCAAAAATCGCTGTCGCCTCCAGCAATGGCCTGAACGTGACGGTTGGTTCGATCACGATGGGTAACGACGCAACTCGCTCGTTCGGTGCGTTCGCCATGAACGACATCAAACTGCAAGGCACCACCGTCTACATCTGGGCACACTAATCGCCTCGATGGTTTGACAGTATGTCAATTAACGGCTTTTGGGGCCTGCTCCGGAAGCCGTTTTTTTGCCCCTGCATTTCCATGCGACCGCGCGTCGCAGCTTTGTAGAATCCACGATGAACACCTTCCTGTTTCGCCGTAATGTACGGCGCATAGTCGCTACCTTGCTTGCCGTGCTGTGCGTCGCACCGGCATCGGCACAACTGCGCACCATGTCCGAAGCGGAACTGTCCAAGGTCAGCGGCCAGGGCTTGTTCGAAGTGAGTAACAGCAGCGCCAACGGCTTCGATTTCACGCGCTTTAGCATCAACGCGGACGTGGCCCTGAACGCCAACCTGAAAAACATCCGCCTGGGCGAATACCAGTACCTGCCCAACAACGGCTTGGGCGCCGACCTCGACATCCGCACGCTGCAATTTGGCCGCAGCGACGTGGTCGGGAAAAACCTGGTTCAGATCAGCAATCCCTATTTTGAATTCGTCTATCAAGGCAGCGGCACGGCGCGCGAAGTGGTGGGCATGCGCCTCGGTTTTGACAGCATCGCCGGCGATGTCGGCCTGAAGATCGCCAGCCTGTCCGGCTCGCTCAAGGTCGATGCCGGCGCGGCCGGCGTGCTCGACTCGAGCGCCGACCCGGCCAATAGCGGCAAACGCTGGGACGGCACCTGCGCCACGTGCGCGGCCGGCACCCCGACGCTGGCCCAGCTGGGCGGCGTGCATGCGGGCGACGCGAACGGCCCCAGCCGCGATTTCTGGATTTCCGTATTAAAGACGCCAGTGCAGTTTCCCAATGGGCCGAGCGCTGCCGTGCAGGCCGCCCAGGCGGGCGTGTGGTTGAACTGGCGCGACCGCCTGACGTCGATCAACCTGACCGGCGCCGTGCCGGCCAACCTGCCGCCGGCGCGCTGAACATGCGCCGCCTGATCCTGTTCAGTTGCACGCTCGCCGCGCTGGCCCCGGCCTGGTGCGCCGGCCTGGAGCCGCTCAGCGACGCGGCCCTGTCGAAGGTGCAGGGACGCGACGGCATGAGCTTCAACCTGTCCAATTTCGCCATGCAGGGCGATGCGCAGCTGCGCTACTACACGCCGAACGACGCGGCCAGCTTTAGCATCGGCAATCTGGCCACCTCGCGCTCGGATGACGTCAGCGCACCGTTTCAGGATCCCTACCGTCTCGACGTGCTGAAAAGCCCGAACGGCGGGGCCGACATCATCAACCTGGCCTTTCCGCAAAACGCGGCCGGCAAGGAAGTGTGGCAAGTGGCGTACGACTTCGGCGTCGACGCCAACGGCAAGAACGTCAGCACCAGCATCCTGCTCAAAGACTTGGTCTACACGGGCGGCGGCCTGCAATGGTCGACCCCGCGTACGGGCGACGGCCTGGCCTTCGGCTATGCCTTGCGCAGCGACCTGGGCAGCCTGACGATCCAACCGAACGGGCGCGATTTGCCCAATGAACAAATGGTACTGAGCGGCGTGCATGTGGGCGCCGTCGACGCCGCCGGCAATCCGATCGCGGGGCCCTGGCGTATCGCCGACGTGACGACCCAGCCGGGAATTTTCAATTCGCGCACCGAAACCGACGGCAGCACGCGCTTGCATCTGGGCATCGACTGGCCGGACGCGAACGGCGCCGCAATCGGGCGCGTCGCCATCGACAACCTGAGCTTTCACAGCGCCGCCAGCGGCGCTAACGTCACCACCGACCTCGGTGCGTCGCGCATCGGCGCGATCCAGATCCAGTATCTCGACGTCAAGTTCAGGCCCTAGCCGATGCGCACTGTCTCCACTTTCACGCTGGCGCTGGGTCTGACGCTGGGCGGCCATGTCCATGCCAGCACGCCGCTCGACGACAACGAGTTGTCCAAGGTGGCCGCGGCCGATGGCATCAGCTTCGCCATGCATCTGGCGCTGAACCAGCCGGTGGCGGGGCAGCCCGCCGGCGACAGCCGGCTGACGGTCGGCCAGGTGGTCGATGGCAAGAACACGTATATGGTCATCAAGAATGTGAGCGGCGTGATCGATATGTTTGCCCTCACGGTCGACACCAAGACGGCGCCCGACGGCACCGCGTATGTCGCCATCGGGCTGCCCGGCTACGTCAAATTTACCAATGTCGGTTTTGAATCACTCAGCGTGCAGTCCGATCCGCGCGCACCCGTCACCGAGAGCCTGGGCCGTTATACGCTCAACGGCAGTACCGCGATGCAGGGGCAGCTCAGGCTATGGGCGCACTGAGTTCGTCGAGCGGTGCCGGACGCGGCCGGGCCAACAGGCGGTTGGCCGCCGCGGCGCCGCGTTGCTGCTGAAACTCGCCCGGCGGTTTGCCGAACCAGCGCAGGCAGGCGCGGTGGAACGCGCTCGGGTCGGAGAAACCCAGTTTGTAGCTGAGCATCTTGAGCGTGAGCTTGTCACTGCCCAGGTATTGCTGGGCCATTTCGCGGCGCACGTCGTCCACCAGCGCGGAAAAATCCGTGCCTTCGTCGGCCAGCCGGCGCTGCAAGGTGCGCTCGCTGATCAGCAGGCGCTTGGCAACCGCTTCGCGCAGCGCGCCGCCCTGGTCGATCATCGTCACCAAGAGATTTTGCACCTTGGAGCTGAAACTGGTGCGCTGCGCCTGGGCCAGCCGTTCATCGAGCAGGCGGAACATGCTTTCCACCGCCAGGGTGTTGGAAGTGGGAATTGGCGCGACCAGGTCGGCGTTGGAAAACTCCATGATGTTGCGCGGCGCGCCAAAGCGCACCGGGCAACCGTATTTATCGATATACGCTTGCGCCGAGGCCGGCTGGGCGAAGGCATACGCCACCATCACCGGATTGAGGTCGGGCCGGCCGGACACGAAACGCATCGTCGACAGCAGCATGGACCAGGTGAAATCGTAGCGTTGCTGGGGCACCGCGCGGTTGCCGCCCACCAGGTGCAGGCTGACCATGGTGCGCTCGGGCTTTTGTTCGATCGTCGCGTGCACCGTGGGCGACACCAGCGGCATGTAGCGCACCAGCGATTCGGACGCCACTTTCAGGTTGGGCGAGGCCAGCATGATGTGGCCGAGCATGCCCAGCCAGGACAGCGGATGGGGCGAGGAGACGCGAAAACCGAGCATCGGATCGCCCGACACCTCGGCCAGGGTTTCCCACAGGTGGCTGAATTTATCCGACAGCGCCAGGATGTCGTCGCTGCGGTCATCGCTTTGTTCGAACATTTCCAGGCCGGCTTCGCTGAACAGGCGCTCGACGTCGAAACCGTCCATCGCCAGGCAGACCTTGATACGCCGCACCACATCGGTGGCCGACGAATACTTCATGCCACAACCCGCATCTGGCAGGTCGAAG
Source organism: Burkholderiales bacterium (assembly GCA_038207625.1). Taxonomy (GTDB): domain Bacteria; phylum Pseudomonadota; class Gammaproteobacteria; order Burkholderiales; family Burkholderiaceae_D; genus JBBQZO01. The sequence goes on along the minus strand of JBBQZO010000004.1, from coordinate 64,796 downwards.
GCTGGCGCGCGCGCAGAATTGTTTGGTGATGTTGCGACATAGAACGAATCTCCCTAAGGGCGAATACCACAGCTAGCGTGTCTCGCTTTTTTATTATGCTGGCATCGTTGTCCCGATCGAATCGAAAAATGACCTCGTGTTTATCAAAAAGCGATTATTGGAGGCAAATACCAAATTGCCCAAGCATACATGACATTGCTTATGAGTCAACAACTGATCGCCGCAAAAGGGGAATCACAGACGCGCCTGGTGGCGCGCGCGCGCCGGCGTGATTCCGTAGGCAGCATTGAAACAGGCAGTCATGTGGCTCTGGCTGTTAAAGCCGCACTGGGCGGCGATGCGGGCGATCGAGAAGCTGGTGCGCGTGAGCAGCTCGCGCACCCGCTCCAGGCGCAACTGCAACACGTAGCGGTGCGGCGTCATCCCCATCGCCTCCTGGAAGATGCGCCGGAAGTGCGATTCGGACACCCCGGCCCGCTCGGCCAGCTCGGCGTTCGACAGCTCGTTGCTGAGGTTTTTCTGCAGCCATTCGAGCACGCTTTGCAAACGCCCCAGTTGCAGTGCGTCAGGCGGCACGTTCTTGCCGGTCTTGCCTTCGAGCACGCGGCAGACCTGCTCGATCATCACCACGCTGAGGCGCTCGATGAAGGTGTGGTCGGGGCGCGCCATGCGCGACAGTTCGCCCAGGATCTGGTGCGCGCTGGCGCTGACCAAAGGATCGCTAAACGGGTGCGAGCGTCCGCGCGCCGTCAGCAGGCGCTGCATGCGCCGCACATTGTCGTTGTCGACGTCGAGAAAATAGAAAAAACCCACGTCGACGGCACCGCCGAAGGCCCAGGCGGTGGGGAAGCCGGGCTGGAAAATGGCCGAGGAACTGGGAATGAAGTCGAACGCCTTGCTCGGTTTGCGCCCCAGCGTGGCGCGCGCGCCCCCCAAGTGACTGGCCAACAACATCGATTCGAGTGCCGGCACCTCGCAGGCGTTAAGCTGAAAGATGTAACGCTCGGCCCGCAGCGGCATGTCGCCAGCGATGGTCGCGCTGATGATGGGCTTGGCGCCGAGCGCGTTACTGATGCGTTCCCAGGTTTTCACAGACAAGATCCCAATGAGCAGTTTTCGATAAAAACGACAGCGTTTTATAGCACCGATCAGACCCTGCTGCACCCAAAATGAGGCTCTTTTGTCCGAAATGTATCGAAATCGAGACGTTTCCGCCAAGAAAATGATTATATGCGCTCGCAGCCGTCCTGCCGGTTTTTTCCAGCGAAACGGGCAGGTCTGCGTCAGCATGCAAGCCGACCGCCGCACTCCCACCGGAGCGCGGCAAAGAAAACGTGAGCACGGCCACAGATGCCGGCCACGTTTTTTTCGCGCGGCGCTTCCAAAAACGAAGGACAGTTCAGTCTGTCCGAGGAGACACTATGTACACAGTTTTGCTGGGAATACTGGCGGCCCTGATGGGTATTTCCGGTATTTTGGCCAAGCACGAACCGGTCGACCGCCCGGCCGACCAATTCGAATTGCAGCAGTCCATGGTAGGCGGCGGTCCCGGCAGCGCGCCCGTGCATATCGAACCGTTCTCCGAACTCAAGTACCGCAGCATCACGCGCCAGGCCTACGACTACAGTTGCGGCTCGGCGGCGCTGGTGACCATCCTGCACTACCATCTGGGCCTCGACGTGACCGAGCAGCAGTCGATGGAAGGCATGATGGACAAGGGCGAGAAGGAGAAGATTATCGAGCGGCGCGGTTTCTCGCTGCTCGACATGAAACGTTACGTCGCCTCGATCGGCGTTGAGAGCGCGGGCTTTCGCGGCGAAATGGCCGACTTGCTGACGCTCGAGCACCCCGCCATCGTGCCCATCGATTATGCCGGATTCAAGCATTTCGTGGTTTTGCGTGGCGTGCGCGACGGCCTGGTGTTCCTGGCCGATCCGTCGGCGGGCAACATCGTGTTCTCCGTCAAGGAGTTCGCCACGCTGTGGGATCGCAACACGCTGTTCATCGTCTATCCGAAAAAAGGTCATCCGCTAGCCGGCAAACTGGCCTTGCTCGACAGCGAACTGGGCGTCACCGACATGGACCGGGTCAAGGACCATGCGCTGCTGCGCCCGATCGACAATGCGCACCAGATGGAGCGCCTGCTCAACGGCCAGGGCGGCGTCTCGATCCACAAAAACTAATCGGCGCGCCGCGCTTTCCCCTTTCCAAAATCAAGGACTACCCATGAAGATGCATCCATCGCTGGGGCTGCTCGCCGCCCTGATCGCCCTGCCCCAGTCGGGTTGGGCACAACAGATTCCGCCGGCGCCGGTCAGCGCACCCGCCGCGCCAGCGCCCACCAGTCCCGCTGCGGCGCCGGCCGCCGCCACCAGCGATGCGGTGCGCGACGCGCTGGCCAAGAAAGCCGGCGACACCGACCAGACCACGCTGCTCAAGGACACGCTGAGCGCCGTCGACAAGCAGTATTCGCTGATCAAGCGCGGCAAGGTGCAACTGAACTACGATCTGACCTATTCGTATATCGGTCAGGAAAAGATCAACACCGACCTGTCGTCCGGCACCGCCACGCTGTTTAGCATCGAAAACAACAACTCGCACACCATCACCAACACCTTGCTGGTCGACTATGGCCTGCGCAATAACATCACCACCAGCCTGACGCTGCCGTTCATCAGCCGTTACTCCGATTCGCCCTCCTTTTCCGGCGTCTCGCACACCATCGGCGACATCGGCGGCGGCGTGCGCTGGCAGCCGATCGAAGCGCAGCGCGACGAGCCCTCGCTGACCGTCACCGGCGGCGTGCGCATTCCTTCTGGCACCAGTCCGTTCAAGGTCGATGCCGGCAAGGGCCTGGCGACCGGCTCGGGCGTGACCGCGTTCAACGTCGGCGTCAACGTCAACAAGATCGTCGACCCGGTAGCCCTGTTCGGCTCGCTGAACCTGTCGTCCAGTCTGCACGCACGCAAACTGAACCAGGTCCTCTCTGGCTCGGTGCTCAACGAGGTGCGTCCCGGCATGGGCTTTGGCTTCGGCATGGGCTTCGCGTATGCGCTGTCGTACAAGATCACCACCTCGTTCTCGTTCCAGGAATCGATCTCGTCGGGCTCGACGCTGCTGTTCGCCAGCGGCACGCGTGGCAAAACCACCACCCAGACCGCCGGCATCGTCTCGATCGGGGCCGGCTACCGGGTCTCGCCGAAGACGACAGTCAACGTCTCGGTGGGCATCGGCATGACCGCCGCCGCGCCGAATATGAGCATCAGTCTGGGCTTGCCGCTGGCACTGTAAGATGAACGCATCGCCCCCCCACCCGTCCCGGCCGGCGCGCGCGCGCCGGCGCCAGCTTGGCCTGCTCGCCTGCGCGGCCGGCAGTTTCGCCTGTCTGCCCGGCGCGCGCGCCGACGTTACCGACAACATCGCCGTCAACCCGATCGCCATGGCGATGGGCAACGCGGTCACGGCCGACCCGCCCGGCATCGGCTCGATCCATTTCAATCCGGCCGGGCTGGCGCGCCTGACCGGCTTTCAGGAAGTGACGACGCTGCTGGTGGCGTCGATCCGGGCCCACTCGCACATCGAGTCGGCGCCCGATCTGGACATTGGCGGCTTCACCAAGGATCCGCTGAACGGCACCAGCACCGGCCCGGTGCGCCAGGCGCTGGCGCTGCCGTTTCTGGGCGTGTTGAAATACCGCCTGCCGGCGCTGGCCGCGCCCGGCCTTGGCATGTCCTACAACGCGCCCGGTTCGCCATTCACCTTCGCCACCATGTCCTACGTGTCGCAGGCGATGAGCATGGACCGCACCAAGGATCCGGCCGACCCGGGTGCCTTCGACGGGCGCCTGATCATGATCCAGCGCCTGATCTATCTGTCGCCGGCGATCGGCTACAAGGCTTCGGACACGTTGCGCTTCGGCGTGTCGGTGCCTATCGCCTGGGGCAACTTCGCCATCAACACCGATTTTCGTGCGCCCAACAAGCTGCTCGGCACGGTCGGGGCCTTGCAAAAGGGCTTGTGCCCCGGCGGCAACGGCACCGTCATCGACAACCTGACCTTCGGCCTGTGCGGCGGCGGCCCGGAGGGGATGATCGATCCGTTCAAGAAGGCGGCCAATATCGACATCGACATGCATGCCTCGTTCGATCCGACCATCAACCTGGGCGTGCTGTGGGAGCCGCGTCCATGGTTCGCGCTGGGCGCCGTGTATCAGGGTGGTGCCACCACCATGTATCACGGCACGTATGCGTTCAGGACCGATCCGATGCTGCGCCAGTTCGTCAAGGGGCTCAACAGCAGCCTGCTGGGCCCGATCGTCGCGGGCGTGAGCGGTTTGCCGCAGGAGATACCGGAGCTGCAAACGGGCAACGTGACGGCGGCGATCCCGTTTCCGTTCCGGGTCCAGGTCGGCATGAAACTGATGCTCTCCAAATACCTGCAACTGAACGTCGACGCCGGTTACGCGGACTGGAAGAAATGGAACACGCTGAACCTCAAGTTTGACCAGAGCATCAAGCTGCTGGAGTTGGCGCGCCTGTTCGGCTACGCCAATTCGGCCGAGGCCACCTTTCCGATGGGTTTTCGCAGCGTCGTCAGCTACAAATTCGGCGCCCAAATCAATGTAACGCCGAAGATCGCGCTGCGGGTCGGCTACGAGCCACGCAAGAGTTCGGTTCCGGGCGACAAAATCAGCCTGCTGACACCCTTGCCCAACACCAAACTGCGCAGCCTGGGCCTGAGCTACAAAATGGACCACGGCGCGGAAATCAACCTGACCGGCAGCTTTATGCGCGGCACCTACAATGTGCCGGCGCGCAGCGACTGCAACCTTAACTGCGACGGCTTTTTCAATGTGATCTACAACCCGTACGCCGCCTCGACGGTGACGGGCGACATCATCGTGCGTTACTTTGGCGCAACGTATAACCACCCATTTTGATTAAATTTCCTCTGGAGATGTTGTATGCTTAAGTTCATTTTTGCATTTTTAGCCCTGACCGCCGTCGGGTCGGCCACTTGCCAGACCGCGCCCGCACCGCGCGCGCCCTCGGCTAGCGGCGCGCCGGCGCCCGTTGCGGCGCATGCGCTACCCGTGTCGGCTGCCAAGCTGGCCCTGGTGCAGCGGGTGCTGACCAAGATGCCGATGGAGGGGGTTGGCATGGCCATGTTGCAAACGCCGGTAGCGGAAGCCTTGCGCCAGGCACGCTCACTATTGCAAGGGCGCGTCAGCGAGGAAAAGCAGGAGGCGACGATGAAGGAAATCAATGCCGATGCCGCCAAATTCTGGGCTGAAGCGGGCCCCGTGGTGCGTGCCAGCACCCAGCAGCAGGTCGATGCCAGCATCGCGCCGCTGCTGGCGCAACGCTTCAGCGAGGACGAGTTGCGCGCCCTGATCGTGTTGCTTGAGTCGCCGGTCAAGGCCAAATTCGAGGCGCTGTTGCCGGAAATACAAAAGACCCTGGGCGAGGGCGTCAGCAAGGCAACCGGTCCCCAGATCAATCCGAAGTTGAGCGAATTGCAGCAACATATAGGTTTGCGCATGCGTGCGGCGATCGCGCCATAATACGCGCCGGCACAACATGGTGGGATCGCCATGACGCGCTGGGCCGGCGACAGGAAATCAACTCTTTGAGGGGCGCACAATGGATTGGCTGAAACAGAATCAACAGAAATCCCAGCTTGGTCAGATTCTGATCGGGAAAAAGCTCATTTCCGAACAGCAGCTCAATGATGCCATTGTGCAGCAGAGCAAAACCGGTCAGCGCCTCGGTGAGGTTTTGGCCGAATGGAAAGTCATTACCGACCGCCAGATCCAGGGCGCGATGCGGCGCCAGCGCAATTTGCGCCTGGCCGCCACGGTCGCCACCGCTCTGCTCGGTCCCCTGCAAGCCTACGCGGCGGTGATCGCCGCGCCGGTCACGGTGGCCGCCGCGCGCGTGCTCTCGCCCGAACGCGGCAGCGGCGCCAGCGGTCACCTGCAAGCCTTGAGCGAAGAAGAAATGGGCGAGGTGGCGGCCCAGGGTCTGCCTGAGGAAGCGCTGCGCGAACACGTGGCAATGGCCCAGCAATGGCTGGAAAGCCAGGCCCAGCGCAACAGCGGCATCGACGCGCTCGGTACGGCACTGCATATGACCAAGGGCGACGGCGTGCAAGTGCTGGGCGAGCTGGCCAAGCTGTTCAATCCGCTGTCGATGGTGCTGGGCGCGCAAACGACCATCAAGGACGTGGTGTACGACCCGGCCAACTCGCAAGCGATCCTCAACAAGGACGGCTCGGTGACGCTGCGCCTGCCCAGCACGATCGGCCTGATCAGCTTCCAGAACATCCGCGTCAAGGGCGCCACCAGCGGCCCCAGCTTTGGCAGCATCGACATCAAGAACATCGATTTGCGCGGCACCACCATCACCATCAGCAGCCACTGAACCCGGCCGGATCCGGTGCGGCAATGCCGCACCGGATCTGCACGGCGTCAAACATCGTGCGCGTTCGCGACGATTTCGATATCAAAATTTTATTAAATGTGTTTTAATTAAGTTATTCGACATACGCAGATGGCGTTCCATCAGCGGTGGCGCCGACGCGCTTTCGCAAGGCGCCGGTGCTTGCAGGCAATACCCCGAACAACAACAAGGAATCGATCGTGAAAACAAGCATTCTTGCGCGCGTCATCGTGCTGATTGCACTGGCGTCAGGCGGCGCGGCCCAGGCCGCTGCCGCTACCGCTCCCGTCGGCACCAGCCTCCAGCCCGGCGCCAGCGCGCCGGCCGAGTCCGGCTGCCCCGTCAGTGCGACCGAACCGGAATGCGACGCCCTGCCCGACCCTGCCGTAGCCGCCAAAGCGCCCCAGATCGACCCTGCCGTCTCGCCCGTACCCGAGCCAGAGGTGTTCGCCATGATGTTGCTTGGTCTGTGCCTGATCGGCTATCGCGCCAATCGCACCAGCGTCGAACGATTCACCGAGTAGATCGGCGCGCACGCGCACCCAGCGCCGTGCGCCGCAGATTGGTTTGCGCTAATTCGCCGACGGGCCGCTCAGTCGGCACACCTTGTCGATATTACCGACCGGGATATGGGCCTTGAGCGCATCGGCGATGCACTCGGCCTTGTCCGGGCCCGATTCGGATACCATCATGAACAGGCCCGCGATCAGCACGACGGCGCCGACGAAGATCAGCACCCCTTTGATTAATTCTTTATCCATATCGCCTAGTCATGTCGCGTGCCGCTGAAAACGCGCTGCGTACAGCGCCATCTGGCCTTCATTCTAGCGCAGCCCGGGCTAGCCAAGTAACTGGCGGTTCTGGAATTATGACACCAATGGACACGTGCACGCCATGTTTGCCAGCGCCTGCGCACGCCCGCGTCAAGCAGTGGCCAGCGCGTTCAGCTTGAGGACGGTGGCCCAGTTGCGCGCGGTCGTCGCATCGCCTAACAGCTTGCCCAGCGGCACCGCGGCGCGGCTGGCCAGAATGCCGTCGGCGCACCACAGGTAGACCGCATGCTGCCCCAGTGCCAGTGCTTCAGGCTGCCAGTCGCGCTCAAGCAAGGGCAGTACCAACGCGCGGTCATCAGGCTTACTGAGAATAAAGGCTAACAGGCGCGCGTGCTCGGCCACCGGCAGCAGCGTGTTTTGCGCCACCACCAGCGCCAGCTCGGCGGCGCTGAGCACGCAAACACGCGCGCCCACGCCCAGTTGCGCCAGCACCGCCTGCTCGATGCGGCGCGCACTCTCGTTGGCCGGTACGCCATCGCTGTCGAACACCACGTTGCCGCTGTTGAGCAGCGTGCGCACGTCGCGATAGCCGAGTGCGCTCACCAGTGCGCGCAAATCGGCCATCGCGATGCGCTTGGCGCGTCCGACGTTAATGCCACGTAACAGGGCGATCTGGCGTTGCACGGCCATGTTGTCTGTGCCTATTCGTAGAACGCGGGCGCATGCTTGAGTGCGGCATTCTGCTCGGCGTCGTGCTGGATCCACAAGGTGGCGTGATTGTCCTTGAGGAAGGCGGCGCTGTCGTTCATCGTCTTCAAGGACTGTTCCTTGTCAAAATTAAAGCCCGGCACGCGGCGCTGCTGCCAGTTTTCGGTGAAATGCGCCATGTCGCCCGACACCAGCACGTTGCCCGTCCTGGGCAGTTTCAGGTACAACATCTGATGACCCGGCGTGTGGCCAAGCGCGCGCTTGATGACGACGCTGCCGTCGCCGAACACGTCCAGGTCGCCACTGAGCCGCTTGACGGGATTGGCGCCCAGCGTCGGATAGGTGAGCGGATCGTTGCCAAACTTGGCTGCGTCAGGACCGAGGGAAAACGCATACTCTTCCGTTTGCATCAACAGCGTGGCACGCGGGAACTGGCCGACATTGCCGATATGGTCGAAATGCATATGCGACAGGCCCAGATAGGTGACCGCGTCCGGCGCATAGCCGATTTCCTTGAACTGGGTGGCCAGCGGCTTGTTCAGGCGCACATGGAACACGGGACTGACTTGTTTGCCATCGGGCAGCGCCGCGAGCGCATCGCCAAAGCCGGTATCCCACATCAGCGTGCCCTGCGGATGGGCGATCAGGTAACAGGTGTCGGTCAGCACTTTGGCCTGGCCGACATGCACACCGGGACTGAATGTGGAAACGTCGCTCACGTCGATGCTGCCGCAATCGAACAGGTACACGCGCAGCGCCGCTACGCTCGGATTGGCCGCGCCAGCGCTGGCGCAGCCGGCCAGCAACAGGCTCGCACCCAGGGCGCGCAGGGAAAATGGTTGGCGTGTCATGAGGCGCTTTCAGCGTTCAATAAAAGACGGACGGTGCGAACGGGACCGCGCGCACTGCGGCCAAGCATAGCGAGAATACAAGAAAATGCGCTTTCCTGCTGAACGCACAGCGGCCACGCCCGCGCTAGATGTGGATGCCGCTGGTGTCGGGCTGGGCGGCGGCGGCCAGCGCAGCTTCATGGGTACCGGCCTGGGGCGTCACGCGCGGAAAGCGCAGCGCGAAATGGGTGCCCTGCCCCAGCGCGCTGGTCACCGCGATGCTGCCGGCGAACTGCTTGGCGATCAGGTTGTAGACGATGTTCAGGCCCAGCCCGGTGCCGCCCTGGCCGCGCCGGGTGGTGAAGAAGGGATCGAAAATGCGGTCGAGCAGTTCGGGCGCGATGCCGCGCCCGTTGTCGTGCAGGTCGAGCACCACCAGGTCGCCCTCCAGCCGGGCCGTGATCTTGATCGTGCCTGGGGTGTCGCTGTCGAACGCGTGTTCGACGCAGTTCAAGGTCAGGTTGGTGATCACCTGGGCAAACGCGCCCGGATAGCTGTCGAGGATGATCGACTCGGGACAAATGATCTCGACATGCAGTGCCGTCTTCTTCAACTTCGGCTGCAGGCTAGAGACGATCTCGTCGATGTATTCCCGCAGCGCGAACGGACGGCGCACCTCGCTGGTCTGGTCGACGGCGATTTGCTTGAAGCTGTGGATCAGGTGCGCCGCGCGGTAGGCGTTGTTCATGATCAGGCGCGCGCTTTCAGTCGCCGTGTCGAGGTAGCGCATGATCTCGGACTTCTTCAGCCCGGTGCTGTTGACGGCGGTGACGATCTCGTCGGTGGCGGCCTTGAGCACCGAGGCGCTGGTCAGCGCGATGCCCACCGGGGTATTGATCTCGTGCGCCACGCCGGCCACCAAGCCGCCCAGCGAGGCCAACCGCTCCGACTGCAGCAGTGACTCCTGGGTCTGGCGCAAGTCCTGCATCGCCTGTGCCGTTTGCTGGGCCGAGCGGCGTGCCGCGTCCTCGGCCTCGCGGATGCGCGCGATGGTCGACTTGAGGCGACGCTGGATCTGGTTGAAGCCGCGGATCACGTCGCCCAGTTCGTCGCGCCGGGTCTCCGGCAACTCCTCGACTTCGTCACTGCCGCGCGTGGCCAGGTCGAACAGGCCGTCGCGCAACTGTTTCAGCGGCTCGAACACGACGCGCAGGCTCAGCGACAGCGCCAGCACCAGTATGATATCGAGCAACAGCACCTCGGCCACCTTGCGCGTCAGTTCGGCAGCCAGCGCGGCGTCGATCTGGGCCCGGCTGAACTTGATGACGACCTTGCCCACCACCACCGGCCGGATCGCCGAACTGGACGAGCCGCCGTCCTGGAATACCAGGCTGGCCTCAACGGGAATGCCTGGCGCCTCAGGCAATTGATCGACGGCGGTGATGCGCCCGTCGGCTTGGTGGCGTTTGCCCGAAAACAGCCCCACCGAGGTGTCGAACACGCGGATCGACACCACTTCGGGCGCCATCTCGGCCTCGACGATGCTGTCGACCTTGGACTTATCGAGATCCCACAGCGCCGACGGCAAGCTGATCTGCAAACGTTTAAGCACACCTTCGCGCAGGCGCAGATTGCTGGCCTCGAGGTCCTTGCCCAACGAATATTGGGTATGCGTGCCGGAAATGGCCAGCACCACGGTGACGATCACCACGAACAGCAGTTTCAGTTGAACTTGGATGCTGAACATCAACCGCTCCTGGTAAGCGCTGCGCGCTGCATTGCACACAACGTGACTGTGGCAGCGGCAACACGCTGCGCTCTCCAATGTACGGGATGCGCCCCTGCTTGGCAAGAAAACTCCGTTTCAACTAAAGATTCCTGGCCGCCGCACAGCGCCTGACGGCAATGGTAAGATCGACACATCGGAGGGTTATTGCCATGACAGCGAACTACCACCACACAGCCCTGGCCGACGTCACGCCAGGCATGATCTTGTCAGATGTGTTGCTCGACCCGCAAGGGCAGGTGCTCCTGCCCCGAGGTACGGCTTTGACCGAAGCGATCATCGCATTGCTGCCGCGCCACGGCGTGGATATGCTGCCCATTGCCTGCCCGCCAATCAGCGCGGACGACGAAACCAAGCTCCATGACGGCGTCGAGCGCCGTCTGGCGCACCTGTATCGCAAACACGACCCGGACAATCTGGACGACTGGGCCAGCACCGCGCTGCGCCGCTACATCGAAGACTTTCGGCTGGACCGCGAGGTCGCGCCATGACGCTGCTCACGGACGCAGATCTGGTCAAGAATCTGGAAGACCTGCCGTCGCTGCCGGCGGTGGTGATGGAATTGCTGAGCAGCATAGATCAGGAGGATGTCGATATTTCCGTGCTGGCCAAGAAAGTGTCGCATGATCAGGCGCTGACGGCCAAGACACTGCGCCTGGTCAACTCCTCGCTGTATGGCCTGCAGGTGAAGGTCACCACGATCCAGCAGGCGATCACTTACCTGGGCTTTCAGACCACGCGCAACCTGATCACCGCCGCTGCCGTGACGGGCTGCTTCGCCGAAGGGCACTGCGCCGGCTTCGACCACAAGGCATTCTGGCGCCATTCAATCGGCACTGCCGTGTGCGGCAAGATCCTGGCGCGCCACTTGCACGTGAACCAGGACTACGCATTTACAGCCGGCTTATTGCACGATATCGGACGACTGGTCCTGGTGACGGGGTTTCCACAGCAATATCAACAGACGCTGGAGTTTCGCGCCGCCAATGATTGCTATCTGCTGGAGGCCGAACGCACAGTGTTGGGCGTGGACCACGCGGCGGCCGGACTGGCGCTGGCGGCACATTGGAATTTTTCGGACACGATGCGCTTGGCCATCGCCGGCCATCACGACCCGGAAGCGCCCGGGGCCGGTTTCTTGGCCGCGATCGTTCATGTGGCCGATGCCATCGTGCATGCACTCGATCTGGTGCAGGATAATGACGATCTGGTGCCGCCTGTCTCGCCGGTCGTATGGACCGGCCTAGGACTCAATGAAGAGTCGTATCTACTGGTGTTTCGCGAAACCGAACTGCAATACGAAGAGATTACACTCGCCCTGCTCAGTTAGAGGGAGCCACCGGACATGGTAAACATGGACGGTGGCACCGCGTGCGTTCAATGCGCATAACTTGCCGAGGTCGTCTCCGCTTTTTCTTCGGCCTTGGGGCGACCCTGGGCGTCCGACAGACGGTACTTGGTGCGCCGGTCACCCATCAGGTCACGCAGGTCGCGGATGCTCATGCCGGTCACTTCGTGCATGCGAATCAGCAGCGAGGCCCCCACCGGCAGGCGATGGTGACGAATTTTGCTGATCACCGGCGGTGCCACCTCGAGCATGCGCGACAAGGCAGCGTCGTTCTTGAGCTGCATCTTTCCCAGCAGGATGTCGAGCAGGTGGTTGGGGTTGTAACTTTCTTGTGATGCTAGAGCATGATGTGCCATGATAATCCTCGTCTCTGTAAGTATTGAAATGATTCTCATACGAACTAGTAGACCGTCGTGCATCTGACTAGGTTCCCGAAATAAACGCTATCGACCTTCATTTAAACAAAACTTTCTGAAGTTCAGCTTAAGCGTCCCGCCGTCTCGTATGCGCGCCACCAACGACGCAAAGGCATTGCAGACACTGTGTCGCACTTGGCGCCCGCTTCCGACGATCTTGTCTTTCAAACAAATATTAGCTGCTATTGCAATGACCTACATCGGTCAGCGCAGTCGCGACGTTGTTCGATATCAAGCTATCCGCAGGAAACCTTGCCACACAGTCCATTTCAACACAGGACGTTTTTCTGTGTCGCACGCAAGACTTTCAATTCACCCAAACGGGCTGCGCCGCGCAGCGCTCAGGAGGGCGCGGTGCGGACCGGAATCCGTGCTGAAAACAGATGAAAAAGAGGATGGGTTGGCACGCGCAGGCGCCGAGCGGGCAAACAAATTCGGCGCCAGGGCGGCGCGCTCAGTGAGCGGAAAGCGTGGCCGGCTGGGCGCCGACCTGCTGTCACACCGAGATATCGATATTCTTGCCCAGCTGCGGCCCGGACTTCGCTTGCGCGCCCTTGGCGGCGAGGTCCTGGCGGGTAATAAAAGCCTGCTCGGACACCTGTTGCGCCTGGGCGTTCTGGCCGGCCCGCTGACTCTGCGCCGTTTGCTGCGGCGCGCGACTGGCCTGGGTGCCGGGCGGCGCAGCGGCGGGCGGCGGCGCCTGTTGCGCGCGCTTTTGCTGGGTCTGCTGGGACTGCTGCAAGTTGGCGAACGCCTCGCGCGCGCTCTTCAGGTCGCCCGTCTTGACGCTCTGGTCGAGCGCCTTGACGGCGTTGGCGAAGTCGGTGCGCCCGTTTTGCGTGGGGGCCGCCGTCTTCAGGGCCGCCACCGCACTTTGGGCAGCAGAGACATCGCCGGCCTGCAAGGCCTTACCCAGGTCGCCGACATCTTTTTGCCGCTGCCGCTCCGAGCCCGATTTGGCCACGTTCTGGGGCGGCGCCCCAGCGCCATTGCTTGAAAGTGATACGAGATTGCCAGCCATCAAATCCTCCGCGATCAGTCGGATGCCGCCATCACGAATCGTTGCTGGCAGGCCACTCTTTTACTTTAGAGTTACTTCCGACAAATTCAATGCAAAAAACATAATTGTCGGACGGATTTATCAAAAATGCCTGCGTTTTTCCGCTCCGCGGGCGCGCCGGCGCGCTTGGCCGGTGGAGCGGGTGCGGCTGGCGCTTTTTGGCCGGCGCTGCGAAACTGCGTTAAACTAGCGCCATGCCGGACGCGCCGGGCCACCCGCGCCGCAAGCGCCGACCGGCGGGCCTCGCCCAGCGCGCCCGCGCCGCCCCACCGCACCGCACAACCACCTTAGCCACCGATACCCCATGCAGAAAAAAGTATTCATCAAAACCTTTGGCTGTCAAATGAACGAGTACGACTCGGACAAGATGGCCGACGTACTGGGCGCCTCCGACGGCCTGGTGCGCACCGACCGCCCGGAAGACGCCGATGTCATCTTGCTCAATACCTGCTCGGTGCGTGAAAAAGCCCAGGAAAAGGTGTTTTCCGACCTGGGCCGGCTGCGCGAACTGAAGGCCGCCAATCCGAATCTCTTGATCGGCGTGGGCGGTTGCGTCGCCTCGCAGGAAGGCGACGCGATCGTCAAGCGCGCGCCGTATGTCGACATGGTGTTCGGCCCGCAAACCTTGCACCGCCTGCCCCAGCTGATCGCCGAGCGGCGCAGCAGCGGCAAGTCGCAAGTGGACATCAGCTTTCCCGAGATCGAAAAGTTCGACCATCTGCCGCCGGCCAAGGTGGACGGTGCGTGCGCCTTCGTGTCGATCATGGAAGGGTGCAGCAAGTACTGCAGCTATTGCGTGGTGCCCTACACGCGCGGCGAAGAAGTGTCGCGCCGCTTCGAGGACGTGCTGCAGGAAGTGGCCGGACTGGCCGCCCAGGGCGTCAAGGAAATCACCCTGCTGGGCCAGAACGTGAACGCGTTTCGCGGCACCATGGAAGGCGGCGAGATCGCCGACTTCGCGCTGCTGCTCGAATACGTGGCCGACATCCCCGGCATCGCGCGCATCCGCTTCGTCACCAGCCACCCGAAGGAATTCACCCAGCGCCTGATCGACGCCTACGCCAAGATCCCGCAACTGGTCGACCACCTGTATCTGCCGGCCCAGCACGGGTCCGACAAGGTGCTCGGCGCGATGAAGCGCGGTTACACCGGCCTCGAATACAAGTCCATCATCCGGCGCATCCGCGCGGTGCGCCCGAATATGTCGATTTCGTCCGACTTCATCGTCGGCTTCCCGGGCGAAACGCAAGCGGACTTCGACGCGATGATGAAACTGATCGCCGACGTCGGCTTCGACACCAGCTACAGCTTCATCTTCAGCAAGCGCCCCGGCACCCCGGCCGCCAATCTGGAAGACGATACGCCGCACGAGGTCAAGCTGGCCCGTTTGCAGCAGTTGCAGGCGGCCATTGACGCCAACACGCGCAAGTACAGCGCGGCGATGGTCGGCACCGTGCAGCGCATCCTGGTCGAAGGCGCCTCCAAGAAGGACGCCAGCGAACTTGCCGGGCGCACCGAGAATAACCGGGTGGTCAATTTTGCCGCCGGCACCGAGTTCGCCGCGCTGATCGGCCAGCTGGTCGAGGTGCGCATCACCGAGAGTTTTAACTACACGCTGCGCGGAGAACTCGTCGCCAGCGCCCAGAATCTGCAGAGAGCCAGTTGAAAACCAAGACCCCGATCATCCCGCAGTACTTCGTCCCCGAGCCGCTTGACAACACCCGTCTGGCCAATCTGTGCGGCCCGCTCGATGAAAATCTGCGCCAGATTTCCGCCGCCCTCGACGTGACCATTTTCCGGCGCGGCGAGAAGTTCATCGTCGGCGGCAGCAACGCCGAACGCGCGGTGCAGATTCTGGAGCGCTTCTACGAGATCGCCAACAAGATCGTCCCGATCGAGGAAGTGCAACTGGCGCTGGTCGAACAGCGTTCCGGCCTGAACGCGCGCAGTCCCGACGCGCCACCGGTCGATTCGGTGGCCGACATGGACATCGCCAGCCCGGTGCTGAAAACCCGCCGCGCCGACCTGCGCGGACGCACCCCGCACCAGATCGCCTACCTGCGCGCGATCCTGGAACACGACATCAGCTTCGGGGTCGGCCCGGCCGGCACCGGCAAGACCTATCTGGCGGTGGCCTGCGCGGTCGACGCGCTCGAGCGCGACGCCGTCAAGCGCATCATCCTGACCCGTCCGGCCGTCGAGGCGGGCGAGCGGCTGGGCTTTTTGCCGGGCGACCTGGCCCAGAAGGTCGACCCGTATTTGCGCCCGCTGTACGACGCGCTGTACGACCTGCTCGGTTTCGACCGCACCCAGAAGATGTTCGAGAAGGGCATCATCGAGATCGCCCCACTGGCGTATATGCGCGGGCGCACGCTGAACCACGCCTTCGTCATCCTCGACGAGGCGCAGAACACGACGGTCGAGCAGATGAAGATGTTCCTGACCCGGATCGGCTTTGGCAGCAAGGCCGTGGTGACCGGCGACATCACCCAGATCGACCTGCACAAGAACCAGAAGAGCGGCTTGATCGACGCCATCGCCGTACTCAAGGATGTGCGCGGGATCGCCTTCACCCAGTTCTCCAGCGCCGACGTGGTGCGCCATCCGCTGGTGGCGCGCATCGTCGACGCCTACGAAAACACCGCGCAACACCAGGAACTGGTGGCGCTGACTCAACCTGCCGTGGCCAAACATGTCCGAAAAAAATAAACTCGCGCTGTCCGTTCAGTATCCCGACGCGCGCCTGAAACAGACCATCACGCGCGCCAAACTGCGCCGCTGGGTGCAGGCGGCGCTGTTCGCGCCGGCCGAACTGACGCTGCGCTTTGTCGACGCCGACGAGGGCCGCACGCTCAACCGCGACTACCGCGCCAAGGACTACGCGACCAACGTGCTGACGTTCGCCTACAACGACGGCGAACAGATCGCCGACGACGAGCCGACCCGCGCCGACATCATCTTGTGCACCGACGTGCTGCAAACGGAAGCGCTGGATCAGAAAAAAACGCTCGAGGAACACACCGCCCACCTGGTGGTGCATGGCGTGCTGCACGCCCAGGGCTACGACCACGACGACGATCACGAGGCGCTGGAAATGGAAACGCTGGAGACCGAGATCCTCGCCGCGCTGGGCTACGCCGACCCGTACGCCAGCGCCGCAAGCTAGCGGAAAAACAGCCTCCCGCAGGGCGCCGACGGCAAGCCAAGCGCGCTTGTGGTCGGCGAAAAACGGATCGCGCCGGCTTTTCGTGTATCCTATAGCCCATCGCAACAACGGCTCACGCCAACTATGCAAGAGCACCCTAGTGGCGTCAAAACTGACGCCAAACCCCATCGGTCACTGTTTGAACGCCTGACCGCACTGATTTCCCCCGAGCCCGAGAACCGAGCAGAGCTGCTCGAGATCCTGCACGACGCCCACGAACGCAACCTGATCGACGCCGACGCCTTGTCGATGATCGAGGGCGTGTTCCAGGTGTCGGACCTGTCGGCGCGCGACATCATGATCCCGCGCTCGCAGATGGACGTGATCGACATTAGCAAACCGATCGAGGAATGGCTGCCCAGCGTGCTGTCGACCGCCCACTCGCGCTTTCCCGCCATCGAGGGCGAGCGCGACAAGGTGATCGGCATCCTGCTGGCCAAGGATCTGCTGCGCTACTATGCCGAAGAGTCGTTCGACGTGCGCGACATGCTGCGCCCCGCCATCTTCATCCCCGAATCGAAGCGCCTCAATATCCTGCTGCGCGACTTTCGCGCCAATCACAACCACATGGCCATCGTCGTCGATGAATACAGCGGCGTGGCCGGCCTGATCACGATTGAAGACGTGCTCGAGCAAATCGTCGGCGACATCGAGGACGAATACGATTTCGACGAGGAAGAGGACAATATCCTGTCGATCAAGGAAGGCCTGCACGGCCCGCGCTGGCGCGTCAAGGCACTCACCGAGATCAGCCAGTTCAACGAAGAGTTGAACACTGCGCTGCTTGATTCGGATGTCGACACCATCGGCGGTCTGGTTGCCAACCACCTGGGGCGCATGCCGCACAAGGGCGACCTGTTCGACATCGACAATTTGCGCTTCGAAGTGCTGCGCGCCGACGCGCGGCAGATTCATGTGCTGCTGGTGGAAAAACTGCCCGTGATCGTCGACCCGTCCTGAGATGTCCAGCGCCAGTACCGCCACCCTCGCCCGTCCCATCGTCGCAGCACCCACCAGCGCCCGCAGCCTGTCGTTCGCGGCACTGATCGGCGCGGCCGGCGTGCTGTCGTTCGCGCCGTTCGGCTACTGGCCGCTGCAGTTTTTCAGCCTGGCCTACCTGTTCTATCAGATCGGCCAGAACACCGACCTCAAACGCAGCGCGCTGATCGGCTGGGCGTATGGCTTTGGCTGGTGCAGCGCCGGCGTCTACTGGCTGTACATCGCCATGCACAGTTTCGGCGACATGCCCGCCCCGCTGGCGGCGTTGGCCGTATGTCTGATGGGCGCCTATCTCGGACTGTTTTCCGCACTGGCCGCCAGCGCGGCAACCTGGCTGCGCCGGCGCTGGTCGCTGCCGCTGACCAGTTTCGCGCTGCTGGTGCTGCCCGCGTG
The DNA here is from genome assembly GCA_038207625.1 of Burkholderiales bacterium. Lineage (GTDB taxonomy): Bacteria > Pseudomonadota > Gammaproteobacteria > Burkholderiales > Burkholderiaceae_D > JBBQZO01. The sequence goes on along the minus strand of JBBQZO010000004.1, from coordinate 46,838 downwards.
CTGGGGCGCCTCGGAGTGGACACGCGGCTGGTTGTTCACCGGCCTGCCGTGGGCGGTGTCCGGTTACGCGCACAACATCAGCCCGCTGGCCGGCTACGCGCCCTTGATCGGCGTGTACGGCATCGGCACGCTGGCCGCCGTGATCGCCGGCGCGCTGATGCTGCTCACCCAGCGCGCGCGCCTGCTCGCAGTGGGCCTGATCGGCGCGCTGATGCTGGGCGGCCTGGGCCTGCACACCATCGTCTGGACCCACGCTGCGGGCAAGCCGATCTCGGTGCGTCTGTTGCAAAGCAATGTCGCGCAGGATGAAAAATTCAGCGAACAGCACATCGCCAGCACGCTGGCCCTGGTGCGCACGATGATCGTGGCCCAGCCGGCCGACCTGATCGCCACGCCCGAAACGGCGATCGTGCAATTTCCCCAACAACTGCCGGACGACTATCTGAGTTCGCTGTCGGCCTTCGCGGCCAACAGCGGCAGCCATCTGGTGCTGGGCATTCCGCTGGCCGACACGCCCACCATCTACGCCAACAGCGTGCTGGGCGTCTCGCCACGCAGCATGGTCGCGCCCTATCGCTACGACAAACACCATCTGGTGCCGTTCGGTGAATTCGTGCCGCTCGGTTTCCGCTGGTTCGTCGACCTGCTGCGCATCCCGCTGGGGAACTTCACGCGTGGCGCGCCACTGCAGGCACCATTCGCCGTCAAGGACCAGCTGGTGCTGCCCAATATTTGCTACGAAGATTTGTTTGGCGAGGAAATCGCCGACCAGTTGCGCAGCGCGCCCCATCCAGCCAATATTTTGCTCAATGTATCGAACCTGGCCTGGTATGGCGAGTCGAGCGCGATCGCCCAGCATCTGCAGATTTCCCAGATGCGCACGCTGGAAACGGGCCGCCCGATGCTGCGCTCGACCAACACGGGCGCCACCGCCATCATCGACGCACGGGGCGAGGTCGTGGCACGCCTGCCCGCAGCCAGCCGCGCCACGCTGGCCGGACAGGTGCAGGGCATGGCCGGGCGCACACCGTATATCATGTTCGGCAATGCCGCATTCCTGCTGATGCTGGTCGCGGCGCTGCTGGCGGCCTGGCTTTCGGGGCGCAAAACCAGCAAAAACGTGGAAGAAGTGACATAGTTGCCACATCTGTCCACAGACTCCTTTCAAAACCCGCTAAAATTAAACGCTTTGGCGAACCACTCACGTGCGCTGTCCGTCCGCGCAGATAATCTACGATGCTCACATTTCAACAAATCATACTGACGCTGCAAACCTACTGGGATAAGCAAGGCTGCGCCCTGCTCCAGCCCTACGACATGGAAGTGGGCGCCGGTACGTTTCACACTGCCACCTTCCTGCGCGCGATCGGCCCCGAGCCTTGGCGCGCCGCCTACGTGCAGCCGTCGCGCCGTCCGAAGGATGGCCGTTACGGCGAGAACCCGAACCGTTTGCAGCATTACTACCAGTATCAGGTGGTGTTGAAGCCGGCGCCGGAGAACATCCTCGACCTGTATTTGGGTTCGCTGGCCGCGCTCGGCCTGGACTTGAAGCAAAACGATGTGCGCTTTGTCGAAGACGACTGGGAAAGCCCGACCCTGGGCGCCTGGGGTCTGGGCTGGGAAGTCTGGCTCAACGGCATGGAGGTGACCCAGTTCACCTACTTCCAGCAAGTGGGCGGGCTCGATTGCAAGCCGGTGCTCGGTGAAATCACCTACGGCATCGAGCGTCTGGCGATGTATCTGCAGGGCGTGGAAAACGTCTACGACCTGGTGTGGACCGAGTGGGAAGAAGACGGCGTCAAAAAGTCGCTCAGCTACGGCGACGTGTATCACCAGAACGAGGTCGAGCAGTCGACCTACAACTTCGAGCACGCCAACACCGAATTGATGTTCTCCCAGTTCAACAGCTTCGAAGCCGAAGCGAAGCGCCTGGTGGCGCTGGAACTGACCTTGCCGGCCTACGAGATGATCATGAAGGCGTCGCACAGCTTCAACATGCTCGATGCGCGCGGCGCGATCTCGGTCACCGAGCGCGCGGCCTACATCGGACGCGTGCGCACGCTGTCGCGCCTGGTCGCGCAGGCTTACTACGACTCGCGCGAGAAGCTGGGATTCCCGATGGCCGCCAAGGCCCCCCAAGTCGCCTGAGTCCACCGACAAGACAAGAAAAGAACATGAACCAAACACTATTAGTTGAACTGCTCACCGAAGAACTGCCACCGAAGGCGCTGATCAAACTGGGCGCGGCGTTTTCAAACGCAATCCATGCCGGCCTGAAGGCGCGCGACTTCCTCGAGCTTGACAGCGTCGTCACCAGCTACACCACGCCGCGCCGCCTGGCCGTGTCGATTACCAAGGTGCGCGCCACCTCGCCCGACAAGTCGATCCGCGAAAAAGTGCTGCCGGTGTCGGTGGCGATCGACGCCAACGGCAACCCGAATCCGCCGCTGGCCAAGAAACTGGCCGCGCTCGGTTTCCCGAACGTCACCGTGGCCGAACTGGAACGCGCCGTCGACGGCAAGGCCGAGAGCTTCTACTACACCTACACCGCACCGGGCAGCAGCCTGACGCTGGGCGTACAGGGCGCGCTGGAAGAGTCGGTGGCCAAGTTGCCGATTCCAAAACTGATGAGCTACCAGCGTCCGGACGGCAGCACCGTGCAGTTCGTGCGTCCGGCCCAACGCCTGATTGCGCTGCATGGCGAGAGCGTGCTGCCTTTGAGCCTGCTGGGCCTGTCGGCTGACCGCGTCACGCTGGGCCACCGTTTCCTGGCCGGCGATGCCGCGCGCGCGCTGTCGATCAAACAGGCCGACGAGTACGCCAGCGTGCTCGAATCGGCCGGCAAAGTCATCGCCAGCATCGATACGCGCAAGGAAAAAATCCGCAGTGCGCTGTTGGCCGCCGCTGGCGCCGACCAGGTTCTGATGCCCGAAGCGCTGCTCGACGAAGTGACCGCGCTGGTCGAATGGCCGGTGGTCTACGAATGCCATTTCGAGGACGAGTTCCTGGCCGTGCCGCAGGAATGCCTGATCCTGACGATGCAGACGAATCAAAAGTATTTCGCGCTGACGGACCCGAACGGAAAACTGCGTTCGCGCTTCCTGATCGTCTCCAACATCGCCACCGACACACCGCAGCACATCATTGGCGGCAACGAGCGCGTGGTACGTCCGCGCCTGGCCGACGCCAAGTTCTTCTTCGAGCAGGACAAGAAGAAGACGCTGGACGCGCGCCTGCCGCAGCTGGCCAACGTGGTCTATCACAACAAACTGGGCACCCAGCTCGAGCGCACCATGCGCGTGACGCGCTTGGCTGGCGCACTGGCGCGCCACCTCGGCTACGACGTGCCGCTGGCCGAACGGGGCGCGCTGCTGGCCAAGGCCGACCTGTTGACTGACATGGTGGGCGAGTTCCCTGAGCTGCAAGGCATCATGGGCACCTACTATGCGCGCCACGACGGCGAGCCGGAAGAAGTGGCGCTGGCCGCCTCCGAACATTATCAGCCGCGCTTTGCCGGCGACGCGCTGCCGTCCACCGCCACCGGCACCGCCGTGGCGCTGGCAGACAAGCTCGAAACGCTGGTTGGCATCTGGAGCATTGGCCTCGCGCCTACCGGCGACAAGGACCCGTTCGCGCTGCGCCGCCACGCGCTGGGCGTGCTGCGCATGCTGCTGGAAAAACGCCTGCCACTGACGATCAGCGCGATGCTGGCCGACGCGGTGGCGCTGTTTGCCGACAAGCAGGGCTTCGTTGACCCATCGCTCGAGGTGACCAGCTTCTTCATCGACCGGCTGCGCGGCATCCTGCGCGAGCGCGGCTTTTCGCCATCCGAAGTCGAAGCGGTACTGGCGCAAAATCCGGACCGCCTCGACGACATCGTGCAACGCCTGGACGCCGTGCAGGCGTTCGCCGCGCTGCCCGAGAGCGCCTCGCTGGCCGCCGCCAACAAGCGCATCACCAACATCCTCAAGAAAACCGAGGTGGCGATCGGCGCCGTCAAGGCCGAACTGCTGCAAGAGCCTTCCGAGCAGGCGCTGTTTGCCGCGCTGGGACGCATCGCGCCGCAAGTCGATGCCGCGTTCGCCGCCGGCGACTTTGCCGGCACCTTGAAGACGCTGGCCCAGCTGCGCGACGACGTGGACGCCTTCTTCAACAACGTGATGGTGATGGCCGAGGATGTCGACTTGCGCAATAACCGCCTCGCTCTGCTCGCCACAATGCACGGTATGATGAACCGCGTCGCCGACATTTCCAAACTGGCGAGCTAAGCGAGGCCTTTGACCATGAAGATGATCATTCTCGACCGTGACGGCGTCATCAACCATGATTCGCCGGAGTTCATCAAGTCGCCCGCCGAGTGGTTGCCGATTCCCGGCTCGCTCGAGGCGATCGCGCGCCTGAACCAGGCCGGCTACCGGGTGGTGGTGGCGTCGAACCAGTCGGGCATCGCGCGCGAGCTGTTCGACATGCAGACCTTGAACGCGATCCACCACAAGATGCACAGTGGCGCGCAACAGGTCGGCGCGGCGATCGACGCGATCTTCTTCTGCCCGCACGCGGCGGCCGACAATTGCGATTGCCGCAAGCCCAAGGCCGGCATGTTCGCCGAAATTTCGCGCCGCTTCAACGTCAGCCTGAAGGGCGTGCCCACCGTGGGCGACTCGCTGCGCGACCTGGAGGCGGGTTTTAACAGCGGCTGCGTGCCACACCTGGTGTTGACCGGCAAGGGCGAAAAAACCTTCCAGTCCGGCGGCCTGCCGCCCGGCACCAAGGTCTATGCCGACCTGGCCAGCATGGTCCACGCGCTGCTCAAGACGGCCGCCGCCGCATCCCACATCCCCATCTGATTGCCGTTCCCGGAGACTTCTTTTGCGTAATACCGTACTGTTCCTGCGTTCCCTGCTGTTCATGACCATCATGATCGTCGCCACCATCGTCTGGGCCTGCGTGTGCGTATTTGCCTCGCCGCTGCCCTACAACCAGCGCTACTGGGTCACCTCGCGCTGGAACGTGTTCATGATCTGGTGCGCCAAGAACATCTGCGGCATCAATTACGTCATCAAGGGCTGGGAAAACCTGCCCGACGCGCCCGCCATCGTGCTGTCGAAGCACCAGTCGGCGTGGGAAACCATCTTCCTGCTGTGCTCCTTGCCCCGTCCGCTGGTCTACGTGTTCAAGAAAGAGATCCTGTACATCCCGTTTTTCGGCTGGGCGATGGCGATGCTGCGCATGATTCCGATCGACCGCAAGCAGGGCAAGAACGCCTTCAAGCATGTTGTCGCGCATGGCAAACGCCGGCTGGCCGACGGCCAATGGATTATCATGTTTCCTGAAGGCACACGCATCCCCGTCGGCCAGCGCGGCAAGTACAAGAGCGGCGGCACGCGCCTGGCGATCGAGACGAACGCGGTGGTGATTCCGATCGCGCACAATTCCGGCGAATGCTGGCCCAAGCAGTCGTTTTTGAAACGCCCCGGCCTGATCACGGTATCGATAGGCAAACCGATCTCGCCGGACAACCATACGCCCGATAGCCTGATGCACGAGGTTGAAAATTGGATAGAATCAGAAATGCGCGTCATTTCGCCCCACGTCTACAACGCTGGCTGAACGGGATAGGTGCATTGATCGGCACGCCGCAGCAAACCGCGACGGTCCCTCACATCAACGCGCTGCAACTCGAACTGTTCGCCCAGGATTTCTTCTCGACGGTGCAGCCGAGCGCACCGCCGTCCCCCGTGCGTGCGCTGTTCAAGGCGCCGCCCGGCGCGCCGCCACCGACGCCGCGCCTGACCGCGCCCGACCCGCTGTCACCACCGCGCCGCCAGATTCAACTGGGCGCGCACACCCTCGACTACATGCTGCGCCGCTCGACGCGCCGTTCGATCGGTTTCATGATCGACGACGACGGCTTGCGCGTAACCGCGCCCAAACGCATCACCTTGGCCGAGATCGACAACGCGATCCGCGCCAAGCAGGGCTGGATACTGACCAAATTGAGTGAACGGGGCGAGCGGCGTGCGCTGCGCCAGCAAAAGCCGCCCGTGCAATGGGTCGACGGCGCGCAGCTGCCGTTCATGGGCGCCGACATCACCTTGCGCCTGCAGCCGGCCACTCGCAGCCACTGCCTGTTCGAGCCAGAACTGGGCGTGCTCAATATCGGCGTGGTGCCCGGCCTGGAGGAATGGCAGCTCAAGGAGCGTGTGCGGCTGTGGTACGAAGCGCAAGCCAAACAGCTATTCACCGAACGGCTGGACCTGTACGCGGCCCGCATGGGCGTGCGACACAGCACGTTCGCGCTGTCCTCGGCCGGCACGCGCTGGGGCTCGTGCACGGCGCACGGCGCGATCCGCCTGAACTGGCGCCTGATCCACTTTGCGCTGCCGCTGATTGACTACGTGGTGGCGCACGAACTGGCTCACCTGCGCGAGATGAACCACAGCGCGCGCTTCTGGGCCACCGTCGAAGCGGTGTATCCCGACTATGACGGCGCCAAGATGGCGCTGCGCAAACGCTCGCAGGAACTGCCGGTGCTGTTCGCCTAAATCGGCGCGCCGTCGTCCTCTCGCGCCGCCTCTGACGCTGTCGCCTCGACTCCCGCCACCTCGGCCGCCTGCGGCGCCGGGATGGGCACCGGCTTGTTCTCAACGATGATCAGCTGGGTGCTGGCCGGCGCCGCCGCCTTGCGCTGCACCACCTGCATCGCCACGGCCTTCTGGCTACCCACTTGTTTCGGGTGTCGTATCCAAAACATTGTTGTCTCTCCTTGTTGGAATCGATCCCAGATGGTGCCGGTTCGGCCAAATGCTAGGGCCCGATCAGCGGCGCCAGCAACGCGAGCGTGCGCGCGGTGGCGCCCCGGTGCAGATTGGCGAACGCGAGCGCTTGTGCGCCCATCTGCTCGCGCTGGGGGCCATCGGCCAGCAGACGCATGGCCTGCGCCATCAGCGCATCGGCGTCGGCCACGCGCAGCGCCGCGTGCGCGGCGACCGCCTGCTCGCTGACCAGTTCGAAATTGAAGGTGTGCGGGCCGATCAGCACCGGCCGGGCCAGCGCGCACGCCTCGATCAGGTTCTGCCCGCCCAGCGGCAGCAGGCTGCCGCCGATGAAGGCGCAATCGCAGGCGGCGTAATAGGCGAACATCTCGCCCATCGAGTCGCCCAGCAGCACCTGCACGTCGACCACCGGATAGCTCAGTTGCGAACGACGCTGCAGGCTCAGGCCGGCCGCGCCCACCAGCGCGGCGACCACGTCGAAACGCTGCGGATGGCGCGGCACCAGCAACAGCAGCGGGCGCGCGCCGTCGTCGGGCAGGCGCGCGTAGGCGGCCAGAATCAATGCCTCCTCGCCCTCGCGCGTGCTGGCACACAGCAGCACGCGGCGCCGGCCCATCTGCGCGCGCAGCCAGGCGCCCGTCTGGACCGCGGCGTCGGGCACCTGCACGTCGAACTTGATACTGCCGGTGACCTGCACGTTCGGCGCGCCCAGCGAGCGCACGCGCGCCGCATCCGCGTCGGTCTGGGCCGCCACCAGGGCGATGGCACGCGCGGCGCCACGCATCAACGCGCCGAAGCGCTGGCCACGTCGCAGCGAGCGCTCCGACAGGCGCGCGTTGAGCAACGCCACCGGTACGTCGTTGCGCACGCACTGGGCGATCAGGTTGGGCCACACTTCCGTTTCCATCAGCAGGCATACGCGCGGGCCGAAGTGGCCGATGAAGCGCGCCACCATGAAGCCGGTGTCATACGGAAGATAAGACTGCACCAGACGCGCACCGTGGCGGGCAAACAGACTGCGTCCCGTTGCGCGCCCGGTCGGCGTCATGTGGGTAAGCACAATGCGGTGCGCCGGATACGCGGCCAGCAGCGCATCGATCAGCGGCTCGCTGGCGCGCGTCTCGCCGACAGAGACGGCGTGCAACCACAGTGTCGGCACGGCGCCAGTGCGCCGGCCATAGAAACCTAGCCGTTCGCCCCAGTGCGCGCGGTAGTCCGGCTCGGCCCGACCGCGCCACCACAGGCGCGCCAGCACCACAGGCAGCGCGCACCACCACAGCAGCGAATAGAGCCTGCGCATCAGAACTGTGGCGCCAGGCTGGCCACCGCCTGCAAGGCCTCGGCCACCGACGGCGGCGCGCCGCGCTCGCCAAGGTTGATGATCTTGGGCGACCAGTTGCCCTCCGTTTTCCACTTGGGCGAGTCGCAATACAGTTCGATGGTGGGACGCACGAACGCGGCCGCGATGTGGGTCAGGCCGGTGTCCACGCCCACCGCCAGCGCCGCGTAGCGCGCCAGCGTGACCGCCTCGTCCATCGACAGCTTGGGCAGTACCACAGCGTTGGGCAGTTGCGCGGCCAGCGCCTCGGCTTCGCTCTTCTCGGCGGGCGAGCCCCAGGCCAGCAGCAGCGGCACCGGCGCCAGCGCGCGTCCCAGCGCCACCCAGTTCTCCGGCGCCCACTTCTTGGCGTTGCGCGCGGTACCGTGAAAGAATACCGCGTATTCCCTGGCCGGCATCCATGCAGGGCGAGCGCCCGCGACCGGCGCGGGCAGACCGAAATCGGGCGCGCTGTCGACGGCGTAACCGAGCGCCGCGCCCACCACCAGCCGCCCGCGCGCGACCGCGTGGGTGCGCGCATCGAGCGCCACGCTGTTGGTATGGAACAGTCGCGAGATGCCCTCGTAGCCCGAGCCTTCGCTGCCGTTGGCCAGTCCGACCTTGTGGCCGCCCCGCTTGATGCGCGCCGCGCCCATGATGATGCCGGTCTTGAGCAAACCCTGGGTGTCGAACACGTAGTCGTATTGCTGCTTGCGCAGCGCAGCAAAAAAAGCCTTCACTTCGGCGCGCGTGGCGGCGCTGGTGAGACTCTTGCGCCAGCGCCGCAAGGCGAACGGAATGATAGTGCGCACATGCGGGTTCAGGCGCACCAGGCTGACATAGGCTTCCTCGACGACCCAGTCGATCTGGGCGTCGGGATGCTGGCGCAGGATATCGGCCACGATCGGCAGATTGTGCAGCACGTCGCCCAGCGACGACACGCGCACCAGCAGGATGTTCAAAGGCGAGCTCACGGCGGTTGGCGCGTATGCAAGGCTCAAAACGGCAGTTGCGCGTCGGGCTTGGCGGCCACGATCACACGGCGGAACTCAGCCTGGATGCGGGCCAGCGCCGCGGCCGACTCGGCCTCGAAACGCATCACCACGACAGGCGTCGTGTTCGACGAACGCGCCAGGCCGAAGCCGTCGGCGTACTCGACGCGCAGGCCATCGATCGTGATGATCTGCTCGGCGCCGGGGAAAGTGGCGTCGCTGCGCAACTTGGCAATCAGCGCCACGCTCTCGCCTTCAGCCAGTTGCAGATGCAATTCCGGCGTGCTTTCCGACTGCGGCAAGGCATTCAGCAGCGCCGACGGGTCGGCCACGCGGGTGAGCAGTTCGAGCAGGCGCGCGCCGGCGTACATGCCGTCGTCGAAGCCGTACCAGCGATCCTTGAAGAAAATGTGACCGCTCATTTCGCCGCCCAGCGGCGCGCCCGTTTCGCGCAGCTTGGCCTTGACCAGCGAGTGACCGGTCATCCACATCAGCGGCTCGCCGCCGTGGCTGGCAATCCACGGCGCCAGGTGGCGCGTGCATTTGACGTCGTACAGGATCTGCGCGCCGGGATTGCGCGACAACACGTCGGCGGCGAACAGCATCATCTGGCGGTCCGGATAGATGATCTGGCCATCCTTGGTGACAACACCGAGGCGGTCGCCGTCGCCGTCGAAGGCGATGCCGATCTCGGCGTCGCTCTGTTGCAGGCAGCGGATCAGGTCCTGCAGGTTCTCGGGATGGGCCGGGTCCGGATGGTGGTTGGGGAAATTGCCATCGACTTCACAGAACATTTCGATCACGTCGCAGCCCATCGCGCGGTACAGGTCGCCGGCAAAGGCGCCGGCCACGCCGTTGCCGCAATCGACGGCGATCTTGATCGGGCGGGCCAGCTTGACGTCGCCATGGATGCGCGCCAGGTAGTCGGCGCGAATGTCGTGCGTGCTGTAGGCGCCCGGCACGGCTGCGGCGGCGCTGCCGTCCTGCGCGACGATGCTGTCGTACAGCGCGGTGATGGTGACGCCGTGGATCGCCTCACCGGCCAACACCATCTTGAAACCGTTGTAATCGGGCGGATTGTGACTGCCCGTGACCATGATGCCCGACTTGGCGTCGAGCACATGGGTACCGTAGTACACCATCGGCGTGGCCACCACGCCCAGGTCGATCACGTCCACGCCGGCCGCCTGCAGCCCCTGCGCCAGCGCCTGCGCCAACACCGGGCCGGACAGGCGTCCGTCGCGCCCGATCACCACGCGCCGCTCGCCCTTGGCCAACACCGCCAGGCCGAACGCATGGCCGATCTGGTGCGCCACGCCGGCGTCGAGGGTGACGTCGATCACGCCACGGATGTCATACGCTTTGAAGATAGATTTTGAGAGTGCGACCATGTTTCGTATATACCCGAAGAGCGCCGACGTCAGCGATCCCCGCGCCTGGGCAAACGGAATATGCGAGCTGCTGTCGGAGCATGGAAAGAAAACAGGCCCGCGCGCGGCGCGAGCCATGTCAATTGAAAATGCTTAGGAGAGATTGTAGCGACAAGCGCGCGGAATGGGAATTGCGCGTGGTGTTTTCTTGTCGCTGCCTTGCCAATATCGACTAGACGCGCAGCGCGTCGATCGATTTACCGCCGTCGACCCATGCCTTGACCCATTTCGGCTGGCGGCCGCGGCCGGTCCACTGCTGGGCCGCATTGTCCGGATGACGATAACGCACCGCAACGGTACCTGTCTTGGCGCGCACGCCGCTGCCGATCAAATCTTTCAGCGGTACGCCAACAGCTTGCGCAATCGCGAGGATTTGTTCGCGCGCTTTGCTCAGTTCCTGTTGCTCGCGTTTTTTCATTTCGAGCTTGATTTGGTCTTGCAGATTGCGTAATTCGCCGATGGACAGGTTTGAAAGTTCCATTGTCGTTCCTTAGAGGTTGTGATGAAAGCCGAGTCGGTGAAATCTCACCAATTGTCGCAATATACTACATCCAGAGATTATTGCTAGTTCTTCTTGCGCAGTATCATCCAGCGCGGAGATTTAAATCGGACGATGCGGGCGTACAGCCAGACATAAGTCATTACAAACAAAAAACAGAAAAAAATCAATACCCCAGTATAGCGCCAAAAAATTGTCGCGGGAATTACCGCCATCAAAGAGAACAGCCAAAGATACGGCGATGTCATGGAATTGCGCCGCATCAAAGCGCGCGCCTCCTTGCGCCCCACCGCCCATTGCACGATGCGGCGGAAAATCAGGCTGTGCAAATGTATTCCGTCCGGCATCGCCGGCGATTTTCCGCGCACAAACATACGCCGATAGACCGAGAACAGCGTTTCAAAGGTGGGATAAATGAGCAGTAATACCGCATACCAGGTCGATACCTGGGGATTACGCATCACCAGCAGCAGCGCCAGTTCGCCCAACATGAAACCGATAAAATACGCCCCGCCGTCGCCGAGAAAAATCAGGCCGACCGGATAATTCCAGATCAGGAAACCAGCGGTGGCGCCAGCGACCATCAGCGCGGCCACCAGCACGAACATATCGTTAACCTGCAAAGCGACATAGCCAAGCGAGAGCAACATGCAAATCGTCACCACGCTGGCCAGGCCATTAAAGCCATCGATGATATTGACGGCATTGGCGATGCCGGCCACCGCCAGGATCGTCAGCGGCAGCGTCAGCCACATGGTTTTCACGGGCCAGACGCCAAACGGCAGATCGATCCGATCGAGCCGGGCATCAAGCAGGAAGTAGGCCAGCAAGGCCGCAAACATGGTCAGCACCAGCCGGCGCGAGGCGCTCACGCGCCCCGTGTAATCTTCCACGATGCCCCCGCCAAAGGCCACGGACGAACACAGCAGCAACGGCAGGATTGTGGGCGACATCAGCGGCACGCGCCAGATCGCAATGAAGGCACTCAAGACCACCGCCATAAAAATCGACAGCCCGCCGATGCGCGCCACTTCGTGCGCGTGCACCTTTTGGACACCATCGAAATCGGCATCGAGCGCCGGGCCGTGCAAACTCGCCTGCTTGATTACCAGCAGGGTCAGCAAGGCCGAGACGACAAAACTCACCAGAAATGAAAACATGTTTATCTAATATATGTGAATACCGGCGCACACATTGGGCCGGCAGGCAGAACGACCAACTATTAGTCAGCAGACAGCCTGACACCGCCTGTCATTCTGCTAAGCCGCGATTGTACCGGATCGGGCTAGGCTACCGGACATAATGCGTGCGCCCCCCCCCTTTTTCATCGGGGCACAGAGCCGGTATCGCACGCGCCGCTCGAATGGTGAAATGGCGGTCACGAAATTGCAACCACAATAGACTGACCCAATAGTGAATTGCGCGTGGCGCGCGCTGAGCGATTCTGGCGGCAAGCGTGCGTGCCGCCGCGTCTATTTACAATTTGAAATAATTTAATCCGGACGCACCGAAACGGTGCGGCGCCTTGTGTCGTCCGGATGACTTACTGCAGGCACAGGCGCAGTGCGGTCTGCCATTCCGGCAGCGTGCAAAATTGGCGCATCAGCTTATCGGAATTTAATACCGAGTTTTGCGGGCGCGGTGCCGGCAAAGGGTAGTCGAGCGTGCCGATCGGCGTCAGTGCGCAGCTGATACCCGCTTGCGCCAAGATTTGCTCGGTAAAACCAAACCAGCTGGTCTGTCCCTGGCTGCTCAGGTGATACACGCCGCTGTGTTGCGACCACCAGTGTGCGTCGCCACAACGGGCCTGGGCCAGGATCAACGCCGTCGTGTCGGCGATCGTGCGGCTCCAGGTGGGCGCGCCGAACTGGTCACTGACCACGCGCAGCGCATCGCGCTCCTTGGCCAGGCGCATCATGGTGAGCAGGAAGTTCTTGCCGCGCATGCCATATACCCAGCTGGTGCGCAGGATCAGGTGGTCGACGCCGCTCGCTTGAATGGCCTGTTCGCCGGCCAGCTTGCTGCGTCCGTACACATTCAGCGGCCCGGTCGCGTCGTCTTCGCTGTAGGCGCCGGCCTTGCTGCCGTCAAACACGTAGTCGGTCGAATAGTGCACCATCGCCGCGCCCAGCAATGCCGCTTCGGCCGCCATCACGGCGGGCGCTTCGGCATTGATGCGGTGCGCCAGTTCAGGCTCGGTTTCGGCCTTGTCGACGGCCGTGTAGGCGGCCGGGTTGACGATCAGGCCCGGTCGCACGGCGCGGATCACGTCGCGCAGCTGGTCCAGGTCCGACAAGTCGAGCTTGCTGCGATCGAGCGCCACCACCTCGCCCAGCCCTTGCAGGCTGCGTTCGAGTTCGTAGCCGACCTGGCCGTTGACGCCGGTGAGCAAGATCTTCATGCGAAGGTTTCCGCGTCGGCCAGCAGGCTGGCCAGCTGATCCTTGCCCGACAGGGCAGGCTGACCGCTGATCGGCCAGACAATGCCCAGCGCCGGATCGTCCCAGCGCAGCGCGCGCTCGTGTTCCGGGGCCCAATAGTCGGTGGTCTTGTAGAGGAATTCGGCGCTGTCGCTGGTGACAACGAAGCCGTGCGCGAAACCGGGCGGCACCCACAACTGGCGCTTATTCTCGGCCGACAGTTCAACACCGACCCAGCGCCCGAAGGTGGGCGAGCTCTTGCGCAGGTCGACCGCCACGTCGAACACGGCGCCGTGCGTGACGCGCACCAGCTTGCCCTGCGGCTGGCGGATCTGGTAATGCAGGCCGCGCAACACATTGCGCGCCGACTTCGAGTGGTTGTCCTGCACGAACTCGGCCTTGACACCGGTCAGCTCGGCGAAATGGCGCGCATTGAAGCTTTCGAAGAAGAAACCGCGCTCGTCGCCGAACACCTTTGGCTCGAGGATCAGGACGTCCGCGATATCGGTAGGGATCACATTCATTATTTACATCACCTTGTCTTCGAGAATTTGCAATAGGTACTGGCCATACGCGTTTTTCTTCAGTGGCACAGCCAGCTGGGCCAGCTGGGCCGCGTCGATATAGCCCTTGCGATACGCGATCTCCTCCGGCACGGCCACCTTCAGGCCCTGGCGCTTCTCGATCGTCGCGATGAACTGCGAGGCCTCGAGCAAGGACTCGTGGGTGCCGGTGTCGAGCCAGGCCATGCCGCGCCCCATCACTTCGACGCTCAGCTGTCCCGCTTCCAGGTAGACCCGGTTGACGTCGGTGATTTCCAGTTCGCCGCGCGCGGACGGGCGGATGTCGCGCGCGATGTCGCACACCTGCTGGTCGTAGAAATACAGACCGGTGACGGCGTAGTTCGACTTGGGCTGCAGCGGTTTTTCCTCGATGCTGACGGCCTGCTGGTTCTTGTCGAACGCGACCACGCCATAGCGCTCCGGGTCCAGCACGTGGTAGGCGAATACGGTGGCGCCGTCGCTGCGGCCGGTGGCCATCGCCAGCTTCTGGTCCAGGCCGTGGCCGTAGTAGATATTGTCGCCCAGGATCAGCGCCGACGGATGGTTGCCGACGAACTCGCGCCCGATGATGAACGCTTGCGCCAGACCATCCGGCGAGGGCTGGACCGCATAGCTGAGGTTGATGCCCCACTGCGAGCCGTCGCCCAGCAGCTCGCGAAAGCGCGGTGTGTCCTGCGGGGTCGAGATGATCAGGATGTCGCGTATCCCGGCCAGCATCAGCGTCGTCAAGGGATAGTAGATCATCGGCTTGTCGTACACCGGCAACAGTTGCTTGGAGACCGTCATGGTGACCGGATACAGGCGCGTGCCGGAGCCGCCGGCCAGAATGATGCCTTTGCGTTCAATACTCATGCCTGGTTCTCCCGGTTGAAGTAATTCTGTTCGACCCAATTGGCGTAGGCGCCCGACTGCACGTCGGCCACCCAGGCTTGATTGGCCAGATACCACTGGACGGTCTTGTTGATGCCCGATTCAAACGTTTCGGCCGGCTTCCAGCCCAGTTCGCGCTCGATCTTGCGCGCGTCGATCGCGTAGCGGCGGTCGTGCCCCGGGCGGTCCTTGACATAGGTGATCTGGCTGCGATAGCTGGCCGCGTCAGGGCGCGGCGCCAGCCGGTCGAGCATGTCGCACAGCGTATGGACAACGTCGAGGTTGGTCATCTCGTTCCAGCCGCCCACGTTGTAGACTTCGCCCGGTCGGCCGCCATCGAGCACCCGGCGGATTGCCGCGCAGTGGTCGCTCACATACAGCCAGTCGCGCACCTGCAGACCATCGCCGTAAATCGGCAGCGCCTTGCCGGCGAGCGCATTGGCGATGATCAGCGGAATCAGTTTCTCCGGGAAGTGATACGGACCATAATTATTGGAACAATTGGTGGTCAGCGTCGGCATCCCGTAGGTGTGGTGATAGGCGCGCACCAGATGGTCCGAGGCCGCTTTCGATGCCGAATACGGGCTGTTCGGCGCATAGCCGGTGGTTTCCGTGAACGGTGCGTCGCTTGCCCCCAGTGTGCCGTACACTTCATCGGTCGATACATGCAAGAAGCGAAACGCGGCCTTGTCGTCGGCCGCCAGCGCCAACCAGTAGGCGCGGCTCGCTTCGAGCATGTTGAAGGTGCCGTTGATGTTGGTGGTGATGAATTCGCCCGGGCCGTGGATCGAGCGATCGACATGACTTTCAGCAGCAAAATGGACGATCGCGCGCGGCTTGTGCTCGGCCAGCAGCGCCGGAATGCGCTCGGCGTCACCGATATCGGTGCGCGCGAATATGTGGCGCGCATCGCCTTTGAGCGCGGCCAGGTTATTCAGATTACCGGCATAGGTAAGCTTATCAATATTGAGCACCGGCTCATCGGACTGGGCCAGCCAGTCGAGTACGAAATTGGAACCGATAAAACCCGCACCACCTGTAACAAAAATCATTTAGTATCCCGCTAAGCGTAACAATCGAGTTGAAGTCTGGATTTTGAGTGTAGCAATGTGTCATTGGCGCATTTGCGTGAAGCGCGAACGGACTTTGGGATTATATGCGATTCGCTTCTCATTTAAGGCCTTTGCACCAAGATGAAAACCTATGTAATCGGCGATTTGCAGGGCTGCGCATGCGAAACCGGGCTCTTGCTAGAGCGGATAGCCGAACACGGCGGGACCAATCCGGCAATCCTGTTTGCCGGCGACCTGATCAACCGCGGACCCGCTTCGCTGGCCGCGCTGCGCCGCGTGCATGCGCTGGCCACGGCCAGCGATGGGCGCATCGACGCCATTCTGGGCAACCACGATTTGCACTTGCTGGCGGTGGCCGCTGGCGTGCAGCCGTTGCACAAATCCGACACCTTAGCCGAGATCCTGGCCGCGCCCGACCGCGCCGTGCTGCTCGACTGGCTGCGCCATCGCCCGCTGGCGATACTGCGCGACGCGCACCTGGTGGTGCATGCAGGCGTGCTGCCGTCCTGGACGGTGCAACAAACGCTGGCGCTGGCGCACGAGGTCGAGAGCGCGCTGCGCGGCCCGGACTGGGTCGCCTTCCTGGCTAATTTGTATGGCAACACGCCGGATCGCTGGGACGACAACTTGCGCGGCATGGATCGCTTGCGCTGCATCGTCAACGTGCTCACGCGCATGCGCCTGTGCAGCCCGGACGGCCGGATCGACTTCAAGCAGAAGGAGTCGGCCGGCGCCCCGCCCGGCTCGGATCTGCTGCCATGGTTCGACCTGCCCGCGCGCCAGAGCGCACACATCACCGTGGTGTTTGGTCACTGGTCGGCGCTGGGCCTGCTGATGCGCCCGAATTTGCTGGGCCTGGACAGCGGCTGCGTCTGGGGCGGCCATTTGAGCGCCGTGTGCCTGGATGACCGCAGCCTGATCCAGGTCGCCTGCCCGGAGTACCAACAGGCCGGCGGCAAGAAAAAAACCTAGCCGAGCGCTGTTTTCAGGCTGACCGGTGCCGCAATGCCCAGCGCCAGCGCCACCGCGTCGTGCGAGGCCTGGGCCAGTTCGCGCCGGTGCGTGCCAGTGGCGGCGATCGGCGGCGTGCAGATCAGCTGGGCGTGGATGCTGCTGCAACTGAGAATGGTCACGATGCTTTCCGCGAATGTCATCTCGCCGAGGAATTCGACTGCCCGGTGCGGCGCGCCGTTCGCATCGACATAGCGCAGCGCGTAGGGCTGCACCGGCACGTCAGCGTCGATGGCCGCTTCAAACAAATTGGCGTGAAACGGCAGCAAACTGCCCTGGGCAGCAGTGGTGCCTTCCGGGAAGAACGCCACCCGCTCGCCCGCCTGCAAAGTCAGCACCAGGCCCTTGAAGATGTGGCGCAAATCGCGCCGGTTGCCGCGCGCCAGAAACACCGTGCCGGCCTGATCGACCAGCCAGCCCAGCACCGGCCAGGCGCGGATTTCCGACTTGGCCACGAAGCGGCACGGGTACAGCGTGTTGATGACGAAGATGTCCAGCCAGGACACGTGATTGGCGACGATCATCGCGTGCTCGAGCGCCGGTGCGCCGCCCGCGCGTTCGACCGTGACGCCGCAGATGCCCAGCAACTGGGCCGACCAGCGCCGGATATATTCATTACGGCGCGCACTGGCTGCCCATGGGAACACGATGGCACAGGTAAGCATGCCCATCGACACATGCAGGAATACCCGCAACAAGCGAAACGAAAGCAGAATTTTCAAAGCACACCTGGGTCAGGACAAAAGGGTCGCGGCAGCGCGATTTTACCGTCAAGTGCGCCAAAGCGCCCCTTAAAGCTGTTTTTATTGTGCAAGAAATGCCACAGCCAGGTGGGCGTTGCGCGCCGGTTTCACGCGCTGCACGGGCAATGAGCGCGCAGCGGCGGGCATGACAACGCCGGCACGAAGCCGGCGTTGTCATGTGCAGCGCGCCGCTTACGCGCGCTGAAAAGCGAGATGACCGGCCACGATGGTGGCCTTGACCTGGCCTTTCAGCTCGTAACCGAGGAAAGGCGTGTGCTTGCCCTGGCTGGCCAGCGCCGCCGGCTCGACCTTCCAGCGCGCATCCGGATCGAACACGCACACGTCGGCCACGCTGCCCGGCGCCAGCTGGCCGCAAGGCAGACCGGCGATGCGCGCCGCGTCGGAGGTGATCTTGGCGATCGCGCGCGCGATCGGCTGTGGCGCTGCACCGCCCACATGGTGTTCGCTGGCGTACTCGTCGGCCCATTTGAGCGCCAGCGACAGCAGCAGTTCGAGCCCGGTGGCGCCGGGCGAGGCTTCGCCGAACGGCAGCAGTTTCTCGTCGTCGTCGACCGGCGTGTGGTCCGAACAGAGTGCGTCGATGGTGCCGTCGAGCAGGGCGGCGCGGATCGCATCGCGGTCGCGTCCGCTGCGAAACGGCGGCGTCACGCGCGCGTTCGAGTCGAAAAAGCCGATGTCGGCGTCGGTCATGTGGACATAGTGCACGCCGACGTCGCAGCTGATCGGCAAGCCTTCTTTTTTGGCCGCGCGCACCAGCTCGAGGCCGGCGGCCGAGGACATGCGGCACAGATGCACGCGCGCACCGGTGGCGCGCACCAATTCAAAAATAGTGTGCAGCGCGATCGTCTCGGACATCACCGGCACACCCGACAAACCCAGGCGCGACGCCAGCGGTCCGCTGTGGGCGATGCCGCCGCGCCCGATATGCGCATCCTGCGGGCGCAGCCACACCGTGTAGCCAAAGGTGCCCGCGTATTGCAGCGCGCGCAGCAGCACGGTGGTGTCTTCGATCGGCTCTTCGGCCTGCGCAAAACCGATGCAGCCGGACTCGGTCAGCTCGACCATCTCGGTCAGCGCCAGACCTTTCAGGCCGACGGTCAGCGCGCCCAGCGGATGCACATTGGCTTGATTGAGTTTGCGCGCGCGGTGCTTGAGCATTTCAACCAGGCCCGGCTCGTCCAACACCGGATCGGTGTCGGGCGGGCAGATCAGGCTGGTCACGCCGCCTTGCATCGCCGCCTGCATTTCGGACTCCAGCGTGGCCTTGTATTCGTAGCCCGGTTCGCGCAGGCGCGCCGCCAGGTCGACAAAGCCCGGTGCCACCACCAGGCCGTTTGCATCGATGGTGTGCTCGGCCACGAAACCGGCCGGTGCGCTGCCCGGCGCGAGTACCGCCAGCACGCGTCCGTCGGCGATGAACAGGTCGTGCAGGCCGTCGATGCCGTTGGCCGGATCGATCAATCGGCCATTCTTGATATGTAATTTCATGCTTGCGTTCCTGCGACGATACTCATCACTGCCATACGTACGGCAATCCCAAAGGTGACCTGCGGCAGGATCACCGCCTGCGGTCCATCGGCCACCGCCGAGTCGATCTCGACGCCGCGGTTCATCGGCCCCGGATGCATGACGATCGCGTCCGGCTTGGCCAGCGCCAGGCGCTCGGGCGTCAGGCCGTAGCTCTTGAAATATTCCTGGGCCGACGGCAGCAGCGCGCCGCTCATGCGCTCGTTTTGCAGACGCAGCATGATGATCACGTCGACGCCCTTCAGCCCCTCATCCATATTGGTAAACACCCGCACGCCCATCTGTTCCAGTCCGCCCGGCAGCAGCGTGTGCGGGCCGATGGCGCGCACTTCCGGCACGCCCAGCGTGGTCAAGGCGTGGATGTCGGAGCGTGCCACGCGGCTGTGCAAGATGTCGCCGACGATCGCCACCGTCAGGTTGCTGAAGTCTTTTTTGTAGTGGCGAATCGTGTACATGTCCAGCAAACCCTGGGTCGGGTGCGCGTGGCGGCCGTCGCCGGCGTTGACCACGTGGACGTGCGACTGACGGGTGTCGATCAGATGTTTGGCGATCAGGTAGGGCGCGCCCGATTGCGCGTGGCGTACCACGAACATGTCGGCGTGCATGGCCGCCAGATTGTCGATCGTGTCGAGCAGCGACTCGCCTTTGCTGGCCGACGAGGCCGAGATGTTCAGGTTGATCACGTCGGCCGACAGGCGCTTCGAGGCGATCTCGAAGGTGGTGCGGGTGCGCGTCGAGTTCTCGAAGAACAGGTTGAAGACGCTTTTACCGCGCATCAAAGGAACCTTCTTCACTTCGCGGTCGGAGATCGACACAAACGACGAGGCGGTGTCGAGGATGTGGTTGACGATGGATTTGGGCAGCCCCTCGATCGACAGCAAGTGCTGCAGTTCGCCGTGTTTATTCAGTTGCGGATTAAGCATGGTCTTCTTCTGTTGTTAGCGTAAATTTTCCAGCGGCGTCGCGCGTCAGGCGCAGCACCTGTTCGGGCCCCAGCGCGCAGGTGACGGCGACGAAATCGGCCGCCACCGGCAACTGGCGTCCGCCCCGGTCGGCCAGCGCGGCCAGCAGAATGCGCGCCGGGCGGCCGAAGTCGAACAGCACATTGATCGCCGCGCGCGTGGTGCGTCCCGTATAGAGCACATCGTCGACCAGCACGATGGTGGCGCCGTTGACGTCAAAGCCGATCTGGGTCGGCTTGACTTCGGCGTGCAAGCCTTTTTGCGCGTAGTCGTCGCGGTAGAACGAGGCGTCAACGACACCGAAGCGCGCCTGCAGGCCCAGGTCGTGCGCCAGCCGTTCAGCGAGCCAGGCGCCGCCCGAGTGGATGCCGACAATGGCCACGTCGGCCACGCCGGCCAGGCCGGTTTGCAGCTGCGCACGCAGCGTTTGGTAGAGCGCCTCGGCGTCGAACGCGGGCAGATTAGTTGTGGTTGGCATGATCGTCAAAATATTGTTGCAAAATGATGGAGGCGGCCTTGTCGTCGATGACCTCGCCCCGCTTGGCGCTGATCACGGCCGACGAGTAACGCTCGTCGACCAGCACGACAGGCAGGTTGAAGCGGCCGTGTAACTGATTGGCAAACCGACGGCAGCGCAGCGTCATCTCGTGCTCGGCCCCGTCCGGATGAAACGGGATGCCGACCACCAGTTGCTTGGGCTGCCATTCGGCGATCAAGGCATCGATCGCGGCGAAGCGCGCCGCGTTGTCGATTGCCTTGATGACCGACAGTGGCTGGGCCTGGCACGTGAGGGTATTGCCCATCGCCATGCCGATGCGTTTGATGCCGAAGTCAAACCCGAACACGATGTCGATCGGGGTGCTGCTCACAGAAGCGATCCCGGCGCATGGCCGCGCGCGCCCTCACGCATGACCGGCCTCGGCGTTGAGCATCATCGGGTCGATGCCGAGCAGGCGGATGGCGGCCGTGTAGCGCTCCTCGATGGGCAGGTCGAACAGCACGTGCGCGTCGGCGCCCACCGTCAGCCAGCCGTTGCGGCCGATCTCGTCTTCCAACTGGCCGGGGCTCCAGCCGGCGTAGCCGATCGACACCAGCAGACGCTGCGGACCGGCACCGGCCGCGACCGCCTCGAGCACGTCGATCGACGTCGTGAAGGCAACCTCGTCGGTGACGCGCAACGACGACGAATACTTGGCACCTGGCGTATGCAGCACAAAGCCGCGGTCGTCCTGCACGGGACCGCCGAACATGATCGGCTCGTTGACAATGGGCATGAGCAACCCGTCCGACAGCTTCAGGTCGATGCGTTCAAACAGCACCTGCATCGTCATGTCGGTCGGCTTGTTGATGACCACGCCCAGCACGCCTTTCTCGTTGTGCTCGCAGATGTAGACGACGGCGCCACCGAAGATCGGATCCTCCATCGCCGGCATGGCGATCAAAAAGTGGTTGGCCAGGTTCAGGTCAAGCCCGCGCACGGGCGCATGGGCCATCGCATCGTCTTCCGGCTCGGACAGTCCGGGATTCGGTAGAGCTTTGCCAACTTTGCTTTTTTTCATATGGTGTGCTCTCTGCAGACTTGCGCATGCACCGTGAAGCCACGGATGAGGGCGCAAACTGGTATTGTGGACTTTTCGATAGTTTACACTGATTTGCGCCCACAGCGACCCAAAGCGCAGATCCCCCCTTTGCTGCCACTATTGATGGTAGAGAGTATAAATTACACCGGGTTTGACCCCGCACACGATAATGAGATCGAAAAATGCCCTGATGTGGTTTCGGCGCGACCTGCGCGCCTTTGATCATGCCGCCTTGCATCATGCGCTGGCCAACAGCGAGCGCGTGCATTGCGTCTTTCTGTACGACCAGTCGATTCTGGCGGCATTGCCGCGTGCTGACCGGCGCGTCGAGTTCATCCATGCCTGCATCGCCGAACTGGACGCTGAGCTGCGCGCGCTGGGCGGCCACCTGATCGTGCTGCACGCGCCAGACGCCGGCGCCATCGTGACGCTGGCCGAGCAACTGGGCGTCGATGCCGTGTTTGCCAACGGCGACTACGAGCCGCAGGCCATTGCGCGCGACGCGCGCGTGGCGGCGGCGCTGGCGCAGGCCGGACGCGCCTGGTTCAGCTACAAGGACCAGGTGGTGTTCGAAAAGAGCGAACTGCTCACGCTGTCCCAGAAACCGTACACGGTGTTTACGCCCTACAAGAACGCCTGGCTCAAACGGCTTGCGCTGGAGCCGGCCGTGCTTGACGCTTTCCCGGTCGAGTCGCTGGCCGCCCGACTGGCGCCGGCGCCGGCCAACACGGCCGAGTCTGCGTTGCCCAGCCTGGCCGAACTGGGATTTTTGCCCACCAATCTGGCTTCCTTGGCGATTCCAAGCGGCATGTCAGGGGGCGCGCGCCTGTTTGACGATTTTCTCAGCCGCATCGCCGACTACGGCACGGCGCGCGACTTCCCGGCCATCAAGGGGCCGTCCTACCTGTCGCTGCACCTGCGCTTTGGCACCGTGTCGATCCGCTATCTGGTGCGCAGCGTGCGCGCGCTGATCGAACACGGCGCCGGCGGCGATGGCGCACCCGTCTGGCTGGCCGAACTGATCTGGCGCGAGTTCTACCAGATGATCCTGTTCCAGTTCCCGCACGTCGTCGAGCATGCCTTCAAACCGGCATTCGAGGCGATCGAATGGGAAACCGGCGACCAGGCCGACGCACTGTTTGCGGCTTGGTGCGAAGGGCGCACCGGCTATCCGCTGGTCGATGCGGCAATGGCCCAGCTGAACCAAAGCGGCTATATGCACAACCGCCTGCGCATGGTCAGCGCCTGCTTCCTGATCAAGGACCTGGGCATCGACTGGCGCCGCGGCGAACAGTACTTTGCCCAGCACCTGAACGACTTCGACCTGTCCGCCAACAACGGCGGCTGGCAGTGGGCGGCCTCGTCCGGTTGCGACGCCCAGCCGTGGTTTCGCATCTTCAATCCGCTGACCCAGTCGGGCAAATTCGATGCCAAGGGGCGCTTCATCCGGCGCTACCTGCCCCAGCTTGCCGCACTGGACGACGAACAGATCCACGCGCCCTGGCTGGTGCCGCGCATGCTGCTCGAGCAGCATGGCGTGCGCCTCGGTATCGACTACCCCGAACCGATTGTCGATCACGCCAAGGCGCGCGAACGCACGCTGGCCCGTTACGCGGTCGTCAAATCGAGCGCCGTCAATTAGCCGAAACGTCAATAATATCGTTGCCGCTTAACATAAGAACCCGCCATGAAACATACATTGATTAGTTCGCTCTTGTGCCTGTGCTCCTTGGCCGCCATCCAGCACAATGCGCTGGCCCAAAGCGATGCCCGCGGCGCGAATGCACCACTCAGTACGATCGAGACTCTGGACGTTGCGCGCTACATGGGAACGTGGTTCGAAATCGCCAAATTTCCGAACTGGTTCCAGAAAAAATGTACCGGCAACACCAAGGCCGAATACAGCCTCAAGGCCGATGGCAAGGTGCAGGTGATCAACCGCTGCCGACTTGAAGACGGCGCAAGCAGTGTGGCCATCGGCGCGGCACGCCAGTTGGGCGCGCGTAGTTCGGCCAAGCTGGAAGTGCGCTTCGCGCCAGAATGGATGGCGTTTCTTCCCGCCGTCTGGGGCGATTACTGGGTAATCGATCTCGACGAGCGATATCAGTTGGTGGCGGTGAGCGAACCGAAAAGAAAGTACCTGTGGATCCTGTCGCGCACCCCTCACATCGACCAGAAAGCCTATGACGCTCTGCTGGGAAGGCTTACTCAAAAGGGTTTCGATATCCGCCAACTGGACGTCACCAAACAGGACTAAATCTCGTCCGTCGGCGCCTAATAAACCTGCATTGCGCTCGATGCCATCGATCAGCGGCGCATGCAGTCGCGCCGGCATGCGCCGCAGAGTAAGAGCGCATCGTGTCGGCTGGCGCCAATGATGCCGGCGCAGCGGGCGTCAAGCCTTCGTTGAGCGCGCTGCGCCGCAAGGCGGCCGGAGCGACCCACTGGCTCGCCCGCGCCCCCAAGTCGCGCGTCACTCGGACGGTGAAGCCGCGCCGGACCAGTCAGACGATGATCCATCGGGGCGCGCGACACAATGAACAACGCCCCGCCGCGCATTGCTGCGACGACGGGGCGTTAGGCGGTTGATGCGCGCTCGGGTCAGGCCACAGGCACTTCCAGTTGCAGCAGGCCGGCGATGGCCGCCAGCAGTACCGTCTCCTGGAACGGCTTGCCGAAGTAGGCGTTCACGCCCAGGTCCAGCGCGTAGTTGCGGTGCTTGTCAGCCGTGCGCGAGGTGATCATGATGATCGGCACGGCGCGGGTGCGTTCGTCGCCGCGCACGTTGCGCGTCAAGTCGAAGCCGTCCATGCGCGGCATTTCGATATCGACCAGCATCAGGTCGGGCACGACGCCTTGCAACTGCTCGAGCGCGTCGACGCCGTCCTTGGCCAGCAACACCTGATAGCCCTCGCGTTCCAGCAGACGCTGGGTGACGCGGCGCACCGTCAACGAATCGTCGACCACCATGATGACGTTTTCGCGCGGACGCAGCGTGCGCACTTCGCGCACCGGCGCCACGCCGGTCGCCGGACGATCGGCGCTGTAGGCGATGTGATGGGCCAGCGCGACCGGGTTCAGGATCAGCACGATGTCGCCCGAGCCGAGCACGGTGGCGCCAGCGATGCCGATCATGCGCGAGAGCTGAGGCCCGATGTTCTTGACCACCACCTCGCGGTTACCGACCACCTCGTCGACATGCAGCGCCAGCCGGTCGGCGCCGTTTTTCAGGATCAGCACCGGGCAGGAACGCTGCGTTTGCGGGCGCGCTTCCGCGTCGCCCAGCAAGGCCGGCAAGTAGTGCATCGTCACGGCCTGGCCCTGATACTGGACCGAGCCTTGCGCCTGCGCCTGGATGACCAGCGCCTCTTTCATCTGCAGCACTTGCTCGACCAGGATCGATGGCAGCGCGTGGATCCGCCCGCCACTGTTGACCAGCACCACCTGCGTCACGGCGAGGGTCAGCGGCAAGTGAATGTTAAAGCGTGCGCCCTTGCCCGCTTCGGTCGAGATGGCCACGTGTCCGCCCAAAGCCTGGGCTTCGGAGCGCACCACGTCCATACCGACACCGCGTCCGGCCAGCTCGGTCAGTTCGTCGGCGGTCGACAGGCCCGGCTCGAAAATCAAGTCCGCTGCCAATGCGTCGCTCAGATCCTGGCCAGGCAACAGCAAGCCGCTGGCGTGCGCCTTGGCGCGAATCCTCGCCAGATCGAGCCCGGCGCCGTCATCGCTAAATTCGATGACGACCTCGTTACCCTGCTGGCTCACCTGCACCAGCAGTTCGCCGATTTCGCTCTTGCCGTGCGCCAGGCGCACGGTGCGCGCCTCGACGCCATGCACGATCGCGTTGCGCAGCAGATGTTCGAACGGCGCGGCCATCTGTTCGAGCACGCTTCGGTCAATCTCGACGCCGCCACCGCGAATGTCCAAGTTGACGCGTTTGTCGGTTTCCTTGGCGGCCTGGCGGGCCACCTTGAACAGGCGTTCGCCAATGCTGGCAAACGGCACCATCCGCACGCGCATCAGATCGCGCTGCAAGTCGCGTGTCATCCGCGCTTGCTGGCTCAGGTCGCCGTTCGCATCATCGACCGTGCGGGTCAGACTCTCATGGAAGGACGCGACGTCGTTGACGCTCTCGGCCATCATGCGGGTCAGTTCCTGCAAGCGGGTGAAGCGGTCAAATTCGAGCGGATCGAATTCGCGTTCGCTGGAAATGGCCATGCGCGAAGCGATTTGCGATTCGGCCTGCATTTCCACTTCGCGCAGTTGACGACGCAAGCGGCCCAGATTTTCCGAGAAGTCAGACAGCGACGACTTCAGGTTGTCGACCTGATTTTCCAGCTTCGAGCGAGCGATCGAAATTTCACCGGCCTGGTTGACCAGGCGATCGAGAATGTCGGCGCGCACCCGCACCAGCGGCGTTTTGGCCGCGTTGGCGTGTGCTTCGTCGACGCTCTTCTCCGGCAGCCGCAAGCCAGGCAATGGCGCCGCAACCGGCGCAGCAACGGCCGGCGCCTGCAACTGCTCGAACAACAGCAGCGCATGGTCGTAGTTGGCCATCAGTTCGTCGAAGGCGGACGGCGTGGCGCTGCCCGCGTGCAGCATGTTCTCGATCTGTGTTTCGATTTCGTGTGCATGCTGACCAAGGCGCATCGCGCCGGCCATGCGCGCGCTGCCCTTGACGGTGTGCAGCGTGCGCAACAAGGTGTGCGCGTAGCTGGTGTCGCCCGGCGTGTGCTGCCAGTTGCGCAGCGCCTGGCCGATCTGCGGCAGCAAGTCGGTGCCCTCTTCGAGGAACACCGGCAGCAGGTCGGCATCGAGATCGTCGCCGAAGGTGTTGGCAATTGCCAGCACTTCGGGCAGATTGTCCGGATCCGACAGCGTCGTCGGCAGCACCAGCGCGGTGTCGGCCAGCGTCAGCGCTTCCGGCGCCGGCGTCGATACGGCAATTGCGGCCACTGGTTCGGCCGGCTCGGGCGTCATTGCGTGCGCCGGCAGGTCGGCGCCGATCTGCTCGGCGTGCGCATCGCTGAAATCGGCATCGACCAGTGCCTCAGTCGGCGCCACGTCAGCGTGTTCGTCGGCGACGACGGCCTGCGGCTCGTCCGGCAGCACATCGGCGGCGTCGTCGATGGCCAGTACGAGCGGCTCATCCTGCACAGCGTCGGTCTCGTCATGAGCGGCGGGCGCCAGAATCTCTTCGGGCTCCGCTTCAGCCAGAATCTCGTCCGGCTCCGCTTCAGCCAGAATCTCTTCCGGCTCGGTGTCGACAGCGTCATCGACCGCGACGGTCTCGGGCTGCACCAGCTCGGACACAACGCGCTCCTCGACGGCATCGGCCGGCACCTCGTGCGGCGTTGCCTCGACGTGGTCGTTGGCGATGATGGCCAGCGCCTCTTTCAGCGCCGCTTCGAGCTGCTCGTCGGCTGCGCCGGTGTGCGGCTCGTCCAGCGCGGCCACTACCGGCTCGTGGTCGATGACGTCGGTCAGCTCTTCTGGCGCAAGCTCGCCATGTTCATCGGCAGGCGCGCCCGATGACAGCTCCGCGGCTTCGACGGCATGTGCGTCCGCCTCGGCTGCGCGCGCCTCTTCCATCGCCGCATTGAGGGCTTGATCGACAGCGTCGGACAGTGCTTCGTCCAGCGCCGCTTCGGTCGCCTCGTCGGCGCTGACGCTTGGTGCTTGGTCCGGCGCTGCCTCGGCGGCGTCAGCGATGACCGAGCGTGCTTCTTCCAGCGCCGCATCGGCCTGCGCATCCGCTTCGGCCGGCAGCAGCTGATCGAGCGATGCATCGCTCGCCGCGTCGGCAGACAGGCTTGCGTCCAGCGCTGCTTCGATCGCCTCGTCCGCGCTGGCCGGTACGGCCTCGTGCGGCGCCGACTCACTCAGTTGTTCAGCGTCGACCGACAGCGCTTCGTCCAGTTCGGCCTCGATCGCGTCGTCAGCAGCCGCACTGGCGGCCGGCGGCGCAGCGGCGTCATCAATGTGGATGCTGGTCAGCGTTTCGGCAAACAGCAGATTCAGATGTTCGTCGTCGGCCGGCTCCTCGTCATCGTGCGACGGCGGACATTGGCGCATCATGTATTCGGACAGCGCGTGCAGTTGCGCCACCATTTCCGGCTGCGCACCGGCCAGATCGCCCTGAGCAAAGCTGGTGAGCATCTGACGGATACGTTCGAGCACTGCTTCGATCACGTCATGCTGCTCGGCGTCCAGCGCGGGCGCCGGCGGCGCCATGGCCAGTAGCGCCATTTCCAGCGCATGGGCCAGTTCACACAAGGTCTTGAAACCGACTGTGCCTGAAGTACCGGTCAGCGTATGGGCCGCGTGCAGGGCCGCGTTGCTGACCGGACGTTGCGGCTCATGGCGCCACTCGCTGAAGTCCTGCTGCAGCAAGCGCACCAGTTCATCGGTTTCGGCCAGGTAGATGTTGTACAGCGGGACGGCGATTTCCAGCTCGCCGATGCGGCGCGTGTTGTGCTCCGGCGGTACCAGGCGCGGCGCGCTCGAGGGAAATTCAATCACGTTGCCGTGCGACTGGAGCGGCGCGGCGAGTGCTTCTTCCGAGGTTTCCAGCTGCTCCGGTTCGTGCGGTGCGTCCAGTGCGGTGATGTCGATCACCTCGGCCGCTTGTTCCGGTTCGATGTGGAAGGCGCCACCATCGAGCATGCGCCCGGCTGCAGCGACCAGCACATCGCTGGTGCGCGCGGAATGGCCTTTTTCGATCAATTCAGCGACCCAGGCCGTCATGTCGGCGGTGGCACGGTCGAGCAGTCCCAGCAAGTCGTCGTTGGCGCTACGCGCTTCGGACAACCACAGGTTCATCACGCGCTCGATGGCGGCGCCGGCGTCGGCGAACTGGGTCAAGCCGACCATCCGGCCACTGCCCTTGAGGGTGTGGAAGGAACGGCGCAGCATCGTCAGCGTTTCCTGGCTGGCACGATCCTGGCGCGCGGCCGGGATGGTGGCGCTGACAAACTCCAGCACTTCCTGCGCTTCCATGATGAAGATTTCGAGCAGCTCGGCCTCGATGCCCGCATCGGTGTCGAGCGCGGACTGGCTCGCTTCGGGCGTCACTGCCGGCACCGCCGGCTCCGGCTCGGCCACCACGGGCGCCTCGCTCGACACCGGCGCGGTCGCCTCCGGTTCGACGATCGGCGCCTCGGTCACATTCAGTTTCTCGAACGGCACCGCGCGCAACAGGCCATCGTTGGTATCGAAGCGGAAGCGGTGTTTGGCCGCATCGAAATTTTGCGCCAGCATGTCGATGAAAAAGCCCAGCGCGCCCACGTTTTGGGCGATGTCCTGCAGCGACGACGCTTCCTGGTCCGGCTTGCCTTCGGCCGTCACCAAAGCACGCACCGCCTCGCGCACGTGTTCGGCGGCCAGTTTCGCGTCGTCCTGATCAAGGATCGCCAGCGCGCCTTCGAGCTGGTGCAGCACCGGCTCGATCTGGCTCAGCGTGGCGCGTTTGGCCGGATCGGCGTAGTAATCGTCGAGTACCTTTTCAACGTGGCGCAAACCGGTTTTCATCTCGGCGGCCAGCACCGCGACGGTCTGCGCCTGTTCGATCTGGCGCGACAGTTCGCCCTGCCACGGGGTGGCGTCGGGTGGCGTTTCGCCGGCGCCCAGCGCCAGCAGGCGCGCGCCGATCACACCGGCGTGGGTATCGAATTCGTCGGGCAGGCGGCGGATCTGGTCCAGGCCGTGGCCGACAAACAGCAAGGCGGTGGCCACTTCCATGCCCAGCTGCTCGCTGCGGCCGAACATCATCGAGGCCGTGGCCACGCGGGTCAGGTCCTGCAACAACTGGGTGAGCGCATTCACGCCGAGCCGGGTGCTGGCGTCGAGCAGGGTGTCCAGTGAGGCTTCGAAGCCCGCTTCCAGTTCCGGATCGTGCTCGCTGGCGAGCCGGCTCCAGCTGGACTTGGCGTGCACCAGCGCGTCCTTGGCCGCACCCAGCGCGGCCGCGTCGACCTGGCCGTAACGTTGCTTTTCATAGTCGGCCGGCACGATGCCGTCGAGGCGGAAGGCCTTGCGCAGGCGCTGCGCGCCGGATGTCGGCGCTGCGGCGGCGGCGATGAAGAACAGCGCGTCGCGCAGCATGCCCTCGGGCAGGCTGGCCATGCCTTGCGCCAGCCGGCGCAGCTGGAAATTGATCAGGCCGAACAGCTGCTTGACGTACAGGTCGGAGTCGCGCTGACCGGTCGCCACCAGTTCGGCGAAGGTCTGCATGGCGAACCAGAAGGTGCGCGCCTGCGGATCGGCCTGGGCCGCGCTGACGTCGCCGATGGCGTCCTGCATCTCGGCCGCGTGGGTGCGCTGGACGTCCTTGTCGGTGCTTTTCAGGAACGGCAGCAGCGCCTTTTCAAAGCGGCGCCGGCAGGCCACGTAATTGGGCGGCGGTCCGTCCTGGGCGCGCGTGTCGAGCTGGCCCGACAGGTTCGTGAAGAACAGGTCGGCCGGATGGATGCGTGATGCACCGAGCAGCATTTGCAGGGCGCGGTAATAGGGGAACAGCCGGGCCGGCTGGGGCAAGGCCCCCGTCAGCAGCTCTTCCATGTATTCGACCAGCGCCTGGTAGGCGTTGGCGACGATCTGGGCGTTGGCCACGTTGCATTCCAACGCGCCGCCTTTGAAGCGCGCCAGCGCCTCTTCAGCCGCCTGCGTCATCAGGCTGGCGCCTTCCACATCGACCATCAGCAGGGCCCCGTGGGCTTGGTGCAGATGGGTTTGAGCGTGCTGCAGCGGCGTCGACTGGGCTTCGCCCAGCTTGGCCGCCGCGTCCATCAGGGCATTCTTCGAGCGCTCCAGCGCATCGCCGATCTCCCCTATCACCCATGACAGGGGGCCGGTGTCGAACTGGGGCGCAAGCGCCTGCGAAAATTCAGATGTGCTCATGCATGCCTCGGCAATTGAAAGGGCGGCCGAACTAGGCGACGACGCGGAAGCGCGATACCGAATTCTTCAGTTCCTGCGCCAGCATGGTCAGCTGACGAATCGAATTTGCAGTCTGTTCGGTACCGTCCTGGGTATGCTCGGTGACCGACAAGATGTGCTGAATGTTGAGCGCCACGCCATTGGCCGAGGTGGCCTGCAGCTCGGTCGCCAGCGAGATACCCTGAATCAGTTCGGCCAGACGGTTCGACACGCGCGAAATGTCCGACAGTGCCGCACCGGCAGCATCTGACAGGCGGGCCCCCTCGACCACACCCTGGGTCGATTTTTCCATAGCGGCCACCGCATCGTGGGTATCGGTCTGAATGGTACGCACCAGCGCGCCAATCTGTTTCGCCGCGCCGGCCGAGCGTTCTGCCAGTCGCTGCACCTCTTCGGCAACCACCGAGAAGCCGCGTCCCGCCTCGCCCGCCGAAGCGGCCTGAATTGCCGCGTTCAGCGCCAGCACGTTGGTCTGTTCGGTAATGTCCGAAATCAGTTCGGTGATCTCGCCAATCTCCTGGGACGATTCACCCAGTCGTTTAATACGCTTGGACGTTTCCTGGATCTGCTCGCGAATCTCGTGCATACCCTTGATCGCGTTTTCCACCGCCGTCGAACCCTGCAGCGCCGCCGCCACCGACTGGCGCGCCACGTCGGCCGATTCACTGGCCGAACGGGACACGTCGGTAATTTCGCCGGCCATCTTCAGCACCGTCGTCGAGGCTTCTTCGATTTCACGCGATTGCTGTTCGGATGCCGTCAGCAGATCGTTGGAAATGTTTTGTGCGTGCGACGATGCCTTGGTCACCTGCTCGGCCGTGGCGGTCACCCGTCCGACCAGACCGCGCAACTCCTCGACCGTGTAGTTGACCGAGTCGGCGATGGCGCCGGTGATGTCTTCCGACACCGTCGCCTGCACCGTCAAGTCACCATCGGCCACTTCTTGCAGTTCGTTCATCAGACGCAAAATAGCGGCCTGATTCTGGTCATTGGTCGCTTTCGCTTCCTCTTCCTTGGACTGCGCTTTCAGACGCTGGGTTTCCGCTTCGTGGCGACGCACTTCGGCGCCACGGGTACGGTTACGCGAATCTTGCAACATCACGCGCGCCACGCTGACGGCGGTGATCAGGGCCAGGGTCGCGCAGGTAACCATCATCCAGAACCAGATATCGGCGGTGTCCTGCTCGTTACGATAAGCCGTCTGCAGTGTCGTCAGCGCTTTCTTGACTTCCTCGTTCTCGTAGAAAATCGACTGCTCGGCCGCCTTCGAGGTGGTGAACTTGGGCAGGTTGGCCAGAATCGAGGCCACCAGTTTCTGGTATTTGCCGAAGCTTTCATTGAGCTTGACGAATTTCTCGTGCATGTCCGGCTCTTTGACGGCCGCCAGTTGCAAGCTCGTGCTGCCGTTCAGGAAGCCGTCCACGATGGTGCGAAAGCTGGTCGAGTCTTGTCCCAGCAGGAACGCCGTCTCCGAACGCACGCCGCCGGAGGTGAGGAACTCGGTGGCGCTGTGCGACAGACGCTGGGTCAGCATGGTCAGGCGACCGATCGCCGCCAGTTCACGCGCGCTGCCGCCCGTTTGCAGTTTCTGGTTCGAGATTTCCTCGGCCTGCGCCAGCAGTTCCGGCGACATCGCATCGAGTGTCTTAATGGTCTTGTCGAAGTTGGCCAGTTCGACTTTGCGCCCGAGGATGGTGCCGGCGGCATTGTCGGAGCTGTTCCACTTCTGTTTGGCAGCGGTCAGAATCTGCAAGATGTGCGACGGCGGGGTGGGAATCTTGCGACCGTCGAAATAACCGCCCTTGAGCAGCAGCGTCACGTCGGCGTTCAGACGCAAGCGGCTGTCTTCGAGTTCCAGGAAGGCTTCGGGATTACCCTGAATCGCGTTTGGCGCCGCTTTACCGACGCGTTGCGAGTGCATCAGCGCATCGGACGCAATCTGGGTCTGGGCCGATGCCACGGCGTTGGACGACACGTTATGCCACAGCGCGAACAGCGCCAGCACCGAGAAACCGGCCAGTACGCCAAGCAGGATACGCAGCTGACGCGGCAGCGACAGGTGACCGATGAACGGCAGGCGCAGTTCGGTGTCTTCTTCCTCGGCGGCGGTACGGCCGCCGCGCATCGCGCGCCGCAGGCTCAGCGGACCGCTGGACGGCGTCGCCTCGTCGGCGCCGTCGGCGCCCGCTTCGGCGTTCGCCACCGGGGCGGCCGGTGCTGCGGGTGCCGCGTGCGCGGCGGGCGTGTCCACGTCAGCCTCGAGCGGCTCGTGGCCCATCACCGTCACCGGCGCCTCGACATGCGCGTCGTCATGCGCGGCCAGCACCGACTCGGGCGCCAGCGCAACATCGCTGTCGGCCTGGTGGGCCGTGCCGATCACGGTGTTCAGTGGGGTCGGGCCGAATTCGGTATCTGGCACCATGATGACACCGTGCTCATCCGGCTTGCGTTTCGAAAATATCATTGATGCAAATCCCATTCCAGCTCCCAAGTCCCAAAGGTGGCGCCACTTTAAACGTGGCTTAGTTAACGTGGCTTAAAATCCGACGTGCAAAAATCTTGTCTCCTGCACCAATGCCGCCAGATCGAGTAATGCCCATTCATTGCCGTCGGCGTCGCGCAACAGCTCGCCGTCGAACTGCATATCGACGGCATTGCGCAAGCCAAATACGCGCTCGACCAGCAGCGCGCAGTTAAACGACAGGTGCGTGGCAAACGTGACGATCCGGCTGTCCGGCCCGACCGGTGTTGCCGCGTGACCCAGATAGCGTGCGATATCGACCACGCCGACCAGGTTGCCGCGGATATTGGACAGCCCCATATACCAGGGCTGCGTCAACGGCACGTCGGTGAGCGGGCCGAGCGGCACGATTTCACCGGCCTCGGTCAGGTCGAGCAGATAGCGGCGCGTGCCGATCTGAACGCCCAGCTGATTGACGCGCGCGCCGGTATTGTTCTTGGCCGCTTGCATGCGTTCGAGCAGCTGCACCTGGTACTGGCGCAGGCGCGAACGCCGCCCGGCCGGATCGGATGGCGTTTGCGGGCGGGCGCTGGCCGCCCCGCTCATGTCGCTAGCGCTCATGGCACTAGAGGCCAAGGGCAGCGATCTTGGCGAGCAGCTCGACCGGATCGACCGGCTTGACCACGTAGTCGCGCGCGCCCTGGCGCAAGCCCCAGATGCGGTCCGTTTCCTGGTTCTTGCTGCTGCAAATGATGATCGGCACATCGGCCAGATCCGGGTCGCGCGCGATCGCGCGGGTCACCTGGAAGCCGTTCGCGCCGGGCATGACGACGTCCATCAGGATCAGCTCGGGTTTGTCGAGCTTGATCTTGGCGATCGCCTCTTCGCCGTTTTCGGCCGTGGTGACGGTAAACCCGTTGTTGACCAGGATCTCGGTCAGGTAATAGCGCTCGGTCGGCGAATCATCGACGATCAGAATTTTTTGAATGGCCACTGTTTTCCCCTGGGCTTTAATTGGAAATTACGTCGGCCGTATGCTCGCGCACGGCCGACAGCAAGCTGTCTTTACTAAACGGTTTGGTCAAGTAGGCTGCGCAGCCTACCATAGCACCACGGGCGCGGTCGAATAATCCGTCTTTCGACGAGAGCATCAACACCGGCGTGGTGTGAAAACGCGCACTTTTCTTAATCAGTGCGCAAGTCTGATAGCCATCGAGCCGCGGCATCAGGATGTCGCAGAAGATTAAAGCCGGATGGTGATCGTTGATCTTGGCGAGCGCGTCGAAGCCATCTTCGGCCAGCACGACTTGATAGCCCGCTTGCGTCAGAAAGATCTCGGCCGAACGCCGGATCGTACTGCTGTCGTCGATCACCATGATTTTCAAGCCTGTCAATTGCGGCGTCGTCGTCATAATCAGTCCACTTGGGGGGAGGCAACACAATAACATAGCGCGCGAGCGCAAGGGACACCCTTTTTGGGAATTATTAGAGTGCGTTTTCCACTATGTGAATCAGAGTTCCACCATGTCGAAATCATCCTTGCGCGCGCCACATTCGGGACAAGTCCAGTTCATCGGTACATCCTGCCATCGGGTGCCGGCGGCGATACCTTCTTCGGGTAAGCCGACCGCCTCGTCATAGACCCAGCCGCAAATCAGGCACATCCAGGTCTGATAAGCGACCTTTGTTTCGTTGCTACTCACGTTGCGGATCCTTCAATCTAGTAAAATGCTGAATTAGGTATCTTAATCTACCCGCCGTGCAAAACCAAACTTCTCCTCTGATATTAACGTTCGGCGTGTCCGACCCGCTGGGCGCGATCGGCGTCCAGGCCGATTGCGCCGCCTTCGCCGCGCTCGGCTGCCATGGCCTGTCGGTCACCACCGCGCTGCTCATCGCCGACAGCGCGCGCATTGAGGATGTGCAGGAAATCGAGCCCGACTGGGTGTCCGATCAGGGCCGCGTGCTGCTCGAGGACATGACGGTGGCAGCCTTCAAGGTCGGCGCGCTGTGCAATATCGAGCAGGTCAGCGCGATCGCCGAGATCATTTCCGACTATCCGGAGGTGCCGCTGATCCTCGACCCGTTCCTGTCGAGCCTGCCCGACAGCGGCCTGTCCGACGAAGACATGCTGACGGCGATCCGCCAGATCCTGGTGCCGCAGGCGGCCTTGCTGATGCTCTCGCACGTGGAACTGGCCCGTCTGGCCGAGACCTGGCGCGACATCAGCGACGACGACCTGATGGCGGCCGACGCACAGGAACTGACCGGCCTCGGATGCGCGTACGTGCTGGTGACCGGCAGCCCGGGCGGGCCGGCCGGCACGGGCGCGAACACGCTGTTTGGCGCCGATGGCGAAATCCGGCGCGACCAGTGGCAGCGCCAGGCCGGCCCCTTCATCGGCGCCGGCAGCACGCTGTCGGCGGCGCTGACGGCGCTGATGGCACGCGGCCTGGACGGGCCCGAGGCGCTCACGCTGGCCAGCGACTACACCGTCGGCGCGCTGAGCCATGCGCAGCGCTTCGGCATGGGCAAGCTCGTGCCCAACAAATTTTTCCGCATCACGCCGGCCGCGCCGGCCTGACTGCGCTCACTCCCCGATACCCTCCCCTAGCGATTGCCACCATGACCACAGACTCCAGCTCCCGCAACGACGTGCTGTTTGCACGCGCCCAAAAAACCACCCCCGGCGGCGTCAACTCGCCGGTGCGCGCATTTCGCTCGGTGGGCGGCACGCCGCGTTTCATCGAACGCGCCGAAGGCCCCTACTTCTGGGATGCGGACGGCAAGCGCTACATCGACTACATCGGCTCCTGGGGTCCGGCCATCGTCGGCCACGCCCACCCGGACGTGGTGAAAGCGGTGCAGGACGCGGCCGCGCGCGGCCTGTCGTTCGGCGCGCCCACCGAAGGCGAGATCCTGATGGCCGAGGAAGTGTGCAAGCTGGTGCCGTCGATCGAGCAACTGCGACTGGTCTCGTCGGGCACCGAGGCGACCATGAGCGCGCTGCGGCTGGCGCGCGGCGCCACCGGGCGCGACAAGATCATCAAGTTCGAAGGCTGCTACCACGGCCACGCCGATTCGCTGCTGGTCAAGGCCGGCAGCGGCCTGCTCACGTTCGGCAACCCCACCTCGGCCGGCGTGCCGGAAGACTTCGTCAAGCACACGCTGGTGCTCGACTATAACAACGTCGCCCAGTTGGAAGACGCCTTCGCGAGCATGGGCGAGACGATCGCCTGCGTGATCGTCGAGCCGGTAGCCGGCAATATGAACCTGATCCGCGCTACCCCCGAATTCTTGCAGGCGATGCGCACGCTGTGCACGCGCCATGGCGCGATCCTCATTTTCGACGAAGTCATGTGCGGCTTCCGGGTCGGCCTGGGCGGCGCGCAGGCGCTCTACAACATCAAGCCGGACCTGACGGCGCTGGGCAAGGTGATCGGCGGGGGCATGCCGGTGGCGGCCTTCGGCGGCAGCGCCGAGCTGATGCACCACATGGCGCCGCTGGGCGCGGTCTACCAGGCCGGCACGCTGTCGGGCAACCCGGTGGCGGTGGCGGCGGGCATGACAACGCTAAAGCTGATCCAGGCGCCGGGTTTCTACGAGAAGCTCACGGCGCAGACTGCCAAACTGGCGGCCGGCTTGAGCGCCGCCGCCAAAGAAGCCGGCGTGACTTTCTGCGCCGATTCGGTGGCCGGCATGTTCGGCCTGTATTTCAGCGCCACGGTGCCCGACTCCTATGCCGGCATGATGGCCTGCGACAAGAGCAAGTTCAACACCTTCTTCCACGCGATGCTCGACGAGGGCGTGTACTTTGCGCCGGCCGCCTTCGAAGCGGGCTTCGTGTCGGCCCAGCACGACGACGCCGTCATCGACGCGACGCTGGCTGCGGCGCGCCGGGTGTTCGCGGCGATGGCCTAATTTAGCCCCAACCGGTCCGCCCCGGCGCCGCCCGGCGGACCGGCGCGCGCTGCCAGCGCGCGGCGTCCCCATTTACCGATATGGCGCGTCCCCGTTCGCGGCGGGCGCGTGTTCTTTGCGCATACTGAGATGACACTTTTCCGCCGCATCCACGACAACGACGCCGTCAGGGCGCTCGGCCCGGGCCTGATCACCGGTGCCGCCGACGACGATCCGTCGGGCATCGCCACCTATTCGCAGGCCGGCGCCCAGTTCGGCTTCAACATGCTGTGGACGGTGGTGCTGACCTACCCGTTCATGGTCGGTATCCAACTGGTGTCGGCGCGCATCGGACGGGTCACCGGACGCGGGCTGGCGGCCAATATCCGGCGCGCCTATCCGCCCGCGCTGCTGTACGCCATCGTGCTGCTGCTGCTGGCGGCCAACGTGATCAACATCGCCGCCGACATCGCCGCGATGGGCGAAGCGATGCGCCTGCTGTGCGGCTTTGGCTCGGCCCACTACTACTCGCTCGGCTTCGGCTTTGTGTGCCTGACGCTGCAGATTTTTCTGCCCTACCGCAATTACGTGCGCTATCTGAAGTGGTTGACGCTGGGCCTGCTGGCGTATGTGGCGACCGCGTTCGCCGTGCAGATCCCGTGGCGTTCCGTGCTGCAAACGACGCTGTGGCCCAGTTTCAGCTGGAACCGCGAATCGGTGGCGCTGATCGTGGCCGTGTTCGGCACCACCATCAGCCCCTACCTGTTCTTCTGGCAAGCCTCGCAGGAAGTCGAGGAGATCCGCGCCGACAGCGCCAAGTCGCTCAAGAAGGAGCCCTCGGGCGCGCTGGCACAGCTGCGCCGGATCAAGGTCGACACCTTTGTCGGCATGGGCTTTTCCAATCTGGTGGCGTATTTCATCATCCTCACCACCGCCGTCACGCTGGGCGCGCACGGCATCGTCAACATCCAAACGTCGGCCCAGGCGGCCGAGGCGCTGCGCCCGATCGCCGGCGAGTTTGCCTTCCTGCTGTTCGCGCTGGGCATCATCGGCACCGGCTTGCTGGCCGTGCCGGTGCTGTCGGGCTCGGCCGCGTACGCCGTCACGGAAAGCTTCAAGTGGCCCAACGGGCTGGACCTGAAAGCGCTGGAGGCGCGCGAGTTCTACGCCATCATCTCGCTGGCCACGATCGGTGGCATGCTGCTCAACTTCGCGCCGATCGATCCGATCAAGGCCCTGATCTGGTCGGCCCAGATCAACGGCGTCATTGCGGTGCCGATCATGACGGTGATGATGCTGCTGGCCCATAACCACACCATCATGGGCAGCTTCACGCTGTCGCGCCGCCACACGGTGATCGGCTGGCTCGGCGTGGGCGTGATGCTGGCGGCAGTGGTGGCGATGTTCGCCACCATGTAAGCGGGCGCGCCGGGCGCGGCGCGATCACGCGCTTGCGGCGCGCGCCGGCCGGTCTGCCGGCAACGCGCCGGCGGGCCGGACAAACAGCCACTCGGCCAGCAGCAGGTTGGGTATCCAGCAAGCCCAGCTGATGAACGGATAGACCTGCATGAAATCCATCTGCAGGCCCGCCAGCGTGATACCCAGATACAGTCGCAGCGTCAGCGCGGCCAGCGTCAGCGCGTAGTTGCGCATCATCCAGTTGCGATGCGCGCGTACATCGCCGCGCCGGATCGCCCGATAGCCCATCAGGGCGCTGCCCAACCACAGCACGGCCATCGTGGCAAAACCCGTTTGCGCCACCAGACCGCCGACGGCGACGCTGGCCATCTGCAAGCCGGCCAGACCGGCCAGCAGCACCGCCGTCAGGTACAGCCGCCCCATCCAGCGATGCAAGCGAGGCCAGCGCTGACGCAACAGCGTGCTCATTTGCAGCGCGCCCAGCACCAGCGCCGCGCTGCCGCCCAGGAAGTGCAGATACAGCGACGGCGCATGGCTGGCGATGCGCGCCTGCAGGAATGGCGGCACATGGGTACTGAACCACAGCAGGTGCACCGCATAGGCGGCCACGCCGCACGCCAGCACCAGCATCAGGGTCCATAAAGTTCGTCGCAGTATCATCGTGGTTCACTCGCTATCGTGATGCCGGGCCAGCGCAGCGGCAAGGCCAGCGGCTCGGACGTTTGCAAAACGCCATTCTAACCATGTCAGCAACAAATGACAGAAAAACCATGTTCCGCACCGGCCGGTAGCGACGCCCGGCCTTGCGCGAAGTGCCCCGGCGGCCCCGGACTGACTCAAAAAACGACAGTCATGCCACATGATGAATTAACCCGTGGGGGCGCGCGCCAATTCTCACATTTGGCCACGAATAGTCATTTCCAATTGGAAACTATCGTTTATCATGAGCGTGAGGATCGACACGACCCAAGCATTGTTGAAAGAACTTATATGCCTGACACCAGCCTGAGCAGTTCCGTCAACCAGCACTATCTTGAAAAAGTGATGCATCTGGCCGAAGAGATGCCCGTCGTTGCCACCGAAGACATCTTCGACGCACGCGGCATGAAGCTGCTCGCCAAGGGCGCGCAGGTGTCGCGCGGCTTGCAGGAAAAACTCATCTTGCACAAGCTGAAAAAGCCGCTCGAGTCGTCCATCTGCGTCGAAGGCGGGGTCGATGCGAACCTGATCGTCGCTACCGCCACCCGCATCCTCGAACAAAACCCGGCGGTGGCGCGCATCGTCGAGGCCAGCAACGGGGCCGGCGCGTCGCCGCTGAAGATCCTCGCGCCGCTCGAGTTCGGCAATGCGATGACGATGA
The DNA here is from genome assembly GCA_038207625.1 of Burkholderiales bacterium. Classification (GTDB taxonomy): domain Bacteria; phylum Pseudomonadota; class Gammaproteobacteria; order Burkholderiales; family Burkholderiaceae_D; genus JBBQZO01. The sequence goes on along the minus strand of JBBQZO010000004.1, from coordinate 6,974 downwards.
TGCTGACCATCTCCGAGCGGGCCGGCACCTCGGCGCTGGACCATGCGGTGACGGTGGCGCTGCTATCGATCTGCATGACGCGGAAGTGCGGCCTGAGCCTGGACGATCAAAGCACGGCCGCGCTGGCCGGTCTGCTGCACGATGTCGGCGAACTGTATATCGACCCGGCCTTCATGGCGCCCGGCAAGCGTTTGCTGCCGCACGAGTGGGCCCATATCGTGGTGCATCCGCGGGTGGGCCAGATGCTGATCGACGAACTCGAAGCGTATCCGAAGGCGGTCGGCCAAGCCGTGGCCGAGCACCATGAGCGCTACAACGGCAGCGGCTATCCGCGTGCCAGCGCGGGCCGTGCCATCAGCGCGGTGGGGCAAGCGATCTCGGTAGCCGAAATGATTGCCGCCGTGCTCGACCGCGACCATCCGCTCGAACGGGCCGAACTGGCGCTCAAGATCGTTCCCGGTGAACATGCGCACATTTTGCTGTCGGCCATTTCCGGTGCCATGCAAAGCCCTGCCGCGCGCAGCGAGAGCGCCGCCAGCGCGCCGCCCCAGCCTTGCGAGGACGTGGCCCACCTGTTCTGGCGCATCACCTTGATCCTCGCGGCCGCCAAGGCGCTGCTGGCTGCACCGACCACCGTCCTGCCGGCCACCCGTGCACTGCTAGGCGTGACGCTCGAGCGCGTCGAAGCGATCCAGCGCGCCGCCACCAGCACCGGTCTCGATTTTTATCTGGGCCAGCAAAACAGTTTCGACGCCAGTGCCGATGCCATGCTGGTGTTCGAGAAAGATGTGGCCACGCGCGAGATCCAGTGGCGCCTGCGCGCGATCGCACGCGATCTGGCGCTGTACAGCGCCAGCGCGGCCGAGCGCGCGGCGTTGGCGCCGCTGATCAATTTGCTTGACGACGACCGCAGCGCGCCCGCAAGCGGCCAACTAGTACTGAACGACGGGGCGCGCAGCGCGCCACTGCAAGCGGCAGCATAGTTGCCGACGCCATTGCTGGCGCGCCGCGCGCCGCGGATGATCGTGGCATCACGTGAGCGTGCCAGCGCACGCCGGGCAAAGCCGATCGGTGCTGCGCACATGACGGTGCCGCGCTGCTTCCCAAGCGGCTAGCAGGACAACAATGACAATGATCCGCGCGCGCCTTGGCATTGGCTGCTCACGCGCCGCCTTGGCGCTGCTCATGTTCGCTTGCGCATTGCAGGCCGGCGCGACCACCATCTAGTTCCCCCAGCCGGAAAACCCGCACGAGCACGGTTACAGCGACTACGCCATACAGCTGTTGCGCCTGGCCCTGCGCAAGGCGGGCGCTGACCTCGACGTGAAGCTGGCAGCCCAGCCGATGAACCAACGTCGCAGCGCGCTGGCCATCGCCAGCGGCAGCGGTGAGCTCGACATCATGGCAACGATGACCTCGCGCGCGCGCGCGGCGCAGTTGCTGCCGATCCGTATTCCCATCACCAAGGGCTTGATGGGCTGGCGCGTGGGCTTGCTGCGCGCCGGCCAGCAGGACAAGTTCCGCGCCGTGCACACGCTGACGGACCTGCGCGCATTCACCGCCGGACAGGGACACGACTGGCCCGATACGGCCATCCTGCGCGCCAGCGCGCTGCCGGTGCACGCGGTGTCGACCTTCGCGAGTCTGTACAGCCTGCTCGAGGCGGGCCGGATTGACTATTTCCCCCGTTCGATCACCACGCTGGCGGCCGAGGCGCGCGCCCATGCGGGTCTGGCGCTCGATACCAACGTGGTGCTGCGCTACCCGACGGCGGACTATTTTTTCGTCAGCCAGCGCAATGCGGCGCTGGCCGAAACGGTGCGGCGCGGGCTGGAACTGGCGTTGGCCGACGGCTCCTTCGACCGCCTGTTCTACCACCACTTCGGCCAGGCCATCGAAGGCGCCGGCCTGCAACAGCGGCGCATCATCGACATTGCCAATCCCCTGCTCAGCGAGGCGCCCCCGCTGGCGCGCGCGCAGCTGTGGTTCACGCTGGCGCCGGCGCGGCGCGCCAGGTGAAGCGCGCGCAGCGTCGCCTTACTTGAGCCAACCGCGCCGGCGGAAGTACCAGAACGGCGCGATCGCCGATATCAGCATCAGCAGCAGCGCGAACGGGTAACCGAGCGTCCAATCCAGTTCGGGAAACCAGCCCTTGAAGTTCATGCCGTAGATCGAGGCGATCAAGGTGGGCGGCAGGAAGGCCACCGAGGCGACCGAGAAGATCTTGATGATCTTGTTCTGGTTGATGTTGATGAAACCGACCGTGGCGTCCATCAGGAAGTTGATCTTGTCGAACAAGAACGAGGTATGGCCGTCGAGCGACTCGATGTCGCGCAGGATCTGGCGCGCCTCCTCGAACTGCTCGGCGTTGAGCAGGCGCCCGCGCATCAGAAAGCTGACCGCGCGCCGGGTGTCCATCATGTTGCGCCGGATCCGCCCGTTCAAGTCTTCCTCGCGCGCGATCGCGTTCAGCGCCGCCGCCGCGTCCTGGTCGGTGAAGTGCTTTTGCAGCACCCGCCCGGACACTTCCTCGAGCCCCTGATAGATGCCCTCCAGGGCGTCGGCCGAATATTCGGCGTCGGTGGCGTACAGGTCCAGCAGCACGTCCATGTAGTCGACGATCGAGCCGGGGCGCGAACGGGCGCGCATGCGCACCAGGCGGAACACCGGCAAATCGTCGGTGTGCACCGAAAACAGCATCTTGCGCGCCAGAATGAAGGCCACCGTGACGATGCGCGACGGTCCGTCGTCCTCCTCGAGCAAAAAGTCAGTGCGCAGGTGCAGGTCGCCGTTTTCCGCCTCGTAGTAGCGCGCCGACGCCTCGATGTCCTTGACCTCGTCCTCGCCCGGCAGCGTCACACCGTAGATCGCCTTGACCCAGGCACGCTCGTCGTCGTTCGGATCGGTCAGGTCGACCCACACCGGGGCGGCGTTTTCCAGGTCCGCACGGGTGTTGATGGGAACCTGGTTGAGGCGGCCATTTTGTAACACGAATACATTGATCATGCGCGCTCTCGGCCGGACGGTGATGGCGCCGCGCCGGCTTGCCGGACGCGGTGCGTTGATGTCGATCGCCCCGCCCGCGGGCGGGTACCAACTTGAAAACAGCGCCAGTGTAAGCGCCAACGGGCGTGCAGGCGCAACGCTGTTGCGACCAGCGGCGTCAATGCATCTGCTTTTCGATCGCTTTGTCGAGCATCGGATCGGAGGTGGCCGCCGCCTCGACCTTGACGGGCACTTTGGGCGCCTCGAAGCCGCTGGTAACGTGCACCTTGAGCGCGCGGCTGCTGCGATTCTGGTCGCTGCAGTCGGTATTCGAGACGACGGCTTTGCCGTCGATCACGCATTTGCGCAACTCGCCGCCCTGCGCCGTCGGCGCGCCCCCGCCCAGCGCCTGCCTGGCGCTGTCGAGGGCCGGCTGGGCCGGCGTGCTGCCGGCCAGCTTGGCGACCTTGCTCCAGCCTTCGGCGAACAGATTGCGATCGTAGCGCATCGAAAACAGCGCCGCCAGCGCCAGCGCGGCAAATCCTGCGGAAAAAATGGCCACCCCTACCAGGCTCAAACCACGTTGTCGGTATTTCATGTTGGACTCCAATTTGGGACTAAGGCAGGTCGGCCGAGTTCATGCGTTGCAAGATGACGCCGCTGCGGCGCGCCAGGTAATTGCTGTCGCGATGCTTGTCGAAAAAGCGCGGATTGGGCAGCATCACGGCCAGCCTGGCCGCCTGCGCGGCGCCCAGGTTGGCCGCAGGGACGCCGTAATAATGACGCGCGGCGGCCTCGGCGCCGAAGATGCCGCTGCCAAATTCAACCACGTTCAGATAGATTTCAAAGATGCGTTCCTTGTCCATCAGCGTCTCGAGCATGTAGGTGATGACCAGCTCCTGGCCCTTGCGCAGGTAGCTGCGCGAACCGGACAGGAACAGGTTCTTGGCCAGTTGCTGGGTGATGGTCGAGCCGCCCGAGACGACCTTGTGCTTCTTGGTGTTCTTCTCGTAGGCTTTTTCCAGCGCTTCCCAGTCGACCCCTTCGTGTTCGGAGAAATTGGCGTCTTCGGAGGCGATCACGGCGCGCTTGAGATTGTTCGAAATGCGCGCGTACGGCACCCATTGCTGCTGGATGCGCGCGTTCGGATTTTTCTCGCGCAGTGCCGCCTGTTGGGCGCGCATGAAGCTGGTGGTCTCCGGATTGTGCCCGACCCACCAGGCGATCTGGGCAAAGAAATACAGCTGCACCAGCAGCACCAGCACGATCGGCCCGACAATGAGCCAGGTGATCCAGCGGCGCACGCCGCCCTTGCCCTTGGCGCTCTTGCTCATAGTTGCGCGCGCAGCTGCGCCAGCGTCGTTGTCGTGTCGGGACGCACGCCGCGCCACAGGTAGAAGCTTTCGCCGGCCTGCTCGACGAGCATGCCCAGGCCGTCGCGCACGCGCGCGCCGCGCTGCGCGGCGAACTGCATGAACACGGTGGGCGCAGGCCCGTACATCATGTCCAGCGCCAGCGTGCCGGCGACGATGGCGCCGTCCGCCAGCGCAGGCACGGCGCCGTGCAAGCTGGCGGAGGTGGCGTTGATGATCAGGTCGAACGGCGTGCTCAGCTCGGCGAATTCGCCCGCGTACAACGTCACGCCGGCCAGTTCGGCGGCGTGGGCGAACTGCTGCACCAGCGCGTCGGCGCCGGCGCGCGTGCGGTTGGCGATCACCAGCTCGGCCGGCCCCTGCTGCAACAGCGGCAGCAGCACGCCGCGCGACGCCCCGCCGGCGCCCAGCAACAGCACGCGCCGCCCGGCGATCGGCTGCCGCGCGTTGTGCACAATGTCGCGCACCAGGCCGGCGCCGTCGGTGTTGTCGGCGTGGATGGCGCCATCGATGAAGCGCAAGGTGTTGACGGCGCCAGCGGCGCGCGCGCGCTCGCTTAAGCTGCCGGCCAGCGCGAACGCGTCGAGCTTGAACGGCACCGTCACGTTCGCGCCCAGGTAGCCTTGCGCGATCAAATCGTGCACGCAAACGGCGAAACCGGCGAGCGGCGCCAGGCAGCGTTCATAGCTGAGCGCTTGCCCCGTTTGCAGCGCGAACGCGGCGTGTATCTCGGGCGATTTGCTGTGGGCGATCGGATTGCCGATCACGCAGTAACGGTCCATCAGTTGCTGCCTCCGCGGATATCTGTTTCCAGAATTTGTTCACGAGTGAATCGAAAGCGCGTCGTGATCACCCACAGATCGTCGCGGTCGGCCGAACGCATCTTGGCGGGAAAGCGTCCGAATGGCGCCGAGCGGCGCACGATCGACAAAGCCGCGTTGTCGAGCGCCGGATTGCCCGAGCTGATCCTGATCTGCACGCCGCCCTCCTTCATATAGATGCTGCCGTCCTGGAAGATCGGGATGTCCACCACCAGTTCGCCGTACATCTTGCGTCCCTGGTTCTGGGGAAAATTCAGCGTGCCGATTTCTTCTATGCGCTTTTGCATTTCCTTGTAATAGGAAGCGTAGCCCACTTCGCGCGTGCTCGGTGAAATATGGGTCTTCTTCGGGCGCTTGTTCTGGTCATCGATCGACTGGGTGATCTCGGCGGTCTGGCGCGCGATCGCGCGCATCGTGTCGGCCAGGTCGGCCCCGCCCAAGGTCGGATTGGGCTTGGCGTTGTCGGTCGGCGGCGGCGCCGCCAGCTCGGACTTGCGCAGCCGGGTGATGCGCGCCTTCTGCTCCTGTTCGAGCACGGCGGCACGTTTCAGCATCGCCTTGAGCGCCTCGCCGTTGTCCATCTTGTGCATGTCCGGCAAGGGCGACTTGGAGCGCCCCAGGTCGGCGTTGCCGCCGCCGTCCAGATTGGCCTGGGCCAGCGCCTCGGCTTTCAGCGGCGCGTTGGCGTGCTTGGCGTTGACCAGAATGACTTCCATGCCCGGATCGGTGGGTTCGATGCGAAACGCCTGCGGCGCGACGAAGCGTACCGCCAGCAGGGTCGCGTGCAGCAGCACCGAAACGGCGATGGCGTACTTCAGGGTACGGTTTTCTTGATATGACTTCACGCGTGACCGGCCCGAACTATGTGACAACGATGAAATGGCGCAATTCTACGTCAAAGGGCGCGCCGCTGGCCACGCCCTTTTGCACGTTTAGTCGGCGAGCGGCTCGGCGCCGGCCAGCGCCAGCGTGCCAGCGTGCGGCGCCGCGTCGCCGCTCACCTCGGCCGGATCGGCGTCCAACGACGGCGCGGCCGGGTCGAGCGCCACTGCCGGATCGCCCAGCTCATCGTCTTCATAGTCGAGGTCGGCATCGCTGTCGATCTCGCCCTGCACGGGGATCTCCAGCAGGCGCGCCTCGATGGTCAGGTCGACTTCGTCCCAGCGCAAAATGTCGAGGCGCACCTGCGCGCCGCGCGCCACCTGCGGCATGCCGGGCAGGCGGATGATCAAGGGCAGCTCGACCAGGCGCAGCACCTCGTCCTTGAGCACCACCGCGTCGACCTGGCGCGCCTCTTCCTGGCCCAGCCAGCGCAGACACCAGTAGCGTTCCATATTGCTCTGGAAGTCGCCGTAGGCGGCGTAGGCGGCATCAAACGCGGACACGATGGCAAACAGATTGGCGTCGCGCGGCTTGAACGGGGCCACCAAGGGCGCCGTCACGCCGTGCTCGGCGCAGGCCAGAATCTGCCACTGGTTGACCAGGTCGGTGTAGCGGCGCAAGGGCGAGGTGCTCCATGCGTACTGGTCCACGCCCAGGCCTTGATGAGGCGCGGCGTGGGTGACCATGCGCACTTGCATCTTGGCGGCCCATCCGGCGCCGCTGCCGGCGCCCTGACTGCGGTAGATGCCGGGCACGCCATGGTCATGCATCAGCTTGCCCCAGCTGCTATTGGCAAAAATCATCAACTCGGCGACGATCTTGTCGAGCGGCGCGCCGCGGTTGCGGCGCTGCACCCCCACGACAACGGTGTGGACGGAGAAAATGTAAAAGACGCGGGTGTTCTGGTCGGGGT